>NZ_AXAE01000011.1 GCF_000472705.1 Mesorhizobium erdmanii USDA 3471 | reverse complement strand
CGCTCACCCAAGTCGATCGCCGCACTCGCCGGCCTTGCCCCCTTCGACAACAAGAGCGGCAAGCTCAACCGCAGGAGCCAGATCCAGGGTGGCCGATCGCGTGTGCGCCGTGCTCTCTACATGGCTGCGCTCGGCGCCATCCGAGCTTGTGAGCGCTTCAGGGCTTTCTATACCGCCATCGCAGCCCGCTCAGGCTCGAAGAAGCTGGCCATCATCGCCGTCGCAAGGAAGCTCCTTGTCGTCCTCAATGCCATCATTCGAGACAAAAAAGCTTTCGCATGAACACAGTTGCCATTCCGTTACATCAGCCGAAGAATGAGGCGATCCAGAAGAAGCGCTGGCGCTGACGTTGCTAGGTCTGCACCGTTGCGGCGCCGGCCGGTCACGGCATGGATTCTAGGGTCTACGCGCGTCGCGTCGCTCCTTGCTTCGCCCTAGAAGGACGAAGTCACAGGTGGCGTCGCACTCTAGGACATCAATAGACTCAATCCGCTAGAGCGCGTCCGAGCTCAGGCGGCCGGGGCGCGGCGCTCCAGCATGTCGATGCCTAGCAGGTTGCGCACATTCGGCCTTGCCGCCACCATATCGGCGACCGTGTAGCGGGCGAGGACGGCGAAGAAGGCGTTGAGTGCCTCGCGCAGCGCCGAATTCAGCGCGCAGCTGTCGACAAGCGGGCATTCGGCGGCGTCGTTCTCGAAGCACTCGGCCATGGCGAAGCTCTCTTCCGTCACGCGCACCACATCGAAGAGGCTGATGGATTCCGCGGCGCGGCCAAGCCGGACGCCGCCATTGCGGCCTCGCACCGTCTCGACCAGACCATGCTCGACCAGCGGTTGCAGGATCTTGAACAGGAACAGTTCCGACACCGAATAGGCAGCCGCGATTTCGGGGATGCGGCTCAGCCGGTCATTGTTGGCGGCACAATACATCAAGATGCGCATGGCATAATTGGTTTGGCGTGTAAGCCGCATTTTCGTCCTCATCAGGCGCCGGCGCGATGTAGCCACGCCGGCTTCCAGAACCTTGCTGGCGTGCTCCGATCCGGGATTTCGGATTCGCCGCACTGGCCTTGGCCCGAATATGGCCTATACCTTGGAACAATTCCAGACTAGCTCCGCATTATAGATGAATATCCTCGTCAACTTTATGTGCGCAACCGGGCAAGATACGGGGAGAGCCGTGTCGTCACGCGCATTTCGGCTGATGAAACCCTAGATAGACCCGAGATCGCCCCCGAGATCGACCAGGGATCTACCCGGTGGTCGACCTGAGATCGACGAGGAGCAGTTCATCCATGTCACAATCGGCTCCGTCCTTGGTGCCAGTCCGTTTCGATGCCGATGCGGCGGTCAAGCTCTCCGCGTTGCGCCGCACTAAATTCATCGCCACGGCCGCGCTGGCGCTTTGCGTGCTGGTGTTCGCTTTGGCCAAGTCGTTCGAGAACTCCTATCCATGGTTGGGGTTCGTTGCCGCCTTCGCCGAGGCGGCGACCATTGGCGGCCTGGCTGACTGGTACGCGGTGGTGGCGCTGTTCAGGCGGCCGCTCGGACTGCCGATCCCACATACCGCCATCATTCCGGAGAACCAGAGCCGCATCGCTGACAATCTCGGCCGCTTCATCGAAGCTAATTTCCTGGCGCCGGAGCCGGTGCGGGAAAAACTTGCCGAAGTCGATTTCGCGGCACTCGTGGCCGACTGGCTGGCCGACGCCGAACGTGCTGCCGGCCTGTCGCGTTTCGTCGTGCGACTGGTGCCGCAGACGCTGGCCGCGGTCGAGCAGTCCGGCCTGCGCGGCTTCGTCACCAGCCGCATGCTGGAGCAGATCGAAAAGGTGCCGCTGGCGCCGTTGGCGGCGGAACTCCTTTCGGCGCTCACCGACGACCGCCGGCACCAGAAACTGTTCGACGAGTTCATCAAGGTGATCGGAAGGTTCCTCAACGACGAACAGGCGCTGGCGACGATGCGCGAGAAGATTCGCGAGGAGCTGCCGTCGCTGTTCAACCTGTTCAGGGCCGATGCCTATCTCCTGAAGAAGATCGTCGCCTCGGCAGGTTCCCTGCTCGACGAGGTGCGGGCCGATCCCGACCATCCGATGCGCGCCGAGTTCGACCGTTTCGCGCAAGGCTTCGTCGAACGGCTGCGCACGTCCAAGCAATATGCAACGCGCGCCGAGAAGATGAAGCATGATTTCCTCGCCCGCCCCGAAGTCAGGACGCTGGCCGGCGACATGTGGGAGAGCCTCAGCCAGTTCATCGAGCAGGACGCCAAGGCGCCGAATTCGGTGATCCGCGCGCATCTCGCCAACATGTTCGTCGAGGTCGGCCGCCATCTTGCCGGCGATCCACAAATCCGGGCCGACATGAACCAGGGTTTCGTCGTGGCGCTGGCTTCGTTCGTGGAAAACCAGAAGAGCGGCGTGTCGAAATTCATCGCCGATCAGGTCAAGCGCTGGGACCTGGCGCAACTGACGCGGCTGATCGAGATGAACATCGGCAGGGACCTGCAATATATCAGGTTCAACGGCATGATCGTCGGCGGGCTGGCGGGTATCGTGCTTTACATGATCGAGCTGCTGCTCCCGGTCAATTGATGCGTGTCGATCGTGTCTTCGAAATGGACACGCGGCATCCGAGTGCTATGCTCCAGGCGAGGGCACCCGCGTCCGCGGCAAAGGGGAGAAGACATCATGGCAAAACAACCGGAATCCGATTCCTTCATGGACATGTTCGGCAGGTTCGGCCGCGACCTGAAGGTGCCCAGTGTCGATGTCGAGGCGATCCTTGCGCATCACCGCAAGAACCTCGAAGCGCTGGAGAAATCCGCGCGTGCCGGCGCTGCCGGAGCAACCTCACTGTTGTCGAGGCAACGCGAGATGCTGCAGGACACGCTGCGCGAGGTCGCCGATGTGGCGCAGAGTTATCGCGCGCCAGGCAATCCTGCGGAAATCATGGCCAAGCAGACGGAGTTCGCCAGGAAATCCTTCGAGGCCGCGCTCAAGAATGCCGGTGAAGTGGCTGAACTGGCGAGGAAATCCGGCACCGAATCGATCGAAATCCTGCGTGCGCGCATCAAGGAGGCGATGGAGGAAATCCGCGCCGGCTACGGGCAGAAATAGGCTTCCGCGGCCTGTCTCTTGCTTTTGAGCCGAGACGCCAGGTCGGGCATCGCGCATAGTTGCATTCGCGCCACGCGACAGGCGGCATGGCGTCATTCAGCCGGGATTCAGCGGAACGGATTCACGCAGGGCGAATTGACAGAGGTGGTCCGTTCGTGGTCCGGAGGCGTTGAACGCGATCGGGAAAGCAGGAATGACTGAAGTACGGCCTAAAACGCCGCCGACCTACGAGCAGTTGAGGACGATGTCCGGGCAGGAGCTCGGCGTCTCGGAATGGACCACGGTCGACCAGGACCGCATCAACCAGTTCGCCGAATGCACCGGTGATCATCAATGGATCCATGTCGACCCCGAACGGGCGCGACGTCAAAGCCCGTTCCGCACGACGATCGCGCATGGCTACCTGACATTGTCGATCATCGGCGCGCTGGCGCTCGGCATGGGTATCGTGCCGGAAAACACCCAGGCCGCCTTCAACTATGGCTTCGACAAGGTGCGCTTCCTCGCGCCGGTCAAGGTCGGCGCGCGCATCAGGCTGCGCACCGTCCTGCTTTCCATGGAGGACAAGGGGCCCGGCCAGTATCTGATGAAGGCCGCCAACACGGTCGAGATCGAAGGCGAGGAAAAGCCGGCGCTGATGGCGGAAACACTGGTCATGCTTTATGAGCGCCGCAAACGGGCAGGGGCCTGAGAGCCTGCTTGGAAATTCTACTCTGGCGGCCATCTGATGGCGTTTTCTGCGCTTCCGCGTTCTACTGCGTCGCAGTAGAACTGAGCTCACGGACCAAATGTCCGCTGCGCTACGGTTCTCGAAACCACCACCATATGACTCGCCAGAGCGAATTTCGAAACAATCTCTGCGCGGCGTCTAACGGACGTTACGCCTCCGTCGCAAGCAGATCGTGCCTCACGAAACACTAGGTTCTAAACGGCCAGCGACGCGGGCCGAGAGCAGCGCGAGGACCAGCGCGACCAGCGCCAGCGCCGTTGCTGTCTGAAAGGTGACCTGCATTCCACGGGCAGCTGCCTCGGAACTCAGAAGCTGCTGACCAACCCCTTGTTGCTCTTTGGCCGACGCGATCGCGAAGATGGCGCCCATCATCGACGCGCCGGTGATGAGGCCGAGATTGCGCGACAGGTTGAGTAGGCCCGATATGACGCCGCGTTCGCCGGCGCCGACACCGCTCATGACGGCGGCATTGTTGGACGTCTGAAACAAGGCGTAGCCGAAGCAGGTGACGGTGATGGGAACGACATAACTGGCAATACCGAGCTTTGTCATGGCGAGCGACAGCAGGAACGTGCCGGTGGCAAGACTGACCAGCCCGGCGACCATCATCCTGTTGGCTCCGAAGCGATCGGCAAGCCGTCCGGCCAGCAGCGCCGACAGTGCCGAGACAAGCGGGCCGGTGGACAGCACCACGCCTACCATGGCGGCGTCGAGTCCCAGCCCTCGCGACAGATAGAACGGTGCAACCACCAGCGTCGCCATCATTACCGTTGCGACGATCACGTTCATGGCCAGACTGATGCTGAGGCGCGGGTCACGGAAGCCGGCAAGCTGGATCAGCGGGCTCTTCGCATTCATCTGTGCGACCCCGAACAGAATGATGCCGGTAGAGGTCGCGGCCAGCAGGCCGATGTTGAGCGGACCGAAATTGCCCCGGCCAAGTGTCATGGCCAGCGCATAGGCGGCCAGCGTCAGGGCCAGCAGGATAGTGCCCATCGCATCGAATTTGCCTTGAGCGGCCTGCGCGCTCTTTTTGCTGGCAGGCAAGGCACGCCAGGCGAGGGCGAAGGTCAGAATGCCAAGCGGGACATTGACGAGAAAGATCGCCCGCCAGCTGAGACCGGCGATCAGCAGACCGCCGAGCGAGGGGCCGAGCGTCGTGCCGATCGCCGACATGGCGCCGAGCAGGCCCATGGCGCTGCCGGACCGCTCCTTGCTCACCGTCTCGGCGACAAAGGCCAGCGTGAGCGCCATCATCAGTGCCGCACCAAGCCCTTGCACGGCGCGCGCGGCGATCAGCAGCCAGAGCGTCGGCGCCAGGCCGCAGAGCACCGATGCCGCCGTGAACAGCGCGATGCCGCCGAGCAGCAGCGGCCGGCGGCCGAACATGTCGGCCAGCCGCCCGGCGCTGACGATCAGCGTGGTGATGGCCAGGAGATAGGCAAGGACCACCCATTGCACGGCCTGGAACGACGCCCCGAACGCCTGCATCAGTGATGGCAGCCCGACGCTGGCAATGCTGGTTCCGAGCGATGACAGCAGCGTGGCGAGCGACAGGCTTGCGAGTGCCCAGCCGACCGATTGGTCCTGTTGCGCTGATTTCAGCCGATTTTGCGCGGCGACTGGCATGGCGATCTCCTTTTGATTGGCTCCGAGACCGGAGCTGTCGGAGATCTAGCCTTTCGGTATATATGGCGGAAGGCGCAGCATTTGCATCATATTCGTGCGTTGAGCGCCACATCATGTATGATGGGCGGATGACATCGCCCGATCTCAACCTGCTTTTTGCTCTGGACGTGCTGCTGGCGGAAGGCAGCGTGGCCCGCGCGGCGCGTCGATTGCGGCTCAGTCCCTCGGCAATGAGCCGCACGCTGGCACGGCTGCGAGAGGCAACGGGCGATCCATTGCTGGTCCGCGCCGGGCGCGGCCTGGTGGCGACGCCGCGCGCGGAGGAATTGCGGCGGCAAGTCGGCCCTGTGGTCCAGGATGCGGAGGCTCTGCTGCGTCCTGCCGAATTGCTTGATCCGTCGAGCCTGAACAGGGTCTTCACATTGCGCACCAATGAGGGCTTCGTCGAGGAATTCGGGCCTCGCCTCGTCGCCCGGATCGGGGCCGATGCGCCCGATGTGCGGCTGCGTTTCGCGCCGAAGTCCGACAAGGATGCGATGTCGCTGCGCGACGCGGCGATCGACCTGGAAATCGGCGTTGCCGGCGAAACCGGACCCGAAGTGCGCATCCAGGCGCTGTTTCGCGATCGCTTCATCGGCGCGGTACGACCCGGCCATC
This sequence comes from Mesorhizobium erdmanii USDA 3471, assembly GCF_000472705.1. Taxonomy (GTDB): domain Bacteria; phylum Pseudomonadota; class Alphaproteobacteria; order Rhizobiales; family Rhizobiaceae; genus Mesorhizobium; species Mesorhizobium erdmanii. The sequence continues at coordinate 411,951 of NZ_AXAE01000011.1, read as the reverse complement.
CACTTACCGAGGGCACGGTGACGCCGGAACGCTACGCCGCGGGCCGACACATCAGCGTTTCCAGGCGCGGCCGCGAGAGAGGACCGATCGACGAGGCGCTGAGCGCGCTCGGGTTGCAGCGGACGGTCGTGTGCATGGTCTCGGGTTTTTCGGCGGCAGTTGCCATGGCGCGCGCCTCGGACCTGATCGCCAGCGTGCCCGAGCGGCATACGGGAGGTGCGCGCGCCGGCATGCACAGTTTTGCGTTGCCGGTCGACACCATGGACGTCACCATCTCGATGCTCTGGCATCCGCGTCTCGATGCCGATCCGGCACAACGCTGGTTGCGTGACTGCGTGCGCGAGATCTGCGCGAACCGCTGAGATCAGCGCGCCATCGCCGCCTCGAGAACCTTGAAAATCCGTGGGTCTTCGCACTGGGCGACGTTGAAGCGCAGGAAACGGCTGGCCCTCTGGGAGAGGCTGAACGCATTGCCGGGCGCCAGCACCACGTTGTCGGCCAAGGCGCGGCGTGCGACCTCGGCCGCGTCGACGCCATCCGGCAGGCCGCACCACAGGAACAGGCCGGCCGGCTGGTCGATCCAAGGCGTGATGCCGATCGCCTTCAGCCGCGTGCCGGTTTCGGCCATGGCGCGCGCGAGCCTGGCGCGCAGCAGATCCATGTGCTTGCGGTAGCTGCCGTCCTTCAGCAGCGTCAGCACCAGTTCGGCAGCCAGCCGTCCGCCGCCGAATGTGGTGGCGATCTTGAGATCGGTCAGGCCGTCGATCCAGTCGCGCGGCGCGGCGATAAACCCGCAGCGCACCGAGGCCGACAGCGTCTTGGAGAAGCTGCCGATTTGGACGACACGGCTGAGGCCATCGAAGGCCGCCAGGCGAGGGGCCGAGGCATGTTCGAAATCGGCGAAGATGTCGTCCTCGACGATGGTCAGGTCCGACTGGTCGGCGAGCTTGAGCAGCCGGTGCGCGGTGACCGGCGACAGGATCGCGCCGGTCGGATTGTGGATGGCGGAGTTGGTGATGTAGAGGCGCGGCCGGTGTTCGGCGAGCGCCTGCGCGAACAGCTCGATGTCAGGTCCCGACGGCGTGTAGGGAACGCTGACGACCTTGGCGCGGTGGGCGCGCAGCAGAGCGTGGAAATTGAAATAGCAGGGGTCGTCGACCAGCACCGTGTCGCCGGGCTCGATCAGGAACCGGCATAGAAGGTCGATGGCCTGCGTGCCCGATTCCGTCAGCATGATCTGTTCAGGCGAAACTTCGATGCCATGCCCGGCCATGCGCCGTGCCAGCAACTGCCGCAGCGGCGGCAGGCCGAGCGGCGTGCCGTAATCGGCAAGCGCCACATCGTCGGCGCGGGCAGCGATTCTGAGCGCGCGGCGCAGCCCGGCCTGCGGCATCCAGGAAGCCGGTAGCCAGCCGCAGCCCGGCTTCAGGTCCTCGTCGCCGGCGTCGAGCGACTGGCGCGAGACCCAGAGCGGGTCGACGGCACGGTCGAGGCGGGGGCCGATTTCGGCCAGCGACAGCGGCGCCAGCGAGCCGGCGGCATAGAAGCCGGAGCCCGGCCGGGAGCGGATCGTGCCTTCGGCGGCAAGTCGCTCATAGGCTTCGACGACGGTGGATTTGGATACCCGCATGGATTTGGCGAAGGCGCGGATCGACGGCAGCCGGGCTCCCGGCGTAAGACTGCGCGCGGCGATCCGTTGGCGGATGGTCGCCATGACAGTCTCGACCAGAGTGGTCGTGATGAGTACTGGCGCATCGTCCTTTTCCAAAGCGAAGTTCGTCATCTGTACTGCTCAATCGCCCATTACGGTTTCGTTGAATTGTACTCCATTGTCTCTGGTCGCGCCATGGCATCCGCCCGATAAAGGGCGAAAGACATGGAGCCTGGGATGGACAAGACCGCGAGCGGCTGGCTGAACGGATTCATCGGCGTGTTGATCTTCTCGGGCTCGCTGCCGGCGACGCGCGTGGCGGTCATGGATTTCGACCCGACCTTCGTGACATCGGCACGCGCCGCGATTGCCGGGCTGCTTGGCCTGGTGGTGCTGCTCCTGTTCCGGCAGAAACGTCCGGAACGTGGCGATCTCTTGTCGCTGGTGATCGTGGCGCTTGGCGTGGTGGTCGGCTTTCCCCTGCTGACCGCGTTGGCGCTCAAGCACGTCACGTCAGCCCACTCGATCATCTTCGTCGGGCTGCTGCCGCTGGCAACCGCGATCTTCGGCGTGCTGCGCGGCGGCGAGCGGCCAAGACCGGCGTTCTGGCTGTTTTCGTGCATCGGCAGCGCGCTCGTGGCGGGTTTTGCCCTGATGCAGGGCGTGACCGCTTCGCCGGTCGGCGATGGCCTGATGCTGGGTGCCATCGTCGTCTGCGGCCTGGGCTATGCCGAGGGCGCCGCGCTGTCGCGCAGGCTGGGCGGCTGGCAGGTGATCTGCTGGGCGCTGACGCTGTCGCTGCCGATCATGCTGGTGCTGACTGTCGCGACGCTGCCGCCGTCGTTTGCCGCGGTCGGCGCCCACGCCTGGGTTGGTCTTGCCTATGTCTCGCTGTTCTCGATGCTGATCGGTTTCGTCTTCTGGTATCGCGGCCTGGCGCAAGGCGGGATTGCCGCCGTCGGTCAGTTGCAACTGCTGCAGCCGTTCTTCGGCCTGGCGCTGGCCGCGACGCTGCTGCACGAACAGGTCAGCCCGATGATGGTGGTCGTCACGCTGGGCGTGGTGGCCTGCGTGTTCGGAGCGAAGAAGTTTGCGCGCTAGGCAGGAGCCGCGCTCTCACGCTCAGAACTTCGTCACCACCCCAATGCCAATCCCCTCAAACCCGCCCATCGCCATCAAGGCAGCCGGCGCCTCGTCGAGGCTGATCTTCTTGCCGACCAGCAATTCCGGCTTGAGCTTGCCGTTGTGGATCATGTCCATCATCGCCTGGTAGCGGTAGGCCTGCATGCCGTGGCTGCCGAGGATTTCGAGCTCGAAGGCGATGACCTTGTCCATCGGCACCTGCGGGCGGGCATGTTCGCCCAGCATGAGGCCGACCTGCACATGGCGGCCGCGCCGGCGCAGATTGGCGATCGAGTTGAACGAGGTAGTGGGATGGCCGAGCGCGTCCATCGACATATGCGCGCCGCCATTGGTGATCTGCTTGACCGCCTTGACCACATTCGGCGTGGTGGACGCGTTGATGGTCGCCACCGCGCCGATCTTTCTGGCGAATTCCAGCTTCTCTTCGGTGAGATCGATGGCGATGACATTGGCGCCCATCGAACTGGCGATCATGATCGCCGACAGGCCGACGCCGCCGCAGCCATGCACCGCCACCCATTCGCCCGGCGTCACCCGGCCCTGGTCGACGATGGCGCGAAACGAGGTGACGAAACGGCAGCCGAGACTGGCGGCGGTAGCGTATTCCATGTCTTCCGGCAGGCGCACCAGATTGGTGTCGGCATGCTCGATGCCGACATATTCGGCGAACGAGCCCCAGCCGGTGAAGCCCGGCTGCGTCTGGTGCTCGCACACCTGATGATTGCCCGACGTGCATTCGAAGCAGCGGCCGCAGCCGACGGCAAACGGTACCGTCACGCGGTCGCCGGCCTTCCAGCGGCTCACCTGCTTGCCGGCGGCGACGACGATGCCCGCTAACTCATGTCCCGGAACATGCGGCAGCGTGATGCCGTCATCATGGCCCATCCAGCCATGCCAGTCGCTGCGGCACAGGCCCGTCGCCTCGACCTTGATGACGACGCCATCGGCGGCCGGCTTGGGGTCGGGAACAGTCTGGATCGTCGGCGCTTCACCGAACTTCTCGAAGACGACGGCTTTCATCGATTACTCCACCCTCTACGCCAATGTAGCGAAACGATAGCCGATTCCCTGGCCGGTCAAGCGGAAATCGATTCCGCCAGACGGCAGCCCGCCGAACCAGCGGGGCGGTCAGCTGTTTTCCCGGTTGCGGAAATCGGCGAGCCTTGTGTCGCCGGGAACGAGCAGCCGCCCGTCCTCGGCATGCACCTCCAGGCGCCTGATCGGCCGGCCGCTCTCAGTGTCGACCATGAAGGTGTAAGGCTCGCCCGGCCCGGAGAAATAGGTCTCGCCCCACTGGCGCAAGGCAACCAGGACATAGAACAGGCCGCGCCCCTTTTGCGTCAGCACATATTCATGGTGTGCGCTGCCGTCGGGCGCGGGAACCGTTTCCAGTATGCCATGCGCGACCAGATTGCGCAGCCGAGCCGACAGGATGTTCTTGGCGACGCCAAGGCTCTTCTGGAACTCGCCGAAACGTCGCAAGCCATCGAATGCGTCGCGCACGATGAGCAGCGACCACCAGTCGCCGATCGCGTCCAGCGGCCGCGCGATGAAGCAATCCGCTTCGTGGTGGCTCGTCCGTTTCACCATGGCAATCGTTGGTCCAGATCAATCATTCTGGTTGCAACATAAAACTGTTCTGTCTATCCAGCAAGAGGTTTCAATTTGAAACCATTTTTGGAGGCGAACATGAATATGTGGGTGACCAACAGCGCGGCAACGGAGGCAGAGCGGTCGAATGAGCCGTCACAGGCCACAGCGCCGTCACCACCTGGACTGTCGGGACTGACCACGCTGGTCTTCGCCATCGCCTGTGGCCTGAGCGTCGCCAATGTCTATTTCGCCCATCCGCTGCTCGACGCGATGGCGCATGATTTCGCCATCGCACCGGCCTCGGTCGGCATCGTGGTGACGGTCACGCAGATCGGTTACGCGCTGGGCCTGTTCTTCATCGTACCGCTCGGCGATCTGTTCGACCGGCGCAAGCTGATCGCCGGGCAGGCGGTCCTCTCCACCGTGGCGCTGATCGCGGTCGGGATCGCGCCGAACGCCGCGATGCTGCTGGCCAGTCTCGCCATCGTCGGTCTGCTCGCCGCGGTGGTGCAGGTGCTGGTGGCTTACGCCGCCGATCTTGCCGTGCCGTCGCAACGCGGGCGGGCGGTTGGCACCGTCACCAGCGGCGTCATAACAGGCATTCTGCTTGCCCGCTTCGTCGCCGGCGTCGTCGCCGATTTCGCCGGCTGGCGCTGGGTCTATCTCGTCTCGGCGGCGCTGACGCTCGCCATGTCGGTGGTTCTCTATTTCATGCTGCCGCGCCACGAGGCGGAGCGGCCGCGCACATTCTATCCGCGCCTGCTCGGCTCAGTGTTGCTGCTGTTCGTGCAGGAGCCGTTGCTGCGCGTACGCGCCGTGCTCGCCATGCTGATCTTCGCCACCTTCAATGTGCTGTGGGCGCCGATGGTGCTGCCGCTGAGCGCGGCGCCATTTTCGCTTTCGCATACCGAAATCGGGCTGTTCGGCCTTGCCGGTGTCGCCGGCGCGCTGGGCGCGCGCTGGACGGGCGGTCTCGTCGACCGCGGGCGCGGCCAATTGGTCACCGGCCTCGCCCTGCTTCTGATGATCGCGGCCTGGCTGCCGATCGCCTTCATGGGCTCCTCGCTATGGCTGCTCGTCGCCGGCATCGTCATGCTGGATCTGGCGATCCAGGCCATTCATGTCACCAACCAGAGCCTGATTTTCGCCCGCCGTCCGGACGCGCGTAGCCGCCTGGTCGGCGGCTATATGATCTTCTATTCGCTCGGCAGCGCGCTCGGCTCGATCGCCTCGACCATGGCCTATGGCGTTTTCGGCTGGAGCGGCGTCTGTATGCTGGGCGCCGGTATTGGCATACTGGCGTTGCTGGTCTGGGCGTTGACGCTGCGCTTGGGTCAGTAGGTGCCTTACTCCGCGTCGATCTGGTTCTGCGGCGCGGCCTTCTGGAAGGCTGGCAGCGCCATGCAGGCGGCGTTGATGCGGGTGATCGTCGGGTAGGGCGCCAGGTCGACGCCGAAGCGGGCGTTGCTGGCGATCTGCGCCGCCAGGCAGATGTCGGCGAGGCCCGGTGCCTCGCCATGGCAGAATGTTCCGGTCTGAGGCGAGGACGCCAGAATCTTCTCCAACGGCTGAAAACCTTGGTTCACCCAGTGGCGGAACCAGTTTTTGATGTCCTGGTCGCCGGCGCCGAACAAGGTGCGCAGCGAGGTCAGCACGCGCAGATTGTTCACCGGGTGGATGTCGCAGGCGATCATCTGCGCCAGCATCCTCACACGCGCCCGGCCAAGTGCGTCCTTCGGCAGGAGGGGCGGCGCGGGCTGAGTCTCATCGAGGTATTCGATGATCGCCAGCGACTGCGTCAAAACCGTGCCGTCGTCGAGCACCAATGCCGGCACCAGTCCTTGCGGATTGACCGCGAGAAAGGCCGGTTCCAGGTGCTCGCCATGGCGCAAATGATGCGGCACATAGGTGTAGCTCAGTCCTTTCATCTCCAGCGCGATCCGCGCCCTGTAGGAGGTGGAGGAGCGATAGTAATTGTGCAGGACGATGTCGCTCATGCGGTCACTACGGCTGGCCGATGGTCACTTCGATCGTGCCGATGCCGTCGACGCCGCCTGATATCGTTTCGCCCGGCCTGACCGCGCCAACGCCGGCCGGTGTGCCGGTGAAGATCAGGTCGCCGGCCTGCAATTCGACGCCCTCGCTGCAGATCGAGACGATATCGGCAATTGGCCAGATCAGTTCGGCGAGATCGGCGTCCTGCCGGACCTTGCCGTCGACGGCGAGCCAGATGCGCCCCTTCGTCGGGTGTCCGGATTTCTGCGCCGGAACAAGCGGACCGCAAGGCGCGGAACGGTCGAACGCCTTCGACCAGTCCCACGGTCGCGCCGCCTTCTTGGCTGCATCCTGCAGGTCGCGGCGGGTCAGGTCGATGCCGACGCCATAGCCCCAGACATGATCCAGCGCCTTGTCGCGGGCAACGCGAACGCCGGCCGTCCCGATCGCGACCACGAGTTCGATCTCGAAATGCAGGTTTTCGGTCAGCGGCGGGTAGGGGATCTCCGTGCCGGAATCAACGACGGCATCGGCCGGCTTGGTGAAGAAGAAGGGGGGATCGCGTTCATCGTTGCCGAACTCGCGCGCGTGCGCCGCATAGTTGCGGCCGACGCAGAAAATGCGCCGCACGGCAAAACGCTCGGCCGACCCGCTAATGGCGACGGAAGGCGTTGGCGGCACGGGAAGGACGAAGGCGGTCATGGCGTCTCTGCACTGGATATCGGGATGATGGCGGCACCTTCGACCGATTTCGGGGGGCGGGCAAGGCATCGCTTGTCATAAAGCACGGCCTTGCCGGCGCTGTATAAGAAATTCAGGGTTCGCATTGCTTTTGCAGTGCTGCATCCTATCGACTGGCGATAGACTATTTGCCAATAATCCGGCCATGGTCGCGGGACTATGGTGTGGCCGGTAAACCGGGACGAGCCACATGACAGCAGCCAACGATAGCGCCCGGTTCCTGATCATCGACGATCATCCGCTGTTTCGCGAGGCGCTGCACAGCGCCGTGCAGATGGCCTATCCCGAAGTCGATACGGTCGAGGCGCGCTCGATCGCCGAGGCACTCGATCTGCTGGCCGACGCCAAGCCGTTCGACCTTGCGCTGCTCGACCTGTCGATGCCCGACGTGCACGGCTTCGACGGGCTGCTGCAACTGAGGACCCGTTATCCGCGCCTGCCGGTGGTGATCGTCTCTGGCCATGAGGAGCCGAGGATCATTTCCGAGGCGCTGTCCTACGGCGCCGCCGGCTTCATCCCGAAATCGGTGCGCAAGAGCGATCTGGCCGCCGCCATCCGCTCGGTGATGGACGGCGCTATCTATGTGCCGGAAACTTATGAAGGCCAGCCGGCGGACGCCGACAGCATCGACCGCGCCGACATGGTCCAACGCCTGTCCAAGCTGACGCCGCAGCAGCTGCGCGTATTGCAGATGCTTCGCCAAGGCCTGCTCAACAAGCAGATCGCCTACGAGTTGCAGGTCGGCGAGACGACGGTGAAGGCACATGTCTCGGAGATATTGCGCAAGCTCAACGTGTATAGCCGCACGCAGGCGGTGATCGAGGTGTCGAAGCTCGACAATGCGGAGCTGTTTCGCGATCAGGCAGGGTTTTGATCTCTTGGCCTTCTCATCATGAGGGGGCCATGGAGCTCAAGCCAGCAAGTGCGCCAACAGCGCTCTGAGCTGCGCCGGCTTCAGCGGTTTGCGCATAAGTTCGATGCCGCCAGCGCGGGCTGCCTTGGCGACAGCTTCGGAACTGTCGGCGGTGACGATCAGCGCAGGCACGGCGCGGCCGAGATAGTCGCGGACCTCCGATATGGTGGCGGTGCCGAGGTCGCCGCCGTCGAGATGCTGGTCGGCAATGACTATGTCGGGCACCCAGTCGGTGTCGCCGAGCAGGCCCAGCGCATCGGCGGTCGAGGTTGCGGACCGCACCAGGCACTGCCAGCGCTCGAGCAGGAAGGTCATCGCCTCCAGCACTTCGATGTCGTTCTCGACCAGCAGCACCCTGGTGCCGAACAGGCCGTAGCCGCGCGACCGCTCCAGGCTGGTGGCGCTGGCGATGGCGTCGGCGGGGGCACCTATGCCGACCGGGACGTCGATGTGGAAGATCGTGCCGCGCCCGACCTTCGACGAGAAGGTCACGGGATGTCCGAGCGCGCCGGCCATGCGGCGGACAATGGCAAGGCCGAGGCCAAGACCGCCGCCATCGAGTTCGGCATTGGCAGGCAAGGTGCCGCGATGGAACTCCTCGAACACCGCCTCGCGCTGGTCGTCGGGAATGCCGCAGCCCGTGTCGGCGACATCGATGCGGATGGTGTCGCCGCGATGCCTTGTGCCGACAAGAACGCCACCCGAGCGGGTATAGCCCAGCGCGTTGGAGAGGATGTTCTGCAAAATGCGGCGCAGCAGCGTCCGGTCGGAGCGGACCACGGCATTGACCGGTCGGAATTTCAGCGACAATCCTTTCATTTCCGCCACGGGCTGGAAATCCGAGCGCAGCGACGAGAACAGCGCCTCCAGGCTGACATCGCCGATGTCAGGCTGCACCACGCCGGCATCGAGCTTGGAGATGTCGAGCAAGGTGCGCAGCAGGTCCTCCATCGTTTCCAGCGAACGCTCGACCTGCCGCACCAGCTTCCTGCCTTCGTCGCTGGTCTGCACCTCGGCCAGTGCCGAGACGGAGAGGTGGGCCGCGTTCAACGGCTGCAGCACGTCATGGCTGGCGGCGGCGAGGAACCTTGTCTTGGAAAGGTTCGCCAGCTCGGCATTTTCCTTGGCCGCGCTGAGGTCGATGTTGGACTGTTCCAGTCGACGCAGCGTCGAATGCAGCTCCTCGGTGCGCGTGCGCACGCGGTTTTCAAGCGAGATCGCGGTCTGGAACAGCGAGAATGCATTGCCCTGCTGGTCCATGGACCGCTCGACGCGGCTGACCAAAGCGGCGTTGATCCTCTTCAGCTTTTCGAGGTCGTTTATGTCCTTGAGCGGCATCTTATTCCGCCGCCTGCCGTTCGCCGAAGGCGATGCCGGTGAAGGTCTGGTTCAAATGCATCGACCGGTACTGCTCGCCATAAGTGCCGAAACCGACGACGTTGTTGACCCGGTAGAGTTCCGAAATGTCGCGGAAGACCTGCCGGTTGCGCGCATCAAGCCGGCGCAGCACGCAGTCGAAGCCGAGGATCAGGTCAATGCCGCCCAGCCTCTCCTCGACCTCGCGCAGGGCGGCGCGCGTCGATTCCACCATGTCCTTGGGCTGGGCGATCGACAGCACGACACCGTCGTCGATGGCGCAGAAGAACGACAGTGAGCCATCGGCGTGCATCCTCTGGATCGAGCGGCAGTAATATTCACCGCCCACCTTCACGACCACCGGATGCGAGGCGAAGCTCAGCGGCGTCAGGGTCTGCGGGACGATGCCGACGGAGGCGGCATATTCCTCGGCCGCGTTGGTGGCGTTGAACTCGCGCACGATGCGGTGATCGGCATCGGACGCCGTCACCACCAGCTTTTCGTCGGTCGGAACGAAATTGTCGGTCTTGAAGACATGGAACGGAATTTCCGTCGATATCAGCACGATGATGGCGCTGTCCGAGGTGACCCTGCCATTCGAGATCAGGCGCGTCGTCTCGAATTTCAGATCGTCGCCGGCCGAGCCGCCGAGCAAGGGTATGTCGTCAAGACCCCAGTGAATGGCGGAGCTGACCGCTTCCTCGGCATAGGACAGCCCGTCGATGAAGCAGAGCGCGAAGGTGTTGCTGGTCTGCTCGCCGCCGCGCCGGCCGCGCAGTGTGCGCCGCAAGGCCTCGACCTCGCCGGTGATCCTGTCCATGCCCGACGAGGACAGATTGTCGACCATGGCGCTGACGGCGGTGAACGACGCCGAGGGCAGCAGCATGGCCAGCATATGGCCTTCCTCGAGCCCTTGCGGCGTAATCTCGCCCGCGGTGGAGCAGCCGGCATGGTGGAGCCCCGGCGCGTGGGCCGAGAGCGCCCGCGACAGGGCGCCGGCCTCGACGAGGCGCTGGGAAAAGAACAGCAAGGCAAAGCCGGCGTCGATCGCGGCAGCCTCCGAGGCCACCGCGCGCGCGAAAATATCCGGATCGGGCTCATCCGTGGTCAGCGCCGACAAGCCGCATGCGTAGCGCGTCCGTGAACTGGTCAGCGGCGTTCTCCCGCATTTCCTCCGACGCTGTCTTTATGCGCGTTGTTTTTTTCAAGCTTCTTGCGCGCGGGCGTCGAAGGATATTGTTGCTTCCAATCGGCGTTTTGGCAATGGGGCGAGGGGGAATGCACCTCCGGCCCGGGCCATGACCGAAAGTACAATGATCGGCCTTTTCCGTCGCGCTGTTTTTTGCGCGTTGTGCGGTGTACGAATAACGCATGGCCGAAGTGCCAGCGGCGCGTCGGCAGGTGATGACCAAGGTTGATACCCAGGGAGGGACCATGTCGGACGTTTCTTTGATGGTGAACGGGAGGCGAGTCAGCGGCGTTGCCGAGGATCGAACGCTTCTGGTCCATTTCCTGCGCGATAACCTCGGCCTTACAGGCACTCATGTCGGGTGCGATACCTCGCAATGCGGGGCCTGCGTGGTCCATGTCGACGGCAAGGCGGTCAAGTCCTGCACCATGCTTGCGGTCCAGGCGTCCGGCTCGAGCGTAGTGACGATCGAGGGTCTCGCCAACGGCGCCGATCTGCATCCAGTGCAGGCAGCCTTCAAGGAACATCACGGCCTGCAATGCGGGTTCTGCACGCCGGGCATGATCATGACCGCAACCGACATGATCAGCCGCCATCCCGAAGGCCTCGACGAGGCGACGGTGCGGGCCGAACTGGAAGGCAACATCTGCCGCTGCACCGGCTACCACAACATCGTCAAGGCGATCCTCGCCGCATCGAAGACGATGGCGAAGGCGTCGAAGGGCAAGGCGAAACAGGCTGCGTGAACGAGGCGGTAGGGCAGTAAGGCAGTAGGGCAGTAGGGAAAGAGAGCCATTTTTCCCCACTGCCGTACTGCTTTACTCACCTACTCCCCTACAATCTCGGGAGGAATTTCTTATGGGTATTGAAGGTGTTGGCGCTCGGGTCGCGCGCAAGGAAGACAAAAGGTTCATCACCGGCGCCGGCCGCTATGTCGACGACATGGTGGTTCCCGGCATGAAGCATGCGGCCTTCGTGCGCAGCCCGCACGCGCATGCGCAGATCAAGAAGATCGACGTCAAGAAGGCGCAAGCCATGCCGGGCGTCATCGGTGTCCTGACCGGCAAGGAGCTCAAGGCGGACGGCATCGGCAATCTCATCTGCGGCTGGATGATCCATTCCAAGGACGGTTCGCCGATGAAGATGGGTGCCTGGTCGCCGCTGGCCTTCGACAAGGTGCGCTATGTCGGCGACGCCGTAGTCATCGTCGTCGCCGAGACCAAGGGCCAGGCGCGCGACGCGGCCGAGGCGGTCGAGATCACCTACAAGGAGTTGAAGGCCGTCGTCGAGGCCACCAAGGCGCTCGAAAAGGGCGCGCCGCAGATCCATCCCGAGGCCGACAACAATCTGATCTTCGACTGGGAGATCGGCGATGCCAAGGCGACCGACGCCGCCATCAAGGCAGCGGCGCATGTCACTCGCATGAAGATCGTCAACAACCGGCTGGTGCCGAACGCCATGGAGCCGCGCGCCGCGCTTGGCCATTACGACAAGGCCGACGATCACTACACCTGCTGGACGACATCGCAGAATCCGCATGTCGCGCGATTGGTGATGAGCGCCTTCTATAATGTCGCGCCGGAAAACAAGCTGCGCGTCATCGCGCCTGACGTAGGCGGCGGTTTTGGGTCCAAGATCTACATCTATCCGGAAGAGATCGTCTGCCTGTGGGCCTCCAAGAAGACCGGCGTGCCGGTCAAATGGGTCGCCGACCGCACCGAGAGCTTCCTCACCGACGCGCATGGCCGCGATCATGTCTCGACCGTGGAAATGGCTTTCGACACGAACAACAGGATCACCGGTTTCAAGGTCGACACGATCGCCAATCTCGGCGCCTACATGTCGCTGTTCTCGTCCTGCGTGCCGACCTATCTCTACGCGACGCTTTTGTCGGGCCAGTACGACATTCCCACCATCCACGCCAATGTGCGGACAGTCTACACCAACACGGCACCCGTCGATGCCTATCGCGGGGCAGGGCGGCCGGAGGCGACCTACCTGCTTGAACGCACGATGGAAGCAGCGGCGCGGGAACTCGGCGTGTCGCCGGCTGAGTTGCGGCGCAAGAATTTCATCACCACGTTCCCGCACCAGACCCCGGTGATCATGAACTATGACGCCGGCGACTATGGCGCCTCTCTCGACGCCGCCATGAACGTGTCGGACTATGCCGGCTTTGCCAAGCGCAAGGCCGCGGCGGCAAAGCAGGGCAAGCTGCGCGGCATCGGCATGAGCTGCTACATCGAGGCCTGCGGCATCGCGCCGTCGGCGGCGGTCGGCTCGCTCGGCGCCGGCGTCGGCCTGTGGGAATCGGCCGAAGTGCGGGTCAATGCCGTCGGCACGATCGAGGTGCTGACGGGCTCGCATAGCCACGGCCAGGGCCACGAGACGACCTTCGCGCAACTGGTCAACCAGCGGTTTGGGGTGCCGATCGATTCGGTTTCGATCGTCCATGGCGACACCGACAAGGTGCAGATGGGCATGGGCACCTACGGTTCGCGCTCGGGCGCGGTCGGCATGTCGGCGATATCGAAGGCGCTCGACAAGGTCGAGGCCAAGGCCAAGAAGATCGCGGCTCACCTTCTCGAGGCCGACGAAGGCGACATCGTCATCGAGAACGGCGCCCTCAAGGTCGCCGGTACCGACAAGAACGTGCCGTGGTTCCAGGTGGCGCTGGCCGCCTATACCGCCCACAATCTGCCGGCAGGCATGGAGCCGGGCTTAAAGGAGACGGCCTTCTACGATCCGTCGAACTTCACATTCCCGGCGGGCTGCTACATCTGTGAGGTCGAGATCGATCCGGAGACCGGAACGACCGAGATCGTCCAGTTCGTGGCGGCCGACGATTTCGGCAACATCATCAATCCGATGATCGTCGAGGGCCAGGTGCATGGCGGCATCGCGCAAGGGATCGGTCAGGCGCTTCTGGAAGGCGCCCATTACGATGCAAGCGGCCAGCTGCTGACGGCGAGCTACATGGATTATACCATGCCGCGGGCTGGCGACCTGCCGTCGTTCAAGGTCTCTACCTCGAACACGCCGTGCCCGGGCAATCCGTTGGGGATCAAGGGCTGCGGCGAGGCCGGCGCCATCGGTTCGCCGCCGGCGGTCATCAACGCCATCACCGACGCCATCGGCATTGCCGATATCGCCATGCCGGCCTCGCCGTCCACCGTGTGGGCCGCGATCCGCGCCGCCAAGCATTGAGGGGGAACAGCCATGTACTCGGTCAATTATCACCGTGCCGCGTCGGTCGCGGATGCCGCGAAGCTCGTGAAAAACGGCGACGCCAAGCTGCTCTCCGGCGGCATGACACTCATCCCTGCCATGAAGACGCGGCTGGCCGCCCCGTCCGATCTCGTTGATTTGTCGCGCATCAAGGATCTGCAAGGCGTCAAGGTATCCGGCAAGACGGTCACCATCGGCGCCGCCACCACCCACTATGATGTCGCTAACGACCAGAAGCTGCAAAAAGCCTGTCCGGCGCTTGCCCATCTGGCGTCGCTGATCGGGGATCCGGCGGTGCGCCACAAGGGCACGATCGGCGGCTCGATCGCCAACAACGATCCGGCAGCGGATTATCCGGCCGCGCTGCTGGCGCTGGGCGCGACCATCGTCACCAACAAGCGTGAGATCACGGCCGACAAATTCTTCAAGGGACTGTTCGAAACGGCATTGAAGGATGGCGAGATCGTCACGGCAGTGTCCTTCACCGCGCCGGCAAAGGCTGCGTACGAAAAATTCCGCAACCCGGCCTCGCGCTACGCGATCGTCGGTGTGTTCGTGGTCAAGGGCAAGGATGGTGTCAGCGTTGCCGTGACCGGCGCCGGGGATGATGGCGTCTTCCGCTCGAAGGAGATCGAGGCGGCGCTGGCGAAGACGTTCGACGCTGCCTCGCTCAATGGCGTGAAAGTGCCGGCGAAGAACCTGATGAGCGACATCCACGCTTCATCAGACTACCGCGCCAGTCTGATCGCGGTCATGGCGAAGCGCGCGGTGGCAGCTGCCAACGCCTGAAACTGGCGAGATTCGGCGCTTCACGAGCCGCCGAGGATAAGGAAAGGGGCCGTCGCGGCCCCTTTTTCGTCCGTGGCCACCCGACGCCACCCAGTTCCCGATGAAATTGCCGCAGCGCGCCATAACGGCAATCTCGCACTTGCACAAATCTATATTGCACTGCAGTATGGATTGGGGCGGGCATGCGAGCCTGGTTCGGATGTGTATCGCCGATCCTTTCGCATAACCAATGCGAAAGGATCGGCATGTCCGAAATTTCCGCGACCGGTATGGTTCCGTCCCGAGCCGTCGCCGACAGACCAGCCAGGACACGACTGGCTTATCTCGATGGCTGGCGCGGCCTGTCGATCGCCCTGGTGCTGATCGGCCATTTTTTCCCCGTTCAGGGAATCAATCTCGGCGTGCTGGGCGTCGAGTTCTTCTTCGTCCTCTCCGGCCGGCTGATGGCCGAAATCCTGTTTATCGAACGCTATCCGCTGAAGAAGTTCTTCAAGCGCCGTTTCTCGCGCATTTACCCGGCACTTCTGGTTTTCGTCGTCATTGCCATGATGGCGCTCTCCGGCACGTTCATCGCCTTCAAGTGGAAGGCGGCACTGACAGCTCTGACTTTCACCTACAATTACGCCGGCATTCTCGTCACGCGCGCCGGGGCGCTAGATCATATCTGGTCGCTCTGCGTCGAGGAACATGCCTATGTGATCCTGGCGCTGATCAGCGCCACCGTCACCAGCCGCAACCGCGTCATTCCGCTGCTGCTGGCGCTGGCGTTGCTCGCCATGGCCAACGGGGCGGTGTCCTACTGGGTGTTCAAGCTGGACTATGAGGCCACTTACTGGCGCACCGACGTGCACATCGCCTCGATCCTGCTGTCGGTTTCGATCTGCCTGCTCAAGGCCGAGGGCCGGCTGCCGGCGGTGTTGAAGGGGCCCTATGTCGCCCTGGCAGCGGCTACTGGCGCGGTCCTCCTGTTCATGGATCCCGTACCGACGCCGATCCACTATCTCTTGGCGGTGCCGCTGTTGGCGCTGGCCGTCAACGCGCTCGATTTCAGCACACCGATTCTTTCCAATCTGCTGTCGTCCTGGCCGATGGCGACGTTGGGCCTGTGGTCATACTCGCTCTATCTGTGGCAGCAGCCGTTCTACAAATTCGTCTATGAGCAAGGCAGCAACCCGTGGCCGATGCTGGCTGCCGTCTTTGCCTGCGCGCTCTGCAGCTACTACCTCGTCGAGCGGCCGGCGCGCGAATGGCTCAACCGCAACTGGTAAACTAAGCCGACCGGCCCTTTTGCTCGACAAGGTAGCGGCGCAGGCCGGCCTCGCCGCGTGGCGTTGTCCAGCGATGGTTCCAGGCGAAAGCCGGCCGCAACAGCGGCGCGAGGAATTTGAGGATCGGCCTCTCGACCGTGACCTGCCAGGTCAGCTGCACATGGGTGCCGGTGCCCGACGGCGACAGTTCGGCCCGCCACAGCCCGTCGAAGTCGCCAAAGGTCTTCACCACGACCAGCCGGCCGGGGTCGAGTTCGGCGGCCTCGATGATGAAGTTCAGCTCATAGGGCAGGGCGCCGCGCGCCCGCGCCCTTGCGCGCGAACCGACCGACGCCTTGCCCTTGCGGTCGAGCGGCACCACTTCCTTGTAGACGTCGCCCCACCACAGCGGCAGCAGTTCGGCGTCGGCGATCACGTCCCAGACTTGCCGTGGCGTGCCTTCGGGAATCTGCCAGCTCTCGTCGAAGCGGAAGACGTTGCTTGGCATCGCGGTTCCTCCGGATGGCGGAACCGTATATTAGACATGGCTTCTCGATGTGGCCAGCACCACAGAGTCAGGCAACGAGCTGCTTGACGTAATAGCGCACCGCTTTCTTGCCGCCATGGATCACCGCGTCGCCGACTTCGGCGAAGCCAAGCGCCGCGTGGAAGGCATCCGAGGCGGGATTGGGCGGATCGACGTTGACCTCGCAGGTCACCAGCGTGTGGCCGGCGCGCACTGCCTGCTCGAACAGGTCCTGATAAAGCCGGCGCGCATGCCCCCGGCCCCGTGCATGCGCGGCGACGACGACACGGTCGACATAGATGAAGCTGGTGTAACGCTCGCGGAACCAGATGAAGTTCGGGCTGTCGTAATTCGCTTCCTGGTCGAAAGTCATGATGAAGGCTTCGAGATCGCCGATGCGGCGCGCATAGAATGCTTCACCAAGCAGGTACGACAGCCGTTCGGCTTCGAGCCACGACAATTCAGCGGCATGTTCGTTATTGAGCGCCAATATGTCCGCTTCGTCGCCTTGCGAGATATGGTCGATCGATGAGGTCATGCCTTGGCCGCAGCGATCGTTGCCGCCACTTGCGAGGTGTCGGTCAATGTGTTGCGGTATTCGCGATCGAGATCGGAGCCGCCCATGCCGACCTTGGGATTGCGGTAGCGCATGGCGCTCGGCACGTCCTTCAGCGCGGCGAAATGCATTTCGGCCAGTCCGGTCTTTTCGTGCACCTCGGCGATGTTGGCGAGATCGAGCCCGCCGCAGCCGAGGATGACGATGCGGTCGCCGGCCTGGCGAACCAGGTCCGCCAGCAACGGCAGGCCTTCGATGGCGGTGTCGCGCTGGCCGCTGGTCAGCACGCGGCCGACCTTGCAGCGGATCAGTGCTTCCAGCGCCTCCTTGGGATCGCGCGTCATGTCGAAGGCGCGATGGCAGGTGACGTTCAGGGGGCCGGCGGCCTCCGTCAGTTCGCCCATGCGCTTCTCGTCGATAGTGCCGTCGGCGTTCAGGCAGCCAAACACGACGCCGGGCACGCCGAGATCTCTGAGCGCCGCGACGTCGGCGAGCATCGAGCGGTATTCGGTTTCGCTGTAGAGAAAATCGCCGCCGCGCGGCCGCACCATGACATGAAACGGCACGGTAGCCTGGTCCAGTGCGGCGCGCACCGTGCCGAGACTCGGCGTGATGCCGCCTTCGACCAGGCTGGCGCACAGTTCGACCCGGTCGGCGCCGGCAGCCTGCGCGGCGAGCAGGCCATCAATGCCTTCGACACAGATTTCGATCAGCGGCGGGTGGGTTTGTGTGGTCAAGGGGCGATCCAGTTCATGATATTTCGGACAGCCCTAGCACCCGGGCGGCTGGCGCGAAAGCGTGAACGGTGCCCCGCCATTTGGACCAGGCGGCATTTCGCGGCTTGACAGTCTTATAACTGCATGGTTATGAGATAAACCATAGCCATATGGTTATTGATTGGCACTTGGTGGCCGGGCGGCAGCCGACAATTCCATCGGCTGAAAACCTGGATGCACTGCATACGGGCGCGGCAAAACACGCCCTCGAAAGGAGAAAGACGATGCAAGCGAGAATCAAGAATCCGGTGATGCTGATCCCCGGCGCCCTGCAGGCGCTGCTGGCGCTGGACAAGTCGACGGAGGCGGCCGACGTGCCTTATGTGACGCGCAAGCTCATCCATCTGCGCGCCAGCCAGATCAACAGCTGTGCCCTCTGCGTCGACATGCATGCGCGTGAACTGAAGGCGGCCGGCGAGAAGGACGAGCGCATCTTTGCGCTCGCGGCATGGCGCGAGACGCCATACTTCACCGAGGCCGAGCGGGCAGCCCGGGCGCTGGCCGAGGCCGGCACCAGGCTCGCTGATCGCCCGGACGCGGTGCCGGACGATATCTGGCAGGAAGCCGCCCGGCACTATGACGAAAAGGCGCTTGCCGTTTTGGTCATCCAGATCGCCCTGATCAACGCATTCAACCGGCTGAACGCGACGACACGGCAGATGGTCGGGACCTGGGGCTGAGTGCACTCGGGGCAGGTGCCGTTTGCATCAGCAAGGAAGGCGGGCGGAATTGCCTTCCCGCTTTCGGAGCGTAGGCGGTTACTGGCGCAACTCCGTATTCTTGGCGCCTTCCTCGACCTGGTCGATGACCAGGAGCTTGACCGGGCCATCGCCGATGTTGGTGGCCTGATGCCACTGCCCGATCATTTCGATGATGAAATCGCCTGTCTTGTAGGTGTTGCTGTTGCCGGTCTCGACATTGGTGACCTTCAGCGTTCCGGCCTCGACATAGGCGTAGCGCGGGAACGGGTGGCGGTGCACCGGCAAGGTCGCGCCCACCGCGATGTCATAGGTCGACACCAGCACCTGCACGTTCTTCTGCGGCAGCGTGATAGGCTGGCCGGAAGCGGTGGTCGTGCGTGACGCCAGCGGCGTCACGACGACGGGCGTGCTGTTGCTGTCGAGCGCCAGGGCGCAATTCGCGTGAAGCGCCGCCGCGGCTAGCAGTGCCGATATCAGGATTTTGCGCATGAGTCCTCCCTGAACCGACGCATCTATCGCGCGCCGGTAGTGCGCGCGCAAGCACCACGAGGTGCGGGTGGATACTTCCAGCTTGGAAAACGCCAATCCGTTCGGGATTTGCGAGGTGAACCCGCCAATCAGTACCCAACCTGAGGCGAGGGCTCCTCGCATTGGTAGACCATGCATTGACCGTCTCTGGTCGGAACATAGGCTACCATCGGCACGTAAGGGACGTCGCACTCGTTGCCGAATTGTCTGATGTAGCGATCATAGGTGTTCGGCCCGGTGGCCAGCACCGCTGCATGCTGCGTCTGGATCAGCGCCTGGGTCTGCGCGCAGGTCATATTGCGCGTGTCCGGCCGAGCATTGGCCAAGCTTACCGCAGCAATCGTGATCGCTGCCGCACAGAGCACAATCCTGCATATGGGCATTACGGTCTTGCAGACGAGCATGATGGCTTCCCAACGAAACATCTGGTTGGGAAGTTCGCATCTTGCGATGCGGTTCGGCAATGGTCGCGCTGTCACGATACAGCGAGCCAACACGCGCCGACATTTCGAGCCTGTTCAACCGAAACTTTCGGACGCTTGGAAATATTGGCTCCCGGGCCGGATTCGAACCAGCGACGCGATAGGAACGCTGCCTGAGCCTCCTGCCGAACTCGCCGAACTAGGCCATCAGGCGAGGCTTCCCCGAGGGGAAGAACGCTTCCACTCCAAGGCCGAGTCCATGGATGCGAAATCGGTAAAGTCTCGACCGAGAAAATTAGCAGTCTCTAAAATTGCTCCTTTGCGTTTAAGCGCGCCGTAATGTGCCCGGAACGATAAAGCCGGAATCAGTCACTGTGGCTGGCAAGCCGACATTGGAGAAAACGATGAAAAAGCTCCCCTTGCTGTTAGCGACTTCTCTCGGTGCGCTGGGAATTTTCATGGCCGCGAACGCCTTTGCAAGCCAGGTGTCCGATCACGCTGGTACAGCGACAATGACTACCGGCGACCAGAACGATGATGATGCGGTCGAAACCGCCAGCACAGGCCACCAGGGTGACGATAGCGCGACCGCCGGCCAGCAAAAGGGTGGTGACAACCAGGGTGATAAATCCGGTGATGATAGCGGCGAGAGCGGCGACCATCAGAGCGGCGAGCATGCTGGTGGTGGGAGCGGCGGCAACGGCGGCAACGGCGGCGGCGGTGATGGCGGCGGTGGCGGCGGTGATGGCGGCGGTGGCGGCGGCGGTGGCGGCGGTGACGACTGATACAGGTGCGGCTTAACCGGCCAGTGCGATCCCAGTGCTAACGCCAAGGCCGATAGGGGGGTGCGACTTGCCCATAAGCCGTCGCACACTCACATTCCGACCCAGCTTGCCTGGACAGACTTTGCTATTGAGATCGGGGCGAGGAATATAATCCCCCTTTGCGGCGAGCTCCTCATACGGAGATCGCCAATGGCCAGGTTCAGGCGCTGATCGACAGGCTTGGGCCTGCTCATGGCTCGATGCACCAGGATTTGGTCGGGCTCTTCACCTGCTCGGATTGCAAGGCCGCCGGCCGCGATCGGCGTTCGGTGCACTTCACCGTCATTCCTGACTGCGAGGGCATTCAGCGGGCACGGAATCAGGACTGGAAGCCGACGTTCAGGCGCTAGGCCCGCTGCCAGGGCGGATCTTGGGGGAGGCAGCGGGCCATTAGCGGGAAATGTAGGGTGTCCCACCGGGCAGCGGGGACATTTTCGCTGCCAGCGGCATTCCTAACCCAGCGTGGGCTCAATCGACCACATACAGATTTGTAAGGTTTAAAGCGACGCTCGGGTGAAAGGTGGCCGGCACCAAGTTGGGAGCTGGGTGGGCTATGAGCAAGGCGCCGGCCGAGCGAACACCAGGTCCGCCGCACAACCAACATCACCGATTCGACGCTACGTAGGTATGGCGTGATCACGGAAGCCCTAAACCGCTCAACGCAGTCGGCGGCGGATCCGATGATAGATAGGTGAGCTCTGAAGGTCACGGGCTGCGTGCGTGAAGAGCAGCACCACAGACAGAATCACCAGTGCAGATGCAACGCCGGTAACGAGAGCCATGCGAGCGAACGTCGCCAGCGCCAGGAAGTTCCCGAACTGATGGCGCGCCGGCCGCTGCCAATCACTCCGGACAAATTTCAATAATGAGACGGAACATTAGTCCTGTCTTGCGGCAGTGATCCTTGCCGAAGATCGAGGGGGGTATCTCGATCGGCCCGCGTCCCTCCGCCAACAGGGGCGTGGGCTTGCTGAGCCATTGCAACAGCCCAAGTTGGAAACTGGCCGGCCGCCCGGTCCGCGAGAGCTTTGTCTTCCTCTGCCTTCGTTGCGCATGTTTTTGAAAGCCATACAGCAAAGCCTTTCGCTTCAAGGCAGCGTGTCATGTAAGCAATGTTGGGTCCGCATACCCGGCAAGCACCGCAACAGAGACTCGGCTTGGGATTTGCTGGAAGCGATGTCGGCCACCAAGCATTGAATATCGGAAACGATAAGGCCCGGCGGCTTCGGCTTCCGGGCCTTTCCTATTTCCCGTGAGGCACGAAATAAGTGATAGTGGCAGCATTGGCGCCGACGCCCCGCGTGACCTGAACAGCCGCATACCCCTCGGGGATCGAGCCAGTCTCCGCCATGTCGACTGCTGTGCATCGGCCAACCATCTCGCCGTTCGGCCATGGCGCCAACCGCGCCGCGAGAGCCGTCTGGCAATCGTCCATGGACGAGTAGGGTACCGGCGGTGAATTCATAGGCCGACACAGCGAGGAGTTGCACGACAGCATAACCATCACTGCTGCGGTTCCCGGGTCCATTATCAAACCTCTCCAATTGCACGAGCGTCAAACGCCGCAGGAGGGGCTTTGTTTCGCATCTTCTTAAATATCGCCGCGTTCAGTGGGCGGCGGCCAAGGCAAGGCTACCGGGGACCTATTAATCGCTCCATCGGATCTTGCCCTTGCCGCGAAGATGCCGCGTGTCAGCGGCAAACTGAAGGTCAGCCATTATGGCGGCCTGTTCGACGACTGGTGCGATAACGGCAATCAAGGCGTCGACCGGAGGGATGTAATGCTTTGGCCCCGCGATCGACAGGTTGAAGCCAGTTGGATATCGGAGGTCATAATCTTGATTTATATGGCCGAGCCCCTCGGCCAGCGGCTTCATCAACTGGTCGGTGATGACAAGCCCCCGTCGCTCGCATTCCGAGAAAATATAGTCGATGTCGTGACCGAAAGGCTTGCGGCGCAGGTCCAGCTTCGAGACGCCTTTGAAGGCTAGGTACGATTTGAGGATGACCTCCACAGCATGGGCGAGTAGGAAATAGGCCGGATAACTGAGGCCTACGTCGTGGCGCTCGGCAATGATCTGAAAGGCTTGGTAGTAGGATCTGCCGCGTTTCAGCAGTTCGCCAGCAAAATGCCCCAGGGGCTGAGGCATCTCCCACAGCCTTGCCGATACCTGCTTGAGGCCGACGGGATTAGTCATCTCATCTCGCCAGAACAATTCCGACCGCTAAGCCTACACCGATCACGACGCCGATCGCCAAACTTTCGGCAAGGCGAAGCGTCCAAGCTGGCGCGCCGGCGCGCCAATTCCATCGAGGCCGCTTCCACTGAAGGCAAATCAGATCGTCAGATAAGCGTTCCATGCTCGTTTCTCTCCTTAGCGAGCCCCGTGTGATCAAGGCCTAGCGAAGTCGAGTTGCGTACCTATACCGTACCTATCGCCAAAATCGGCAATTTTGCATTTTCGGTAAGTGCTTGGAAATATTTGGCTCCCCGGGCCGGATTCGAACCAGCGACCAACCGGTTAACAGCCGGTTGCTCTACCACTGAGCTACCGGGGAACGGAGGCTCTTTGAGCAAGTGGCGCAGCCTATAGCAAACACCTTTCGGCTTTGCAAAGCAGCATTTCGCTTTTTTCCGAGACTTTTTCGCGCGGTTTCTCGCAATCGGTGGCGTCCGCCCTCATATTAGCCGTCCTGGCGACGGGCGCGGAACCGAAAAGGGCGGTCGCGGCTTTCGTAAAATGATATTTTCGAACGACCAGAGAAGCGACCACACAGGCAGCCATTGGCGATGACGGCAGCAGACGAAAACCGGACTCCGGCCCGAAAGATCTCGATTTTCGGGCGCGAGTTCACCATGCCGCAGTCGCGCGGCCTCAGAATCACCATCGGCATCCTTTTGACCATCGGCGGTATTCTCGGTTTCCTGCCAATTCTCGGCTTCTGGATGATCCCGATCGGATTGCTGGTGCTCTCCTATGAATTCGCCATGGTACGCCGCCACCGGCGCCGCTTCGTCGTCTGGTGGGAGCGGCGACGCCGGCCGGATTGAGCGACAGGCATCAAGTCGACCTGCATCGTCTTTCCGTGGCGTTATGCACTTGTTCTGGTTTCGGATTTTCGTGGATCGGCTTTGCTGTCGGCGCTTCTCTGCAGATCCTCGCGGATTTGCTTGAGCACGGCGGCAGCCGAGGCGAGCCGCGCTCGGTCACGCGGTGAAAGCGTGGCGGTGCCGTCTATCGCAAGGCAATCTATGGCGTAGCGCAACAACTCCTGGCACCCGGATCGCGACAAGCCCTCCCAGGTGTTCATTCCGTTGTCGGGGCTTGCCGGCCGCATGGCGCAGTCCTCCTCCTATTCTCAACGGTGGCCCGGGCATGGAGTTTCTCGTGACCTGCCGCTATCCCTAATTATCCACTAATATGCACGGCCACCGCTGTGGCCGCGAGGCTCGATGCGCAGGGCCACATTCTTGCAGAGGAAACCGCGCGGAATGCGTGGTGGCCGCTTGACGCCATTTTCGCCGCAACCTATTGGAACCGGGTGGAACGCCGGGAGCAACGAGGCCTCGTGGCGGAGTGGTTACGCAGAGGACTGCAAATCCTTGCACCCCGGTTCGATTCCGGGCGAGGCCTCCAATGCCCGGGCTCCCGCGCGCTCCAGCGCCGGAGCCTGACGTTCCGATCGAAATGAGCCGCGGTTCTGGCGCGGCAAACTGATTGGTTGGGACATGAGCGCTGATTTTGCCGAGCTTCGCGTCAAGATGGTCGATGGTCAGGTTCGCACCACCGATGTGACCAGCGCCCCGCTGCTTGAAGCCATGCTTACCGTCCCGCGCGAGGTTTTCGTCGGCGACCGCCAACGAGATCTTGCCTACATCGACGAGGACATCCGCATAGCCGACGGCACCAATGGCGCCCGCTATCTCATGGAAGCTTCGCCGCTGGCCAAACTGATGCAACTGGCCGAGATCAACCCGACAGATTCGGCGCTCGATGTCGGCTGCGGCACCGGCTACGCCTCGGCCATCCTGTCGCGGCTGGCACGGTCCGTCGTGGCGCTCGAGAGCGATTCGGTACTGGCGCAAACCGCGGCGTTGACCCTTTCCGGCCTGGGCTGCGGCAATGTGACCGTGGTCCAGGGCGCGCTGGCGCAAGGTCATGCGGCCAAGACGCCCTATGACGTCATCTTCATCGGCGGCAGTGTCGAGAAAGTGCCGGCGCCGCTGCTCGACCAGCTCGCCGAGGGCGGCCGACTCGTCGCGGTCGAAGGGCAGGGCAATTCCGGCGTGGCGCGACTTTTTTTCAAGGCTGGGGGGGTTGTAACCGGTAGACGGGCATTTAATGCGGCAATTAAGCCACTACCCGGGTTCGAACGTGAGCATGCTTTCGAATTCTGAATGATTTGGCCTTGCAGCAAAGGCTTTGTCATGGTCGCTTGCATTTGAACAATCGTTGCGGATTCCAGACTGGGGGCACTTTGGGACCGAGCGACAGGGAACATAACACGCCACTCCGGCTACTCTGACGAGAAGCTGGCGCGGCGCGGTTCCCATGGAAAACGAATGAGGGATATACCCGTGCCGTCTGTATCCAAGTCACTTTTTGCCGCCGTCCTCGTTTCCGCGACCGCGCTGTCCCCACTGACCGCCACGGCGGAAACCATCACGGGCGCGCTCGCCAAGGCTTATCAGTACAATTCGTCGCTGAATGCTTCCCGCGCCGGCGTGCGCGTCACCGATGAAGGCGTGGCCATTGCCAAGTCGGGTTGGCGCCCAACCATCACCGGATCCGCCGACGCGAATTATGTGAACACGCGCGCCAGCGGCGCCAACAACAAGACAGGCTCGGCCAGTGTCGGCATTGTCATCAACCAGACCCTGTTCGATGGTTTTCAGACCAGGAACAATGTGGCGGCAGCGGAATCCCAGGTGAAGGCGTCGGTCGAAAGCCTGCGCAACACCGAGGAGAACACCCTTTTCAATGCCGCGACCGCCTATATGGACGTGATTCGCGACCGGCAGATCGCGGTGCTGACCGAACAGAACCTGCAGTTCCTGACCGAGCAGGCGCGCGCCGCCCGCTCGCGTTTCGAGGTTGGCGAGGGCACCCGTACGGATGTCGCGCAGGCCGATGCGTCGCGCGCCTCAGCCGTCGCCTCGCTAAGCGCCGCCCGCGCGCAGGCATTGGCCAGCGCCGCAACCTATCACCAGGTGGTCGGCGACGAGCCGGGCAAGCTCAAGCCCGCCGCGCCGCTGGCGAAGCTGTTGCCGTCGAGCCTCAATTCGGCGATTGCCATCGGCTCGGCCGAACATCCGGCCATTCTCGCCACCCAGCATCTGGTCGACGCGGCGGCGTTTTCGGTGAAGTCGGCGGAAGGCGCGCTGTTGCCGCAGCTTTCCGCCTCGGCCGGCATCTCGGACGACTATCTCAATCGCAATCCGAATGTCGGAACGAACGGCAATTCGACTTCGGCCAATATCGGCGCGACCCTGACCATCCCGATCTATTCGGGTGGGCGGACCTCGGCGGTCGTGCGGCAGAGCAAGGAATCGCTTGGCCAGGCCCGCATCCAGGTCGATGTCAGCCGCGACCAAGTGCGCCAGGCCGTCGCGACGGCATGGTCGCAATACACTGCCGCGCAACAGAGCGTTTCCGCCAACAAGCAGGTGATCGACGCGGCGCAGCTGGCACTGAACGGCGTCATCGAAGAGCGCAATGTCGGCCAGCGCACCACGCTCGACGTGCTCAACGCCCAGGCCACCGTCATCACCGCCAAGATCAACCAGGCCAATTCCGAACACGATGTGGTGGTGGCGAGCTATGCCATCCTGTCGGCGGTGGGGCGCCTGTCGATCGACCGGCTCGGCTTGCCGGTGACCAAGTACAAGCCCGAAGAGCACTACAACGCCGTCAAGGACAAGTGGATCGGCGTGCGCACGCCGGACGGCCGCTAGGCGCAGCCGACCCTGTGGAGCGAGACCTTTCCTGAAAACCGGTCCTGCTTCGATTTCGTGCTCTAATCTGTTGAAATCCCACATGTCCCCAGATTGGGGATTCTCGGGCGGCGTTCCGTCGGTTACGCTGGCGCCATGATTCGAATCCGGCTTCTGCCGGAGGGGAAGTCCACAGGGGTCACAAAGGCGGCGGATGTGACGATGGCCACGGCGAGCAGCGCACAGCGCGAACCTTCAATGGAAGAGATACTGGCTTCCATCAGGAGGATCATCGAGGACAGCGACAACGGTCGCAAGCAGCCGGGCGAGGCCGAAGAGCTGCGGCAGGATCTGGAGCCGTCGCCGAGCGAGGCTGCCGCCGCCGATGTCGATGCGTTTCGCGCCGAGTTGCATGCCGTCCCCGAAGTCGGAAAGCCGGTCGCGATCGCTGACCCCCAGACGCCGTCGCCCGAGCCGGCGATCGCGCGCATGGACGAGCAGTTGCGCGCCGATCCCGTGCCGGTCAAGCCGTCGATGACGCTTGCCGAGGTTAGTGCGAGGGTCGCCGCCGAGCCGGCGCCGGCCGCCAGCATCGACACGCCAATGGTGCCGCAGGCAGGGACTCCGCAGGCCGTTGCGACGAGCGATAGCATCGTTGCCGATTGGCGGCGCGAGATCGCGGCGGTCGGAGAGCAGGCAAAAGCGATACCGGGCATCCGCAAGCCGGTCGCCCAGCCCGAGGAGCCGACCGGTGAGCTGGTGGTGGAGGCTGCGATTGAGCAGCCTTCGTCAAGCGATGCTCCGGCAGGCGCTGCGCAGGCACCTGCGGCGGCAAGCGAAGCGCCTTCGGCTCGTCCGGCAATTCTTTCCGAACACACGGGCCGGCAGGTCGCCGCCGCTTTCGGTGAGCTATCAGATGCTTTTGCCAGCCGCAGCAAGAAGACGTTCGACGAGATGGCCGAGGAGATGCTGCGGCCGATGCTGCAGGACTGGCTGGACAACAATCTGCCGACGCTGGTCGAGCGCCTGGTGCGCGAGGAAATCGAGCGCGTCGCGCGCGGCGCGCAGTAAGCCTCTCGACTGATTCCGGATCGAAGCGCCGCCCTCGCGTGGCGCTTTTTTTGGGCTCGGCTTTCGGCCGATGTCGGGAACGCGATCAGATTGCCGTCGGGATCGCTGACGATGAAGGCGCGGGCACCCCACGGCTCAGGCGCAATGCCGTTGAAATGGACAGTGCCACGCCTATCTGGTTCTCATGAGCCGGGCCGGCGCTTGCGGTTGACTTGGCGAAGACCTTCCGATTTACACCGAACCAGCAAAAATCCCGACAGCGCGGACCATTTTCCCATGCTTGAAAAGACCTACGACGCCAAGACCGTCGAGCCGAAGATTGCCAAAGTGTGGGAGGAGGCCGACGCGTTTCGCGCCGGTGCCGGGGCGGAGGAAGGGGCCGAGGCCTTCACCATCGTCATCCCGCCGCCGAACGTCACCGGCTCATTGCATATGGGCCATGCCCTCAACAACACGCTGCAGGACATTCTGGTCCGCTTCGAGCGCATGCGCGGCAAGAACGTGCTGTGGCAGCCAGGCATGGATCATGCCGGCATCGCCACGCAGATGGTGGTCGAGCGCCAGCTCATGGAAAAGCAGATCCACCGCCGCGATCTCACGCGCGAACAGTTCATCGAGAAGGTGTGGGAGTGGAAGGCCGAATCCGGTGGCGCCATCTTCAACCAGCTGAAGCGCCTCGGCGCCTCGGCCGACTGGTCGCGCGAACGCTTCACCATGGATGAAGGCCTGTCCAAGGCCGTGCTCGAAGTCTTCGTCACCCTCTACAAGGAAGGCCTGATCTACAAGGACAAGCGCCTTGTGAACTGGGATCCGAAGCTGTTGACCGCGATCTCCGATCTCGAGGTCGAGCAGCAGGAGGTCAATGGCAACCTCTGGCACTTCCGCTATCCGATCGAGGGCGAGACCTTCGATCCGGAAAATCCAAAAACCTTCATCACCGTGGCGACGACGCGCCCGGAAACGATGCTGGGCGACACCGCCGTCGCCGTGCATCCGGACGACGAACGGTACCGGCACCTGGTCGGCAAGAACGTCGTGCTGCCGATCGTCGGCCGCAAGATACCTGTCGTGGCGGATGAGTATTCCGACCCCGAAAAGGGTTCGGGCGCGGTCAAGATCACGCCGGCGCATGATTTCAACGATTTCGAGGTCGGCAAGCGCCACAAACTTCCGGCGATTAACATTCTGACCGTCGAAGCCGCGATCAAGTTGAAGGACAACGAGGATTTCCTCGCCGGCCTCGACGTGACGACGGAACGCCAGGCTGTCTGGGACGAGCTCGACGGGCTCTTCCGTTTCGTCGCGCGCAAGAAGATCGTCGAGCTGATGGAGGCCGGCGGCTTCCTCGAAAAGATCGAGCCGCATCGCCACGCGGTGCCGCATGGCGATCGCGGCGGCGTGCCGATCGAGCCGTTCCTGACCGAGCAGTGGTATGCCAATGCAGCGGAACTCGCCAAACCGGCAATCGCCTCGGTGCGCGAAGGCCGCACGAATTTCGTGCCGAAGAACTGGGAAAAGACCTATTTCGACTGGATGGAGAATATCCAGCCCTGGTGCATCTCGCGCCAGCTGTGGTGGGGACATCAGATTCCGGCCTGGTACGGACCGGACGGGCGCGTCTTCGTCGAGAAGACAGAGGAAGAGGCGCTGGGCGCGGCGATCGAATATTATCTGGCGCTGGAAGGGCCATGGAAGGCCTGGGTCGAGGACAAGCTGGAAAACTTCAAGCCGGGCGAGATTCTGACCCGTGACGAGGATGTGCTCGACACCTGGTTCTCCTCGGCGCTGTGGCCGTTCTCGACTTTGGGCTGGCCGGACCAGACGCCGGAGCTGAAGACCTATTACCAGACCGACGTGCTGGTGACCGGCTTCGACATCATCTTCTTCTGGGTTGCCCGCATGATGATGATGGGCCTGCATTTCATGGACGAGGAGCCGTTCCACACCGTCTATGTGCATGCGCTGGTGCGCGACAAGAACGGGCAGAAGATGTCGAAGTCGAAAGGCAACGTCATCGACCCGCTCGACCTGATCGACGAGTTTGGCGCCGATGCGCTGCGCTTCACGCTGACGGTGATGGCGGCACAGGGGCGCGACGTGAAGCTCGACCCGGCGCGCATCGCCGGATATCGCAATTTCGGTACCAAGTTGTGGAACGCGACGCGCTTCGCCGAGATGAACGAAGTCGCCCGCAATGACGATTTCTGGCTGAACGATGCCAAGCTTGCCGTCAACCGCTGGATCCTGACCGAACTGACGCGCGCCACGCGCCAGATCACCGACGGCATCACCTCGTACCGCTTCAACGAGGCAGCCGGTGCTGCCTACCGCTTCGTCTGGAACCTGTTCTGCGACTGGTACCTGGAGCTCCTGAAGCCGGTGTTCATCGGCACGGACGAGGTGGCCAAGGCCGAGAGCCGCGCCTGCGTCGCCTTCGTGCTCGACGAGGTCTACAAGCTTCTGCATCCAATGATGCCGTTCATGACGGAGGAGCTGTGGGCGCAGACGGCGGGCGAGGGCAAGGAGCGCTCCTCGCTGCTTTGCCACGCCGCATGGCCGGCGCCGGACTTCGAGGACGCGGGTGCGGCCGCCGATATCAACTGGCTGGTCGACCTCGTCTCCGGCATCCGTTCGGTGCGCTCGGAGATGAACGTGCCGCCGGGGGCGATCGCGCCATTGGTAGTGGTCGGCGCCAACGATGTCACGCGCGAGCGGCTGGTTCGCGAAGAGTCCGCCATCAAGCGGCTGGCGCGCGTCGGCGACATCTCATTGGCCGACGCGGCGCCCAAGGGCTCGGCGCAGATCGTGCTCAACGAGGCGACGATCTGCCTGCCGCTCGGCAACCTCATCGACATCGCCGCCGAGGCTGCGCGGCTGCAGAAGGAACTGGCCAAGGTCACCGAGGAAATCGCGCGCCTGCACAAGAAGCTGTCGAATGAAAGATTCGTCGCCAGCGCGCCAGCCGAGATCGTCGATGCCGAGCGCGAAAAGCTCGCCGAATACCGCGACGCGCAGGATAAGCTTTCGGTGGCGTTGATCAGGGTTCGCGACGCCGGTTGAGAGGTAGATTCGATGGGCTTTAGCGTCGTCTAAAATGGTGATCGTTTTGCCTCGAAAACGGGCATTCCGTTGCGTTAATGTTGACGTAAACGGAAGTTTTAGCCCCATTGTTGCCTTAATGTAACAATCAGGCCGAAAGACCCCTAAAAGTGGCCGTTTTCGATCCATTTGAGGCCGCTTTCCTTGATTTTCTGGTCGGATGAGCGCGGCTCGGACCGTTTTTCGGGTCCGTCGTGGCCATCTGCATTTTGTCGAAAATGCGTTTGGCAAGCGTGTACATGTACGCTTCGGGAATTCGTTGTTGCGCCGTTAACCTGAATTGGTTCTAGCTTGATGCACTAGTTATTCGGGGAGGACATCCATGAACAATTTGCGTCTGAAAGCACTGCTGGGGGCGGGGTGCTTTTCGCTGGCTTTGATCGGGACGCCGGCTGTAGTCGGAACGGCGCAGGCAGGCGGCTTGGAGCGCGGCGGCTACGACATCGATCTGCTGTTTGATCCAGCGCCAGTTACGGGTGAGGTCACAGGCACCTATGTGATGCCGCAACGCAATCTCAAGAATGTGAAGGACACTGACCCGTCTGACGGGCCCCTCAACCTCATTCCGGGTTTCTCCGATAGTGCTCGCGATACCGAAAGCTATTGGGTGCCGAGCGTCGGTATCAAGGCGGGCATGGGCCCCGTCGACTGCCTCGTCGACTATGGCCAACCGATAGGTGCGTCCAGCAACCCGGGTCGTAACTGGGCCGGCGCGAACAGCAATGTTAACACGCAGGTGAAGAGCGAGGCTGTGGGTGGAACCTGCTCCTACAAGATGGATGTTGGCAAGGGACAGCTTCGTTTCATCGGCGGCGTGTTCCACGAGGATGTTTCTGGCTTCAAAGAACAATTGGTGGCTCCCATTCCCGGCGCGGGCATAGGACGGCTTGACCTTCAGGGCGATGGATGGGGTTGGCGAGCCGGCGTTGCCTATGAGATTCCGGACATCGCCCTGCGCGCCAGCCTGGTCTATAATTCGGCGGTTAAGCTCGACAGTTTGGACGGAACGCTCGATCTGACTCAGGTGCCTTCGGCCCTCAATCCTCTAAATCCGTTTTTGGGCAAGGTGACGAACGTTAGTGGTTCGTCGGAGGTTCCAGATTCTTTGGAGCTCAAGCTTCAGTCAGGCATAGCTCCCGGCTGGCTGGCATTCGGATCCATAAAGTGGATGAATTGGAGCGAGTTGCAGAGCATTCCCTTTTGCCCCAGCGGCACGCCTTCCTGCACCACAACAAGCCCACTGCGGCTTACTTCGCTTGATTTGCTCTATCGCGATGGCTGGACGGTTTCGGGCGGTATCGGCCATAAATTCAACGATCAGTGGAGCGGTGCGGCGATTATCACCTGGGATCGTGGAACGTCGACCGGCCTGAGCGCTCAGACCGATACTTGGACCCTCAGCGGTGGCGTGGCCTATACGCCAACTCAGAACATTGAACTCCGTGTCGGTGGAGCGATCGGCGTGCTTACCGGCGGATCGATACATACGGCCGTGAGCTCGGCGGATGGCCTAACCTACGATAATGGCTATACCGCCGACTTCGGCAATGACCTTGTCACGGCACTTTCGACTTCATTCAAGGTCAAATGGTAACTGGCTGAAATTAAAAGAGAAAGGCCGGGCATCGCCCGGCCTTTTTCGTTTGCGCCGGCATCGCCGATGCTCCCGTCATTCAAGCTGCGTTGCATATAAGCTGCAGTGCGGCCGCCTCGTGCGATTGTGACGTTTCGGCAACACTTTCTGAACAACCCCTGCGCTAGAAGTCAGGCCGAGGAAATTGCCCATTTCCCGCCATAAACCCGGCGCACCTCGAAAAGGTCTCGGGACACGCGCCAAAAGGCTCGGCGATGGGACAAGGCCGCACCGCCCGCGGCAAGGAAGAGAATGGACGCCAAGGTCATCTCAAAGGCTAAGCTCCCTAGCCGCTATGTGACTGTCGGTCCGGCGCGTGCGCCGCACCGGTCCTATCTCTATGCGATGGGGCTTTCCGCCGCCGAGATCGCGCAGCCGCTGGTCGGCGTCGCTTCCTGCTGGAACGAGGCCGCACCTTGCAACATCTCGCTGATGCGCCAGGCGCAGGTGGTCAAGAAGGGCGTGGCCGCTGCCAACGGCACGCCGCGCGAATTCTGCACCATCACCGTCACCGACGGCATTGCCATGGGCCACCAGGGCATGAAGTCGTCGCTGGTATCGCGCGAAGTCATTGCCGATTCGGTCGAGCTCACCATGCGCGGCCATTGCTACGATGCGTTGGTCGGTCTCGCCGGCTGCGACAAGTCGCTGCCCGGCATGATGATGGCCATGGTGCGCCTCAACGTGCCGTCGATCTTCATCTATGGCGGCTCCATCCTGCCAGGCAGCTATCGCGGCCGCCAGATAACCGTGCAGGATGTGTTCGAAGCGGTCGGCCAGCATTCGGTGGGCACGATCGGCGATGCCGAACTGCTGGAAATCGAGCAGGCGGCGTGCCCGTCGGCCGGGTCCTGCGGCGCCCAGTTCACCGCCAACACCATGGCCACCGTCGCCGAGGCGATTGGTCTGGCGCTACCCTATTCCTGCGGTGCGCCGGCGCCTTACGAAATGCGCGACCGGTTCAATTTCGCCTCCGGCGAAAAGATCATGGAGCTGATCGCCAAAAACATCCGGCCGCGTGACATCGTCACGCTGAAGGCGCTGGAGAACGCGGCGACCGTGGTCTCGGCCACCGGCGGCTCGACCAATGCGGCGCTGCATCTGCCGGCGATCGCCCATGAGGCCGGGATAAAGTTCGATCTCTTCGACGTGGCGAAAATCTTCGAGAAGACGCCTTACATCGCTGACCTCAAGCCGGGCGGCAAATATGTCGCCAAGGACATGTTCGAGGCCGGCGGCATTCCGTTGCTGATGAAGACACTGCTCGACC
Organism: Mesorhizobium erdmanii USDA 3471; assembly: GCF_000472705.1. GTDB lineage: Bacteria > Pseudomonadota > Alphaproteobacteria > Rhizobiales > Rhizobiaceae > Mesorhizobium > Mesorhizobium erdmanii. The sequence goes on along the minus strand of NZ_AXAE01000011.1, from coordinate 378,765 downwards.
ATGGTTACCTGCATGGCGACTGCTTGACGGTGACTGGCCGTACTTTGGCCGAAAACATGCAGCACGTTGCCTGGAATGAGCATCAAGACGTGGTCCGCCCGGCCAGCAAACCAATTACCCAAACCGGCGGTGTCGTGGGGTTGAAGGGAAACCTCGCCCCTGAAGGTGCGATCGTGAAGGTCGCGGGCATGGCGGAGTTGAAATTCTCCGGCCGGGCACGCTGCTTCGATTCGGAAGAGGAATGTTTCGAGGCGGTGACGCATCGCAACTACAGGGAAGGCGAGGTTCTCGTCATTCGCTACGAAGGGCCGCGCGGCGGTCCTGGCATGCGCGAGATGCTGTCGACGACGGCGGCACTCTACGGCCAGGGCATGGGCGGCAAGGTGGCGCTGATCACCGACGGCCGCTTCTCGGGCGCGACGCGCGGCTTCTGCATTGGCCATGTCGGGCCGGAAGCAGCCGTGGGCGGTCCGATCGGTCTCATCCGAGATGGTGACGTGATTTCGATCGATGCGGTGAATGGCACGATCGAAGTGGCGCTGTCCGACAGTGAACTGGCGGCGCGAGCCAAGACTTGGAAGGCGCGCACGACCGACTACCAGTCGGGCGCGATCTGGAAATACGCACAGACGGTCGGGTCAGCCCGCGACGGCGCGGTTACCCATCCGGGCGGTGCGAACGAAACACACTGCTATGCGGATATCTGAGTTGTTGAGGTCAACACCAGAGTTTTTGAGGTCATCTGTGCTGCCGGCACTGGTCGCGTTTGCGATCTTTGGCGCCGTGGGCCAGGCTTTGGCCTTCGACGACAAGGTGTTCGACGACAAGACCGGCGTGAAGCCGCAGTCCAGCCCCTGGGCAGTGTTCCAGTTCGGGTTCTCCGCCTACAAGAACGGCCACAAGGAACAGGCCGCTGAGGCCTATAAATACGCCGCCGAAAACGGCCAGATCGGCGCCACCTGGAAGCTTGCCCGCATGTATGCCGAGGGCGACGGCGTGGCGCGCGACGACTATGAGGCGTTCAAGTTCTTCTCCGAGATCGTCGACCAGGATGTCGAGCCCGGTTCGCCCGAGGAAAGCTACGTCTCGGACGCGCTGGTGGCGCTCGGCGATTATCTGCGCAAGGGCATTCCTGGCAGTCCGGTCACCGAGAACGAGGTGGCGGCCCAGGAGTACTACATGCGCGCCGCCGCCAACTACCGCAACCCGAACGCCCAGTTCGAGATGGGGCAGATGTTCCTGAAAGGCGAGGGCGGCGTGAAGGCCAGCGTCAAGCAGGCCGGGCGCTGGTTCCAACTCGCCGCCGAGAAGGGTCATGCCGGAGCGCAGGCGACGCTTGGTCATCTCCTGTTCCAGAGCGGAAAGATCGTTCGCGGCCTGGCAATGATGACCGCGGCGCTCGAACGCGCGTCGCCGACCGATCAGCCCTGGATTCGCGGCATGCAAGAAGAGGCCTTCGCCGCCGCCGGCGAAGCCGACCGGCGCACGGCGATTTCGCTGGCCGACGACATCCTGACCAAGGGCACCGCCAACGCCGACCAATAGCGGCTGACCGCGTCTTGGCTCGAGGTAGCGACCTTTCGCGCCCTCCGTTCACGTTGGCGAACATCTTTGCCTGAGATCACAAATGATTGGAACGCGTGAGGCTCGATCACGTTATGTAACATCGAGTTCTCAATGGTGTCCTCATGGTCATGTTCAGCGATCCGCAACTTCGAGAGGTGGCAGAAGGAAATGGCATGACGACCGATCAGAAGGTGCTGTTTCTGGTGCAGTCCGGACACCTGGGTCCTACTGTTCTGCCCGGTAAGCTGTCGAGCGCCGTTGCGGCACGCCCGCACCCTATTCTCGTGATCCTTGCTTCGATTCTTTCGTCGGTAACGTGGCGATTGCGTTCGATGCGACAAAGGCCGGGTCACGGCATTTAAAGCGCGTCGCGCTGAAGCCGATTCAGGCGACGCGCTTTAAAGTCTTTGTTTTGATGCATGTCGTTGTCCCAGAACCGCTGCACAGTTCTGGGCGACGTGCATCAGGCCGCGAACGGTAACGATTGCCGCGCTCCCTGCGGCGATCAGAGCCTGAGGACTGGCTGTATCAACCGGCCCAAAAAGCTTTGAAGCCTGATGCTTCCTTGAAGCGCGACTATGCAGACGCAGGGCACGTCACTGCAAATGCGTGGTTTGTGGTCGACGGTCTCGTCCGCCTCGTCGAAGTCGCCAGGACCGTAACGGCCGAATTGGTGTTCAAAAGCGCCCTCCAGCACACACGTCCATTCGTCACCGGTATGCTTGTGGTGCGGAAGTCTGATTCCGGGTGCCGCCTTCAGCATGAAGACCTTGATGTCGGAAGGGCCGGCGACGGAGACGGCGCGTTGCTGCAGACCGGGCCACACCCGGCGCCATGGACCCAATTTATGACGGTCGAGCGGCTGCTCGGATGCAATCTCCGCGCCCTGGGCGCTCGTACCGATCGATCCCAGCGCCGCCTGGAGCGCGCCGGGCCTCATCGACACTGGCGATGCCTGCTCAAGCAGCGCTCCACCGATCGCTTCATATTGATCGACCGCGTGGCCACAGGCGGCGCACAAGGATCGATGGATCGAGACGACCAGGCTACGCGCTTCATCAAGCGTGCCGGAGGCGAAGGCGGCCAGAGTCTCGTCGCTCGGATGGTGGGTAATGTCGTTCGTCATCTCAGCTCACCAAGCTTCCCTCTCAATCGATGCAGAGCCAGCCTCATCCGCGACTTTACGGTGCCGAGCGGTATTCCAAGCAGTTTGGCGATCTCGGCATGCGCCAAGCCGTCGAAAAACGACAATCGGACAACGCGCAATTGGTCGCTGGGCAGCGTTGCGATCGAGGTCCTGACCAGGTCTTCGCGCTCGGCCGCGAGAAGCTGCCCTTCTGGCTCGTCCGGATCTGCCTCTTCCTGAACGGCTTCGTCTTCCAACCATCTGGCGGCTCGAAGGTCACGACGGCCGAGATCGATGCCTACATTGCGCGCGATGGCATAGACCCAGCTCGATGCCGTAGCGCGTCCGGGGTCGAACTGGCTGGCATTTCGCCAGAGCCTGAGCAGGGCTTCCTGCGCGAGGTCTTCCGCACGGTCGGGGCTTGCGCCGCGTCGGATCATCATGGATTTCACGCGTGGCGCGTAGTGTTCGAATAGGCTCACGAAAGCATCCCGATCCTGGGTTGCCGCAACGCGAGTGATTAACCAGGCTGGATCGAATTCAACCATCGCCTTGCAGTATACGCTCAAACTTGCTCCGGCTGACCAGGCAGCTCTTTGGGTTGTTGGTCTGTTTACGAACTGGGCTCGGGTTCGGATCACATTCCCCAGGCAAAATGATTTTTGTTCGTTTGATCGGCAGTGATCCAATTCGGGTCTTGGGCCGTAACCAGAACAAATCAATCGCTTCGCAAGCGACCAGCAGTCAGGAGCCCGCCTGAGATGCCTAAGATCTCGCTGATAATCGGCAGCGCGCCCGACGCGGTCAGGGCCAGGGACTGGGATCGCTCGGCATTCACCGAGGTCGTCGCCATAAACAACGCCTGGGCCGTGCGGCCCGATTGGGACTATCTGATCCACCCAGACGATTTTCCCGAGGGACGGTTGCCGGATAGCCGGAGCCCGCGGTTTGCATCGATCATAACATCCGCCGAGTTCGTGCCCGCGCAGAACCTGTTCGGTGGATTCGTCTACGCCGGCGGGACAATGGCATTTACCGCGGGCTACTGGGCGCTGAAGGCGCTGAAGCCCGACATCATAGCCTTTTTAGGCTGCGATATGGTGTATCCCGCGAACGCGCCTACGCACTTCTATGGGGTTGGTACAGCAGATCCGCTGAGAAACGACGTAACGCTGAGGGATCTGAAGGCGAAGTCGGCAAGGCTGTTCGCCCAAGCCCTGCGTCACGGAACGCTGTGCCTCAACCTGTCTGAGCTTCCGGTAACGCGTCTTGCCCTACCGCGCGTGACGCTGCCTTTAATCGAGCGGCTTACCTCCGCCCGTATCAATGCCATCAGGGCGAAGTTCAGATCGGCGATCGACGATACGTCGATGGAGAACGCCATCAGGCTCGAAAGTGAGCTTGGCTATTTTGTCCAGAGTGGGCGGTATTGGGAAAGTATCTCGGACTTCGATGGAGTCTCTCTCTCTAAAATCGATGACCACTGGAGATCTTCTGTAAGGAATATTCCAAACTCGGCATTTCCAAGCGATTTTTGCGGCGGACGCGGATCCAAGGTTGTTTCACCTCCGGTCGAGCTCGAGCGATTCTCGTGATGAATCGTGATGACATATCAAGGCTGATCCTGCGGACGAGCATGCAAGACCGCGCCGCGTTCGATCTTCTCTATCGGCATACGAGCGGGAAACTATTCGGAATTTGCCTGGGGATACTTGGTCATCGGTGCGAAGCGGAGGAGGCGTTGCAGGAGGTTTACGTCAAGATCTGGTCCAAAGCAGACCGCTTCGTGATTTCGGAGCTCAGCCCCATCTCATGGCTTGCGGCAATCGCTCGCAATCATGCGATAGATCGGGTCCGGTCGCGCCGGCCAGCTACCGCCGACCTCGCTGCCGCGGACGATGTCGCCGATCCGACCCCTTTGGCCGAAGCTTTGCTAATCGCAGCCGACGATACGAAGCGCGTGCATCGATGCATCGATGCACTGGGAAGGGAAAAGGCGGAAGCCGTGCGAGGCGCTTACATCGAGGGCCTCTCTTACGCGCAATTGGCCGAGCGTCATGACGTGCCGATAAACACGATGCGGACCTGGCTTCGTCGCGGGCTGATAAATATCAGAGCCAATTTTGGCGAATAGAATGCGGCACGGCTGCGCAAGCGGTTGCGGCTGAATTGTGAAATTAGCGATGGCCGATAATCAATAAACCGGCGGTCGAATTTTGCTGGGGAACACTATGTCTGGTTGAGTGTTTGTCTCCACGCGAGATTTCTCCGGGAGTAGCAAATGACTGACATGCCTACGCTCGCCGCGACGCTTCGAGCCACCAGCGAAATGCTGAAAACCGTTCGAAACATGGTTGTGCAATCCGGTCACCTTCATGAGATGCTGGACATAGACACGTTGGTCAACGTCGCCCAGGTCGAGGCTGAACGGCGGGCGGTGATCATGGAAGTCACCAGCAGCCGACGCCAGATCAGCCCGCGAGACGATAGGGTTCCGTGAGGCGCGCCTCCGCCGCAATTCTGAGGGCCGTTTCGCCTGCCATGCCGGACTGGAACAAGCGCACCAAATCCGCGGCTAGGTCGAGAGCGGCTTCGGAATCCGGCAAAATCCGGTAACGGTCACACACAGCCTCAAACACGGCGCAAAGGCGGTCGATATCCTCGGGATACAGAATTTGGCTGCTGTCTTGTCCAAACATCTCTGCGCTCCGGTAAGGGCGAGAGTGCGATGGTCGCTCCCAAGCAGCGGAGCCCATTTAACTGGCCGCTGACTGGCGCACCTTGTACCGAACCGAGGTCCGCGTCTTTAACATAAGACATAACGATGAAAATAGTCGGCGGCGAGGTCGATAGCCTGATGAGAAAATCAGTTCTCGGTGGGTTCGGTCGGCACCATGCTCGGCGCGGGTGTCGAAATCGGCGTCACATGCAGATGCGGAGCCATGGTGTTGGCGGGGCAGGTATCGCCGATTTTCGTCCAGGATGTGTTATTGAGCACCATATCGCAACGGGCGAGGTGGCTTTGGCCGGCAACAGTAAGGCAAGCGACCTGGCCGACCTGGTACGACTTTCCATTGGCCAGGCATTCCTGATCGGCAAGTGCCGTCGCGGGAGCGGCCATGGCCAGTGCCAGACCGATCGGACAAAGTAGACTTCGCGTGGTCATGGAATCCCCGGCGCCATGATGAATTTTCCATCATGCGCCGGAATGTGGCGATAGAAGGTCCGCGAGAAGCGGCTGTCAGGCCGGCAGCAAGGCGAGATCGATCGCCACCGGCACGTGATCGGAGGGCTTTTCCCAGGCACGCACATGCTTTTCGATCGAGGCCGACGAGAACCGGTTGGCGGCTTCCGGCGACAACAGCAGATGGTCGATGCGGATGCCGTTGTTCTTCTGCCAGGCGCCGGCCTGATAGTCCCAGAAGGTGTAGGTGTCGGGTGCATCGGTGACCGCGCGCACCGCCTCGGTGAAACCGAGGTTGAGCAGCCGCCGGAAGGCCTGCCGGGTCTGCGGCTGGAACAGCGCGTCGCCCAGCCAGTTCTCCGGAAAGCGCGCGTCGATCGGCTCGGGAATGACGTTGTAGTCGCCGGCCAGCACCAGCGCTTCCTCAAGTCTCAGCCGCTCTTCGGCCCAGCGTTCCAGCCGCGCCATCCAGGACAGTTTGTAGGGAAATTTCTTATCGTCGTCGATTGGATTGCCGTTCGGCAGATAGAGCGAGGCGACGCGCAACGCGCCCTTGTCGGTCGAGAACACGCCTTCGATGAACCGTGCCTGCTCGTCGGTGTCGTCACCCGGCAAGCCGCGATTGACTTCGTCAAAGCGCAGCTTCGACAGCAGCGCCACGCCATTGAAACCCTTCTGGCCATGGGTTTCGACGTTGTAGCCCAGCGCCTCGATCTCAGCACGCGGAAACTGCTCGTCGACCGTCTTGATCTCCTGCAGGCAGACGATGTCGGGCGCGCTCTCGGTCAGCCAATGGGTGAGGTTGCCGATGCGAGCGCGAACGCCATTGATGTTCCAGGTGACGATTTTCATGGCAACCTCAGGGGTGTTTCGGCGGAAGGCGTTCGATAAGGCCGATCGTATTGCCTGCCGGGTCCTTTAGAAAGGCCATCCATTCGCTTTCCCCAGCCGGGCCGAAGGTGCCTTCGGCATCGCGATGGACAAGTGCCGGCGGCGCGGTGAAGGGAACGCCCGCGGCTTTCGCCTCGGCGTGGAAAGTTTCCACGCCCCTAATGTCGAGATAGACCGTCCCGGCCGGAACGCCGTCGGTAAACAGCAGGCGCACGTCGCCGGCCATGATGAAGGCGATGCCGGGAGGATCGTAGCGGGCGTGAACGCCCATGCCGAGCACGTCGCGCCAGAAGGCGAGCGTCGAATCAAGATCGCGTCCGGCCGACAGGGCGACCTGACGGACCGCACCTATGGCAGGCATGCCGCTAGATGGAGAAACTGGTGCCGCAGCCGCAGGAGGCGACCGCATTCGGATTGCGGATCTGGAAGGACTGGCCCATCAGATCGTCGACGAAGTCGATCACCGAGCCGCCCATATAGACCAGCGACAAATCGTCGATCAGAACGGTGGCGCCGTCCTTCTCGATGGCGACGTCATCGTCGTTGCGGGTGTCGACAAGGTCGAACTTGTAGGAAAAGCCGGAGCAGCCGCCGCCTTCGACGGAAACGCGCAGCGCCGTCTTGCCGGCCTCGCCCGAGACGATTTTCGCGATCCGCTTGGCGGCGGAGTCGGTCATGTCGACTTTCATGGCAGTCTTGGCATCAGCGCCCATGGGCGTCACCTTGCTTTCGGTTTCACATGATAGGTATGAAGCGCGAGCGGCCAAGTCAACTAGACCAGTCAACCTGCGGCATCGACCATGACCAACGAGTTGGGCGACATCGGATTCGGCTATCGGCCACGTGCGGCCTATGCCACCGATCCGGCGCGCTCGCGCGGCCGGCTGTTCGACGAGGTCGAAAGCCCGACCCGCACGCCGTTCCAGCGCGACCGTGACCGCATCATCCATTCGACAGCGTTTCGGCGGCTCAAGCACAAGACGCAGGTCTTCATCGCCCATGAGGGCGACCATTATCGCACAAGGCTGACCCATTCGATCGAGGTGGCGCAGATCGCACGTGCGCTGGCACGGGCGCTGCGCGGCGACGAGGATCTCGCCGAGGCGGTGGCGCTCGTGCATGATTTCGGCCACACGCCGTTCGGCCATACCGGCGAGGACGCGCTGAACGACAAGATGGCTGCCTGGGGCGGCTTTGACCACAATGCGCAGTCGTTGCGTATCGTGACACGGCTGGAGGCGCGCTACGCCGAATTCGACGGGTTGAACCTGACCTGGGAGACGCTGGAGGGCCTGGTCAAGCACAATGGCCCGCTGACGGACAGCAGCGGCAAGGGTCTGAAAGGGCCGGTGCCGCAGGCGATCCGTGATTATTCGCAGCTGCAGGACCTCGAACTCGACCGGTTCGCCGGCATCGAGGCGCAGTGCGCGGCGATCGCCGACGACATCGCCTACAACACCCATGACATCGACGACGGCCTGCGGGCAGGGCTGCTGACGCTGGATATGCTGGAAACCGTCTCGCTGCCGGGCAAGATCCTGGCAGGCGTGCGCCAGCGCTATCCCACGCTCGATGACGTGCGCACCGGCCACGAACTGATGCGGCGGCAGATCACCGCCATGGTCGAGGATGTCATCCTTTCCGCGACCGCCAATCTTGAGCGCGTCGGGCCGCGGAGCGCCGATGCGGTCAGGGCGGCGGGCGAGACGATGGTGACCTTTTCCACCGCGATTGCCGCGGCGGAGAAGGAATTGAAGGCCTTTCTCTACAAGCATCTCTACCGGCACAAGGAGGTGATGCGGGTACGCGCCGGTGCCGAGCAGATCGTCAGGGACCTGTTCGACGCCTATTTCGCGGACCCGCGCGCCATGCCGGACGGCTGGCGCGAGGGCCTTGACCGGGCTGAAGATCGCATCAAGGCGCGCAGCGTGGCCGATTTTCTGGCAGGGATGACCGACACCTACGCGCTCAAGGAACACAGGCGTTTGTTTGACCGCACTCCGGATTTGAGCTAGGGCGGGCGCGATTTTGCCGGCCAGCGAGCCGGATTCGCCATAAAGCCGCCAGAGCAATACCCATGAACATCTTCGCCGATTTCACCGCGCGAGTCACAAAGGCTGTCGAAGCGCTTGACCTGAAAGACAAGGACGGCGTTTCGCCCGACCTGTCGCGCATTGCCGTCGAACCGCCGCGCGATGCCAGCCATGGCGACCTCGCGACCAATGCGGCGATGGTGCTGGCCAAGCCCACCGGCCAGAATCCGCGCGCGCTGGCCGAAAGGCTGGCGCTGGCACTGCAGGCCGACGAGGATGTCGCCGCCGCCGAAGTCGCCGGCCCGGGCTTCGTCAATCTGCGGCTCAAGGACGGCTTCTGGCAGGCTCATCTGACGGCGCTTCTGGGCGAGGGCCGCAACTACGGCCGCTCGACGGTCGGCGCCGGCCGGAAGACCAATGTCGAATATGTCTCGGCCAACCCGACGGGCCCGATGCATGTCGGCCATTGCCGGGGCGCGGTTGTCGGCGACGCGCTCGCCAATCTGATGGCGTTCGCCGGCTACGACGTGACCAAGGAATATGTCATCAATGATGCCGGCGGGCAGATCGACGTGCTCGGCCGCTCTGTCATCCTCCGCTATCGGGAGGCGCTTGGCGACGAGATCGGTGATATTCCGGCGGGCCTTTATCCCGGCGATTACCTGGTTCCTCTCGGCCAGGCGCTGGCGAAGGAGTTCGGGCGCAGTCTGCTCCAGATGCCGGACGATGAGGCGCTAGCCATCGTCAAGGACCGCGCAATCGATGCGATGATGGCGATGATCCGCGAGGATCTGGCGCTGCTCAACGTGCATCATGACGTGTTCTTCTCCGAACGCACGCTGCATGCCGATAATGCCAGGAAGATCCGCTCGGCGGTCAACGACCTGACGTTGAAAGGCCATATCTACAAGGGCAAGCTGCCGCCGCCCAAGGGCGAGAAGCCGGACGACTGGGAAGACCGCGAACAGACGCTGTTCCGCTCGACCGCGGTCGGCGACGACATGGACCGCGCGCTGGTCAAGTCGGATGGCTCGTTCACCTATTTCGCCGCCGACGTGGCCTATCTGAAGGACAAGGTCGATCGCGGCTTCGTCGACCTGATCTATGTGCTCGGCGCCGACCATGGCGGCTACGTCAAGCGGCTGGAGGCACTGGCGCGGGCAATTGCCGGCGACGAGGTGAAGCTCACGGTTCTGCTTTGCAATCTGGTCAAATTGTATCGCGACGGCGAACCGGTCCGAATGGGAAAAAGGGCCGGGAATTTCATCACTGCGCGGGAAGTCATCGAAGAGGTGGGCCGCGACGCAGTCCGCTTCATGATGCTGTTCCGCAAGAACGATGCACCGCTCGACTTCGACTTCGCCAAGGTGACCGAACAGTCCAAGGACAATCCGGTGTTTTATGTGCAGTACGCCTCGGCGCGCTGCCATTCGGTGTTCCGGCAGGCAAGCGAGCAACTGGGCGAGGCGAATTTCGACCGCAAAAGCCTTGCCGCCGCCGCGGCTTCGCTGACCGACGAGGGCGAGATCGGCCTGATCCGCAAACTCGCGGAATATCCGCGCCTGATCGAATCCGCCGCTCTTGCGCTGGAGCCGCATAGGCTGGCATTTTATCTCTATGATCTGGCTTCCAGTTTCCACGGGCACTGGAACCGGGGCACGGATAATCCGGACTTACGTTTTGTTAAGGTTAACGACCGACAATTGACGCATGCCAGACTAGGGCTGGTGCAGGCTGTTTCGGACGTTCTGACGTCCGGCCTGACGCTGATCGGGGCCGCCGCGCCCACCGAAATGCGTTAGGTTTGACTAAAAAACCTGTCACCTTTTGCCCACATTGCGCTGGTAAGGGCCAACCCTGCGCGACGTCCATGGCGTCCGAATGAGTGCGAGTTCGGGAACAATAATGGCAGACAGAACCCAGCTGAGAGTAGCCGACAACAACGACATCGCTGACGATGATCCGTTCGCGGAACTGACCAGGATCATGGGATTCGACCCGCGCCAGCCGGTCAAGCAGCAGGCCCAGCCACAGGCCGCTGCCGCCAGTCAGCCCGCGCAAGAGGGCGATTTCGACATCGACCTGGAAAAGGAACTGATGGGCGAGTTCGACGCTGACGAAAGCGTCGCCGCTCCGGTTGTCGAGGTTCATGAGCCGGCATTCGAAACGGCGGCGACCCATGCGGCCGACGATGATCTTGCGCTGTCGCTCGACGACGATTTCCATCTGGACTTCACGGGTGTCGATGATCAGGCGCTGGTCGCCAGCCATGCGGACCCCGTTGTGGCGGAAGCCGCGCCAGCCGTCGAACCCGCCTTCGACGCCGATTTCGACAACGCCGTCGCCAGTTCGCTCGAAGACGTTTCGCCGTTCGAAGACGATCTGCCGATGGAGGACGAGCTTGCCGCGTCCCTCGATCGGGATTTCCACATCGAGGACCATGCCGTCGAGGTCGAGGCCGTCGAGCCCCAGCATGCCGTTGCCGAAGTGCCGGTGGCTGTCGAGCCGGCCCCCGAGCACGAATTCGATGATGCGGTTGCGCTTTCGCTCGAAGACGAGCTGATGCTTGACGACCATTCGGCGGACCAGCGCCATGCGGCTGCAACCGCGGTCGACTATCCCGAGCCCGCATTGGCTGCCTCGAATGAAGCGCAGGCGATTTCCGACGAGGATTTCGCGGGTGACTTCGACCACTCCATGGCCGATGTCGATGTGGACTTTGACGCTCAGGCGGACGAGCCGGTGGCGTTTGATCAGCCGGACGCGCACGAGGTGCCCACCCATGCCGTGGAGGCGAATGACGGGACTTCGGATTTCGAGGCCGTCCCGGATGATGCTTTCGACCTGAACTTCGATGATGCGTTCGTCGAGCCCGCCGAGGAGCCGGTTGCCGAGGTGTCGGCTGCCGCGGTTCAGCAAATGGCGCCCGCAAAGCCGGTGTCGGCCCCCGTGGCGGACGAACGGAGCCTCGAAGACGAGTTGAACGCGCTTCTGGGCGCGATGACCGCGCGCACGCTGCCGTCGGTCAAGGAGCCTGTCGTAACCCCACCTGTCGTGGGACAGCCTGTCGTCACCCAGCCCTTCATGGCTCAGCCGGCTGCTGCTCCTGTTCAGCAGCAGTACGCCGCGCCTGCAAGGGTTGCCGAGGAACCCGCCGATCTGGTCGGCAATCTCGACTGGGGTCTCGACGAACAAGCGGCCGAGGATGCGCATCCCTCCAGCGCTGGTCACGCCGCTGATGGCGATCTCGACAACATGCTGCTCGATGAGCTCCAGGGTCAGGATTTCGGCGCTGATGCCGCTGATCATGTCGATTTCGACAACGATGCGTTCGATGCCGCCTTGGCAAGGAATCTTGAACCGCGCGACGGGGCTGCTTCCCGGCACGATCAGGCTGATTCCCTCGATTGGCTGGCCGAACGCTCCGCGCCGACGGAGCCGAGCCGGTCATGGAGCCGCGTGACGCCGGTTCCGCAGCAGCCGGCATTCGCCGCGCAGCCCTCCGCCTCGATCACGGCCAGGACTGCCGCGCCGGAAATGGCCCCGGCCGTAGCCGTTGTGCCTTCCTACCGCGCGCCCGAGCCGGTTGCGGCTGCTCCCTATGCAGCCCCCGTATCTGCGCCCCAGCCGCGACAGTCGCGCTATGAAGAAATGCCTGACGTCGAGACGGTCGATGTGCCGGAGCGTGTCGTGGCGCTGGCGGACGATCTCGACATTCCGGAATTGCATTTCGAGGAAGATGAGCCGGCGACGCCTGGTTACGACGATCTCGATGCCGAGTTCGCCAGCCTGCTGACGGAAATGAATTCGGTGGAGGTGGCGCCGACTGCCGCCGCTCCGGCGAGTAACGCTTCCTATACCGATGAATCCTACAGCGCCGGATTCAAACCGGGCCATCAGGCGCCGGCGTATGAGGAGCCCACGCACGGTTATGACGGGGTCAAACCGGCCTATCAGCCGGAAGCGCGGACCTATGTGGCGCGTCCGGCGGAAATGCCGGCACGCGCCGCGACGAACACGGGCTATGCCGACGCCGCCGGCTTCGATCTCGACAATTTGCCCGGCAGCCAGCCGGTCTCGCAGGCCGACGATTTCACCGTCGACGAACTCGACTATGATCCCGAACTGGACGAGGCGATGTCCGTTCCGGGTCTGGGCGAGCGGGAAGCGGGCAGGCCATCGGGCCGACGCGGCCTGTTCATCGCTGCCATTGTTGGTGCCGTTGCGATCGCGGGTGGCCTGGGTGCCTTTGCCCTGTCGTTTGGTGGCAAGGGTGGCAGCGAGGCTCCGGTGATCGTCAAGGCCGACAATTCGCCGATCAAGGTCAAGCCGGAAAATCCAGGCGGCACCGTGGTGCCGAACCAGGACAACAAGGTCTATGACGCGGTGGTCAAGGGCGCGAAGCCTGCCGAGCCGGTGCAGCAGAAGCTTGTCACCAACACCGAGGTTCCGGTGGATGTGCAGGCCAAGGATCCGGCCCGTGCCGCCGATCTTTCCGCTGACCAGGGTGCTGCCGTCGGCGGAGCCGACAACAATGCCACGCCAACCGCAAGTGCCGTGCCGGCTGACAATGCCGCGCCGGCCGCCACTGTCGCGCCGGCGCCCAAGTCCGAGGATCGCATCGCGCAGGTGCTGCAGGATGCCGACAAGGGCACCAACACCGATGTCGTCGCCGTTGCGCCGCGCAAGGTGAGGACGATGGTGGTCAAATCGGACGGCTCGCTGGTGCCGCGCGAGGATGTGGCACCGGCCGCGCCGCAGGTGGCCGCCGTTGAACCTGCCGATCCGGCGCCGCAGCATGTAGCGCCGTCGGCCCAGGCCGATGCCGATCAGACCGGCACCGTGGCGCCCGCCGCAGCCCAGTCGGGCGACGAGCCGGCCCTCAAGCCGGCAGCCAAACCGACCAAGGCCGAGGCCAAGGCGCAATCGGCCAACACGCCGGCCAAGGTTGCGATCGCGCCGCAGCGTCCGTCGGACCAGCCGGTCGATGTCGTCGGCGAGGTCAAGCCCGATCAGGTCGCGTCCATCGACCCTGCAACGACGGCGACCGGTGGTGGTTCGTGGTCGATGCAGGTTGCGTCGCAGCCGACGGTGGAAAGCGCCCAGTCGACCTACCAAGACCTGCAGCGCCGCTACGGTAATGTGCTTGCCGGCCGCACCGCCAACATCGTCAAGGCCGAGATCGCCGGCAAGGGCACGTTCTACCGCGTCCGCGTTACGGCCCAGTCGCGCAACGATGCCATCAACCTGTGCACCAGCTACAAGGCCGCCGGCGGCAACTGCTTCGTCTCGCGCTAGGCGCCGTTCAACCATTCAAAGCCGGCGCGGCCCAGGGTCGCGCCGGCTTTTTCATGTGCTCGAGATGGCTTGTGCAAGCATTTCCGGCGTTGGACAGCATGTAATCCAAGACGATTCCCTTTGGCCGCGTGAAGCCCTAGTGTCGTGATATGACCGAATCAAAATCCATGATCCTCGGCTGTGCCGGGAAATCGCTCACCCGCGAAGAAATCAATTTCTATCGCAATGAATGCCCGTGGGCCTTCATTCTGTTTGCCCGCAACATTGGCGAGACCGAGCAGATCCGCGATCTGGTCGCCGAGATGCGCGACTGCATCGGACGCCCGGATGCGCTGGTGTTCATCGATCAGGAAGGCGGCAGGGTGCAACGCCTGCGGCCGCCGCTGGCGCCGAACTATCCGGCCGGCGGCGCGCTTGGCGCGCTGTGGCGTGACGATCATGACGCTGGCACCCGTGCCGCCTGGCTGATGGCGCGCCTGCATGCCTTCGACCTGCTGCGCTACGGCATCACGGCGGATTGCCTGCCGGTGCTCGACGTGCCGATCGAGGGCGCCAGCGACGTCATTGGCGCGCGTGCCTATGGCAAGGAACCGCGCGCGGTCATCGAACTCGGCCGCGCCGCCGCCGAAGGCCTGATGTCGGGCGGCGTGCTGCCGGTGATGAAGCATATTCCAGGCCATGGCCGGGCCTTTGCCGACACGCATTTCGAGTTGCCGACGGTCGATGCCTCGCTCAGCGATCTGCAGCGGCATGACTTTGCTCCGTTCCGCGAGCTCAACCACCTGCCGATGGCAATGACCGCGCATGTGGTCTATAGCGCCATCGACCCGAAGAACCCGGCGACGACGTCCGGCAAGGTCATCGACGAGATTATCCGCCGCGACATTGGCTTTGACGGGCTGCTGATGAGCGACGACACCTCGATGAAGGCACTTTCTGGGGATTTCCCGACAAAGGCGGCATCGATCCTTGCGGCGGGCTGCGATCTGGTCCTTCACTGCAACGGCGTTTTCGAGGAGATGGCGGGCATTGCGTCGCGTACCACGGGACTTGAAGGCAAATCGCTGGAGCGCGCAAAGCGGGCGATGACCTATATTAGGAAAAGCGACACGGTTGAAGAAACCGAGATACGCGCGGAATTTGCCACTTATTTCGATGCGGTGGCCTAACGACAGGGAAGTGACAGGGCTGTGGCGGAAACATTGGAAAGCAAGGCCCCTAAGGCCGCACCGATGGACCGCCTGTGGGCCGAGAATGACGATTCGCGCGTCACCGGCGACCCCTCGCTGGTCGTCGATGTGGCCGGCTTCGAAGGCCCGCTCGATCTGTTGCTGCATCTTGCCCGCACCCAAAAGGTCGATCTGGCACGCATCTCGATCCTTGCGCTGGTCGAGCAGTATTTGACGTTTGTCGAGACGGCGAGGGCGCTGCGGCTCGAACTTGCAGCCGACTATCTGGTGATGGCGGCGTGGCTCGCCTTCCTCAAGTCGAAGCTGTTGATCCCCAAGCAGCCGGGGGAAGAGGGTGAAAGTGGCGAGGAACTGGCGGCGGTGCTGCAATTCCGGCTGAAGCGGCTCGAAGCCATGCGTGACGCATCCGCGCGTCTGGTCAACCGCAACCGGCTTGGCCGCGACGTGTTCGCGCGCGGCATGCCGGAAATGGTCATCATCGAGAAGCGTAACGCCTATTCGGCATCGCTCTACGACCTCCTGACCGCCTATGCCCAGCAGCGGCAGAAGCAGGCGATCAACAATGTGACGATCGCCAGGCGCGGCGTCTGGGCGCTGAAGGACGCGCGCGATATCCTGACCCGCCTGGTCGGGGCCGTAAGCGACTGGACCACGCTGGAAAGCTTTCTGATCGAGTACATGACCAGTCCCGAGGAAAGGCGCACGGCCATCGCCAGTTCCTTCGCGGCAACATTGGAACTCGTGCGCGATGGCACGATGGACGTGCGGCAGGATCAGACATTCGCGCCGATCTATCTGCGCGGCCGCACGCCGGCAATCAAGGCAGTCGAGGTGGCATCATGAGCGAGCGCGCCAAAGCTTCGGTTATCCCCTTCAAGATCGACGATGAACGGGAAGAAGGCGAGTTCGACCAGGCTTCGCCCCAGAATCCGGCGCAGAATCCGGCCGAGCGCCTGCATATGGCCGAAGCCGTGCGCATGGCCGAGGCGATCGTCTTCGCCAGCGCCGAACCCGTCAGCGAAAAGCAGCTTGCGGCACGCCTTCCCGACGGGATCAATGTCGCCGTGGCCATGGCGGAACTGCAGCAGGTCTATGCCCGGCGCGGCGTCAATCTGGTGCGGGTCGGCGACGGCTGGGCGTTCCGCACCGCCGGCGATCTCGCCTTCCTGATGAGCCGCGACACGGTGCAGCAGCGCAAGCTGTCGCGGGCGGCGCTCGAAGTGCTGGCGATCATCGCCTACCACCAGCCGGTGACGCGCGCCGAGATCGAGGACATCCGAGGTGTCGAGACGTCTAAAGGCACGCTGGACACGCTGCTCGAAACGGAATGGGTGCGCATGCGCGGCCGCCGCAAGACACCCGGCCGTCCCGTCACCTACGGCACCACCGAAACCTTCCTCGACCATTTTGCGCTCGAGGAAATCCGCGATCTTCCCGGCATGGAAGAACTGAAGGGCGCCGGCCTGCTTTCGGGCCGCATGCCGTCGAATTTCTCCATCCCGCAGCCGCCGGCCGACCCCGACGTCCTGACCGAGGACGAGGATCCGCTGACCGACATCGACCTCGAGGAGCTCGGCCTGTTGACGCCGCGCGTCACGGAAGATTGACCGGTCGGCCTCTGTCCAAACGTGCCGATAGGTCGTAGATGCGCCGATTGGTAGCGGGCCAGCGAGTCGAAAAAGCGTGACATACGTCACCCTTTCATAAACTCTGTCGCTGTTGTGTTTGAATCCCAACGCGAAAACGCATAGATCATCGCCAGGGAAAACATTCGAGAGAGATTTGCTATGGGTTCATTTTCGATTTGGCACTGGATGATCGTGCTGGTGATCGTGCTGCTGGTTTTCGGCCGCGGCAAGATTCCGGAACTGATGGGCGACATGGCCAAAGGCATCAAGAGCTTCAAGAAGGGCATGGCGGACGACGACGTCGCCGACGACAAGCGTACCGTCGAACACCGTGCCGACGAGACCGTTTCGGCCGTGAAGGAAAAAGCCAGCAAGAGCTGAGCTGAAGAAGTTCTAGTCGGAACAGAGTGCCATGTTTGAAGTCGGCTGGACCGAAATGCTGGTGATCGCGATCGTCATGATCGTGGTCGTCGGGCCGAAGGATTTGCCCAATATGCTGCGCACCTTCGGCCGTACGACGGCGAAGCTGCGTGCCATGGCGGCCGACTTCCAGAAACAGTTCAACGAGGCGCTGAAGGAAGCCGAACTCGACGACGTCAAGAAGTCGGTCGACGAGCTCAAGGGCCTGAGCCCGGTTGCCGAGATCAAGAAGCAGCTCAATCCGTTCGAACAGGCGGCCGCCGATGTGCGTGCCGGTGTCGATGCGGCGATGAAGCCGAAGCCGGCCGCCGATCCGGCAACGCCTACCGCTTCAACGCCGCAGGCGGTTGAGCCGTTGAAGAATGGCGCAACGGAAATGCCTGGCGCCAGCGAGGCGGGAGCGGCTGCGCCGACGCCGATTTTCGCGGCGATGACCGATGAATCGGTGGTAGCGGCAGCCAAGGAACCGGCTGTGGCGCCCAAGGCATCCGCGGCCAGGAAGGCTGCCAAGGCGGCACCGGCCGCAATTGTGCAGTCCAAGGCGTCGACGTCCACCAAGGCAAAGGCGGTAAAGCCCTTAACTGCCGCCGCTACAAAGCCTGCCGCGGCGACTGTGGCCAAGGCGACTGCCACCAAGGCGACTGCTGCCAAGGCGACTGCTGTCAAGACTGGAGCGAAAGCCGAACCGAAACCCGCGCCAGTGAAGAAACCGGCAACCAAGAAGACGGCTGGAGCCGCCAAGTGAGCGTTTCGGACAAGGAAAAGGATGAGATCGAGAAATCGTCGGCGCCGCTGATCGAGCATCTCGTCGAGTTGCGCCGCAGGCTGATCTGGTCGCTCGGCGGCTTCTTCGTCGCCTTCCTGGTGTGCTTCTTCTTTGCCAAGAAGCTGTTCAACCTGCTGGTCGTGCCATTCAAATGGGCGACGAAATGGGCTGGTCTCGATCCGCACAAGGTCGAGCTGATCTACACCGCGCCGCAGGAATTCTTCTTCACGCAGGTCAAGCTCGCCATGTTCGGCGGCATGGTGATCGCCTTTCCGCTGATCGCCACGCAGATCTACAAATTCATCGCGCCCGGTCTCTACAAGAACGAGCGTAACGCCTTCCTGCCGTTCCTGATCGCGTCGCCCATCCTGTTCCTCATGGGCGCTTCGCTGGTCTATTTCTTCTTCACGCCGATGGTGATGTGGTTCTTCCTCGCCATGCAGCAGGTCGGCACCGACGACCAGGTGCAGATTTCACTGCTGCCGAAAGTGTCGGAATATCTCAGCCTGATCATGACGCTGATCTTCTCCTTTGGTCTGGTGTTCCAGTTGCCGGTGGTGACCAGCCTGATGACCCGCGTCGGCATGCTGTCGTCAAAGGCGTTGGCGGAAAAACGAAAATGGGCAATCGTCATTGCCTTCATCGTTGCCGCCGTGCTGACACCCCCGGATCCGATGAGCCAGATCGGCCTGGCCATCCCGACCATCCTTCTCTACGAGGTCTCGATCTGGGCCGCGCGGTGGATCGAGCGGGACCAGGAAAAGCAGCGGGTGGCGCGCGAGAAGGAAGATGCCGCAGAGACCGTGGCGGACAAAACGCCGGACGAGCCGCCAACGCCAGCTGCTTCGTAAAGCAAGGGGCGGCGACGGAAAAAGACGGTCGCTGCCCAGCCTATCTTGCATCAATCATGGATGCGGTTTACGCCCTCTGACTCAAACGCATCGCCATTAAGGCGGTGCGTTTCAGTTTTTGTTTTGAGCATGTCGTTGTCCCAAAACCGCCGCGCACTTTTGGGCGGCATGCTCCCTGAGGACGGATATACCATGCTTGACATCAAATGGATTCGCGACAACCCGAAGGCCCTTGTCGAGGCGCTGGTGAAGCGCTCTTGGTCGGCTGACGAGGCGCGGTCCACGGTCAATGATTTGATCGCCAGGGACGAGGCGCGGCGCGAGCATGTCACCGAGCTGCAGACCAAGCAGGAGCGCCGCAACGCCGCCTCCAAGGAGATCGGCAACGCCATGCGTTCTGGCGATGCCGCGCTTGCCGAAAAACTGAAGGCCGAAGTCGGCGAGATAAAAACCTTCATCCAGAACGGCGAGGCGCGCGAGCGCGAGCTCGACAAGGCGCTGAACGACGCGCTGGCGGTGCTGCCCAACGTGCCGCTCGACGATGTGCCGGTAGGCAAGGACGAACATGACAACGTCGTCAAGCACATCGTCGGCAAGGTGCCGACGCGGCCGAACTGGGTGAAGGAGCATTTCGAGATCGGCGAAGCGCTCGGCATGATGGATTTCGAGCGGGCAGCGAAATTGTCCGGCTCGCGCTTCACCGTGCTGAAGAGCGGGCTGGCGCGCATGGAACGCGCCATCGGCCAGTTCATGCTGGACCTGCACACGACCGAGCATGGCTATGAGGAAGTCATTCCGCCGTTGATGGTCCGCGACGAGGTGCTTTTCGGCACGAACCAGCTGCCGAAATTCGAAGAGGATCTGTTCTTCACACCGCACGGGGAGGGCAGGCTTGGCCTGATCCCGACCGCCGAAGTGCCGCTCACCAATCTGGTGCGCGAGGAAATCATAGTGCATGAAAAACTGCCGCTGCGCTACACGGCGCTGACACCGTGCTTTCGTTCCGAGGCCGGTTCGGCAGGGCGCGACACGCGCGGCATGCTGCGCCAGCACCAGTTCTACAAGGTCGAACTGGTGTCGATCACCGACCAGGAATCCTCGCTCGCCGAGCATGAGCGGATGACACAATGCGCCGAGGAAGTGCTGAAGCGGCTGGAACTGCCGTTCCGCACCATGACATTGTGCACCGGCGACATGGGCTTTGGCGCGCGCAAGACCTACGATATCGAGGTCTGGCTGCCCGGCCAGAACGCCTATCGCGAAATCTCGTCCTGCTCGGTCTGCGGCGACTTCCAGGCGCGTCGCATGGACGCCCGCTACAAGGACAAGGACGGCAAGGGCAACCGCTTCGTCCATACGCTCAACGGTTCGGGCACCGCTGTCGGCCGCGCGCTCATAGCTGTCATCGAAAACTATCAGAATGAGGATGGCAGCGTAACCATTCCTGAAGTGCTGCGGCCTTACATGGGCGGTCTGGCAAAGATCGAATCGAAATAATGCGTATTCTTCTGACCAATGACGACGGCATTCATGCCGAGGGCCTGGCGTCGCTCGAACGCGTCGCCCGCACGCTGTCCGATGATGTCTGGGTGGTGGCGCCGGAACAGGACCAGTCCGGCTATGCGCATTCGCTGTCGATCTCGGAGCCGCTCAGGCTGCGCAAGATCGGCGAGAAGCATTTTGCCGTCCGCGGCACTCCTACGGATTGCGTCATCATGGGGGTGAAGAAGATCCTGCCCGGCGCGCCCGACCTGATCCTGTCCGGCATCAATTCCGGCGCCAACATCGCCGACGATGTGACCTATTCGGGAACCGTCGCCGGCGCCATGGAGGGCGCGCTGCTCGGCATCCGCTCGATCGCGCTCAGCCAGGGCTATTCCTATGTCGGCGAGGACCGCGTCGTTCCTTATGAGACGACCGAGGCGCTGGCGCCGGCACTCCTGAAGAAGCTTGTCGCGACGCCACTGCCGGACGGCGTGCTGCTCAACGTCAATTTTCCGAACTGCCTTCCCGAAGAGGTTGCCGGCACGGTGGTCACCACGCAAGGAAAACTCGTGCACAGCCTGTGGGTCGACGAGCGCCGTGACGGGCGCGGCCTGCCTTATTACTGGCTGCGCTTCGGCCGCGAGCCGGTCGAGGGCAAGCATGGCACCGACCTCCACGCCTTGCGCAATCGTCTGGTGTCGGTGACGCCGTTGCAGCTTGACCTTACCGCGCATGAGATCCGTGATCAGCTGAGCAAGGCATTGTCATGAAAAAGGTTTTGGCATGAACCTGCCAATCGACGACCGCGAAGGTTTTGCCGCTCTCCTTTTGCGCCTGCGCGGCAGGGGAACCGTGCCGAAGGCGCTGATCGCGGCTTTCGAGGCGACGCCGCGGCGCGGTTTCCTGGCGCCCCACTTCCACCAGATCGCTTGGTCCGATCGCATGCTGCCGATCGAATGCGGCGAGGCGATCGAAGGCGCCGACATGCAGGCGGCGGTGATCGCGGCGCTTGCCATCGAAGCGGGAAACCGGGTGCTCGAGATCGGCACCGGTTCCGGTTACACGGCGGCGGTGATGTCGCGGCTGGCAGCGCGCGTCGTGACCATCGACCGCTACAAGACGCTGGTCGAGCAGGCCAGGCAGCGTTTCGAAGCGCTCGGCATCGGCAATGTCATCGTTCGCCAGACGGATGGCTCCGGCGGCCTGCCAGCCGAAGGGCCGTTCGACCGCATCGTCGTCTGGGCGGCCTTCGACAGCCTGCCGCGCTTCCTGCTGGACCAATTGTCGAGCGGCGGCATCGTCATCGCGCCGATCGGGCCGGAGGAAGGCGAGCAGGTGCTGGCCAAGCTGACCAAGGTCGGCAGCCGTTTCGAGCGCGAGGATATCGGCCTGGTCCGGCTGCAGCCGATCCTGCGCAGCGTCGCGGCTGTAATCTAGTTTTCCAACGGGCCGCTGGACAGCCATTCGGGTTTGTGACCCGCCGCCAACCGTCCCAAAATGTTTTAAGAAAATTTTCGTCGGATTCTAATGGGTTAACCGGCCAGTAACATTAACGC
The DNA here is from genome assembly GCF_000472705.1 of Mesorhizobium erdmanii USDA 3471. Taxonomy (GTDB): domain Bacteria; phylum Pseudomonadota; class Alphaproteobacteria; order Rhizobiales; family Rhizobiaceae; genus Mesorhizobium; species Mesorhizobium erdmanii. Next base: position 356,771 of record NZ_AXAE01000011.1, on the reverse strand, counting down.
GCTTTAATCCTGTCCAGTTGGTGCAGAGTTTGTGCGGGTTAGTGCGATGCAACTCAGTGTTTTGAAGACAAACAGTCGCAATCTGGCGCGGGGCTGCGCCGTTCTCATGATTGCAGGCGCGGCCGCCGGGTGTAGTTCCCAGGCTTCGCGGTTCAACAGTGTCGACGACGTCTTCACTTCCTCGACAAACAATCAGCGCGCCATCATCAACAAGCAGGATGCCGTGCAACCCTATCCGGGGGATGTGTCGGCGGCTCCGCTCGACGGCACCCACACGCAGTCGGTCGCTCGCTCGAGCCTCGAGCCGGTTTCGAGCCGGCCGTTGCCGCCGCCCGTTTCGGCCCAGGCGCAGCCGGCGCCGGCGCTCGCGCCTGCCGCCAATCCGGTGCGTGTCGCATCGGCGCCCGCCATGGTTCGGCCGGCGCCCCATGTCGACAGGACGACAACCGGTACCGTCGAACCGGTCGCCAGGCCGTTCAAGAATGCCCAACCTGATGCGCCGAAGGTGGCCGAGGCGGGCAGGCCGCACGCGACCGAGATCGTCGTCAGGGACGGCGAGACCATTTCCGGCCTCGCGGCGCATTACAAAGTGCCGGCCGACGTCATCATGAAAGTGAATGGCCTGAGCCCGACCAAAGGGCTGAAGACCGGCCAGAAGATCGTCATCCCGGCCTACGCCTATTCGAGCAAGGCCGAACCCAAGGTTGCCGATGCAAAGCAGTTGAAGGACGGGCCGGCGAAGGACGGCAAGCACGACCTGCCGGCCACCGCGCCGGAGAAGGTCGCCGTCCTGCCGCAGCAACCCAAGCTCAAGGACGGCAAGTCCGCTGCGCAGGTCGACGCTTCGGCCGCCGCAAGCCAGCCCAAGGAGCCCAAGCCCGCGCAGGTCGCCAAGGCAACCGCCGCCGGCACCTATACGGTCCAGTCGGGTGACACGATGTCCTCGATCGCCAGGAAGACCGGCGTCGGCGTCGTTGCGCTGAAGCAGGCCAACGGCATGAAGGACGGCTTGCTCAAGATCGGCCAGACCCTGAAAGTGCCGGCTGGCGGCACCGCGACGGTCGCCAGTGCCAAGCCGGCGAAGGTCGATCCGGTCACCACGGCAACCACGCAAGCTCCGGCAAAGACCACGCCTTCGGAAACATTGGCGTCCTACACGCCGCCGAAGAAGGACGCGAAGGTCATCCAGCAGGCCGAGGACGACGAGGCGGTCGCGCCGGATGCCACGGGTATCGGCAAGATGCGGTGGCCGGTGCGCGGCCGGGTGATCTCCGGTTTCGGGTCCGGCAAGGATGGCGTCGACATCGCCGTGCCGTCGGGCACGCCGATCAAGGCGGCCGAGAACGGTGTCGTCATCTACGCCGGCGACGGGCTCAAGGAGTTCGGCAACACCGTGCTGGTGCGCCACGAGAACGGCCTGGTCACGGTCTACGGCCATGCCAGCTCGATCGAGGTGCAGCGCGGCCAGAAGGTCAAGCGCGGCCAAGAAATCGCGCTGTCGGGCATGAGCGGCACGACGGATTCGCCGAAGCTGCACTTCGAGGTGCGCAAGAATTCGGCCCCGGTCGATCCCTCGACCTATCTCGAATAGAATAAGAAGCGATTTGCGGGCCGTCTGACCTCCAGTCCGGCCCGCCGGCTCAGCCCGTTCCGCAAGGAGCGGGCTTTTTCAGTTTGTGCAAAATGCCCCGCGGGGCTTACTGCATGTCGCCCAGAAGTGTGCAGCGGTTCTAGGACAACGACATGCATCAAAACAAAGACTTAAAGCGCGTCGCCTGAATCCGTTTCAGGGCGACGCGCTTTAGAGATGATCACGCACCGTGTCGGCGATTATCTCATCAAGGCTGCTGGCGCTCACACCCAGCAGTGCCTCGGCGTCGGAGGAATCGACCAGCAAGGGACGCTCGAAGAGGTAGCGCATCTCGATGAGCTCATGCATGCCCAAGGCTTCCATCTCGGCGACGGAGTAGGAGCGTGTCTCTGGGACTTCTCGTCCGAGCATCGCCGCGGTTTTCTGGATGAGCTCGCGGGGTGAGGCATATTGCGAGGGAACGTGAAACGCCCGTCCCCATTCACCGGTGTAACGGGACGCCGCGACGAGTGTCCGGGCGACGTCCTTGGTGAAGGTCCAGGCATGCGTCGCGTCCAGGTCTCCAATGAAGGCGGTGGGCTTGCCCTCGATGATGGAGGGCAGCGCAACCAGCGAGAAGTAGCTGATCGCGCCATGTCCGAGATAATCGCTGGGCCGCACTTCGATCGCCGGTATATCGGCACGGACCGCCCGCTGCCACATGATGGTCCTGGCGGTTCCTTTTTTCGAAGTCGGGTTCAGGGCCTGGTCGGAGCGAAGCGGACTCTCGGCATTTTCTCCATAGCCGTAGAGGTTTCCGACCACGATGAGTTTCGCGCCAACCGCTTCCGCGGCGCGCACAGTACCGTCGATGATCGGGAAAAAGTCGGTCGGCCACCGGTGATAGGTGGCCATGGCACACATGAAGATGGCCTCGGCGCCTTGGCAGACACGCGACAGTTCCGCCGCATCGGTGGCGTCGGCCTGTATGGCCCGCACGTTGCACAGCGTCTGCGAACCGACGCTTCGGCTGGTGAGAACGACATCATGTCCTTCTTCACCAAGAAGGCGAGCGGTCTCGCGACCAACCGGGCCTGCACCGACAACAACATAGAAACTCATGGCAACCTCTCTTCCAAGCTTGATGGAGAGGCGTGAGTACAGGTTCGCGGCATTGAAAATCGCGCGGGAATTGCCAAATCTTGGACAGGTTTCGCCATGAATCGAGAGAGCATGCGTCCGCAGTTCGCTCCGCCCCGATCTCCGTCCGACGTAACAATGGCTTCGCTGCACGTTGCGGCGGGCGTCCATCGTCTGTCACGGGCGCCACACCATCGCATCATGGTGCACGCAAGTGCGGCGACCCGCTCTTACTGCAATCAGGTCGGGCGCTATTTCGTCAGGCGCGCCGGTGATATCGACCTGGTGCCGGCGGGCGAGGAGGGCGGGTTCGAGGCCGAGACTCCATTCGCGACGATCGAGATTGTCTTGCAGCCGGCCTTGCTGGAAAGGGTAGCGGCGGAACTTGGCGGCAACGCGCCAACAGTGCGGCTCGATACACGCCATTTGCTTCGCGACGAGCGCATCGAACATCTTGCCCGGGCACTCCAGAGCGATCTCACCGCAGGCGCGCCGAGTGACGCCTTGTTTGCCGACAGCGTTGGCGCCGCGCTCGCGGTGAGGCTGCTCGGCCTCGATGTCCCAGACATCGATCGAACAAGCCGGGATCCAACAAGCCAGGATCGAACGGGCCGCTTATCGGATACACAGCTCAAGCGCGTGCTGGAGCATATCGAGGCGGCTCTTCACGAGCCGCTTTCAATCGACAGACTAAGCCGGGTTGCCGGCGCCAGCAGCTCGCATCTGCGGACATGGTTCAAGGTGGCGACGGGCGTTACCCTGCATCGCTATGTGTTGCGCCGCCGTGTGGAACGCGCGCGCGTTCTGCTGCAGCAGGACGGTCTCAGCATAGGCGAGGTGGCGGAATTGACGGGCTTCGCGCACCAGTCACATCTGGCACACTGGATGCGCCGCGAGATCGGCCAGACACCGCGTGACTTGCGACGGGCGCGGCCGCCCGAATGACATCCCGGAATTCGGTTCAGCGGCGCTTCAATCCTTGAGCGGCTTGCCAAGCCGGCCGGCCAGGTCCTGGGTGAACTGCCAGGCGACTCGGCCCGAACGGCTGCCGCGCGTCGTCGCCCATTCCAGCGCTTCGGCGCGCAACTGCTCGGGGTCGATGTCGAGGCCATGATGGCCGGCATAGCCGTTGACCATGTCGAGATATTCGTCCTGCGAGCATTTGTGGAAGCCGAGCCACAGCCCGAAACGATCGGACAGCGAGACTTTCTCCTCGACCGCTTCGGATGGGTTGATGGCGGTCGAGCGCTCATTCTCGATCATGTCACGCGGTAGGAGGTGCCGCCGGTTCGAGGTGGCGTAGAAGATGACATTGGCCGGGCGGCCCTCGACACCGCCTTCGAGCGCCGCCTTCAGCGATTTGTAGGAGGTGTCGTCATGATCGAAGGACAGATCGTCGCAAAACAGGATGAAGCGGAAGGGGGCGGCCTTCAGCAGAGCCATCAGCTTCGGCAGCGTGTCGATGTCCTCGCGGTGGATTTCGATCAGCTTGAGCGGCAGCTCTGATTTGGCCTTTTGCGATTTGGCCTTGGCGTTGATCTCGGCATGCACGGCCTTGACCAGCGACGATTTGCCCATGCCGCGCGCGCCCCACAACAAAACGTTGTTGGCCGGATGGCCGGCGGCGAAGCGCTCGGTATTGTCGACCAGGATGTCGCGGACACGGTCGACGCCGCGGATCAGGCCGATATCGACGCGGTTGACCTTGCGCACCGGCTCCAGATAGCCGGGATCGGCCTGCCAGACAAAACAGTCGGCTTCGCCGAGGTCCGTTTGTGGCACCGGCGGTGGGGCGAGGCGGCTGACCGCCTCGATCAGGCGGTCGAGTTTCTTGTTGAGGGCATCGATGCTGTTGTCCGTCATTTCAGGTCTTTTGGTTCGTTTCTTGGCGCGGGCAGGTGGGACCCATTCGAATCCGTCGGGTTCGAAACCGGTTCCAACCTTTTGTTCGAGCGTGATCTTTTCCGATAACCGGCTCGCGCTTTTCGCGATCATGCTCTAACACGGCCAAACAGGCCGGGAAAGCAGCCGATTTGCCCGGCCACGCAGTTGCATTGACAACTTTACCGACTATATTCCGGCCAAATTTCGCAGGGCCGACAAATCCCCGTTTAACCGTTTGGCGGCCGTTTTTCAAAATTCAGGAGTACCTCGATGTTCGTGACACCGGCATACGCTCAAGGCATCGGCGGCGCCTCTCCCGATATGTTCATCAGCATTTTGCCGTTTGTCCTGATTTTCGTAATCATGTATTTTCTGATCATCCGCCCGCAGCGCACGCAGCTGAAGAAGCGCGGCGAGATGCTGGCGGCGGTTCGTCGCGGCGACACGGTCGTCACCGGTGGCGGTTTCGTCGGCAAGGTGACGAAGGTGATCGACGACAACGAACTCGAGATCGACCTCGGCGGTGGCACCAAGGTGACGGCGCTACGCTCGACGATCGCCGATGTGCGCGTCAAGGGCGAACCGGTGGCGAACCAGAACGCCAAGAAATAACCCAATTCAAGGCGGAGCGATCCGCGGACGAGGCTCTGACGAGCGACGGCATATGTCCCACTTCTGGCGCCTGAAGATGATGCTGACGTGGCTTGCCGTAGCCACGGCAATTGTGTTCGACGCATCAAGCCTCTTCGCCGCCAGTCCCCAAGTCGTGCGACCCGCACAGCCTGTCGGTGGTCCGACAGTCGTTCAACTCAACCAGCAGGATGGTCCGCATATCCTGCTGCGTCTGGATATGGCGGATATGATCGACCGTCGGCTGAGGGCCACGCGCGGCGATATCCGAACACTGCTGATGGGTGCCAAGATTGGCTTCAATGGCCTTGCTGTATCGGGCAAGGCCGTGCAAGTGCGGATTACCGATCCGGCGCAGATCGATGCCGCCAAGACGGCACTTTCACCCATAACTGCCCCCGCCGCGGATGGCAGTGTTCGGGAGATGACCCTGGATGGCAGTGAGCCCGGGTTGCTCAAATTCTTGCTGAGCGATGAGGGTTTGAAGCATCAAACTTCGATTGCGATCGCGCAGTGCATCGAGGTTATCAAGAATCGTCTCCAGGAATTGGGCGTCGCCGGTCCGGTGGTTCAGACGACGGACCAGGACGGCATACTTATTCAGACGGCAGGCGTTCCGGATCGGCAAATTTTAGGAAATATCCTGACCCGGCCTGGCCGCCTGAGCTTCCAACTGATCGATCTTTCTATGCCAGTGATGGATGCTATCAACGGCCGCCCGCCGGTTGGCTCGCTGGTGCTGTATACGCAGGATGATCCGCCGATTCCTTATCTGATAGAGAAACGGGTCGTCCTCTCCGACAAAAATGTGCTCGACGCCAAGGCCAGCTACAATGCGCAAGGCGATGAACGGGTTGTCGTATTCCGGCTTGATTCCAAAGGTACGGCCTGGTTCAGGCAGATTACAGCGCAGAATGTGGGCAAGCCGTTTGCCGTGATCTTGGATGACTCCGTGATTTCGGCGCCTGTCATTCGTGAGCGCATCGACAGTGGCTTCGGTCAGATTTCAGGTAATTTCACGGTTCAAGAAGCGAAAAACATTGCCTTGCTGCTACGAACCGGTCCATTGCCAGCGAGATTGACAATCGCCGAAGAAGCAAGATAGGGCCGGCCGTGGTCAGAATGAGAAACGTGCCCGCGAACCAAACCGATGGCGGAACACTGCCGCTTGTACGCCTGAACGGATAAGAACTGATGCTTTACTTTTCGCGCTTCAAGATGATCCTGATCTGGCTGGCCGTGGCCGCCACAGTGGTCCTCGCCGCGCCCAATCTCATTCCCGCGAGCACATTGGCCCAGCTGCCCAGCTGGGTGCCGAAGCGGCAGATGACACTCGGCCTCGACCTGCAGGGCGGCTCGCACATCCTGCTCGAGATGAACCAGAACGATCTGATCAAGGATCGGCTGGAGACGACGCGCGACGAAATCCGCACGCTGCTGCGCGACGCCAAGATCGGCTACACCGGACTTGGTGGCACGGGGCGGACCTTGCAGGTTCGCATCACTGATCCAGCCCAACTCGACTCCGCGAAGAAGGCGTTGAAGACCTTGACCGATCCGGTCGCCGCCGGCCTGTTCACCGGCGGCTCCATCCAGGAAATGGCGCTGGATGATTCCGAACCGGGTTTGCTCAAGTTCACCGTCACCGATGCCGGCATCAAATACCGCACGTCGACCGCATTGGCGCAGTCGATCGAAGTGGTCGAGCGCCGCGTCAACGAACTCGGTACCACCGAGCCCATCGTGCAGCGGCAGGGCGACGACCGCATCCTTGTCCAGGTGCCAGGCCTGCAGGACCCGCAGCGGCTGAAGGAAATCCTCGGCCAGACCGCGAAGCTGACCTTCCAGATGGTCGACCAGTCGATGCCGGTGCAAGACGCGCTCAAGGGGCGCCCGCCGGCAGGCTCAACGGTGCTCTATTCCCAGGACGATCCGCCGGTCCCGTACCTGATCGAAAACCGCGTCATCGTTTCGGGCGAAAACCTGGTCGATGCGCAAGCGACATACAATTCGCAGAACAACGAGCCGGTGGTTTCATTCCGCTTCGATTCGAAGGGAGCCGCCCGCTTCGGCCAGGCCACCGCTCAGAATGTCGGCAAGCTGTTCGCCATCATCCTCGACAACCAGGTGATCTCGGCGCCGCAGATTCGTGAACCGATCCTCGGCGGCACCGGCCAGATCTCAGGCAATTTCACTGCCCAGAGCGCCAACGATCTCGCCGTGCTTCTGCGCGCCGGCGCGCTGCCGGCGACATTGACGGTCATCGAAGAGCGCACCGTGGGCCCGGGCCTCGGCCAGGATTCGATCCATGCCGGCAAGGTCGCCGGCATCATCGGTTCGATCCTCGTCGTCGCCTTCATGTTCGTCGCCTACGGCTTCCTTGGTTTCCTCGCCAACATCGCGCTGGCGGTGCACGTGGCGATGATCGTCGGCCTGTTGTCGCTGCTTGGCGCGACGCTGACCTTGCCTGGTATCGCCGGTATCGTGCTGACCATCGGCATGGCGGTCGATTCCAACGTGCTGATCTATGAGCGTATTCGAGAGGAGCGACGCGCCGGGCGCTCCGTGATCCAGGCGATCGATACAGGTTTCTCGAAGGCGCTGGCGACAATCGTCGATTCCAACGTCACTTCGCTGATCGCCACCGTGGTGCTGTTCTATCTCGGCACCGGACCGGTTAAGGGCTTCGCCATCACCTATGCCATCGGCATCCTGACCACGGTCTTCACCGCTTTCACCTTCACCCGCCTGCTGGTGTCGATCTGGCTGCGCCGTGCTCGCCCGAAGGAGTTGCCACGCGCACCGATAACCTTCGTACCGCCCGGCACGAAAATTCCGTTCATGGGCATCCGTCGATGGACGTTCGCGCTGTCGAGCGCATTGTCGATACTGTCCGTGGTAGCGTTCATGAGTGTCGGCATCAATTACGGCATCGATTTCAAGGGCGGTTCGCTGATCGAGGTTCAGTCCAAGAGCGGTGATGCCAATCTTGCCGACATCCGCGGCAGGTTGTCGGAACTCAACATCGGCGAAGTGCAGGTGCAGCAGTTCGGCGCGCCGAACGACGTGCTGATCCGCGTCGGCACGCAGGATGGCGGCGAAAATGCCGAGCAGACCGTCATCGACAAGGTCCGCGGCGAGCTGCAGGACCAGTATGATTTCCGCCGCGTCGAAGTGGTGGGACCGACGGTTTCCGGCGAACTGGCCAAGCAAGGCACCATCGCAATGATCGTCGCGCTGGTCGGCATCCTGGTCTACGTCTGGTTCCGCTTCGAATGGCAGTTCGCGGTCGGCGCCATCGTCGCGACGGTGCACGACGTGGTCATGACGCTCGGGTTCTTCGTCATCTCCGGGCTCGAGTTCAACCAGTCATCGCTGGCGGCGATCCTGACCATCATCGGCTATTCGCTGAACGATACGATCGTGGTCTATGACCGCGTTCGCGAGGATCTGCGAAAATACAAGCGAATGCCGCTGCCGCAGCTGTTGAACAACGCCATCAACGAAACGCTGTCGCGAACGACGTTGACCTCGGTGACGACCAGCTTGGCACTGCTGGCCCTGGTGCTGTTCGGCGGCGAGGTGATCCGCTCCTTTACGCTGGCGATGCTGTTCGGCGTCGTGTTCGGCACCTATTCGTCGATCTTCATCGCCGCCCCGCTGCTGATCCTGTTCAAGTTGCGGCCGCAGGCTTCGGCCGACGAGGAGAAGCCGGTCGGCGGCGGCAAGGCGGTCGCGACCTGACGCGCGGCCCCGAAGGGGTGGCAAAGTGGTGACCGGAAAAGGCATCGTCATCCGCGAGGCGCATTTCCCTGGTCGCGCGCCGATCGAGGCCTATGGCAATGGCGGGTTCCGCTTTGCCGACATGTCGCATCGCGGCTCGCTGCTCTGCCTGCCATCGGGCATCCATGGCTGGGAGCCGGCAAATCCGCTGGCGCTGACGGTCGCGGATTTCGACAAACTGCTGGCCGAGGCCGACAAGGTCGAGATCCTGCTGGTCGGCATGGGCAGGGAACTCAGACCGCTGCCAGCGGCGCTTCGGACTGCGTTGAAGGCCGCAGGCATTGCCTCCGACCCGATGTCGACCGGAGCCGCGGTGCGCACCTACAATGTGCTTCTGGCGGAAGACCGCGCGGTCGCCGCCGCGCTCATCGCCGTCGATTGATATGTCGCAGAATGCCAAAATCGTCATGGACGCGGTGCGCGCCGCCGACCATGATCGGTACCTCACTGCGCTCTATGCGCCGGCCGACAAGCGCGACGCGCTGTTTTCGCTTTATGCCTTCAACGCCGAAATTGCCGGCATCCGTGATCGCATCCATGAGGCATTGCCGGGTGAAGTGCGGTTACAGTGGTGGCGTGACCTCATCGCCACAGACAATGATAGCGCAGGCGTTGGCCACCCCGTCGCCGATGCGCTGAAGGCGACAATTTCCGCCCATCGCCTGCCCCGGCTGGCCTTCGACAACATGCTCGAAGCGCGCATCTTCGATCTCTACGACGATCCGATGCCGTCGCGCACCGACCTCGAAGGCTATTGCGGCGAGACGGCAGCCGCACTCATCCAGCTTGCGGCGATGGTGCTCGATCCCGTCGAGGCGCCAAAGTTTGCCGAACTTGCGGGCAGGGCGGGCTGTGCGCAGGCGATGACCGGCCTCTTGCTCCTGTTGCCGCTGCACCGCAAGCGCGGGCAGTGCTTTATCCCGGCCGACATACTGGCGGCGGCGGGATCGTCGCCGGAAGCGTTTGTCGTTGGCGATGGCGGCCCCGGGGCGCAGCGCGCCGTTGCGGCGATGATCGCGCTGGCGCGCGAACATCTTTCCGCCTTCGAGCGGGGCGCCGCGGCGCTGCCGGTGTCGTTGCGCCCGGCATTCCTTCCGCTGGTACTGTCGCGCGCCTATCTCGACAAGATGGAAGGCGCGCGCCATTCGCCGCTCGACGGCGTCGCGAGGCTGTCGGCCTTGCGCCGGCACTGGCTGCTGTTGCGGCGCGCGAGCAAGGGCTGGCCGGCACTTTGACGTAAACGTCAATCGTGTTAAGAATTCGGCCGAGCCGGGAACTGTCGCAAAAGACGACAGGCCGGTCCGGAGGAAATCCATGAGCCTGCCCGTACTGGTCGCGATCGTCGTCCTTGGCATTGCGCTGTCGGTTGCGGCGGTGCATTTCACCGGCGGCAGCAAGACAGCCACGCTGGCCGATCCGGATCAGGCAGTGCGTCGTTTCGCCGAGGATTTTCCGGATGAGATGGCGCGAGAAATCCGCCTGACCGCGGATGCCAGGACAGCATTTCTGGAGCTCGGGCGAGGGCGCATCGGCATCGTTCACAGCATCGGCGACTGCTTTTTGACGAGGATCGTGACGACCGCCGACGTTTCGGTGTCCAATTCCGGCGAGGCGAACACAATTTTTATGCGGCTGACGGACTTCACCTGGAAAGGCGGCCGCTTCCGCTTCGCCAATGTCGGCGATGCCCAGGCCTTGCTGACTGCTCTTGGGCCGCACCATTCAAATTCCACCGCGGAGGCTGCGTGATGGACAGCTATGATTTTCCGCAGGTCACCCAGCTGGCCATTCCGTTCTTCGTCGCCGCCATCCTGATCGAGCTCTGGCTTGTGCGCAGCGGCCGCGCGAAAGGTTCGTTCGAGACGCGCGACACGCTGACCAGCTTGATGATGGGCACGGGCAATGTCGTGGCCGGACTGCTGCTTGGCGTCGTCTCCTACTGGGCGCTGCTGTGGCTGTGGCAGTTCCGTGTCTTCAATCTCGGCCTGTCGGTCTGGGTCTTTCTAGCCGCCTTCCTGCTCGATGATCTGCGCTACTACGTCTATCACCGCATCGCGCACCGGGTGCGCTGGGTGTGGGCCGAGCACGTCAACCATCACTCCAGCCAGCACTACAATTTGTCGACGGCGCTCAGGCAAAGCTGGACCGGCCTGTTCACCTTCATGTTCGTGCTGCAGGCGCCGCTGGTGCTGCTCGGTTTTCACCCGGCGGTGATTGCCTTCACGTTCGGTTTCAACCTGGTCTGGCAGTTCTGGATCCACACCGAGACCATCGGCAAGATGTGGGGCTGGTTCGAATTCGTCTTCAACACGCCCTCGCACCACCGTGTCCACCACGCCACCAACCCGCGCTATCTCGACGCCAACTATGCCGGCACCCTGATCATCTGGGACCGCATGTTCGGCACTTTTGTCGAGGAGTTGGAAGAGGACCGGCCGCGGTACGGCATCGTCAAGAATCTCGGCACCTTCAACCCGCTGAAGGTGGCGTTCCACGAATGGATCGGCATGTTCAGGGATGCGTTTTCGCCGGGCCTTTCGGTAGGCGATCGCGTCAACTACCTGATCAAGCCACCCGGCTGGAGCCATGACGGCTCGCGTGACACTTCGGAGAGTTTGAAGGCCGCCTATGTCAGGCGCAACCCGGGTGAGGCGGGCAAGCCGGGGCTGCCGATGGCTGGTGTCGAGCCAGCGGAGTAGCTAACACGATCCGCCTGCTGAATCGTAGCGCATCAGCTGGGACAGCCTGGAGCGTTTTGCCATCGACTATTCTGCCGCCTCGGCTTGTGCCGGCAGCCCCAGCCATTGCCGGCAATCGGCCTGCGCGCGCGAGGTGATTGCGTGCCTTTTGGCAACGGTCTTGTCCTTGCCACGCAGGCGCTTGCCATCGATCTTCACCGCTTCCACAGGTGGGAACAGGCCGAAATTGACATTCATCGGCTGGAAGGAGCGTTTGCCCGGCTCATCGTCGGAGACAATGTGGCCGCCGGTGATGTGGTTGAGCAAGGCACCAAAGGCCGTGGTCAGCGGCGGCAGCGATGGCGCATGGCCGAGCCGCTCGGCTGCGGCGAAGCGGCCGGCGAGCAGGCCGATGGCGGCGCTCTCGACATAGCCTTCGCAGCCGGTGATCTGCCCGGCGAAGCGCAGGCCGGGGCGTGATTTCAACTGCAGCGACGCGTCGAGCAAGGTCGGCGAATTGATGTAGGTGTTGCGGTGCAGGCCGCCGAGCCGAGCGAAGTCGGCGTTTTCGAGGCCCGGAATGGTGCGGAAGACACGGACCTGCTCGGCATGCCTGAGCTTGGTCTGGAAGCCGACCATGTTGTAGAGCGTGCCCAGCGCATTGTCTTGCCGCAACTGGACGACCGCATAGGCCTTGACCGTCGGATTGTGCGCATTGGTCAGGCCCATCGGCTTCATCGGCCCGTAGCGCAGCGTCTCGACGCCGCGCTCGGCCATGATCTCGATCGGCAGGCAGCCGTCGAAATAGGGCGTGCCTTCCCATTGCTTGAATTCGGTCTTCTGGCCGTCGACCAGCGCCTGCACGAAGGCAAGGTACTGCTCCTTGTCCATCGGACAGTTGATGTAGTCCTTGCCGGTGCCGCCAGGCCCGACCTTGTCGTAGCGCGACTGGAACCAGCAGGTGTCCATGTCGATCGTGTCGAAATGGATGATCGGTGCGATGGCATCGAAGAAGGCGAGCGCATCGGCGCCGGTTGCTTCCGCGATCGACTGGGCGAGCCCTGGCGCGGTCAACGGACCGGTGGCGATGATCGCCTGGTCCCACTCCGCTGGCGGCAGGCCCGGCACTTCCTCGCGCTGGATGGTGATCAGCGGGTGGGCCTCGAGCTTTTTCGTCACGGCGTCTGAGAAGCCGTCGCGGTCGACGGCTAGCGCGCCGCCGGCCGGCACCTGGTTGGCGTCGCCGGCGCTCATGATCAGCGAGCCGGCCAACCGCATTTCGGCATGCAGCAGGCCGACCGCGTTGTTTTCCGCGTCGTCGGAGCGGAAGGAATTGGAACAGACGAGTTCGGCCAGGCCATCGGTCTTGTGCGCATCGGTGCCGCGAACCGGGCGCATTTCATGCAGCACAACGGGAATGCCGGCTTGTGCCGCCTGCCATGCGGCTTCGGAACCGGCGAGACCGCCGCCGATGATGTGGATTGGATTTTTGCTCATGAGCGCCGGAATAATCCCTTGGCGCGGCGATTGCAATTGTCGCGCGCCGACGACGGGAAACGCCTGATCGGGAAAGCCTGCCCGGAAAACAACAACACCCGCCGGGGGAGGAGGTCCGGCGGGTGTCGTTTTGGGGGTCGACCCTCGGGAGGAGGTGAAGATCGACCGTATTCGTCATCGCCGGGGAGGAGGTCGGCTTTGACGAAATCTCTTTTGCTATCTTTTGAAAGGGGCAAAACCCTTTCGGAACGAAATTCGCTCCGGGGAAACAACGCCCGCCGCGGGAGGAGGTGCGGCGGGCGCCGTTTGGTTGGCTGACCCTCGGGAGGAGGTGAAGGTCGGGCCTATTCGTCATCGCCGGGGAGGAGGTCGGCTTTGACGAAATCTCTTTTGCCATTTTTAAAAGGGGCAAAACCCTTTTGGACGAAGTTTCGCCCGGGAGAACAGTGCCCGCCGCGGGAGGAGGTGCGGCGAGCGCCGTTTTGGTGGTCAACCCTCGGGAGGAGGATAAGGGCTGACCGTTCGCTAAGATCGGGGAGGAGGTCGACCTCAGCGAAATTCCGTCGTTAGATAGCCCGGCGGGCGACGATCTTGATTTCGTCGCGGACGATACCGAGATCATGCAGCTGGCGGTTCGAAAGGCGACCCAGCTCGGTAACCGTCTCGCGATATACGCGCCAGTTACGATAGTTGCGGATCAGGTTCATTGTCGTTCTCTTTTCAGAAACTTGTTCGGACCATTCGCGGTCCGAAGGATTAGACCGCCTTGCGAGCGACGTAAGGAATGTCGCTGCGGCTGATGCCGAGGTCGGTCAGTTCACGGTTGCTCAGGCGGCTCAGCTCGGAGACGGTGTCCCGGTAGCGGCGCCAGTTGCGGTAGTTGCGGATCAGGTTCATGGTAGTTCTCGTTTCGTCTTTCTTGCGGATAATTCCGTTTGTGTACGATCCATAAATAGGCGGGCTCATATCGATTTAAAAGCGCTATGGCTGCATGGCAGCAATGCAAATTGTGCAATGCAACATTAACGCGCCTTCACGGACCTGACACAAAGAGCCAGAATCGGAAAGTGCCGTGACGTCAACGGTTTGGCTGGTTCGGCTGAAAAAACGACCTAGCGGGGGAGGCAAGGCATGGCAGGCTACTCGACACGGGTCAGGTCCGATATCGCGCGGTGGCTGCAGGCAGGGCTGATCGACGCCTCCACGGCCGATACCCTGACGCGTGACGTCGAGGCCAACGCGCGCAAATCACTCAGCTTCGGTTCGATCCTGGCGATGATGGCGGCCCTGCTGTTCGGCGCGGCCATCCTGATCTTCGTCGCCGCCAACTGGGAAGCGATCCCGCGGCTGGCGCGGGTGGCCGCGCTCTTTGCCATCATCCTTGGCGGCTATGTCGGCGGCGCGGTGTTGAAGACGCGCGACCATTCGGCGATCGGCGAAGCCCTGTGGATCGTCGCGGCAGCTGCCTTCGGCGGTTCGATCGCGCTGATCGGCCAGATGTATCATTTGTCGGGCGACGAGGCTTCCGCCTTGATCACCTGGGGCGCCGGCACGGCATTGGCCGCAGTCGCGCTGCGGTCGAATCCGCTGACCGTCGCGGCGGTCGGCATCGCCGACGCCTGGCTGTTCCTCAAAGGGTTCGATTATTACAGCCGCAGCGCGTTTCCGCATGCCTTCGTCGTCATGGCGATCGTGCTGTTTGGAGTCTCGTTCTGGACCCGCAGCCAGCCGGCGCGGCATCTGATCATCCTCTCGCTGCTCTTCTATCTCGTGCTGTTGGCCGGGAATCATGGGACGCTGCCGGTGGCGATCCCGCTGGTGATTGTCTCCGCCATGCTCTTCGCTGCCGTCGCCTTCGCGCCGGAACCGGTCGATAGGATCGTGCAACTCGATGGCCGCCTGCCGCTGCACGCACTGCTCGGCTTTCTCACCGGCCTCGCCATCATCCAGTTCGAATTGGCCGATGAAAGCACCTACAACAGCGGTTTCGCCATTGCATCGGTCGTCGCCCTGGCTGGCATTGTTGCCGCAATCGTGCTGGCTGGGCGGGAGAGCCGTGGCCTGCGCTGGCTGGCTTATCTCGGCTTCGCCTTCGAACTCGCCATGATCTATGTCGTGACCTTGCAATCGATGCTCGACACGGCCGGCTTCTTCCTTGCCGCCGCCGTGCTGCTCGGCATCCTGGCGATCATCATCATCCGCGTCGAGAAACGCATGAAGGGTCCAGCTTCAGAGGGAGCCACGGCATGATGACGGGAAAGAGGCTTGTGATCTCGGCGCTGGTGCTGGCGCTCGTCCAGATCGGCTTCCTGAGCTGGATCATCGCCGGCCGGGCGGCGATCCTGCGCAACGGCAAGGAAGTGCTGCTGAAGATCGAACCCGTCGATCCGCGCGACCTGCTGCGCGGCGACTATATCACTCTTGGCTACGACATCTCGCGCATACCGGTGAAAATGATCGCCAATATTCCCGCTGGCACGTTCTCCAGTGACGACACCGCGATCGTCGTCCGCCTGAAGAAGGGCGCCGACGGTTACTGGACGCCGGTCACCGTATGGTTCGGCAAGGCGCCGACGCCCGCCGCCGCGGATGAGGCGGATATTTTGGGCCATGTCGCCGCGGGTTGGGATCTGCGCAGCGAGGGCATGACGATCGCGCCGGACTACGGCATCGAGCGCTTCTATCTACCGGAAGGCGAGGGTATGACGATCCAGAACGACATGCGGGTGCGTCCGTTCGGGATAAGGCTGGCGCTCGCCAGCGACGGCACCGCTCAGATCAAGGCGCTGGTCGACGGCGACAAGACGCTGTTCGAGGAGCCGCTGTATTAGGAATTGGGGGGAGTTTGGCTGGCGCCAGCCCTCCTTCGCCGAGGCTTCGGAGGACACCCTTCGCTCTGACGAGCCTCAGGTGGCCTGCCACCCGAAGCTCGTCAGAGCGAAGGGTGGTGCGGGTAGAGGGACTCGAACCCCCACGATCTCTCGCCAGAACCTAAATCTGGTGCGTCTACCAGTTCCGCCATACCCGCGTTACCCGGCCAATCCCATGTAGCCATCATTCTGTCAATGTCACGGACAAGATGTCGGATCGGAGCCGGAATGTTGGTTATTCGCCTGAACGCGAAGACTGTTGAAAATTGGCCTCGCCTGTGACAAAAGGCGTGTCAAATGTGACGGGACGCGACGATCCGCTTCTGCAGAATGTGATAAGAAGTAGGAAAAACAAGAACTTATTCACATTTTGGAACGCAGTTTGGGAGAGTTTGAGCCGTAATTTCGGTCAAATCGCCAGGTTCCGTACCAAAAGCCATTCCCGGCAAGATTATACCGGCAGGCTGTAAACGGCAGAGGCCGTGGCAGTCTCATTGGTGAAAACAAAGGTTTTACGATGCAGGTCACCGAAACGCTCAACTCCGGTCTCAAGCGCGAGATCAAGATCACCGTGCCGGCGGGTGACATGGAAGCCAAGCTGATAGCGCGGCTGTCGGACGCCCGCGACAAGGTCCGCATCAACGGCTTCCGGCCGGGCAAGGTTCCGGTGCAGCACCTGCGCAAGGTCTACGGCAAGTCGTTCATGGCCGAAGTCGTCAACGAGATCCTCAACGATTCGACCCGTTCGATCATTACCGGTCGCGGCGAAAAAGCCGCCATGCAGCCCGAAGTCATCATGACCGAGGACGAGAAGGAAGCGGAGAAGATCCTGGCCGGCGGCACCGACTTCGAGTTCCGTCTCAACTACGAGATCATTCCGGCGATCGAGATCAAGGACTTCTCCGACATCAAGGTGACGCGTCAGGTGTTCGACGTGCCGGATGCCGAGATCGACGATCAGGTGAAGCGCGTCGCCGAATCCGCGCGCAGCTACGAGCCGAAGACGGGCAAGGCCGCCGAAGGCGACCGCGTCAGCATCGACTATGTCGGCAAGATCGACGGCGAGGCCTTTGCCGGCGGCGCCGGCACCGACCAGCCGCTGGTGCTGGGCTCCAAGGAGTTCATTCCGGGCTTCGAGGATCAGCTCATCGGCGCCAAGGCCGGCGACGAAAAGCAGGTCACCGTGACTTTCCCGGAAAACTACCAAGCGGCCCATCTGGCCGGCAAGGAAGCCACCTTCGACGTCACCGTCAAGGAAGTGTCGAAGCCCGGCGAACTGGAGATCAACGACGAGACCGCCAAGAACCTCGGCCTGGAATCGCTGGAGCGGCTGCGTGAGATCGTGCGCGGCCAGATCGAGAACCAGTTCGGCTCGATGACGCGCCAGAAGGTCAAGCGCCAGCTGCTCGACCAGCTCGATGCGGCCTATTCGTTCGAGGCGCCATCGAAGCTCATTGAAGCCGAGTTCAACAACATCTGGGCGCAGGTCAATCGTGACCTGGAAGCGGCCGGCCGCACCTTCGCCGACGAAGAGACGACAGAGGAAGAAGCCCGCGCTGAATATCTGCGCCTTGCCGAGCGTCGCGTGCGTCTCGGCCTGGTGCTGGCCGAGATCGGCGAGAAAGCCGGTGTCACCGTGTCGGACGAAGAACTGCAGCGCGGCCTGTTCGAGCAGGTTCGCCGCTTCCCGGCCAACCAGCAACAGGAAGCTTTCGAGTTTTACCGCAACAACCCCGAGGCGCTGAACGCGCTGCGCGCACCGATGTTCGAGGAGAAGGTGGTAGACCATCTGCTCGGCCAGATCTCGGTCACCGACGTCAAGGTCAGCAAGGAAGAGCTGATGGCCGACGACGAGGAAGCGGAAACCACGACCAAGGCGAAGCCGGCGAAGAAGGCCGCGGCCAAGAAGGCTGAAGCCAAGGCGGGCGAGGACGAGGCGGAAGAGCCGAAGAAAAAGGCCGCGCCGAAGAAAAAGGCCGCCAAGGACGCCGAATAAGTTCTCGCTTCTGATGGAATCGACGAAGGCCGCCCATGAGGCGGCCTTTTTCGTTGCGAAACTGCAACAGCCGATTCGCTTTGCGGAAAACGGCACTTGGCGATACGTGGCGTTGATCACTATTTGCGCAGCTGCAAACCGTGTGGTTCCTGGAGGGGGCGTTGAGCCTATTCTTCGAAACGGGGCGTGCCGTCGCCCTGGCGCTGGTTCTGGCCTCCGCCTGTGATCTCGCCCAAGCCGACGCGCTTGCCGGCGAGTGGCGCTTCGGCACGGACGACGATGGTCTCGTCACGGCTTCGCTGCATGGCACCAACAAACTGATCACGGGTGGCGGCGCCTTGGGCTACAGCCCGGTGCTGACCATTGCCTGCCGGGCAGACGGCGAACCCCGCTGGACCGAATGGCTGCAATTGAATGATGGGGTTTCGGCCAGCCGCAAGATCACCATGTCGGTCACTGTCGATGGCGCCGGCAAGTTCGACGAGAGCTGGTCGGTCGGGTCGCGCGGCCGAATGCTGATGCGCGACGGCGCCGACGGCATCAAGCGCCTTGTTCCCGCAAGCCGGCTGTCGCTTTCCTGGCGGTTCGGGTTGTTATCAGGCCGCGGCCGGGCCGATTTCGACCTTGCCGGGCTCGATGAGGCGGTGGATAAGATCGCCGGGACTTGCCGGACGGACCCGCCCTGATCGGAGTTCGTTGCGCTCGGTTGAAGAATGATCCCGGGAACCGTTTTCCCGAAATGACTTCGAGCGCTTGCGGCTTCTTCACCGCGGACGATCCAATCCGTGAGGTATTTGGTGAAGCCAAGGGCGATGGCGAAGCCCGGCTGGTAAAGCCATAGATGGCGACCTTCAGCCTCTACATGGTCAGAAACAGAGCTCGGATCTCGTCCATGCCGCAATGATCGTCGAGCGGGAATGCCGAACCGTGCTCGAGGAGAATGTGACCGGAGGCGCCAGCCAATTGTCGCCGGCTTCGCAGCCTATTTCAGCAGGCCGACCAGGACGTCGAAGGCGGCGTCGATATCGGCGCGAACCGCTTGGCGGACGGCTTCGGTGTCGCGGTTGCGCAGTGCCGCGAACATCTCCTGGTGATGCTCGTTGGCGGTCGAATAGTTTCCGGAATCATGCAGCATGTTGAAATAGGGGCTGATCTGCAGCCACAGGTTCTCGATGATGTTCAGGATGTTTTCCGAGCCCGCCGCCCGGTAGATGGAGAAGTGAAAGGCGTAGTTGGCGCGCAGATAGGATTTTACGTCCCCTGCCGCATTGGCCTGTTCGAGAGCGGCCAGATGCTGGCCGAGCTGCGCGATGCCATGATCGTCGATGCGCTCGGCCGCCCAGGCGGCGGCGATCGCTTCGATCTCGAAGCGGACGTTCCTCAGATCGACGAGGCGCGCGCGGCTGAGTGCGGGAATCCCGATCGAGCGGCCTGAAACGACCATCAAGGCGTTGGCCGCGGTCAGCCGTCGCAACGCCTCCCTGACCGGCATCGGACTGACCCCGAAGGCGTCGGCCAGGCTTTGCACCGTCACCATCTCGCCAGGCACGATGCTGCCGTCGAGGATCAACTCGGTGACATGGCGATAGACCCTGTCCTGCAAGGTCTCCCTGGACAGGGGCACGATCTCGACACCAGGCTTCCTGAACGCCGCTCCGGCCATTTCCCGTCAACCTTTCCGCGCAAAGGCATGCGCGTCAATCCGTATCCGGAATGCAGGGTTCCGGCTGTCGCGTCAAGCGTCGGCGCCTGTCGCTTTGTCGTCAAGTATTTTATCATTGATCTTTGATCAAATGCTGATACGGTCATCGATATCGAATGGCAAGGGCCACGTCTCGTGCCCTTGGGAGGCATTCGGTCGTTCGTATCGGGAGGAATTCACATGGGTATCGGATCGAAAGTCCGGCGGCTCGCGCTGCTGGCCGGCATGGCCGCTTGCGCTTTTGGTATCTCGGCCGCCGAGGCAGCCGGAAAGCACAAGATCTTTCTCAGCATGAGCTATATCGGTAATGACTGGCAGGCCGAGGCGGCAAACATGGTCAAGGCCATGGCCGCGCATAAGAGCCTTGCCGACAAGGTCGACCTGCAGGTCCAGGTCGCCGGGCCCAACGCCCAACGCCAGATCCAGCAGATCAATGCCATGGTGCAAAGTGGTGCCGAAGCGATCGTCGTCTATCCGATCTCGCCGACCGCGCTCAACCAGGTGGTGAAGAATGCCTGCGACAAGGGGGTGAAGGTCTTCGCCTACGACGCCGAAATCACCGAGCCTTGCGCCTACAATGTCCATATCGATCAGCTGGAGGCGGGCAGGGTGACCGCCGAATGGCTGGTCAAGAAGCTGAACGGTAAGGGCAACATCATCGCCATTACCGGTGTTCCCGGCACATCCGTCGACGATCAGCGCACAAAGGCCGCCAAGGAAGTTTTCGCCAAATATCCCGATATCAAGATTGTCGGCGAGGCCGTCGGCATGTGGAGCCAGGCGGTCGCCCGCACCGAACTCTCCAAGATCCTCGCCACGCGCAGCTGGGGCGATATAAACGGGCTGTGGATGCAGGTCGGCTGCTTCACCGCCAATTCGATGCAGCTCGAGGCCGGCAAGAAGGCCAGCGAACTCCTGCCTTGCGCCGGCGAAGGCTCCAATGGCGGTCGTATCCAGATGCTGCCGGAGGGAACCAAGGTCGAAGGCGCCGCACCGCCCTATGCACCTGCGGGCGCCCAACGTATTTCCTACGCCTCGCCGCCTTATTCCGGTGCGCTGGCGCTGAAGCTCGCGGTCGAGGCGATCGAAGGCAAGGACGTGCCGAAGACCACGATCCTGCCGCTGCCGGTCGTCACCAACGAGACTGTCAAGCTGTGCGATGAAGGCACCTGGGCGGAGATGAAGGCCGGCTGCAACGCCTTCAAGCCGTCGCTGGTCTCCAACCCCGGCTGGTTCGGGTCGATCTTTTCGGACCAGACACCCGAGGTGGGCCTCAACGCCGCCCTCGTTGGCCAGCCGGAGAACTGAGCCTCCCAAGGCAATCATGACGATGCACGGAGCCCTTTTCCGTGCATCGTCGATCCGCCTCATGCGTGGTGTCCAAAAGTGCTCAGCCTGTGATCGAGGATATGACAGACCATTCCGCGCTCCCCGCCATCGAGATCGACGGCATCGGCAAGGCGTTCGGCCCGACCGTCGCGCTGGACGGCGTGTCGTTCAAGATCGCGGCCGGCAGCGTTCATGCATTGCTGGGCGAAAACGGCGCCGGCAAGTCGACGCTGGTGAAATTGCTGTCCGGGCTGGTGCGGCCGAGCGAAGGCCATGTCCGCGTCTTCGGCAAGGAGATCGCTTATGGCGCGCCGCGCGCGGCTCATGCGCTCGGCGTGCAGACGGCGTTCCAGGAGATGACCCTGGTGCGCGATCTCTCCGTCCTCGACAACATGCTGCTGCCCTATGCCCCAGTCGGCGTCTCCGGCCTGATCCGCCGCACGGCCGCGCGCAAGGCTGTCCGCCGGCATATCGACGAGCTCGGCTTTTTTGTCGATCTCGATGCCGAGGTCGGCGAACTCGAACTTTCGGTGCGCCAGAAGATCGAGATCGCGCGCGCCGTCTACCGCAAGCCGCGCATCCTTTTGCTCGACGAGCCGACCTCGACGCTTGCCGGCCGCGACGTCGACTGGCTGGGTGACATCATCGCCAAGCTGAAAGCGACTGGCACGACCATCGTCTTCATCACTCATCGCATGCGCGAGGTACGCGCCTTTTGTGACACGCTGACCATCCTGCGAAATGGCCGACACATCGTCACCGCACCGGTTGGCGATATCTCGGATGCCGACGTCATCGAAAAGATCATCGGCCGCAGCATCGAGCAGACGTTCCCGCCCAAGCCCGACAGCGCCCAGGCCTTCGGGCCGCCGGTGCTGGGCGTGCGCGACCTCAAGGTCGGGCGCAAGCTCGACGGCGCGAGCTTCGACCTGCGCCAAGGCGAGATCCTCGGCATTGCCGGACTGCAGGGCATGGGCCAGCAGGATCTGTTCCTGGCCTGCTTCGGCATGGCCGAAATCAGCCGCGGCGACGTCCTCGTCGACGGCCGCAAGGTCTGGCTCGGCTCGCCCACAGATGCGATGCGGCCCAACATAGCGATCGGGCTGGTGCCGGAGGATCGCAAATCCGAAGGACTGTTCCTGAAATTGTCGGGCAGCCAGAACGCCACGCTGCCCGTGGTGTCGCGCTTCACTCGCTTCGGCCTTGTCGACGCCGCGGCCGAGACCCGCTCCGTCGAGGAGGCGTTCGCTACTGTCGAGGTCGACCGCCGCGCGCTGTGGACGCGAGCCGGCGCATTTTCCGGCGGCAACCAGCAGAAGATCGCCATCGCCAAATGGCTGGTCGCGCAGAGCCGCATCC
Source organism: Mesorhizobium erdmanii USDA 3471 (assembly GCF_000472705.1). GTDB lineage: Bacteria > Pseudomonadota > Alphaproteobacteria > Rhizobiales > Rhizobiaceae > Mesorhizobium > Mesorhizobium erdmanii. Next base: position 334,333 of record NZ_AXAE01000011.1, on the reverse strand, counting down.
TGCTTCTGTTCGATCCCACGCGCGGCATCGATGTCGGTACCAAGCATGAGCTCTATGTGATGATGCGAAACTACGTCGCCGCCGGCGGCTCTATCCTGCTGCACTCGACCGAAATTCCCGAACTGGTCCACCAATGCGACCGGGTCTTGGTTCTCTATGACGGGCGCATCGCGGCCGAGCTAGAAGGCGACGCCATCACCGAGCCCGCCATCATGCGGCCGGCGCTCGGCCATGCCGGAGAAGTCGCCGCATGAACAGCGCAGCGGGCCTCACACCTGTTTCCGCCGGCTTCGGCCTGCGCCGCGCGCTGATGCGCAATCGCGGCGCGCTGATTGCAGCTGCCGTGCTTGCGATCCTGCTTTTCATCGTCGACTGGATCAGCGCCGGGCCGCTGACCTATTTCGATGTATCGTTCCTGTCGAGCGGCGGTGCGACCTCGGCGCTGGCGGCGATCGGCCAGACCATCGTCATCCTGTCGGGCGGCTTCGATCTGTCCGCCGGCGCGGTGATCTCGCTGGTCAATGTCGTGCTGGCATCGAGCATGGACCCGATGGCGCCAGGCGCAAGCATCGTTTTGTGGACGGCCGTCGGCATCGGCGTCGGCATGGCGGTCGGCGCCTTCAACGGTTTCTTTATCGCGGTGCTGCGCATGCAGCCGATCGTGGTGACGCTCTCCACCATGTTCATCCTGCAAGGCGTGACACTGCTGGTGATGGACAAGCCCGGCGGTTTCGTCTCGCCCGATCTCGGCACTTTCTACCTCGGCGATGCGATCACCGGCTGGCTGCCAATGCCGCTGGTGGTGATCGGAGTGGTCCTGCTCGCCTGGTTCTGGCTGAAGGGAACCCGTTTCGGAACGGCGCTCTATGCCGTCGGCAGCGATCCGGATTCGGCCGCCGCCGTTGGCATCAATGTGGTGCTGGTGCGCTTTGCCGTCTACGTGATCGCCGGCGGCTGCTACGGCCTTGCCGGCGTGTTCATCAGCGCGCAGACCGGAAGCGCCGACCCGCTGGTCGGCAATCCCCTGCTTTTGTCGATGTTCGCGGCGGTCGTCGTCGGCGGAACGCGCCTTGGCGGCGGGCAGGGTGGTCCGGTGGGCACCGTCTTCGGCGCCTATATCCTGATGATGGTGGTGAACATCCTGCTGGTGCTCAATGTGTCGGCCTATTATGCGACGATCGCCGAAGGCACCATTCTGGTGCTGGCGGCACTTGCCGGCTCCATCTCGCACGCATCGGTGCTTGCCGTGCAACTGCGCGCCGCGCGGGCCCGGCTTACCGCCTGGCGCGCCGGCATATTGCCCGCGCAGCTAGAGCGCGTGGACCGGCGTCTCAAGATCGCCGAACAATCGCATGGCCAACACAGAGCCGCATCGCCGCGTCCTGCCTTCCATCTGCGCAACGCGGAAACGCTGCGCTATGCGCTGCCGGCCTATGTCTGCCTGCTGCTCATCGTGGTCGTCACGCAGGTCTGGCTCGGCCGCGCCATCCTCAACCCGGGTTACTGGAACTCGCTGCTGGTGCTGTCGTCTTTCCTCGTCGTGCTGGCGCTGGGGCAGGGAACGGTCATCCTGACCGGTGGGCTCGATCTTTCCGTGCCGTGGACGATCGGCATTTCCGGCATCATCCTGGCCGGCATGGTCAATGGCTCCGACGCGGCGCTCCTCTACGCCTTGCCGGTCGTGCTGGTGATGGCCTGCGCCATCGGTTTCGCCAACGGCTTCGGCATCGCCTATCTCGGCATCTCGCCGATCGTCATGACGCTCGCCACCAACGGTATTCTGCAGGGCTTCGCGCTTGTCTATTCGCAGGGAACGCCGGCCGGGTTTTCCTCGCCGATGCTGCGCTGGTTCATGACCGCCAGGCTCGGCGTCGTGACACCGATCGTCCTGCTGATGATCGTCTTCGTCATCTCGGCGGTGCTGCTGCTTGGACGCACGCCGTTCGGACGCCGGGTCTACGGCATCGGCAACGGGCTACGCGCGGCGCGCCTGTCCGGCATCGGCGTCGAGCGCACGCTGATCCTGGTCTATATGCTGTCGGCTGTCTGTGCGGCTGTTGTCGGCATCATGCTGACCGGCTTTTCCGGCCAGGCCAGCCTTGGCATGGGCGACGACTATCTTTTGCCGTCGATCGCGGTCGTGGTGGTCGGCGGCGCGCTGATCACCGGCGGGCGCGGCCACTATCTCGGCATGCTCGGCGGCGTGCTGCTTTTGACGGCGCTACAAATGCTGCTGGCCGGCACCACGCTGCCCTACGCGACAAGGGCAATTCTTTACGGGCTGGTCGTTCTGGGCGCCGTCATGGCGCTGCGCGAACGGCGGCTACAATGAAAAGGACTGGACGATGAGCGCAAAAGCACCCGCATCGGCGGACGAATTTCTGGCCGGGCTGAAGGGACAGCGCGTGCTGGTGACGGCGGGGGCCGGCGGTATCGGCTTCGCCATCGCCGACACGCTGTCGCGGCTCGGCGCCCGCATCGTCGTGTGCGACATATCCGACGAGGCGCTGGCCGCGGTTCCGGGTAAGATAGACCTGGTAGCTGCGGTCAAGGCGGATGTCTCGCGTGACGATGACGTCGACCGGCTGTTCGAGGCGGTCGAGAAAAAACTTGGCGGGCTCGATGCGCTGATCAACAACGCCGGCATTGCCGGACCGACCGGCGGCGTCGACGAGATCGAGCCGGACGAGTGGCGTCGCTGCATCGACATCTGCCTGACCGGGCAGTTCCTGTGCGCGCGGCGCGCCGTGCCGCTGATCAAGGCGGCGGGCGGCGGCTCGATCGTGTCGATGTCGTCGGCGGCCGGCCGCCATGGCTACGCGTTCCGCACGCCCTATTCGGCGGCCAAGTTCGGCGTCATCGGCTTCACGCAGAGCCTCGCCAAGGAGCTTGGACCGCACGGCATCAGGGTCAACGCCATCCTGCCTGGCATCATCGAGGGACCACGCATCGAAGGCGTCATCTCGGCACGCGCCAAACAGATGGGCATCAGCCACGAGGAGATGACCGGACGCTATCTGCAGAACATCTCGCTGCGCCGCATGACCAGTCCTTATGACGTGGCCTCGATGGTGGCGTTCCTGCTGTCCGACGCGGGCGTTAACATTTCGGGCCAGTCGCTCGGCGTCGACGGCAACGTCGAAACACTCTGAGGACCAATCCATGGCCAATGTCGCGATTGTCGGAAGCGGGTTCATCGGGCGGGCCTGGGCGATCAGCTTCGCCCGTGCCGGCCATGAGGTGCGCATGTGGGACCCGTCGCCTGCCGCAACGGGTGGCGCCCGCGACTACATAGAAGGCGTGCTCGGCGATCTCGCCGCAAATGACCTGCTGCGCGGTCAGTCCGTCGACACCGTGCTCGGCCGGATCGCCATTGTCGCCGAGTTGGCAGAGGCGCTGGCCGGTGCGGTCCATATCCAGGAGAACACGCCTGAAAACCTCGACGTCAAGCGGAAGGTGTTTTCGCTGATCGATAGCCTTGCAGGCACTGAAACGGTCATTGCCAGTTCCACCTCGGCGCTGTTGCCGTCGAAATTCACCGACCATCTGCAAGGGCGGCACCGCTGCCTGGTCGTGCATCCCATCAACCCGCCCTATCTCATTCCGGCGGCCGAGGTGGTGCCGGCGCCGTGGACATCCGCCGAGACGCTGGAAAGGACGCGCGCCTTTCTCATCGATGCCGGCCACGCGCCGCTGGTGATGAAGCGCGAACTCGACGGTTTCATCATGAACCGTTTGCAAGGCGCCTTGCTGGAGGAGGCCTTCCGGCTTGTCGCCGACGGCTACGCCAGCGTCGAGGACGTCGATATCGGCATCCGTGACGGGTTGGCGCTGCGCTGGTCGTTCATGGGACCGTTCGAGACCATCGACCTCAACGCGCCCGGCGGCGTGCGCGATTACGTCGATCGCTACCAAGGCATCTATTCCAACATCTTCCCGCAGATGCTGCGCCGGGTCGACTGGGCGGGCGAGGTCATGAAAACCGTCGAGGGCGAGCGCAGCAGGCGCTTGCCCAGGGAAGGCCTGGGTGAGCGGCAGGTCTGGCGGGATCGCCGGCTGATGGCACTGGCGGCGCACAAGAAGAAATCGGATCAGGAGTTCGGACAATGAAAGAAACCAGCCGCAAATCAGGCGCAGCGGCGGGCAAGGGCAAGGTCATCATCACCTGCGCGGTGACGGGTGCCATTCACACGCCGACCATGTCGCCCTATCTGCCGATCACGCCGGATCAGATCGCCTCCGAGGCGATCGCAGCGGCGGAGGCCGGTGCCGCGATCCTGCATCTGCATGCGCGCGACCCGGAGACCGGCAAGCCCGACCAGACGCCGGAGGCCTTCGCCCGCTTCCTGCCGCGCGTCAAGCAAGGCACCAATGCCGCCATCAACATCACCACCGGCGGCAGTCCCTACATGAAGGTCGAGGAGCGCGTGCGCCCGGCCGCCCAGTTCAAGCCGGAAGTGGCTTCGCTCAACATGGGTTCGATCAATTTCGGGCTCTATCACCTTGCAGACAAATACGAGACCTTCAAGTTCGACTGGGAAAAGCCGCATCTGGAGGCGACGCGCGACCTCGTTTTCCGCAATTCGTTCAAGGACATCGAGTACATATTGGCGACTTGCTACGACAATGGCACGCGCTTCGAGTTCGAGTGCTACGACATCGCCCATCTCTACAATCTCGCCCATTTCGCCGATCGCGGGCTGGTGAAGCCGCCATTCTTCGTGCAGTCGGTCTTCGGCCTGCTCGGCGGCATCGGTACCCATCCGGAGGACGTCGCCCATATGAAACGCACCGCCGACCGGCTGTTCGGCGACCAGTTCCGCTGGTCGGTGCTCGGCGCCGGCGCCAGCCAGCTGCGCATCGCCGCGCAATCGGCAGCCCTCGGCGGCAACATCCGCGTCGGCTTGGAGGACAGCCTGTGGGCCGGCAAGGGCAAGCTCGCCAAGTCGAACGCCGAGCAGGTCGTGCTGGCGCGCAAGATCATCGAAGGGCTTGGCATGGAGGTGGCGACGCCGGACGAGGCGCGCGAGATCCTGTCCCTGAAGGGCGGCGACAAGGTCGCCTTCTGACCAGTCGCACCCGCACCGAAACAGAGGAGGATGGTATGAAGATCGAAGTCGTGGTTGACGTGAAGACGACGCTTGGCGAGGGCCCGCTGTGGGACGTCGAACAGGAGCGGCTCTACTGGATCGACAGTTTCGACGGGCGTGTTTTCCGCGCCACCGCCGACGGGCGTGAAATCCGCTCCTGGGACGTGCCTATGAAGATCGGCTCGATGGCGCTGCGCAAGGACGGTAGCGGCGCGGTCGTGTCGCTGCAGCGCGGCTTCCATCTGCTCGATTTCGCCACCGGCGAGGTGACGCTGATACACGATCCGGAGCCGGACAGGCCGGCGAACCGGCTTAATGACGGCAAGGTCGACCGGCGCGGGCGCTTCTTCGCCGGCTCGATGGACACGATGGAGGAGGGCCCCTCAGGCGGGCTCTACCGGCTCGATCCGGATTTCTCCGTGACAAAGATCGATTCCGGCATCATCTGCTCCAACGGTCCTTGCTGGAGCCCCGACGACCGAACCTTCTATTTCGCCGACACCTGGACCGGTGAGATCTGGGCCTACGACTACGACATCGCCACGGGGGCCGCCACCAACCGCCGCACCTTCGTGCGTGTCGACACCAGCAAGGGCGGTGCAGCCGATGGCTCGACCGTCGATTCGCAGGGATATCTGTGGAACGCGCTGGTCTATGACGGCCGGCTGGTGCGCTATGCGCCGGACGGCAGCATAGACCGCATCATCGACATGCCGGTGAAGAAGATCACCAGCGTGATGTTCGGCGGGCCGAAGCTCGACACGCTCTATGTCACCTCGATGGCCAAGCCGCCGCTGCCGCGCTTTCCCGGCGACGGTGTCCTGCGCGGCAGCCTGTTCGCCATCACCGGCCTCGGCGTGACCGGTGCTCCCGAGCCGCGATTTGGCGGGTGACTTCAGCCCGCTGCGAGTTCAGCGGCACCATTTCTCGACGGCAATCGCAATCGCCTTCGTGCAATCGACGAGATCGCGCACCGAGACCCGTTCGTTCGGCAACAAGCCCATGCACAATTGACCCTCGGCCGCTTCGGCAGCCGCGACGCTTTCCTTTCGCCGCAGGACATCGGTCTGGCACGAAACGTCACGACAACCGGTTTCTCCGATGCCAAGAAACGGCAATGCCGCCAAGGCGAGCCCGGCGGCATTGTCTTTGATCGAAGCGCGTCGCGTTGCGCTACGGCGTCATTCCGGCGGCCATCTGGTCGATCTTGCCGGCGAGGACGCCCTGAGCCCAGGCCGTGACCTCGGCATCGACGGGCTTGTTCGCCATGTCCGTCAGCGCTGCGTCGAGCGATGCCGGATCGGTGCCGACGGTCGCAGCGGCGGCAGCCGCCGCTGCCTGGGCCGCCGCCGTGTTGTCGGCGGCGACAACGGCCTGCTGAGCCGTGATCTGGTCTTGCACAGCCTGGATCTGTTCAGGCGTAGCGGTCGGATCCGCCTGCAGCGCGGTCAGTTGCGCATTCAGGGCATCCAACTGGGTTTGGGCGGCTGCCGCTGCGGCGGCTGCCGCGTCTGCCGCGGCCTGGGCGACCTTGGCCTTCGCGGACTGTGTCACGAACGCCTGAATGGCGGCGAACTTCTTGCTCTTAGAGTTCATATAGGCGTTGATGTTGCGCTGCAGCGAGTTCAGCCGACCAAGCTTGGCGTGGATATTCTTTTCCTTGGAGACGGACGAGACCTCAGTCGTGTCGACCGTGGTCTCGGTTGTTGTGTCCGGCTCAGCCTTGGCTACCTGTCCCGGAGCCGACGCAGACTTGCCATGCGAAGCGCTGCTGTTGCCATGCGAGGCGCCAGCATTGCCGTTGCCACCGCCGTTGCCATTACCACCGTTGCCGTTGCCGCCGCTATTACCGCCGCCATTGCCACCGCCGCCCCCGTGCCCGTTGCCGCCGGCTCCGGCGAGCGCCGGAGACGCCAGAAGCGCCAGTGCGGCAAGTGCCGCGAACAGAGTTTTTCGGTTTGTCATGGGTAACCTCCTCGGGGAATCGCCATCCGCCCGACAGCTAAGGAAGCGTCGTATGAGGAATTGCTAACTGTACAGAGTAAACTTTAGACAAATGCTGTCTCAATACGCGATCTGGCAACCAGATGGCCTCATAACCTATTGATATTGCATAAGAATAATTGCCACGAAACTGCTGCAGTACTGAAGTCCCATGTCGGCCGGACTATGGTCCTAGTTGCCAATCCGCGGCACTGCAACGGCCACGCGAGCGCCTGGTTTCGTCCCGGCGAAGACGACTTCGACGGCATGCGGGCCGTCGCCCTAAATCAGCAGCAGCCCCTTCATGCTGGCGTAGCCCTTGCGCCCGATGATGATGTGGTCATGCACGGCGATGCCCAGCCTCTTGCCTGCTTCGATGATCTCTTTCGTCATCTCGATATCGGCACGCGAAGGCGTCGGGTCGCCCGAGGGATGGTTATGCACCAGAATGATCGCGGTGGCCGACAGTTCCAGTGCCCGCTTGACCACTTCCCTGGGATAGACAGGCGTATGGTCGACAGTGCCGGTCTGCTGCACCTCGTCGGCGATCAGCGCGTTCTTCTTGTCGAGGAACAAGATGCGGAAGTGTTCGCGTGCCTCGAAGGCCATGGCCGAGCGGCAATAGGCGAGAAGCTGCGTCCAGGACGAAAGGATCTCACGGCCATGGACCTCGCCATGCGCCATGCGCTGCGCTGTCGCCGCGACGATTTTCAGGTCGAGCGCTACCGTAGGCCCGATACCCTTGACCTCCCGCAGCAGATTGACGGGCGCACCGAGCACTTCGGCAAATGTGCCGAAGCGCGCCAGCAAGGCTTTTGCGGCTGGCTTTGTGTCGGCGCGCGGGATCAGCCGGAAGAGCAAGAGCTCGAGGAGTTCATAGTCGGGCAGGGCGTCTGGACCCGCCGAGGCAAAGCGCTCGCGCAAGCGGTCGCGATGGCCGAGATAGCCAGGTTTTTCGGCTGGAGCCGGCCTGGCTTTCGCCGCCGGCCGGATCGGCACCTCGGAGAAGAAACTCCGCTCGTCGTCGTCGCTGGCTTTGCCCATCTGCCCCCGCATCCGGCCAATCAATCGGGCAAGCTGTCGCCCGACGTCTTAAAATATCAGGCCGGCAGACCGGGACGGTCGAGGTTGTTGGGCGAGAGCGTGAAAATCTCGCAGCCGGTGTCGGTCACGCCGACGGTGTGCTCGTACTGCGCCGACAGCGAACGGTCGCGCGTTACGGCGGTCCAGCCGTCCGACAGCACTTTCACATGGGGGCGGCCGAGGTTGATCATCGGCTCGATGGTGAAGATCATGCCGGGCCGCATCTCTACGCCTTCATTGGCGCTGCCATAATGCAGGATATTCGGGGCGTCATGGAAAAGCTGGCCGACGCCATGGCCGCAGAAGTCACGCACCACCGAGCAGCGCTCCGCCTCGGCATAGGTCTGGATGGCGGCGCCGATGGCGCCGGTGCGCGCGCCGGGCCTGACCGCGGCAATGCCGCGCATCAGGCACTCATGGGTGACCTCGAGCAGCCGTTCCGCCGCGCGCTTGATCGCGCCGACCGGATACATGCGCGAGGAATCGCCATGCCAGCCGTCGAGTATGTAGGTGACGTCGATGTTGACGATGTCGCCATCCTTCAGCGGCTTGTTGTCGGGAATGCCGTGACAGACGACATGGTTGATCGAGGTGCAGGACGATTTCGTGTAGCCGCGATAGTTGAGGGTCGCCGGCAGCGCGCCGTGGTCCATGCCGAACTCGAAGACGAAACGGTCGATGGTGTCCGTGGTGACGCCGGGCGCGACCATCGGCACCAGCTCGTCCAGGCAACGCGCGGTGAGGTCGCATGCCTTGCGCATGCCGGCAAAACCGTCCTCGCCATAAAGGCGGATCTGACCGGTGTTTCTGAGGGGAGCCGTGGCGGCGTCGAGATAGGTGACCATGTTGTCCGTATAGAAGGGTGGGCACTGCAGGAGTGCTGACGTGAAAATCCCACCAGATTTGGCACTTGGGGGCGAAAGGTTCAAGCAAAAGGTTCAGGGAAAAACTGCCTGATGCCGCCAGAGCCGCCCGGATATTCGCCACGTCGGGCAATCTCTTGCCGGGTTTCATACGGTTTGCTTTCCTTTCCGGCCATCGTGCGCTAGGGCGGGACGATGTTTTGGAGATCGCGTCCGTTCCCCACGGCCAAGCGCGCCAGATCGCTTGAAGCGCCGCTGACGGCAGCCTGCTCATGCCTGATGGGCCTGGTGCTGCTGGCGATGCTGTGCCTCGGCCGGCCTGATGTGCCCGCCTTCGCGGACCCTGACCAGAGCAGCGCCAGCGTAGGCGTGGAACGGTCGGGCGAGGTCGCGGCGCTGCTGCGCGTCACCAACAAGGCCCACGCGCTGGAGGTTCGCGGCGCCCGGCCGGTACTGGCCAAGTTCGCCGGCGGTTATCCGGCCCTGCCGGCTCCTCAAGCTGTTGTCCTTTGGCTCGCTCCGAGGTCGCCGGCGGTGGTTGTTGCCGGATCTGGCGCGGTCTTTGCCCCTGCCGCCAGCACCAACCAGCCGCGTGCGCCGCCGTCCACTCAGGCCTGAGCGGTCCAGCACCGCACTTCACCTCCGTTCAAACCATTCGCGTCGCGACCCATGCGGCGGCTTTCAGCCGCGCATGGCTGGCGCGGCGCGTCATTTCCGGATCATTGCAATGCAACAACGTATCAAGACATTCAAAAGCCTGACGCGTGCGGCCTCGGCTGCATCCTTTCTGTCCGTCCAGGCGTTCATCTGTATCGGAACCGTCTACTGGGCGGTCGCCGAGACGCTCTATCTCTCGCGAACCGGAGGGCTCGTCCTTGGCGCTTTGTTCGCCTTGCCGTCGGCCCATGTTCTGCTGATGGTGGTGCGTATGGCCTTCGAGGCGGAGACAGATCCGGCCAATCAGTAATCGTCCCGCCAACTTGGAAAGGGCTGCCGGACCAACTGGTGCTGGCGGCACTTTCCTTGGCTCGTCTGCGGCAAAATGGCCGTTTCCGCAGTGACGACACATTTGCCTGGCACAAACCGGTCAAAGCAACTTTTGACGACGAACGGCGTTGCTTGGGCGACGCCGGTTCGGGAGATGTCTGATGGATAGATTGCAATTCGAGGTGCCGGTGCGCATTGCGCAAGGCCCCGGCTTGCCGGTCGAGGAGATTTACAGCGTCGAGCAGGCGCTGGATTTTCTCCAGGACTGGCCGGCACGCCGACAGGGAACGGTGTATCAGAAAGCTTTCAATGCCTGCTTTGGCGCTACGGTGGACGTGGTCAAGACCGAGGATGCCTGCCGGGCGTTCATGGTGTTCTGCCGTGTCACCGGATTGATGGCCAGCGACATGATGACGCCGCGCAAGCGTGGCGGCGAGGCAAGCACGTTGCAGGCCTGAGGGTCTTCTTACTGTCCCGATCAAACCGACCCGGCCAACCAATCTGGCTTGAATGCACCAGAAAATCTCGCGTGCATCTCCTCCCACGCGGTGCATCAGCCGCGGCGTTAAGCTTCCGTTTCCACCTTGGCGGCTACGCCATTGCTTGTTCAGCAATGGTTGATTCGTTGCGTCAGTTCATGGTTTGGAAGATGTCGCCAGAAAAAGTCCGTGCATTCCCGATTGATCGTCAGCTGTTCTTGGTCAGGGAAGTGGCAGCCAAGCTAGACAATCTGCATGGCGAGACCGCGGTCTCGTTCTGGAAGGCGAAAGCCGCCGAGTTGCTTGACCTCGTTGTCGGGTCGGGCAGGGACAGAGTGGCGGCCGGCGACGAAGTGCGGAGATTTTTCTTGGCCGTACAAAGAGAGCTTTCGGCTGGACTGGCTACCGAGCCGGCGCCAGTTCTTTCTGCCTGAAGCAAAGACTGCACTATGTGGGGAATATCGGTTTCAGGGTGAACTGGTAGGAACGCAGGAACTGGTCCCCGAAGCGGGACATTGAAGAGGCGGGGCCTTTGACGAACCAGCCCCGCCTCAAGTCATCTGGGCTTATGCGCCCTGCAGGCGGGCAATGTCGGCAGGCGTTGCCGGGCGCTCGATGATGGTGCGGCCGGTTGCATCCTTCATCTCGAACGTGCCGTTCTCGACCTCCTCCTTGGTTCCATCCGGATGGGTGACCTCGACCTTGTCGCCGTCCACTTCGACCTTGTCGCCGGTCGTCTGGTTCACATGCTCGTGAGCATCATTGTTGTCGCCCGCCCCATCGTCATGACCGCTGGATCCGGAATTGCCATCGTCACCTCCCGTGCCGGACCCGGAATTACCGCCGTCATCTCCTCCACCGGAGCCGGAATTGCCACCAGAACCCGAGCTGCCGCCATGGCCCTCTCCGCCACCGCCGCCGCCACCGTCACCGCCACCGCCTTCGCCTTTGGCGTAGGCTGCCGCGGGCCCAATCTTGGCCCCCACATGAAGGTTCAGTTGATAGGGTGCTATCGTGAGCGCCAACGCTGTCGATGCACGCAGTGCGAAACTGAGGAACTGGGTCGAAGTCGATTTTGGCATGATGGTCCTCCTTGCTGACGTGGAGGCAACGTGGCCAGTTTCTGGATTATTCCTGCGTTCTCCCCCGTAAAGGACATACTAGGACCGATGAAGGCGAGATATGGGACGTATGTCGCCGAAACCTCGGACCAAAGTCGTAGCTGATCGCTTGCTCGCAGCTGTCGATGACAGCAGACGGAGACTTGCTCAAAAATGGACGGATCTTTTTAGCCGTTCCTTCATACATGCATGCTTTCTAATTTAAACTATGGCTTTCAATCACTTCACCCGAATTTGGCTCATGGCGACCGGTATACGCCGGAGTACGAAGGCGAATGTTGCCACGATCTTCGCCCTCAGCCTGCCGATCGTTGTCGGCGCCGCCGGTTTCGGCGTGGAGACCTCCTACTGGTACTACAACAGCCTGAGGCTGCAGGCGACGGCGGATGCGGCGGCCTATGCCGGCGCACTGGAGAAAATCTCGGGTTCCGACACGCCGACGATCGTCGCGGCCGCGACGCAGTCGGCGGCGGCGAACGGGCTGGGCTCAGGCACGATCGTCGTCAACACGCCACCTGTGTCTGGGCCGAATACGGCGAAGAAAGCGGTAGAGGTCATCGTCGGCCAGAAGCTCGACCGGATGTTCACCTCGATCTTCACGCAAGGCCAGGTGCCCGAGCAGGCGAGGGCGGTGGCCCTCATCACCAACGCTTCTAAGGCCTGCATGCTGGCGCTCGATCCATCCGCCTCGCAGGCGGCGCTGTTTTCCGGCAGCACGAGCGTAAAGGTCACCGGCTGCTCGGTGATGGCGAATTCGATCGCCTCGGACGCCATCAAGCTCCAGGGCTCGGCGAGCCTCCAGGCCGATTGCCTGATATCGGGGGGTGGTGTTTCTCTCAGCAATCCCGTCACGACCGTCTGCGCGGCGCCGATAACCCAGGCGCTGCCTGCCGCCGATCCATTTGCCGACTTGCCGGCCCCGGCCGCTTCGAACCCCTGTCAGAACGCCAACAAAACGACGTTGGGGCCCGGTACCTACTGCAACGGACTGAGCCTCAGCGGCAATGTCACCCTGCAGCCTGGCGTCTATGTCATCCAGAGCGGCGATTTCAAAGTCAATGCGAACGCCAACGTCTCTGGCAACGGCGTCACCATTTACCTCGCCGGAGCTTCGCGTGTCTCGATGAACGGCAACGCAACCGTTTCCCTGAGTGCGCCGACGTCCGGCACCTATTCGGGCGTGCTGATGTATGGTGACCGAACGAGCACCGGCGGACAGAGCACCTTCAACGGCACCGCGACCTCGCTGCTGACCGGCGCGCTCTATTTCCCCAAGCAGCAGGTCAACTATCTCGGCAATTTCTCTGGCCAAAACGGCTGCACCCAGGTGGTCGCGGATCTGATCCAGTGGTCGGGCAACTCAACCATCAGCCAGGATTGCACGAGCCTTGGGATGCGCGACATTCCGGCCACGCAGTCCGTGGCACTGGTCGAGTAGCCTCACTTGGAACGCCGATCAAACCCGATCCTTGCCGATGATCGCGGCGTTGCGGCGGTCGAGTTCGCCATGGTGCTGCCCTTCCTGTGCGTGGCGCTGCTCGGTATCATCGATGGCTGGTCCTATGTGACGAGCTCGCTGTCGATGCGTGCCGGCGTGAAGACCGCCGCGAACCTGGTCATGGAAGGCTCTAGCAATGATACGGCGACGCAGGCTGTCGCCATTTCCAGCTGGGAGAAGCGGCCCGTGGACGGCCAGGTCACGCTAAGCCGAATCTACATGTGCGGGACAAGCGTGGTCGACGCTTCCACCCTGTGCAGTGGGCCAAAGGTGCCATCGGTCTACGTTCAGATCCAGGCATCCGCCACCTGGACGCCGCCCTTCACATTCGGCGTCTTTGCTGCCCCCAGCGTCATCGGCCATCTGGAGGTGATCCGTGTCCGCTAGGGCAGGTCACCAATCTATGGAATCGGCGAAGCGCCCTGACTCTATGTTTGGCCGCAAGTGCCAAGGGAAGGCGCTGCGCGCTTTTGCCGCGACAACCGTTTCATGCTTTTCCTGGAACTGCCCTGGGGCAGGCACGTTCAGGCGGGATCGATGGGGCGGGGCCGGGCTGGAGTTCGCGTTGATCGCGCCGTTCCTCATCATATTGCTGTTCGGCATCTTCGCCTTGGGCTGGTCGATGAACTCCGTGTCCAGCGTTCGTTATACGCTGGAGACATCGTCACGTTCACTGCAGCTTCAGAACACGCTGACCCAGGCCGACATCCAATCGATCGCCACGCAGAAATTGCAGGCCTTGGGCTTGAAGGATGTGAACGTGACGATCACCATCGACCCAGCGAGCGGCGGCTTCCGCATGGCGCATTTGACCGCCACCTATGCCTTTGTCGTAGACTTCCCTTACCTCGACACCTTCCCGATCAACTACGCGACCACCGTCACCGTGCCGCTGGTCGGCGGTTAGCCAATACGAGCCTGACGCGAGCTTCCGCCTTTCAGCCTGCATGGTCCAGTAGTCTTGTCGTGGTGTCACGACGATGTTCGGCATTGGCGCGATCGATGCCTTCCACGGTGATCGCGAACGTCCCGTTCTCGATCCTTCCGATCCAACCCTTGGCTTTCAGATACCAGAGATGGAACTCGAGATGCTCTCGCGGACAGCCTGACAACCGTTCGATTTCAGTGTCACCAATGCCGGGATTGTTTACGTCTTGTCGGCGTTTGACGTAAAGCAGCGAGAGTAATTTTTCCTGAATGGCCACGTCACGTTCGATCGTTGTGTTGTTGCCGGCCTCTCCGGCCAATTCCGTTCGCAGGTTCAAATGGTCTTTGTACTGAATGTCATAGCTCGCACGTTTGGCGGGATCCTTGAGCACATTGTGGGCCTCCAGGATTTCGCTGAAGCGTGATTCATCGCCGGTGTCCTGATTGTCAGGATGGTAGCGCATGGCAAAATAACGAAATACCCGTTCTATCGTTTCCGAGTTGGCATTCGGGCTGATTTCCAGGAGTTCGTAGTAGTCAACGAACAAGACGGGGCTCCCACGACATCGCTATTGCGCCCTCTGTCGAGAGCAGGGCCGCTGATGGCAAGAAACAACAGTTCTAATTGGCGGGTTGGATCGGCGCGAGCTGAAGCTGGTCGAAAAAATCCGTGCGTGACATCGCAATCAGCCGCGCAACCGCGAATGCAGCCAAGATTATCAAAACAGCCGTGAGGTTCACGAATGCGGGTGATGCAAAAATGCTTCCGCTCGGATCATAGCAACTTAGTTCCATGGCGCTCTACCCCTTCGGCGACCTTAGGATCTGAATAATGATCCTGCTTCAGGAGGAATACAAGTACTTGCTAATAAGCTGGTTAAAGGGGTTGCTCTGAAGCTCAGCAATTCGGGAGGATGGAACTCAGTGCTTGAAATTGCTGGTACGCCCAAGGGGAATCGAACCCCTGTTACCGCCGTGAAAGGGCGGTGTCCTAACCGCTAGACGATGGGCGCGCTCAGACGAAGCGGCTTATACTGACGTTGAGCACAACCGGCAACCCGTCAGGTGCCGCCTTGGACAACTTTTTTGCGGGCTGCCGAAACAGGGGTTTTCGCGGCCGCCCACCGCATGCTCCATGCTTAGCGGCAACGCCCATCGCTTCGTCATTCCAGGGCGGAGCAAGGAGCGAAGCGACGAGGCGCAGACGCTGGAATCCATGCCGCGACTTCTGAACGCAGCAGCGGTGCAGAATTTGGCTCCGCTACGCCCTTCGACGAGGGTTCCGGCATGGATCCTCGGGTCTTCGCGACGGAGCTTCGCTCCTGCTCCGCCGGTGGATGACGAGGTTGGGGGCGCTTCGGCCAATCTCGAATGTTTTGGATTGCTCCATCGGAACGAGACTGGCGAAGCGATCTTCGACGCCGCTGGCTCAGGCGCGCACGGCGCTAGCCGTCATCGCCACCGCCGCTGCGCCGGCGGCAGCGCCAGTTCCAGTCCCGCTCGGGGCCGACGTCGACATGGACCGATTCGGTGTGACAGTAGGTGCCGACGCCACCGCGTCCGGGCATGGTCCTGATGTAGTTCGCCAGTTCCCATTTGGAGACGCCGGGAACCTGGATGTCGGCTGCGGCGCAGTACATGTGCAGTGAATTCTTGGCACCGTTGGCGCGGCGGTTGCGGGCGGGGTCGCGATAGCCCGAGGTGACCATCATCTTGCGGCCGTAGTGGCCTTCGATCGTCTTCAGCACGCGCACCAGCGACGGCTTCAGGCAGGCGACGTCGACGCTTTCGTTCTGCTTCAGCAGTCCGTTGGGCGCGAGCCTGGCCATGCCGGCGGCGGACGCGACCTGATAGCTGCCGCCGATTGGTCCTTCGTCTTCATTGAGGTCGACGTCGCTTTCGTCGTCGAGGCCGGATTTGCGCTTGATCTCGAACAGGGCGGTCTGGCGCACGCCGGGCAAGGCATCACTGCCCGTGATGTGACCGGCCTCGTCACCGGTCGAGGCCAATTGTATCGGCTTTGCCACGGAGTTGGCCGAGGCCAAAGTGATGATCGGCTTTGCCGACGCCTCGGGCGCGGGCTTGGCCTGTACCACCGGCTGTCCGCCCGATCGCGTGTTGATCAGTGGAGCCGGTGTGGCCGAAGCTGGCGTGGCGCCAAACATCGAGGCCAGAAAACCTCGTTTCTTCGGCGCCTCGGCCTGTGGCGCCTCACCTGCGGTCACATAGACCGGATTGTTCATCTCCGGTGCCGCGGCCGGCTTTTGCGCCGTCACGGAGGCATCGGCGGCGGCGATCTTCTGGGCGACCGCGTCCGTCTGCTGCGCCGTCTGTGTCGGTTGCTGCAAGGCCTGCGGCGTTTGTCCCACGATCGTTTCAGCGCCGGCCGGCGCCGTCAGCGGGAAGGCGGCTTGCGGCTTGGCCATTGGTACATAGGCGACCTTTTCGGGCAGCGCCGTATCGCCTTCGCTCATCACGGTCGTTTGCGTGGCTGTTGTCTGCGCGGTCGAATCGGTGCTGGCTACCGGCTTGCCGGTGGCGGCCGCATTGATGTCCGAGGAAGACGTGGTGTAGCCCGGCATCCCGACCGACATTGACGGGTCGCCGGCTGAGGTGCAGGAGGCCAGGAGCACGGAGCAGAGTGCGGCCACGATGGCGCGGCGTTCTCCCGTTGCGAGGCTCCATCCTGCTGATTTCAAAATCAAATTCCCCCTCGATGTCCGGTCGGCATGTCCTTGGCGCAACCCTGAGACGTCTGCGCCGAGGTCACCTTGTCTCCGATCCGGAAACGAGACCTGTGTCAAATCCGCAAGCCTGGAAGTTTTTTTGCAGTGATTGCCGAATTGCGGCCGCTTGATGGTTGACGACACCATTTCGCCCGCTTTTGCCGGGCCGTCAACTCACCACACATTACAGCCGGTTACACACGCACCTTCACATAGGTGCCGGGAGCATCGCCCAAGGTTTTCATATGCTTGCCGGGTTTGCGGGCAGGCACGCGGGTATTGTCCTTGGCCTCTATCCAGCTTTGCCAGTGCGGCCACCATGATCCGGGATGCTCGGTTGCCTTGGCCACCCAGTCGCCGAAATCGCCGATCGGCACGCCCCCGGTCCAGTACTGATATTTGTTGGATGCCGGCGGATTGACGACGCCCGCTATATGGCCGGATCCCGCCATCACATAGTCGACCTTGCCACCGAAATATTTCGAACCGAGGAAGACGGACAGCGCCGGCGCGATGTGATCTTCCCGGGAGGCGAGGTTGTAGATCGGAATTGTGACGTCCCCGAGCGATACGGTGTGGCCCGCAAGCTCCATCGTGCCACGCGAGAGGTTGTTCTCGAGATAGCAGTTGCGCAGATAGAAAGAATGGTTGGCCGCCGCCATGCGGGTCGAATCGGCGTTCCAGTAAAGCAGGTCGAAGGGCAGGGGATCCTTGCCGCGCATATAATTGTTGACGACATAGGGCCAGATCAGGTCGCCGGAACGCAGCATGTTGAAGGCTGTCGCCATCTTGGTGCCGTCGAGATAGCCCTTTTCGTTCATCGACTTTTCCACCGCCGCGACCTGTTCTTCGTCGACGAATACTTTCAGGTCGCCGGCATAGGTGAAGTCGACCTGCGTGGTGAAGAAGGTCGCCGACTTGATGCGGTCGTCGCCTTCGCTAGCCATCAGCGCCAATGCCGCGGCCAGCAATGTGCCGCCGACGCAGTAGCCGATCGCATTGACGTCGCGCTCGCCGGTGGCCTTCTCGATCGTGTCGAGGCCATATTGCAGGCCCTCCCTGATATAGGCCTCCCAGTTCTTGGCGCCGTGACGCTCGTCGGGATTGATCCAGGAGATGACGAAGACGGTGTGGCCCTGCTCGATCGCCCAGCGGATGAAGGATTTCTGCGGGTTGAGATCGAGTATGTAGAACTTGTTGATC
Source organism: Mesorhizobium erdmanii USDA 3471 (assembly GCF_000472705.1). GTDB lineage: Bacteria > Pseudomonadota > Alphaproteobacteria > Rhizobiales > Rhizobiaceae > Mesorhizobium > Mesorhizobium erdmanii. The sequence continues at coordinate 316,373 of NZ_AXAE01000011.1, read as the reverse complement.
CAGGGCGGGCAGATCAACAGAGGGCGTTTCAGCACCGTCTCGGTAGCCGGATCATACTGGATGATTTCGGCGACATCGCTGCGGCCGACCACCTTGCCGGGCGTCATTGCGATGTTCCTGCCGATCTCGAACGGCGAGTAGTCGGCTTGGCGCAGTTTCAGGTCGCCCTTGCCGGCGGCGATGTCCTCGGCCAGCATCTTCATGCCGCGCACCAGGTTTTCGCCGTTGGAAGCGACGGTTTCGCGAAACAGCTCCGGATTGGTCAGGATGAAATTCGACGGCGAGATGGCGTTGGACACCTGCTTGACGTAGAAGCTCGCCTTGTGGCGGGTGTGCTCGTCCAGACCTTCGGCGTGCTCGACCAGTTCAGACGCCCAGCGCGAGGTGACGAGATAAGCCTGCTTGAGGAAATCGAAGAAGGCGTTGCGGCCCCATTCCGGATCCTGGAAGCGTTTATCGCCGCGCTCCGGCTTGACTGCGTCGTCCGGGGCCTCGGCGTTAGTACTGACGCGCTGGATGGCATTCGCCCACACGGTCATATAGCCGGCGAACAGCCGCGTCTGCGCTTCGAGCGCGCGCTGCGGGTCGGCAAGCCAGTATTCGCTAAGCTTGGAGAAGGTCTTGACCATGTCGACGACCGGTTCGGCGACGTGGTCGCGCACTTCGCCTTTTTCGCGCGGTTCGGCCCAGGCGGATGCCGCCTTGCCCGCCTGCTCGACCATGCGCGCCATATTCAACGCGAAGCGTTCCGGATCCTTCACCAGATATTGCTCGACGGTCGAAGGCTCGTCATCTTCCGCTTTGCCCGAATCGGGTGTTTTGGACATGGTTCGCGGGGTTCCTCCCGAAGCGTTTTCTTGACATATTAACATGGGACATCCGACAGGGTCCAATCTCGCTCTACCCCGGCTGCCAAGGAAACAATATGACGATTAATATTGGCGAGACTGTTTTTTTTGATGCCGTACGCTTTTGCCGCATCGGTGCGGCGATCGTCGTCCTGGCTGTCGCCGGCTGTTCGAGCACCAACACCAGCGGTCCGGTGCCCATGGCCGAGGATGCGGGCCCGAAGGATACCGGCACATTCCCGAACCTCAACATCCCGCCGCAAGTGGCGGCCAAACAACTCACCGCCGACGAAAGCAAGGCCAAGCTCGCCGAGCTCAAGGCCGCCAAGAACGCGCAGGGCGCCAAACGCGGTGGTGTACCCGGCAGTCAGGCGGCACTCACTGATCTGGCCAAGCAGCACGGCCCGCAGACGCTGAAGCAGATCGAAGGCAAATGCGATCCCGCCCTCGACCCTACCTGCAAATGAGTATATAGCGCGCGCCCAATACCCTTTTTGCTGTCTGGAACTGCCATGGAAGAGTTTCACAAGGTTCGCCGGCTTCCGCCTTACGTGTTCGAGCAGGTCAACAGGCTCAAGGCCAGCGCCCGTTCACGCGGCGCCGACATCATCGACCTGGGCATGGGCAATCCGGACCTGCCGACGCCCAAGGCCATCGTCGACAAATTGTGCGAAGTCGTGCGCGATCCGCGCACGCATCGTTATTCCTCGTCGCGCGGCATTCCAGGCCTACGCCGCGCCCAGGCCGCTTATTATCAGCGCCGCTTCGGCGTGAAGCTCAATCCTGACACGCAAGTGGTGGCCACGCTCGGCTCTAAGGAAGGCTTCGCCAACATGGCGCAGGCGATCACCGCTCCGGGCGACGTCATCCTGTGCCCGAACCCGACCTATCCGATCCACGCCTTCGGTTTCATCATGTCGGGTGGCGTCATCCGTTCGCTGCAGGTCGAGCCCGATGATGGTTTCATCCCGGCGGTGGAGCGGGGCATTCGCCATTCGATCCCGAAGCCGCTGGCGCTGATCCTCAATTATCCGTCGAACCCGACGGCGTTGGTCGCGTCGCTCGATTTCTACAAGGACGTGGTGGCCTTCGCCAAGAAGAACGACATCATCATCCTGTCCGATCTTGCCTATTCGGAGATTTATTTCGACGGCAATCCGCCGCCTTCGGTGCTGCAGGTGCCGGGCGCCATCGACGTCTGCGTCGAATTCACCTCGATGTCGAAGACTTTTTCCATGCCCGGCTGGCGCATGGGCTTCGCGGTGGGCAACGAACGGCTGATCTCGGCGCTGACCCGGGTGAAGTCCTATCTCGACTACGGCGCCTTCACGCCGATCCAGGTGGCGGCGGCGCATGCGCTGAATGGCGACGGCGCCGATATCGCCGAGGTGCGCGATATCTACCACAAGCGCCGCGACGTCATGGTGGACGCCTTCGGGCGCGCCGGATGGAACATTCCGGCCCCGGCCGCCTCGATGTTCGCCTGGGCGCCGATCCCCGAACCGTTCAAGCATCTCGGTTCGCTTGAATTCTCCAAGCTGCTCATCGAGCACGCCGACGTGGCGGTGGCACCCGGTGTCGGCTTCGGCGAACATGGCGACGATTTCGTGCGGGTGGCGCTGGTGGAGAACGAGCACCGGATTCGCCAGGCTGCGCGCAACATCAAGCGCTTCCTGTCGACCAGCGCCAAGCAGCCCAACAATGTGGTGCCGCTGTCCGCCCACCGGTAAGCAAAATTCGATCTGATTTTGAGGGACGTCGCCTTCCATGGCTGAAGCTCTGCGTGTTGGAATTGCCGGACTGGGCACGGTCGGTGCATCGGTGGCGCGGGTGTTGCACGACAAGGCAGCGGAACTGACCCGGCAATGTGGGCGCGACATCGTCGTGTCGGCGGTTTCGGCGCGTGATCCGAAGCGCGACCGTGGCGTCGATGTCAGTTCGGCAAAATGGTTCGACGATCCGGTCAAGATGGCGCAGACCGCCGATATCGACGTGTTCGTCGAACTGATCGGCGGCGATGAGGGGCCGGCCCGTTTGTCGGTGAAGGCGGCGCTCGAAGCCGGCCGCCACGTCGTCACCGCCAACAAGGCGCTGCTCGCCAAGCATGGCGTGGCGTTGGCCGAGATCGCCGAGAAGAAGGGCGTGCTGCTCAACTACGAGGCGGCGGTGGCGGGCGGCATTCCCGTTATCAAGACGATGCGCGAGGCGATGGCCGGCAATTCGGTCACCCGCGTGTTCGGCATCCTCAACGGCACCTGCAACTATATCCTGACCCGCATGGAGGCCGAGGGCGTCTCGTTCGACGTCGTGCTGAAGGACGCGCAGCGGCTGGGTTACGCCGAGGCCGATCCGACCTTCGACATCGAGGGTCACGATACCGCGCACAAGCTGTCGATTCTGACCAGCCTTGCCTTCGGCACGAAAATCGCCGCCAACGACATCTACATGGAAGGCATTTCCAACATCACCCAGGCCGACATCCGCGCGGCTGGCGATCTCGGCTACCGGATCAAGCTGCTCGGTGTCGCCCAGCGCACCGAAAGCGGGATCGAGCAGCGCGTGCACCCGACCATGGTGCCGACGGCCTCCGTCATCGCGCAGGTGCATGGCGTCACCAATGCGGTGGCGATCGAGACCGACATCCTCGGCGAGCTGCTGCTTTCAGGCCCCGGCGCCGGCGGCAATGCCACCGCCTCGGCCGTCATCGGCGACGTCGCCGATATCGCCAAGAGCCGGCCCGGCTTCCAGCATGGCCCGGTCTTCGGCCGGCCGGCCAAGGAATTGAAGCCCTACAAGAAGGCGCAAATGCGTAGCCATGCCGGCGGCTACTTCATCCGGCTGACGGTGCATGATCGCATCGGCGTCTTCGCCGCGATCGCCAAGCGCATGGCCGACAATGACATCTCGCTGGAATCGATCGTCCAGCACGCGGTCAGCGGCGAGGCGGCGGCGCAGAAGACGGTGATCCTCGTCACTCACGAGACCACCGAGGCCGCCGTGCGCAAGGCTGTCGACGGCATCACCAGGGACGGCCATCTGACCGACAAGCCGCAGGTGATCCGCATCGAGCGGGCAGGGTAGCTGCGTCCCACCATCGCGCAGCCGAGATCGGAACGAATCCGCGCCGGCGCCGTTCTCTTGGTCAGCAACCAAGGGAGCCGATTCATGGCCGATACCAACAAGTCCGACAGCCCTCACATCGACGATATCCAGAAGACGCTGGAAAAGCAGATCGCCGAACTGCGCAAGGAGATCACCAAGATCAACAAGAGCATTTCGGCGCGCGGTGCGGAAATGCTCGATGATGCCAGCGAGCAGGCTTCGGACTTTTACGACTCGGCCGCGGCGCGTGCATCGCGCACGGCACAGCAGTTGCGCAGCCAGGCCCAGGCGGTTTCGGAAGTCGCACGTGAAAATCCGGGTACGACAACGGCCGTGATCGGCGTGATCGGCCTGCTCGGCTTTCTGGCCGGGATTGCCGTTGGCCAGTCGATGAACAACGACACATCGCGCCGCTGGTATTGAGCGCTTCGGCCGAGAGCCGGCATTGCCGGCACTCGTTCAGAAAATCCTTTCCAAGGAGGGCATTTTGGCTTCATCCATGTTGATCGGCATCCTGATCACATTCCTCGTCATCATTCTCGTTCTTTATCTGGTGCAACGCCTGCCGCTCGACGCCAGGATGCGGCAGATCGTGCAGATCATCGTCATCATCATCGGCATCATTTCGCTGCTCAAATACCTCGCGGTTTTCTAGATCGAAAAAGCCCTCGATTTGTGCGTTTTCATGGCGGCCCGGTTGTTTGCGACCGGGCCGCAACCTTGTTCGGAATACGGTTCAATCGATTGATATTGCTGGTCTTTCGATAAAACTTGCGGCGGGTCTTGCCGTTGTCATGCTCGTTTGACAAAACAGGCGCGCCTCCGGCGGGAGGCGGTGTGCGAACGAGGATTTCCCGAAAATGAATGTGGCCCAGAACATCGTCGCCGGCCTTGACCGGATACTCACCATGGAACTGGCGCGCGTCACCGAACGGGCCGCCGTGGCAGCCGCCAGGCTGCGCGGCCGCGGCGATGAGAAGGCTGCCGACCAGGTCGCGGTCGACGCCATGCGCCAGGAGCTCAACCGCCTGGCCATCAAGGGCACGGTGGTGATCGGCGAGGGCGAGCGCGACGAGGCGCCGATGCTCTATATTGGCGAGGAGGTCGGCACCGGCAAAGGTCCGGCGGTCGATATCGCGCTCGATCCGCTCGAAGGCACGACGATCTGCGCCAAGAACCTGCCCAACGCACTGGCCGTCATCGCCATCGCCGAGAAGGGCAGCCTGCTGTTCGCGCCCGACGTCTACATGGACAAAATCGCCATTGGTCCGGGCTATGCCGAGGGCGTCATCGATATCGATGCCCCGGCGGCCGAAAACATCGCAAGCCTGGCCCGGGCCAAGGGTGTCGCCGTGTCCGAAATCACCACCTGCATCCTCGACCGTCCGCGCCATGCCAGGTTGATCGAGGCCGTGCGCGCCACGGGAGCAGCGATCCGGCTGATCGGCGACGGCGACGTGGCCGGCATCATCCACACCACGGACCCGGAAGAAACCGGCATCGATATCTATCTCGGCACCGGCGGCGCGCCGGAAGGCGTGCTGGCCGCGGCTGCGCTGCGCTGTACTGGCGGCCAGATGCAGGGCCGACTGCTGCTTGACACACCCGAGAAGATCGCCCGCGCGGCGAAGATGGGCATTTCCGATCCAAAGCGGATCTATCATGCGGAAGATATGGCGCGCGGCGACGTGCTGTTCGCGGCCACCGGCGTCACCGACGGCAATATGCTGGCCGGCGTCAAGTTCGGCCGCACCACGATCACCACGCACACGATCGTGCTGCGCTCGTCGTCACGAACAGTGCGGGAGATCAAGGCCCGGCATCAGGATCTGGATAAGTTCTAGACATCCTTGCGAAGCGGCGCCGCAGTTGTTAGCCCTTGGCCGCATCTGAACCTGGCCGCGCGAGGATTGACGATGAAAGCGTTCGATTGGCACGCGGATCCGATTTCGCGTGCCACGCCCGTCACGAAATCCTATCGCAATACCCAGAATGTCCGCCGCTTTCTCACCCGCGAATGCGGCGATGCGTTCAGGTTCGACCGGCCTTTCATGGCCTGGCTCAAGGACGGTCGGGAAAAGGCGATGGGGGATGCGGCCGACGAATGGATCCGGCGTCGGGCCGCAAGTCGGAAAGCGTAGTTTCCCTTGAATTTTCCTGGCTGTGCCTATCCCAGAACCGCTGCATACTTTTGGGCGACATGCACTATCCTGCCGCCAACAATGAATTGGCAAAACGCATGATGGGCGACAGGCGCCTCTTCCTCGATGTCAGGCAATCGGCGACCGGTCTCGCATGGGAGCACCGGCTGACCGAACGGCAGGACATGACGGCGCTTGCCATCGCGCAGGGCCATGGCGTGCCCGACATCGTCGCGCGCGTTCTGGCCGGACGCGGCGTCACCGCCGATGAGACCGAGCGCTTCCTTGATCCGACGATCCGTGACCTGTTGCCCAATCCTGCCTCACTGACCGACATGGACAAGGCCGCCGCCCGCATCGCGGCCGCGGTGATGGCCAGGGAAAAGGTAGCGATCTTCGGCGACTATGATGTCGACGGCGCCGCCTCGTCCGCCTTGCTGAAGCGGTTCCTGGCGCATTTCTCGGTGCCGTCGGAAATCTATATCCCGGATCGCATTTTCGAGGGCTACGGCCCCAATCCCGATGCCATGCGCGAACTCGTGTCGCGCGGCGCGACGCTGATCGTCACCGTCGACTGCGGCACCAACAGCGCCGTTTCCGTCGATGCGGCCAATGAAGCCGGCGCCGATGTCGTGGTGCTCGACCACCACCAGGTCGGCGGAGCCTTGCCGGCGGCGATTGCCGTCGTCAATCCAAACCGCGACGACGATCTTTCCGGGCAGGGCCATCTGTGTGCCGCCGGCGTGGTCTTCCTCGCTCTGGTGCAGGCCGCAAAAATCCTGCGTGGCGTCAGCGATTTTGCGCCGCCCGACCTGCTTTCGCTGCTCGATCTCGCTGCATTGGCGACCGTTTGCGACGTGGTGCCGCTCACCGGCGTCAATCGTGCCTTCGTCGTCAAAGGGCTGCAAATGGCGCGCCAGCAGAAGAATGAAGGGCTGGCCGCGTTGGCGCGGGTTTCTCGTATCGGCGAGCCGATCAGCACCTTTCATCTCGCCTATCTGATCGGTCCGCGCATCAATGCCGGCGGGCGTATCGGCGATGCGGCGCTTGGCAGCCGGCTGCTTGCAACGGACGATCCGGTCGAGGCTCGGACCATCGCGGAGACGCTCGACCGGCTGAACCAGGAACGGCAACAGATGGAGCAGGAGATGCTGGCCCAGGCGCGCGCCGAAGCCGATGCGGAGCTTGCCGGTGGCAATGGACCGGCGATCATCGTCACCGCAAGCAACAGCTGGCACCCCGGCATCGTCGGCCTGCTCGCCTCGAGGCTCAAGGATCACGCGCGGCGGCCGGCTTTCGCCATCGCCTTCAATGCCGTGGGAATCGGTACCGGTTCGGGCCGTTCGGTGTCGGGCTTCGATCTCGGCCGTTTGGTGCGCGAGGCCGCCGCTGCCGGACTGATCGTCAAGGGCGGCGGCCATGGCATGGCGGCCGGCATAACCGTGGAGCGCGCCAAGCTCGGCGAACTCAGGGCGTTTTTCGAGGAACGGGCGGCCGCCGACGTTTTCCGGCTACAGGACGAGGAAAGCCTGGCGATCGACGGCGCGCTCGCTGCCGAGGGCGCAACGCTCAACCTGCTCGACGCCTTGGAAAAGGCTGGCCCATTCGGCGCCGGCCATGTCCCTCCGGTTTTCGTGCTGCCGCGTCATCGGCTGGCCGACGCACGGCCGGTCGGCACAAACCATATACGCTGCGAATTGCAGTCGGACAGTGGTGGCCGTATCCAGGCGATCGCCTTTCGCGCCGTCGATACGGTGCTTGGCGAGTTCCTGTTCAAGAACCGGGGCAAGACCGTGCATGTCGCTGGCTCGCTGTCGGGCAATTACTGGAACGGCAACCGGACGGTGCAGTTTCGCATCATCGACGCCGCAAGGGCCTGAGGTTTGATCAGGCGAGAACGGTCTGCAGCCGGCTCAGCTCACCAATCTGCGCCATGGTTGCCTGGTAGCCGAGCTGGATTGCCTCGTCGGCGCGATGGAATTCGGTGAGGCCGATATGGCTGAGCTTGGGCTGCAGAGACATGTCGGGCGGATCGCCGGCCAGCCTGGCGCGCGAGATGCGATCCTGGATAATGTTGAAGGCCTCGACCATGACGCCGGTGATGCCGAGGCGTGTCTGATGCGACTGGTGCTCGGCATCAACACGCCCGCCGCGCGGTGCGTCCTTTTCGACGACCAGCTCGCCGGCGCTGTGCTTGATCACGGCTGCGCGGCCGAACAGGTCGTAGTGAAGGTTGACCGCCACGACGAGCGGCTGCTCGTAGGCGCGGCAGACCGACACAGGAACCGGGTTGACCAGTGCGCCGTCGACCAGCACGCGGCCGTTGCAGTTTACCGGCTCGAACACGCCAGGCAGTGCGTAGGACGCGCGCATGGCTGTGATCAGCGAGCCGCTCGACAGCCAGATCTCGTGGCCGGTGCGGATTTCCGATGCGACGCAGACGAAAGGCTTGGGCAGCTCCTCGAAACGGACGCCGTTCACATGTTCGCGCAGGCGGGCATCCAGCTTCATGCCGCCAAACAGGCCGCTGCCGCGCAGATTGAGATCTAGCAGGCCGAAAATGCGCCGCTTGGTCAGGCCGCGGGCGAACTCTTCCAGCTCGTCCAGTTTGCCGGCGAGATAACAGCCGCCGACCAGCGCGCCGATAGAGGTGCCGGCGATCATCGAGACTTCGATGCCCGCTTCGTCCAACGCGCGCAGCACACCGATATGGGCCCAGCCCCGGGCGCAACCGCCGCCCAAAGCGAGCGAAATGCCTGTTTTTCCTGGAGATTTGGTTTCCGGTGCGCCGCCGGACGAGGAGAGGCCGTTGGCTTCTCGAACGTCTGGTCTGTTACGCAATGACGCCCACTCGAGCATCATGATCTCCCTTGTCCCACATCCCTTGTATCAGAAGGATGTTTGAGAATAGTGAACGTGAGTGGTTTGTGAATATGGAATAGTTCACAAAGGCTTCCGATACGTGTTTTCCGCATCGAACAGCTGCTTGCTGCCATCGTCGGCAAGTGTCACCTTGCCGTCGGTCAGCCCCACCGTCCGATAGAAGCAGGAACGCCGGCCGGTGTGACAGGTTGCGTCGTGGCCCAACACTTTCACGCGAAGCCACAATGCGTCCTGGTCGCAGTCCGTGCGCATCTCGACGACATGCTGGAAATTGCCCGAGGTTTCGCCCTTTTTCCACAGCGCGTTGCGCGAGCGCGACCAGTAGTGGGCGATGCCGGTTTCCAGCGTCAGAGCCAATGCCTGCGCATTCATATGCGCGACCATCAGCAGCATGCCGTCTTCGGCATCGGTGACGACCACGGTGACGAGGCCGGCGGCGTCGAAGCGCGGTGACAACACCGCGCCTTCTTCCAGGGCCTTCTTGTCTGACGAAGCTTTGGGAAATTCCAGTGCCGACATCGCCGGTCTATTTTCCTGTTGACCGTGACGCCGGCGAGGGGCTCACGCCCCGCCACGCACCATGGTGACAAAACGGACCTGCTCCTCCGGCGTGTCCTTGAAGACGCCGGTGAAGGTGGAGGTCAGCGTGGTCGAACCCTGCTTGCGAATGCCGCGCATGGCCATGCACATATGCTCGGCCTCGATCATGACAGCGACGCCGCGCGGATTGAGCACATCCTGGATGACGCCGGCGATCTGCGCGGTCAGCGCTTCCTGCGTCTGCAGGCGATGCGCGAAGATATCGACGACGCGCGCGATCTTGGACAGGCCGACCACCTTGCCGTCCGGCAGATAACCGACATGCGCCTTGCCGATGATCGGCACCATGTGGTGCTCGCAATGCGAATGGAACTGGATGTCCCTGACGATGACGAGATCGTCGTAGCCGGCGACCTCTTCGAAGGTGCGGCCGAGCTCATCGGCCGGACACATGTCATAGCCGCCGAACATTTCGCGGAAGGCCTTGGCCACGCGCTTGGGCGTGTCGATCAGACCTTCGCGGTCCGGATTGTCACCGGTCCAGCGCAAAAGCGTGCGCACGGCGGCCTCGACCTCGGCTTCGCTCGGACGGTCGGTGACCGGCTTTTCCATATAGGCGGACTGGGGCATGAGTTTCTTGATGACGGCATCCATAAAAGGCGTCTCCCGTAGTTCCTCTCCAAGGAGGAACGAGTTGAACGGACCACGACCTTTCGGCGTCGGAAACTCGCCCCGTTTCCAGCCCCGTAAGCGGCGTGAACTCCCCGGCCAGGACAGCGGCGCTCATCGCCTTGTCGTTACCGGACTGTGAGCATTATATAAGATCGTAGCGAGCGAAAGGAAGACACGGCAGCGGCAATCGCTGTTCGCTTGGCGGCGACGGATTGGAAAACAATGATCAACGACGTCTATAACGCGAAAATTCTCGGCTTTGCCGGAAACATCGCCCGCATCGGCCGGCTCGATCATCCCGACGCGACCGCGAAGGCGCATTCCAAACTGTGCGGTTCGACCGTTACCGTCGATCTCAAGATGGAGGATGGCGTGGTCACCGACTTCGCCCATGACGTGAAGGCCTGCGCGCTCGGCCAGGCGTCGTCCTCGATCATGGCGCAGCATGTCGTCGGCGCGAGTGCCGAGGAATTGCGCGCGGTGCGCGACACCATGCTGAAAATGCTGAAGGAAAATGGCGAGCCGCCGGAAGGGCGCTTCGCAGACCTCAAATATCTGGAGCCGGTGCGCGACTACAAGGCGCGCCATGCCTCGACCATGCTGACTTTCGACGCGGTGGTCGACGCCATCGGCCAGATCGAGAAGAAGCGCGCCGAACAAGCGGCTTAAGCCTGCTCCTGCAGCGCGTGTCTGCTTTCGGCAAATTCGCCTCTTAACCAGTCGGCGAACGCGGATGCCGGTTCCGATAGACCGCCCAAATCCCTGGCCACCAGCCAGTACGCGCCCGAGGCAACATCGATGTCGAAGGGCTTGATCAGTGCGCCGGTTTTGACCTCGTTGCCGATCTGAAGGAGATCGCCCAGCGCCACGCCATGTCCGAGCAGGGCGGCCTGCTTGGAAAGCGATGCGTCCGCCAGCATCGGACCCCGCGCGGGCACGGCATCCGCTGGCACGCCAGCCGCTTCGAACCAGCGCGCCCAACCCTGGCGATTTTCCTCATGCAAAAGCGTGTAGCGGGCAAGGTCGATCGGCTTCTCCAGAGGGGGACCGGAGGCGAGCAGTGCCGGCGACAGAACCGGCGAGTCGACCGTGGAGGCAAGCCGCTCCGCCTGGCTGCGTGGCCAGGAGGTGGCGGCGGGACTGAAGCGCAGGGCAAGCTCGGGCTGGTCACTGCGGAATTCGATCAGCCTGACATCGACTTCGAGTGATACGTCGATGTCAGGCCGTAACTGGCGAAACCGATTGAGCCGGGGGACCAGCCAGACGGAGGCAAGCGACGGCTCGATGCTGACGCGAACCACCGACTGACCCGGGGCTGCCGCCAATTCGCAGAGCAGCCGATCGATGGCGTCGAAACTTGTTACAAGCTGATCAAGCAGCCGGCGGCCGCCGTCGGTCAGTTCGACGCGTCGATGGTGACGTTCGAACAAGGGCTGGCGCAGGAAGGTTTCGAGTTCACGGATCTGGCGGCTAATTGCAGCCTGCGAGACGAAAAGCTCCTCGGCGGCCTTGCTGAAGCTCAGATGCCGGCCCGCCGCCTCGAAACTCCTCAATGCCGTCAGCGGCAGGCGCGCGCGCTTCATTTTCGCATAACCCAGGATTATCCGAAGTGGAAATTATACTCGTTTGAAGGCGAACGCCAGCGGCAGTCTAATCGCGTCAAAGGAGACACGACCATGATCCAGTTCCTGGACATTTTCGGCGATGTCATGCGGATCGCAACGTTCCAATGGCGCGACGAAAGGCACCATGCAGAACGTTGCGATGAGCCTGCCATCCCTAGCCGCCGGGCGCATCCGGTTGAAAGGCGGCGTTTACGGCGCTTCCGGCCATGACGGCAGGGCATACAGGGGTGGGGATTGCGTTCTTCCGACGAAGCTCACATCTATCGCTGGCAAGAGCGCGAGATGGAGATTGCGGTGCACGACCCGCATGGGCATGCCCACACTGCAAGACCGCCGGGGCGCGGCCGCAACTGGGCCGGCCCGTGGCGCAAGACGCCTGGCCGTCTCCTCGGCACGTCGGTCGTGCGCCTCTACCAGCTGACGCTGTCGGGCTTTGTCGGCAATTCCTGCCGGCATCTGCCGACCTGTTCCGAATACGCGCATGAGGCGATCGCCCGCCATGGCCTGTGGGCCGGCGGCTGGATGGGGTTTTTCCGTGTGCTGCGCTGCGGGCCCTTCGGCACGCATGGCATCGACCTGGTGCCGGAAGCGCTGTCGGATCGTTATGTCTGGTTTATGCCGTGGCGCTATTGGCGGATCGGCAAGAAGAGTGCCGAAAAGAAGGCATGACTGCACCAGTCGCGCGCTTGGGACGGCAGATCGTGTTTACGATCGGGTAGGGTTAACGCAAGCCTGCACAAAGACTGCGCATTTGAGACAAAATCGAGACAAGAGACCTCGCTAAGCCCGCTCGCGAACACCCTTTCTGGAGCGAGCATCAATGCGTAACATCGACCGTCTTCCCTTTATCCTGGCTGGAGTCCTGTTCCTGCTCGCCTGGCTGCTGGGGTTCCCGATGCGCGCGCAATCGGCGCCGCTCGGGGATGTGCAGTGCACGCTGATCGCCGATGCGGCGACCGGCACGACGCTCTATCAGGACGGCACTTGCGACCAGCGGTTCAGCCCGGCCTCGACGTTCAAGGTGCCGCTTTCGCTGATCGGCTACGATGCGGGCATCCTGAGCGACGAACACACGCCGAGCTGGGATTACAAACCCGAGTTCAACGCGGTGAAGCGGGATCAGAAGACCGTCGATCCGGTGATCTGGGAGCGCGATTCGATTCTGTGGTTCTCGCGGGAGATCACGCGGCGACTCGGTGCTGAAAAGTTTGCCGGCTATGTCTCGAAACTCGACTACGGCAACAATGACGTTTCCGGCAATCCCGGCAAGAATGATGGCCTGACCCATTCCTGGGTGAACTCCTCGCTCAAGATCACACCGGTGGAGCAGGTCGATTTCCTGCGCAAGCTGCTTGCCCGCAAGCTGCCGGTCTCGGCCAAGGCCTACGACATGACGTCAGCCATCATCCCGACATTCCAGGCCGGAGGCTGGACGGTGCAAGGCAAGACCGGCAGCACGAGGCTGGCCAATGACGCCGACAAGATCAGGGACAAGCGTTCGCTGGGCTGGTTCGTCGGCTGGGCAAAAAAGGACGGCCAGCAGATCGTCTTTGCGCGCCTGGTCGTCGACGCCACTCGCACCGATATGCCCAAGGGGCTCAAGACGCGGGCAGCGTTCCTGAAGGATCTGCCGCTGCTGATGAAATAATCTGGTCAGGCGGTTCGGCGGGCACGGATGATGTGGCCGCCGGAATTGCTCGTCATTGCTTTCGGTGCCCCGGAAAAGCGCGCGGCAATATCGCCGCTCTGGATATCTTCGATCTCGTCGAAGCCGAGTTCGGTCAGGGATTTCGTCAGTTCTGCCGGCACAAAGAAGCTGATCCATGGCTCGCCGACAGACGCGACGCGCGCCGCATGGTAGGCGAGAGCAGCCCTTCCCGCCGCATCGCGGTTCTCGGCCGGCTCGCTATAGTCGAACACGACCTCCGAGCCGGGGATGGCCGCTATCCAGGACAGTGTGCCGAAGATCGCTTCCCTGGTCAGATAGGGGACAACCCCCAGCCAGATGAAGAAGCTTGGCTCGGTCGACCGCAAACCGGCCGCATCCAGTTCCGCGGCCAGGCTCTGCCGCTCGAAATCGACCGGCACGAATGTGGTGGCGGGTGGCTCGGCAAGACCGCTATCGGCAACGCATTTGCGTTTCCAGGCTTGCGTGGCCGGGTGGTCGACTTCGAACACGCCGAGATCCGGATACGGATTGCGCAGCGAAAACGTATCGAGGCCGGCGCCAAGCACGACAAGCTGACGGACACCACTACGCACCGCCACCGCCAGCCAGTCCTCGGCGAACCGGGCGCGCGCGGTCACAAACAAGCGCATGCGCTGGCCGCGCTCATCTTCCTGCTCAAGCTCCTGTGCCGCGGGAGCCGCTTCACCCAGAATCGCGATGGCGTAGGGATCGCGAAACAGCCCTGCTTGCGGCGAAAACTGATGCAGAGCCCTCATGCGTGCGACGCCAAGGGCGGTTCGGCTGGGTGTTGCGTCTTCCATGCTGGTGATTCCAGTTTATGTCGTGCATTTTCGCAAGCCTTTGCGATCGGTCCGCGACATCTGTGGTGACATTTCCTGACGGTTGCACCAATTGCCGCTCTTTACCTGACGCAATGCTGCCTCTAAAACCTCGCCGCTGCCGGATGCCTCCGGCTTTTCCCACGACCACCCGCGCTCGTTTGCGGGACTGGATAGGAGATACCAATGCTGAATTCCGTTTCCCTGACATTTCCCGATGGCTCCGTCCGCGACTACGACGCGGCGATGACCGGCGCCGGCCTTGCCGAATCGATCTCGAAGTCGCTCGCCAAGAAGGCTGTCGCCTACGCCATTGACGGCACCGTGCGCGATCTCTCGGACCCGCTCGGCAAGTCGGGCAAGGTCGAGATCATCACCCGAGACGATGCGCGCGCTCTCGAGCTTATCCGTCACGACACCGCGCACGTGCTGGCGGAAGCCGTGCAGGAATTGTGGCCGGGAACGCAGGTGACCATCGGACCGGTGATCGAGAACGGGTTCTATTACGACTTCGCCCGCAACGAGCCGTTCACGCCCGACGACTTTCCGGTGATCGAGAAGAAGATGCGCGAGATCATCGCGCGAAACAAGCCGTTCACCAAGGAGGTTTGGTCGCGCGACAGGGCGAAAAAGGTGTTCGCCGAAAAGGGCGAGCGCTACAAGCTCGAGCTGATCGACGCCATTCCCGAGGACCAGGATCTCAAGATCTACGCGCAGGGCGACTGGTTCGATCTTTGCCGTGGCCCGCACATGGCCTCGACTGGCCAGATTGGCAACGCCTTCAAGCTGATGAAGG
This sequence comes from Mesorhizobium erdmanii USDA 3471, assembly GCF_000472705.1. Classification (GTDB taxonomy): domain Bacteria; phylum Pseudomonadota; class Alphaproteobacteria; order Rhizobiales; family Rhizobiaceae; genus Mesorhizobium; species Mesorhizobium erdmanii. Next base: position 301,258 of record NZ_AXAE01000011.1, on the reverse strand, counting down.
TGGCGGGCGCCTATTGGCGTGGCGATTCGAACAATCCGATGCTGACGCGTATCTACGGCACGGCCTGGGCCGACCAGGCGCAGCTCGAAGCCTACCAGACGATGCTGGAGGAGGCCGAAAAGCGCGACCACCGCAAGCTTGGCCGGGAGATGGACCTGTTCCATTTCCAGGAAGAAGGACCGGGCGTCGTCTTCTGGCACGCCAAGGGCTGGAAGATGTTCCAGAACCTGGTGAATTACATGCGCCGTCGCCTCGACGAGCAGGGCTACCAGGAGGTCAATGCCCCTCAGGTGCTCGACAAGAGCCTGTGGGAAACGTCAGGCCACTGGGGCTGGTATCGCGACGCCATGTTCAAGGTGACGGTCGCCGGTGACGACACCGACGACGACCGTGTCTTTGCGTTGAAGCCGATGAACTGCCCCGGACATGTGCAGATTTTCAAGCATGGGTTGAAGTCCTATCGTGATCTGCCCGTAAAGCTTGCGGAATTCGGCAATGTGCACCGCTACGAACCGTCGGGAGCACTGCACGGTCTGATGCGCGTGCGCGGCTTCACGCAGGATGATGCGCACATCTTCTGCACCGAAGAACAGCTGGCAGCGGAATGCCTGCGCATCAACGATCTGATCCTTTCGACCTATGCCGATTTCGGTTTTGAAGAGGTCAGCGTGAAGCTGTCGACGCGGCCGGACAAGCGGGTCGGCACCGATGAGGCCTGGGACCACGCCGAGGCGATCATGGGCAACGTGCTGGAGACGATCAGGACAAGATCGGGCAACCGGATCAAGACCTCGATCAATCCGGGCGAGGGCGCCTTCTACGGGCCGAAGTTCGAATATGTGCTGAAGGATGCCATCGGCCGTGAATGGCAATGCGGCACCACGCAGGTCGATTTCAACCTGCCGGAACGTTTTGGCGCCTTCTACATCGGCTCGGATTCGGAAAAGAAGCAGCCGGTCATGGTGCACCGTGCCATTTGCGGTTCGATGGAGCGCTTCCTCGGCATCCTCATCGAGAACTATTCCGGACATTTCCCGCTGTGGTTCGCACCGCTGCAGGTGGTTGTGGCGACGATCACCTCCGAGGCGGACGGCTATGCAACCGAAGTGGTGGCAAAGCTGAAGGCCGCAGGCCTGTTGGCGGAGGCCGACCTGCGCAACGAGAAGATCAACTACAAGGTCCGCGAACATTCGCTGGCCAAGGTGCCGGTCATCCTCGTCTGCGGCAAACGCGAGGCCGAGGAACAGACGGTCAACATCCGCCGGCTCGGCTCGCGCGACCAGGAATCGCTTGGCCTTGCCGAGGCGATCGAACGGCTGACCGAAGAAGCGATCACGCCCGATCGCCGGCGCAAACGCGCCGCCTGATCCTCATGGTCACAAGGAATGGCGGTGGAGCGCTCCACCGCCATTTTCATATCCCTGTCACGCCAACCTTGTAACGAGCAACGATGCTCAAGCTGAAGACGCGCGCAAAACCGTTTCCCGAGCTTTCCTATGCCAATCCGCGCCAGCCGGCGCTGACGCGCTGGGTCATCCATTCGATAGAAGGCCTGTCGGGGCGCGACCGTTATGCCGCGCTCTATGATTTCTGGCGCCGCCAGGTGGTGCCGACTGGCGAGCGCGTGTTCAGCCGCATGCTCGACCTGATCGACGTGCGGATACGCACCGCCGACCAATGGCCGCCAGCGCCATTGCCGGACACACCGCTGGTGATTGTGGCCAACCATCCGTTCGGCATCGGCGACGGCATTGCCGTGCTCTCCTTGGTGGAGCAGCTCGGGCGACCTTTCCGGGTGATGATCCACAAGGATTTGCTCAAGATCCGCGAGATGGAGCCCTATTCGCTGCCGATCGACTTTTCCGAGACGAAGGACGCACTGAAGAACAACATGGCCGTGCGCTATGAGGCGGTGCGGCTGCTGAAGGAGGGCGTCACCATCGTGGTGTTTCCCGCCGGTGGCGTCGCCACCGCGCCGAAAGGCTTTGGCCGGGCGCGCGACCTGCCATGGAAGATGTTTCCGGCCCGTCTTGTCCAGGATGCCAAGGCGTCCGTCATTCCGATGCATTTTTCCGGGCAGAACGGTAGGCTGTTCCATCTGGTCAGCGGGCCGATGAACATGGCCGAGCGCGACGGCCGCGTCGCCAAATTCGTCGGCAAGGCCTCGCTGACGCTGCGCCTTTCGATGCTCATCCACGAGTTCGCGCGGTTGTCAGGTAAGGCGATAGACGTGCGTGTCGGCGAGATACTGAGCTGGAGCGAACTGGAGCCGTTGCGCGACCGCAAGGCATTGCTCGACCGGCTTTATCGCGGCGTGTTCGATCTCGCGCCGCCAGCGCCGCGCCGCCGGATGCCATTCCTGCCGGCGCGAACAAAGCTGGCAGCCTAGGGCTAGTCCGCGCCTTCTTCGGGATCCATCGCCGCCGCTTCGGTCGCAAGAACCTCGATTTCCTGGTTCTGTCCGGCCACGACCGTAAAGTCCTTCTGGTAGATGCGGTCGCGGTTCTTGGCGATGATGGTGTAGTCGCCCTCGGCAAGCACCATCGAGGCAAAGGCGCCCACGGTCTCCTTGATCGGATCGCCGGATTCGTTGAGCAGCGACCAGGACGTGTCGGCGATGGCTTCGCCACCGGCTTCGCGCACCAGCTTCATCGTGATCTCGGCGGCATGATGCTCGACTGTGGCTTCGGTCAACTTGCCGGCCTCGACGCGGATATCGGAGCGGATGACGGCGTTGACGGCGCCATAGGTCGAGACGACATGGTAGATGCCGGCGTTGAGCCGCACGACGCTGTTGGGCTCGACATCGGGAATGATCAGCGCGCGGTCGCCATTGGCCTCGGCGGTGCCCTCATAGATCGAGAAGCGCAGCTTTTTCGGCGGGATGCGCACGCCGCCGGACAGAACCGCGTCGAGCTTCAGGCCACCGGCATCGAGCACGAGGCTTTCGCGCTTGGCTTCCTTGCCGACGGTGATGCGCTTGGTGGCGCCGGCGCGGCCATAGGAGGCATGGACCAGATAGCTGCCGGGCTCAAGCTGGAAAACGGCGCTGCCGCCATGCGCGGAGGCCACCATCGGCAATTTGCCGTTGACGGGTTCGGGCTTGAAGACACGCCAGACGAGTCCGCGGGTGATGTCGGTGCCCTTGTCGGTCAGCTGGGCCGACAAAGTGATGGCGCCACCGCCGCCAAGTGCCAGCGGGGTTTCGCTCTTGGGCGTCGCATAGCTCGAGATTCCGGGAAGTTTCAGGTCGCCGACGCCGTCTTTTTCCTGCGCGGCGGCCAGTGATACCGGCAGCAGGAACAGCGCGGCGCAAAGCCGGACCAGGAAAAGACGCAGTCGCCCCTCAAACATGCCTTGCGTTGAACCCCATGGCGGTGGCAATTTCAAGGCTTAAGAGTCCAATCGACGACTCTTCAGCCCGGCGTTTGCGCGCCTTTGCCCGAGCCGCCCGAATTCCCGATGGCGCGCTTCAGCTCAAACAGAGTGTTTCAGGAGACTTGCGCCCATGGCGTCGCCGATCATCGACTTCCTGCTGAGCCGAAATTCGGCGCCGATTCCGGATCTCAAGGAGCCAGCGCCAGGCGACGCCGATATCGCCACGATGATTGCCGCCGCCACGCGCGTGCCAGACCATGGCCGGCTTGAACCCTGGCGCTTCATCCTCTATCGCGGCGACGTCCGCTTCGAGATCGGCAAAAAGCTGGCGGCGCTTGCCGAACAGCGGGAAGGGCCGCTGCCGGAGGGCCGCCGGAACCAGGAACTGGCCCGCTTCTCGCGCGCGCCGCTGGTCATCGGCGTGGTGTCGGTGCCGAAAGAGAATCCCAAGATTCCGCAATGGGAAATGTTCCTGTCCGGCGGCATGGCTGCTATGAATCTGATGATCGCAGCCAATGCGTTGGGCTATGGCACCAACATGATCAGCAACTGGTATTCAGACGTGCCGGAGGGCAGGGCGATCCTCGGACTGGCGCCGCAGGAGCGCGTCGTCGGTTTCGTCCATATCGGCTCTTATGCCGGCCCGGCGCCGGAGCGGCCACGGCCTGACCCGGCAAAGCTCTATGCCGATTACTCAGGACCCTGGGCGAGCTGAATGTTCTACGAGCCGTCCAAGGGGCACGGGTTGCCCCATGATCCGTCGAAGGCGATCGTGGCGCCGCGTCCGATCGGCTGGATATCGACGCTGAACGGGGCCGGCGAGATCAACTTAGCGCCGTACTCGTTCTTCAATGCGTTTTCGACGCGGCCCTTCATCGTCTGGTTCTCCTCGGAGGGAGAGAAGGACAGCGCTTCATTCGCCCAGGAGACCGGCGAGTTCGTCGCCAATCTGGTCGGCCGCGATCTTGCGGAGAAGATGAATTATACGTCCGTCGACGCGCCGCGTGGCGTCAATGAGTTCGTCTATGCCGATCTCGCCATGGCGCCTTCGCGTCTCGTCAGGCCGCCGCGCGTGGCGGCGGCGCCCGCCGCGCTCGAATGCCGGGTGACGGAGGTGTTTCGTCCGAAGGCGCTGGACGGAACCCCGACGAGCGCGGTCGTCGTCGCCGGCGAAGTGGTTGGCGTGCACATCGACGATGCTTTCCTGAAAGACGGCCTGTTCGACATCACCAAGGCCGGCAACGTGGCTCGTCTCGGCTACATGGACTATGCCAGCGTCAACGAGGTCTTTTCGATGCGCCGGCCACGCTGGGGCAAGGAGTGACCGACGATCAGAGCCGCGCTTCGATGCGGCCAGGGGACTTGGCAGACTCGTAAGCCATGAGCACGCGCAGAGCGATTCCCCTTCATCCAAACATGCACTAAGGGGGTGACCTGCATCGCGCCGGAAGGTGGCGTGCCGCTTGGCTTTCGAAGCCTTCTGGGAGTCGTTACCGGCGCATCCTCGCCGGAGACGCCGACCAGCGGTCGCTGGGCGGCGTCACCGTCAACCCGCTGAAGTCGGAAGCGCTGGCCTATCTGCCGGAACACCGGATCATTGTGCTGGCGCGGGACTAAGCCGAAATTCCTGCCGCGCGCGCGCGCGCCAGCAGCCGTTCGGCCAGCCGCAGATGCGGACGGTCGAACATCTTGCCGTCGATTCCGACGACGCCGGGATTTCCGGCAGCCTCGAACGCCGCGACGATCGCCGCCGACTGTTTCACGGCCTCGGCCGAGGGCGTGAAGGCGGCGTTGATGACCGGTACCTGATCAGGGTGGATCGCCATCTTGCCGGTGAAGCCGTCGCGCTCGGCCTCCGCGCATTCGGCGGCGAAGGCCGCCATGTCGCGAAAATTCGGGAATACGGTGTCGATCGCCGCGACCTCGGCCGCGCCGGCGGCGAGGATGGTCGTCAGGCGAGCGTGGCGGAACACGTCGGTGTAGCGGCCGCTCTCGTCGCGGGCAGCGCGCGCGCCGATCGCCGCCGAAAGGTCCTCCGCGCCCCAGGTGAGACCGGTGAGCCGCGCGCTCGCGCCGGCATAGGTGGCGGCGGCGAGCACACCGGCCGGGGTTTCGGTGATGATGGGCAGAATCTTGACCGCGCCGTCGGGCAGACCGTTCTCGGCCTCCCGAACCCTGAGTTTTGCCGAGAGTTGCTGGACGTCCTGGCCGCTGTTGGATTTAGGCAGCATGATGCCGTCCGGCTTTGCCGGAACGAGCGCGGCTAGATCGTCGTCCGTCAACCCGGTCGAGAGGTCGTTGACCCTGATGTAGATTGCTGAGCTGGTTTGCGCCCTATGGTCGGCAATGAAGCGTGCCGCGACGCCGCGCGCCGTCGCCTTGTTCTGCGGCGCCACGGAATCTTCGAGGTCGATGATCACCACATCGGCGCCGGCGCCAAATCCTTTTTCGAGCTTGCGCCCGGAATCGCCGGGAACGAACAGCAGCGAGCGCATCAGGCGGCCTTTTTCAGCATCATCGCTTGCCTGGTACATTTGGCAACGAGGTCGCCATTCTGGTTGTAGGCGCGGTGTTCGAATTCGACGATGCCGCGATCAGGCTTCGACTTGGACTCCCGAACCGAGATGACCGTGGTCTCGACGCGAATGGTGTCGCCGTGGAAGACCGGATGCGGAAAAGTGGTTTCCGTCATGCCGAGATTGGCGACCGTCGTGCCGACGGTGATGTCATTGACTGAAATGCCGATCATCAGGCCGAGCGTGAACAGCGAGTTGACCAGCGGCTTGCCCCATTCGCTCCTGGAGGCGAAATCGAAGTCGATATGCAACGGTTGCGGGTTCAGCGTCATCGCCGAAAACAGCATGTTGTCGCTCTCGGTCACTGTCTTGCGCAGTGTATGCTGGAAGACATGGCCGACGACAAACTCCTCGAGATATAGCCCTGCCATTTTCAGTCTCCTGCGCTGATTGACGGTTGATAGGCGCTGCATCCAGCGCTCGCAAGCCAGTTAATGAACATGGTGAACCGTTCGTAAACCATTTCTGCCTACCGTCGTCAGCGGGGCCGGAAACCTTCCGGAGAGGGGCATAAGCGAACGGGCATGGTTGTTGTTTCGCATTTCCTGAAATGGATCTACACGGCAAGGGTGTCGGAGCGCGCCGCCGCGGCCAATGCACTGGCCCGGGCCTATGTGAATTCCGAATTGCCGTTCGAGGATCGCTGCGCGGCGGAGGCAGCGCTGACGCTGCTGCTCGATGACGCCTCGTCGAAGGTGCGGCTGGCAATGGCGGAAGCGCTCTCGATGAGCCCCCTCGCGCCGCTGCAGATCATCAGTGCGCTTGCTTCTGATCAACCTGAGGTCGCCGGCGTCGTGCTGGCGCGCTCGCCGCTGCTCACCGATGCCGACCTGATCAATCGCGTGGCGGCGAGCCAGAAGGCGACGCAGAAGCTTATCGCCGACCGGCCATTCGTCTCGATGGCGCTGTCGGCGGCTATCGCCGAGATCGGCGAGGCGGAAGCCTGCGCCGTGCTGCTGGGCAATTGCGGCGCCGACATCGCCTCGCTGAGTTTTCGCCGCATGGCCGAACGCCACGGGCATCTGCCTCTGGTGCGCGAGGCGCTGATATCGGATATCAGGCTGCCTGCCGACTGCCGGCATATGCTGCTGATCAAGCTTGGCGAGACATTGAAGACATCGCCGCTGGTGATGGCGTTGATGGGCGCCGCGCGTGCCGACCGTGTCATGCGTGACGCCTGCGTCAAAGCCTCGGTGACGCTGATCGAGGGCACGCGCCAGGAAGAACACGCAGCACTGATCGAGCATCTCAGGCTGCGTGGCGATCTCACCGCGAGCTTCCTCATCCGCACCATCGCGCATGGCAAGGTCGACTTCTTCGGCTCCACGCTGGTGGCGCTCGGCCAGCAGTCCGAACCGCGGGTGAGGGCGCTGCTGGCCGGTGGGCACGATGTGGCCTTGCAGGCATTGTTCCGCAGCGCGGGGCTGGCGGCCGCCACCCATCCGGTCATCCTGCGCGCGCTGAAAATCTGGCGGGAGGTCGCCAATGGCAAACGCGTCGCCGGCGTGCAGGAAGTCAGCTGGCTGATGCTCAAGGAGTTGGGCGGCCAATCCGCCGAAGGCGATCTCGCCGCCCTGGTCAAGTCGATCCATCTCGACGCACTGCGCGAGAATGCGCGGGGGCACGCACTGGCGATTGCCGCTGCCTAAAGCGCGTCGTCCTGAAACGGACTCACGCGACGCGCTTTAAGCCTTTGTTTTGATGCATGTCGTTGTCCCAGAACCGCTGCACACTTCTGGGCGACATCCACTAACCTCGATCCTTCGCAAAGAAGTCCGGAAAATCTTCGATCGCCGCTGCGATGATGCGCAGCGAAGCTGCTACCGGCAGCGTTTCACCGGCGCTGCTTCGCTGGGCAATCGTGCCGGCATACTGCCTGGCGACAGTTACTGTCGACGTCCGCGACTCGCCCGGACGCCGGAAAAGCAGCTCGCGTGCGAGCCCGCGCAGGAAATTCGAGATCGAGAGAGCCGTTTCGGCCGGCAGGGTTGAACTTTGCAGCGCATGGCGCAGGCGCAGGATTTCGATACCGATCGTGACACCCGCTATGCTGCCGTCCAGAACAGAGTCGCCCTTCTTTCCGGTGCGTTGTGTCTGCGACATAAGCTGGTTGACGCGGTCATAGGCAAGGCTCTCGAAAGCGGTGCGTCTGGGCACGCGCTCGTGCAGGCAAAGGCGCGCCAGATCTTCGCGCATCACGCGCACGATTCGGTTGACGATGACCCACGGATCGGAGGGAAGCACGACGATGAAGACACCGATCGCCAGGAGAATGCCGACCAGGATCGACGCGCAGCCCGCCAGGAAGGGCCCGGGATCATAGGTCATCCCCTGATGCGGGCTCAGAAAGGCCAGGAAATTGATGGCGAAGGCCGTGGCGACGCCGACATAGCGCGGATTGGCCATCGCCAGTGCCGCGGGCACCAGGATCGGCACTACAAAGACCATGAACCAGCCGAATCCTGGCAAGGCCGGAAGCGCGATCTGGCCGACAAGGAAGGCAAAGGGCAGGGCCAGCAATGTGCCTTTGAAGAAGCCCCAGGCCACTTGCACCGGGTCGGGACGGGCGGCAAACAGGCTGGAGACGACCGAGACGAGGATGACCGTACCCGCCGCTTCCGACCATTTCGTCGTCAGCCAGAAGGCCGCGACCAGCAGCGTGGCGAGAGCGGCGCGGACGGCATTGCGCGAGGCCGCATGGTAGTCGCGGTGCACCATGAGTGCAGGCTGCTTGCGCACGCGCGCCGCGCGCGACGCGGGTGCCCGCAAGGCGTCGAGGCCACGCAGCACTTGTTTGAAGGCTTCCGCGAAATCGGCGGCGATGGTGAGGCGCGTGATGGCCCCCAGTCTCTCCTCGGCCTGTCCGTCCGGCATGTCGGGCATCTGCCTTGCCCGGGCGGCGATCGCATCGAGGCGCGCCACCCACGGCGTCGTGTCGTCGAGAGCCGCTGGTCTGGCAACAAGTTCACCAACCAGAGCCTGCAGGTCGGCACGCACGGGAATTAGCGCCGCGTTTTTCGGTGCGGCATGTGCATGCAACGCGCGTGCCGCCGACAGGGCTGAAAGCAACTGGCCGATGGTGCGCCGGACAGGATGGGCGCGCGTCGCCAGGCTCGGCGCCTCCAGCCTGGCATAGACCCGCATCTCGCCGAGTGTCTCTGCCTCGGCGATCAATTTTCGGTGGAGGTCGGCCAGTACGGCTGCATCGCGGCCTGAGAAGGCACCGCCCGCAAAGACGGCAAGGTCGAGAATGCTGCGCTTCAGCCTTTCGATGATGGCTTCGCCTGCCAGCTTGGGCAAGATGAGCCGGCTGGTCACGCCGGCGCAGATGATGCCGAGCACGATTTCCGCGCAACGGGCGACAGCGAGATCGACGACCAGATGGGGTTGCCCGAAGGCCGGCAGGCCGATGATCATCGCCGTATAGCCGGCAAGTGCCGCGCCATAGGCCTCGGGATTGCGCAGCAGCGACGAGACGAAGGTGCTGATGCCGATCCACACGGCAAGCGCCGTCACCAACAACCAAGGATTGGAACCGAAGACTGTGGTGATGCCGATCGCCGCCAACCCGCCCGCCAGCGTGCCGAGCAAACGGTAGAAACCCTTGGCCAACACCATGCCCGCGACCGGCTGGGCGACGATGAACACGGTCATCATCGCCCACTGCGGATGATCGAGCTTCAGCGCATAGGCAGCCAGAAGGGCGATCAGGCCGGCCGACACGGTTCTAAGGGCGAAAATCCAGTCCGAGCGCGTCGGCCGAGTGAGGTCGGCGAACCGTGCCCCGAGATAATCTTTCAGCCGCGCCCAGATCACATGCTCGACTCCGTATCCGCACGGACAAGGTAGGGCAGCGGGAGCCTAGATATCCAGCACTTCCGCTTCGGCGAATTCGGCGCGTTCCTGGATGAAGCGGAAGCGGGCTTCCGGCTTGGTGCCCATCAGCGCGTCGACCGCGTCCTTGGTCGCGGCCTCGGCATCGATCACATCGACCCGCAGAAGCGTGCGCTTCTTCGGGTCCATGGTGGTCTCCTTGAGCTGCGAGGCCATCATTTCGCCCAGGCCCTTGAAGCGGCCGAGTTCGACCTTGCCGCGCCCGGTGAACTCGGTGCGCAGGAGTTCGTCCTTGTGCGCGTCGTCACGGGCATACGCGACCTTGCCGCCTTGCCGGATCGAGTAAAGCGGCGGTACCGCCAGATAGAGATGGCCGCCACGCACCAGCGCCGGCATTTCCTGGTAGAAGAAGGTGATCAGCAGCGAGGCGATGTGGGCGCCGTCGACGTCGGCGTCGGTCATGATGATGACGCGGTCGTAGCGCAAATCCTCGTCGCGATACTTTGAGCGCGTGCCGCAGCCGAGCGCCTGGATCAGGTCCGATATCTGCTGGTTGGCGGCCAGCTTGTCGTTGCCGGCGCTGGCGACGTTGAGGATCTTGCCGCGCAGCGGCAACACGGCCTGGCTGGCGCGGTCGCGCGCCTGCTTGGCCGAGCCGCCGGCCGAGTCACCTTCGACGATGAACAGTTCGGCACCGGCCGCGGCATTCTGCGTGCAGTCGGCGAGCTTGCCCGGCAGGCGCAATTTGCGCACCGCGCTTTTGCGCGACACTTCCTTTTCCTGGCGACGGCGCACGCGCTCGTCGGCGCGCGCGATCACCCATTCGAGCAGCTTCGAGGCTTCCTGCGGGTTGTCGGCCAGCCAATGGTCGAACGGGTCGCGGATCGCGGTCTCGACGATGCGGATCGCCTCGATCGTCGCCAGCCTGTCCTTGGTCTGGCCGACGAATTCCGGCTCGCGGATGAACACCGACAGCATGCCCGCCGCCGAGATCATGACGTCTTCCGAGGTGACGACAGAGGCGCGCTTGTTGCCGACGAGGTCAGCATAGGCGCGCAAGCCCCGAGTCAGCACGTTGCGGAAGCCGGCCTCGTGGGTGCCGCCTTCACCTGTCGGGATGGTGTTGCAATAGGAATTGATGAAGCCGTCGCCGCCGAACCAGGTGACGGCCCATTCGAGCGAGCCGTGGCCGCCCTGCTTTTCGCTTTTTCCGGCGAAGATTTCGCGCGTCACCTGGAAGTCGTCGCCGAGCGATGCCTTCAGGTAGTCCTTGAGACCGCCGGGGAAATGAAATTCGGCCTTGGCTGGTGTCGGATCCTTCTCCTTGATCAGCGACGGATCGCAGGTCCAGCGGATTTCGACGCCGCCGAACAGATAGGCCTTCGAGCGCGTCATGCGGTAGAGCCGGGCCGGCTCGAAGGCGCAGCCCTTGCCAAAAATCTGCTCGTCGGGATGGAAGCGGGTCCTGGTGCCGCGGCGGTTGTGGACCTCGCCGAGGTGCTCGAGGCCGCTGACCGGAATGCCGCGCGAGAATCTTTGACGGTAGAGCTGGCGGCCACGCGCGACTTCTACCTCGAGATGGTCGGACAGCGCATTGACCACGGAAACGCCGACGCCGTGCAGACCGCCCGAGGTCTCATAAACCTTGGAGTCGAACTTGCCGCCCGAATGCAGCGTCGTCATGATGACTTCGAGCGCCGGCTTCTTGTATTTCGGATGCGGATCGACCGGGATGCCGCGGCCATTGTCGGTAACGGTCAGAAACCCGTCGGCCGAAAGCTCGACGTCGATGAAGGTGGCATGGCCGGCGACCGCCTCATCCATCGAATTGTCGATGACCTCGGCGAACAGATGGTGCATCGCCTTGTCGTCGGTGCCGCCAATATACATGCCCGGCCGACGGCGCACCGGCTCCAGGCCTTCGAGCACCTCGATGTCGGCGGCACTATAGCCCTCGCTGCCGTCCTTGGTGGCGGCCGGGCGCTTGGCCGCTGCCTGCACCAGCGGGTCCGCTGGGCGCGCCGGTGTGCGAACCGGCTGCGGCTGCTTGTCCATGTTGCCGAAAAGATCGTTGTTGTCGTCCATGCCTGCCATAGCGTCCGGTGCTGCGAATCACTCGTCGATACTGCCACGCTTTTCGGCGCCAAGCGACGGAGGTTCCTGTTACGTTCGGGGATTTGACCCCTCTTATCCTAAAACCATTCGATAACCAAGCGGGCGGAAATAGGTCCGATACCGCCGTTACGCATTCCTGATTCTTTAACAAAGCGGCCTAACGTGAGCCCAACATAACAAGAAACTGCAGGCATCAGGGGTTTCGGCGTGAGGGGCAAGGCCATAACGATGATCGGCATCGCCGCCGTTTTCGGCGCGATCTCGATCTTTGCCGCGGATTTCTGGGTCAAGAGCCAAGCCAAGCCCGATGCCGAGGAAAAGACGGCGTCGATCGCCGCTCCGGCACCGCCCAAGATCCAATTCAAGACCATCGTGGTGGCGAACGCACCGTTGCGCTACGGCATGGAACTCGACCGCGCCAAGCTGATCCAAATCCCATGGCCGCAAGATTCCCTGCCGCAGGGCGCCTTTGCCACCATTGAAGGATTGCTCGGCGAAGGCAATCGCATCGTGCTGTCGCCGATCGAAGTCAACGAACCGGTACTGCTGACCAAGCTGTCGGGACCGAACGGCCGCGCGACGCTCTCCAACATGCTGACGCCGGGAATGCGGGCGGTCACGATCCGCACCGACGAAATCGCCGGTGTCGGCGGCTTCGTCACGCCGGGCGACCGCGTCGATGTCATGCTGACGCGCGATGCCGGCGAAATCCAGGAAGTCGCCAAGAACGCGCAAGGCGCGGCCGGTTCGACCATCACCTCCGAGATCGTGGTTTCCGACGCCAAGGTGCTGAGCGTCGGCCAGGGCGCCGACGAGCGCCAGACCACACCGCAGATCGCCAATTCCGTGACCATCGAGGTGACGACCGAAGGCGCGCAGAAAGTGGCGCTCGCCCGCACCGTCGGCACGCTGTCGCTGTCGCTTCGTTCGGCGGGCGAAGGCGGTGACGGCAAGGACGGCGTCACCACCATCTCTTCCTTTGGTGGATCGGTGGCGGGCAAGGCCCAGGCAGCAGCCGGTTCGCTCTTCGATGCGATGACGAAGGAGCCGGAGAAGCCGAAATTCAAGACGGTCATCGTGACGCGCGGCACGAAGGCCGAGGAATATCAGGTTCCCGCGCGGGACCAGAAGTAAAGCCCGGTGGGGACCGGCAGGGCGGGACAATGTTGATGCGTACCCAATATCCAATGACGGGCCGGTTGCGCTGCTTGCGCGCCCTGGCGATGGCGGTTGCTCTGGCGGCGGGCGGAATGCTCGTCCTGCCCGGCGCTGCCAAGGCGGACAATGAGATCGTCTATGTCTCCGCGACCAAGAATGCATCGATCAAGGTCGCCAAGGGCAAGCCCAAGACGATCGTGACCAGTGCCGCCTTCTACCAGATCGTCATCGGCGACCCGGAGATCGCCAACGTCAATCCGCTGACCGACAAATCCTTCTATGTGCTCGGCAACAATCTCGGCACCACCGGCATTGCGCTGTTTGACGAGAAGAAGCAGTTGGTCGGCACGGTCGACATCGAGGTGACGCTCGACACGGATCAACTGGCCAGCACCATCCGCGCCAGCGTGCCGGACGCCAAGATCAAGGTCGGCTCGGCCAATGGCCGTGTCGTGCTGTCGGGAGAGGCGGATGACGCGGTCGCCGCCGACAAGGCGAACAAGATCGCCACCCGCTTTTCCGGCAACGAGGAGGTGATCAACTCGGTCAATATCTCGTCGTCGCAGCAGGTCCAGCTCAATGTCCGCTTTGTCGAGATCAATCGCCAGGCAAGCCAGGACCTCGGCGCCAAATACAGCGCCAATTTCGCCTACGGTATCGGTGGGCGCGATGTCACCATCGATCCAGGAACCGTGCCGGCTGCCGGAACCGGCGAGATCATCGGCCGGCTGTTGTCGAACGGTGTATCGATCGATGTTGCCATCAAGGCGCTCGAAGAGCGCGGCCTCGCCCGCCGGCTGGCCGAGCCGAACCTGATTGCCCGTTCGGGCCAGACGGCGAGCTTCCTCGCCGGCGGCGAATTTCCGATCCCGGTTTCCGAGGACAACGGCAAGATCTCGGTCAGCTACAAGAAGTACGGCGTCAGCCTCGATTTCACGCCGACCGTGCTCAAGGACGGGCTGGTGAGCCTCGACATTGCGCCGGAAGTGTCCTCGATCGATGCGTCGGCCTCATACAACATCGGTACCATCTCCGTGCCCGGTTTCATCGTCCGCCGCGCCAAGACGTCGGTCGACCTGAAGAATGGCCAGAGCTTCATGATCGCCGGGCTGCTGCAGTCGCAAAACGACATCACCACATCGCGCATTCCCGGCCTGGGCAAGATGCCCGTGCTTGGACCGTTGTTCTCGTCGAAATCCTATCAGCGCCGCGAAACCGATCTGGTCATCATCGTCACGCCCTATCTGGTAAAGCCGGTCGATCCATCGAAGAAGATGGCCGAGCCGACTGACGGCACGCAGCCGGCCAGCAACGTCGACTATTTCCTCAACAACACCGAGGAAGTTAAGGCATCGGACACCGGTCGCGCGCTGGCGTTGGCTGATGGCAGTGCCGCACGAGCCACTCCCGCCACCACGGTCGGGCATTTCCTCGACCTGCCGAAGGACTGAAGCCATGCGTCTGATCCTGAGATCGAGCATTGCCTTGCTTTTGGCCGGCTTGGCCGCCGGCTGCACCAGTGACGACTATGTGCGCAGCGAAGGCCCGACGACCGGCGCCGGCAACGCCCAGGCCGCCAACACCGTCATGCAGATGGTCGATCCGTGGAAGTACGGTGTCCAGAACACCAGGCTTCTCGTGCCTGCCAAGCGTAGCGATGCCGGACCCGTCACCCCCGATCAGGCCGCAGCTTCGAAAGCATCGCAGACGACCACGGGCAACTGACCCCCAAAGGGCGATTGAGCCCATAGGCTGATAAAAATGGCAAACGGCATCAAGACACGAAAAATCCTGCTCGTATCGACGGACAGGACCTTCGTGCAGGACACGCGGACCGCATTCGCCGCATCGGAGATCATCCAGCTCTCGGCGGTGGAGAAGAATGTCACCGAGTTGCGTGGCGAGATTCAGGAGGCCGACTTCGGCGCGATCATCGTCGACATGGACGCGGCGAGGCTGGAAGAGGTCGAGTCGCTGCAGCGCATCATGCGCCGGCTGGAGGGCAAGGCGCCTGTGGTCGTGGTCACCCAGGAGTTCAACGCCGCCGCCGTGCGCATCCTGGTGCAGCTCAAGGTCGCGGACTTCCTGGTCAAGCCGATCACCACCGCCGACCTGGTCCGGTCGGTGGTGCGCACTCTGCAAGGGCCGGGGCGGGAGGAAAACACCGAGTCGCAGATCTACACCTTCATGCCGGCCGCCGGCGGCGTCGGCACCACGACGCTGGCCTTGCAGACCGCCTTCCAACTGCATCATTCGGTGACGCGCGGCGCGTCGACCTGCGTGGTCGACCTCAATTTCCAGCAGGGTGCCTGCGCCGAATATCTCGACCTTGAGCCACGTTTCGACATCACCGAGATCGAGAACCAGCCTGAACGCCTCGATCGGCAATTGCTCGACGTGATGCTGTCCAAGCATGCCAGCGGACTTTGCGTGCTGGCGGCGCCGACGCATCCGTCGGAGATGCGTTCGTTCAAGACCGATGTCGTGGTGCGCATGCTGGATCTCGTCTCGGCCTATTTCGACAACGTCGTCATCGACATGCCGCGCACCTGGTTTCCCTGGACGGAGACAGTGCTGCTCGGCTCCAACAAGCTCTATATCGTCGCCGAGATGACGGTGCCGTGCCTGCGCCACACGCAAAGGCTGATCCAGGCGGTGTATGAGACCGCCGGCAAGGAAGTGAAGCCGAACGTCATCGTCAACCGTTTCGAGCAGAAGATGTTCGACAACGGTATCAAGCAGGCCGATGTCCAGGAGATCCTCGGCGAGCATTTCGTCGGCGGCATTTCCAACAATTACCGGCTGGTGCGCGAGGCGGTCGACCGTGGCGTGCCGCTGCACGAGATCGACCCCAATGCCAACGTCGTCAACGATTTGAAGAAGATCATCCTTCCGGAAGAGGCGGCCGCTACTGGCACCAAGTCGAAGTCGCTGTTCGGTCTCGGCAAGGGCTTCTTGAAGAGGAAGGCCGGATGACCAGCCGTTTTTCAACCCTGCAGAACCGTGACGCGCGTCCGCAACGTCCGGCGGACTCAGCGCCGGTCGCGCATCATGCGGTCGTCATCCCGACCAGCCGAAAGGCCTTGCCGACAAAGCCGGATGTCGCCCCGGCCAAGAACGCCAACAAGGTGCTCGATGCGCGCGTGCGCATTCACCGGATGCTGCTCGAAGAAATCAACCTGGTGGCGCTAGAGCGTTTGCCCAAGGAGGAGATGCGCCGGCAGGTGCATGATTTCGTCTCCGAAAAGACCCGCCAGGAGCGGATGGCGATCAACACGGTCGAACTCGAGGCGCTGGTCGACGATATCGTCGACGAAATGGTCGGCCTTGGTCCGCTCGAGCCGTTGCTCAAGGATCCGGACATCAACGACATCCTGATCAACGGCCACCAGAACTGCTTCATCGAAAAGAAAGGCAAGCTGCAGCAGATCCACATCCCGTTCAAGGATGAGGCCCATCTGCTTAGAATCGTCAACAAGATCGTCGCCGCGGTCGGCCGCCGCGTCGACGAATCGCAGCCGATGGTCGATGCTCGCATGCTGGATGGCTCGCGCTTCAACGCGGCCATCCGTCCGGTGGCCGTCGACGGGCCGCTGGTATCGATCCGCAAGTTCTCCAAGAACAAGCTCGGCCTGCACAGGCTGGTCGAATTCGGCGCCATCACCCAGAACATGGCCGAGGTGCTGGCGGCGGCGGTCCACGCCCGCAAGACGACGATCATCTCGGGCGGCACCGGCACCGGCAAGACGACTATGCTCAACGCGCTGTCGGCCTTCATTCCCGAGGACGAGCGGCTGATCACCATCGAGGACGCGGCCGAATTGCAGCTGCAGCAGCCGCATGTCGCGCGCATGGAGACGCGCCCCGCCAACATAGAGGGCCATGGCGAACTGAAGCAGCGCGACCTCGTCAAGAACGCGCTGCGCATGCGCCCCGACCGCGTCATCCTCGGCGAGTGCCGCGGCGAGGAGGCCTTCGACATGCTGCAGGCGATGAACACCGGCCATGAAGGGTCGATGGCGACCATCCACGCCAACACGCCGCGCGATGCCATTTCGCGTCTCGAGCAGATGTTGGGCATGACCGGCATGCCGATGACGGTGCAGTCGATCCGAAGCCAGATTTCCAGCGCCATCGACATCATCGTCCAGCTGACCCGGCTTTCCGACGGCAAGCGAAAGGTGACGAGCGTCGCCGAGGTGACCGGCATGGAGGGCGACGTCATCCAGATGCAGGAGATATTCCGCTTCGTGCGCACCGGGATGGATGCCGACGGCGGCATTCTGGGCTATTTCGAGGCGACTGGCATCCGGCCGCGCTTCCTCGAGGATCTGCGCGCCATGGGCATCGAGTTTCCCGGACGCTATTTCGAACCCGGCCGGCCGCAGGAGTAAGCGAGGTGTTCGACGGGCTGAGCGCGATCTATGTCGTCTATGCCGGAGCAGCGCTTACCGGCATCATGATCGCCGAGGCCTGCTATCTCCTCTACGCCGGCCGCAGCGACAAGCGCACGGCCATCAATCGGCGCATGAAGCTGCAGGAAAACAAGATCAGCCAGGAGCAGGTGCTGATCCAGTTGCGCAAGGAGCGTGGCCTCGATGCGGGCACCTCGCTGTTCTCGCCCGACCGGTTCCGCGCGCTGCGCACGCAGTCGGGCATGATCATGCCGCTGTCGAAATTCCTGATGATCACTTCCGGCGTGGCGATGGCCATGACGCTGGTTGCCCTCTGGTATGGCCTGCCGCTGCTGATGGGGCTTCTGCTGTTCGTCGTGCTGCTGCCGCTGGTCCCGGTGATGGTGATGCGCTTCAAGCGCAAGCGCCGGCTCAAGCGTTTCGGCGTGCAACTGCCCGAGGCACTGGAACTGATCACGCGCGGCCTCAAGGCCGGTCACCCCGTGCCGGTGGCCATCGCCATGGTGTCGCGTGAGATGCCCGATCCGATCGGCACCGAATTCGGTGTCGTCGCCGATGAGGTGACCTATGGTTCCGATCTGGTTTCGGCTTTGAATTCGCTGTTCGACAGGGTCGGCCATGAGGATCTGCCGCTGTTCATCACAGCCGTCTCGATCCAGTCCAGTTCGGGCGGCAATCTGCGCGAGATCCTCGACGGTCTGGCGTTGACGATCCGCGAGCGCGGCAAGCTGCGCCGCAAGGTGCGCGCCATCTCGACCGAAGGCCGCATGTCGGCCTACATCCTCACGGCGATACCGGCGCTGCTGTTCGCCGCCATCATGGCGCTGATGCCGGGCTTCTACCGCGATGTCTGGGACGAACCGAAAACCTGGTACATGATCGGCGGGTCGGTGACCTGGCTTATGCTGGGCAATCTGATGATGTTCAAAATGTCGAATTTCAGGTTCTGACATGCAGGGCTTCATCGAGTTCCTCGCCTCGCTTGCACCGACCTCGTTGATGCCGGTGGCAGTCCTGCTTCTGGCCCTGGGCAGCGTCGCGGTGGCCTGGCCAATGGTGACGGCGAAGGGTGACCGCAACGAAGTGAAGCGGCGGCTCAAGCTCGACCATGGCGCGGTGACGGTGAAACCCGCGCCGCTGCAGAAGAGGAACACGAACGCGGTGCGCGAGAAGGCGGTGAAGCGGGCGCAGGAATTCTACGCCAAGAGCGATCCGGAAAACGTCGCCCGGCTGCGCATGAAGCTGATCCAGGCGGGCTATATGGAGCCGCGCGCCGTCGGCACGTTCTTCATCATCCGCTTTTCCGCGCTGATCGGTTGCGCGATCGGTGCTTTTGTTCTCAACCGCTGGCTGGCCAGTGCCGAAGCGACGATGACCAGCCGTTGGGCCTTCGTCATCCTGTCGGGCGTGGCCGGCTATTTCCTGCCCGGTCTGGTGCTGACGCAGAAGGTAAGGGAAAAAATGCGCGAATACCGCAACGGCTTTCCCGACTTCATGGATCTGATGATCGTCTGCTCCGATGCCGGCATGAGCATGGAGGCCGGCATCGAGCGCGTTTCCAAGGAACTCGCCAAGACCTATCCGGCGCTCAGCCAGAATTTGCAGCTGGTGTCGCTGGAATTGCGAGCCGGGCGCAGCCTCGACGACGCGCTGAAGGCGCTCGCCGAACGCCTCAGCCTGGACGAGGTTCGTTCTTTCGCCACGCTGTTGCAGCAGTCGAAGGAGCTCGGCACCAGCCTGTCGGGCGCGCTGCGCGTCTTCTCCGACGAAATGCGCCACAAGCGCATGTCGCTGGCCGAGGAGAAGGCGCACGCTCTGCCGGCCAAGATGTCGATACCGGTGACGGTGTGCATCCTGCCGGTGGTGCTGATGATCGCGATCATTCCGATCATCGTCAAAATGACGACCGGCGGCTTTCATTGATATTAATCTGCAGGTCGTCGAAGTCCGCAGCGGCAAATGAGAGTCGACAAATTTAGATCAGGGGCTGACAACGTCATCGTGCCCGAGCGCTGCCCTGCGACGTGAGAATCCTATGCGAATGCTGTTTCTTGCCCTCGCTTTCGCCGCTGCCAGCCTATCGCCCGTCCGGGCCGCGGCCGACGATTGCGGCGATGTTGGCGTGCTTCTGCAGCAGGCTTATCCCAAGATACAGCAAAGCGCCGACGGCCGCTCGTTCACGCTCGAACCTCATACCAGCATAGCGTTGCCGGGGCCGCAGGACGGCACGCAGGGCCTGGTCTGCAAGATCTGGCCCGCCCATGACGATCTGCTGCTGGTCGCGGTGCCGTTGATCGACAGCGCCCAGTCCGGCGACGGCCAGCATTCTGGCGATATTGAGCTTCTGGTCGTCGACAGGACGACGCTGCAGGTGCGCCAGCGCCTGCTTCAGCCCGGCTTGATGAGCGACGATGCTGTCGCCATCCGCAAGATCGAACTCGACACCGGCCGCTATGGGCTGGCGCCCGGTGTCACCGCTTTTGGCCTGCGCATCGAGATGGCGAACCATTCGCAGCCCAATCCGTTCAGCGAAACCGACCTGCGGCTCTATGCCGTCGCCGGCGATGTCCTGAACCTGGTGCTCGATGGTCTTCTCGCTGCCGAGAATGGCGGCGAAAGCGACACCAATTGCGCGGGATCCTTTCATTCCAGCCAAGTCAACCTGTCGATGGGGCCGACGATCCATCGCGGCTACCACGACATCATCGCGGTCGAGCGGAAGGACACGGATGAGCCATTGCCTGACAAGGATGGCGAATGCCAGTCGCATCCCGGCAAGTCCGTGAGCCGGACCTACCGGCTGCGCTATGACGGCAGCCGCTATCCGGTGCCGCGCGCACTCAACGCGCTCGACCCGCCATGAGAGCGCCGCTCGCGTCTTTTTAATTGGCGGTATTTTTGAAACCAAATCTTAGCTGCATTTCGGCACCGAAGCTTAATCGCTGTGCCGTAGTGTCTTGCATGAAGAACGACCCGGCAAATCGGGCGACGGGGCAGGGCATGCGTCAGACAAGATTTACGGCGGCGGCCGCGATGGTGGCCGTCCTGATGATTACCGGGTGCACGACGAACACCAACGTCGACACGACCAAGACCACGGCCATTCCGCCTGCGGCAAAGAACGTCGACACGTCCGATCTGGCGCAAGGCAAGGCGCAGTTTCGCGACGCCAACTATGGTCTCGCCGAACAGCATTTCCGCAAGGCCGTCGAGCTGAAGGCCGACAATGCGGAGGCCTGGATGGGACTGGCCGCCTCCTATGACGAGCTTGGCCGCTTCGACTTCGCCGACCGCGCCTATGGCCAGCTCTTGAAGGTCGCCGGGCGCAAGCCGCAGATCGTCAACAATATGGGCTATTCGCAGTTGCTGCGTGGCAACAAGAAGAAGGCCAGGGCGCTGCTGCTCGAGGCGAAGGCCGGCATGGCCGATCCCACTGTCGTCAACGCCAATCTAGCGTTGCTGAACAAAGGCTGATGCGCCTTTGATCCTCGCGCCGGGCTACAGGTGCGGTTTCGGGACAGGTGGTGGCGACGCTTTGTAAACCCTAACCGCAGCCTGGGTCGAAAGATCGGCTGAAAACCATGTCCGAGGGCTGCCGCTGACCTAGAATGCGGCGCAACCGCCGACGCTCGAGAGGCCCCCGCCCGATATGCTGGATTTCAGTTCGCTCCTGCTCGCGGCCGCGCTGTCGGGCACCTGCCTCGCCGTTACCATGTTTGCTATCTGGCTCACCGCGCCGCGGGCACGTTTCGTGCTGACCGTGGCGTGCGGCATTCTCGTGCTGGTGGCGCATGTGGTCCTGTTCTGGCGATACACCAAGGAGCCCGATCCGCTGCTTTGCCAGATCGCGCTGGCGCTGCTCAGCCTGGGCTTCCTGATCATCTGTATTTCGGCCATGCAGTATCTCGGCGTGCCGGATTACAGGCGGGCGGTCCTGCCGACACTTGCCGCCATGGCGGTCTGCGCGGCGGTCACCTTCGGCGGCCTGGACGGTGTCGGCTTTGTCGTCACCTACGCGACGGCCACCGTGCTACTTGCGGCGATCGGGGTCATGTTCTGGATCAATGGCAGCCACGACCGCCGGATCCTGCTGGTGGTCTCGTTCCTGAGCGGCACCTGCGCGGTGTCTTTTGCCCTTTGCGCCGTGGTTCTGATCGCAAAGTGGCAATGGACGCTCGGGGCGGCGCCCGACAATTGGGCCGAACGTCTGAATTCCGTCGTGGCCGTGGCCTGCATGACTGGTCTCGGCGCCCTGACGCTCTCGCTTCACCATCTGCAGGCGCAGATCGAGCTGAAGGCCGAGACGATGACCGATCCTTTGACCGGGCTGATGAACCGTCGCGGGTTGACGTCACTCCACGGCGAGCGGTCCTTCGGTCCGTTCACGGCGGTCGTCATGTTCGACCTCGATCACTTCAAGCGGACGAACGACATTTATGGTCACCCGGTCGGAGACCAGGTCCTGTGCCGCTTCGCCGCCGTCATCCGGAAATATGCCAGAACCGGAGTCGACGCCTTCCGCCTGGGCGGCGAGGAGTTTGCCATCGTCATGTCGCGGATGACGGAAGAGCGCGCCCATGATCTCGCCAGCAAGATCGGCGTTGCCTTCGGCACCGAGGTCGTCGCCACCCCGCTCGGTCCGTTGCGCAGCACGGTCAGTGGCGGCATTGGCTTTGGCGGCGCCGACGGCCGCAGCCTCGACGAGGTGCTGGCCGATGCGGACGCCGCGCTCTACGCGGCCAAGCGCGCCGGCCGCAATTGTGTCATCAGCCGCAAGAGGATGAGCAAGGCCGAGCCGGTCGAGCCGGCCTTGCGCTCCGCGTAGGCTGAGAGACTGCTATTCCGCTGCACCGAGATAATCCGAGAGCGGCGGGCAGGAGCAGACCAGGTTGCGGTCGCCGGCGACATTGTCGATGCGCGACACTGGCGGCCAATACTTGGCCGCGGTGTCGGCGTCGCCGGCGGGATAGGCCGCTTCTAGGCGCGAGTATGGATGGGTCCAAGGTCCGGCTAGGGCCTCGGCGGCGGTGTGCGGCGCGTTGACCAGCGGATTGTCGGCCAGCGGCCACTCGCCCTTCGCCACCTTGGCTGCCTCGCCCGCGATCGCGATCATCGCCTCGCAGAAGCGGTCGAGCTCGCGCTTGGGTTCGGATTCGGTCGGCTCGACCATCAGCGTACCGGCGACCGGAAACGACATGGTCGGCGCGTGGAAACCGTAATCGATCAGGCGCTTGGCGATGTCGTCGACGCTGATGCCGGCGCTCTCCTTGAGCACACGCGTGTCGAGGATGCATTCATGCGCGATGCGATCGTGCCGCCCCTTGTAGAGCAGCGGGAAGTGCGGCGCGAGCCGTGTCGCCACATAGTTGGCCGAGATGATGGCGGTCTCCGTTGCTTGCTTCAGCCCGGCGGCGCCCATCATGCGGATATACATCCAGGTGATCGGCAGGATGGAGGCGCTGCCGAACGGCGCTGCCGACACGGCATGCGCCGAGCCTTCGGTGACATGGCCCGGCAGATGGGGTTTGAGGTGCGCCCTGACGCCGATCGGGCCGATGCCGGGGCCGCCGCCGCCATGCGGGATGCAGAAGGTCTTGTGCAGGTTCATATGGCAGACATCGGCGCCGATATCCGCGGGCCGGGCGAGCGCGACCAGGGCGTTGAGATTGGCGCCGTCGAAATAGACCTGGCCGCCATGCTCATGGATGAGGGCGCAGAGGTGGCGGGCGCCTTCCTCGTAGACGCCGTGCGTCGAGGGGTAGGTGAACATCAGTGCCGCGAGGTCTTTGGAATGCTCGTTGGCCTTGGCCCGCATGTCCTCCATGTCGATGTTGCCGTCCTCAAGGCAGCGCACGACGACGACGCTCATGCCGGCCATCGCCGCGCTTGCCGGGTTGGTGCCATGCGCGGAGGAGGGGATCAGGCAGATAGTGCGATGGCCTTCGCCGCGCGAGCGGTGATAGGCGCGGATGGCGAGCAGGCCGGCATATTCGCCCTGGCTGCCGGCATTGGGCTGCAGGCTGACTGCGTCAAAGCCGGTGATTTCCGACAGCCAGCCCTCGAGTTCGCCGATCATGGCGCGGTAGCCGGCCGAATGGCTGGCCGGTGCGAAGGGATGCAGATTGGCGATGCTTGGCCAGCTCACCGGCATCATTTCGGCCGCCGCGTTGAGCTTCATGGTGCAGGATCCCAACGGGATCATCGAGCGGTCGAGCGCCAGGTCCTTGTCGGCCAGCCGGCGCAACAGGCGCATCATGTCGGTTTCCGACCTGTTCTCATGGAAGACCGGCTGGGTGAGAAACTCTTTTCCCCGCGGCTTGCCGGGTACCGTGCTGTCGGCCGAGGCAGCGGCCTTG
Source organism: Mesorhizobium erdmanii USDA 3471 (assembly GCF_000472705.1). GTDB lineage: Bacteria > Pseudomonadota > Alphaproteobacteria > Rhizobiales > Rhizobiaceae > Mesorhizobium > Mesorhizobium erdmanii. The sequence continues at coordinate 277,426 of NZ_AXAE01000011.1, read as the reverse complement.
GCGCCGAACAGGGAAGCGATCGCATCGAGATCGGCGTCGGTCGAGGTCTCGTCGAAGGCGATGCCGACATGGTCGGCGTCGAGGACGCGCAGCAGCCGTCCGCTCTTTTCGGCAGCTTCGGCGATCCGCGTCGCCTTGCCCTTCACCGCCACCGTCACCGTGTCGAAGCGGCTGGCGCCAAGCACCGAAAGCCCAGCGGCCTCGAGGCCGCTTGCCAAGCGGTTGGCCAGCGCGTGGATACGCCCGGCGATCGCCTGCAGCCCGGCGGGCCCGTGCCAGATGGCGTAGGCTGTCGCCATGTTGGCGAGCAGCGCCTGCGCGGTGCAGATGTTGGAGGTCGCCTTGTCGCGGCGGATATGCTGTTCGCGCGTCTGCAAGGCCAAGCGGTAGCCGGGCCGCCCCTTGCTGTCGGTCGACTGGCCGACCAGGCGGCCGGGCATCAGCCGGGTCAATTTGTCTGAGACGGCGCAATAGGCGGCATGCGGGCCGCCAAAGCCCATCGGCACGCCAAAGCGCTGCATGGGGCCGACAGCGATGTCGGCGCCGAGTTTTGCCGGTGCATCGGTCAGCGTCAGACCAAGCGGATCAGCGATGAAGACGACGATTGCACCGGTGGCGCGGGCCTTGTCGATCGCGGCCTTGTGGTCGCCGTAGACGCCAAAGGTGTCGGGCCAGGAGACGAGCAGCGCAGCCGTATTGTCGTCGATCGTCTCGCCATCGATCTCGATGCCGAGCGGTTCGGCGCGGGTGCGCACGACATCCAGCGTCTGCGGGTGCGGCGTGCCCGCGAACGCCACCTTGGTGCGCTTGTCGCGGTGGTGGCGAAGCGCGATGCCGACAGCTTCCGCCACGGCGGTCGCCTCGTCGAGCAGCGAGGCCGATGCCACCGGCAGGCCGGTCAGTTCGGTGACCAGCGTCTGGAAATTGAACAGCATTTCCAGCCGGCCCTGGCTGATCTCGGCCTGATAGGGGGTATAGGCCGTATACCAGGCCGGATTCTCGAACAGATTGCGCTGGATGACCGGCGGTACATGGACCCCGTGATAGCCGGCGCCGATGAAGCTCTTCAGCACGATATTCCCGGCCATCGTCGCCGACAATTCGGCCAACGCTTCGGCTTCGCTGGCCGGCGCGGGCAAGGTCAGCGGCAAGTCGAGCCGAATTGATTGGGGTACGGCCTGACTGATCAGCGTCTCGACGGAGGGAACGCCGATAACGGCAAGCATGGCTCTGACATCGTTGACGCCAGGACCGATATGGCGGGCCGAGAAGGGGGTAAGTGCTGCGCTCATCTTTTTGAAATCCTGCTATCAGGCGATATGGGCTTTGTAGGCGGCCTCATCCATGAGGCCGGCGAGCTGGCCTTCGTCGGCAAGCTTCATCTTCCACAGCCAGCCGGCGCCGGTGGCGGCCGAATTGACCAGCGACGGGTCGGACGACAGCGTGCTGTTAGCCTCGGTGATCTCGCCATCGACCGGCGCGTAGACATCCGAGGCCGCCTTGACGGATTCGACCACGACGGCGGTATCGCCCTTGGTCAGCTTCTTTCCCGTCTCTGGCAGTTCGACGAAGACCAAGTCGCCGAGCTGTTCCTGCGCGTAGTCGGTGATGCCGACGGTGGCGATGCCGCCTTCGACGCGGAGCCATTCGTGATCCGATGTGAAATAGGTCGTTGCCATGGAATTCATCCTTTGCGGTAGCGATGAGGGGTGAAGGGCAGGGAACTGATATCGACGGGGATCCTGGCGCCGCGCACATCGGCGAAAATCCGTGTACCGGGCTTTGCCAGCGCCGCGGCGACATAGCCCATGGCCACCGGATGGCCGGCCGAGGGGCCGAAGCCGCCCGATGTGACGTGGCCGGCAGGATTGCCGTCGGCGTCGAACAGCGCGGCACCGGCGCGCACCGGCTGGCGGCCTTCCGGCTTCAGCCCGACACGCTTTTGCGCCGGGCCGCGTTCGACGGCGGCGCGCAGGGCGTCGGCGCCGATGAAGGTGCCGGAAGCGCGGACATCCCTGGGGATCGCCCACATCAGCGCGGCGGCGGCCGGGTCGGTCTCCGGCGTGAGGTCCTGACCATGCAGGCAAAGCCCCGCTTCCAGCCGCAGGCTGTCGCGCGCGGCGAGGCCGATCCAGAGCACACGCTCGTCTTCGCGCAGTTTCGCCACCAGATCCCGTGCGTCCGCCTCCGGCAGGCCGATCTCGAAACCGTCCTCGCCGGTATAGCCAGAACGGCTCATGAACCAGTTTTTCCGCGGCTCGGCGCCGCGCATGAACAGCAGCGAACCGGTCTCGATGCCGGCGCGGGAAAGGGCGGCCCAGGCTTCAGGCCCCTGGATGGCCAGGAAGACGCGGTCGAGCGGCTCGACCTTCACATCGAAATCAGCGGCCAGCGCGCGCAGATGCTTTTCGTCGGCGATGGCGTTGCCGGCATTGGCGACGACGATGAAGCGGTCGTCGCCAAGTCGGGTGACGATCAGATCGTCGAGAATGCCGCCTGCCTCATTCAGGAGGAACGTCAGCTTGGACTGCGAAATCCCGAGCGCGCCGGCATCCAGTGGGCAAGCAAGGTTGAGCAGGGGAAGCGCACCCGGCCCGCTGACCTCGAACAGTTTCATGTGCGAGATGTCGAACAGGCCGGCATGTTCGCGGGTATGCAGATGCTCCTTCATGACGCCGGCCGGATAGGTCAGCGGCATCGACCAGCCGGCAAAGGCGCCGAAGCGCGCACCGGCGGCTGCGTGGATATCTTCAAGGGGAAGGTGTTTTGAGTCGTCGCCCGTCATGTCGTCTCCAGAGTCGCACGCAATCGGCCGCGAATGGCGACCAGTCCGTGCCCCTCTGTCTGAAGCCTGAGAGACTCGCGCAGCCGGAACTCTGTCAGCGGCGCTTACACCTTCGGCGCGGGGGCAAGCCCCGACTTTCCAGAGTGTCTTTCCCGTCCACGGTTCTTTTGCCTGAGAGATTTCGGGCGATTTCCCCTTCGGCGGCAGCTCGCGCTGCTCTCTCCCGCAAACAGGTAGGACTCAAACCATGAGCCCTCGACGCGCCATCCATAGCCCGTCGACGACACCTTGTCACCTCCCAGCGACATCAAAGGTGCAGTGATATTCAGGTGAATCTCAACACACCTAAAGCGCGGCTCGCCGACAAGCCTTCGCTAACCAAGCCGTTTGCCGGTTTTTCAAGACACTCCTGATATGGGAGGCCCATGTAACGCTTTGGGGCGGATCGGGGACGGAAGATGGGCGAATTGATCATGAGCGCGCCGGTGGCGGGGCTGACTTCGAAGAACCGCATCGCTTCGGAGGATGTGGTGATGCTGCGCCGCGACGTATTCGCCGATGGCGTGGTGACGCGCGGCGAGGCCGAGGCACTGTTCGCGCTCGACCAGACGGCGCGGGACAAATGCACGGATTGGGCGCCGTTCTTCGTCGAGGCGGTGACCGACTACATCGTCCATCAGGAAAAGCCGTCCGGCTACATCTCGCAGGACAATGCCGACTGGCTGATCCGCACCATCTCGCGGGACGGCATGGTCGACAGCCGCACCGAACTTGAATTGCTAGTCCATGTGCTGGAAGGGGCGAGATCCTCGCCGAGCCGGCTTTGCGTCTACGCGCTGGAGCAGGTGGCCTACGCCGTCATCGACGGCAAGGGGCCGCTGATGCTGGGCGGTGCGTTGGTGCCGGGACTGATCGCAAAGGCGGAGGTCGAACTGCTGCGACGCATCCTCCATGCCCATGGCGGCGACGGCAACATCGCCGTCACCCGTGGCGAGGCCGAGGTGCTGTTCAGGATCAATGAACAGACGGCGCACGCCAAGAACGACCCTTCCTGGAACGATCTGTTCGTCAAGGCGATCGCCAATTTCGTCATGTGCTCCGCCGGCTATGAGGCTCCGACCCGCGATGTGGCGCTGCGCCAGGAAAACTTCCTCGACCACGCCGATCCGGAAATCGGCGGCTTCTTCAGCCGCATGGTCTCGGGTGGCCTTGCCGGCATCATCGAGGCCTATCGCTCGCCTGGCGACATCGAAGCCGAATGGGAGGCCAGGAACAGGGCGGCCGAAGCACTCGCCCGCCGTGCCGAGACGATCGATGCCGGCGAAGCCAAATGGCTGGTCGGACATATCGGCGTGGACAGGCCTCTCTACGAGAACGAGTGCGCGCTGCTGACGCTGATCAAGCACGCGTCGCCGGAGATTCACCCGGCGCTGAAGCCGCTGCTGGACAAGGTGGCCTAAGGCAAGGCATCCGCCGCGATCGTTTTGCGCAGAATAATGTTGGAATGGCCCTCGGGCCAATCCGCGAGCTCAGCGACGCGCTCGAAGCCGGCCTTTTCGTATAGGCGCGGCGCCTGAAAGTCGTGTGTCGAGACCCATATCCACCGAACGCCGCGACCGGCGGCCTCAGCGACAAAAGCATCGAGCAACTGCCTTGCGTGGCCTCGACCTCGATAGGCTTCGTCAACCCACATCAATTTAAGTTCAGACGTGCCTGCCCACGAATGTCCAGCTGCTATACCAATCGCTCGTCCTGCGTCGTCACGAACTACAAAAGCTAATCCTTTGTCATCGCCGCGGCCTGTGAGGCGCCGGTTCTCGCTATGCAGTTGGTCCTCCAAGGCACCCAGTTCGGTGGGCGACAGGTCGTGCTCAGCCTCTATTCGAGAGGGCATCAAATCCCTCCATACCAGTCATAGCCATTGTCTTCCCAATAGCCGCCGCGGCCGCCGCCGACATTGGCGAAACCGTCGACCAATTCGATCTTGTAGAGGTATTTCGGCATCTTGTAGCCGAGCTGGCGTTCGACGCGGACACGCAGCGGTGCACCGTTCTCGACTGGCAACGGCTTGCCGTTGAGACCGTAGGCGAGGATGGTCTGCGGGTGGCGGGCGTCGATCAGGTCAATGGTGCCGTAGTATTTGATGTCGCCCGACAGACTGCGGTCGATCGTGTCCAGGCAGTGAAACATGACATAGCGCGCCTGCGGCTTGACCACGGCTTGGTCGAGCAGCAGCGACAGCGGTGTGCCGGTCCATTTGGCGATGCAGCTCCAGCCCTCGACGCAATCGTGGCGGGTGATCTGCGTGCGGCTCGGCATGTTCTGCAACTGCTCGCGGGTCAGCGACAGCGGCTTTTCGACCAGGCCCGAAACTTCCAATCGCCAGTCGGCGAAATTGTTGGCGAGCAGGCCCTTGTAGGTGTCGTCGTCGGGAGAGGTGACGCCGTTCGGCCGCTGTGGCTGGCGGATATCGGCTTCGGTGAATTCCGGCGCCAGCGCATCGCGGCCGGCAAGCAGCCGTTGCGCGCGATAGGTCAGGCCATTGGCGTTTTCGAGGAAGCTGCGCAGGCCGCTGCCGATGCTCAACTGGCTGTCGAAAGCGTCGCAGCCCGAGAGCATCATGCCGGAGGCACCGAGGCTGGCGGCGGTCAGGAATTTTCTGCGGCTGATTTGGAACTTCGTCATGTCAGGCCTCGCTCGTCTTGTCGTCATGCGCCGTGGGGTCGGTGCGGTACCAGCCGGTGATGATGGAGCGCAGTTCGTTGATCGGGCCGGCTGCCAGGATCATCAGGATGTGGATGATGAAGAAGCCGACGAGCAGCAGCATGACAGTGAAATGGATGGTGCGCGCCGTCTGCCGGCCGCCAAGCAATTCGTTGAGGAACGGCAGCACCGAATTCATGCTCGGCGACATCGCAAGGCCGGTGATGATCATCAGCGGCAACAGCACGAACAGCACTCCGCCATAAGCCATCTTCTGGAGCGTGTTGTATTCGCGCGTGTGGTGGAATTTCAGCTTCGCATGGTCGACGATGTCCTGCGGCAGCCGTTTGAGGTCGTCGAGGCGCGGTGCGAGATCGCGCCTGATATGGCCGTTGATCAGGCTGGCGACCAGCCAGACGAGCAAGGTCGTCGTCAGGATCCACGCGAAGAAGAAATGAATGACGCGGGCGGTGCCGAGATCATAATAGGACGGTATGGTCGCCCAGGACGGAAAGCCGCGCGCCGTTTCGTTGCCGGCCGGGCCTGACCAGCCGAGCACGCCCGTCGTGTCGAAGCGGTGTCCGAAGATTTCGGTGAAGCCGCGTGGACCGGCGCTTGTGTTCTCGGCGCCTATCTCGAGGATCGTGTTGTGGTAGCCGAAACCGGATTGCTTGCCGATGTAGAGTTGGGGACGGGCATTGAAGATCTGCAGGCCGGAAAGCAGCATGAAGAACAACGAGATGGCCCATAGCCAATGCGTCAGCCGTGTCCAGCGCGACTGCCGGTAGATCAGCGGCCTCTCTGTTGATGCGGGAACGCCCGGACCGGTGGCGGATTGGCTTCTGGCAATCGATTCCATCTTGTCTCGTCTCCCCGGCCCCGCGACGTGGCCTATGCGTCCATTGTCCTCCTGATACGTCGCGATCCAAACCGATGTTTCATCCGATCACGGATTTATTACGGGCCGCCCAGGCTGACGGCGAGATTGACGGCGGCGGCGACGATGACAGTGTTGAAGAAGAACGACAGGATCGAATGGACAAGTACCACACAACGCATATGCGTGGTCGAGATGTTGGTGTCGGCGGTCTGTGCCGTCATGCCGATAACGGCCGAGAAGTAGAGGAAATCCCAGCCTTCCGGCCTCTTGTCGCCGGGAAACAGCAGTCCGCCGACCGGGATATTCTTCTTGGTCTTGGTGTCGACCTCGTCGCCGTCCATCCAGTAGACATGGGCATAGTGGAGCGCCGCCATGGCGTGGATAGTGAACCAGCCGAGCGGGATCGACAGCAATGCGAAGCCGAGTCCGACGAGATCGCCTCTGTCCTTCTGATTGATCAGCAAGAACAAGGAGACAACGGCGACGATGACGACGACGAGCGTCACGGCGAAGATCACCAGCACCGGCATGTCGGTGGCGCGCGCATTCTTGCTCAGATACTTGCCAGTCAATTTCGGCATCTGGCCGACGACGAGAGTGACGTAAGCGGCGAAAAATGCGTTGGCGCCGATCGAGTAGGCGAGCGGGGCGTGCAGCAGCAACGCCACAAGCAGCGCAAATGCTCCGAAACACGCCGACATTGCGAACAGCATGTGGCGCTGCATGGGGGTCTGGATCGGGGGGTCGGCGGCCATGGCGGTCTCCACCTGGATGGCGCTTTGTTGCTAGCCCGGTGTGGCGGATTTCAGCGCTCGCCGCAAGATACGGTCGAGTTCGCCGAGGAACCGGGAACGGTCCTGCGGCGCGAAGGAAGCATTGTAGCCCTTGCTCTCGCCGGTCTCGCGCAGATGCTGCTTGAGGTCGCGCATGGCCACCGCCATGCCGATGGTTTCGGGGGTGAACGGGCGCCCGGTCGGGCCGAGCACATGCGCGCCGAGCGCAACGGCGCGGGCGGCAAGCGGAATATCCGCCGTGATCACGATATCGTTGGATTTGGCATTCTCGACGATCCAGTCGTCGGCGGCGTCAGCGCCCTTGGAGACGACGACATTGCGGATCATCGGATCGCGCGATGGCCGCAGGCCGCCGTTGGAGACGTAGGTGACGACCACGCCAAGGCGTTCGGCGACTTTCTCCACTTCGGCTTTGACCGGGCAGGCATCGGCGTCGACGTAGATGGCGGGTGCGGGCATTGTCTCTCCGAAACGGGCAGGGGCCGGAACGTGTCCGGCCCCTGCCTGAAATCTCACAATGTTCAGGCCGGCAAAGCGCCGGACCTCTTTGCCGTCCAGGTGGCGATGTAATCCATCAGGCCGGGGTTGAGGCAGTCATAGGGCTCCAGCCCGATCGTCTTCAACCGCGCCCGGATGCCGTCCATCCGCTTCGGATCGACGCCGGATTCGATGATCGACGAGACGAAGGCGGTGAAGCCCGGCGGCGACCAGCCATCCTCGACGAAGCGTTCGGGATGGATGAAGGACAGGCCCTTGAACGCATGGTCGCGTTCGACCGGACCGTGCATGTGGACGCCGCAGCCGGTGCAGGCATGGCGCTGGATCAGCGCTGAGGGGTCGACCACTTTGAGCTTGTCGCCGTTCTCGGTGACGGTGACGTCGCCGGTACCGGCAACGGCAACCACCGAGAATACCGCGCCTTCCGGCTTCCAGCATTTGGTGCAGCCGCAGGCGTGGTTGTGGGCGATCTGTCCCTTGACCTTCACCTTGACCGGCTTGCTGGTGCAAGCGCAGACCAGCGTGCCGCCGGCAAAGCTCGCGCTCTCCTTCGGCAGGCCATTGTCGATTTTCGGATGCAGTTTCTCCGCCATTCTTTTCTCCTCCCAGTTGTGAACCACAGTGGTCGCAGGCCGGTCGGTCGGCGGCGTGTGGCTTTGCTTCAGTAAACGACGACGCTTCGGATCGACTTGCCCTCATGCATGAGGTCGAACCCCTTGTTGATGTCTTCCAGCTTCAGCAAATGGGTGATCATCGGATCGATCTGGATCTTGCCGTCCATGTACCAGTCCACGATTCTTGGCACGTCGGTGCGGCCGCGCGCGCCGCCAAAGGCGGTACCCATCCAGGTGCGTCCGGTGACCAGCTGGAACGGTCTGGTCGAGATTTCCTGGCCGGCGCCGGCGACGCCGATGATAACCGACTTGCCCCAGCCGCGATGCGAGGCTTCCAGCGCCTGGCGCATCACCTTGGTGTTGCCGGTGCAGTCGAACGTGTAGTCGGCGCCGCCGATCTGGTCGGCGCCACGCTTGGTCATGTTGACGAGGTGAGGTACGATGTCGCCGTCGATCTCCTTCGGATTGACGAAGTGCGTCATGCCGAAACGCTCGCCCCAGGCCTTCTTGTCGTTGTTCAGATCGACGCCGATGATCATGTCGGCGCCGGCCAGCTTCAGGCCCTGGATGACATTCAAGCCGATGCCGCCGAGGCCGAAGACGACAGCGGTCGCGCCTTGTTCGACCTTGGCGGTGTTGATGACGGCGCCGATGCCGGTGGTGACGCCGCAGCCGATGTAGCAGATCTTGTCGAAGGGAGCGTCGGGGTTGACCTTGGCCACCGCGATCTCAGGCAGCACGGTGAAGTTCGAGAAGGTCGAGCAGCCCATATAGTGGAAGATCTTGTCCTTGCCGATCGAGAAGCGCGACGAGCCGTCGGGCATCAACCCTTGCCCTTGCGTGGCGCGAATGGCGGTGCACAGATTGGTCTTCCTGGACAGGCAGGACGGGCACTGGCGGCATTCCGGCGTATAGAGCGGAATGACGTGGTCGCCCTTCTTGACCGAGGTGACGCCCTTGCCGACATCGACGACGACGCCGGCACCCTCATGGCCAAGGATGGCCGGAAACAGGCCTTCCGGATCGGCGCCCGAGAGCGTGAACTCATCGGTGTGGCAGATGCCGGTCGCCTTGATCTCGACCAGCACTTCGCCCTCGCGCGGACCGTCGAGGTCGACCTCCATGATCTCCAACGGCTTTCCGGCGGCGACAGCGACAGCGGCGCGGGTTTTCATCAGGCGGTTCCTCCCAAAGGCAATCGACATAATCTGTTTTGATGTGGCCGGCTTGTCGAGCCTGCCCGGCGAAGCGAATGTCCGCCAGCCCTCCGCAGTGAGCCCATGCCACCTTATAGACTTCCTTGTTGGCGTCCAACTTCCCTTGCGACGTTTTTCGGCGCTGTCGCCGTATGCCGCTTGCAACCGCTCGGCCACTTGAGGCGCACCGGAATTGTCCATAGAACTGGACCACTTCGCCGGAGGAACGACATCCGAATGTTCAAGAAGATCCTGATCGCCAACCGTGGCGAGATCGCCTGTCGCGTCATCAAGACGGCGCGCAAGATGGGGATTGCGACGGTCGCCGTCTATTCCGACGCCGATCGCGATGCCGTGCATGTCGAGATGGCCGACGAGGCGGTGCATGTCGGCCCGTCGCCCGCGGCACAGAGTTATTTGCTGCCTGAGAAGATCATCGCCGCCTGCAAGGAAACCGGAGCTCAGGCCGTGCATCCCGGCTATGGCTTTCTATCGGAGCGCGCCGCATTCTGCGAGGCGCTGGAAGGGGAAGGCATCGTCTTCATCGGCCCGAAGCCCAAGGCGATCAAGGCGATGGGCGACAAGATCGAATCGAAGAAATTCGCCAACGCCGCCAAGGTTTCGACGGTGCCCGGCTGGCTCGGCGTGATCGAGAATGCCGACCATGCTGAAAAGATCGCCGGCGAGATCGGCTATCCCGTGATGATCAAGGCGTCGGCCGGCGGCGGCGGCAAGGGCATGCGCATCGCCTGGAACCAATCGGAAGTGCGCGACGGTTTCGACCGGGCGCGTTCGGAGGCCAAGAGTTCGTTCGGCGACGACCGGGTTTTCATCGAAAAGTTCGTCGTCGATCCGCGTCATATCGAGATCCAGGTGCTGGCTGACGCGCATGGCAACGCGCTCTATCTCGGCGAGCGCGAATGCTCGATCCAGCGCCGCAACCAGAAGGTAGCGGAAGAAGCGCCGTCGCCGTTTCTCGATGCCAAGACGCGCAAGGCGATGGGCGAGCAGTCGGTGGCGCTGGCCCGGGCTGTCGACTATCAGAGCGCCGGCACGGTGGAATTCATCGTCGACAAGGACAAAAACTTCTATTTCCTCGAAATGAATACCCGATTGCAGGTCGAGCACCCGGTGACGGAGCTTGTTACAGGCATTGATCTGGTCGAACAGATGATCCGCGTCGCCGCCGGCGAAAAACTTGGCCTGAAGCAAAGCGACATCACGCTGAATGGCTGGGCGGTCGAAAGCCGGCTCTACGCCGAGGATCCCTATCGCAATTTCCTGCCGTCGATCGGCCGGCTGACGCGCTACCGGCCACCGGAGGAGGGGCAATTCGGCGATGTCGTCATCCGCAACGACACCGGCGTCACCGAGGGCTCGGAGATTTCGATGTTCTACGACCCGATGCTGGCCAAGCTGTGCACCTGGGCACCGACTCGGCTCGAGGCAATCAATGCCATGTCGGAAGCGCTCGACAGTTTTGTGGTCGATGGCATCGAGCACAATATCCCGTTCCTGGCTGCCCTGATGCAGCACCCGCGCTGGCGGGAAGGGGCCATATCGACGGGATTCATCGCCGAGGAATACCCCGACGGCTTTGCGCCTGTCGTACCAAACGTCCAAGAAAAAGCCGTGTTGGCCTCGATCGCCACCTCCGTGGAACTGCTGCGTCGCGACCGGCTCGACCGGCTGGGCGGCCGCCTGGCGCCACATTCGGGAGCGCTCAAGCGCGACTGGGTGGTGAAGATCGGCGAGGAGTATCTCCAGGCCTCCATCCTCGAAGGCATGATTTCCATTCCGATGGAGATCGACCTGTCGATCGATGGCGGCAAGGCGCTGACCGTTTCTTCCGATTGGCGGCCCGGCGACCTGATCTGGCGCGGCACGGTCGGCAAGCGCTCTGTTGTCGCCCAAATCCGGCCAGTCGCCAACGGTCTTCGCGTCGCCTGGAAGGGCATGTCGGTGACCGCCCGCGCCATGCTGCCGCGCACCGCCGAGCTCGAGCGCCTGATGCCGGAGAAGGTGGTGCCGGACACGTCGAAACTGCTGCTTTGCCCGATGCCCGGCCTCGTCGTGTCGATCGCCGTTGCCGAGGGCCAGGAGGTCAAGGCCGGCGAAACGCTTGCCGTCGTCGAGGCGATGAAGATGGAAAACGTGCTTCGCGCCGAACGCGATCTCGTCGTGTCGAAGCTCAACGCCAAGCCGGGCGACAGTCTTGCGGTGGACGCCGTGATCATGGAATTCGCCTGAGCAGGCTGGAAGCCTGTGGTAAGTAGCCGTTTGTGCTGGACTGGTATCGCCCGGTCCCGGACAATACATCTGCATCGACTCAAAGCCCTTAGGCAGCGCGAGAAACCATGGCGGATGACAGACTTCCACGCGATCCCCTGAAGCGCGAAGCCGCGATCGCGGCGGCGCGTCCGGAGGTGCCGGCGCGGCCGTTCGTGCATCTGCGCGTGCATTCGGCCTATTCTCTGCTCGAGGGGGCCCTCCAGCTCGGCAAGATCGTCGGCCACGCCGTGAAGGACGAGGCACCGGCCATCGCCGTCACCGACACCAACAATCTGTTCGGTGCCTTGGAGTTCGCGCAGAAGGCGGTCAAGGACGGCATCCAGCCGATCATCGGCTGTCAGATCGCGCTCGCCTTTTCCGGTGAAAACAGCGACGGCCAACGCGACCGCCGGCGGCAAGGGCCTGAGATGCGGCCGGTCGTGCTGATCGCGGCAACAGAAACCGGCTATTCCAACCTGGTCCGGCTGGTCAGCGGCGTCTATCTGGAAACACCGCCGGGCGAGGCGGTGCACCTGACCACCGAGACGCTGAATGGACAGACCGATGGGTTGATCTGCCTCAGCGGCGGACCACGCGGGCCGATCGGCAACGCCTTGAAGGAGGATCGCCGCGATCTGGCCGAGGCGCGGCTATTGACGCTCAAAGCACTGTTCGGCGACCGGCTCTATGTCGAGTTGGACCGGGTCGCGGGCTATGACCGGGTCGTCGAACATCAGACGATCGATCTCGCCTACGCGCACGAACTGCCGTTGGTCGCCACCAACGAGGCGTTTTTTTCCTCGCGCGACGATTACGAGGCGCATGACGCGCTGATCGCCATTGCCGAGGGCTCCGTCGTCGCCGTCGACACCCGCCGCCGATTGTCGCCGGACAATTTCCTGCGCAGCCAGGCCGATATGGCAAAGCTGTTCGCCGACCTGCCGGAAGCGATCGACAACACCGTCGAGATCGCTTTGCGCTGCTCCTACTATCCAAAGAACCGCAGCCCGATCCTGCCGCGTTTCACCGGCGGCGATGCCTCCGACAAGGACGCGGCGGAAAAGGCCGAGGCCGCCGAACTCGCCCGCCAGGCGCGCGAGGGGCTCGACGCTCGGCTTGCACTCCACGGACCGACGCCTGGCTACACGGTCGAGCAATATCGCGAGCGGCTCGAATTCGAGCTCGGCATCATCGAGAAGATGAAATTCCCGGGCTACTTCCTGATCGTTGCCGACTTCATCAAATGGGCCAAGGCACAAGGCATTCCGGTCGGGCCGGGCCGTGGTTCGGGCGCCGGATCGCTTGTCGCCTATTCGACAACCATCACCGATATCGATCCGCTGCGCTTCTCGCTGCTGTTCGAGCGCTTCCTCAATCCCGACCGCGTCTCGATGCCTGACTTCGACATCGACTTCTGCCAGGATCGCCGTGAAGAGGTGATCCGCTACGTCCAGCAGAAATACGGCCGCGACCAGGTCGGCCAGATCATCACCTTCGGTACGCTGCAGGCTCGCGCCGTGCTGCGTGACGTCGGCCGCGTTCTGCAGATGCCCTACGGCCAGGTCGACAAGCTCTCGAAAATGGTGCCGCAGAACCCGGCCAATCCGGTGAAGCTCGCCGATGCCATCGCCAACGAACCGCGCTTTGCCGAGGAGGCCGAGAAGGAGCCGATCGTCCAGACGCTGCTCGACATGGCGCAGAAGCTGGAAGGCCTTTACCGCCACGCCTCGACGCACGCCGCCGGCATCGTCATCGGCGACCGGCCGCTTTCGGAACTGGTGCCGATGTACCGCGATCCGCGCTCGGACATGCCGGTCACCCAGTTCAACATGAAATATGTCGAGCAGGCTGGGCTGGTGAAGTTCGACTTCCTCGGCCTGAAGACGCTGACCGTTCTGGAGACGGCGGTGAAGCTGATCCGCCGGCGAGGCATCGACATCGATCTGGCAACGATCCCGCTCGACGATCCAGACACTTACGCCATGCTGTCGCGCGGCGAAGTGGTCGGCGTGTTCCAGGTGGAAAGTGCCGGCATGCGCAAGGCGCTGATTGGCATGCGGCCCGACTGCATCGAGGACATCATCGCGCTGGTCGCGCTCTACCGGCCGGGCCCGATGGAGAACATCCCGACCTACAACGCCAGAAAGCATGGCGAGGAGGAGATGGCCTCGATCCATCCCAAGATCGACCATCTGGTGAAGGAGACGCAGGGCGTAATCGTCTACCAGGAACAGGTGATGCAGATCGCGCAGGAACTGTCCGGCTATTCGCTCGGCGAAGCCGACCTTCTGCGCCGCGCCATGGGCAAGAAGATCCGCGCTGAGATGGACAAGCAGCGCGAGCGGTTCGTTACCGGTGCGGTGGAGCGTGGCGTCAGCAAGCCGCAAGCCGACTTTATTTTCGACCTGCTGGCCAAGTTCGCCGACTATGGTTTCAACAAATCGCACGCCGCAGCCTACGCCGTCGTCTCCTACCAGACCGCCTATCTCAAGGCGCATTATCCGGTCGAGTTCCTCGCCGCCTCGATGACGCTCGACATGGGCAACACCGACAAGCTCGCCGACTTCCGGCAGGACGCGCTACGCCTCGGCATCGAGGTTCTGGCGCCGTCGGTGATGACCAGTTTTCGGCCTTTCGAGGTCGGTGAGAACCGCATCTATTATTCGATGGCCGCGCTCAAGGGAGTCGGCGACGCGGCGGTCGAGCATATCGTTGCGGTACGGGGCGAAAAGCCGTTCAAGAACCTTGCCGATTTCTGCGAGCGGGTCGATCCCAAGATCGTCGGCAAGCGTGTCTTCGAAAGCCTGATCATGGCTGGCGCGCTTGACTGTTTCGGCCACGACCGCGCCCAGATGATGGCCGGCGTCGAACGGATGATGGGGCTGGCATCGCTGGCCCAGCAGAACGCGGTTTCCGGCCAGGCCGACATTTTCGGCGCCTCGCTCGGCGCACAGTCGCAGGCGCTCAACCTGCCGGTGACAGATACTTGGCTCGCCGCGGACCGGCTGCACCGCGAATTCCAGGTCGTCGGCTTCTACCTCTCTGCCCATCCGCTCGACGAATACAAGGCGGCCCTGCAGAAGATGCGCGTGCAGAACTGGGGCGAATTCTCGGCCGCCGTCAAACGCGGCGCTTCCGCCGGCCGCCTTGCCGGCACGGTGACCAGCAAGCAGGAGCGCAAGACGCGCACCGGCAACAAGATGGGCGTTGTGGCCTTTTCCGACACGTCCGGCCAGTACGAGGCGGTGCTGTTTTCGGAAGCATTGGCCCAGTACCGTGACCTCCTGGAGGCCGGCCGCTCCGTCGTCATCACGGTCGCGGCGGAGGACAGGCCCGAGGGCGTCAATTTGCGCATCAATTCCGTGCAGTCGCTGGAAGACGAGGCAAGCCGCATCCAGAAGGCGCTGCGCATCTTCGTCAGGAACGAGGGGCCTGCCTCGATGATCCAAGCCCAGCTCACCCAGCGCGGCGAAAGCCAAGTGAGCATTATCGTGATCAAGGAAGAGGCGCAGGGCGAGGTCGAGATCGCCTTGCAGGGTGGCTTCCGCGTCTCGCCGCAGATCGCCTCGGCGATGCGCGCAGTGCCCGGCGTGGTCGAAGTGGAATTGGTGTGATCGCCGCCCTTGGCAGGTTCCGGCGTCTGTGTCCCATGTCATCGCGATCGGCATGAAGGTCGCGCGGAAGGGCGCACCGCAGGGCAGGTCCGCAGTGGCGCGGGTGCGTGACAAGTTGCGCCGGCTCTACCACGGGCGCACGCCTGCGGCCTTTCGGTTTCAGGTTGTGGCAATCGTCATCGATCTGGCCATCATCGCTTTCTTCATCGCGACACCGGTGATCCAGCAATCGCCTTCGTTCCTGTGGCTGGACTATGCGGTGGCGGTTCTCGTCGGAGCCGATCTCTTTGCCAGGCTGCTGGCCTCCAATGACATGCTGCGCCTGATGAAGCAGCCGACCTCCTGGGTGGATGTCTTCATCCTGTTGACGCTGCTGATGCCAACGGCGCTCGCCAATCTCGGCTTTTTGCGCATCCTGCGGCTATGGTCGCTGTCGCGCAGCGGTTCGATCTGGCGGCATTTCGAGATGCGTGGCCTCAGGCCCTGGCGCGAGGCGAGCCATGCGGTCATCAACCTTTTGACGTTCCTCTTCGTCATTACCGGCTTCGTCTACACGTTCTTCTTCCGCAACGGCGCCGGGCTGGAAAACTATGTCGACGCGCTTTACGTCACCGTCGCCACGGTGACGACGACCGGCTTCGGCGACATCGTGCTGCCTGGCATCGCCGGCAAGCTGACGGCGATCGTCACCATGATCATTGGCATATCGCTGTTCGTCAGGCTGGCGCAGGCGATCTTCAGGCCGGCCAAGGTGTTCTTCCCTTGTCCGCAATGCGGGCTGCAGCGGCATGAGCCGGATGCGGTGCACTGCAAGGCCTGCGGGCACGTTCTCAACATACCGGATGACGGGATCTGACCGTTACGATGCAGCCACTTCAGCTGGCTGTACCGGCTTGCGCTGCAGGTTGAGCAGGTTGCCCATCAGGATGAGCAGCGCGCCGCCGGCGGTGAAGGCATCGATCTGCTCCTGATAAAGCAGCCAACCGACCAGCGCCGACAGAGGCACCCGCAGGAAATCCATCGGCGAAATGACCGTCGCGTCGGCATAGGTGAGCGCGCGGGCCATGCAGAAATGCGACGACATGCCGGTGAAGGCGATCAGCACGATCCATGGCCAGAGCTCCAGCGGTGGATCGCGCCATTCATAAAGGGCTGGAACGAGGCCGACCACCGACTGGATGATCAGCATCCAGAAGATGATGCGCACGACGCTGTCCGTACGCGTCAGCGATTTGACCAGGACCACCGAAATGCCGAAGCAGACCGCGGCGCCCAGCACGATCACATGTCCCGGATCGACCGAACCGACGCCCGGGCGTACGATGACGACGACGCCGATCAGGCCAAGCACGACGGCCGCCAGTTTCGGCCGGCTCAGCCTTTCGCCGAGAAACGTCACCGCCAGGATCGCTGTCCAGATCGGCGTCGTGAACTCGATCGAAATCAACACGGCCAGTGGAATCAAGGTGAGCGCGTAGAGCCATGCGGCCTGCCCCGTATAGTGGATGACGTTACGGGCGATATGGGCGAGGGGACGCTGCGTGCGCATCGCCGCAAAGCCGCCGCTCTTCAGCACCAGCGGCAAGAGGATGAAGAAGCCGATCACCGAGCGCAGTTCCAGCACCTGGAAGACATTGAGCTCGGCCGTGGTGGCGCGGCCGGCGACCGACATCGCCAGGAACGACGCGATCGACAGCGCCATCCAGAAGGCTGCCTTGGGAATAGAGGGGGTAGGTGCCATGGTCTTTATCTCGCAGGCCGAAGCTTTTGCCGCAATTGCTAGCTCATGTATTCTTCTGGGCCAGTTGTGGCGACGGCGTTACGAAACAGTCACGTTGCTGGCGGAACCTGATACGGCAAGAGGCGTTGAGTCCCGCTATTCAGCCGTGCTTCGCAGGGCGTCTTGCATTCCAGCACCGACAAGGAGACTTCGATGAGATCATTTGCGCCATTTGCGCTTGCAGGCTGTTTATTGGTCGCGGCGGGCTCGGCACATGCCGACGAGACCAGGTTCCTGCAGTCGTTCAAGGGCAATTTCGCCGGCAAGGGCACTGTCCAGGTAACCACGGATGTGCCGAACGTCAGCGTGTCTTGCAGCTTCAAGTCGAACGCGACCTCAACCTCGCTCTCGCTGGATGGCAACTGCCGCGGTCTCGTGCTGGTGACGCGGGCCATCAGCGCCAACTTGAAGGTCACTGGTGCGAAATACAGCGGCGTCTATGTGGGATCACGCACCGGTCCGGCGCAGCTCAACGGCAGCCGGTCGGGCAATGCCATCAACCTCGGCATACGCTGGGCGAAGGATGTCAACGGCGATCGGAAGGCGCGGATGACGGTCGAGAAGAGAGGCGAGAACGGCATCCGGCTGACGGTCATCGACACCGATCCGAAGACCGGTAAGAACGTGGTGACGAGCAGGATCGATCTGACGCGGACCTGACGGATGTGTCGATATTCAGTGAGGCCGACCTGCGAACGATGGTTTCCTGCGCGTCCGGTGCTCACGTAATTCAAATACGCTCCGCTCCGGTTCTCGAAAACCATCATTCTCGATTCGGCCTGACCTGAATCTCAACACACCCGGTGTCAGTCCTCCAGCGGCTCCGGCGGGTGGGCATCGCGGCCCCTGCCGAACGTATAGCCGGTCTCCACCGCCTTGCGGCCGAACTTGTCGCGCAGCGCGTCGATGGCGCCTTCGGCCATGGCGCGCTTGCGCGACTGGACGTCGACCAGATCCGGCGGGTCGGCCTTGTCGTCGTCCGAGAGGTCGCTGACGCCGATGCCGAGCAATCGAAATTTAGTTCCGTCGGTTTCCTTGCGAAGAAGCTCGACCCCGGTCTGAAAGATGCGGTCCGCGAGCCTTGTCGGGTCGCCGAGCTGGCGGTTGCGGGTGCGCAGCTTGAAATCCTGTGTCTTCAGTTTCAGCACCACGGTGCGTCCGGCGATGCCTGACTTTTTCAGCCGCGCTGAAACCTTTTCGGAAAGACCTCTTAGTACAGAGACCAGCTCTTCCAGCGACGCGATGTCGGTGTCGAAGGTGGTTTCGGCCGATACGCTCTTGGCGTCCTGGTCGGGGTCGACGCGGCGGACGTCCTCGCCGCGCGAAAGCCGGTAGAGCCGGTCGCCCATCGTGCCATAGCGGCGCATCAGGTCGCCACGCTCCATCTTCTGAAGCTGGCCGATGCTGCGGATACCGTCGCGTTCCAGCGTGGCGTTGAACGCCTTGCCGACACCCCAGATCATCGTCACCGGCTGCTCCGCCAGGAAGCCGACCGCCTCGGCTTCGCCGATGACCGAAAAGCCGCGTGGCTTGCGGAAATCGGACGCTATCTTGGCGAGGAACTTGCAGTAGGAGAGGCCTGATGAAACGGTGATACCGATTTCCTTCTCCACCGCCAGCGCAAAGCGCGCCAGCACCACGGCCGGCGGCAGGCCGTGCAACCGTTCGGTGCCGGCGAGGTCGAGAAACGCCTCGTCGATCGACAGCGGCTCGACCAGCGGCGTCAGCGCTTGCATCATGGCGCGCACCTCGCGGCCGACAAGCACATATTTTTCCATGTTGGGCGGGATCACGACCGCCTCCGGGCAAGCCTCGAGCGCCTTGAACATCGGCATGGCGGAGCGCACGCCCCGGATGCGGGCGATGTAACAGGCGGTGGAGACGACCCCGCGCTTGCCGCCGCCGATGATCAGCGGCTTGTCCTTGAGCGCCGGATTGTCGCGCTTTTCGATCGCCGCGTAAAAGGCATCGCAATCGATATGGGCCAGATGCAGCCGGTACAACTCAGGATGACGGGCAAGGCGAGGGCTGCCGCAGCGCTCGCAGCGGCGCGTCTCACTGCGCTGAAAGGTCAGGCAGTCACGGCAAAAACCGTGATCGGGATTGTTGACAGGGGCCGCCATCGCTGCGAACATAAAGAGAACAAAAGCAATGGTACGATAGTGCAAGGCCAGCGACAAGCTTGGCCTGGGGAGAACCGCATGAGCACGACCATAGTACCGCTGGCGCCTGAGCTGTGGCCGGATTTCGAGGACCTTTTCGGCAAGCAAGGCGCCTGTTACGGCTGCTGGTGCACGCATTTCCGGCTGGCGCCGGTAGCGCGGCGTGAGAGCAGCCGCGAGCGTAACAAGGACCATATCAAGGCGCGCATCGAAGCGGGCCCGCCGCCGGGTCTGTTGGCCTTCGAGGATGGCAAGGCGGTCGGCTGGATGCAGATCGGGCCGCGCGCCGACGTGCCCGAATGGAACAACAAGGGCAGGGGCTCGGCGCCTATCGATCCCGCCGATGCTTCCGATCCGGCCGTCTGGGCGATTTCCTGCTTCTTCATCCGCGCCAAGGCGCGGGGCCGCGGCATCACGCATCGCCTCGTCGAAGGCGGCATCAATTTCGCCCGCAGCAACGGAGCACGGCTTGTCGAGGCCTGCCCGATCGACCTGTCGCGCGATTCACGTTCGATCGGCCTGTTCGTCGGCTCGTCGGGGGTTTTCGAGAAGGCCGGGTTCGAGCGGCTGGTGGAGCGCAAGGCAGGCCGCCCGCTGATGCGGCTGGTGTTGAGGCCGATTGCGTGACTGTCATCATCTTGCAGTTGTGATGGTATTTTCCTACCAGAAGTACGAAATTGATTTTTGCCTTTCGACCCAACGGAGACTTCCCGTGAACCGTATGTTGCCAGTTGCCTTTACCGCGCTTCTGTTCTGCGCGCCTGCTTTCGGCCAGACCGTCGATAGCCAGGGTGCCAAGCAATTGTCCGATGACCTGTCCCGCTATGTCGGCAAACAGGCGCTCGACAAGGGTATCCTGAAGGTTTCGGTCGAAGGCGATGCCTACAAGATTCTTTTTGATTTCAAGGCACTGGCGGAGATTCTGCCGAAGCAGGGGCAGGTGAAATTCGACTTCGCGCCCTACGCCCTGCTGGTCAAGCCGCGCAGCGACGGCACCTGGAATGTGTCGATGGACTTTTCGCAGAGCGCGTCCTTCGAGTTCAACGGACCCGAGGGGCTGCAAAGCACGCAGTTTTCGATCAAGGATGGCAAGGGTTCCGGCGTCTACGACCCCGCGCTTGCCGCCTTCATCAGCGGCGCGAGTTCATTGGCTGGCATGACCATGGCATCGAAGGATGCCAAGCAGCAGACGGAAGCCAGCACTGGCGCGGGCACCGCGACCATTACCGGCACCAAGGCCGCCAATGGCGGTGTTGATTTCACGACGTCGCAGAAGATCTCGAATTTCGTCGAGACGATAAAGTTCAATGATCCCGAGAAGGGGCTAAATTTTCCAGTCACCGTGAAGTCGCCGGAATTGTCGGTGGAAGCCAGCGGCAAGGGCGTGCAGACGAGGCCGCTGCTCGACCTCTTGGCATTCGCCGTGGCCAATGAGGACGAGAAGACGCTGAAGGCGAACCAGGCGCAGCTGAAGTCGCTTCTGCTCGCAGCACTTCCGGTGTGGGAGCGTATCGACGGCAACTATGGCTTCAAGGATTTCGCGGTCGACAGCCCGCTCGGCACTTTCGGGGCGACGCAGCTAAGCACCGCCTTCGGCAGCGACGGCGTTTCGCAGAACGGCAAGGTCACCTACGGCATCAAGGCCTCGGGGCTGACCGTACCGCAGCAGCTTTTGCCTAGCTGGAGCGTGGCGCTCTTGCCCACAGACATAGACCTGAACTTCGGCGGCGCCAATATCGATCTCGACAGCATGGCGAAGAAGGCGATCGAAGCCTTTGATCTCAATCAGGATCCGCCGCTGTCACCCGAGTTCGGCGACCAGCTCAAAGCCGATTTCCTGGCCAAGGCGCCGAAGGTCGTCATCGGCCACAGCACGGTGAAGAACAAGGACCTGGAGATCGCGCTGGAAGGCGAGATGACAAGCTTCGGTGAGAAGCCCGACGCAAATCTCACTGTCGATGTCGCCGGTTTCGACAAGATCATGACGCGTCTGCAGGACGCGGCAAAGTCGGAGCCAGAGGTGGGGCAGTACGTGCCTGCCGCCCTGATGGTGAAGGGTTTTGCCAAAACGCTGCCGGACGGCCGGCTGGAATGGGTCGTCAACACCAAGGCCGACGGCTCGGTCACCATCAACGGCGTCATGCTGAAGCCCGCCGATCCGGCGGCGGGCGATGGCGTCGACAACAGTGACGGCGCGGACGATAGCAGCGGCGGCGATAATGGCGGCGGCGACAATGGCGGCGGCGACAATGGCGGGGCCGGCGCGAAGCTGAACCCTTGAGGGTTCGGCTCTACAGCCCCAGCGCGCCCGCGATCTTTGGCGCGGCTTCGTGCCAGTCCTGGACGACGATGACCTCGTCCGGGACCGGCGGCAGGAACGCGCGCAGCGCATTGTCGGCCATCAAGTGCACAAGACTGGCATCGGCGACCGATTCCCGCACCGACGCCAAATTGTGCGGCTGATCATCGACGAAGACCACCGGCCTGCCCTTGTTGCCGCGCAGCCTGGCCACCGCCGGTCCCTTGGCCATTTCGGTGGTCAGCAGCGGATAGTTCAGCCCCAGCCCATCGAGATGGGCGCGGCGCACGGCGCGATGGCGGTGCGGCATGGCCGTCAGCAATATGATTTCGGCGCGGTCTCCAAGCCTTGCCAGGGCATCCGCGGCGCCGTCGGTGACACTTTGCCAATCGGCTTGCGCGTCGAAGAAATCGCCAAGGAGTGCCGTGACTTCGGGCTGTTCGATCAGCCGGCCGCTGGCCGTTTCGGCAATGTTGCCGGTCAGCCGGAAGGAGGCCAGTGTCAGCCCTTAGCCGCGCGATTTGAGGAAATGCGGGAAGGGGCGGATGAACTCGAGCACGACGTCGTCGACGTCGAGCACCAGTAGCGGCCGGTCGTCAGCCGAAAGTTCCTCGATCTGGCGCGCGGTTTCCGGATCATCGCTCATATGGAATGCTCATGGTTGTCATCGCCGAGCGGCAGTGCGCGCAACGCCTTGCCGACGGCGGCCGGCGGAGTGCCGGTCTCCTCGGCAAAGCGCATCAGCGTCGGCTCGTGGGCGAGAATGAACTGCAGCACGCCGGCCAAGAAACCCGGCTCGCCGGCGGCCTTGCGGATCGAATGGGCCTCTATTCCGGTGATCGCCAGAAAGCGCGGCAACAGCTCCGGATCGGAGGCGACGAAGCCCAGCGCCTTTACGGCAATGGTTTCCGCCTCTTCGCGCATTGACGCCGCGTTTGCCATCACTACCTTCGGCATGTGGAATGAGTCTCTTCCGCAGTAATGGCAAGATTTGCCTGCGGCAAGCCTTTACAGTGCAGCGCGCCGTTTGGACGCGCTGGCGGGCGAGGTGGAACTCGCGCTGCTTTGCAGCCCGAAGGTTTCCGTTTCGTCAATCATATTGCCGTATAGTGAAGCAGGGTTTGGTGCGTTCAAGGACGAGCGCATGAAGGCCGCCTTCGAGCGGAGGGACGGCCGGGACGGGATGTCGATGCCTAAGAAGGTCATGATCGTCGAGGACAATGAGCTCAACATGAAGCTCTTTCGGGACCTCATCGAAGCGAGCGGCTACGAGACGGTGCGCACCCGCAACGGTCTGGAGGCGCTCGACCTAGCGCGTCAGCACCGGCCCGATCTCATCCTGATGGACATCCAGTTGCCCGAAGTGTCGGGGCTGGAGGTGACCAAATGGCTGAAGGAAGATGATGATTTGCACGTCATCCCGGTCATCGCGGTGACTGCCTTTGCCATGAAGGGCGACGAGGAACGCATCCGCCAGGGCGGCTGCGAGGCCTATATTTCGAAGCCGATCTCGGTGCCGCGTTTCATCGAAACCATCAAATCCTATCTGGGCGATGCCTGATGTGCCCTTCCAACCGAGCCGGAGCCTTGTGAAATGACTGCGCGGATCCTCGTCGTCGACGACATCCCTGCCAATGTGAGGCTGCTGGAGGTTCGGCTTCTGGCCGAATATTTCGAGGTGCTGACCGCCACCAACGGGCCCGACGCGATCGAGACCTGCGAGAACGGCAAGGTCGATGTCGTGCTGCTCGACGTGATGATGCCGGACATGGACGGGTTCGATGTCTGCCGGCGGCTGAAGAGCGATCCGGCCACGTCGCATATCCCGGTGGTGATGATCACCGCGCTCGACCAGGTGTCCGACCGCGTCCGCGGGTTGGAAGCCGGCGCCGACGATTTCCTGACCAAGCCGGTCAACGACCTGCAACTGATGACGCGGGTCAAGAGCCTGGTGCGGCTGAAATCTCTCACCGATGAGCTCAGGCTGCGCGCCTCGACGACACGCAATATCGGCATCGAGGAACTGCTCAGCCGCAATTTCGCGTCCGAGGACACGACGCCGAAAGTGCTGTTGATCGACGAGCGCAAATCGTCGGTGGAGCGCATCGAGAAGATGCTGCGCGACCGTGCCGACCTCGACGTCACCAGCGATCCGCATGCCGGTTTCTTCCAGGCGGCCGAGACTTCCTATGAATGCGTGATGATCTCGACGGCCTTCGCGAATTTCGATCCGCTCCGGCTTTGCTCGCAATTGCGCTCGCTCGACCGCACCCGTTTCGTGCCGATCATCCTGTTGGCGGAGGAGGGCGAGGAGGAGCGCATCATCCGTGGCCTCGAACTCGGCATCAACGACTATCTGATGCGACCGATCGACCAGCAGGAACTGACGGCCCGGCTGCGCACCCAGGTGCGCCGCAAGCGGTATAACGACCAATTGCGCGCAAGTGTGACCCAGACCATCGAGATGGCGGTTACCGACGGCCTGACCGGGCTGCACAACCGCCGCTATCTCGACAGCCATCTGCAGACGTTGTTCGACCGCGCTGTGGCGCGGCGCCGGCCGCTATCGGTAATGATCACCGATCTCGATCGCTTCAAGTCGATTAATGACGCGCATGGCCATGACGGCGGCGACGAGGTGCTGCGGGAATTCGCGCGGCGGCTGCGCAAGAATGTCAGGGGTATCGACCTTGCCTGCCGGTTCGGCGGCGAGGAGTTCGTCGTCGTGATGCCGGACACCGATGGCGCCGTGGCTGAGAAAGTGGCCGAACGCATCCGCGCCGAAATCGCCCAAAAACCGTTCGCCATCGGTGCCGACGGCAAGACGATCGAGGTCACTGTCAGTGTCGGCGTGTCATCGGTGCTGAAGGGCGTGGATACGGTGGCGGCGATGATGAAGCGCGCCGATCTCGCGCTCTATGAAGCCAAGAGCGGCGGCCGCAACCGCGTGGTTGCCAAGGCAGCATAGGCGCCCGGGCCCGAATATCCCGTCAACTCGGTAGGGTTAGCCATTTACCTTAATCCAAGCGATTCGCGAGGCTTGGTTAAGAAACTGTTGATTTTCTTAAGCTCTTGCGCAAATGTGAAGGCCAAGACGAAGCCGGCACGAGGGTAGATAGCCGGCTCGGTCCCTGAAATACCCCATGATGCTCAGGTCCGCCGCATCTCCTGGGTCCGTGGGGTCGGCCGGCCGGCGCTGGCACATAGTGGCCTCCTCGTACCGCTGCCAAACGCCGACCGGCCCCCTTTATCTCAAGGTTCCGTAAAAGCCCCGAAAGGGGCTTTTTTCGTGCGCGGCAGAATGTGGAAAACGGTTCCTGGGCAAAGGTGGCGTCAACTGCGGCTGCGCAACCGCGGACCGTCGTTTGGTTGTCGTTCGTCAAGGGCAGGAGAGCACCCTCTCCACTTCGTACATATGGCGCACAAGGGGCTTGCGGCAAGACCCGCCTGCTCCCGTAAAACCGCGACCCTGGATTGGCCAGCGAAAGGGAGTGACGAGAATGGGTGTGGTGTCGCCTTTGGATGGAATGCGTCGGGATCATGCGGTGGTGATCGCGGGAGGTGGTCCGACGGGGTTGATGCTGGCGGGTGAACTCGCGTTGGCGGGGATCGATGTCGCCATTGTCGAGCGACGTCCCGATCAGCAACTGATCGGCTTGCGCGCGGGTGGCCTGCACGCCCGCACCATCGAGGTTCTCGATCAGCGCGGAATTGCCGACCTGTTCCTGTCGCAGGGGCAGCGCTTCCCGACCGTCGGCTTCCATATGATCCGTTTGGACATCGGCGACTCTCCCAGCCGGCACAGCTATCTGCTGGCGCTGCGGCAAAACCATATCGAACGGATATTGGCCGACTGGGTCAACGAGTTGGGGGTGCAGATCCATCGCGGACGGGAGGTCACCGACTTCGCGCAGGATGATCATGGTGTCGACCTGGATTTGTGCGGAGGCCAACGGCTGAGGGCGCAATACCTCGTCGGCTGCGACGGAGGACGCAGCACGATCCGCAAGGCGGCAGGCATCGCGTTCGCCGGATGGGATCCGACGATGAGCTGGATGATCGCCGAGGTCGAAATGTCCAGGGAACCGGCATTGGGCTTTCGCAGCGATGCTTACGGATTTCACGCGATGGGCAAGATCGAGGGAAGCGACCGGGTGAGCGTCGTGCTGACCGAGAGGCAACTGACCATAGGCGGCGAACCGACGCTGCGCGATCTCCGTGAAGCGCTTGTCGCTGTCCATGGCACCGACTTCGGGGTCCACAGTCCGACCTGGATTTCCCGTTTCACCGACATCACACGGCAGGCCGCCACTTACCGCGACAGACGCATTCTGCTGGCCGGCGACGCAGCGCATATCCATCCGCCGATGGGCGGGCAGGGGCTCAATATCGGCGTGCAGGACGCGGTCAATCTGGGTTGGAAGCTGGCCCAGGTGGTCAAGCGGACCTCGCCGGAAAGCCTCCTCGACAGCTACCACGCCGAACGCCACCCGGTTGCCGCACGCGTCCTGCGCAACACGATGGCACAGGTCGCGCTTCGTCGTACGGATGACCGCACAAAGGCGTTGGGCGACGTCTTTACCGAGCTGCTTGGCATGGAAGAGCCGCGCAAACGGATCGCCGCGGAGATGTCCGGTCTGGGCGTTCAGTACGATCTCGGCGAAGGGCACAAGCTGCTTGGGCGGCGAATGCCCGATCTTGATCTGATCACCACCAATGGACCGTTACGGGTCTTCAGCTTGCTGCATGACGCGCGGCCGTTGCTTCTCAACTTCGGCGAACCGGGCAGACTGGACATCGCGTATTGGGCGGATCGGGTCCGGCAAATCGACGTCGGGTATGCCGGTGCCTGGGAGCTTCCGGCCCTCGGGACGGTCGCCGCGCCCGACGTCGTCCTGGTCCGGCCCGATGGCTATGTGGCTTGGGTTGGGATGGGAACCCAAGAGGGGCTGGCTGAGGCCCTGACCACCTGGTTCGGGCAGCCTGCTGGCCAGCAGGTTAGTGCAGGTGAGCACACTTGACCTCTTGAAGACCGATCGCTTGACAGCTTGCGACGAGGCAAAGCTCGCAGTCCTCCTGACAACGGATTGACAGGAGGTTTCATCTATGCAGAATTGGTTGGACCATTGGACCACTTGTGCATCGCTTCGGGGAGGGGATGTGGACCAGAACAGCCTGCCACCCATTCAGACGACGGCGCGCGATGACGCCGTGCTGAAGGCTTTGGTGGGCTTTGTTCGCGCCGAGGCCCTGCGGCCCGGCGAGCGGCTTCCGACCGAGCGTATTCTGGCCGAGCGGCTGAAGGTCAGCCGCAATACGGTGCGCGAGGCGCTGACGCGCTGGGAGGGGCTCGGTCTCGTCGAGCGCCGGCAAGGCAGCGGCACCTATCTCAAGGCGGCTGTGTCACCCGGCATGATGCACATGCCGCTGACGCTGGCCGGCGGCAATGATTTCACCTCGCTCATGCACACGCTTGAAATCCGGCGCGCGTTGGAAGCGGAGGCAGCGGCCCTTTGCGCCGAGCGCGCCAGCCCGGCCGACATTGCCGAGATCGAGCGCAAGCTCGATATCATGGAACAGGCGTTCCGCACCCGCGACGGCATGTCTTCGGAAGAAGACTGGGAATTTCACCAGGCGATCTACCGGGTCTCCGGCAATCCGCTGTTCGAGCAGATCATCGCCGCGATGCACGAACTGTTCCACCGCTTCTGGGAGCACCCCCTCGGCGTGCGCGACTTCGGCCATGCCAGCTTTCCCTACCACCGCACCATCTACCAGTGCATCGCGGCGCGCGATCCGCATGGCGCCCGCGCCGAGGCGCTCAAGCTGATCGCCACCGTCGAGGACGATTTGAAGCGCGGTGCGGCCAAACTCAAACTTTCGAGCCAGACATGAACGAGCATCCGACCGGTTTCGATCACGACTATCTCGCCGAGGCGGCGACGCTCCTGGCGCATGACGAACCGTTTCCAGGCGGCGCGGTGGTGCCGCCGATCTACCAGACGTCGCTGTTCACCTTCGCCAACTATGCCGAAATGGCCGACACCTTTGCCGGCAAACGAAAACAGCCGATCTATTCGCGCGGCGACAATCCGACGGTGATGGAGTTCGAAGCGCGCGTCGCCGCGCTCGAGGGGGCGCAAGCGGCGCGGGGCTTCTCCAGTGGCATGGCGGCAATCAGCGCGACCGTGCTTGCCTTCGTCGGAGCGGGCGAGCGCATCGTGGCCGTGCGCAACTGCTATGGCGATGCCTACCGGCTGTTCGAGCGGCTTTTGCCTCGGCTCAACATCAAGGTCGATTATGTCGACGGTTCCGACCCGGATGCGGTGGCGGCGGCACTTCCCGGCGCCAAGCTGCTCTACCTGGAAAGCCCGACCTCGATGATGTTCGAGCTGCAGGACATCGCGCATCTGGCGCGGCTGGCGAAAGAGCAGGGCATCGTCACCACGATCGACAATTCCTGGGCCTCGCCGGTGTTCCAGAAGCCGATCTCGCACGGCGTCGACCTTGTGCTGCACTCGGCCTCGAAATATCTCGGCGGCCACAGCGACACGGTCGCCGGCGTGGTGGCGGGCTCGGCCGCGCACATCAAGCACATCAACGAACAGACCTATTCCTATCTCGGCGGCAAGCTGTCGCCGTTCGAAGCCTGGCTGCTGCTGCGCGGCCTGCGCACGCTGCCGCTACGCCTGCCGCACCACATGAAGAGCGGGCTCACCATCGCCGAACGGTTGAAGGCCCATGCGAGTGTCGAGCGGGTCAACCATCCCGTCTATTCGAACCATCCGGGCAAGGCGACGTTGGCAGGCTATGCCGGCCTGTTCTCCTTCGAGGTGACGGACGATATCGACATCCCGGTCTTCGTCGACGCGCTCAAATATTTCCGCATCGGCGTCAGCTGGGGCGGGCATGAGAGCCTGGTCGTGCCGGCCAAGGCGTCGCTGGAGCAGACGCCGGGCCTGAATTCGATGGCGCGCTTCGGCGTCAGCCCCCGAACCATCCGCTTCAATGTCGGATTGGAAAGTGTCGAAGACCTCTGGGCCGACATCGCCCAGGCCTTCGAAAAAGCCAGAAAATAACAAGCGGGTTCAAAATGGGAGTCTTGAACATGAAGAAACTGACCGTCATGCTTGCCACCGTCGCGGGGCTGGCGATTTCCGCCGGGAGCGCGCTGGCCGATTCGACCCTGAAAATGGTCGAAGTCATCACCAGCCCGCCGCGCACCGAATTCCTGAAAAAACAGATCGCCGAATTCGAAGCCGCCAATCCCGGCATCAAGGTCGAATTGATCTCGCTGCCCTGGGGCCAGGCGTTCGAAAAGTTCCTGACCATGGTGCAGGCCGGCGACACGCCCGACGTGGTCGAGATGCCGGAACGCTGGATGGGCCTTTATGCCAACAATGCCCAGCTCGAGGATCTCGGTCCCTACATGGCCAAATGGGACGACGCCAAAACGCTCGGCGACCGCGCCAAACAGTTCGGCTCGACCGTCAACAACACCCAGTTCATGATCCCTTACGGCTACTATGTGAACGCGTTGTTCTGGAACAAGAAGCTGTTCAAGCAAGCCGGCCTCGACGGCCCGCCGGCGACACTCGACGAGTTCGTCGCCGACTCCAAGAAGATTTCGGCCATCCCGGGCAAATACGGCTATTGCTTGCGCGGCGGCCCCGGTGCCTTCAACGGCATGCACATGTTCATGAACATCGCTCAGGGCAAGGGCGGCTACTTCAACGAGGACGGCACCTCGACCATCAATGACGAGGGCTCGGTCAAGGGCCTGCAGATGCTGGCCGACATGTACAAGGACGGCCTGGCGCCGAAGGATGCCGTGAGCTGGGGCTTCAACGAAACCGTCACCGGCTTCTATTCCGGCACCTGTGCCATGCTCAACCAGGATCCCGACGCGCTGCTCGGCATCGCCGACAAGATGAGCGCCGACGACTTCGCCGTGGCGCCGCTGCCCGTTGGACCGAGCGGCAAATCCTACCCGACGCTCGGCTATGCCGGCTGGGCGATGTTCGCCAACTCGCAGCACAAGGACGATGCTTGGAAGCTGATGGCAACGTTGCTGTCGCCAAAGGACAATCTGGAATGGGCCAAGGAAGTCGGCGTCGTCCCGATCCACAAGGGCGCCGACCAGGATCCGCATTTCAAGACCGAGCAGTTCAAAGGCTGGTTCACGGAGCTCAGCGACAGCTCCAAATATGAGATGGTGACACCGCCGACGCACTTGGAAAACCTTGGCAATTTCGTCGATCAGGTGGCGATCAAGAACTTCCAGGAAGTGCTGCTCGGCCAGAAGACCGCCAAGGACGTCGCCGACCAATGGGCCGCCTTCCTGACCAAGGAACAGCAGGACTGGATGGCGAAGAACAAGAAGTAGGCGCCAGCGCCCTCGTCCTTCTCCCCGTTTACGGGGAGAAGGTGTCACGAAGTGACGGATGAGGGGCGGCGCCATGCCTCTGTAGGGTCGCGCTGCCCCTCATCTGCCTGCCCTCCATCGCAGCAGCTGCGCCGCTGCTACGGAGGGTGAACCGGCACCTTCCGCCCGTTTAACGGGCCGAAGGAGACTGTCTCCGCCACCTCTCCAGGGAGCCGTTCCTCAGCCAATGACCTATGCCGTGTCCGAAATTCGATCCGCAGGACAGCCGCGAAAGAGGCGGCTCTCCTATGCCAATTTCGAGCCCTGGCTTTATCTCAGCCCGGCAATCATCCTGCTGATCGTGGTGCTTTTGGTGCCGCTGGTCATCGGCATCAGCTACTCCTTCCGCAAATTCTCGGCTTTCAAGTCGGAGTATGTCGGGCTTGGCCAGTACCAGGCGATGCTGTCGGATCAAGTGCTGGGGCAGGCATTGGTCAACACGCTGTGGTGGACGGTTGCCAGCCTGTTCTTCCAGTTCTTTCTCGGCCTTGGCCTGGCGCTCCTGCTCGACAAGCCGTTCTGGGGCCGCAAGGTGGTGCAGGCGCTGGTGTTCCTGCCCTGGGCGGTGCCGTCCTTCCTGTCGGGCCTGACCTGGGCCTGGCTGTTCAACCCGATCGTCGGACCGCTGCCGCACTGGCTGTTCGCATTGGGTCTGAAGGCGGAGCCGACCAATGTGCTTTCCGATCCTGCCACCGCGATGTGGGGGCCGATCATCGCCAATGTCTGGTTCGGCATTCCGTTCTTCGCCATCACGCTTCTGGCGGCGCTGAAATCCATCCCGTCCGAACTGCACGAGGCGGCGGCGATCGACGGCGCTTCGCCCTGGCAGCGCTTCACCAAGGTGACGCTGCCGTTCCTGGCGCCGACGATCGCCATCACCGTCATGCTGCGCACCATCTGGATCGCCACCTTCGCCGACCTGATCTTCGTCATGACCGAGGGTGGGCCGGCCGGCTCGACCAACACGGTGCCGGTCTACATCTATGTCAGCGCCTTCAAGTCACTGGACAAGGGCTACGCCTCGGCGGTCGCCGTGCTGCTGCTTGTCCTGCTGATTGCCTATGCGATCGCGCTGATCGCCATCCGCCGCTCCCTGGTGAGGCACGTCTGATGATCGCGGGACGCTCGACTTCACAACGATTTTTCGGCGGCATCGGCCTCTATGCCGCGATCGCGGCCTATCTGGTCTTCGCCCTGTTCCCAATCTACTGGACGCTGAAGATTTCGGTCACGCCGGAGCGGCTTCTCTATTCCGAAGGCATCACCTTCTGGCCGTCGCGCATGACATTGCAGAATTTCGTCACCGTGCTCGAGGCCACCGATTTCCCGCGCTATTTCCTCAACAGCGTCATCGTTTCGGTGTCGACGGCTGCACTGGTGACGGTCATTGCCACGCTCGCCGGCTACGCCATGTCGCGCTTCACCTTTCGCGGCAAGGCGGCACTGGCCCTGATGCTGCTTTTGACCCAGACCTTTCCGCTGGTGATGGTGATTCCGCCGATCTACCGCGTGATGGGGCAGATCGGCCTGATCAACAGCCTGACCGGGCTGATCATCATCTACACCGCCTTCAATACCGCCTTCGCCACCTTCCTGATGCAGTCCTTCTTCGACGGCATCCCCAAGGACCTGGAGGAGGCGGCGATGATCGATGGCTGCACCCGCGCGCAGGCGATGCGCCGCGTGATCGTGCCGTTGACGCTGCCCGGCATGGGCGCGACCCTGGGCTTCGTCTTCACCGCCGCCTGGAGCGAGCTTTTGTTCGCGTTGATGCTGATTTCCAGCGACGACCAGAAGACCTTTGCTGTCGGCCTGCTCACCTTCATCGGCAAGTTCGCCGTCGACTGGGGACAGATGATGGCGGCGTCGATCTTGGCACTGATCCCGGTCTGCATCTTCTTCGCTTTCCTGCAACGCTATCTCGTCACCGGCCTGACCGCCGGCGCCGTCAAAGGGTAGATCGATGGCTTCTGTTACACTCGACAAGGTGCGCAAGGATTATGGGGCGGTTCGCGTCCTGCATGCGGTCGACCTCGAGATCGCCGACGGCGAGTTCGTCGTGCTGGTCGGCCCATCCGGTTGCGGCAAGTCCACGCTTTTGCGCATGATCGCCGGGCTGGAGGAAGCTTCCGGTGGCGAGATCCGCATCGGCGAGCGGCTGGTCAACGACGTGGCGCCGAAGGACCGCGACATCGCCATGGTGTTCCAGTCCTATGCGCTCTATCCGCATATGGATGTGTCGAAGAACATGGGCTTCAGCCTGATGCTGCGGAAAGAAGAGAAGCCAGCGATCGACGCCAGGGTCGACGGCGCGGCCAAGCGGCTGGGCCTGGACACCTACCTTCAACGCCTGCCACGCCAGCTGTCCGGCGGCCAGCGCCAGCGCGTCGCCATGGGCCGCGCCATCGTGCGCGATCCGAAAGTCTTCCTCTTCGACGAGCCGCTGTCGAACCTCGACGCCAAGCTGCGCGTCCATATGCGCGCCGAGATCAAGGCGCTGCACCAGCAGCTGAAGACCACCTCGGTCTACGTCACCCACGACCAGATCGAGGCGATGACCATGGCCGACCGGATCGTCGTCATGCATGACGGACTGATCCAGCAGGTCGGCGCGCCGCTCGAACTCTATGACCGCCCCGCCAACATGTTCGTCGCCGGCTTCATCGGCTCGCCGGGCATGAATTTCCTGCCGGCGACGGTTCGCAAGGGCAGTGGATCGGAAGCGGTGCTGGCCGATGGCCAGGCGCTGCGCCTGCCCGACGACCTGCCGCTCAGGGATGGCGATGCGATCACAATCGGTCTGCGGCCCGAGCATATAAGATTGGCCGAAGACGGCGCGCTGCGGGGCGAGGTGGTTGTGGTCGAGCCGCTCGGCCTTTCGACTCAGTTTTACGTCAAACTGGCCGGCCAGCAGCTTTGCGTCTTTGCCATGGGCCGCGCCGGCGTGAGACCCGGTGATATTGTGCGGCTGGCGGCAGATCCGGCGTCGCTGCATCTGTTCGACCCGAAAAGCGGCGACCGCATCGGTTGAGAAGCCTCAGTCCGGGCTGAAGGAAACTGAGCCGGGGTTGAGGGGTTCAGCCCGCGGTAGCTGCCTTGCAAACAAAAACGCCGCCCGAGGGGCGGCGTTTCGGCATTTCAAAGGGAAAAGCCAGATTACTTAATCTTGGTTTCCTTGAATTCGACGTGCTTCTTGGCGACCGGGTCGTACTTGCGGAACGACAGCTTGTCGGTCTTGGTACGGCTGTTCTTGCTGGTCACGTAGAAGAAACCGGTGTCGGCGGTCGACAGAAGCTTGATCTTGATGTTTGCGGCTTTGGCCATGGTATCAGTCCGTTCGTTCGTGGAGTTTTGGCCGCTGGAGCACGGGGAAAACACCCGGACGCGGGAAACTTGGCGCGACACATAAAGAACGTGCCTGGAAAGTCAAGCCCGGCGGACCCGAAGTGATCCGCCCGCGCAGCCCATTACGCGCAAATCAGGCGATTTCCGCCTCAGGCGCCGCGACCTTCTTCCAGTCTCCAGTCGTGTTCCACCAGCGATTCGGATTGGCGCGGTCATCCAGCCCCTTGGAGCGGCTGGCGAGGATCGGCTGGATACGGATTACCGGCTCCTGATAGGAATGCGCCTGGAAAATCGCCTCGACGACACGGGCCGCCAACGCCTGGTCGTCCGGCAGTTCGAACGAAACCTCGACCGTGCCCGGGCGGCGACGCAATTCGGTTTCAGCGCCGGCCGCGGCACCCTCGAGCGGCCTGTAGCGCTCGACGCCATGGGCGGACTGATAGGCGTTGCGGTCATACTTGCCCATGGCCAGCGGGGCGATCGCAACCACCGCGTCCATGATGCGGTCCACATCCGCGGCTGGAGCCTGGAAGGTTACGAGCAGCAGGAGCGTCATTCGCAGGGACGTTGTTTCAAAGCCGCTGTCGATCATGGGAATGTCCTCGACTTCCGATGTTTTTGGGACACTCTTTTAACCCAGCGCTGCTGACACGGTTCTGTCAGCAGCGGTCGCTGCGTCGAAGCGTCAGAGGAGAATCTTGCGGACGAGCCTGACGCCGACCAGCGCCATATAGGCGGCGAAGAACAGGCCGAGCGACCAGCCGAAGCCGGACGGTCCGAAAGCATCCATGCCGATCCCGATCGCCTGCGGGCCAAGCACCATGCCGACGCCATAGCAGAGCACGAAGGCGGCGTTGGCGGACGCCAGTTCGTGGCCGGAAAGCTGCGAGCCGAGATGGGCAAGGCCGATCGTGTACATGGCGGCCACCACGCCGCCCCAAACGAACAGAAGAGCGGCCATCAGATGCCAGTTCTGGGCGAAGAAAGGCATGAACACCGTGCCGGCGAGGCCGACCGTGGCGCAGCCGAGCAGCAGATAACGGCGATCGCTGACGCGGTCGCTGATCATGCCGATCGGGATCTGCAGCAGCACGTTGCCAAGGCCGATCATGGTCAGCAGCAAGGCGGCGTCGGCTTCCGAATAGCCGATTCGGTTGCCATAGACAGGGAACAGCGCAAAGCCGCCGGTTTCGACCGCGCCGAACACCAGCACCGCGGCGGTAGCCGACGGCACCAGCCAGATGTAACGCAGGAAATTGCTGGTTTCGCCGTCGGGAACAATCGAGGGGCTTTCGTTGCGCGCTGCCAGCACCGGTATCGCGGCCAACGTCACCAGCGCGATGATGACGCCGAACGGCCTGAAGCCGGAACTGCCGAGATGAGCGAACAGCCACGGCCCCGCGGCAAAACCGAGCGAAAGGACAGTGGCGTAGATGCCAAGGACAAGGCCGCGCCGGTGCGGCGGTGCCGACGTGCTGATCCAGAATTCCGACAGGATGAACAGCACTGTCAGCGCGATGTGCAGCACGATGCGCAGCGGGAACCACATCCAGAAGTCGGGCGCGAAATGGAAGCCGACGAAGGCGAGCGCACCGGCGGCGATCATGGCGATCATGGTCCAGGCGACGCCAAAGCGCATGGCGAGCGGCGTGGCGAGCGGCGCTCCGGCAATCGAGGCCAGGCCGGCGACGGCGGTGTTGAGGCCGATCATGGAAGCCGAGTGGCCACGCGTTTCCAGGATGACGCTGAGCAGCGGCATGCCGAGGCCAATGGCAATGCCGACGACGCTAATCGACGAGATCGCCGCCACCATCGGCAGCCAGTGTACGCGTTCGTCGCCCTGTGGTTGGGTATCGACCGTCATGGGATGCTGAATACTCTGTCTGTTATCTTACGCAATTCCGGACGGAAACCGCGTCACACTTCCTGGAATTGCTCTAAAGAAGTTCGCGGGTGAAGCGGTTGCGGACAAGCCGGTAGAAGGGGACGGGACCTCCTGGACGCAGCAGTGGATCATGAGCGAGGCGCTTTTCCAGCTCGTCCAGGATCATTCGAGTGATGTCGGGTATGTCGGCTTCCCTGGCCTTGGCAAGCGGCAGCCAGACCAGTTCCTCGAGTTCGTTGGTCGGACCACCGCCCGGTAGCTCGACGGCGACATCGTTGCGCCAGGCGCCGAAAAAGCGCGTGTCGAAGCGGCGTACCCGGTTGGGCGGGGTGATGGCGCGCGCGATGTAACGCAGCGTTTCGAGTGAAGGCGTGACGCCGTGTTCGACAAAACCTTGCCAGTCACTTTTGTCGGTCGCAAAGGCTGCCTTCTGGCCGATCAGCAGCCCGGCTTCCTCATAGGTCTCTCGGATTGCGGACAGGGCGACGGCGCGAGCCCGCGCGGCACTGGTACGGCCGGGGCCGGCAAGCAGCTTTGCTTCCTCGTCGCGATGCAATGCGGTCGCCGTTGCGATGCGGCTGTCGGCCGGATCGGTGCGGCCACCGGGGAACACGAATTTTCCGGGCATGAAGGCGTGACCGGCGTGGCGGCGGCCCATCAGCACCAGCACCTCGTCGCCCTTGCGGTCGAGCAGGATCAGGGTCGCGGCATCACGCGGACGCAGAGGCCGGCCGCGATGCGCGGCAAGACCCTTGTCGAGCTTGTCGACGTCCGCCTTGGTCATTGCTTCCATGCGCAGGACCTAGCGGAAACTTCTTGCATGCGAAAGTGGCCTTAGCGATTGGCGTGTTGCGCCAGCGGCGCGTCAGGCGCCGTGATGGGTCTCGGTCCCATCCTTTTCGCCACCGAAGCCGTGCATATAGAATGCCCATTGCAGTCCGATGACGGCGCCTTTGACAGGCTGCAGCAGGGCAACCGACAAGAGGATGGTCAAGGGTACCCAGATGGCGATGTGCTGCCAGGTCGACAGGTCGGATGTCGCCTCGACACCCATGAAGGCGCCAAGAACGATGTGGCCGACGATGACGATGACCAGATAGGCCGGCAGGTCGTCGGCGCGATGGTGATGGATTTCCTCGCCGCAGACGCTGCAGGTTTCGACGGTCTTGGTGAAGCCGCGGAAAAGCTTGCCTTCGCCGCAATTCGGGCAGCGGCCCAAAAGGCCGCGCTTCATCGCTGTCCACAACGGGCGGGCGACCCGGCCCGTATGATGTTCGCCGCCGAAAACCTGTTCTTGTATCCCTAGTTCGTTTGGCATCATCGTCTCCTGCCGCGCGAACCGGGTCGCGATTGCGACGCACGGGCACGGCCCTTAGCCTTGTGAAACGACCTGCTGGAGCCTGGCAGGGGCTTCGGGTCGGTCAACATCTCGAAACGCATCGCTCCGGCCATCGGTGCCACCTCGACAAGGCGGACCTCGACGCGGTCCGCCAGTTGGTAGCCTTTGCCAGAGCGCTCTCCGAACAGGGAGCGAGCCGTTTCGTCGTATATATAGTAATCGCCGCCCAGAGTTGACACGGGGATGAAACCATCGGCGCCATATTGCGGCAATTGGACAAAAAGTCCTGATTTGGTGACGCCGGAGATGCGGGCATCGAAGCGGTCGTCGATGCGCTCGGCGAGATAGGCTGATATCAGCCGGTCAACCGTGTCGCGCTCGGCGGCCATGGCGCGCCGTTCGGTGCCGGAAATCAACACCGCGACGTCTTCCAGCCGAGCGGCTTCATCCTGCGTCAGTCCTCCCGGGCCAAGGCCGAGCGCAGCGATAAGGCCGCGATGCACGATCAGGTCGGCGTAGCGGCGGATCGGCGAGGTGAAATGGGCGTAGCGCCTGAGGTTGAGGCCGAAATGGCCGATGTTCTTGGGCGAATATTCGGCCTGGCTCTGCGAGCGCAGCACCACTTCATTGACCAGCGCTTCGTTGTCGGCGCCGCGCACGCGCTCCAGAATACCGTTGAACTGGCTGGGCCGCATCTGCGCGCCGCGCGCCAGCGACAGGCCGAGCGTCTGCAGGAACTCGCGCAGCGATTCCTGCTTGGCGAGCGAGGGCGCATCGTGGACGCGGTAGACCAACGCGTGCTTCTTCGCCTCCAGCGTCTCGGCGGCGGCGACGTTGGCCTGGATCATGAACTCTTCGATGAGCTTGTGGGCATCGAGCCGTTCCGGCACGATGACGCGGTCGACCGTGCCATCGTCTTTCAGCAGGATCTTGCGCTCCGGCAGGTCGAGTTCGAGCGGCTGGCGGCCGTCGCGACCGCGCTTGAGGATCGCATAGGCGTCCCACAGCGGCTTCAGCACCGTGTCTAGGATTGGACCGGTCTTGTCGTCCGGCACGCCGTCGATCGCCGCCTGTGCCTGCGGATAGGCGAGCTTCGCCGCGGATTTCATCATCACGCGGTGGAAGGAGTGCCGGATCTTGTGGCCGTCGGCGGAGAAGGTCATGCGCACGGCAAGCGCCGGGCGATCCTGACCTTCGCGCAGCGAACAGAGATCGTTCGAGATGCGTTCGGGCAGCATCGGCACGACGCGATCCGGGAAATACACCGAATTGCCGCGCTTCAAGGCTTCGCGGTCGAGCGCCGTGCCGTAGCGCACATAGGCGGCGACATCGGCGATCGCCACCGTTGCGATAACGCCGCCCGGGTTCTTCTCGTCGAGGTCGGGCGTCGCAAAGACAGCGTCGTCATGGTCCTTGGCGTCGGCGGGATCGATGGTAACCAGCGGCAGGTCGCGCCAGTCCTCGCGGTGATCGAGCGTCGCCGGCTTGACCGCCTCGGATTCGGCAATGACGTCGGCCGGGAAGATGTGCGGAATGTCGTGGGCGTGGATGGCGATCATCGAGACCGCCTTTTCGCTGGTCAGCGAACCCAGCACGTTGAGCACCTTGGCGCGCGGCAGCCCATAGCGGGAGGCGCGCGCGGGCTCGACCTCGACCAGGTCGCCGTTCTTGGCGCCGTTCTGGAATTCCTTGTCGACGATCAGCTCGGGCTGGCGGCGTTCCACCGGCTCGATGCGGAATGTGCCGTCCTTCAGCACGCGAAAGACGCCGAGAACGGCGTCGCTGCGTTTCTCGAAGATCTTCATAACCCGTCCGGTATAGGCGGGGCCGGAGGGATCATCGGTCGGGAAGGTTTTCGCCAGCACGCGATCGCCGATGCCCGGCGCCGGTCCGTTGCCGCTGCGCGACACGCGGATCGAGACCACGGGCGGTTCGCCGGTGCCAACAGACTCCGCCGGGTGCGCCAGCAAAATGCCGTCGCCGTCACGGCCAAAAATGTCGAGCACGGCGACATGGGGCAGGGCGCCGACGCGGGCCAGCCGCTTGCGCTCCTTGGTGAGCACACCTTCATCCTGCAGGTCGCGCAGAATGTCTTTCAGCCAGATGCGGTCGTCGCCGCGCAGCGCGAAGGCCTTAGCGATGTCGCGCTTTCCGGCACGGTCTGGGTTTTCGGCGATGTAGCGCAGAATTTCGTCGCGCGAGGGCCGGTAGTCGTCCTTGACCTTGGCCCTGGTGTCGGCGGTGCGCGGATCGCCGTGGCTTCGTCCGGAAATCCTGCGCGCCACGCCGTCCTACCCTTTTTTCTTCGCGGCCGGCTTTTTTGCCGCCGTTTTCTTGGCTGCGGGGGCCTTGGCCGCTGCCGCCTTGCGGAAAGGCTTCTTGCCGCCGCCACCTTTGGCTTCCTTCTCGGCAATCAGCGCCAGCGCATCCTCCACGGTCACCGATTGCGGATCCTTGCCCTTGGGCAGCGTGGCGTTGACCTTGCCGAAGTTCACGTAAGGTCCGTATTTGCCGTCGCGCACGACGATCTTGCCGCCGCCGTCCGGATGGTCGCCGAGCTCCTTGAGGGCTGCAGCAGTGCCACCGTTGCGGCCGCCCTTGGCCTTCGACTGCTTCTCGGCGATCACGGTGACGGCGCGGTTGAGGCCGATGGAGAACACGTCCTCGATGCTGTCGAGATTTGCGTAGGTGCCATCATGCAGCACGAACGGGCCGTAGCGGCCAAGCCCGGCCGAGATCATCTTGCCGGATTCGGGATGTTTTCCCACGTCGCGCGGCAGCCCTAGCAAGGCTAGCGCCTTCTCATGGTCGATCGATTCGGGCGTCCAGCCCTTGGGCAGGCTCGAGCGTTTTGCTTCCTTGCCGTCACCGCGCTGCAGGTAGGGGCCGAAACGGCCCGAGCGCAGCGTGATTTCCTCGGCCGTATAAGGATCCTTGCCGAGCACCTTTGTGCCGTCCTCGCCGCCGCCATTTTCGCCATTCGGGTTGGCGGCGTCGCCGAGCTGGCGGGTGAACGAACATTCGGGATAGTTCGAGCAGCCGACGAAGGCGCCGAACTTGCCGAGCTTGAGCGACAGGTTGCCGGTGCCGCATTTCGGGCAGATGCGGGGGTTCGAGCCATCCTCCCGCGCGGGAAACACCAGCGGCGCCAGTTCCTCGTTGA
Source organism: Mesorhizobium erdmanii USDA 3471 (assembly GCF_000472705.1). Lineage (GTDB taxonomy): Bacteria > Pseudomonadota > Alphaproteobacteria > Rhizobiales > Rhizobiaceae > Mesorhizobium > Mesorhizobium erdmanii. The sequence continues at coordinate 237,673 of NZ_AXAE01000011.1, read as the reverse complement.
GCGCATCGAGCACGTCGGTGACGCGCAGTTCCTTGATGTCGGCGACGGCGCCGGAAAAATCCTTCCAGAAATCGCGCAGCACGTCTTTCCACGCGAGCTTGCCGTCCGAGATCTCGTCGAGCTTCTCCTCCAGCGAGGCGGTGAAGTCGTACTCGACGTAACGCTCGAAGAAGCTCTCCAGAAAGGCCGACAGTAGGCGGCCCTTGGCCTGCGGCACCAGCCGGCGCTTGTCGATCGTGACGTAGTCGCGGTCCTCGAGCGTCTTCAGGATCGCCGTGTAGGTCGAGGGCCGGCCGATGCCGAGCTCTTCCAGCTTCTTGATCAGCGACGCCTCGGAATAGCGCGGCGGCGGCTCGGTCGTGTGCTGGGTGGCGTTGATCGCCTGGCGGGCAAGCTGCTCGCCGGCGCGGATTTCGGGCAGACGGCGGTTTTCCTCGTCTTCGGCGTCGTCGTCCTTCTGGTCGGTGTATGCGGCGATGAAGCCGTCGAAGCGAACCACGGAACCAACGGCGCGAAGCTCGGCGGTGCGGGCGCCGTTCACAGCCTCGATCTCGACGGTGGTGCGTTCGATCTCGGCCGGCTGCATCTGGCTGGCGATGGCGCGCTTCCAGATCAGCTCATAGAGCCGCGCCTGATCGGCATCGAGATATTGCCTGACCGATGCAGGAGTGCGCATGAAATCGGTCGGGCGGATGGCTTCGTGCGCTTCCTGGGCGTTCTTGGCCTTGGCGGTATACTGGCGCGGCTTTTCGGGCAGGTATTTTCGGCCGAATTCCTTGGCGATGGCGTCGCGGGCACCGTCGATCGCTTCGGGCGCCATCTGGACGCCGTCGGTTCGCATATAGGTGATGAGGCCGGCGGTCTCGCCGCCAATGTCCATGCCTTCATAGAGGCGCTGCGCCACCTGCATGGTGCGGGTGGCCGAGAAACCGAGGCCCGACGAGGCGGCCTGCTGCAGCGTCGAGGTGGTGAAGGGCGGACCGGGATTGCGTTTGGTCGGCTTGGCCTCCACCGACAACGCCTTGAAAACAGCGCCCTCGAGCATCGCCTTGATGTCGTCGGCCTGCGTCTTGTTGGCGATGTCCAGCTTCTGCAGCTTCTTGCGCTCGAAGGCAGTGAGCCGCGCTTCGAAGGTCTCGTTGCGCGGGGTGCCGAGGAGAGCTGATATCTGCCAGTATTCCTCGCGGATAAAGCGCTCGATCTCGGATTCGCGGTCGCAGACCAGACGCAATGCGACAGACTGGACACGGCCCGCCGAGCGGGCGCCCGGCAATTTGCGCCACAGCACCGGCGACAGCGTGAAGCCGACGAGATAGTCGAGCGCCCGCCGCGCGAGGTAGGCATCGACGAGCGGCACGTCGATCTGGCGGGGGTTGGCCATCGCTTCCAGCACCGACGATTTGGTGATGGCGTTGAAGACGACGCGGCTGACCGGCTTGTCCTTCAGCGCGCGCTTCTGCCTCAGCACTTCCAGCACATGCCAGGAGATGGCCTCTCCCTCGCGATCCGGGTCGGTGGCGAGGATCAGGCCGTCGGCGTCCTTGACCGCCTTGGCAATGTCGGCGAGGCGCTTGCCGGACGCGGTGTCGACCGCCCAGGACATGGCGAAGTCTTCATCCGGGCGCACCGAGCCGTCCTTGGCCGGCAGATCCCTGACGTGGCCGAACGAGGCCAGAACCTTGTAGTTCCTGCCGAGGTATTTGTTGATTGTCTTCGCCTTGGCCGGCGATTCGACGACGACGACGTCCATGAGGTCTCTTATCTGCTGTGATGCGCCAGAAGAATTCCGCTGCGCGCGACGAAATCTCGTTTCTGTTTGTCGCTCACATGGCCGCGCTTTTCCATCCGGTCAAGGGGAAGCGCCCAAATTGCAGGGCTGTCCGCAGCAATACACTCTTAGAGTGTATGGAGAAAATCACAGAATTTCGCTCAAGCGAGATGATGGCCACCGGTCACCGGAAATGGTCCCTCGTTTCCGGTGAGTCGACGAATTGCGTTGCGTGCCGGACCCGTCCGCATGTCACGCCGCATCGGAAGAAGCTGGTCGCCAGACGTATTGAGGGATGCGGGCGACCAGCTCACGTCCCGCCAGCAGGCGGGAATGGTGTGAAGGCTCAGTTGGCCTTGGCGATATGCCAGACGCCGGCAACGCCGTCGCCGTTCACATCGCCGGCCTTCTTGTCCTTGATGAAGGTGTAGACCGGCTTGCCGTCATAGGCCCACATCTTGGTGCCATCGGTGCGGTCGACGACGCTCCACTCGTCATCCGCCTTGGCGCCGGCTTCGGCCTTCAGTGGCGGCCAATTGGTGGCGCATTTGTCGTAGCAGTTGGTCTTGCCCTTTTCGTCCTTGTCGTAGGTGTAGAGCGTCATGCCCATGGCATCGGTGTAGATCTTGGTGCCGTTGACCTCGGCTTCCTTCCACGCCTCGGCGGCGAAGGATGTGGCGGTGCTGAGAAGCAGTGCGGCCAGCCCTGTGGCTATGGTCTTCATGGAAATCTCCCTGGCTGATATCTGGAGACGCGCGGAATTTGCGGCCTCGACACGTCAACGCCTGCCGGCCATCGGTTCTTCCCGAACAGGAGCATTTGGCAATCTGGCCGATAGTAACAATTCTCCCTGTCCGGCCGTACTCGGGTGTGGCGCGGCGGGAATCCCGGCCAGTCCGATTGCCTGGACGGCGATCGGTTGCGACAGAATGGTGATTGGCTAACGGGTCACAGCGTCGCTATATCGGCGGAACAGTCGGAGCTTTGGAATGGCATTGGACATCGGCTATGTCAGCGCGATCGGGGCGGGGGCCATCTCGTTCCTGTCGCCTTGCGTGCTGCCGCTGGTGCCGCCCTATCTCTGCTACATGGCCGGTGTGTCGGTCGACGATTTTCGCGGCAATGCCGGTGTGACGGCAAGGCAAGGCGCGCGCGGCGCCCTGCTTTATTCCTCGATCGCCTTCGTGCTCGGTTTCTCCACCGTGTTCGTGGCGCTCGGCGCCGGTGCCTCGACCATCGGCCGGCTGCTGCGCGTCTGGCAGGAGCCGCTGGCGATGGCCGCCGGCGTGCTGATCATCCTGATGGGCCTGAATTTCCTCGGCATATTGCGCATTCCGCTGTTGTCGCGCGAGGCGCGCTTCCAGTCGCAGGGCAAGCCGGCCAGTGCCGTCGCCGCCTATGTCATGGGACTGGCCTTCGCCTTCGGCTGGACGCCCTGCATCGGCCCGGTGCTGGGGCCGATCCTGACGCTGGCCGGCGGGCGCGAAACCGTGGGCGAGGGTGCGCTGCTGCTCGCTGCCTATTCGCTCGGGCTCGGCATTCCGTTCCTGGTCGCGGCGCTGTTTTCTGGCGCCTTCATGCGCTTCCTCGGCAAATTCCGCGTCCATCTCGGCCGGGTCGAGAAGGCGATCGGCGCGTTGCTGGTGGTCGCCGGCGTGTTTTTCCTCACCGGCGGGGTGCAGAGCGTGTCGTATTGGCTGCTGGAGAATTTCCCGGTTCTGGGGCGGCTGGGATAGCGACCCAGGATCTTACTGTTGACCTACTGATCAAAAGTCAGTTGCTCTACCTATCTCACCGGAATTTAACCGCATTGGTGCAGCATGGCGCCGCTGCTAGCATGATTTTGATTCCCGACCCTTTTCAGATGGTTGCCTATCCATGAGCCAGAGATCCTGCCTGTCCGTTATCCTCGCCGCCGGCGAAGGCACGCGCATGAAGAGCGCGCTGCCGAAAGTGCTGCATCAGATCGCCGGGCTGCCGATGGTCGCCCATGTGGTGCAGGCGGCCGAAGCCGCGGGGGCGAGCAGCCAGGCGCTGGTGATTGGGCATGGCGCGGATGACATGCGCAAGGCTGCGGCAAAGTTTGCGCCGAAGGCAGAGACCTTCGTGCAGGAGAAGCGGCTCGGTACGGCGCATGCGGTTCTTGCCGCTCGCGAAGCGATATCAAAGGGATATGACGATGTGCTGGTGATGTTCGGCGACACGCCGCTGATCGACGCCGATGCCCTGACAGTGGCGCGGTCGAGGCTGGCGGAAGGAGCAGCCGTCGTGGTCATCGGCTTTCGGCCGCCCAGCCCGACCGGCTATGGCCGGCTGATCGAAAAGGATGGGAGGCTGATTGCCATCCGTGAGGAAAAGGATTGCTCCGAAGAGGAGAAAAAGATCGGCTTCTGCAACGCCGGCATGATGGCGGTGGCTGGCGGCCATGCGCTGATGCTGCTTGACGCCGTCGGCAACAAGAATGCCAAGGGTGAGTATTACCTGACCGACATCGTCGAGATCGCCACCGCACAAGGCCTCGATGTCGTCGCCACCGAGGCCAGTTTCGAAAGCGCGCTCGGTATCAACAATCGCGCCGAACTGGCGCAGGCGGAAGGCATCTGGCAACAACGCAGGCGTCATGAGGCAATGCTGTCCGGCGTGACGCTGATCGCGCCGGAGACCGTGTATTTCTCGCACGATACGGAAATCGGCGCCGACACGGTCGTCGAGCCGAACGTCTGGTTTGGTCCGGGCGTGAAGATCGCCGGCGGCGCAAAGATCCACGCCTTCAGCCATATCGAAGGCGCCACCATCGCCACGAATTGCGATGTCGGGCCATTCGCGCGGCTGCGACCGGGCGCCGATCTTCGCAACAAAGCAAAGGTGGGCAATTTCTGCGAGGTCAAGCAGGCCGTCGTCGAGGACGGCGCCAAGGTCAACCATCTGACCTATATCGGCAATGCCAGGGTCGGGGCGGGCGCCAATATCGGCGCCGGCACCATCACCTGCAACTATGACGGCTATTCGAAATTCTTCACCGAAATCGGCGAAGGCGCTTTTGTCGGTTCGAACTCGTCGCTGGTGGCGCCCATATCGATCGGCAAGGGTGGATACATTGCGTCGGGCAGCGTGATCACCGAAAGCGTCCCGGACGACGCGCTGGCCTTCGGCCGCGCCCGGCAGAAGACGATCCCGGGAAAAGGCAAGGAATTGCGCGAGCGCCTAGCGTCGGCCGCGGCGGCGAAGAAGAAGTAAAACCGGACCGCCGGAAACCAAACGATTTCAGTGACGGGATTGCAAGAGCGGTCTGGCATGGTGCATGCATGCGCAACCGTCCGTTACACCGGGCGAAATGCAATGTGACTTTCATGGCAGGCCGGCCATCCCTAAATAGCGCCGGTTTTCCATGGGGAATCGGGGGCTGTCTGCATGTGCGGTATCGTTGGAATCGTCGGCCATTCGCAGGTTGCGCCGCTCATCGTCGACGCGCTGAAGCGGCTCGAATATCGCGGCTATGACTCGGCAGGCGTCGCCACCATCGAGAAGGGTCAACTTAGCCGTCGCCGCGCCGAAGGCAAGCTGATCAACCTCGAACGCAGGCTCAAGGAGGAGCCGCTCGGCGGCACGATCGGCATCGGCCATACCCGCTGGGCAACGCATGGCGTGCCGAATGAAACCAACGCGCATCCGCATTTTTCCGATGGCGTCGCCATCGTCCACAACGGCATCATCGAGAATTTCGCCGAGTTGCGGGACGAACTGATCCGCGACGGCTATTCTTTCTCATCGCAGACCGACACCGAGGTTGTCGCCCATCTGGTGGCACGCGAGCTTGCCAAAGGGTTGAAGCCGGTCGAGGCCGCGCATCAGGCGCTGAAGCGGCTGGAAGGCGCCTTTGCGCTGGCGATCATGTTCAAGGGTGACGAAGACCTGATCGTCGGCGCGCGCAACGGACCGCCTTTGGCTGTCGGCCACGGCGATGGCGAGATGTTTTTGGGATCGGACGCCATCGCGCTCGCGCCATTCACCAATTCGATCACCTATCTCGAAGATGGCGACTGGGCCGTGGTGCGCCGCGACGGCGTCGCCATTTTCGACATCGACGGCAAAAAGGTCGAGCGCAGGCGGCAGCAATCGCTGTCGACCTCCTTCATGGTCGACAAGGGCAACCGGCGCCATTTCATGGAGAAGGAAATCCATGAACAGCCCGAGGTGATCTCGCACACGCTGGCCCATTATGTGGATTTCGTCTCTGGCGTGTCGAAGCCGCTCGATCTGCCATTCGACTTCGCTAAAATCGGCCGGCTGGCGATCTCCGCCTGCGGCACCGCCTATCTCGCCGGCCTGATCGGCAAATACTGGTTCGAGCGCTATGCCCGGCTGCCGGTCGACATCGATGTCGCCTCGGAGTTCCGCTATCGCGAGATGCCGCTGTCGGCCAACGATGCCGCCTTCTTCATCTCGCAATCGGGCGAAACCGCCGACACGCTGGCCTCGCTGCGCTACTGCCGCAAGGCCGGCATGAAGATCGGCGCGGTCGTCAATGTGCGGGAATCGACCATGGCGCGCGAATCCGACGTGGTGCTGCCGACATTGGCTGGGCCCGAGATCGGCGTCGCCTCGACCAAGGCTTTTACCTGCCAGCTGTCGGTGCTGGCGTCGCTTGCCGTGCGTGCCGGCGTCACGCGCGGCACAATTTCGAAAGAACAGGAAAAAAACCTGGTGCGCGCGCTCTCGGAAGCGCCGCGCTATGCCAACCAGGTGCTCAAGCTTGAAGAGCAGATCGAACGCATCGCGCGAGAACTCTCGCGCTACAAGGACGTGCTCTATCTCGGCCGCGACACCAATTTCCCGCTGGCCATGGAAGGCGCGCTGAAGCTCAAGGAAATCTCCTACATCCATGCCGAAGGCTATGCCGCGGGCGAGTTGAAGCACGGACCGATCGCACTGATCGACGAGAACATGCCGGTGATCGTCATTGCGCCGCATGACCGCATTTTCGAGAAAACCGTGTCCAACATGCAGGAAGTGGCGGCGCGCGGCGGCAAGATCATCCTGATCACCGACGCCAAGGGCGCCGCACAGGTAAGCGTTAAGACCATGGAGACGATCATCCTGCCGGACGTGCCGGAAATCATCTCGCCGATCATCTACGCGCTGCCGATCCAGATGCTGGCCTATTTCGCCGCCGTGTTCATGGGCACCGACGTCGACCAGCCGCGCAATCTGGCGAAGTCGGTGACGGTGGAGTAAGTTCGCCCCATACCTTCGTCATCCACGGGCGAAGCAGGAGCCAAGCTCCTGCGCGGACCCGAGAAAGGGCGATTGTTTTCGGCTGGTGGTCGACGGAAACGGCTCCGTTTGGGCCTCCCGTCGACGCGGTTGCAAAGGCACTCTTTTAAAAACTTCGCAGTTCCAAAGCTTGCGGCGGTTCATTAATGTTGCGCTGCAACCCGCGCCCCGGTGAACCATGTCCGACGCTCCCAAGACCTCCGGCATGACCCGGCTGAGGAACTATTTCCTCACGGGTTTCATCGTCTGCGCGCCGCTGGCGATCACCGCCTACATCGCCTGGTCGTTCATCGGCTGGGTCGATTCCTGGGTAAAACCCTATATTCCGGCGCGTTATAGTCCAGACACCTATTTGCCGTTCCCGGTCCCGGGGTTTGGGCTGATCGTCGCCTTGATCCTGATCACGCTGATCGGTTTTCTCACCGCCAACATCGTCGGCCGCGCCATTGTCGGGTTCGGCGAGCGCCTGCTTGGCCGCATGCCGCTGGTGCGCGGCATCTATGGCTCGCTGAAGCAGATTTTCGAGACCGTGCTGTCGAACAAGGGCGACATGTTCCGGCAGGTCGGGCTGGTCGAATATCCGCGCAAGGGCGTGTGGTCGCTGGTGTTCGTCGCCAGCGAGAAGGAAACCGAGATCAACCAGAAGCTCGACCAGGAAGGCGACCCGTTGATCGCCGTGTTCATGCCTTGCACGCCGAACCCGACGACCGGCTTCCTGATGTATGTGCTGAAGTCGGACATCGTGCTGCTCGACATGACGATCGAGGACGGCGCCAAGCTGATCGTTTCCGCAGGGCTGGTGGCGCCCGAGGTGAAGACAAAGATGGTGACGCTGAACGGCGAACCTATCAATGGAATGGTGGCCAATCCGCCACTGGGGCCTCATCCGGCGCGCAAGAGCCGCACCGCCTCGTCGCGGCCGAACAAATAGAGCAACAGGCGCAGCGCTTCGCCCCGGTCGGATTGCAGCTCCGGGTCGCGTGACAGGATCAGCCTGGCGTCGTCGCGCGCAGCCTCCAGCAGATCGGCATGCGCCTCGATCCGCGCCACTTGGAAGCCCGGCGTGCCCGACTGGCGGGTTCCCAAAAGCTCGCCTTCGCCGCGCAATTTCAGGTCTTCCTCGGCGATCAAGAAGCCGTCCTCGGTCTCGCGCATGACAGAAAGCCGGCGTTTTGCGGTCTCGCCGAGCGGATCCTTGTAGAGCAGTACGCACGAGGAAGGCTTGTCGCCGCGCCCGACCCGGCCGCGCAGCTGGTGCAGTTGCGCGAGGCCAAAACGCTCGGCATGTTCGATGACCATGACCGTGGCGTCAGGCACGTCGACGCCGACCTCGATGACCGTGGTGGCGATCAGGATGCGGGTCTCGCCCTGTTTGAAGGCGCGCATCGCCTGGTCTTTCTCGGCGCCCTTCATGCGGCCATGGACAAGGCCGATCTGGTCGCCGAACAGCGGCTTCAGTGAAGCAAAGCGGTCCTCGGCCGACATCAGCTTGATCTCTTCGGATTCCTCGACCAATGGACAGATCCAGTAGATCTTCTGGCCGCCTGCGACCGCGTCCTCCATGCGAGCGACCAGTTCGTCCAGCCGCTCAAGCGGCAACGTGACGGTGCGGATCGGCTGGCGGCCGGCCGGTTTCTCCGTCAGTTTCGACACATCCATGTCGCCAAAGGCGGTCAGCACCAGCGTGCGCGGGATCGGGGTCGCCGTCATCACCAGCATGTCGGGCGCATCGCCCTTGGCGGTGATGGCAAGCCGCTGGTGGACACCGAAGCGATGCTGCTCGTCGATGACGGCGAGCACAAGATCGTGGAAGGTGACCGTCTCCTGGAACAGTGCGTGGGTGCCGACGACGATGTCGATCTCGCCGTTGGCCAGGCCGGCCAACGTGTCGGTGCGTTCGCGGCCTTTCTCGCGGCCGGTCAGGATGGCGACGCGCAGCCCGACCTTGGCGGCTAGTGGCGCGATGGTCGCCAAGTGCTGCCGCGCCAGGATTTCGGTCGGCGCCATCAGTGCCGCCTGGCCGCCGGCCTCGACGGCGCGCGCCATGGCGAGCAGCGCCACCACAGTCTTGCCGGACCCGACATCGCCCTGCAGCAGCCGTAGCATGCGCTCGGGATCGGCAAGGTCGGCATTGATTTCGGCCAGCGCGAATTCCTGGCTCGCGGTCAGCGAATAGGGAAGGGCGGCGCGCAGTCTCTCGACAATGCGGCCGTCGCCAACCAGGGGACGCCCGGACAGGCGGCGGACCTTTGACCGCACCAGCGCCAGCGAGACCTGGCCGGCCAGCAACTCGTCATAGGCAAGGCGGCGCCAGGCAGCGCCATCAATGGAAACGTCGATCGGGTCGGCCGGATTGTGGATGCGGGTAAGCGCATCGGCAAAGGTGGGAAAGGTATGCCGGCGCATGAAAGCGGCATCCTGCCATTCCGGCAATTCGGGCAGGCGCGCCAGCGCCTGGCCGATCGCGCGGCGTAGCACCTTGCCGGAGAGCCCTGCGGTGAGCGGATAGACCGGTTCGACCAGCGGCAGGTTTTCCGCCTCGCTGGCCAGGGCGATATGGTCGGGGTGGACCATGGTCGGGCGGCCGTTGAACCATTCCATGCGGCCGGAGACCACGACATGCTCGCCAACGGGCATAGCTTTTTCGAGATAGGCCGCGTGGGCATGGAAAAAAGTCAGGCCGATTTCGCCGGTGTCGTCATGGGCGTAGACCCGGTACGGCACCGCCCTGTTGCCGCGCGGCGGCGGCTGATGGCGGTCGATGCGCAGGTCGAGGGTGACGATCTGGCCTTCCGCGGCACCTGCGATTCCTGGCCGGCTGCGGCGGTCGATGACGGTATGCGGCAGCACGAACAGAAGGTCGCCCGCACGGGCCGCGCGATCACCGAGGTCAGCCGTGACGACCTTCTCGATCAACGCGCCAACCTTCGGCCCGACGCCGGCAAGCGAAGTGATCGGGACGAACAGCGGATCGAGGATGGAAGGACGCATAATGTCAGCTTATGTTGCGACGGCCTCAGCGCAAGGCTGACAGCACCTTCTATCCACGCTATATGCGCCGCAGCAAGTGAGGATGCGGCACAATGACCGGAACGAAACGATCGAGCGAGGCGCTGGACGCCCACCGCCGCAAGCTCTTGTTCCGCTCCTGGCATCGTGGCATGCGCGAGATGGATCTCATCCTCGGCACCTTTGCCGACGCCGAGATCGGTGCCTTGACCGGCGAGGAAATCGACCAATATGAAAGGCTCCTCGATATTCCCGACACCGAATTCCTGCCGTTGATCACTGGCGAACGCCCGATCCCCCAGGATATCGATTGTGCGGTCCTGCAAAAGATCCTGGCGTCCCGCCGGACCATGACATTCTGAACACAAGCAATTCTAAGAAAAGCGCAAAGCGGTTTTCCGACGGGAATTGCGATAATCAAGACCGTGATTTGATGAGCCTTGTTCCCACCATAGGTCTGCCGAAAGGCCGTGCCGGCCAGTTTATCGTCGACGGGGTTGCCGACGGCTACGAAGCCTTCGCGCTGGTGCAGGCCGCACTCGAAATCGCGCCCGACAAGCCGGTGCTGTTCGTGGCGCGAGACGGCCAGCGCCTGCCGGCGATCATCGAGGCATTGGCCTTCGCCGCACCAGGCCTGCCGGTGTTGGAACTGCCGGCCTGGGATTGTCTGCCCTACGATCGCGTTTCGCCCGGTTCGGACGCCGCCGCCAAGCGTGTCGACGCGCTCACCGCCATGATCGCGCTGGCGAAGAAGCCGCATCGCGCCGTCATCCTCACCACCGCCAATGCACTGCTGCAGCGCATTCCACCGGCCGATCTTGTCGAAGCGCAGACGTTTCACGCCAGACCCGGCAACCAGATCGACATGAATGCGCTGATCGCGCGACTGGAAACATCAGGCTTCGAGCGCGTGCCGACGGTGCGCGGCATCGGCGAGTTCGCCGTGCGCGGCGGCATTCTCGACCTGTTCGCCCCGGGCTGGACCGAGGCGCTGAGGCTCGATTTCTTCGGCGATACGCTGGAATCGATCCGCGTCTTCGACGCCGCCACCCAGCGCACCACCGGACAGCGCAAATCGATGGCGCTGCAGGCGATGAGCGAAGTGGCGCTGACACCAGGAACCATAAGCCGCTTCCGCCGCTCTTATATCGAGGCCTTTGGCGCCCCGCAGCGCGATGACGGGCTTTACGCGGCGGTCAGCGAGGGCAGGCGCTTCGCCGGCATGGAGCACTGGCTGCCGTTCTTCTACGAGCGGCTGGAGACGGTGTTCGATTATCTGCCGGATACGCCGGTTGTTTTCGACCATCTGGCGCATGAGGCGCTGGCTGAACGCCATACGCTGATCCTCGACCACTACGAGGCGCGCCGGAAGCAGGCCGACGCCGCGCTGAAGGATGCGGTGCCCTACAAGCCGGTGGCGCCGGATCTGCTTTACCTGTCGCCGGAAAACCTGATTGCCTCGCTCGGGCCGCGCGAAGCGATCGACTTCACGCCGTTCGACGCGCCGGATGCCGGTGCGAAAAAGGTCTACCACGCCGGCTCGCGACATGGCCGCAGCTTCGTCGAGGAACGCGCCGATCCCAACGTGAATGTCTTCGACGTCGTCGTTAGGCACATCGCCGACGAACGCGCGGCGCGCCGCCGCGTCGTCATCGCCGGCTGGACCGAAGGCTCGCTCGACCGGCTCGGCCAGATCCTCGCCGAGCATCATCTGGGCAATCTCAAGCAGGTCGAAACGCTTGCCGAAGCGGAAAAGCTCGAGCCGGGGCAGGCGGCGCTTGCCGTGCTGCCGCTCGAATCCGGATTCGAGACCGAAAAGCTGGTCGTCGTCGCCGAACAGGACATTCTGGGCGACCGGTTGATCCGGCGCTCGAAGCGCAAGAAGCGTGCGTCCGACTTCATTGCCGAGGCCTCGGCCTTGTCGGCCGGCGATATCGTCGTCCATGCCGACCACGGCATCGGCCGCTTCATCGGCTTGCGCACCATCGAGGCGGTTGGTGCGCCGCATGACTGCCTGGAAATCCACTATGCCGGCGACGACCGGCTGTTCCTACCGGTGGAAAACATCGAGCTTCTGTCACGCTACGGCTCTGACACAGCCGAGGCGACGCTGGACAAGCTCGGCGGCGGCGCCTGGCAGTCACGCAAGGCAAAGCTGAAGCGGCGCCTGCTCGATATGGCCGGGCAGCTGATCCGCATCGCCGCCGAACGCCAGATGCGCGCCGCGCCGGCGCTGGTGCCGGCCGAAGGCCTGTACGACGAATTTGCCGCGCGTTTCCCCTATGAGGAAACAGACGATCAACAGACGGCGATCGACTCGGTCAGGGACGACCTCGGCGCCGGCAAGCCGATGGACCGGCTCATCTGCGGCGATGTCGGTTTCGGCAAGACCGAAGTGGCGTTGCGCGCCGCCTTCATCGCGGCCATGGAAGGCTTCCAGGTCGCCGTGGTGGTGCCGACGACGCTGTTGTCGCGCCAGCATTTCAAGACGTTTTCGCAGCGCTTTTCCGGCCTGCCTATCCGCGTTGCCCAGGCCTCGCGGCTGGTCGGAGCCAAGGAACTGGCGGAGACGAAGAAGGCTCTGGCCGAAGGTCAGGTCGACATCGTCGTCGGCACTCATGCGCTGCTCGGATCGTCGATCTCGTTCAAGAACCTCGGCCTGCTGATCATCGACGAGGAGCAGCACTTCGGCGTCAAGCACAAGGAGCGGCTGAAGGACCTGAAGACCGACGTCCATGTGCTGACGCTGTCGGCGACGCCGATCCCGCGCACGCTGCAACTGGCGCTGACGGGCGTGCGCGAACTGTCGCTGATCGCCACGCCGCCCGTCGACCGCATGGCGGTGCGCACCTTCATCTCGCCGTTCGATCCGCTGGTCATCCGTGAGACGCTGCTGCGCGAACGCTACCGTGGCGGCCATTCCTTCTATGTCGTGCCACGCATCAGCGATCTCGCCGAAATCCATGATTTCCTGAAAGAATCCGTCCCCGAGCTGAAAGTTGCGGTGGCCCATGGCCAGATGCCGCCGGGCGAACTCGACGACATCATGAATGCCTTCTATGACGGCCAGTACGACGTGCTTCTGTCGACGACCATCGTCGAATCCGGTCTCGACATCCCGACCGCCAACACGCTGATCATCCACCGCGCCGACATGTTCGGCCTGTCGCAGCTCTACCAGTTGCGTGGTCGCGTCGGCCGTTCCAAGGTGCGCGCTTATGCGCTGTTCACGCTGCCGGCCAACCGCAAGCTGACCGACACCGCCGAGCGCCGGCTGAAGGTGCTGCAGTCGCTCGACACGCTGGGCGCCGGCTTCCAGCTGGCCAGCCATGATCTCGACATCAGGGGCGCCGGCAATCTTCTGGGCGAGGAGCAGTCCGGCCATATCAAGGAGGTCGGTTTCGAGCTCTACCAGCAGATGCTGGAGGAGGCCGTTGCCGAGGTGAAGGATTCCGGCGAGGTCCAGGATGGCGGCTGGTCGCCGCAGATCGCCGTCGGCACGGCGGTGATGATCCCGGAAAGCTATGTGCCCGACCTGCAGCTCAGGCTGGCGCTCTACCGCCGTCTCGGCGATCTCGAAAACACCGAGGAGATCGACGCTTTCGGCGCCGAGCTGATCGACCGCTTCGGCCCGCTCCCGGACGAGGTGAAGCATCTGTTGAAGATCGTCTTCATCAAGGCGCTTTGCCGCAAGGCCAATGTCGAGAAGCTCGATGCCGGGCCGAAGGGCGTCGTCATCCATTTCCGCAAGCGCGAATTCTCCAACCCGGTCGGACTGGTCAAGTTCATCGGCGAACAGGGGGCCTTGGCCAAGATCCGGCCGGACCACAGCGTCGTTTTCATCCGCGACTGGCCGACGGCCGAGAAGCGGTTGGCGGGCTCGGCGGTGGTCATGACGCAACTGGCGCGATTGGTGGTGGTCGAGAAGGCGGCTTAGCGTCTGGCCATCATTCGCCAGCGCTGAAATTCCAGTCTAGAATAGGAAATCGGCTTCGTGTATGGAGCCGCCACCCCATATAGGGGCGGGAAATGGCGGGTGATGATACCCGCCGGAAAGAGCGTTGGGTGCAGCGATGACGAAATGGTCGCCGAATTCTTGGAGAGCAAAGCCGATCAAGCAGGTTCCTGCTTATCCGGACCTTGCCGCGCTGAAGAACACGGAAGCCCAGCTCGCCACCTTTCCGCCGCTGGTCTTTGCCGGCGAGGCACGCAAGCTGAAGAAGCAGCTGGCGGCGGTCGCAAACGGCGACGCCTTCCTGCTCCAGGGTGGCGATTGCGCCGAAAGCTTTGCCGAACATGGCGCCGACAACATCCGCGACTTCTTCCGCGTCTTCCTGCAGATGTCGGTCGTCTTGACCTTTGCCGGCGCGCAGCCGGTGGTGAAGGTCGGCCGCGTCGCCGGCCAGTTCGCCAAGCCGCGCTCGTCCGACAACGAGACCAAGGGTGGCGTGACGCTGCCCAGCTATCGCGGCGATATCATCAACGGCATCGAATTCGACCAGAAGTCGCGCATTCCCGATCCCGCCCGCCAGGAAATGGCGTACCGCCAGTCGGCGGCGACGCTCAATCTTCTGCGCGCCTTCGCCCAGGGCGGCTATGCCAGTCTGGAGAACGTGCATCGCTGGATGCTGGGCTTCGTCTCCGACAGCCCGCAGGGCGAGAAATACGAGTCGCTGGCCAACCGCATCACCGAAACGATGGACTTCATGAAGGCCGTCGGCATCACCTCGGAGACCAATTATGCGCTGCGCGAGACCGATTTCTACACCAGCCATGAAGCACTGCTGCTCGGCTATGAAGAGGCGCTGACCCGCGTCGATTCGACCTCGGGTGACTGGTACGCCACCTCGGGCCACATGATCTGGATCGGCGACCGCACGCGCCAGCCCGATCATGCGCATGTCGAGTATTGCAGGGGCATCAAGAACCCGCTCGGCCTGAAATGCGGCCCGTCGCTGACCGCTGACGGCTTGCTGGAACTGATCGACCTGCTCAACCCCGAGAACGAGCCCGGCCGGCTGACGTTGATCGCCCGCTTCGGTTCCGACAAGGTCGCCGACCATCTGCCGAAGCTGGTGCGCGCGGTGCAGAAGGAAGGCCGCAGCGTGGTCTGGTCGTCGGACCCGATGCATGGCAACACGATCGAGGCCGCCGGCTACAAGACGCGGCCGTTCGACCGCATCCTGAAGGAAGTGCAGACCTTCTTCGAGGTGCACCGCGCCGAAGGCACGCATCCCGGCGGCATCCATGTCGAGATGACCGGCAAGAACGTCACCGAATGCACGGGCGGTGCGCGCGCCATCACCGCCGAGGAATTGCAGGACCGCTACCACACCCATTGCGACCCGCGCCTCAACGCCGATCAGGCGATCGAACTTGCCTTCCTGGTCTCGGACCTGCTGAAGAAAAGCCATCCGGTGCAGCACAAGCAGGTCGCCAACGGCTAAGGCGTGCAGATATTCAGGTGATGTCGGCCTGCAAACGTCGATTTCCTGCGCTTCCGGTGCTCACGTACTTTAAATACGCTCCGCTCCAGTTCTTGGAACCCGCCGTTTTCGGCTCGGCCTAACCTGAATCTCAACACACTTGATCGCACCAATTAGCCGATAACGAAAAGGCGCCTGGGAGATCGGGCGCCTTTTCTGTTTCAGCGATCGGCAAGAACTACGGCGTCAGTCCTTCTTGTAGAGTAGCCAGCTCTTGCCGGGGCGACCGGCCATCGTCGAATGCTTGGTGACGCGATTGCGTCCGCTCACTTTCGAACGGTAGAGCGCCCGGTCGGCCTTGGTGTAGAGGTCCTCCGGGCCTTCGGCCTCCGATGCCATGCAGATGCCCATCGATACCGTCACGGTGCCGTAATTCGTGCCGGTCTGGCTGCTGGTGAACGGCGTCTGCTCGATCAGCGAGCGAATGCGCTCGGCGATCTCGTAGGTTGCATCTTCGCTGGCGCCCTCGATGATCAGTGCGAATTCCTCGCCGCCCGTGCGGGCGACGAACATGTCGCCGCGAATGCTGGTCTGGAAGATCTCGGCGATGATCTGGATGATCTTGTCGCCGACGGGATGGCCGTAGCGGTCGTTGATATCCTTGAACCGATCGATGTCGGCGAGGATCAGGGCATTGAACAGGATACCTTTGTTGCTCGTGTAGATCCGGGTGATCTCCTTGTCGAAGGCGCGGCGGTTCCAGATCTGGGTCAATGGATCCGTGTCGGCCAGGCGCTTGTATTCCTCGAGCTTCGACTTGACGCTCTCGAGTTCCGCCGTCTTGTCGCTCAGCATCGAGGCGACCTGCCGGCCGTGATCGATGGTCGAACTGGTGGCGACCGACATGGCGTTGGCGATCTTCTGCAGAAGATCCTGGGAGAGCAGGCTGCGGCCGCTCAAGCCGCTCGAGGTCTCATCGAGGATCCTGCCGTATTTCTCAATGTGGCTGCGTTCGCTGCGCAGCAGCGATGCGACTTCCTCGAGCTCCCTGGCGATGACGTCCCGAGCATGCTCGACGATACCCGGACCGTGGTTCTGGGCGAAGAAAGAACGGCCGATCTTGTCCAACTCGTCCTGTGTCGGCCGGTTGCTCAGCGAGAGCACAGCGAGGCTGAGCTCGCGGTTGGTGCCGCTCAAGGCCTCGTAGAAAATCTCGTAGTTACGGGGCAGACCGAGCACGCCAAGCTGGCGCATGGTCGCCACAACCGTGGCCGCGATATCGGTGCTTCGTTCGGTTGGGGCTGCTGCCGGCTGCATGTCTGAACCACTCTTCCCCTCGGATCCCACGCGGAATTTGCGGGTTCCATTGATCGCCGAGCTGGGGAGCGCGACCCGATAGTCCGGAACATCTTGCGAAGAGGCGCGTCCCCACCCGCGACCTTCGCTTGACATGACTATAAATGCGGTAGCGCTAAAGTTTCCTTAATCCGCACGGCTTCTGCAGGTTATCCTCTACCTGTGGCTGTAGATGCGTAAATTTCTGCACCATTATCGCGAAGTGGAGCACGGTTTGGCGACTTTGAACTCGAAATCCGAGCGGCGCGCTGCTGGAGATGGCACCATATATCGATTTTACCACGCCAATCGATGTCGTATTTGCTTGCGCACACCCACCGCAAAGCTGGAATCCTGGCAATCGAGTTGGACGAGGTTTGCCTAGGGGTGCCGAAATGAGCGACAGCCACCATGGATCATGCCTGTGCGGAGCGGTCCGCTTCCGCACAAGTGGAGCGCTGCGGGGGGTCGTCTACTGTCATTGCTCGCAATGCCGGAAGCAAAGCGGGCATTTCTATGCCGCGACCAATGTTGCCGACGCCGACATCGTGATCGAAGGTACGGAAAGCATCACCTGGTATGAAGCGTCCGCTTTCGCCAGTCGCGGCTTTTGCAGGACATGCGGGTCCGTGCTTTTCTGGAAGCCAAGGACTCAAGACTATATTTCGGTCATGGCGGGAGCGTTCGACGGACCGACGGGTCTCAAGGCCGACTGTCATATCTTCGTCGCCGACAAGGGCGACTATTATTCGATCGACGACGGGCTGCCGCAGTTTGAAAAATCGACGCCTTCGATAGCGGTTGCCGAATGAATTTTGGGCGGGCTGTCTTATTCCCTTGATCGGGCCATTGCTTTATCCCGTGCCGGTGACTCGGAGAGGGACTTGGGCATGCAGCGGCTGATCGATGCATTTATCAATTCGGTGCGGGCGTTTCGCAAACTGGCCGCCCATGAGAAAGCTTTCCAGCAGGAGTTGATGCTGTTGGCGTTGGCCTTGCCAGCCGGATGGTTCGTTTCGGTTTCGTGGCGTGGCTACGGCCTGCTCATCGGCGCGGTGCTGCTCCTGATCATGGTCGAGGTGTTGAACACCGGCATCGAGGCGGCCTGTGATGCGTTCAGCCGTGAGTTCAATGTCGACATCCAATTGGCCAAGGACTGTGGCTCGCTGGCGGTGCTGATTTCGGTGGTCATCGTCGCCGGGGTCTGGGGTATCGCGCTCATCGAGCGGGTCACCGGCTTTCCCATCTGACTTTCCGAGCGGCCATGGCGGCCGGCGGCGTCACTGCTCCCGGCGACGTTCCCGCTTGGCGATGTGGCCGGCGATGAACCAGGCAAGGATCGCTACCGTCAAGCCGATGCCTAGCCCGATGAACAACCGCTCGTGCCGCAATAGCGCCTGACCGATGAAGTGTTCGGCGCCAAGTCCAAAGACATAGCCGATGGTGATGAACAGCGCCGCCCAGATTGCCGATGAGATGGCGTTGAGGATGACAAAGCGCGGCATCGGTATGGTCGAAAGGCCAGCCGCGATGCCGCCGACCAGTCGCATGCCGTAGATATAGCGGTTCGACAGCACGAAGATGTTGGGGTGGGTGTTGAGCAGGCGATAGGCCCGACTGAAACCGGGGCGCCGGCGCAGCCTTTTGACATAGCGATGATCGGCGAAACTGCGCCCAAGGATGAAGAAGCAGGTGTCGCCGGTGAAGGCGCCGAGGGCCGCGGCGACCATGGCATGCCACAGGACGAAGACATGCTGGTGGGCGAAGAAGCCACCAAGAATCGCGGCGCTCTCGCCTTCGGCGACGCAGCCGAGAAAGACCGCAATGAGCCCATATTGCTCGATGAAGTGGTGGATCGCGTCAGTCATGAAGCCGACTGCTGCGGCGTCAGCCTTTCGTCGATGCGCTTGACCGTCTCGGCCAGCCGCACGATCTCGTCGCGCATGCCGATGATCTGGCTGTGGCGCAGTTCGTCGAGCTTTTCATGGAGCGCCATGATCTCGATCTCGGCCTTCAGATTGACCTCGTAATCGTGGGCGGCGTCGATGCGGTCGCGCTCGGTCTGGCGGTTCTGCGCCATCATGATCACCGGCGCCTGCAAGGCGGCGACCATCGACAGCACCAGGTTGAGGAAGATGAACGGGTAGGGGTCGAAGGCGTCGCGCGTCAAAAGCCAGACATTGCCAACGGTCCAGACGGTCAGGAAGGCCAGAAAACCCAGGATGAAGGACCAGGAGCCGCCGATGCGAGCGATCGTATCGGCGAGGCGGTCACCGAAGGTCTGGTGGGAAGCGACCGCCTTGTTGGTGTCCCGCGATATGGTGGTGCGCTCGAGTGTCGATTGCAGCACCCGGCTTTCCAACTGGCTGAGGCCGTCCGGCCGTCGCTTGAGCCAGCGGTTCGCCAGATCGTCGATTGTCTTGTACATGGCCGTCTCCAAGGCTTGCCTGCCATAAGACGTAGAGGCTGCAGGCCCTCACGGGAAGTGTTACATCTGGGGCTAAGGTGAGGAACCCATGACCGATTTCCAGAAAATTCGCCAGCGCGCGGCAAAACGCAAGGGCGGCGAGGCGGAGCTTTCGTCGCTGCTGGGACCCGTGCCCGACAATGCCGCCGTCGCCGATATCGCGGACGACCGCATTCTTTCGACCATGGCTGAGCGCATATTTGCCGCCGGTTTTGTCTGGCGCGTCATCGAACAGAAGTGGCCGGGATTCGAGGAGGCGTTCCTGCACTTCGAGCCGAAGCGGCTGTTGTTCCAGCCTGACGATTTCTGGCACGATCTGGCTTCCGACCAGCGCATCGTGCGCAACCCGCAGAAGATCAAGTCCGTCCGCGACAACGCGGCCTTCGTCGAACGCGTCTCCAAGGAACATGGCGGCTTCGGCGAATTCCTGGCCAACTGGCCTGCCGACGACCAGGTCGGGCTGATGGCCTACCTCGGCAAGCATGGCAGCCGGCTGGGTGGCAATACCGGACAGTATTTCCTACGCTGGCTGGGTTGGGATGCCTTTGTCATTTCGAGCGACATGGCGGCAGCGCTTCGTGACGCGGGCCTCGACATCGCCGAAAGCCCGACCTCGAAGAGGGATCTCGACAAGATCCAGGCCCAGATCAATCAGTGGGTGGCAGACACGAGGCTGCCGCGCCGGCACATTTCGCGCATCCTGGCGATGTCGATCGGCGAGAACCATTCGCCGCAGTCGTTGCGCGAGTATATGGGCGAGGATTGATCGTCGATCGCCTGTCGGCCGAGACGGGATTGACCTCAATCGACCACGTTGGATTGGTCCAAACGAACGCCATTGCGGGGCGAATTCCGCCGCGCTAAGTCAGCAGGCATGACCAAGAAGCCCGACATCCTGCGCATCGCCATCGCCCAGCTCAACCCGACCGTCGGCGATGTCGCCGGCAACCTAGCCAAGGCGCGAGAGGCGAGGGCGGACGCCGCGCGCCAGGGCGCCGATCTCGTGCTCTATACCGAGCTTTTCCTTGCCGGGTATCCGCCGGAGGATCTGGTGCTGAAGCCGGCCTTCCTGAAGACATGCGAGCGGGCGGCGCAGGAGTTTGCCGCCGACACTGCCGATGGCGGCCCTGGCGTCATCATCGGCACGCCCCTGAAGCGCAAGAGCGGCACGCACAATTCGATCATCGTCGCCGATGGCGGCAAGATCATCGCCGAACGCTACAAGCTCGACCTGCCGAACTATGGTGAGTTCGACGAAAAACGTGTCTTCCAGGCCGGGCCGGAACTGCAGGGGCCGGTCAACTTCCGCGGCGTGCGGCTGGGCATTCCGATCTGCGAGGACATCTGGGGTGACGTCGCGGTCTGCGAGACGCTGGCCGAAAGCGGCGCCGAAATGCTGCTGGTGCCAAACGGCTCGCCCTATTATCGCGCCAAGATCGACGTGCGCCATCAGGTCGTCATCAAGCAAGTCATCGAATGCGGCCTGCCGATGATCTACGCCAACCAGCTCGGCGGGCAGGACGAGCTGATCTTCGACGGTGCCTCCTTCGCCATCGGCGCCGACAGGACGCTCGCCTTCCAGATGAGCCAGTTCGAGGACGCGGTCGACGTCACCATCTGGAAACGCCAAGGCGATCATTGGGTCTGTTCGGAAGGGCCGATGTCGAAGATCCCCGAGCGGGAGGAGGCCGACTATCGCGCCTGCATGCTGGGCCTGCGCGACTACGTCAACAAGAACGGCTTCAAGAATGTGGTGCTCGGCCTGTCGGGCGGCATCGATTCGGCGATTTGTGCTGCCCTTGCCGTCGATGCGCTCGGCGAGGAGCGACTGCGCGCGGTGATGATGCCCTACCGCTATACGTCGAAGGATTCGCTGAAGGACGCCGAGGACTGCGCCCGCGCGCTCGGCTGCCGCTACGACATCGTGCCGATCTTCGAGCCGGTCGAAGGTTTTCTGCATACGCTGACGCAGCTTTTCGAAGGCACCAAGGAAGGCATCACCGAGGAAAATCTGCAGAGCCGCGCGCGCGGCACAATCCTGATGGCGATCTCCAACAAGTTCGGCTCGATGGTGGTCACCACGGGCAATAAGAGCGAGATGTCGGTCGGCTACGCCACGCTCTATGGCGACATGAATGGCGGCTTCAATCCGATAAAAGATCTCTACAAGATGCAGGTCTACGCGCTGTCGCGCTGGCGCAACAGCCATGTGCCGCCGGGCGCTCTCGGGCCCTCGGGCGAGGTGATCCCGAAGAACATCATCGACAAGGCGCCGTCGGCGGAACTGCGCGAGAACCAGACCGACCAGGATTCGCTGCCCCCCTATCCGGTGCTGGATGACATCCTCGAATGCCTGGTCGAGAACGAGATGGGCGTCGACGACATCGTCGCGCGCGGCCATGACCGGGCGACGGTGACGCGCGTCGAGCACCTGCTCTATATCGCCGAGTACAAACGCCGGCAGGCGGCGCCGGGCGTGAAGATCACCCGGAAGAATTTCGGCCGCGACCGCCGCTATCCCATCACCAACCGTTTCAGGGACCGCGGGTAAAGCGCAGGTCGTCCTTGTTGCAAAATAACATCAGTGCTTGGACCAGATAGGCTTTTGGGCGGGCCTCGATCTTGGCGATGCATCAGGGCGCCTCTATAAGGGCCGTTCCGCGATACATTTGCGGGAGGTCCGAATGGCAGTATTTCACATGGTAATGCGAGGCCGCGAAGCCTAGGTCTCCTCAGGCGCTCCGCGAAGGTTCACCCTTCGTCTCGGCGCCGGATTGAGCACAGGCCTATGCCGATGCCGATCACCGCCTGATTACGGGCGTGACGCCAAACTATGCCATTCCGCTTCTGGGCAATCGCCAGCTTTTGCGCGGCTTCTTCAATTTTCCGGTATTATGGCGCAAACGCCAGAAGAAGTGAATCCAGCCTGAGCCTACATTTCGGCCATGGATCACAAACCCGCCCTTTACGCCCTGCTCCGCCTTCACGCCGAAATCGGCGGCAGGATCAAAGACAACAAGGCCCAAGCCCTAAAGCTCATCGAAGACATGAAGCATGTCGAGGCTGTGCTTCACATGCTGGAACCGGGCTTCAATGCCCGCACCATCGCGCCGAAGCGTCGGAACAACCCTAACCCGCACTTCAAGCGTGGCCATGTCATACGGGCCGCCCTAGGCGTTCTCAGGGCCGCCACGGCACCAATGAGCGCGGAGGAGATCGGCATAGCCTTGCTGCGCTCCAAGGGCGTTGCGGAGCCTACACGGGCCGAGATTGAGTTGATGTACGGTGCGGTAAGCGCGTCGCTCAAATACAACCGCGACGTGACCGTGCATGAGGGGCGGCCACGGCGCTGGACGCTAGCGAGGGCGCTGTAAGGCTAGATCGTCTTTACGAACTTGGCGACGGCGTCCTTATATCGCTCTAACGGCTCCGAATTTACCTGCGGCTCTGTGTCGTGAACATCATACCGTCCCGGCTTCAAAGCATATAGCGGCATACCATGGTGGGAACAGACGATTGCAACCGAGTGACTATCAGGAACGTCCTCAAAATAAGGGCCGCCATTCGCAAAATAATTTGGTGCGACCTTCTTAAGGGCATCAACACGTCGTCTTATTTCTTCGAACATTGCCCCGAACGCCTTGCTCGCCTTTTTGCTATATTGCGTTGACCTATTGAGAACGACGGAGTGCACATCCGGCAGCTTAATATTGAACTGCTTTGCCTTGCCTGAGAAGTTCGCCGCGCCATAGTCGGCACCCTTCATGACCCCGTACAATAGAGAGCCGACGTTATCGATCGCGCGCGCGGATGAACCATCACTTGAGCAGGGCACAATCAACGCATCGGCGGAAACCATAGATAGCTCGGTATAGGCCGAGAAACTTGGGTTGCAGTCGATAAAAACCATCGTCTCCGGACCAAGTTTCTTCTTGCATTCGTCAACTAGATCGGCCACCCACCCGTGCACATTCTTCCATGTCTCGACCGGCAGAGTTTGGCTACTGATCTGATTAATAACCTGCGCCTGCAATTCAAGACTGGGATCTCCCGCAATCAAATAGATGCCCTTAGGCAGATTTTCGTTGATCAACCTTGCGTCAAGGAGGTAATCGACTTCCTTGCCGGTCTTGGAGTGCGGTGAATTAATACGAGAATCGAAATATCCGCCTATTGTTATTCTGTCCTTGATGTATTTGTCGAGGCGCTCAGACCCGATGCCATTGCCACCTAGAACGATCTCTGACAAGTTCGCTTGCGGACACATATCGACCAGTACCACCGGGATATTCCTGGTGTGAGCGATCTCTGTGGCAAGGACAAATGATAGGAAAGTCTTGCCAACGCCACCCTTGTTATTCCAAACTGCATAACGCATGAATTCCCCGCTGCCATCTGATGGTTTGAGCAAACTAGAATGCTTTTACCACGCGTTGAAGTAGGGCGCTTCGGTTTTCTGGTAATTTTTCCGCCTTTTACGCCGCCTTGCGGCGCTGCCAGTAGCCGGTGAAATCGACCGAAGGCTTACGCTTCAAGGCATTGCCGGCCACGCGTTGGACTTGTTCGCCATTGGTGTTGCGACGGTTGTCTTCGCGCCATGCCGCTTCCTGAGCGTAGCGGAGCAGATAGACGCCAGCGATATGATGATGGTGGCCGACTTCGGCGCGACGCAGCCGGCTGAAATATCCCTCGGCCATATTGGTGCAAGCGCCGTCCGCGCTGTAAGCCTCTTGATGGTTGATGCGCTTCATTTCGAACCGCGAATGCAGGCCATTCCATGACGCCGCTTCGTCGGCGTTGACGACCGTGCCGTCTACGATCCGCGACTTGATCCAATTCAGCGCCGCGCCTTCCGTGCCGAACACTGCCGGCAACGAATTGCCGTTGCGCTCGCGGATGATGATGACGGACTTGCGCTTGCCGTTCTGGTTTTCCAAAAGCCGCCGGTCGATACGGTTTTCCTTGCGGTTGGCCGGTTTCACGTAGCCGCCGAAATAGCCGCCATCGACCTCGGCAACCTTGCCTTCGCCGCCGATGCTGCGACCCTTCATTTCCTCCGCCATCGCTTCGCGCATCTTGTGGCAGAGAACGAAAGCCGCCTTGTAGGACAGGCCCAGGTCGCGAGACATGGCGAGCATGCTCTTGCCCTTGACCTCATTGCAGAAGATCGCAATGGCCGCCAGATAGCCGCGCAGGGGCAGCTTGTGCGAGGCGAAGAGCGTGCCGGAGGTAATGCTGAAATCCTTCTGGCAAGCGCGGCAACGGAAGCGGCTGGCGCCATTCGGGCGGCGGCAATCGTAAGCATCGACGCCGCCGCATGCCGGGCAAACCGGTTCGCCATTCGTCTCAGACCAACGGACCTTGCGGAACACCGTTTCCGCTTCCGCATCGGACATGCGGAAGACCTGAGCGAGGCTCAGGGTCTTTGCTGCCGAAGAGAGGAGGAAATGTTGGGCCACGGTGTTCTCGTTTCTGAGAACACCTTACCGTATGTGGTATCATTGTCAACATGAAATTATCGTATATGATAACCAGTCTCCGAATATGAGATTGGAAACCGCATGACATTCGCAAAGACCGAGAAGGAATGGGCCGAACGTGCCGCGCGTCATCTGAAGGTCGAGCTGAAGCGCGCAGACCTGACATATGACGACCTGGCGGAACGGCTCAAAGCGCACGGCTTCAATGAAACAAAGGCAAGCATCGCCAACAAACTGGCGCGCGCAACTATGTCCGCGCATTTCTTCTTGGCGGCCCTTGCCGCCACTGGCCGTGAGGGCGTAACGCTAGAGGATATCTAGCGGTCGAGGGGCGCAATGCGGGTATGGTTACGCCGGATGGCCGTATTGCTCCTGTTTTGGAGCTATGTCTGGCTCATCACTCTGAACGTTGGATATCTATTCCATCCCCTTGTTCAAGAACAAGGCCAAGGGAATGCCCAGTATGATCAAGCCAGCGGCGCCAGCGACCTTAAGCAGCCACTCGATGAAACCTTCTGGATACGGTTGACGACTGACCCGGTCGCTTTCTTTACGGCTGTCCTTGCCGCGTTCACCATAGTTCTTGGTGGATCCACCGTGCTCCTCTGGCTGGAAACCCGCCGGATTCGCGAGACGGCTGCGGAAGACACTAGAACGCTCCAACGTGCCTACTTGAGCGTAGAACCATATGGCGTGCATGCGCATAACGAACGCGGGCGCGCCCGTCTCCCTGGAGACAAGGGGCCATTCCAATGCGTGGCGCAAATCAAAATATCCAACGCCGGTAACTTGCCCGCCCGAGAAATAAAGTGGCGGATCGAACACGAGTTCAGCATGGATAAGCGACTGGATGACTTCCATCCGGATGAGACTAAATGCGAGGGGCGAAACGTACTTCCGCCTTCCGGGCACATGATTCAGGGCGGCATAGAAATCAACGTTAGGGAAATCGGCAGTACCGACCCGGGCGAATTGTGGGAGGAAACTGATCGTTTCCTGTATGTCTGGGGGATCGTCATCTATGACGACGGTTTTGGGAAAACCAGGCGCACCCAGTTTTGTCACCGCTACAATAGCGTCAACCTTGACTATGTCTGGGTCGACGTGAGGTTGTCCAAGCGAATTTGTATCGGTCGCTTCATAGCGGCCGAATTCGCTAGATATCACCGCTACGGCAATGATGCTGATTAATGCGGCCAATGCCGCTTGCGCCCGCACGGCGCTTCTCCTAGCTCACGGTTCCCTCCTGTGATCTAGGAATAGTGGCTTCGATTGGCCCGTGGCGTTTGCGCCATAATACCGCAATTTTCGACCTTACTGGGATCGGGCTCGTTTGCGCCCGAATGACATCATGGCTCGTTTCAAGATCGATTTGCGCGCGAGCGCCTTTCGCAGCGTTCTGGGTTTCACCTTCATCCATTGGCGGCGCCAGCCCTGGCGGCTTTCGCTGATCATGGGTGGTTTCCTGCTGTCGACGTTGGCAGACGTCCTGACGCCGCTCTATTCCGGCCGGCTGGTCGATGCCGTCGCCAGCAGCGCCGGCGCGGACGCCATTGCCTGGAATGCCGCGATGACGGCGTTCTTCATCCTGATGGCCCTGGCATTGACCGGCGTGGTGCTGCGCAACCTTGCTTTCATGGGCATCGTCGAACTGACGCTGAAGATGATGGCCGAGATCGCCGCCGATGCCTTCCATCGTGTCCAGCGCTTTTCCACCGACTGGCACGCCAACTCGTTTGCCGGCTCGACCGTGCGCAAGGTGACGCGCGGCATGTGGGCGCTAGATCTGCTCAACGACACCATCCTGATCGCGCTACTGCCGTCGGTGGTCATGCTCGTCGGCTCGACGCTGTTGCTTGGCTGGTTCTGGCCGCTGATGGGCGTGGTCGTCGCCGCCGGCTCGGTGCTGTTCATCATGGTGACGGCGATGCTGTCGCTCGGCTATGTCGCGCCGGCGGCACGGCTCGCCAACACCTGGGACACGCGCCTCGGCGGCTCGCTGGCCGACGCGGTGAGCTGCAACGCCGTGGTCAAGGGCTTTGGCGCCGAGGAGCGCGAGGAGCGCCGCCTCGCCAAGGTTGTCGCCAAATGGCGTACGCGCACGCGGCGCACCTGGGTGCGCGGCACCGTCAACGGCACGACGCAAGGGGTGCTGCTGCTGGTCATGCGCGCCGCCGTTATCGGTCTGGCGCTGCTGCTTTGGTCGTGGGGGCAGGCGAGCGCCGGCGACGTCGCTTTCGTGTTGACCTCGTTCTTCGTGCTGCAGGGCTATTTGCGCGATATCGGCACGCATATCCGCAATTTGCAACGCTCGATCAACGACATGGAGGAACTGGTCGATTTCCAGTCCGAACCGCTTGGCATCGAAGACCTGCCCGGCGCCCAGCCGATCCGGATCACACGAGGGGCCATCCACTTCGACAATGTCACCTTTCATTACGGCAGTCACCGGTCGCCGCTCTACCGCGACTTTTCGGTCGATATCGCGCCGGGTGAACGTGTCGGGCTCGTCGGTCACTCGGGTTCGGGCAAGACGACCTTCGTCAAGCTCATCCAGCGGCTCTATGACGTGAATGCCGGCAAGATCCTGATCGACGGCCAGGACATCTCCGAGGTGGCGCAGGCGTCACTGCGCGGGCAGATCGCCATCGTCCAGCAGGAGCCGATCCTGTTCCACCGGTCCCTGGCCGAGAACATCGCCTATGCCAGGCCCAGCGCGACGCAGGAGGAGATCGAGCATGCCGCACGCCTGGCGAGCGCGCATGACTTCATCACCAGCCTGCCGAAAGGCTACGGCACGCTGGTCGGCGAACGCGGGGTCAAACTGTCGGGCGGCGAGCGGCAGCGTGTGGCAATCGCGCGCGCTTTCCTGGCCGATGCGCGCATCCTGATCCTGGACGAGGCGACCTCGAGCCTCGATTCGGAATCGGAGGTGCTGATCCAGCAGGCGATGGAACGCCTGATGGTCGGCCGCACGACTCTGGTCATCGCGCACCGGTTATCGACGGTGCGGGCGCTCGACAGGCTGCTGGTCTTCGACCGCGGCAACATCGTCGAGGAAGGCTCGCATGACGAGCTGATCCGGCTGAAGGGTGGCATCTACCGTCGCCTGTTCGAGCGCCAGGCGCTCGAGCTGACCAAGGGACTGGTCATCTGAATTGGGCGGCCTCCGGTTTCGGCCGGAGGCCATTTCCATCAGGCGCTATCCGCTAGAGTGACCTATGCGCATGCGGCATCCCTAGCTTTGAGACGTCTTGTTTGACGTTGGCCGTGACACGTTGCCTCTACCATTGGTTGTGCTGCATTTACTCAAAAGCAATCCAGAGATGGTACGTGCCTATCCTGGGATCAGATTTGACCAGCGCAGGATTTCGGCTTCACGATGCCTCTTGTTTCCACAAATGCCGAACCGGTGGCTGCGCCGACCGTGCTGGCAACTCAGCACGGCTCGGTTCGACCGCTTGCAGCAGAAGATCTCGAGCGCGTCGCCGCGCTCTTCCTGACGAAGTTTCGTCGCCGGCGCCGTCTCCTCGATCGCGCGATCGCGGAGACGGCCGAGTATATGCGAAAGATCTATCTCGACCCTGCCGGCCCGTCCGGCGCGAACAATGCTCTTGTCCAGATCAACCCGCAGGGCGATCTGGGTGGCTTCCTCGGTGTCCTTAAAGCCCGCTACGAGCTCAACGGAGCGGTGTTGAATGCTGCGATCATCGGACCGCTGATGGCCGATCCCGGCACCGATCACGGCTCGGCTGGACCGCAATTGCTGCGTGCCCTGCATCAAGGCGAATTCGATCTGTATCTGACCGATTCAGCCAACCGGGTATCCCTGGCTTTCGCCCGTCCGATGAAATACCAGCTCCTGCCGGCACATTGTCTGGGGTGGACCCGCATTTTCCGGCCGGCCGCGGTGGCCTCCGCCGTGGTGCGCGGCAAATGGCCGAGCCTGTCTCGCTTCGCGCTCGATCCTTGCGCCAAGGCATTCGACGCCTTTACGAAAAAAAGGTTCGAGCCATCCGTCCAGCATTCCTCGTCACACCGGGTCCATCGCGAGTCTATGGATGCCGCGCAGTTTGCGGAGCGGTTGCCGACCCTGGTGTCCGACTACTCGCTCCGACCGCGTTGGCAGGACGGCGAGCTCCCACGGCTGCTCGCGCTGGCGTCCGAGAAGCGGGCCGATGGCCCGCTTCACTTCGGCGGGACCTACGACGAAGCCGGTAAAATGCTCGGTTGCTACGCTTTCTACGGACAGGCTGGCGGCATGGCGAACCTTTTGCAGATCCAGGCCACTGGATCTCACTGGGGTGCAACGCTGGATGGCCTGATCGCGGACGCGTGGACCATGGGTTGCGCCGGCATCATCGGGCAGACGCAGAGCAGATTCATGCCGCAGCTCTTCAGCTATAAGAATGTTTTCTTCCGCTATGCCGGGGGGACGATGGTGCGCTCGCGCATCCCCGAGGTCACGCAAGCGGTTCGCTCCGGCGATATCTTCATCGGCGGATTGATGGGCGACCGCTGGACCCGCCTCAGCTCCGACGACTTCGGCCGCTGATCGCTTCCAATGATCTGATCTTGTCGGGAGGTCTCGCATTTCCCTCGGTCTTTTCATTGCGCGCGCCATGTTCTATGTCTGCGGCACGGTGCGGGGGCGCATCTTGTCAATCACAAAGGCATCCGGTACGCCCCGCTCATGACAGTTACCGTTCGTTTCGCCCCATCACCGACCGGCCGCATCCACATAGGCAATGCGCGCACCGCTCTGTTCAACTGGCTGTTTGCCCTCAACAACAAGGGCCGCTTCATCCAGCGCTTCGACGACACAGACATCGCCCGCTCGAAGCAGGAATTCGCTGACGCCATCCTCTACGACCTGCATTGGCTGGGCATTTTTCCGGACGCCACCGAATATCAGTCGCGGCGCTTCGAGATTTATGACGCGGCGGTCGAACGGCTGAAGGCGACGGGCGTTCTCTATGCCTGTTACGAAACGCCGGAAGAACTCGATCTCCGGCGCAAGGTGCGCCGCACGCGCGGCTTGCCGCCGGTCTATGGTCGCGAAGCCTTGGCGCTGACACATGAGCAGGTGGCCGAATACCAGGCCGACGGACGCCGGCCGCACTGGCGCTTTCTGCTTCCCAACTTCACCGGGGATGCGCTGCAGCCCGAACGGACCGAGGTCCATTGGAACGATCTGGTGCGTGGCGAGGAAACGGTCGATCTCGCTTCGCTCTCGGATCCGGTGCTGGTGCGCGAGGACGGCACTTATCTCTACACGCTGCCCTCCGTCGTCGACGACATCGAGATGGGCGTCAGCCATGTCATCCGCGGTGACGACCACGTCACCAACACCGGTGTGCAGATCGCGCTGTTCAAGGCGCTGGGCGCCGAGCCGCCTGTCTTCGGCCACCACAATCTCTTGACTACCGTGTCGGGCGAGGGGCTGTCGAAGCGCACCGGGGCGCTCTCCATCGAGAGCCTGCGTGAGGACGGCATCGAGCCGATGGCCGTTGCTTCGCTGGCCGTCCTGGTCGGCACGTCGGAAAATGTCGCGGCCGCGCATGATCTGACCGAGCTCGCTGGCCATTTCGACCCCGCGGCGACCTCGAAATCATCGGCGAAGTTCGATCCGGACGAACTGTTCGTGCTGAACCGCGTGCTGTTGCACCATATGCCGTTCGACGAAGCGCGCGACAGGCTGATGGTGTTGGGCATCTCGGGCGAACAGGCCGAGCCGTTCTGGCTGGCGGTGCGCGGCAATCTCGACCGGCTGGCCGACGCGGCAGGCTGGTGGCGCATCCTGCGCGAGGGGGCACGCGACAGACCGGAATTCTCCGATGATGATCGTGAGTTTCTCGGACAGGCATTCGATCTGCTGCCGGAGGAGCCCTGGAACGGCACGGTCTGGAAGGACTGGACCGGCAAAATCAGGGAAGCGACCGGGCGCAAGGGCAAGGGGCTGTTCATGCCGCTGAGACTTGCCCTTACTGGACTGCCTTCGGGGCCGGAGCTTGCAGATTTATTGCCGCTGATGGGTCGGGAAGGAACGTTGGCCCGACGACCCTGACCTTGCGCTGCTCGGGCGGTACAGCCGACACGGGCGGCGTCACCGGCTTGGCGGAGAGCCGCTTGATGGCCTCCCGGTCGAGCCCGCCTTCCATGTTGGCCAACGTCTCCGGGTCGGCACCCGGATCGGGCTTGGATGCCGGCACGGGAACGAACGTCGCCGCGTCCGTTTCGGGCTGTGACTGTTGCGGGGGCGGCGGGTTGCCGCCAATGATCTGAAAATTCTGCGCGGCATTGCAGCCGCAGGCCGGCGGCCGCGACACGTTGGTCTGTTTGTAGAGATAGGCGGTCGGCAATTCGGCGTAAGGCCTGCCAGTAGCGGACGACGTCATCGAGGCCGAATCGTCGTCCATGCCGCGTGAATAGAAGACCTGCATCTCGGTGCCGGGACAGCTCGATTCGCAATTCTTCTGGTCACGCTCGAAGTCGCCGACCGAGGCGGCGTTCGACATCGGGAAGAAATAGCCGTCGCAGGTGCGCACGCAAGTGGTGTGGAACTCACCGCCGCTGCTCGGGAAGTCGGGAATGCCGGGCTGGTTCAGTATGCGACGGACATTGCGTCCCTCGCCGGAACCCTCTGACTGGTCGAGCGGATCACTCTGCTGGTTGTCGTTGCCGAAAAGCTGGTCGAACAGGTTCGCAGTGCCGTCTTCTTCTCCGCGGTCCGCTTCCTGCAGCGGGTCGCGGCGTGGCGCAACCGTGTCGTCAGGGCAGCCATTGGCATCGAGCGCGGCCAGGATACGGCCACGGTCGCGGCGCGATCCGCCGCCACCGGCGAGTTGGGCACGCTTGGCCTGCAGACCGTCGAGATTGGCATTCATGCGCTCGATGGTGGCGTTGAGCCCGGCGCATCGGTTGACGTTGCGGGAAAACAACGAAAACCCGCAACCGGCGTTGCTTGCCTGGTCGCGGGCCTTAGAGATCTGTTCGCGCTGCCGGTCGATCGCGGCATCGTATTTCCGGATCATGGCCGGACCACCGTCACCGCCACGAGAAGCCGCGGCAAGATCGGCCTCCAGCTGACGGCAGACCCGCGAAGCGGCCTGTGGCTCGGTAATGGTGGCGCCGGACAGCAGCAGGCCGAGCAGCATCGCAGCATGCGCCCGCTTCAACCCTGCGCTTGTCATCCGCCTGCAATCCCGCTTGCCTGTGGTCGACAAGCTACCCCGTTCGCGGTTAATCGTCTATTTCGGATGGTTGTCAGAACTTGTAGTTCATGCCGATCTTAACCGTACTGAACGTGTTGTCGAACTCGGTGTTGCTGCCACCATAGTCGATGGTCTGGTTACGCAGATCGATATAAAGATATTCGAAATTCGCGGACCAATGATCAGTGAATGCCTGCTCCAGCCCTGCGCCGAGGGTCCAGCCAGTTTTGGTGCTCTTCTCTGAAAAGCTATTAAAGGGTCCGTCAAGATACCGGTTTTCGACGCTTCCGTAAGCCAGGCCACCGGTTCCATAGATCAGGGTGCTGTCGAACGCATACCCAGCCTTGCCACGCAGCGTCCCAAACCAATCCACCTTAGTGTCATATGTGTCACCACGGACACCGACATTGATCTCGTCTGAATGTCCCTTGATGTCCGCTCCCGCAATGTCAGCTTCGATGCCGAGAACCAACGAATTGAGCTGGTAGTTATACCCGACCTGAATACCGCCCAAGAAACCATCTATGTCATAGTCCTGGCTGGCTTGAAAACCAGGCGTATTGGGCGAGCTGAAACTCGCGCCGGTCGTTCCAAAACCGTAGCCAATCTGCCCGCCGACATAGACGCCTGACCAGTCGTGGACGGTTGCGGGCTCGGCACTGATGCCGTCGGCGGCGAGAGCCTGACCACCAATCAGCGACAGCAATGTTGATGCAAACAGCAGGCCCTTCATGACGTCCTCACCGTCAGATCAGATGCACAACAATATCAGGTTGGCCTTCCCTGCGAAATCCGCTTCCGTCGGCCGCCGAATTTCCGCAATCGCAAGTTGCCGGTCCGCAACACCCCGGCTTTGCAACGGGCCGGCACAAGACGGCAAGCTGCCCTGTTGGCCAAGGCGAAACGTAGGGATCGGCTTAGTCCAGATTGGCGATCGCTTGCGCCTTGTGCGCGGCCTCCACCACGGCCAGCGCCGTCATGTTGACGACACCGCGCGACGTGACCGACGGCGTCAGTATGTGCGCCGGCTTGTCGGTGCCGAGCAGGATCGGCCCGACATGCAGCGCATCCATCATGGCGCGCAGCGCCGTCAGCGTGATGTTGGCCGAATCGAGGTTCGGGAACACCAGCAGATTGGCTTCGCCCTTCAGCCGCGAATGCGGATAGACACGCTGGCGCAGAGGCTCCGACAAAGCGGAATCGGCATGCATTTCGCCGTCGCACTGCAGTTCCGGCGCGATGCGCGCCAGGATAGCCGCTGCATGCCGCATCTTGAGCGCGCTTGGCGAGTCGCGCGAGCCGAAATCCGAATGTGACAGAAGGGCCGCCTTCGGTTCGATGCCAAAGCGCTGGATTTCCTCGGCCGCCAGCACGGTCATCTCGGCGATCTCCTCGGCCGTAGGGTCGACGGAGACATGGGTGTCGGTGAGGAAAATGATGCCGCGTTGCGAGATCAGCATCGACAGCGTCGACAGGTCATGGTCCTTGATGCCGGCGCGTGGCCCGATGATCAGCGTCACGTTGCGCAGGTGCCGCTCGAAGCGCCCTTCAAGCCCGCAGACCATGGCGTCGGCATCACCGCGCTTCAGCGCCAGGGCGGCGATCACCGTGTTGTCGGTGCGCACCATGGTGCGCGCGGCCTCCGTCGTGACACCGCGCCGGCCGGCGAGTTCGATCAGGAGATCGACGTAGTGGCGGTAGCGCGGATCGTCTTCCGGGTTTATCAGGCCGAAATCGACGCCCGGCCTGATGCGCAGCCCGTAGCGCTTCAGCCTGACCTCGATGACATGCGGACGGCCGATCAGGATCGGCTCGGCGATGCCTTCCTCAAGCACCACCTGGGCGGCGCGCAGCACGCGCTCGTCCTCGCCGTCGGCATAGATGACGCGCTTGGCGCTCGATGCCTTGGCGGATGAGAACACCGGCTTCATCACCAGGCCGGAGCGGAAGACGAAACGGTTGAGCTTGTCGATATAGGCGGCGAAATCGGTGATCGGCCGTGTCGCCACGCCGGTGTCGCAGGCAGCCTTGGCAACGGCCGGCGCGATGCGCAGGATGAGCCTGGGGTCGAAGGGCGAGGGGATGAGGAATTCGGGCCCGAAGATTGGCGTCTCGCCCGAATAGGCGCGCGCGGCGACGTCCGAGGGCTCTTCACGGGCAAGGGCGGCGATGGCCCGCACGGCAGCCATCTTCATTTCTTCGTTGATGGCGCTGGCGCCACAATCAAGCGCGCCCCGGAAGATGTAGGGAAAGCACAGGACATTGTTGACCTGATTGGGAAAATCGGACCGGCCGGTGCAGATCATCGCATCAGGACGCGCCGCGCGTGCCTCTTCCGGCATGATCTCGGGATTGGGGTTGGCCAGCGCCAGGATCAATGGTTTTGGCGCCATGTGCTGCAGCAGTTCCGGCTTCAGGACGCCGGCCGCCGAGAGGCCGAGGAAGACATCGGCGCCGGGAATTACATCGGCCAGCGTGCGCGCCTCGGTGTCCTTCACATAGGGGTCTTTCCAGCGATCCATTTCCTCGACGCGGCCCTTGTAGGCGACGCCGAAACGGTCGGTGACCCAGATATTCTCGACCCGCACGCCGAGCGAAACCAGCAGGTTCAGGCAGGCGAGGGCGGCCGCGCCCGCCCCGGAGGTGACGACCTTGATGTCCGATATGGTCTTGCCGGCGAATTCCAGCCCGTTGAGCACGGCGGCGGCGACAATGATGGCGGTGCCATGCTGGTCGTCGTGGAACACCGGTATGCTCATACGGGCTTTCAGCCTTTCCTCGACCTCGAAGCACTCGGGCGCCTTGATGTCCTCGAGGTTGATGCCGCCGAAAGTGGGTTCGAGAGCGGCGACGGTTTCCACCATGCGCTCGATCTCAGGAGCGTCGATCTCGATGTCGAAGACATCGATGCCGGCGAACTTCTTGAACAGCACCGCCTTGCCTTCCATCACCGGCTTGGAGGCCAGCGGGCCGATATTGCCGAGGCCGAGCACGGCCGAGCCATTAGAGACAACGCCGACCAGGTTGGCGCGTGCCGTATAGTCGGCGGCGGTCGCCGGATTGTCGCGAATCTCCAGGCAAGGGGCCGCCACGCCCGGCGAATAGGCCAGCGCCAGGTCGCGCTGGTTGCCGAGCGGCTTGGTTGCCTGGATTTCGAGTTTTCCCGGGGTCGGGTGCTTGTGGAAGTAGAGGGCGGCTTCGTCGAGGTCCGAACGTGCCGTGTTCTTGTTCTCGCCGCTCATTCCGGCCCTCCCTGCGCTCTGTCTCAAACCCTTCTTAGCATGCGGCCGCGGTTTTTCGAGACGCCAAATGACGCAATCGCGCTTCACATTGGCGAGACAGGAATATCCGATCTATTTCAGCTACTTGGACGGATTTTCTTCGGTTTCGCCATCCAAGGTGATCAGAAGGCGCTGACGTAGAGACCGCCATCGACCGGTATGTTCTGGCCCGTCAGATAGCCGGCATGGACCGAGCACAGGAAGGCGCAGATCTGGCCGAACTCCTCCGGCGTGCCGAGCCGCTTGGCCGGCACGTCGGCGCTGATGCGGGTCTTGCGGGCGGCTGCCGCGGCTGGATCTTCCACGGTGCCGGCTTCATGCGGACCGCGCAGCCGGTCGGTGTCGAGCTTGCCCGGCAGAAGGCTGTTGATGGTGACGTTGCGGTCGATCACCGTTCTCGCCACACCGGCAAGGAACGAGGTCAGGCCGGCGCGCGCGCCCGACGACAGGTCGAGGCCAGGGATAG
Source organism: Mesorhizobium erdmanii USDA 3471 (assembly GCF_000472705.1). Classification (GTDB taxonomy): domain Bacteria; phylum Pseudomonadota; class Alphaproteobacteria; order Rhizobiales; family Rhizobiaceae; genus Mesorhizobium; species Mesorhizobium erdmanii. The sequence goes on along the minus strand of NZ_AXAE01000011.1, from coordinate 201,953 downwards.
GGACGTAGACCGACAGCGAGGTGATGTTGACGATGCGGCCAAAGCCGCGCTTCGCCATGCCGTCGACAACGGCCTGCACCAGTTCGATCGGCGTCACCATGTTCTGGGTGACGCCTTCGAGGATCTTCGCGCGATCGAGCTCGCGGAAATCGCGAAGCGGCGGGCCGCCATTGTTGTTGACCAGGATGTCGGGTTCGGGACAGGCGGCGAGCAGCGCCTTCTGCACCTCCGGCTTCGAAACGTCGCCGACGACTTCCGTCACCGTCACGCCATAGCGCTGGCGCAGCTCGGCGGCGGTTTTCGCCACCAGCTCGGCGTTGCGGCCGTTGACGACGATATCGCAACCGGCCTCGGCCAGCGCCATGGCGCAGCCTTTTCCAAGCCCCTTGCTCGAAGCGCAGACGATGGCCTTCTTCCCGCGGATACCGAGATCCATGACGATTTCTCCTGTGATTTGCCCGGCAAGCTAGTCCCTAGGCTGGACCAATCGCAACCGTCATACGGTTGTTGCATGAATCGGGGCATAGGCTGCGCGAAAGCAAGGTGAAATCGCGATGTCAGGCCAAGAGCCCCGCACTTTCCGCAGCATGTTCATTTCCGATGTCCATCTCGGCTCGAAGGCGGCGAAGGCCGAATTCCTGATCGATTTCCTGCGCTACCACGATGCCGACATCATCTATCTGGTCGGTGATATCGTCGACGGCTGGCGGCTGCGGCGGAGCTGGCACTGGCCGCAAAGCCACAATGACGTCGTGCAGAAATTGCTGCGCAAGGCCCGCAAGGGCGCCAACATCACCTATATCGCCGGCAACCACGACGAATTCGCGCGCCAGTTCCAGGGCGTGCATTTCGGCGGCATCGTCGTCGCCGACCGCGCCATCCATGAAACAGCCGACGGCAAGCGCATGCTCGTCATCCATGGCGACCAGTTCGACACCGTCGTCCACAATCAACGCTGGCTCGCCTATCTCGGCGATCATGCCTATGACACGGCGATGATCGTCAACCGCGTGGTGACGCGGTTGCGCCAATTGCTCGGCCTGCCTTACTGGTCGTTCTCGTCCTGGGCCAAGGTCAAGGTCAAGAAAGCCGTCAATTTCATCGGCTCGTTCCAGACCGTGTTGACCGAAGAGGCCCGCCGATCGCATGTCGATGGCGTCATCTGCGGCCATATCCACCATGCCGCGATCGAGAATTTCGATGACGTGCGCTACATCAACACCGGCGACTGGGTGGAAAGCTGCACGGCCGTGGTCGAGCACTTCGATGGCCGGATGGAAATCCTGACCTGGGCGCAGGTGCTGCCGGAGTCGCTGGACGAACCCTTCATCCCGATGCTCATCGATCGGGTCGGGCAGGCGGCCTGAGGGGAAGGCGCGACGTTTTTAACGTTGATCGATTGGTCCAGCCGGTTTCGTCTGGTTTTCCGCCATGTTAAGGGTTCGATCCACGTCGCCGGCCGATCGTACGCGGCGTAATTGGATCGATTCATGTCCCTGCCGCCGCTTTCGCCAGAACAGCTCGTCAAGCCGCGCCATTTCGAACTGCGCATGAGTCTGATTTTCGCGACGTTGTTCGTGTCGCAAGGCACGCATCTGCCCTATTTTCCGCTGTGGCTGCAGGCGAAAGGTTTCGGCGCCGAACAGATCGCCGTGATCCTTGCCGCGCCGATGTTCCTGCGCGTCGTGACGACGCCGATGCTGACGGCACTTGCCGACCGGGCGAAGGACCGCGCCAACGTCTATATCGCGCTGGTCGCGGCAACGATGATCATATCGACCGGCTATTTCCTGCCGGCGACCTATGCGATCGTGCTGGTCGTATCGCTGCTTTTGACGATCGTGTGGACGCCACACTCGCCCATGGCCGATTCGCTGGCGTTGTCCGGGGTGCGCCGCTTCGGCTCGAACTACACCGCTATGCGCAAATGGGGTTCGATCTCCTATCTCTGCGCCAATGTCGTGGGCGGGTTCATCCTGGCGGCGGCTGGAGCCAAAGCCGTGCCGGTGATCATAGTCCTGGCGCTAGCCGCGGCGCTTGGCGCTGCCCTGTTCGCGCCGTGCATGGGGCGGCCGCGCAAGGCCTCGCCGTTGTCGGCGGCGGAAATCCAGCACGCGGCGCCGAGCCTGTTCAACGCCTATTTCCTCTACTTCACCTTTGGCGTCGGCATCATCACCGCCAGCCACGCCTTCCTCTACGGCTTCGTTTCCATCTACTGGAAGTCGATCGGCATCAGCGATTCCGTGGTCGGCCTCCTGTGGGCCTGGGGGGTCGTGTCCGAAGTCTGCATGTTTTTGTTTTTCAATCGTATTTTCGCCTCCGTGTCCGTCGTCAAGGTGATGGCGATCGCCGGCATCGGCTCGATCGTGCGCTGGATAATCTTTCCATTGGTATGGCCGTTCGGCCTGGGCACAGCCGGCTTCTTCGCCGTCCAGTCGCTGCATTCGGTGTCGGTCGCGATGGTGCTGATCGGTCTGCAGAAAATGATCGCCGAGACCGTCTCCGAGGAGCGTACGGGTGCCGCGCAAGGCATCGCCTATTTCTTCAACGGCTTCTTCATGGCTGCCGTCACGCTTGCGTCCGGCCCGCTCTACGACCGTCTCGGCGTCAATGGTTTCTGGGCGATGATCCCGATCGCGATCGTCGGCTTGGCGCTGATCGGATTTGCGGCGCGCTCAGCCCCAAAGCTGCCGGTCCGGGGGGGAAACGAGCGACCCCTGGTAGACGAGACCCGGCACACGGTCGCGGGCAAGTAGCAGCGGACCGTCGAGGTCGACGAAATCGGCGTCCTGGGCGAGCAGCACCGCCGGCGCCATCGCCAGCGACGTGCCGACCATGCAGCCGACCATGATGCCAAACCCCAGTTCGCGGGCGCGGTCACGCAGCAGGAGCGCCGCCGTCAGTCCGCCGGACTTGTCGAGCTTGATGTTGACGGCATCGTAGAGGCCGACCAGTGTTTCAAGGTTCTTCGCCTCATGCACGCTTTCATCGGCGCAGATCGGCAGCGGATGCGCGATGTGGCGCAGGATCTCGTCCTGGCCGGCGGGCAGGGGCTGCTCGACGAGCGCAATGCCTTGCTCCGCGGCAAAGGCGAGATTCGCGACGATGTTATCGTCGGTCCAGCCCTCGTTGGCATCGAGGATGATTCGGCTTCGAGGCGCGGCCTGCCTCACCGCCCGGATGCGGGCGATGTCGTTGTCACCGCCGATCTTGACCTTCAGCAGCGGTCGTCCGGCGTTGGCACGGGCCTGGGCGGCCATCGCCTCGGGTTCGCCCAGCGATAGCGTGTAGGCGGTTTCGAGCGGATGCGGCGAAGCCGGCCAGATCGCGTTCGCCACCGGCTTGCCGCTGATCTTGGCTTCGAGGTCCCACAGGGCGCAATCGACGGCGTTGCGGGCGGCTCCCGCCGGCATGGCGCCGAGCAGGGCGGTGCGGCCGATGCCGCTGGCGACCGGCTCGCGCATGGCCTCTATCGCGGCGTGCACGCCGTCCATGGTCTCGCCGTAGCGTTTGTAGGGAACGCATTCGCCGCGACCGCTATGACCATCCTGGCTGATCGTGCAGGTGATGACCTCGGCCTCGGTCTTGGAGCCGCGCGAAATGGTAAAGGTGCCGGCGATGGGAAAACGTTCCGCCTCAACCGAAATGACACGCGCCATATTTTTCTGCTCCGGCTGTGCGAGATAGGGTTGTCGGCAAATCGACAAGGTCGGACCCATCAGGCTAAACAGGACGCCATGTTGACCATCGGCAAGCGCGACGCAAGCGGCACCGCCGCCTCGGAGGCTGACCACCAACCGCGTGTGGCTGTTGGCGAGGAGGGCGGCGTTCTCGGCTGCGCGTTTTCCGGAATCTGGACGACGCGGACCGTGGCGCTGATCGACGCCGACATGCGCAGCATCGAGAAACGAAGCGGCTTCAAGACCTTGGCGCTGGATCTTTCTCATATCGAGAAGATCGACACCGCTGGTGCCTGGCTGATCGACCGGCTGGTCAGCGCCTTCGAGAAGAAGAACGTCGAGGTTCGGATGCAGGGCCAAAGCGAGATCGCTTCCATCCTGCTCGACGCGGTCGCCGAAGCTGTCCGGCGCGAGCCCGAATCCGGGCCGGAGCGACCGCCCAACATCGTCATTCGGGCACTGGAGCTGATCGGCCGACGCGTCTACGAGATGCGTGACGATTTCCTCGCTTCGATGAATATTCTGGGTGCCACCATTCGCGGCGCGCAGATGAAGCTCGGCCGCGGCCACGGCGTCAACCCGGCGGCGATTTTCAACCAGATCGATCGCATGGGGGTCGGCGCCATTCCGGTGGTTGTGCTGATGTCGGCGATCGTTGGAGCCATCGTCGCCCAGCAAGGCGCCTACCAGCTCAGCTATTTCGGCGCCGACCTGCTGGTCGTCGACCTGGTCGGCGTGCTGATCCTGCGCGAGCTCGGCGTGCTGATGACGGCCATCATGATCGCCGGCCGCTCCGGCAGCGCGATCACCGCTGAGATCGGCTCGATGAAGATGCGTGAGGAGGTCGACGCGCTGAAGGTCATCGGCCTCAACCCGATCGGCGTTCTTGTGTTTCCGCGGCTGGTCGCGCTTGTCATCGCCTTGCCTTGCCTGACCATCATCGCCAATTTCGCCGCACTTGGCGGCGGTATGGCCGCCGCCTGGCTTTATTCCGGCATCACCCCGGCGGCGTTTATCGACCGGCTGCGCGTCGCCATCGACCTCAGCACCATCTTTGCCGGCCTGATCAAGGCGCCCTTCATGGCCATGATCATTGGCACGATCGCCTCGGTCGAGGGTATGAAGGTCGGCGGCAGCGCCGAATCGCTCGGCCAGCACGTGACAGCGTCGGTGGTGAAGTCGATCTTTATCGTCATCATCCTGGATGGGCTTTTCGCCATCTTCTACGCAGCGATCGAGTTCTGAGATGAAGCTGCGAGACAGGAAGCTGGCGAGCACAGCGGTCGGCAACGCGGACGAGGGCGATATCGTGCTTTCCGCGCACGACATCACGGTGTCCCTTGACGACAAGCTCATCCTCGACAAGCTGTCCCTCGACATCAGGCGCGGCGAGATACTGGGCTTTGTCGGCGCCTCGGGTGCTGGCAAATCGGTGCTGTTGCGTACAATCCTTGGCCTGCTGCGCAAGCAATCCGGAACGATCAAGTTGTTCGGCGTCGATGTCGATAAAGCGAGCGACATGGAGCGCCTTCGCGTCGACATGCGGCTTGGCGTGCTGTTCCAGCATGGCGCGCTGTTTTCGGCCCTGACCGTGCAGGAGAACGTGCAGGTGCCGATGCGCGAATATCTCGACCTGCCGAAAAAGCTGATGGACGAGCTGGCTCTGCTGAAGATCGAGCTGGTCGGGCTGCCGCCGGATGCGGCGCGGAAATTTCCCTCCGAGCTGTCGGGCGGCATGATCAAGCGCGTAGCACTTGCGCGCGCCTTGGCACTCGATCCGGACATCGTCTTTCTCGACGAGCCGACGTCGGGCCTCGATCCGATCAGCGCGGCGGAGTTCGACGAACTGGTCGTCAAGCTGCGCGATACGATGGACCTGACCGTCTACATGGTCACGCACGACCTCGACACGCTGTTCACGGCTTGTGACCGCGTTGCCGTGCTCGGCAACAAGAAAGTGCTGGTCGAAGGCACCATAGACGACATGCTGAAGAGCGAGGAACCGTGGGTAAAGTCTTATTTCCGCGGAAAGCGCGCCCGACAACTTGATCTTGCCGCACGTGCATAGCCATAAGTGAAGCAATGGAAACCAGAGCCAACTACGTCATTGTCGGCATTTTCACGCTTGTTGCGATCCTGGGTGCTTTCGCGTTCGTCTATTGGACGGCGGCGATCGGTGACAGGGGCGAGACCGCGGTGCTGCGCGTGCGCATTCCAGGTTCGGCCTCCGGCCTCGGTCCCGGCAGTCTGGTGCTGTTCAACGGCGTCAAGGTCGGTGTGGTCAAGCGCGTTTATCTCGACCTCGACAATCCGACCGTCGCCATAGCGGACACCGAAATCGACCGGCTGACACCGATCACCAAGTCGACGCAGGCCGATCTCGGCCTTGCCAACCTCACCGGCCAGGCGAATATCGAACTCAAGGGCGCCGACCCCAAGGAAATCAAACTCCTCGACCAGGCCGAGAAGGAAGGCAAGGTCGCCGAGATCGTCGCCAACCCATCCGCCGTGACCAACCTGTTGCAGACGGCGCAGAACATCTTCACCCGTGCCGACAAGGTGCTTTCGGAACTCGAAGGCTTCACCAAGGATGTTCGCGGGCCGCTGACGCAGACTGTCCAGAACGCGCAGACATTCTCCGATGCGCTGGCCAAGAATGCCGACGGCATCGACAAGTTCCTGTCCAGCGTCAGCGCGCTGTCTGACGAACTGAAGGGCGTGTCCGGCAAGCTCGATGGCACGCTGAAGGCGGCGGAAGGCCTGCTCAATGCCGTCGACCGAGACAAGATCAAGAGCATCGTCGCCAACGTCGACACGGTGACCGCGAACCTCAAGCAAACCTCGCAACAGCTCGACGGCGTGATAAAGAATGTCGATACGGCGGTCGGATCGGTCAATGATTTCGCCAAACAGACGCAGGGTACGCTGAACAAGGTCGACGGCGTGCTTGACGGCATCGATCCGGCACAGGTGCGAACGGCGCTCGCCAACATCCAGAAGGCCAGCGAAAGTGCGGACAAAGCCGCCGCCGACATTGCCAAAGTGACCGACAAGATCGCCGGCCGGGCCGACGACATCGACCAGACGATCAAGGACGCCAAGCAGCTGGCGCAGCGGCTCAACGATGCCTCGGTGCGCGTCGACGGCATCCTCGCCAGGGTCGATACCTTGCTCGGCTCGGGGCAGGCCGACGGTGTGATGGCCGACGCCAGGGATACTCTGAAATCGTTCAAGCAGGTTGCCGACACGCTGAATGCGCGGCTTGGCGTTATCACCGACAATCTGGCGCGTTTCTCGGGCCAGGGCCTGTCGAATGTCGAGGCGCTGGTGCAGGACAGCCGCCGCTCGATCAGCCGCATCGAGGAGGCGGTCACGGATCTCAGCCGCAATCCGCAGCGCATTCTTTCCGGTGGTGACGGCGAGGTTCGGCAGTTCGATGGCAGGGCGCGGCGTTGACTTCGGCGCCTCTGCGCCCCAGAAACAGGCACTGCGCATGCAGGTTATTTTGAAGTCGATACATAACGGGGACTACAGGGGTCGCGCGTGAAGTCGATTGTGTCCAGATCGGGCGTGGCATTGCTTGCCTTGGCTCTCGCCAGCTGCGCGGCGCTGCCCGGCGGTGGTCCCGCGCCGCTCGATACGTTTGAGCTGTCCGCGCCTTCGGTCGACGCGCATGGCCATAGCCGCAAGCAGATCCTGATCGCGCAACCCTCGGCGCTCAAGGCGCTGGATAGCCAGAACATCGTCATCAAGCCTTCCGACCGGTCGATCCAGTATCTGAAGGGCGCGCAGTGGGCCGACCGGCTGCCGCTGATCGTGCAGGCGCGGCTGGGCGAGACGTTCCAGCGCTCGGGCAGCTTTGCCGGCGTCGGCAAACCGGGCGAGGGCCTGGCGATCGATTATCAGGTCATCGTCGAGATCCGGTCGTTCGAGGTCCGCGTCGCTGGCGGTGAACATGCCGAGGTCGATCTGTTCGTCCGATTGCTCAACGACCGCAACGGCGAGGTGCGGGCTTCCAAGAGCTTTACCGCGACCGCACCCGTTTCGGGCAAAGGCAACGCCGCCTATGTCGGCGCCCTAGACAGCGCGTTTGGCGATGCCGCCAGACAGATCGTCCGCTGGACCGATTCGGTGATCTGAGCGGCGGACGCGCCTGCTGCACCAACGCTTCCGGGCTAGAGGCGGTCGAAAACATCCGGCCGTAGCTTTCCGGTCTTCAACAGGTACTGCAAGGTGTAGGCAACAGACAGTGCATCGTCGAGCGCGTCGTGGCCCCGCAATGGCGGGTGGTCGACGCCATAATAGCCCGCGAGCTTGTTGCTCGGCGTCCTCGCCAAATCCTCGATCGGCATCCCGGCGGCGATCAGCAGCTTGACAGCGTTGTCAAACCGAGTGGCCGGGATGGAAGGCTGGATGCCCGCGACATAGCAGCTGATGGCGATCATGTTCAGTTCGTCCTTGCCCCAGGACCAGAATCGCGCGCCACCGGAAAACCGATCGACCTCCGCAAGGGCTTCTCCCAGCGCGATCCCCATTGTGTCGATGTCGTCCTCGGTGATGCCGGTCAGTTTGGTGAAGAACGGGTCGAGTGCGTATCTCTGGCCAAGCCGGTCGATCGGCCTGACATAGGCCTTGTGCGTGCCGAGCAGAGGAAAGTCGTCTTCGAGACCAAGCCTGACGGCGCCGATCTGGGCGATGACCGGGTCGGGATCGTGGGCCGCGCACCAGAATCTGCGTTGCGAGCCCTCAAGGCAGAGAAATTCGCAGTCGAATATGATTGCCGTCTTCACGGTTAGCACCCTTTGGGCGAGGGTCGGCGCAGCCGGTTCACTCGTGGTCTTCGCGTGGCCGGCATCGGATTTTGCGTTGCGGGCTTGTCCAACCCATCCATCGGCTTGCTGCGCCGGTGGGGATGGTTCAGCGCTTGACAGAATCAGCGACGGGTGGGGCCATGGCCCCACCCGTTCTAATACTGGCTAATGCAGACGGCCGCTGGCGTGGGCCAGCATCGTGTAGACCTTGCCGGTGTCCGAGGTCAGGTAAGTCTGCGCCATGATGTTGTCGCGGTCATTGCGCGAGACGTCCTTGAGCAGCTTCTCGAAGTCGTCGCAGTAACGGTCGACGGCGGCGCGGAACTCGGCCTCGCCCTGATACTTGCGGCGGATCTCGTCGAACGTCTGCTGACCCTTCAGCGTATAGAGCCGGCGCGTGAACACGTCCCGCTCGCCGCGCCGATAGCGGTTCCACAACTCGATCGAGGCATCGTGGTCGATGGCCCGTGCGATGTCGACGGAGAGTGAGTTCAGCGATTCCACGACATGCAAGGGCGAGCGCTGGGCAGGGGCCGCGCGCGGTGCTTCCGCGGGCGCCGAAGGTGGTGCTGCCGGCCTTAGATCCGCATCGGTTGACGCCGCGCTCAGGAGGTCGCGCACCCAGCCGCCCTGCGGCGTGCGGGCGTTGGCGTCAGGACGCTGGCGTGGTGCCGCCTCGGCCGGACGCTCGAGGTCGAGCGTGCCGCGCAGTGCCGCGCCACCCAGCGGCGCCTGAGGCGTGCGGAGCTCCGGCTGGGGTGCCGGCGCACGACGCGGCGGCTCGGCGGGACGTGCCGCCGGCGCCTGTGGCGCCGGGCGCAACGGGCGCTCCGAGGTGTCGCCGCCGCGCCCGGACTTCGCAACGATGTCGGAAAGTTCCTTCAGGGCGTTGATCTGCTCGGAAACGGCGCGGCGGATGGCAGAGGTCGATTCCTTGGCCTCTTCCGGCATCTCGATGACACCTTTCTTGAGCTCGGCGCGGGTGAGGTCGAGCTCGCTCTTGATCGAGCCCGCCGTGCGCCGCATCTCCTCGGTCGCATCGGCGAAGCGCTTGGTCGCCGAATCGACGACGTCGGTGATGGCGTTGCGGATCTTGTCGGCCGACTCCATCGTCTTGCCTTCGGCGTTCTGCAGCGTCTGGCCGACGAGGTTTTCGAACGAGCGCATGACCCTTTCGAGATCTTCCGACTTCTTGACCAGGCCGACGGCGAGGTCTTCGAGCGACGACTGCCTTTCCAGCGTGTGCTCGAGGTTGCTCTGGGCCGAGCTCAACAGGTCCGAGGCGCTGGCCAGCAGACGGCTATGTTCATCGAACTTGGTGGCGATCGAGGCCACTTCGCGCAAGGTCGACGAGGACAGTTCCGTCAACCTTGTGGTGTTCGAGTCGACCAGACGCGCCGAGCTGGCGAAAGTCTGCGCCGCCTTTTCGGTGGTCGCCGCGAAGCTCTGCGTGCTGCCGGTCAGGCGCTCGTCGACCTGGCCGAGATTGACGGCGGCCTGCTCGATCAGCTGACCGAGCTGCGAGCTGGACGTGGTCATGCGGCCGATCAGGTCGGCAACACTGTCGGACAGCGACGAGCGGGCGCCTTCGACCGCCGACAACGTCTCGGCGGTGCGGCTGGCGAGCGCGTTGACGAGCGCTGCATTTTCGCTGCGCAGCTTCTCGGTGGCGCGTTCGGTGACCTCTTCCATGCTCTTTTGCAGTTCGGAGCCGCCCTGGGCGAAGCGCTCGACCAAGGGCCGCGCGGTCTCGTCGAGGATCTTGGACATTTCGGCCGACCGCGCCGCGAGCATGGTGTTGAGTTCGCGGGTGTTGGCGCCGATCGTCTTGGCGGCGTCGTTGGTGCTCTGGCCGATATGCTGGCCAACCGCGGTGAAGGTCTCGGCAATAACATTGGCACGCGAAACGAGCTGCGCCTCGGCGGTCGATACCTGCTCGTTGAGCCTTTGGCCCATCGCCTCGGTGGTGTAGGCGAGGCGGCTCTCGACGCTGGCGATCTGCTCCTCGACACGGGCGGCCGCGGCCACCGCGCTCGATGCAAGACGTTCGTCGGCGCCGGCGAGCGCCTGCTCGATTTCGCGAGCATGCACGGCCATCTCCTGGCCGGTCTGGCGCGCACGGTCGGCAACCCTCTGCTCGGTGCTGGCGAAGGCACCGACGATGGTCTGCGCATGTTCGCCGATTGTCGACGTGCTGTCGGCGATACGCGACACCAGGCGCTGGTCGGCCTCGTCGAAGATACGGCCGATTTCCGAGGCGCGGTTCGAGAGCGCGTCCGAACCTTCCGCGATGCGGGCGACCAATTGCTGGTCGGCGGCATCAAAGATGCGGCCGAGATCAGACGCACGGGCGGCGAGCGCCTCGGCGGATTCGCCGATGCGCACACCGAGCCGCTGGTCGGCGCTTTCGAAGTTGCGCAGGATGTCGCCGGCGCGGGCGGCCAGCGACTGTGCCGTCTCGACGGCGCGGGCAACCAGCTTCTGGTCGGCCGCGTCGAAGGCTCCGGCAATCTCGTTTGCTCGGGAGGCCAGATGATCCGCGGTATCCTGAGCCCGGGCGGCCAACTGGTCGGTGGTTGCCTGGGCGCGGGCGGCGAGCTTCTGGTCGGCGAGATCGAAGGCGCCGGCGATCTCGCTGGCGCGGGCGGCCAACTGATCGGCGCTCTCATGGGCACGGGCCAGCAGTGAGCTGGAGGTGTCGTCGGCACGGGCGAGCAAGGCGTTCGAGGTATCTTCCGCACGGGCGTGGAGGCGACGATCGGCCTCCTCGAAGGTGCGGGCGATGTCTTCAGCCCGTGCCAGAAGCGCGGCGGATGTCTGCTCGGCGCGTTCGGCGATCTTGCGATCGGCGTCGCTGAAGGCCGCGCCGGCCTGTTCATGCAGCGTGCTGGTGACTTCCAGGACCTTGTCGCGCAAGGCACCGGCGACGAAGACCGCGCTCTTTTCGAGCACGCTGCGGACATTGTCTACGCCGGTCGAGAGCGCACGCTCCATGGTTCCGGAGCGTTCCTCGATGATGCCGGTCTGACGGCTGAACGCCTGCTCGATCTTGTCCACGTCGGCCGCGATCGCGCTCGAAATGTCGGTGCTCCGGGCCGCGATCTGGTCGATATGTCCGGACAGCGAGCGGTCGACGTCCTTGCGCGTCTCGGCGAGCTTGCCGAGATCGTCTTCCAGTGCGCGGCTCAGCATGTTGCGGCCCTCGGCCAGCTTGCCGACATGACCGGCAATGATGCTATCGATCTCACCGCGGCTTTCGGTGAGCTTCTGCAGGTCGGCCTCGAGAGCCTGCGAAAGCTGCCCGCGATCCTCCACCAGCTTTTCCGACTGGCTGGATATCACGTCCTTGATGGTGTTCAGGTCCGATTCCAGCGCGCGCTTGAGAATGTCGCGGCCTTCGGCCAGCTTTTCCACTTGGCCTGCGACCAGGCCGTCGATGCTCGAGCGGCTCTCGGCCAGCTTGGCGAGATCAGCTTCGAGGGCGCGCTTGAGAACGTCGCGGCCTTCCGCCAGCTTTTCCACCTGGCCTGCGACCAGGCCGTCGATGCTGGAGCGGCTGTCGGCCAGCTTGGCAAGATCGTCCTCCAGGGCCCTCGACAGGGTCGAACGCTCCTGGACAAGCCTCTCGGCATGGCTGTTGACCAGGCCGCTGACGCTTTCGAGGTCGGCCTCCAGAGCTCGCGCGAACTGCGCGCGGTCGTCGACCAGCTTCTGCGAATGGTCAGTTACTACACCTCTGATTGTGTTGAGGTCGGTTTCCAAAGCCCGCTTGAGGATATCTCGGCCTTCGGCGAGCTTCTCGACCTGGCCCGAAACCAGCCCGTCAATGCTGGACCGGCTCTCAGCCAGTTTGGCCAAATCGTCCTCCAACGCCTTCGACAGCGTCGACCGGTCCTGCACCAACTTCTCGCCATGGCTGTTGACGAGGCTGTTGACGCTGTCGAGATCGGCTTCCAGCGCCCGGGCGAACTGGGCGCGGTCGTCGACCAGCTTCTGCGACTGGTCGGCAACGGTGTTTTTGATCGTGTTGAGGTCGGCTTCGAGGGCGCGCCGCAGGATGTCGCGGCCTTCCGACAACTTCTCGACCTGACCGGCAACCAGGCCGTCGATGCTGGAGCGGCTCTCGGCCAGCTTGGCGAGGTCGTCCTCGAGTGCCTTCGACAGGGTCGAACGATCCTGAACCAGCCTGTTCATGTGGTCTGATATGACGCTGTTCACATTCTGCAGGTCGGCCTCCAGGACGCGCGAAAGTTGCCCGCGATCCTCAGCCAGCTTTTCCGACTGGCTGGATATGACGCCCTTTATGGTGTTGAGGTCCGATTCCAGCGCGCGCTTGAGGATGTCGCGACCCTCGGCCAGCTTCTCGACCTGGCCGGCGACGAGACCGTCGATGCTCGAGCGGCTTTCGGCCAGCTTGGCAAGGTCGGCTTCGAGTGTCTGCGAGAGCAGGCTGCGGTCGTTGGCAAGCCTTCCCGAATGATCGTCGAGCAGGCTCCTGATGCCGGAAAGGTCGTTCTCGAGCGAACGGCCGAGCTGGCTGCGGTCTTCCGCCAGCTTCGTCGAATGCGTTTCGATCAGGCTCTTGATGCCGACAATGTCGTTCTCCAACGCCTTGGCGAGCACCGCGCGGCCCTCGGCGATCTTCTCGACCTGGCCGGCGACCAGACCGTCGATGCTGGCGCGGCTGTCGGACAGTTTGCCGAGGTCTGCTTCCAGGGCGCGCGACAGGATGTTGCGGCCTTCGGCAAGTTTGCCAACATGACCGGCGACCATTTCATCAATGACCGTACGGGCTTGCACGAGTTTCCCAGAGTCTTCGTTAAGAGCAAGGGAAAGCCTGTTGCGGCCTTCTTCCAGTCTTTCGAGGTGGCTGCCGAGCGACGCATCGATGGCAGCGCGCGATTCATTGACCTTGCGCAGATCCTCTTCGAGGGCGCGCGCGATCAGGGTGCGGCCTTCGGCCAGCTTCTGCACCTGGTTGGTCACCGCGGCATCGATGCCGGCGCGGCCCTCGTCGAATTTCGCCAGATCCGCCTCCATGGCGGCGGCCATGCGCTCGCGGCTTTCGGAGAGCTTGCGGCTGTGGTTCTCGACGGCTTCCTCGATACCGACGCGGGCGTCGGCAAGCCGCTGGATGTCGCTGTCGAAGGAACGCGAGACGACATGGCGCGCCGCTTCCATGCGGCCGGCGAAGTCGCTGGCACGAGCCTCCAGCATGCTTGAAGTCGAGGTGACGATGTCGGCCATGTCGGCGCCGATCTGGGTCTTGCCCTGATCGATCATCGCGGCCAGCGTGTCCTTGCTCTCGGCGAAGGTGTGAGCGATTTCGCGGGCGCGCTCGACCAGCGTCTCGTTGATCTGGCGCGCGCGGGCCTCGAGCGCGGCGTTGAGCTTCTGCGTGCCGGTGTCGAGCGCCTCGGCGCGGGTCTGGAACTCGCTGATCAGCGCCTGTCCGCGTTCGGCCAGCGTGCGCTCGATGCCATTGAGGCTGGCTTCGAATTCCGAATTGAGAGTGCGCGCGGCGCCGCCAAGCAGCGACACCATGCCAGTGGTGCGATCGTCGAGCAGATCGGTCAGCGACCGGGTCAGGCCATCCGTCGTGTCCGTCAGCTTGGCAATGCGCGTGTCGAGCAGGCTGGCGAAGGCCTCGCCAGAGGTCGACAGCCTGTCGGTGATGCTGTCGAGGCGGCCTTCCACCGAATCGAATATCGACATCGAGCTTTCATTGATACGGTCGATCAACGTGTCGCCAGAATTGGTGATCGTCATCGACAGCTTGGTCGATGCGTTGAGGATCGAATCACGGATGATATCGCTTGCAGCGCCGATCTCGTCTCGAAGCGTCTCATGCGCACCCGAAATGGAGGCGCGGACCCGCTCGGCATGGGTGACGACAGCCTCGCGCTCGCTGCCGAGCCCGTCGACGAGCGACCGGATGCGGGTTTCGTTCTCCGAATAGGAGCGCTCGATCTGGTTGACTTCGCTGTGAACCAGCGTTTCCAGCTCCACGGCGCGGGCAAGCGTGCGTTCGATGCCTTCGCCCATCGCCGCCACCTCGCGGCGAACGGCCTGGCCGATCATCATGACGCGATCTTGCGCCATGTTTTCCGGCTCGGTCAGGCGGAAGGCCACTTCCGTCATCGACTGTGCGGCAATGCGCATGTCCTGGGCGCGGCGGATCATGGCCGCGAAGGCCCAGAACAGGATGATCGGCACGATCGCCGCGATGGCGAGGCCAATCAGCTCGGGACGGGCAAGGAACTGGTCGAGCGTGCGGATCCGCCAGATGCTCGGTCCGAACAGCAGGTTGGCCAGTCCGCCGGCGCCGGCGATCCAGGCGAGCGAAACGAAGGCAACAATCCAGTAGACGGTGTTGGAAGCGCGCCTGTTGAGGCTATGCAGGAGTGTCTTGTAATCCTTCTGGCGATCGTCATTGGCCGGTGCAAAGCCGGTGGGCTGCGTGCCACTGCCGTTGCTACGTGTCTCCACAGGGCGCAGTTCGGCGGGCTTTGCCTTCGGCGCGGGTTTGGCGGGCTGATTGGCAATGAGGGGCTGATTGGCGGCAGGTGCCGGCTTCTGGTTGCGTCCTTCGCGGGCCAGTTCATCGGCGGCCTGGGATATCTGCGCTTCCAGATCTTCCATCGAAGCCGCGATGTCGAGATCGCCGCTGCCGACATCGCTGCTGAGGTCGAGATCGAGCGCTTTTTCCAGTTCCCTGGCCACGTCGCTGTCGAGAGTTCTCGTCGTGGTCGTTGGTTTCTTTGCCATGCCTTCGCTACCCTGTACTAGCTGCCGCGGGCTTATAATTGTCTTTGTCGTACCCCCGCGCAGGAGGCTGAAAATGGACCCTCGTATCGTAATGACACAGGGGGGTAAAGAAAACATGCATTCCGCGGGATACGTAAAACTTTAAATATAAGGTTAACGGAAGCGTGATTTGGGCGCCGCTTTCGCAACATTTTTCCCGGCCATTCATTAACCCGTTGTCCATTGGATTCGCCTAGTTTTTCGGGCGACCGAAGAAACGGAGTTCGAGTTCATGCGTGGCGAAAGCGGCATTGCCTTCTCAATGCCCGGGGGCGACGTATCGGGAACAAGACAGTCCCGACCGGTCGATTTGGCACACCTTGCCCGGCAAACGATGGGCGATCGCGCCCTCGAGCAGGAGTTGCTGGCGCTGTTTGTACAGCAGGCGCTGTCGGTGCGCGACAAAATAGTCGATGCCGATGTCAAGGATCGGCTGCTGCTGGCGCATGGCTTGAAAGGGTCGGCTCGCGGCGTCGGCGCCTTCGCCATCGCTGATTGCGTCACCGAGATCGAGCAGCGGCCGGAAGATCGCCAAATCCTCAAGCGGCTTGGCACGTTGATCGACGAAGTGCGCGATTTCATCGCCGCAATCAATCGCTGATCCTGGTTTGCAGAAAAACGTCACGGAGCGGCGTTTTCGCGCGGCAGTTGACTTGTCTGCCGGAGTGATTATCTCGGGCGAAACTCCCTTCAGGTGACAAATGACCAAGCTGACCTTCATCGCCCATGACGGCACCCATTTCGACGTGGACGCCGAAAACGGCTCGACGGTCATGGAAAACGCCATTCGCAACGCCGTGCCAGGGATCGAGGCGGAGTGCGGCGGCGCCTGCGCCTGCGCAACCTGCCACGTCTATGTCGATGATGCGTGGACGGCGGAGGTCGGCGAGCCGGAAGCTATGGAAGAGGACATGTTGGACTTTGCCTATGACGTCCAGCCCAATTCCCGGCTGTCTTGCCAGATCAAGGTGCGCGACGCGCTCGACGGCCTTGTGGTGAGGGTGCCCGAGCGCCAGGGCTGAAAAAGCCGATTTTTCCCGCTGCCGCTTGGCAGCGAGCCGGTGGTCATGCAGTCTCACGCCAACTCAGCAGCGAGGCATAGCGCATGACCGGGACCATCAGCACAGACGTCCTCATTGTCGGGGCAGGGCCGGTCGGCCTGTTTGCCGTGTTCGAACTCGGCCTGCTCGACCTGAAATGCCATCTCATCGATATTCTCGACAAGCCCGGCGGCCAATGCGCGGAACTCTATCCGGAAAAACCGATCTACGACATTCCCGGCTGGCCTTCGATCTCGGCGCAAGGGCTGGTCGACAAGCTGCTCGAACAGGTTGCGCCGTTCAAGCCCGACTTCACCTACAATCGCATGGTCTCCAGCCTCGAGAAGCTTGAGGATGGAGGCTTTCGTGTCATCACTGACGAGAACGAGGTGTTCGAGGCCAAGGTGGTGGTCATCGCAGCCGGCGGCGGTTCATTCCAGCCGAAACGCCCGCCGATCCCGGGCATCGAGCCCTATGAAGGCAAGAGCGTCTTCTATTCGGTGCGCCGGATGGAGGATTTTCGCGGCCAAGACCTCGTCATCGTCGGCGGCGGCGACTCGGCGCTCGACTGGACGCTGAACTTGCAGCCGGTGGCAAAGAGCATAACGCTGGTGCATCGGCGCCCCGAATTCCGCGCGGCGCCCGACAGCGTCAACAAGATGTACGCCATGCAGGAGGCGAAGCAGCTGGAATTCAGGGTGGGCCAGGTGACCGGTCTCGCCGGGACCGATGGCCAACTGTCATCGGCCACCATCAAGGGCGGTCCGGATGGCGATGTCGAAGTGCCGTGCACGCGTATGCTGCCGTTCTTCGGCCTGACCATGAAACTCGGGCCGATCGCGGAATGGGGGCTCAATCTTCACGAGAACCTGATCCCGGTCGACACCGAGAAGTTCCAGACGTCGGTCCCCGGCATTTTCGCTGTCGGCGACATCAACTGGTATCCTGGCAAGCTGAAGCTGATCCTGTCGGGCTTCCATGAGGTGGCGCTGATGGCGCAGGCCGCCAAACGCGTCATCAGCCCTGGCGAGCGGATCGTGTTCCAGTACACGACCTCGTCGACAAGCCTGCAGAAGAAGCTTGGTGTTTCAGGCTAGCTTATGTTGATATTCAGGGGATGTCCGCATGACCTGAGTATCAACATACCCTAAATCACGGTCCTTACTCCGCCAGGATTGGCGCCGGATTGTCGACATGGCCGCGAAGCTCTTTCTCGGGCATCAGCGTCAGCGTAATGAGCCCCAGCACCAAAGTGGCGGCGGCGACGAGAAAGATCATCACAAAAGGTTGGACCGATGCGACATGTCCAGCCATCTGCACGCCTTCGCCGGCCAGCGGCAACCCATAGCCAAGAGCGACGGCGCCGAGTATCGCGACACCCAATGCACTGCCCAGCGAACGCAGGAAGGTCAGTACGCCCGTCGCTACGCCAAGGTGGATGCGGTCGACAGCGTTTTGCACGGAGACGGTGGTTACCGGGAACGTCGTTCCGGTTCCCAGTCCGATACAGATGGTCAGGACTTCGACGACAATCAGTGATGCATGGCCGGCGACAAAGGCCAGCAGGCCCATGCATAGGGAGGCGAAGATGACGCCGGTCATCGCGATGCGCTTGTAGTGGGTGAAACGCGGTATCAGGCGACCGCTCGAAGCGGCCCCGCCAACGGTACCAAGCAGAAGGCCAAGCATTGCAATGCCCGACTGGCTGGCCGTGAGGCCAAGTATCGACTGCAGGTAGACAGGCAGGTACACGGCAAGGCCGACGCTGGAGGCCTGGAACAGGAACATCGACAGAGTGCCGGCGAGCACGATCGGGTTGCCCAGCACCTCGAGCGAGATGAGCGGTTCGGCGGCTCGCATAAGGCGTAAGGCGAAGGCGCTCCAGAAAACAGCGGAGCATGCCAGGACGCCAATGATTTCCGGCGATATCCAGGGGTAGGCGCTGCCGCCCCAGTTCAACGCCAGCAGCAGCAGGGCCGTGGCCACGATGAGCAGCAACGCGCCGAGGCCATCAATACTATGGTTCTTGGCGGCGATCGGCAGCTTCTTGAGTGGCTTGTTGATGATCGCCATCGCCAGGAAGCCCAGCGGGATGTTGATCCAGAAGATGAGCGACCAGTGCAGATGTTGCGCGAAGGTGCCGCCCAGCAACGGTCCGGCGACGCTGGCGACGGCCCATGTGCCGGAAAACCACGCCGCATAGCGCGCGCGTTCGCGCGGCGGAACGAGGTCTCCGACCACGGTCTGCGTCAGTGCGAAAAGGCCACCGCCACCGGCACCCTGGATTGCGCGTCCGAGGACCAGGACGAACATGTTGGGGGCCAGTGCACTGACCAGCGATCCGGCGAGAAAGATAAGGATTGCCGCATAGACAGTCGGCCGGCGGCCATAGACATCGGAGATTTTGCCGTAAAGCGGCGCCACGGCGGTTGCCGTCAGAAGGTATCCGGTGACGATCCACGGCAGGTATTCGGCATGGCCGAGTGAGCGCCCGATGGTCGGCATGGCAGGCGCGACGATTGTCTGGTCAAGCGCTGCCAGCAGCATGGACAGGAGGACGCCGCCGATAATGGCGTTCTTCTCGCTTTCGCTCAGCGGTGTTGCGGCAGCCGCGATGGTCTGCTTGTCGACAGCCTGGTCCATAGTCTTTTGTCCATGTGCGTTGCGCGCTGGTCGGGTCACCGATTGGGCTTGTCTGGTGCTTGCGCCGCGCGCTCGGTCGTGATGCCCGTGTTTCGAGGGGTGTGCTCTGACAACCCGTCATATGTCGTTCCGTATAGGCCGATTTCGACCCCTGTTCGAAAAGTTTTTCGAAGCTGGCATTACGCTTCGGTCCGGTTGGCTTGCATCGGCCGCATTGCGTGCGCCGACGAAATTCAGGCTGGCGGCGGCAGCCGGCCGTTCTCGATGCGCTGGATGCGATAGCGCATGAGCCGCAGGATACGGCTTTCGAAATTGACGCTCTCGACACGATCGAACTGCACCTGGGCGCGGTCGTGCTTGGCGAGAATGGCGGCGGTGATCTCGGCCGCCTTGGCCTTGGCGGCATCGCAATCCTTCTGCGGATAGGTCGCCTTCAGCGCGTCTTCCAGCGCGCGGCCATGGTTCTTGGCTATCTCGACATGGCGTTCTTCATGGCGCTTGATGTCGGCGGCCAGCGTATCCCAGAACAGTGTCACGTCGGGGTCCGCCTTGCGCGGGCGGCGCCATTGCGGAAGGATCACCTTGACCTTGACGGTCACGACCGCGTCGGCGATCCGGCAGGAGCCGGCCTGCTTTGCATAGCTGATACGGCTGGTGAAGGCCATCTGGGTGGCGCCGGGGTGGCGCGAGCCCGTGCTTTTGACCTGCGGTCCATGGGTGGAAAGCTGCTGCTCGATGTCTTCGAGCGTGCTGCCGCCGATGGAAAAATAGCTGTATGTTTTCACAAGATTGGCCGCGCTCGCCGGAACGGCGGTCACGGCAAGCATCAGCGCGCAAAGCAGGGATCGTTTCATCATATTGCCTCTTCGACCACCTTGCTTTACGGCCGTTGCCGGCGCAACGGAATTGATCCTTTGCGGATCACACATCGTTGATGAACCCTTGGTTGATGAGCCCATGGTTGACGCGCAATGACGGCGAGGCGATGGCAGCTGGCGCATGGACGCCATCTCGACCTTGGCGGCAAGGCCGTGGTCGTCGGCATCCTCAATGTCACCCCCGACAGTTTTTCCGACGGTGGTCTGTTCGATGCGCCCGAAGCGGCGCTGAACCAGGCGCACCGCATGGTTGGGGAAGGGGCTGGCATCATCGATGTCGGCGGAGAATCGACGCGGCCGGGCGCCGCCACACTATCGTCCAGCGAGGAACAGGCGCGTATCCTGCCGGTGATCGAGGCACTGGCGAGCGCCAATGAGGCGCTGATATCGGTCGACACCTATCGTGCCGAAACCGCGCGGCTTGCGGTGGCTGCCGGCGCCCATATCGTCAACGATGTCTGGGGTCTGCAGCGCGACCCCGACATTGCGCGGGTCGCAGCCGAAACCGGCGCCGGTCTCATCATCATGCATACCGGGCGGGACCGTGAGAAACTGCCCGACGTGATCGCCGACCAGTTTGTGTTCCTGGAAAAATCGTTGGAAATCGCGCGTCGCAACGGCATCGCGGACGATCGCATCGTGCTCGATCCCGGCTTCGGCTTCGCCAAGGAGACTGCGCAGGAAAATCTCGATCTGATGGCGCGGTTCTCCGAGCTTCATGCGCTCGGCTTCCCGTTGATGGCAGGCACCTCGCGAAAACGCTTCATCGGCACCGTCACCGGGCGTGATGCGGCCGACCGCGCTGCCGGGACGGCCGCGACCAGCGTCATTCTGAGGCTCAAGGGCGCGCATCTGTTTCGCGTCCACGATGTCGCAATCAACGTGGACGCGCTGGCCGTGGCGGATGCTATGCTGGCTCTTGAAAACGCCGCATCGGCCGGAAATCGGAATCGGTTTTAGGAAAGCACGATGTGTAGATTCAAAAGTGCTAGAGCGTACTTCGTGCGTCCAGGTGGACGCACGTCGCTCTATGGACCGGGACGCTGAGCCATGTATGTCATCCGCCTGAAGAACTGCGCCTTCTTTGCCCGGCATGGCGTGCTCGACGAGGAAGAGGCGCTCGGCCAGCGTTTCTATGTCGACGCGGTGCTGTCGGTCGAACCTGGGCGCGCGCTTGTCGACGACGCCATCGGGGAAACCGTCAACTACGGCATTGCCTTCACGGTGATCGAGGAGATCATCACCGGCCAGCGGCGCTTCCTGATCGAGGCCCTGGCAATGGAAGTGGCTAAGGCGCTGACGGCGCGGTTTCCCCAGATCAAGCGGGCCGAAATCACTGTGCGCAAGCCGAACGCCCCGGTACCCGGCGTGCTCGATTATGTCGAGGTGACTGTTGTCTGGCCCGAATAACACCGTCTACCTCAGCCTCGGCGGCAATCTGGGCGATCCGGCGGCCTCGATGGCGGCCGCGCTGCGCCTTCTGGATGCCGATGCGGAGACGCGCGTCAGCGCCGTCTCCTCGCTCTACCGCACGCCGCCCTGGGGCAAGCTCGACCAGCCGGATTTCCTCAATGCCGCGGCCGAACTGTCGACCCGGCTTTCGCCTCGGGCGCTGCTCGATCTTTGCCTCGATGCGGAGCGGAAGCTGAAGCGGGTGCGCGAGGAGCGCTGGGGGCCGCGCCTGATCGACATCGACATTCTGGTGTTCGGCGACCGCATCATCCATGAGACCGGGCTGGAAGTACCGCATCCGCGCATGCTGGAGCGCGCCTTCGTGCTGGCGCCGCTGGCCGAGATCGCACCGGACCTTGCCGTCGGCGGACGAAGCGTGTCGGCGCGCCTCAGCGCAGTCGACGCCGCCGGCATCGAGCGGTTGCCGGCCGGTCGCGACTGGTGGCTGGCTTAGCGGACCAGTATGGTTAGCCGACAACAGCTTCTGTTGGTGGAAGGCGAATCTTGGCGGTGGCAATCATCCATTCAACCACGTCCAAGGGCGCTTGAGGCTGAGATAAGGTAACCGTCATCTTCCCAGCGACATCTGAGTAGAAAATCTCGCCCACTACGCGACCATCTTGGTCGAGAAGCTCCAGATACATGCCGTCCCGTTGGACATCGCTCCCGATGATGGCATCGTAGTTGCGACCGGCTAACTCAACCATTTCTCGGCCCCCTGTAATCAGCCCGAAAACCCGCCGCCATCGAGAAATGCCTGCTCCGTCGCCGTGGTTTCGCGGCCAAGCATTCTGTTGCGGTGGGGAAACCTTCCGAAGCGCTGGATGATGTCGAGATGTTCCAGCGCGTATTTCAGATTGAACTCGGCCCTGGCGGTGTGCAGTTCCACTGACATGTGCTGGTCGGCAAGGTTTTCAGAGTGTTCGAACGGCAAATACAGGAATACGCGGAGTTCGGGCTCCAGCGCCAGATCATGCCCGGCAGCGACGGCTTTTTGAGCGAAATGCTTCGCCAGCGAGTCGGTGGCGAACATGTGACTGGTGCCGCGAAAACAATTGCGCGGAAACTGGTCGAGCAGGATCATCAGCGCCAGCGAGCCTTCGGCGTGTTCGGACCAGTCGTCGCATTCGCGCCGCGCGGCGGCATAATGCAGGTCGAGAAAGCGGTCGCGGAAACCGGCATCGAAAGCGTCATTCTTCTCGAACCATGCATCCTCGCCGGCGTCACGCCAGAATTTGGTGACCGACAGGGCCTTGGCGTCCAATTCCATGCATGATTCCCTGTTCAGTCGGCGGTTTCGGACTTGTGCAGAACGCCGGCCGTCTCCTCGTTGAGGGCCTGACCAGGGCGGCGTGGCGTGGAGAGCGGTGTCGGAATCGGCGTGCCGATATTGCCCCGCAGGAAGCGTTGGCCGGCGCGAATGCCTTCGGCGAGCTGGGTTTCGAAACGGTCGGTGTCGCGACGCCGGACGTCCTCGATCGTTTCGGCCACGTCTTCAGGATCAACGCCTAGCGATTCCAGGGCCGAGCCGCCGAAAACCAGCGCCGATTCGAAGGTCTCGCGCAGCTGATAGTCGACGCCGGCACGAATGAGCTGCAGCGCGGTGCCACGATCGAAAGCCCGGGCCAGCACGGTGAGCAGCGGAAATTCGGCCTTGACCAGCTGGGCGATGCGAACGGCGACATCGGCCTTGTCGACGCAGATCAGCACGGCGCGTGCCCGACCGGCGCCGGCGGCGTGCAGGATATCCAGCCGCGTGCCGTCGCCATAGTAGACCTTGAAGCCGAAATCGGCGGCCGCCTGGATCATCTCGACATCATTGTCGATGATCGAGACGTCGATGCCGCGCAGCAGCAGCGGCTGGCTGGCGATCTGGCCGAAGCGGCCGAAACCGATGATCAGGACGCTGCCGGTCAGGCCGTCGGCGACATCGACCCCGTCGAGCGACTGTTCGTCGCGCGGGGTGACATAGCGCAAGCCGATGATCGCCAACGGCGTCAGCACCATGGAGATGATGACGATCGCCGTCAGTGTCGCATTGGCCTGGCTGTCGATGATGCCGACGGCCGCGGCGGCGGAGTAGAGGACGAAGGCGAATTCGCCGCCCTGCGCCATGAAGACCGCGCGTTCCAGCGCTTCGCGATGGCCGGTCTTGAGGACGCGCGCGACGATGTAGATGCCAACCGCCTTCATCACCATGTAGGCGACGACATAGATGGCGATCAGTCTCCAGTTCGCCGCCACCACATGCAGGTCGAGCGACATGCCGACCGCCAGGAAGAACAGACCGAGCAGGATGCCGCGGAAGGGCTCGATGTCGGCCTCCAACTGATGGCGGAAGGTCGATTCGGACAAGAGAACGCCAGCCAGGAAGGCGCCCATCGCCATCGACAGGCCGCTGAGTTGCATGGCGAGCGCCGACCCGAGCACGACCAGAAGTGCTGCGGCCGTCATCACCTCACGGGCACGGGCATCCGCCAGGATGCGGAAGAATGGATTGAGCAGATAGCGTCCGGCCAACACCAGTCCGACGATCGCGGCGAGGCCGATGCCGACCTCGGTCAGCCTTTCCGACAGGCTGGTATCGGCGCCGCCCGGCGCCAGGAACGCGATCAGGGCCAGCAGCGGCACGATGGCCAGATCCTCCAGCAGCAGGATGGAGACGATGCGCTGGCCTTTCGGCGAGGCGATCTCGCCGCGTTCCTCGAGAAGCTGCATGACGATCGCCGTCGACGTCAGCACGAAACCGGCCCCGGCGACGAAGGATTGCGAGATGGGAAAGCCTCCGGCCACACCGACACCGGTCAACAGCACCGCGCAGACGCCGACTTGCAGCGCTCCAAGCCCGAAGATTTCGCGACGCAGGCCCCAAAGCCGCGACGGCTGCATTTCCAGTCCGATGATGAACAGGAACATGACGACGCCGAGTTCGGCGACATGGAGGATGGCCCCCGATTCGGAAAAGACGCCGATGCCGAACGGGCCGATCACCACGCCGGCGGCCAGATAGCCCAGGATCGAGCCGAGGCCCATGCGTTTGAAGATCGGAACGGCGACGACGCCCGCGGCAAGCAGCGCCACCACCTGAATGAGATCGCTGCCTGATGCTTCCGCTGCCATGCCTCTTGTCCCTGTGTCCGACATCACTCCTTGCATGCTGTTGGAGCGAGAGGCAAGGGCGGGGAACCTGCCAGGACGGGTAGGGTGCCGTTGAAGCGATTCCTCTTGTGGAACAACGGTCTTCGCTTGCCTGTCGGACGATTGGTATCTATACGGGCAGGATGTCTGACTATTCGTCCCGACCGTCCTCGGCGCACCATATTCCAATGGACGCGCTCAGCGAAGTCCTACAAGACTTTCGCTTGAGTGGCGTCAACTATGGCCGCTGCGAGCTCCGCCACCCATGGAGTATCGCTTTTCCTGAACAACCCCTCCTTCGTTTTCACTTTGTAGGTCAGGGTCCATGCTGGATCCACACCGAAGCGCAGGGATGGCAGGAGTTGCGCGATGGCGATCTGGTGCTGCTGCCGCAAGGCATTGCCCATCGGCTGGCCAGCGCGCCGGACGTTGCAGGCGGCTCGCTCGATGATTGTCAGGTGACCAAATTGGGGAGCAACGTCTGCGAAGTGGTGCGGGAAGGCACTGGCGCGACAAGCACGCTTTTCTGCGGCTCCATGGCCTTGGGCGCCTGTGCGCTTAACCCATTGATCACGTTGATGCCGCCTATCATCAAGGGTTGCGACGTTGCCGGCAATGATCCGGTCGTTGGTCCTTTGCTGGCGGCCATGACCGCGGAGGCCGCGCAGCCGCAGATGGGTAGCGCCACGATTCTGTCGCGTATGGCGGACCTGCTGACAGCCCGGCTTATTCGCTGCTGGGTCAATTGCACGGGCGCTTCGACCACCGGTTGGCTTGCTGCCATCCGCGACCCCCATATTGGCCGCGCTCTGGCAGCCATGCACCGAGACCCCGGCCATAACTGGACCCTGGAAAGCCTCGCCGGGCTGGCAGGTCAATCGCGCTCGATTTTCGCGGAGCGCTTCAGCGCCGTATTGGGAGAAGGCGCGGCACGCTATCTCGCCCGCCTGCGCATGCAGCTTGCCCGCGAGTTGTTGGGGCAAAACGGCTTGTCGGTGGCCGAAGTTGCTACCCGCTTGGGCTATGATTCCGAGGCATCCTTCGCTCGCGCGTTCAAGCGCATCACCAATGTCTCGCCGGGTGTTGTGCGCCGCACAAGTCCCGGACGAATGGACATGAATTTCGGATTTTGAGATACATATCATCCGGAAGGACTCGTCTATGAATGTCTCCAACCTTTGGAGATACTCCCGTGACAGACACAACATTACAGCTTGAAGACGCGGCGATAGACCTTGATGCCGTCGCACCGGCCAAGTGGAGCGCAACCACGTGGTTCGCAGTCATCTCATTGGCCGCCACCAGCTTTGCCCTGGTGTCAGCTGAATTTCTGCCGGCAGGTCTGTTGACGCCAATGGCGCGCGATCTCGGCATCAGCGAGGGAACGGCTGGACAGGTCGTCACCGCTACGGCTTCCGTCGGCGCCGTCACGGCCATGTTGAGCAATGTTCTCATCGGCCGATTGAATCGCAAGACGGTGCTGGTTGGCCTCATGGCCTTGGCGGTCGGTTCCAACATTCTGGCGGCGTTAGCATCCAATTTCTGGCTGCTGTTGTTAGGCCGGGCCGGGCTGGGGATCGCGCTCAGCGCGTTCTGGGCGCTTTCGGTTGCCGTCGTGGCGAGGCTTGTTGGCGCCAATGCGACGGGGCGGGGCATGGCGATCGTCACCCTCGGCGTCTCGCTCGCCACCATCGCCGCACCGTCGATGGGCGCGTTGATCAGCGACTGGCTGGGCTGGCGGAGCGCCATGGCCATGACGGCGGGTTTGGCCTTGCTTGCCATGCTGCTGCAGTTGCTTAGCCTGCCGACCTTGCCTGCAACGGCAAGCAATAGTCTTGCAGATGTCTTTCGGCTCACGCGGCGGCGTGGCATTCAACTCGGCATGCTTGCCATCCTTTTGCTGATGACCGGTCATTTCGCCGGGTCGGTCTATGTGCGTCCCTTTCTCGAACATGTGACGCACCTTGCGACCGGGCCAATCGCGCTGGCATTGCTCGGATTTGGCATTGCCGCGGTGATCGGCAACATTGCTGGTGGCCGCATGGCCGACGCCAATATCCACGTGGCCCTCGTGGTCACCGCCGCATTGATGGCGTTCGCGGCGCTGGCATTGGTGCTTTGGGGCGTGCACATCGGCGTTGCCTTCGGCTTCGCCACGCTTTGGGGCTTCGCCTTCGGCATGGCGCCGGTGGTGCTGCCGACAAATTTGTCTCGCGCGGCGCCTGACGCGCTGGAAGCAGCGGGCAGCCTGATGGTCGCTTCTTTTCAGGTCGCCATCACCACCGGCGCGGTTGTCGGCGGCTATGTTGTGGACACTTACGGCCCCACAGCGCCTTTGACCGTGACCGCCATCCTTGCTGCATCGACAGCCGTCTTGGCGCTGCTACAGCCGCGCAACTGAGCTTTGCCGCCGCTGACACCGCAGCCCAAATCCGGCGGTCGGCGACGTTGCAGGCACGTTACACAAGTTGACGTCGGCAACGCGTTGCATCTTGCCACAATCGAGGGTTAGAGCACGCTCGGCTTCGGCCATTGGAGGGTGAGCGACGATCAAGTCGAGCCCTTTTGAGGAGATGACTGACATGAAGAAGTTTTTGCTTGTTGCCGTCGGCCTGGCGGTGCTTGCCGGTTCGGCCTGTTCGAAGGCGCCGGAATGCACGGCCGAGATCGCGACCAAGAAGGCGCAGGAGATGGCTGCCGCGCTGCAGGAAGCGATCACCAAGGATCCGTCCAAGGCCGCTGACCTGACCGCCAAGGTCCAGGCGGTGACAACCAAGTACCAAGGCACCACGACTCTTGCCGACGCCTGCAAGGCGTATGACGAGGTGACGGCCGCCATCAAGGGCTGACGTCCGGCTCGAAGGGTTCAAGGAGGCGGTGGCGATGGGCCGCCGCCTCTTTGCTTTTAAGGGATAGTGTCAGGGTAGGCGCGATAACGCGCTCAGTTCGGCGCGATGGAGCCGACTTCGACGGCGTCGACGCGCTTCAGGCTCATGCCGATGACCGGCACCAACTGGTCCTGGACACGCACGGCAACCGTCACCGTCATCGAATTGTCGTCGGGAATGCGGGCCTGCATGACGCCGCGCAACTGGTTGCGGTTGATGGTGAAGACGACCTTGCGGGCATCGACGACGTTGCCGCCGATGATATCGAGGCCGGCGCCGTCAGCGCCACCCATGAAGGAACCTTTGTAATCCCGGCCCTTGCGCTCGATCTTGGCCGACATCTGCTGGGTGAACACGCCGACCCGGCAGCCGCCGTCCAGCGACATGCCCATCTTGCCGTCCGGCGTGGAGCCGGTGAAGCTGCAATTGAATTTCGTGCCCTTGTACTTGCCGGCGACGATTTCGCCAGGGCCGACCCATTTGCCTTCGGCCGACTGGAAGAACTGCTTGTCCGGCTCTGTGGCGGAAGCTCGCGAGGCGACAGCGACGACTGTTGTGATCGCGAGCGCCACGGGCAGGGCGCTGGACAGAATTACACTTTTCATCGACGACACCCGGCAACAAAGAGGCTGTTTGGAACCGGTCTGACCATGAAGAATATTGGTTAATGCTTCGTCACTGCGATGCCTTGAAACCGCAATTCCGTTGCCGTCCCGAAGAGTAACACGCTATTTGCCGGGGCCGGCCGTTTCGGTGTCCTTCTTCGATGCAAATGATGTCAATGCCGAGAGGAAATCGCCGAGCCCTGGGCGCTTCGCGGCGCTGAAGGGCAGGGGGCGCGCCGTTTCCATCGCCGCGATGCCGATGCGCGCCGTCATCATGCCGTTGACGACGCCCTCGCCAAGCTTGGCCGAAAGTCGTGCCGCCAGGCCATGGCCAACGATCTGCTGCACGAAACTGTCGCCGACGGCGATCGAACCGGTGACCGCCAGATGCGCCAGCACGCTGCGCGCCAGGCGGAAGAAACCCAGCGTTCCCGGGCGTCCGCCATAGAGTTCCGACAGGCGGCGAATGAGGCGTCCGGCCTCGAACACGACATAGGCGACATCGACCAGCGCGCGCGGACTGACCGCCGTCACCAGCGAGACGCGTTTGGCGGCCTCGAGAATCATCACCTTGGCCCTTGCATCCAGGGGGCCGAGAATTTCCGCTTCGGCCAGGCGCACCAGATTGCCGCCGTCGATGATCTCGCCGCGCAGTTCGGCAAGCGCGCGCCGGCCGGCCGCGGTTTCCGGCTTGGCGGCAACGAAAGCCGAAAGCTCGTCGACCACCGATCGTGCCGCCTTGGGATCGTCACGCGCCATGGCATCGAGCGCCCGCTTCTGCAGTTTTTCGACCTCGGCGAGGCGCGCGATCGCCAGGAACTCACGAATCAGGATCACCAGAAGCGCGAGCACGGCAATGACAGCCATGCCGGCGGCCAGCCAGCCCAGCCATTCGGCGCGGGCGAAGAGGTCGCGTATCAGCTGATCGGTCCACAGGCCGACAGCCAGCGAAACCAGGACGCCAAGGGCGCCAAAGAAGATGCTGCCGAACAGCGAGCGTTTCCTGGGGGCGATCGCCGGCGGCGGTTCGGCGGCTATGATGTCCGGTTCGTCGAAAACGTCGACCTCCGTCGGTATGACCAGCGCGGCATCGGCCTTAAGCACGCGCGGTTTGCGCGAAAGCTCGACCTGGCGCGCCTTTGGCGCCTCGTGCGTTGGCGCGGCTTCCGGCTCGATGCGGAATGCCGCCGGTTTGCGGGGCGCGATCATGCCAGATGGTCTCCGATCAGGAACTGCAGGGCACGATCGAGCCGGATATGCGGCAACGACAGTGTGACGCCTTCGGCGGTGCGTTCGAGTTTTGGCGGGCGGAACCGGACAAAACGGATTGCCGGGTCCGTGGAATCCTGTCTGTGGTCAGGCCCGGAGATGTCGAATACCGCATCAATCTTGTCCGGTAAGTCACCGGGAAATATGGCGGTTTCGATCTTTCCGTCAAACGTATCACCGTCGATCTTCTCGCCGGCGATCGGCGTGCCGATGATAACAGGCAATGTCTCGCGGCCTTGCTTGACCGTACCTTCGCGGGTTGCACGCACCGCCGCCATCGCGACCACGTCGACGTCGGCGCCGGTGAAATTCGCCCGCGCCACGGCGCGGTCGGCCAGCCGCCGAACGATCGCCTGCAACCGGTCATGGCTTTCGTGGTGCAGGTGATCGGCCTTGGTGGCGGCGACCAGGATGCGATCGATGCGCCGCGAAAAAAGGTCGGTGAGAAAACTGCCACGGCCGGGGCGGAAACAGCTGAGGATTTCGGTCACGGCGCGCTCGAGGTCAGCCATGGCGCCGGGGCCTGCGTTCAGCGCCTGCATGGCATCGATCAGCACGATCTGGCGATCGAGGCGGGTGATGTGTTCGCGGAAGAAAGGTTTCACGACGTGCGTCTTGTAGGCCTCGTAACGCCTCTCCATCATGGCGTGCAGCGATCCCGGGCGCGGACGCCTGTCGAGGCCGGCCAGCGGCGCGAAGGTCAGTGCTGGCGAACCTTCGAGATCGCCAGGCATCAGAAAGCGGCCGGGCGGCAGGGTCGAAAGCGCGCGCTCGTCCAGCTTGCAGGCCTTGAGATAGGCGGCGAAACTTTCTGCCAGGCGGCGTGCCGTCATCTCGTCGGCGTCGGCGTTCGGGTCGATTTCCGCCGAGATCGCCCGCCAGGCCCGCGAAAGATCCTCGCGCACCGGCAGAGCAGCCATCTCGATCGCCTCGCGTGAAAAATCGGCGAAGGATTTGCCGAGCAGCGGCAAGTCGAGCAGCCATTCGCCGGGGTAGTCGACGATGTCGACCGACAGTTTGCCTGATGAGAACATGCGGCTCCAGCCGGAGGCCGACTCATATTCGATGGTCAGCCGCAGTTCCGAAATGGCGCGCGTCGAATCGGGCCAGGCGCGGTCATTGACCAATGCGGCGATGTGGTCCTCGTACTGGAAGCGCGGCACGGCGTCGTCAGGCTGCTCTTCAAGAAAGGCCCGCGCGATACGCCCGGATTTCTGGGCCTCGAACAGCGGCAGGCGGCCGCCGTGGATCAGATTGTGGACCAGCGCGGAGATGAACACCGTCTTGCCTGCGCGTGAAAGGCCGGTAACGCCCAATCGCAGCGAAGGAGAAAAAAGCCCAGTCGCACGTCCCGACAGGGTATCGAGGGCAATTCTTGCCTCGTCGGTCAAGGTGGTCAGCGATGATGCCAAAATGTGATCTCTCGGGCTTGCGTCCGTCCGATATAGGTTCTGCAATCCGGCTTTGAAATGGCGCCGAAACCGGTATCAAAGATCGGCCGGTGTCAGAAAAGCTTCGAGATACCCCGCGTCCTGGGCCGCTTTGGCCAGATCGTCCAAAAAGCGCACGACCGCCAGGCCCGAGGTCGGGAACCCATGGTTGAGCATGGCACGCGCCGTTTCGTCGCCATCGCCCGCGACCGCCATGGCAAGATCTTCCGTCATCGGGTTGTGGCCGATGACCAGCAGGGAGCCCGGCCCGCCATGTTCCTGGATAAGGCGGAGATAGCCGGCCGCGTCTTCGCTATAGAGCGTGTCGAAAAACAGCACCTTGCCAGTGTCGGTCTGGCCGGCCAGGCCCTCGAGCGTTTCCCTGGCGCGCCTGGCGTTGGAGCACAATGTCAGGTCTGGTACATAGCCGCGCGACCGCATGGCCGTGCCCATGATCTCGGCATCGGCGCGGCCGGAGGCGTCGAGCGGGCGATCGAAATCGCGCATGCCGGGCAGTGCCCAGCCGGCCTTGGCGTGTCGCAACAGATAGAGCCTGCTCACCCAACCTCCAATCATGCCGAGGCCGAAGCCGCGCCGCGATTAGTCACGAGAAGGGCGTTGCGCACAATGGTCCGTCTTCTTCCGCGCAACGAATCAGGCACGAGACATCGTGCAAAGGCGGCACTTTCCGTACCGAATCAGCATCATCTCGCTGCAACGAGTGCCGCTGGGGCACCTTAACAATTGCGTGAGTCGGTGGCCGATTGCGCTTGTGCAGGCGTCGGGCGGCGAATATATAGGCGCCAAATTTGGGGCAGTTTGGGTGAGTCGAATGAACGACATCGTTACCGCCGATTACGTACCCTCCGAAGACGAGCCGTTCATGAACGAACGGCAGAAATCCTACTTCCGCCTGAAGCTCGTCACCTGGAAAAATGACATATTGCGCGAAGCGCGCGAAACTCTTGAAATCCTTCAGCAAGAAAACGCCAACCACCCTGATCTCGCCGACCGCGCCTCGTCGGAGACCGACCGCGCCATCGAGCTCAGGGCGCGCGATCGTCAGCGGAAGCTGATCTCAAAGATCGATTCGGCATTGCAGCGCATCGATGAAGGCACTTACGGTTATTGCGAGGAAACCGGCGAGCCCATCGCGCTGAAGCGGCTCGATGCACGTCCGATCGCCACCTTGTCGATCGAGGCGCAGGAGCGGCATGAGCGCCGCGAAAAAGTCTATCGCGACGACTGACGGATTGCTTCCGGGCCGCGTTTCAAGGCGGTCGCAAAGAAGTCTTTGTGAAAATGGCCGGATTTACCGGCCATTTTTATTGATGCGTGGCACGTCCCTCCAGCAAGCGACTCGGTCGCTAGTCATCTCTTCTGGCGCAAATCATCTCTTCTGGCTGGAAAGTTCGCCCAGGAGTCTGGTCATTTCATCATCGAGAGACGGCGGTGCCTTGGCTGCCGGTTTGCCCACCGGGCCGCCGGAGCGCGGCTGATCGAGCGAAATCTCGAGGTCCTTCATCAGCGTATCGTCGATGCTGTCCTGCCTGGGCGGCGGCGATGGCGTGTGCCGCGCGGCATTGGCGTTGGCGGAGCCATAGGCAGGTAGCGGCGTGACGTTGGTCGACGGATAGGTTTGCGCCACCGGTTTCGGCGCGGGGGCCGGGGCTGGCGGCGGCGCCGACGGGCGCTGGCGGGCAGGCGGGGGCGCCGCGGTCACCGGTTGCGGCGGCGGAGCAGGTCGTGCCGGTGCGGGAGCAGGCTGAGCCGGCCGCGGCTTCGCTGCCGGTGCCGCGGTGGCCGGGACAGGCTGCAGACCGCCATCTCCGGTCAACGCCGGACGGCGCGGTGCGGCCAGGCGGATGTCGCGTTCGACGACGACATCGGTCGGGCCGCCGATCAGGAGCAGATGTTCGATGTCGTCGCGGCGCACCAGCACCAGCCGGCGATGGCTGTCGACGGCGGTGGCGTCCATGACGGCGAGCCGCGTCTTGCGGTTGCGGCCACCGGCGACAAACGTGCCGAAGGTCAGGTTGCGCACGAGCCTGACGATGACGAGCACGATGACCAGCAGGATCAGCGCCGCGAAGGTCCACAGGAGTGCCGCCGCATAACCAGGACCCGCCACGCTATCCAGCCACTGCATTGGTTTCCCCTGATCGGTTCGGAAAGTGACGCGACACTAGACCGTTGCGGCTGGCCACCGCAAGTTGCCTTTCACGCATCGTGAACAGCTTGAAACACGGGGAGGGCCGGCTGGCATCATTTTTATCCGACATTTGCCGCCCGGGCCTTTTCCGAACCAGGAGAATATGATTCAACCCGATTGGGGTGGGTGCCGGCACAAGTGGGGCAAGTGCCAGAACGCCGGACTTCACGAGCAGGGGACACATGGCCAAGGAAGCGCGCGGCGATTTCTATCCGGTACCGATCGTCGACCAGAACACGCGACCGGGCGCGGTCACCCGGCTCATCATCTTCATCGTCGTTCTGACGGGTGCTGCGATCGTTTTCGGCATTTTCCGCGAGCGCCTCGGCGATCCCTTCCTGCTCGGCATGCTCGGTGTATTGGCGATGATCGGCGTCGGCTTCCTGTTCGCGACGGCGATCGGCTTCGTGCAGGTCACGCCGCGGTCGACCGGCGATGAACTGTCTAAGGCTTTCGTCGATTCGATGGCGCAAGGCCTGCTTGTGACGGACACAAAGGGGCGCGTCGTCTACGCTAACCGCGCCTATGCCGAGATGACTGGAGCCTCCTCGGCCGCCGACCTCAAGACAGTGGAAGCACTGCTTTCCGATGTTCCCGAGGCCTCGGTGACCATTTACCGGCTGGCCTCCGGCTTGCGTGACGGCCAGCCGGGCGACGGCGAATTCCGGCTGGCGCAATCGATCCGGCCCGGCGCCGAACCGGGAGCTCGCTGGTACAGGGCGCGCGCCCGCACCTTCAACGTTCCGGGCCAGCGATTGCCGATGCTGGCCTGGCAACTCGCCGACATTTCGCAGGAACGGGCCGAACAGGAGCGTTTCTTCCTCGATTTGCAGAAGGCCATCGATCACCTCGACCACGCCCCGGCCGGCTTTTTCTCCGCCGACCAGGACGGCCGCGTCACCTATATCAACGCCACGCTGGCAGAATGGTTGGGCATCGATCTTGCCAGTTTCACACCCGGCGCCGTGACTTTGCCGGATATCGTTGCCGGCGACGGCATGGCGCTGGTGCGCTCGGTCAAGGCCGACCCCGGCACGACGCGCAACGCGGTGATCGATCTCGACCTGACGACGATGACGGGGCAAGCGCTGCCGGTGCGCTTCATGCATCGCGTTTCGGCAAGCCGCGAAGGTATCGGCGGCCCGACGCGCACGATCGTGCTCAACCGCACGCAGGGCGAGGATGCCTCGGCCGATCTTCGCGCGTCGGAAGTCCGTTTCACCCGCTTCTTCAATTCGACGCCAATGGCGATCGCGGGGGTCGACGCCAGCGGGCGCATCCTGCGCACCAACGCGCCGTTCCTGTCGCTGTTTTCCTCGGTCGTCGATCGCGACGCCGTGGATCGCCGGGTGCGGCTCGATACGGTGATCCATGATCGCGAACGGCCAGCCTTTGCCGCGGCTTTCGAGAAGGCCCGGCAACGCCAGGCCGACATCGAGCCGATCGACACCGTGCTGCCCGGCAACGAGGAGCGGCACATCCGCTTCTACGTCAATGCCGTCGCTGACGGCACCGGCGGCGAGGGTGCCGAAGAATCGGCCATCGTCTACGCTGTCGAGACGACCGAGCAGAAGGCGCTGGAAGGGCAGATGGCACAAAGCCAGAAGATGCAGGCGGTTGGGCAACTCGCCGGCGGCATCGCCCATGACTTCAACAATGTGCTGACCGCCATCATCATGGCGTCGGATCTGCTTTTGACCAATCATCGCCCGTCGGACCCGTCTTTCCCCGACATCATGAACATCAAGCAGAATGCCAACCGGGCGGCTTCCCTGGTGAGGCAGTTGCTGGCCTTCTCGCGCAAGCAGACACTGCGGCCGGAAGTGCTGAACCTCACCGACGTGCTCGCCGACCTCAGAATGCTGCTTGCCCGGCTGGTCGGCAACGACATCAAGCTGAAGATCGATCACGGCCGCGACCTGTGGCCGGTCAAGGTGGATATCGGCCAGTTCGAGCAAGTGGTGGTCAATCTGGCTGTCAACGCGCGTGACGCGATGCCTGCCGGCGGCGATCTCACGGTGCGCACCCGCAACGTCACCGCCGAAGAGTGCAAGACCTTCCCCTACCGTGAACTCGCTGCGGCCGACTATGTCGTGGTCGAGGTCGAGGACACGGGCAGCGGCATCGCGCCGGACGTGCTGAAGAAGATCTTCGAGCCGTTCTTCACCACCAAGGAGGTCGGCAAGGGCACAGGCCTTGGCCTGTCCATGGTCTACGGCATCATCAAGCAGACCGGCGGCTTCATTTTCTGCGATTCCGAAGTGGGCAAAGGGTCGACCTTTCGCATCTTCCTGCCGCGTCACATCGCGGAAGCGAAGAAGGCAGCCGAAGCCGGGGAAGCGCCGAGCGCCGCACCGGTCAAACCAATCGATAGCACCAAGGACTTGTCCGGATCAGCCACGGTGCTTTTGGTCGAGGACGAGGATGCCGTGCGCATGGGCGGCATGCGGGCCCTGACTTCGCGCGGCTATACGGTGCACGAGGCTTCTTCCGGTGTCGAGGCGCTGGAGGTGTTCGAGGCGCTCGGCGGCAAGGTCGACATCGTCGTTTCCGACGTGGTGATGCCGGAAATGGATGGGCCGACCCTGCTCGGCGAATTGCTCAAGCGCCAGCCTGACATCAAGTTCGTCTTCGTGTCCGGCTATGCCGAGGACGCATTCGCCAGGAACCTGCCCGCCGACGCGCATTTCGGCTTTCTGCCGAAGCCGTTCTCGCTCAAGCAGCTGGCAACGATCGTCAAGGACGTGCTGGAGTCGTAATTCAGCGCGCTCCACCGAATCGCTTTGCGCAACGCCCTGACAACGTCATGATTGCGGCTGAAGGGGCAAGCGGGCTTGGGGGAGCAGCGGTGACGCCACACATAGAGGCAGGCAAGGGCGACTACGCCGAAACGGTGCTGTTGCCGGGTGATCCGCAGCGCGCCGAATGGATGGCGCAGACATTTCTCGAAGCGCCGCGCTGCGTCAATCGCCGGCGGGGCGCTCTCGGCTTCACCGGACTTTACCGCAACCGGCCCATCAGCATTCAGTCGACGGGTATCGGTGTTTCATCGTTCCTGATCTATGCCCACGAATTGCTTGACTATTATGGCGCCAGAACATTGATCCGCACCGGTACCTGCGGTGGCCTGAGCCCCGAGCTAGGGTTGCGCAGCCTGGTGATTTCGCAATCGGCGCGGCCGGAAAACACCGAGAGCGGCCAGGTCTTCGGCCTTTACGGTGCCGATACCGGCCCGGATCCGGCGCTGCTCGCTCGTGCCTTGGCCAAGGCAGCCGAACTCGGCGTCCAACACCATGCCGGCCTGACAGCCTGCACCGACATATTCTACCATCCTGAAGCTCGCGGCCGCTATGGCGAGGCAAAGGCGCTCGGTGCGCTGGCCGTGGACATGGAAACCAGCGCGCTCTACCGCATCTGCGCGCATTTCGGCGCCAGGGCCTTGTCGCTGCTGACCGTCGTCGACAATCTAATTACCGGCGAGCAGGCCGACTATTCCGAAGGCCAGGCGCTTTTCACCGATATGAGCCGTCTGGCGCTCGAAATCGCCGTGGAAGCGCGCTAGGCCGCTTCCTGCTTCAACGCCATTCTCTCGTCCAGATCAGGCCGATGGCCGCGCAGATAGAGCGCGCAGGTGGTGCGCAGCATGGACGCGAAATTGGGAATCTCGCCGTTGATCTCGATGGCTTCGTCGTAAAGCTTCGAGATGAATTTGGGCGTTGTCAGGTTCTGGCTTTCAGCGATTTCGTCAAGCAAGGCCCAGAACGTCGCCTCGAGCTGGATGCTGGTCGAATGTCCATCGATGCGGATCGACCGGTTGATCTGGCGATAGCCTTCCGGATCCTGTGCGGCAAAGACTCTGCACATTGTTACCTCCCATTTTTGTTGGTCTTGGGCGTCGACGGGGCCATCGGCGCCTTTTGAACACTGCCTGCGATTTCATCTTCGACCGGACGCTCGACAACGGCAATCGGACTTTCGTCCTTACGCGGGCCGACACTATCCGTTTTCCGGTCGCATGCGTGGTAATCGGCTGCCACCACTCTATCTTCAGAGGCGCGCATAATCACCTTCGAAAAGCACGAACGCTGCGGAGTCTGATTTGGCGAAGGCGATCCACACCATGATCCGGGTTCTCGACGAGGCCCGGTCCATCGATTTCTACACGAAAGCGTTCGGGCTGAAGATCGCCCAACGACTGGATTTCGAGACCTTCACGCTGATCTACCTCAGCAATGCCGATACGCCTTTTGAAGTCGAACTGACCGTCAACAAGGGGCGGCAGGAGCCTTATGCGCTTGGCGATGGCTACGGCCACCTTGCGGTTTCGGTCGCAGATCTCGACAGCGAACACGACCGGCTTGGTGCGCTCGGCCTCAACCCGAAGAAGATCGTCGAGTTCAACCGCGATGGGTCGCTGATCGCCCGCTTTTTCTTCATCGAAGACCCCGACGGCTACAAGATCGAGGTCCTGCAGCGAGGGGGGCGCTTCCAATAGGGGACAACCGGCCGCGCGGATCGGCGCGGCGCCAGCAACGGCACCCGATAGGTGCGAACAGCAAGCAGGGAGGAAACCATGGTCACGATCTATGACGGGAAGCCTGGACTTTCACGTCGTGAACTTCTCAAACGCGGCAGTATCGGCGCACTGCTCGTCATCTCCGGCAGCGCCGTCATCAGCCCGGAACAGGCGTGGGGGCTGGAAACCTCGGCGCTGAAGCCCGAAACGATGGCGACGCTGATCCAGATGGCGCGCGACATCTATCCGCATGACCAGGTGCCGGACAAATATTACGCCATCGCCGTCAAAGGCCATCACGAGACAGCGGCCAAGGATCCTGCCCACAAGGAACTGATCGAGAAGGGCATCGCCGAGCTCGACAAGAAGGCCGGCAAGGGTGGCTATCGCGGCCTTGGCTGGGAAGAGCAGCGTGTGGCGCTGCTCACCGAAATAGAGAAGGCGCCTTTCTTCCAGGCGGTGCGCGGCGGCCTCGTCGTCAGCCTCTACAACCAGAAGGAGGTGTGGCCGATCTTTGGCTACGAGGGCGAGTCCTACTCGAAGGGTGGCTACATCGCGCGCGGTTTCAGCGACATCGAGTGGCTCTGAGCCCGATCGTTCCGATAACCGCTTTTTTGACCGATCTCATGGGAGGAAACCATGGCAGCTTCATTTGATCTGAAAAACGACGGAGTGGTCGTCATCATCGGCTCGGGCGCCGGCGGCGGCACGCTCGGCAATGAATTGGCGCAGAAGGGTATCGACGTCGTCATCCTCGAGGCGGGCGCCCGCCACGAATATGAGGACTTCATCAACGACGAGTGGGATTCGTTCGCCCAACTCGCCTGGAAGGACAAGCGCACCACATCCGGCGACTGGCGGGTCGCCAAGGATTTCCCGAACCTGCCAGCCTGGATCGTCAAATCGGTAGGCGGCTCGACCACGCATTGGGCGGGCGCCTCGCTGCGTTTCCAGGAACATGAGTTCAAGACGGCGTCGACCTATGGCAAGCTGGAAGGCGCAAACCTTCTGGACTGGCCGATTACGCTGGCCGAAATGGAGCCCTATTACGCCAAGGCGGAAGCCAAGATGGGCGTCACCGGTACCAATGACTGGCCGCGATTGCCCGGCAACAACAATTTCAAGGTTCTCAAGGCCGGCGCCGACAAGCTCGGCTACAAGGAATGCCACACGGGCAACATGGCGATCAACTCGGTCGAGCGCGACGACCGCAACTCATGCCAACAGACCGGCTTCTGCTTTCAGGGCTGCAAATGGGGCGCCAAATGGTCGACGCTCTACACCGAGATCCCAAAGGGCGAGGCGACAGGCCATCTCGAAGTCCGGCCTAATGCGATGGCGATCAAGATCAACCATGATGCCTCAGGCAAGGTGACCGGCGTCGTCTATGCCGACAAGGACGGCAAGCTGCAGGAGCAGAAGGCCCGTATCGTCGCCGTTGCCGGCAATTCGATCGAGAGCCCACGACTGCTGCTGAACTCGCAATCGGCCAAATTCCCGCATGGGCTCGCCAATTCGTCGGGGCAGGTGGGCAAGAACTACATGCGCCACACCACCGGCTCGGTCTATGCCATCTTCGACAAGCCCGTGCATATGTACCGCGGCACCACCATGGCCGGCATCATCCGCGATGAGGCGCGGCATGACCCGTCGCGCGGCTTCGTCGGCGGATACGAGTTCGAGACGCTGTCGCTCGGCCTGCCGTTCATGGCGGCCTTCCTCAACCCAGGCGGCTGGGGACGCTCGTTCACCACCGCGCTCGACCATTACGACCACATGGCCGGCCTGTGGATCGTCGGCGAGGACATGCCGCGCGAGGAAAACCGCATCATGCTGCATGCCGATGAAAAGGACGAGCATGGCATGCCGATCGCCGACGTGCATTTCGACGACCACCCGAACGACACGGCGATGCGCAACCACGCCTACAAGCAGGCTTCCGCGCTTTACGATGCGGTAGGTGCTACACGCACCTTCCCGACGCCACCCTATCCCTCGACCCACAATCTCGGCACCAACCGGATGAGCGGAAAAGCGGAGCACGGCGTCGTCAACAAGCATGGCCAGACGCACGATATCAAGAACCTGTTCGTGTCGGACGGCAGCCAGTTCACCACGGGCGCCGCCGAAAACCCGACCTTGACCATCGTATCGCTTGCGATCCGCCAGGCCGACTACATCGCCGCGCAAATGTCGGCGAAGACGATCTAGCCTCCCGACTGCCTGCTGGCGCGGGACCCGACCGGGTTCCGCGCCTTTTTTCATGTCTGCGGGTTATGTTGTCGGGCATCCTCGCATCCATCTCGAGCAGATGGTCATCAAATCGGTCGAGTCGACGCAGGACACCAAGGCCGAAAGCGACGGCGCGCGCGACATTGACCCTTGCGGATCCGCGCGCGATGGTTTGCACCTCGTCGTCGGGATCTAAATCGGGCAAGGGTTGGTCGGCACCGGAACCGAAGGCGGAGTACTCGGCGGAATGAAGCCCGGCCTTGACCGGGTTAGTATTGCGGGGGGCCTTTAAGCAGTGATCGAATGGGCATGCCGATCATGGCCAAGCCAATTGCGATGATAAGGAGCCAATACTGATAAGGCTGCTCGGCGCGGTCGAGGGTGAACGAGCCACCGCCGTGT
Source organism: Mesorhizobium erdmanii USDA 3471 (assembly GCF_000472705.1). GTDB lineage: Bacteria > Pseudomonadota > Alphaproteobacteria > Rhizobiales > Rhizobiaceae > Mesorhizobium > Mesorhizobium erdmanii. The sequence continues at coordinate 161,950 of NZ_AXAE01000011.1, read as the reverse complement.
TTCGGTAGGGTTGCCGAGCCATTCCAGAGCCAGAAGGCTATAAATCCGCCTCCGATCAGCATCTGCACGCCGAAGGCCACCTTGATGAATGGATGATATCGCTTGTCGGTAGCCATGATCCGTCGTCGAAAGGTGGCAAGCGCCATCAAAAGCTTGCGGACGTCAAATACATCGCCGGAATGGAATTAAGGAAACATGAAGTCCACAGCCCCCTGACCGGCTTCGAGATCGACAGTTCGCGTTTCGACAACGGCCAGTTGCTGATTTCCGGTCGCGGACTGGGCCGGCGAGCCGTTCAAGGATCTTCTGTTCGTGTGTTCGTGCAGCGGGACCGAGGCGGCCCTGCAGTGGAGGGCCTTGTTGACTGTTCAGCCCCTGGTGCAGGTCGAGGCGATGAAGGCGCCGTCGGGCTGCTTCATGACTATGTCGAAGGAGGGCGGGCTCTGGCCGTCCAGCGTTGCCTGGGTCATCGACAGCGCGTTGCCGCCGGTGGTGTAGCCACCGAGCGGCCCCAGCCACGAGATCACGCCGTTGGCGTCCATCTGGTAGTTGTAGGCCTGTTGCACGGTGCCGAAGGTGGTGGGGCCGGTGTAGACATTGCCCTTGATGGTGATGTCGCCGAGGTTGATGAACATGCCGAGGAGATAGACTTCGCAGTGATAGGTGCCGTCTGGCATCTTGCCGTCGCTGAAGTCGGCCCGTGCGGCCCCGGTCGTTGCCGCCAGAAACACCATGCCGACAGAGATACGTGAAATCAGGGATGCCATGACGTCGCTCGGTTGAGGCGCGAGCTTGCCCTATTTTTGCGCTGCGCGGCAACATTTGTCGTCCGCGACCCTCGCATTAAGGTCAAAATCTAGGCAGTTGGTGAAATTGGGCGAAAATTAGGCAGATGCCTTGTATGCTGCGCAAAATTCCCTCAACCAATTTTTAACCGGCTCTCTTTCGTTTGTTTGATTTAATGCAATAACCGGCTGATATCGCTTGCCTATTTAAAGCCTTTCAGAGGCTCTGCAGCGGTTGGCATGGGGGTTGCATTGCATTGTTGCGGTGCAATCAACCAGCTTGGGAGTCTTCCGTATGAGGGGTAATTTCGCGACAATAACAAAAATGTTTTCGGCAAGCGTCGTGGCCGCGGGTCTAATGATGTCGGCTCCCGCCAAGGCGGCCGAGGATACGATCAAGGTCGGCATTCTCCATTCGCTGTCGGGGACCATGGCGATTTCGGAGACGACGCTGAAGGACGCCATGCTGATGCTCATCGAGCAACAGAATGCCAAGGGCGGACTGCTCGGCAAGAAGCTCGAGGCTGTCGTCGTCGATCCGGCTTCCAATTGGCCGCTCTTCGCCGAAAAGGCACGCGAGCTGATCTCCAAGGACAAGGTCGCGGCGGTGTTCGGCTGCTGGACATCGGTGTCGCGCAAATCGGTGCTGCCGGTGTTTTCCGAGCTCGACAACATCCTGTTCTATCCCGTCCAGTACGAGGGCGAGGAGAGCGAACGCAACGTGTTCTATACCGGTGCGGCTCCGAACCAGCAGGCCATCCCGGCTGTCGACTACCTGATGAGCAAGGATGGCGGCTCGGTGAAGCGTTGGGTGCTCGAAGGCACCGACTACGTCTATCCGCGCACCACCAACAAGATACTCGAAGCCTATCTGAAGTCCAAGGGCGTCGCGGCCGAAGACATCATGACCAACTACACGCCGTTCGGCTTCTCCGATTGGCAGACCGAAGTCTCGGCGATCAAGAAGTTCGGCTCGACTGGCAAGAAGACCGCCGTCGTCTCGACCGTCAACGGCGACGCCAACGTGCCGTTCTACAAGGAACTCGGCAACCAGGGCATCAAGGCCGAGGACATCCCGGTCATGGCCTTCTCGGTTGGCGAGGAAGAGCTTGCCGGTCTCGACACCAAGCCGCTGGTCGGCCATCTCGCCGCCTGGAACTATTTCGAGAGCGTCAACACGCCCGAGAACAAGAAGTTCATCGCCGACTGGCACAAGTTCATCAAGAACAACAAGCGCACCACCAACGACCCGATGGAAGCCCATTACATCGGCTTCAACATGTGGATAAAGGCGGTCGAGAAGGCCGGCACCACCGATCCGGACAAGGTCATCGACGCCATGATCGGCGTTTCGGTACCGAACCTGACCGGCGGTTACTCGACGATGATGCCGAACCACCACATCACCAAGCCGGTGCTGATCGGTGAAATCCAGGCCAATGGCCAGTTCCAAACGGTTTCGAAGACGCCGGGCCTGGTGATGGGCGACGAATGGTCCGACTACCTGCCCGACTCCAAGGACCTCATTTCCGATTGGCGCGCGCCGCTCAGCTGCGGCAACTTCAACGTCAAAACCGGCAAGTGCGGCGGCAAGGGCACGAACTGATCCTCCCCGGGCTGGACCTTCGGGTCCATGCCCAAGACCGCGTGCGTCCGGACGGTTTCCTCCGCCGTCCGGACGCCGACTTCAACCTTCAAGGGTCGCCAAAAACCGATGAATATCTTCCATGCGATGGGCCTGACGCTGTTGTTCCTGATGACGACGCTGTCGTCTTCGGGCGCCGCGGAAGCCGATCTGCGTGCCATTATCGCCAAATTCGCGACAGTAACGGATTTCTCCGAGACCGGAGCTGTCGTTCAGGAGTTGACTGCGACAGGCGATCCATCTGTCGAGCGGCCGCTTGCTGCATTGGCGGACGGCAATCTTTACGTTCGCACGGCCGACTCGATGGTATTTGTCGGCAAGGAAGGCGACGAAAACGTCCAGCTATTCGATCCGCTGAGCGGCGAGGCTGCGGGCGAGGCCTCCGAGGACGACATAAGCAAGATCAGCGTCAACAACACGTTGCGCCGCGCCATTCGCGATGCATTGGGCACGTTGACGCTTGGTTCCAAGGATCCGACTGTCCGCATCGCCGCCGCCGACACCATGTTCAAGACGCCGGACGCCGCCAATATCGGGCCGCTCGATGCAGCGATCGCCAGTGAGAGCGTGGCGAGCGTCAAGTCTTTGCTGGAGCAGGCGCGTGCCGCTTCCATACTGGTTTCAGACAACCCCGATGCAGACAAGCTCGCTGCAATCGCGCTGATAGGTGCGCGTGGCGACCGCAGCGCGGTTTCGCTGCTCACCTCCGTCGAGGCCAACGCCTCTGGGGCAGTCAAGGAAGCGGCCTCGGCCGCGATCGCCAACATCAATTCGACGCTGGCTCTCTGGGATGCGGGCCAGAACATCTGGTACGGCATTTCACTGGGCTCGGTGCTGCTGCTCGCCGCGATCGGGCTTGCCATCACCTTCGGCGTCATGGGCGTCATCAACATGGCGCATGGCGAGATGGTCATGCTTGGCGCCTATACGACGTTCGTCGTCCAGCAAGTGATCCGCACATCGTTTCCCGGCCTGTTCGACTGGTCGCTGGTCATTGCCCTGCCGCTCGCTTTCTTGGTCGCAGCATTTGTCGGCCTGGTCATCGAACGCGGCGTTATCCGCTTCCTCTATGGCCGGCCGCTGGAAACGCTGCTGGCGACATGGGGCGTCTCGCTGATCCTGCAGCAGGCTGTGCGCTCGATCTTTGGACCCACCAACCAGGAGGTCGGCAATCCGTCCTGGATGTCTGGTTCGTTCGATGTCGGACAACTGGCCATCACCTGGAACCGGCTCTGGATCCTGGTCTTCGCGCTCACCGTCTTCGGCGTGCTGCTCTACGTCATGAAGCGGACGCCCTGGGGCCTGCAGATGCGCGCCGTCACCGCCAACCGGCGCATGGCCGCCTCGATGGGCATCAGGACGCCGTGGGTCGATGCGCTGACCTTCGCGCTGGGCTCAGGCATTGCCGGCATTGCCGGTGTCGCGCTCAGCCAGATCGACAACGTCTCGCCCAATCTCGGCCGTGGCTACATCATCGACAGCTTCATGGTCGTGGTCTTCGGCGGTGTCGGCAATCTCTGGGGCACGCTGGTCGGCGCCTTTTCGCTCGGCATCGTCAACAAGGTCCTCGAGCCTTACGCCGGCGCCGTGCTCGGCAAGATTGTTGTTCTCGTCTTGATCATCCTGTTCATCCAGAAGCGTCCGCGCGGCCTGTTCGCGCTCAAGGGCAGGGCGGTGGAAGCATGATCACGGGACGCTTCTTCGCCGCCGGCGCCGACCGCCGCATCGCCATCACCATCTTCATCCTGCTGGCGGTGGCCATCGTCGTGCCCGTGCTCAACCTGGCTGTCGCGCCGACCAGCGCCTTCTACATCCCGTCCTATATCGTGGCGCTGACCGGCAAATATCTCTGCTATGCGCTGCTCGCGCTCGCGCTCGATCTTGTCTGGGGTTATTGCGGCATCCTCTCGCTCGGCCACAGCGCCTTCTTCGCGCTCGGCGGCTATGCGATGGGCATGTATCTGATGCGCCAGATCGGCTCGCGCGGCGTCTATGGCAACCCGATCCTGCCTGATTTCATGGTGTTCCTGAACTACAAGGAATTGCCATGGTTCTGGACCGGCTTCGACCATTTCTGGTTCGCCGCGATCATGGTGCTGGCGGTACCCGGCCTGCTGGCTTTCATCTTCGGCTGGTTCGCCTTCCGCAGCCGTGTCACCGGCGTCTATCTCTCGATCATCACCCAGGCGATGACCTACGCGCTGCTGCTCGCCTTCTTCCGCAATGACATGGGTTTCGGCGGCAACAACGGCCTGACCGATTTCAAGGATATTCTGGGCTTCAACGTGCAGGCCGACGCGACCCGCTCGGCATTGTTCGCGGCCAGCGCTGTGATGCTGGCATTCGCCGTGTTCGTCACCTGGGCGATCGTCGGCTCCAAATACGGCAAGCTCTTGATGGCGGTGCGCGATGCCGAGAGCCGCACGCGCTTCCTCGGCTGGCGGGCCGAGAACGTGAAGCTGTTCGCCTTCACCGTGTCGGCGGTCATGGCTGGCATCGCCGGCGCGCTCTACGTGCCGCAGGTCGGCATCATCAATCCTGGCGAATTCGAACCGTCCAATTCGATCGAGGTGGTGATCTGGGCGGCGGTCGGCGGCCGCGGCACCATTGTCGGGCCGATCATCGGCGCTCTGCTCGTCAATGCCGGCAAATCCTGGTTCACCGGCGTGCTGCCGGAATTGTGGCTGTTCGCGCTCGGCGGGCTGTTCGTCGCCGTCACTCTGCTCTTGCCGAAAGGCATCATCGGCATGTGGGATTCGTGGCGCGGCAATGCCAAGGCGCTGCGCGCGGCCTCCGTCGCTGAAGAAGCCGGCACCAAGGTTGGAGTGGCGGAGGCGACGTCGGAGCCCACTCGCTCGCCGGCGAGAAATCCAGGCGAATGGTCCTGGTCGGCCACTAAGCCGCAGGCGGCGGAGTAGGCGACCATGAGCAAATCGAACACCATCCTGTATCTCGACGGCGTCTCGGTCTCCTTCGACGGCTTTCGCGCGATCAACAGTCTGTCGCTGGTGCTCGACAAGGGCGAGATGCGCGCCATCATCGGCCCCAACGGCGCCGGCAAGACGACGATGATGGACATCGTCACCGGCAAGACACGGCCCGACGAGGGCGAAGTGTTCTTCGACGGAGAGATCGATCTGACCAGGCATGACGAGGCCGAGATCGCCATGATGGGCATCGGCCGCAAGTTCCAGAAGCCGACGGTCTTCGAAAGCCACACGATCGAAGAGAATCTGATGTTGGCGCTGAAGGGGCCGCGCTCGATCTTCCCGGCGCTGTTCCACCGCCGTTCGGTCGCCGAGGCCCGACAGATCGATGACATTCTCGGCATCATCCGGCTGGGCAGCAGGCGTTACGACCTGGCGGCAAATCTCAGCCACGGACAAAAACAGTGGCTCGAAATCGGCATGCTGCTCGCGCAAGACCCGAAATTGCTGCTGGTCGACGAGCCGGTGGCCGGCATGACCGATGCAGAGACCGAGGAGACAGCGCGGCTGCTCAAGGACATTGCGCGCGACCATTCGGTCATTGTCGTCGAGCACGACATGCATTTCGTGCGCGAACTCGGCGTCAAGGTCACGTGCCTGCATGAGGGCTCGGTGCTGTCGGAAGGCACGCTCGATTTCGTGTCGGCCGACGAGCGCGTCGTCGAAGTCTATCTGGGGAGATGAATATGGTCTGGCGGGTTCAATTCCATCGCTTCGATCTGTCCTTCCTCCGCTTCTGGAGAAGGCGCTGACATGCTCGAAGTTTCCAACGCCACGCTCCATTACGGCGCCGCCCAGGCGCTGCGCGGCGTTTCGCTAAAGGCGGGCGCCGGCAAGATCACTTGCGTGCTCGGCCGCAACGGCGTCGGCAAGACCAGTTTGATGAGATCGATCGTCGGCCACCACCGGCTGACGAGCGGAAGCGTTGCCTTCGAGGGGAAGGCGCTCGACCGGAGCGCGGCGTATGACCGCGCCCGGTCGGGCATCGCATTCGTACCGCAGGGCAGGGAGATCTTCCCCCTGCTCACGGTGCGCGAAAACCTGGAATCGGGCTTTGCGCCCCTGAAGCGCGCCGACCGCAACGTGCCGGCGCATGTCTTCGAGCTGTTTCCGGTGCTGAAGCAGATGCTTGGCCGCCGTGGCGGCGATCTTTCCGGCGGCCAGCAGCAGCAACTGGCGATCGGCCGGGCGCTGGTGATGCGGCCGAAGCTGCTGGTCCTGGACGAGCCCACCGAAGGCATCCAGCCGTCGATCATCAAGGACATCGGCCGCGCCATTCGTTATCTGCGCGACCAGGCTGGCATCGCCGTCCTGCTGGTCGAGCAGTATCTTGATTTCTGCCGCGAACTCGCCGACGAGGTCAACATCATGGACCGTGGCCAGATCGTCCATTCTGGGCCGGCGCAAGATTTAGATCGGGCTGATGTTCGTAGATTTTTGACGGTCTAGAATCGGTATCGGACGTCAGTCGAGGATCCGAAGTCCTTGGCAAGCCCAATATTTCTCCGATCGGGTCACCTGTGTCTCTGGCGCGCCCAATATCGCGTGCTAGTCTTTTCTTGGCTTTTGTGAGTCGGCCGCTTCCGTATCAGTCTGGTTATCGCAGATCGAGGGCGCGGCGACGGTCGGGCAAGTTCCACGCAAGCAAGGCTTCCTAGCTTCCCTCCTGCGATTTCTGTCGTTCAAACGCGTTTGGGCACACAGGCTAAGGGACAGCCATGGAACGTTATGTCGAGGATCACCAGAAGCGGCGGCTTACCGAGCGCGTCGACATCATCACAGCCATCAATATCTTGAGGTCGCAGGGCTGCGAATACGACGATCTGATCGAGGAGATCACCAAGGTCTTCTATGTCGATCTCGATACCTTCAATGAGATCGTCATGGCGGCATAGAGCCAATTTCGCCGGTCCAGCAATCGCAGGCCGGACATTGATGAGCGCGATCAGCCGGCGCGTCGGAATGGCGAGGCGGTGACGCGGTTGCGGCCGCCGCGCTTGGCGTCGTAGAGCGCCTTGTCGGCGGCGCTGAGCACCTTGTCGAAACTGAGCCCCTCTTTGCCGCCAAACGCAAATCCGGCACTGACCGTGCATGTCAGAGAGCCGGTTTCGGTTTCTATCAGGCGCGTGGCAAACGCGGTCCGGATACGTTCCGCTGCTTCCTCGACCGTCTCCGGCAGGGTGCGCTTCAACACCAGTGCGAATTCCTCGCCGCCCATGCGCGCGGCGACGTCGGTCTGGCGAAGATTGCCGGTGAGTTCGCTCGCAAACACTTTCAGCACCTCGTCGCCCGCCGCATGGCCGAATTCATCATTGATGGCTTTGAAGTTGTCGAGGTCGAAGACGACCACCGCCGTAAAGGCGCCGACCGGAAGATGGCCATGCATGTCGAACAGCGCGCGCCGGTTGAGCAGGCCGGTCAACGGATCGGTCAGGGCATTGCGGCGGTGGTGCCTCGCCAGACGCCCCTGGTTGAGCGCAAGCGAAAGCGCGCCGATACCCGTCATGCTGGCGATGACCACAATGAGGCTGAGTTCTTCCGCCCAGTTGCTTGGTGCGTGTCCGAGTACCAGTTTGCCGTCCCATGCCAGCACCCCCGCGCACAGCATGAAGGAAATGGCGGTGGCCGAATAGAGCGCGGTGATGCCGATTGTCAGCGCGGGGGCCTCATTGCGACCCCGCCAGTATTCGAATGCCGTCGCGAACAGGAGCAGGGCGGCGAACAGGTTCTCGAACATGAAGCCGAGGCCGTCATAGCCGAGGGCCATGGCCGGCAGCGCCACCACCAGCGAGGCGCAGCCCCACAGTGTCCGCGGCAGCGGCGAGCCGCCGGTTCTGAACTGGTAGGCCGCACCCAGCATTGTCGAGAAACCGAGCAGCAACAGGGCAAGGGTGGCGATGCCGAGCAGGCGCCCGGGCATATCGATATAGGTGTCATAGATAAAGATATCGCCGACCACGAACACCAGGCTGATCGCCCAGGTCAGCAGGAACCGTTCCGAGCGGGCGGTCAGCCACATGCCGAACAATGTCAGGCTCAGGCAAGCCGCGGAGAAACCGACAGCCAGCAGAAGTGAAGTGTAGTCGAGCGACATGCCCCTCTTTCCCTGCCGGCGGCGGCTCCAACTCTGCGGCTTGGCGTCGTCGCATTCATGCAGCAAGGAAGTGTCGATAAGGTTACGATCGTGGCGAAGATGCCACGAATAGGCGGTTTGCCATGCGCAAAACGCAGGGATGATGCACTTGCGGGCATAGGGGAATGCTCGTCAGCCGGCTACCCGTTTCATCAGCGCCATCGCCCCGAACGGTGCGCGCACCTTGCCCTCGGTGATGAAGTAGACGAACACGTCGCGGGGCTGCACAGTCGCGTCGACGGCGGGATCGGCGCGCCGCAAATCGGCCGGCTGCTTGCCCTCCGCCCACGTTTTTACCCGCGCGGCCCATTCGTCGAGGCCTTTTGGCGTGTAGCAATCAGGATTGTCGTCGCTGCCGGTCTGCAGCCTTGCATAGACGAAATCGCCGGTGACATCGGCGATATCAGGATATTTCGCGTGGTCGGCATAAACGATCGCCGCCTTGTACTTGCGGGCGAGCGCGGCGAATTCCGGCACGATGAAACTGTCGTTGCGGACTTCGAGTGCGTGGCGCAGCGCCACACCGTCCTGCTTTTCCGGCAGCAGTTTCAGAAAGGCTTCGAAATCGTCGGGATCGAATTTCTTGGTTGGCGCGAACTGCCACAGGATCGGCCCGAGTTTTTCACCGAGGGCGGCGACACCGGAGCCGAGAAAACGCATCATCGATTCACCGGCCTCGCCCAGCACGCGGCGGTTGGTGACGAAGCGGTTGCCCTTCAGCGAATAGACGAAACCGTCCGGCGCCTCGTTGGCCCATTTGACGAAAGTCGGTTCCTTGAAGCTGGAATAGTAGGTGCCATTGACCTCGATGCTCGGCACCTGCCGGCTGGCATATTGCAGTTGCTTGGCCTTCGACAGCTTGTCTGGGTAAAAGGATGTATCCCAGGGTTCGAAAGTCCAGCCGCCCATGCCGGCGCGGATTGTTCCTGATGCGGTCATTGTCGTCCTCCCAGATTTCTAAAAGCGATCAGGCCGCGCTGGCTTCGTTGACCGGCTTCGCCATGTCGACGAGCACCCAACCTGGCCGGTAAGGATTGGGCCGGCGACCCGTTTCGCGATAGCCGTATGCGAGATAGAGCGCGATGTTCCGTTCCATTTTCGCGTTGGTGTAAAGCCGTATCTCTGGCAGGTCCCATAGGCGCGCCTGCTCATTCGCAAAGTCGAGCAGCCTGATGCCGAGTTTCCTGCCCTGGAAGGCCGGCGAAACGGCGACGCTGAAGATCATCGCGTGGTCCTCATGCCGTTCGAGGACAATCAGCCCCGCGAATTCTGAGCCATCCTCCAGCAGCCAGACCTCGCCGCGCGCGATGCGTGGCGCATAGTCCTCGGTCACCGGAATCGGCGGCGCGTCGAGTATGGCATTATAGGGGGCATAGGCCGCTTCCGTCAGCGCGACGATCGCCGCGAGATCGTCGGAGCGGGCAAGTCTCATCATTGAGCCAGTCCAGCGGCGGCGGCGATCACCTTTTCCATGCCCGCAGCCATCGCCGCTACAGCAGCGCCGCTGGCGTCGCCCAAGCCGTGGCGTTCGGCGATCCAGTGTGGGTCGTTGTAGGACAGCCAGACCTTGCCTTGCTCGTCCTCCCAGGCCAGCGCCTTCACCGGCAAATCGATGCCGGCAAGCTGACTGTCCTGCATCAGAGGCGTGCCACCTCGCGGGTTGCCGAAGATCAGCAATTCAGTGGGCCGCAGCGATGCGCCGACATCGCGCGCGCCGGCTGCGTGATCGATGCGGGCAAAGACAAGCAGCCCCGCGCGCTTGACCGCCTCAGCCAGGCGGTCGATGGTTTCGGTCACGCCAAACCGGCTCCGGACCGTGATGAGGCCATTTCCAGTCATCACTCGGCCGCTTCGCGCTTGCCTCCGGGGCGCCGTTCCAGCAGTTCCTTGAGGAACTGGCCGGTATAGCTGCGCTTTTCGCGCACGATGGCTTCCGGCGTGCCCTGGGCAACCAGTTCGCCGCCGCCGTCGCCGCCTTCGGGGCCGAGGTCGAGCACCCAGTCGGCGGTCTTGATGACTTCGAGATTGTGCTCGATGACCACCACCGTGTTGCCTTGGTCAACCAGTTCGTGCAGCACTTCCAACAGCTTGGCGACATCGTGGAAATGCAGGCCGGTGGTCGGCTCGTCGAGAATGTAGAGCGTCTTGCCGGTCGCCTTGCGCGACAGTTCCTTGGCGAGTTTGATGCGCTGCGCCTCGCCACCTGAAAGCGTCGTTGCCTGCTGGCCGATATGGATGTAGCCGAGGCCGACCTGCTTCAGCGTGTCGAGCTTGTCGCGCACGCCGGGCACGGCGGCGAAGAAGTCGACGCCTTCCTCGACCGTCATGTCGAGCACGTCGGCGATCGACTTGCCTTTGAACAGCACATCAAGCGTCTCTCTGTTGTAGCGCTTGCCGTGGCAGACGTCGCAGGTGACGTAGACGTCGGGCAGAAAATGCATCTCGATCTTGATGACGCCGTCGCCCTGGCAGGCTTCGCAGCGGCCACCCTTGACGTTGAACGAGAAACGCCCCGGCTGATAGCCGCGCGCCTTGGCTTCGGGCAGGCCGGCGAACCAGTCGCGGATCGGCGTGAAGGCGCCGGTATAGGTGGCGGGGTTCGACCGCGGCGTGCGGCCGATGGGCGACTGGTCGATGTCGATGACCTTGTCGAGGAATTCCAGGCCCTCGATGCGGTCATGCTCGGCCGGATGTTCGCGCGAACCCATGATGCGGCGCGAGGCTGCCTTGAACAGTGTCTCGATGAGGAAGGTCGACTTGCCGCCGCCCGACACGCCGGTGACGGCGGTGAAGGTGCCGAGCGGGATTTCGGCGGTGACGTTCTTCAGATTGTTGCCGCGCGCGCCGACGATCTTCAGGCGGCGGTTCTTTCTCGCCTCACGCCGAACACCGGGGGTCGCGACTTCGAGCGCGCCCGACAGGTACTTGCCGGTGATCGAATTGGGATTGGCCATCACCTGCTGCGGCGTGCCCTGGGCGATGATCTCACCGCCATGGATGCCGGCGGCCGGCCCCATGTCGACGACATAGTCGGCATGCAGGATGGCGTCCTCGTCATGCTCGACGACGATCACCGTATTACCGATGTCGCGCAGGTGCTTGAGCGTATCGAGCAGACGGGTGTTGTCTCGCTGGTGAAGGCCGATCGACGGCTCGTCCAGCACGTAAAGCACGCCGGTGAGGCCGGAGCCGATCTGCGAGGCCAGCCGGATGCGCTGGCTCTCGCCGCCCGACAGCGTGCCGGAATTGCGCGACAGCGTCAGATAGTCGAGCCCGACATCGTTGAGGAAGCGCAGGCGCTCGCGGATTTCCTTGAGCACGCGCACCGCAATCTCGTTCTGCTTGTCGTTGAGCTGCGCCGGCAGGTCGGTGAACCATTTGTCGGCGTTGCGGATCGACTGCTCGGTGACCTCGCCAATGTGCTTGCCGGCGATCTTCACGGCCAGCGCCTCAGGCTTCAGCCGGTAGCCCTTGCAGACGGGGCAAGGCGTCGCCGACATGAAACGCTCAATCTCCTCGCGCATCCAGGCGGATTCGGTTTCCTTCCAGCGCCGTTCGAGATTGGGGATGACGCCTTCGAAGGTCTTGGTCGTCTTGTAGGAGCGCAGGCCGTCATCGTACTGGAAGGTGACTTCGCGCTCGCCAGTGCCGCGCAGGATCGCGTCCTGGGCCGCGGCGGAAAGGTCCTTGAACTTGTCGCCGAGCTTGAAATTGTAGGCCTTGCCCAACGCCTCGAGCGTCTGCACGTAATAGGGCGAGGTCGATTTCGCCCACGGGCTGACGGCGCCTTCGCGTAGCGACACGTTCTCGTCGGGCACGACGAGGTTGGGGTCGATTGCTCGCTGACTGCCGAGACCGTCGCAGGTCGGGCAGGCGCCGAACGGGTTGTTGAACGAGAACAGCCGCGGCTCGATCTCGGGAATGGTGAAGCCGGATACCGGGCAGGCGAATTTTTCCGAGAACAGGATGCGTTCATGCGTCTCGTTCTTCGACTTGTTGACCGAATCCTCGCCGGTCTGGCTGGCATCGAGCGGCTTGTCTGCGAACTCGGCCACCGCCAGCCCCTCGGCGAGCTTCAGCGCGGTTTCGATGGAGTCGGCAAGACGCGTCGCAAGATCGCCGCGCACGACGATGCGGTCGACGACGACGTCGATGTCGTGCTTGTACTTCTTGTCCAGCGCCGGAACGTCCGCGATCTCATAGAAGACGCCGTCGACCTTGACGCGCTGAAAACCCTTCTTCTGCAGTTCCAGCAGTTCCTTGCGGTATTCGCCCTTGCGGCCGCGCACGATCGGCGCCAGCAGGAACAGGCGCGTGCCTTCCTCCAGCGCCAGCACCCGGTCGACCATCTGGCTGACCGTCTGGCTCTCGATCGGCAGGCCGGTGGCCGGCGAATAGGGCACGCCGACACGGGCGAACAAAAGGCGCATATAGTCGTAGATCTCGGTGACGGTGCCGACCGTCGAGCGCGGGTTCTTCGACGTGGTCTTCTGCTCGATGGAGATGGCGGGCGACAGGCCGTCGATCTGGTCGACGTCGGGCTTCTGCATCATTTCGAGGAATTGCCTGGCATAGGCCGACAGGCTCTCGACATAGCGGCGCTGGCCTTCGGCGTAGATGGTGTCGAAGGCAAGCGACGATTTGCCGGAACCGGACAGGCCGGTCATGACGATCAGGCTGTCACGCGGCAGGTCGAGATCGACGTTCTTCAGATTGTGTTCGCGCGCCCCGCGAATGGAAAGGAATTTATGGTCGGCCATCGCCGGTCGCCGCCTCAGATCTGGAATTCGTGGGATTGGCGGGATTTTCCCGGCCATCCCCTATGTAGGTGTTTTTGCCGCCACGTCGAGAGACGCCACAATTCCCGACAGAAGTCGTTTAACCGCCTTTCCCGTGAACGGGCAAGCGGAAAGAACAAAGGCCGAACACGCTCCTGACAAAGCTGTGCAAAAGCCGGCATGGCTGTTTCGGAAAACTGGCATGGCTGTTTCGGAAAAATGACTGGCACGTAACCTCCCTGCGATCACAATTTTCGGTAACCGGCTATTGATGGTTGACGCGGCCGTCTCACGGGAGCAGTCTCCAGAAGTCAGCGAAGCCGGCCGTCTTTCGACGGCCTCGCCGCCCCAAGGCGGCCTGCGAGACGCCGCAGGCATTTGCGATTTGCGCTTCGCGACGACCATGTCGCAACGGACACAGGAGCGGAGCATGACGCCACCGGATAGTCCCCAAAGGCTCCACGTCTCGTTGGAGCCGCGGCAGGCATAAGTGCCAGGGTTTAGCGTTTGCGCCACCCGACAAACCGTGACTTGCCGTATCCCCCAACAATCAGAGACTCCTAGTCGGATCGTCGGCTGACGCCGCGAAGCATCCGAAATCCAACGCCGGCAGTACACTCCCGGCAAAATATGGATTTGAGATCCAGAAAAGCCCCGTCCGTTTGCCCAAGGGTACGGCGGGGCTATTCTTTTTGGGGAATGGCTTGAATCGGTAACACGGCGGGTTTCTGCCCGAGGCCGCGTTTGTCTGGCCAGACCCTACCTGGGAGGTTTCATCCCGCCCGTGGCGACGTCCACGGTGATGCTGCCGGAAATCCTGACATCCGTATCGCCGATCTTGAACGTGCCGTTGCCGTTGCCGGGGAATGCGTCGTCGGGTTCGGGCTGGGGTGCCGGCTTGGCGATACGGTAGTTACCGGTCACGCCGGGCAGGGCACTTTTCTGCGCCGATGATGAGGTGTCTTCGGCAAGTGCCGTGCCAGACACAAGGCCGGCGACGACGAGCGCCGCCGCGACGACAATACGATGCGATGTCCTGGACAGATGAGTATCGGTCATTCCCCGATTATAGGGACGAGCCGCCATCGGAACCAGACCGGTGTCGTCAAATCTTCGACAATGAGCAGGATGCGATGTGGCCCCGGTTCATGCAGCCTTTTTGCGGGTGTCGAAGACGTGGTCGACAATGCCCCATGCCTGCGCTTCCTTCGCGGTCATGAAATGGTCGCGGTCGAGCGTGCGTTCGACCTCCTCATAGCTGCGGCCGCAATGCTGGGCGTAGAGTTCAGCCATGCGCTGTTTGGTCTTGCCGATGCGCTCGGCGTGGCGCTGGATGTCGGATGCCTGGCCCTGGAAGCCGCCCAGCGGCTGATGCAGCAGGATGGTGGCGTTCGGCAGCGCGATGCGGCGCCCCGGCGTGCCCGCCATCAGCAGGAACGAACCCATCGAGGCGGCAAAACCCATGCACACGGTTGATACCGGGCAGCTGACATATTGCATCGTGTCGTAGATGGCGAAGCCGCTGGTCACCACGCCGCCCGGCGAGTTGATGTAGAGCGAGATCTCCTTGTCGGGATTGTCTGATTCCAGCGACAAGAGCTGCGCGCAGACCAGCGCCGAGACATCGTCGTTGATCTCGCCGTTGATGAAGACGATGCGCTCGCGCAGCAGCCGCGAGAAAATGTCGAAGGCACGTTCGCCGCGGCTCGATTGCTCGATCACCATCGGCACCAGACTGGCAATACCGCTCATTTTTCGTCTCCGATTTCGTGTTCAAGCGGCGCGCAGCAGAGAGCGCGGTGTGTTCGCGGCGACGGGCTTTCCGGTCCCGTGAACCCCGAGCGAAAGCCGGCAGCCGGTGCCCGCCATGGCGACGGCAGGTATCGCCTTCCCGGCAAAGCCGTCATGGACAATGCGCAGATGCGTGCCGCCGGAAACGGTGCGGGAGAGTGTGAAGGTGACGACACTGTCGAGTTCCCGACGATCGGCCTCGCCGCTCTCGGACCGCTCGCGCCAGGAGTAGCGAAGCAGACGCCCGGGTTCGGCATCGAGCACTTCGCACTCGATCGGCGCGCCCTGTCCGGCAAAGGCGAAGCGGCTGCCGCTTTCCGGCTTGATATCGTTCGGCATCATCCACGCCGCCAACAGCTCCGGCACGGTCAGCGCACGCCACACCTTTTCCGGCGCATCCGGGAGATCGCATTCGAAGGCGAGGGCGTCGTTGGCGGTTCGCGCCTGCTTTTCGTCGTTCATTGATCCATATCCTTCAAAACCGTCTTCAGCCTCTCGATGCGCTCCGGCCAGAAGGTCCGGTAGCGATCGATCCAGGAGAGCAGCGGGGCAAGCCCTTGAGGGTCGGCGCGGTAGTAGGCGTTGCGGCCCGCTCGCCGCTCGACGACCAGGCCGGCGCCACGCAGTACCGCCAGATGCTGCGACACAGCCGGCTGCGATACCGTCAGGCCGCTGCGCAATTCCGAAACGCTCATTTCAGCCGTGGCGAGGCGCTCGAAGACGGCGCGGCGCGTCGGGTCGGCCAGGGCGCGGAAAATCTCTGCTTCGATCATGGCGAAAGCATAAGTCGATACTTATTGATTTGGCAAGCGCTGTTTTGAGACCCATATGATGGCTCGGGCATTGCTGCCATTCCTTGACAATCAGCGGCAGTGCATATAGGAACGAAAAGGGAACAAAAACCTTGTGGGAAAAGCCAGCCTTGGCAGGCGGCTGAAGTCCGCAGCCTGTAAGGTGCTGCGACAAAAATTTGTTTCGGAAGAGCGGAGAAATATCATGGCGGGTAGCGTCAACAAGGTCATTCTGGTCGGCAATCTCGGCGCGGATCCGGAAATCCGCCGCCTGAATTCGGGCGAGCCGGTCGTCAACATCCGCATCGCCACGTCGGAAAGCTGGCGCGACAAGAATTCCGGCGAGCGCAAGGAGAAGACCGAGTGGCACAATGTCGTCATCTTCAATGAGGGCATCGCCAAGGTGGCCGAGCAGTACCTGAAGAAGGGCATGAAGGTTTATGTCGAGGGCCAACTGCAGACGCGCAAATGGCAGGACCAGACCGGGGCCGACAAGTACACGACGGAGGTCGTGCTGCAGAAATTCCGCGGCGAGTTGCAGATGCTCGACGCACGTGGCCAGGGTGAAGGCGGCCAGGTCGGCGGTTATTCCGGCGGCGGCAGCAGCCGCGGTTCCGATTTCGGCCAGTCCAGCCCGAATGAAAGCTTCAACCGCGGCGGCGGCGCGCCCAGGGGTGGCGGCGGCGGCTCGTCGCGTGAACTGGACGACGAGATTCCGTTCTGATCGAATTGACACCAAACGGCTGACGCCGCGTGGTCGAGACGCCCCGAGAGTCCTGCATGGACTCTCGGGGTTTTGCGTTGTTGATTTGGCCCGGCGGCAGGTGCGATCAAGGATTGAAAGGACAAGGCGGTGAAGGCACGGGTAAAATGGGTCGAAGAGCGCACATTCGTCGGCGAGTCCGGCAGCGGCCACAAGCTGGTGCTGGGAACGGCATCCGGCCCTGAGGGCAAGACGCCAGGCCCGAGCCCGATGGAACTGGTGCTGATCGGCACCGGCGGCTGTTCGGCCTATGATGTCGTCCACATTCTCGAGAAGGGCCGCGAAGCGGTCGAGGACTGCGTCGTCGAACTCGATGCCGACAGGGCAGAGACTGACCCGAAAGTGTTTACGCGCATCCACATGCATTTCATCGTCAAGGGCAGGGCGCTTTCGACCGACAAGGTTAAACGGGCGATCAACTTGTCGATCGACAAATACTGCTCGGCCAGCGCTATGATGGCCAAGACGGCCACGATCACGCATGATTTTGAAGTGATCGACACGGCGGCGAAGTAGGGCAGTAGGGCAGTAGGCGTGCTGTTTACCCCGCCATCAATGCCTTGATGCCATCGGCGACGAACTGCACAGCCAGTGCGGCCAGGATGACGCCGAGCAGGCGGGTGAGAATCGAGCGTCCGGTCTGGCCGAGGATGCGGTCGATGCGTTCCGAGAGCACGAACACCATATAGGTGATGACGAGGCAGACGAAGATGATGCCGACCAGTGCCGCTTGCGCGGCAAAGCCCTGAAACGAGCCGGAAAGCAGCACCGTCGCAGAAATCGCGCCGGGACCGGCGATCAGCGGGATCGCCAGCGGGAAGGCGGCGATGTTGTGGATCATGTCCTTGGTGATGGCGACGTCGCCGATCTTCTCCTTGCGGTCCTGACGGCGCTCGAACACCATTTCGAAGGCGATGAAGAACAGCAGAAAGCCGCCGGCGACGCGGAAGGCCGGCAAGGTGATGCCGAACACCGACAGGATAGAGGCGCCGGCCACCGCGAACAGCGCCATCACCAGGAAGCCGATGACCGAGGCGCGCACGGAGACCTGCTGTCGCTCCTCGCGGTTCATGCCGCGTGTCACGGCGAGGAACAACGGCGCCAGGCCGGGCGGGTCGATGGTCACGAGAATGGTGACGAAGGCATTGAACAGGCTGTCGAAACTCGGCATCGCTGACCCCTCCCGCCGGGCCGAGCCCGCTCTGCATTGGTAGAGCAAAGCCCGGCCGGTGGAAACAGTCAGGGGCATGAATGCCCGGTTCTCCTTTATGCTGGCGGGACAGTGCCCCCCTCTGTCCTGCCGGACATCTCCCCCACAAGGGGGGAGATTGGCTGTCATTGCCGCTTTCGCCAATCGCCAAAATTTGTGGGAATGGCGCCGTCGCCGAAGCTGCTAATCTCCCCCCAAGTGGGGGAGATGGCCGGCAGGCCAGAGGGGGGCGCGAAGGATCGCCACCTATCATTTCGACCGCCTTTCGAAGACCTATTGAGCTTTATTCTCTCGCTGCGCCAGGAACTCGACTTCGAGGTGCCAGTCCGTGCCGTCCTGCGAGCGCTCGCCGAGCCAGCGGAAGGAGTTTTCGGTGATCCGCGAAAAGCTCCAGCGCACCGAGGAGCCCGTGCCATCGGCGCCGACTTGCACGATCGTATCGCCCTCGGCGCGGCCGAGCTGGCGGCTGAAATACTGGTTGCGCGGATCGCTCCAAAAGATGTGCCAGGCATCCGCGCCGGGATCGTAGACGCGCAGTGTGGTGCCATAAAAAGTCCACTTGCCGAGCGAAGGAGAGGGGCCGGCATCACGGGCGGGCAGTATCCAGACGTCCTGGATGGCGCGGCCTTCCAGCACCCAGCCGAAATGCACCTCGCCGCGGCCGGTCAGCACGGTGCCATCCTCGAGGTGGCGTGAGGCATCGAACGTCCAGGCGCCGACGAAGCGGCCGTAAAGGTTCAGTTTTTCCGCAAGTCCGCCGATCGGTCCGGGGCTGTGCAAGGCTTCGGCAAAGGGGGCGAACATGGTTGCGGTCTCTTTCTGTCAGGAGGCCGTTAGGAGTAGGCGCCGACGGGGTTCTGGGCTTGGGAAAAATTGCTATATTTCGGCCATGACTGCGACGACCCGCACTCTCGCATCCGGACCCGGCTGGCACGTGGCGGATGTGACCTGCACGGCAAGCGCCGGCGATCGGCCATTCGAGGAAGCCCATCAGGATTTCTGCGTCGCGGCGGTGACAAGCGGCACGTTCCGCTACCGCGCCCAACAAGGCACCGCGATGCTGGCGCCCGGCGCGCTCCTGCTCGGCAATCCCGGCACATGCTATGAATGCGGGCATGAGCATGGCAGTGGCGACCGCTGCCTGTCGTTCCATTTCGGACCGAGCTACATGGAACGGATCATCGCGGGCGTGCCGGGGGCCAGGACGCTCGCCTTCGAGGCGCCACGGCTGCCGCCCTTGCCGGCCCTGGCGCCGTTGCTGGCCGAGGCCGAAGCCGCGCGCGACATGGCTGACAGGGACGCCTTCGAGGAATTGTCCCTGCGCATTGCGGCTGCGGCCGTGACCACGGCTTCCGACGCGGCGCCTGTCAGGCGCGGACCGAGCCGCCGCGATCAGAAACGGGTGGCCGAAGCGGTACGGCGCATCGAACTGGATGGCGACGGGCCGGTCTCGCTGTCGGCACTGGCGGACGAAACCGCGACAAGTCCCTATCATTTCCTGCGCATTTTCCGGCAGGTCGCCGGCATGACGCCCTACCAATTCCTGATCAGGACCCGGCTGCACCGTGCGGCAGTACGGCTGCGGCTGTCGGACGATGCGATCTCGGCGATCGCCTTCGACGCCGGCTTCAACGATCTCTCGACCTTCAACCGCCGGTTTCGGCGCGTCATGGGCCAGACACCAAGCAGATATCGCGCCGGGCAGGCGTCCAGGCGTTGAAAGGCTCGCCCGCCGCCGGCGGCGTCAGTCCGTGGTCGGCCCGCACCAGCCCGGCAGATAGTCCGCGTCCTTGCCCTTGGCGAGCGTCAACGCCTCTTTCATCGCCTTGTCGAAGTTCTTCGCCACGGCTTCCGGATCGATGCGCCGGCGCAGAAAATCCGCCCAGATGAATTCGCTGAACGGCGTCGTGTCCTTGGCGAAACCGCCTTGCCGACGCAACTCGCCCGCCATGCTCCGGTAAGGATCGTCGATCAGCTCGCCGATTGTCTTCGGAATTGCCGAGTAATCGCGGCGCTGGCCGTTCTCATCGAAGGGGTGCATCCAGCCTCTGTTGTCGAGCACGAAAAGAAACGCGTCCTTGTCGAGCGCCGACAGGTCGCTGATCACGGTCACAAGCACGTCCTTGACCCCCTCCTCGAGCAGGGCGCGAGCGAGGTGATGGTGGTCGGTCACGTAGTTGCGATTTTTAGGACCCAATACGACCGGCACCATGTGCTTGCCGAGGAAAGCGCCGGTCTTCTTCCTGGCGTCCTGCGACCGGATCATCTGGCGCTTCAACGCAACTTCTCTCATGCCGACCGTTATCTGCGTCGGCCGAAGGTCCGCGACGGCAACCGGCGTGACAATGGGTTCTCGAGGGTCGATCATGGCACTCCATCCTGTTCCTGCCGCGGCTGTTTGCCCGGACCAAGTGATTTGATCGCTGCGTCGACACTGTGGAATATGCGCTGAGTGCCGACTATTTCGGCGATGCCGAACCGCGCCAGTGCCGCCTGGGCGCGCAGCGATTCCAGTCGTGCAATGGCAAAGACCGCGCCCGCCTTGCGGGAATGCGCGATGGTGTCGATCAGCGCCTGCGCGGCGGTGTAGTCGATTTCGACGATGTTGCTGGCCTCGAGCACGACCAGTTTCACGGTTTCGTTCCTGGCATCGACGAGATCGCAAACACCACGCTTGAAGCGATCGGCATTGACGAAGGATAGCGGCGCCTGGAAGGCCGCGACCAGCACGCCCGGGATCTGTTCGCCGGCATTGGGCTTGCTGGGCGGCCACCACACGGAAGTGCCAGGCACCTGTTCGAGCTCGATCGGCAGCGTCCGGGTTGCGCTCCAGATGCCGTGCAGCAGCGACAGGCCGATGCCGACCGCCACGCCGGCCTCGATCGGCAACACGACGATCGCCGCCATGGTGATCAGGATCAACACGAATTCGACCGGCGCCTGCCGGTAGACACTGGCGAACACCTTCCAGCGCAGTATGTGCTGGGCGACAAACATCAGGACGCCTGCAAGCGCGGCCTGCGGAACATTGGCGAGCAGCCCGCCGCCAAAGGCGCCGAGCGCAAGCACGATGGCCGCGGCAATGAGGCCTGACAGTTGCGAGCGGCCGCCCGACTGGGAAACGATCGCCGTGCGCGGCGGGCTGGCATTAACGGCAAAGGCGCCGAACAGGCCCGACGCGATGCTGCCGGCGCCGACGCCGATGAAATCGCGGTTGACGTCGGGTGCGTCGTCCTGTTGCGAGGCGAAGGAACGCGAGGTGGCAGCCGTCTGCACCATGACGACAATGGCGATCAGCAAGGCCAGCGGAACGAGCGCCTGAACGTCATCGAGGCCGGCTTCCGGCAGGTGGGCGCGCGGCAGGCCGTTGGGCAAGGCGCCAAGCACCTCGACGCCGCGATCCCTGAGATCGAAGACGATGACCGCAAGCGTGGCGAGCACCATGCCGATCAAGGCGCCGGGGATGCGAGCGCTGATCCGTTCCGAACAGAACACGATCGCAAACACGCCGAAGCCAAGGCCGAAGCTCCAGGGATTGGTGAGATGAAGACTGCCGGCGATCTGGCCGACACGCCGCAAGGTTTCGCCACTCTCGGCGGGCAGGCTGAGCAGCCCGGGCATCTGCGAAACGATGATGTGGACGGCGATGCCGGCCAAAAACCCCGTCGTGACCGGCACCGACAGGAGATCGGCAATCCAGCCGAGGCGCAAGACGCCGCTGAGGGCCACGATCAGCCCGACCATCAATGCCAGCATGGCCGCCAGCGCCAGGTAATGCGGCGAGCCTGATGTGGCGAGCAGCGCCAGGCTACCGGCAAACAGCGGCGTGATGGTCGAATCCGCGCCGGCCGAGAGGTGACGGTTGGCGCCGAACAGGGCAAACGCCACCGAACCAGCCACAAAGGCGAAGAAACCGATCTCCGGAGCAAAGCCGCCGAGCCGGGCCGTTGCCATCTGCTCTGGAATGGCGATCGCGGCCAGCGTCAAACCCGCGATCAGATCGCCATTCAAATCCCGGAGCTGCCAGCCGGTCAGCGCGCGCAAAGGCAGCCACTGGCGCCAGTTCATGGTGCTTGAGGCTTTTGCCTGGGGAAGTTGGTCCATTGCCGGCTTTTGCCTTGGTGGCGGCGAAAAGCGTTGTGGCCATATCGTCGCAATTTGCGGTATCCTTTTGAAATTACCACCAAAAATGACACTGGAAAAGTGCCGCGAACATTGGAGTTTCGGCCGCGCTTCCTATATAAGCGGTCAGTGATTCCTGATTAGATTGTGATCCGATTTGACCGACCAAAAGACACCGCGCGGCGCCGACGGCGGCCCCACCGGCATCGAGCCGATCTCCATTATCGAGGAGATGCAGAGCTCCTATCTCTCTTACGCCATGAGCGTGATCGTCAGTCGTGCGCTGCCCGATGTGCGCGACGGCCTGAAGCCCGTGCATCGGCGTATTCTCTATGCGGCGCATGAGAGCGGCTACCACTGGAACCGCAAATATGTGAAGTCGGCGCGCCCGGTCGCCGACGTGATGGGTAAATACCATCCGCATGGCGACGCATCGATCTATGACGCCTTGGTGCGCATGGCGCAGGACTGGTCGCTGCGCGTACCGCTGATCGACGGGCAGGGTAATTTCGGCTCGATCGACGGCGATCCGCCGGCGGCGATGCGCTACACCGAATCGCGGCTGACCAAGGTCGCGCATGAGCTTCTGGAGGACATCGACAAGGATACCGTCGATTTCCAGGACACCTATGATGCCTCGGACACGGAACCGAAGGTTCTGCCGGCGCGCTTTCCCAATCTGCTGGTCAATGGCTCCGGCGGCATCGCCGTCGGCATGGCCACCAACATTCCGCCACACAATCTCGGCGAAGTCTGCAACGGCGCCATTGCCGTCATCGACAATCCGGCGATCGACCTTCCGGCGCTGATGGAGATCATTCCAGGCCCCGATTTCCCGACCGGCGGCATCGTGCTTGGCCGCTCCGGCATCTACAGCGCCTATTCGACCGGCCGCGGCTCTATCGTCATGCGCGGCAAGGTCAATATCGAACAGCGCGGCAACGACCGGGAATCGATCATCATCACCGAGGTGCCCTACCAGGTGAACAAGGCCTCGATGATCGAGAAGATGGCCGAGCTGGTGCGCGACAAGCGCATCGAAGGCATCTCCGACATTCGCGACGAAAGCGACCGTCAGGGTTATCGAGTCGTCGTCGAACTGAAGCGCGACGCCGTCGCCGACGTCATTCTCAATCAGCTTTACCGCTTCACGCCGCTGCAGACCTCGTTCGGCGCCAATATGGTGGCGCTGAATGGCGGCAAGCCGGAAGTGATGAACCTGACCGACATGCTGAAGGCGTTCGTCACCTTCCGCGAAGAGGTCATCACAAGGCGGACCAAATTCCTGCTGCGCAAAGCGCGCGACCGCGCCCACGTGCTGGTAGGCCTTGCCATCGCGGTTGCCAATATCGACGAGGTCATCAAGTTGATCCGCACCGCGCCGGACCCGCAGACGGCGCGCGAGCAGTTGATGGAGCGGCGCTGGCCGTCGGGCGATGTGGAATCGCTGATCCTCCTCATCGACGATCCGCGCCACCGCATCAATGAGGACGGCACCTACAATCTGTCCGAGGAACAGGCGCGCGCCATCCTCGAACTGCGCCTGCAGCGCCTGACCGCGCTCGGCCGCGACGAGATCGCCGACGAATTGAACACGATCGGCGCCGAAATCGTTGATTATCTGGACATTTTGTCGTCGCGCGCGCGCGTCCAGCAGATCGTCAAGGACGAGCTCGCCGCCGTGCGCGACGAGTTCGGCACGCCTCGCCGCACCGAACTCACCGACGGCGGCGCGGACATGGAAGACGAGGACCTGATCCAGCGCGAGGACATGGTCGTGACGGTGAGCCATTCCGGCTACATCAAGCGCGTGCCATTGTCGCTCTACCGGGCGCAGCGCCGCGGCGGCAAGGGCCGCTCCGGCATGTCGACCAAGGAAGAGGATTTCGTCACAAGGCTGTTCGTCGCCAATACGCACACGCCGGTGCTGTTCTTCTCCTCGCGCGGCATCGTCTACAAGGAAAAGGTCTGGCGTCTGCCGATCGGCAATCCGCAGTCACGCGGCAAGGCGCTGATCAACATGCTGCCGCTCGAGCAGGGCGAACGCATCACCACCATCATGCCGCTGCCCGAGGACGAGACGAGCTGGGGCGAGCTCGACGTTATGTTCGCCACGACGCGCGGTACCGTTCGCCGCAACAAGCTCTCCGACTTCGTCCAGGTCAACCGCAACGGCAAGATCGCCATGAAGCTGGAGGAAGAGGGCGACGAGATTCTCGGCGTCGAGACCTGCACCGACAATGACGACGTGCTTTTGACCGCCAGCTCCGGCCAGTGCATCCGCTTCTCTGTGGGCGACGTGCGCGTCTTCCAGAGCCGCAATTCGGTCGGCGTGCGCGGCATCACCATGGCCGAGACCGACCGCATCATCTCCATGTCGGTGATCGAGAGTGTCGATGCGCCGCCCGCCGAACGCGCCGCCTACCTCAAGCGTGCGGCGGCCGAACGGCGGGCTGCCGCGGGCATCGCCGCCGGCGAAGAGGAAGAAATAGCGCTGACCAATGAAGAGGTCGGCGAGGAGGCGGAGCTTTCCGACGAACGCTACGAGTTCCTCAAAGCACACGAGCAGTATGTGCTGACGGTGACCGAATATGGCTACGGCAAGCGCTCGTCGTCGTATGATTTCCGCCTGACTGGACGCGGCGGCAAGGGCATCCGCGCCACCGACGTGTCGAAAAAGGCCGAGATCGGCCGGCTGGTGGCGACTTTCCCGGTCGGCAATGACGATCAGATTATGCTGGTGTCGGATGGCGGTACCGTCATCCGGGTGCCGGTCAATGGTATCCGCTTCGCAAGCCGCGCCACCAAGGGCGTGACCATCTTCAATACCGCCGACGGTGAGAAGGTGGTTTCGGTCGAGCGGATCTCGGAGCCGCAGTCGGACGAGGAAAGCGAAGAGATCGTTCAGGGCGGCGCCGAAGCCGATCCGGCGGCTGATGGCCCTGAGGGTGCTGAGTAGGCAGGGCAGGCTTGGACATAGCAACGCCGGCCTGTTGGCCGGCGCGGCAGCAAGTTCTAGATAGACTTAGTAGTGACGATACGGCTTGCGGGGGCCGAAGCCCTCGAAGCGCTTGGTTGTTGCCCTGACGCGGATGCGTTGCGCCTCCTGATGCAGCCCGAATACTGTGGCGATCAGCATGGCGACGGTCATTGCGGTGGCGAGCATGTAGATCAGCATATGCGTGTTCTCCTGCGCCTTATAACGGATAGATGGGGTTTTGGTTTCATCTTATTAAGGGTGCAACCTAGTGAACGCTGCGTGAAGGCTTCGTGATCAGCGTGTTCATCTGTCGTTCATGTGCCGGAAAAGGTTCACGGTCTGCGCGCTGATCGGATTTGCCTTTGCGAGAGAGGCTCGCTAGAAGCTGCGGCATGATGGAACGCATCGCCCTTTACGCCGGCTCTTTCGACCCGCTGACCAACGGCCATCTCGATGTGCTGAAAGCGTCGCTGGCCGTGGCCGACATCGTCTACGCCGCGATCGGCATTCATCCGGGCAAGAAGCCGCTGTTCTCCTTCGAAGAACGGGTGCAGCTCATCGAAGCGGCCACCAAGGCCGAATTTGGCCGCGATGGCACCCGCATCAAGGTCGTCGCCTTCGACGGGCTGGTCATCGACGCCGCCAGGAGAGAGGGCGCCTCGATCATGATCCGAGGCCTGCGCGATGGCACCGATCTCGATTACGAAATGCAGATGGCCGGCATGAACGAAACCATGGCGCCAGAGCTGCAGACGGTTTTTCTGCCCGCCAGCCCTTCGGTGCGCACCATTACCGCCACACTTGTACGCCAGATAGCCTCCATGGGCGGCGACATCCGCCCCTTCGTGCCGGCGGCGGTCGCTGGCGCGCTCACCGCCAAATTCGCAAAATAAGTTTCTCGGAGAAGACCATGCAGCTGAAAAAGCTCGCCTCGTTCCTCGTCGTGCTTGCCGGTCTTGTGACCGCATCGGTCTCGGCCTATGCCGCCGACCCCGAAAACACCATGATCATCACGCTCAAGGATGGCGACGTCACCATCGCCTTGCGGCCTGATCTGGCGCCCAAGCATGTCGCGCAGATCAAGAAGCTCGTGCGTGATCATGCCTATGACAATGTCGCCTTCCACCGTGTCATCGACGGCTTCATGGCCCAGACTGGCGACGTCAAGTTCGGCAACATGGAGAAGGGTTTCAACGCCCAGGCCGTCGGCACCGGCGGTTCCGATCTGCCTGACCTGCCGGCCGAATTCTCGCAGACCGAGCACTACAAGCGCGGCGTGGTCGGCATGGCCCGCTCGCAGGATCCGAACTCCGCCAATTCGCAGTTCTTCATCATGTTCGCGCCGGCACCGCCGCTGGATGGCCAGTACACCATCGTCGGCAACGTCGTCAGCGGCATGGAACTGGTCGACAAGATCAAGAAGGGCGACGAAGCGGACAATGGTACGGTCTCCGACCCCGACCGGATGATCAAGGTGCGCATCGCCGCCGATAAGTAACTCTATTTTCTGAGAAAAAGGATATCTGACATGGCTGAGATCAAGGACCGCGAGAACGCGCTCATCCTGGAAACGACCAAGGGTAAGGTCGTCATCGAGCTTTTCCCCGATTTGGCCCCCGGCCATGTCGCCCGCATCAAGGAACTGGCCAGGGAAGGCGCCTATGATGGCGTCGTCTTCCACCGCGTCATCGACGGCTTCATGGCGCAGACCGGCGACGTCAAGTTCGGGAATTCGAGCAAGCCCAGCTTTGCTCCGTCGCGTGCCGGCATGGGCGGCTCGGAAAAGCCTGACCTGAAGGCTGAATTCTCCAATGCCAACCACGGCCGCGGCACCTGCTCGATGGCCCGTTCGCAGAACCCGAACTCGGCCAATTCGCAGTTCTTCATCTGCTTCGACGATGCCGCCTTCCTCAACCGCCAGTACACGGTCTGGGGCCAGGTCATCGAAGGCATGGACAATGTCGACAAGATCAAGCGCGGCGAGCCGGTGGTCGATCCCGACAAGATTGTGTCGCTGAAGGTCGCGGCCGACGTCAAGTAAGGCGGAACGACAATGATGGGCGTCGTCTGGTCGCTTCTCGGCATCCTGTCCGGCGCCTTCATTGCCATTCAGGCTCCGATCAATTCGCAGTTGGCACGCGGCCTGGGGCTCCCGGTCGCGGCTGCCGCCTTCTCGTTCCTGTCGGGCGCCGTCGTGCTCGGCATCATCTCCGTCACGGTGGTGAAGCTGCAAGGCATCACCCTCGACTGGAAGGCGCCGGCCCCCTGGCTGTTCATCGCCGGCGGCATGCTCGGCGGCTTCTATGTCACGCTCTCGACAATCCTGACGCCGCGCATCGGTGCCGCCGCGCTGATGGCGTTCCTGGTGGCTGGCCAGCTGCTGGCTGGCATGCTCATCGACCGCATCGGCTTCCTCGGCGTCGCGGTTCGGGAAATCTCGCTCGGCCGCGTTGCCGGCGCGGTGCTGCTCTTGGCCGGAGCGCTGCTCGTCCGGCTCTACTGATGCGTGTCGACCTCTTCGATTTCGACCTGCCGGAAGAGCGCATCGCGCTTCGCCCGGCCGAGCCGCGCGACAGTGCCAAGATGCTGGTCGTCAAGCCGGGGGCGAAACTCGACGACCGCATAGTCCGCGACCTGCCGTCTTTGCTCAGGACCGGCGACGTGCTGGTTTTCAACGACACCAAGGTCATTCCAGCGCAGCTCAAAGGCATCCGGCGGCGTGGCGAAGCACAGGCACTGGTCGAGGCCACCTTGCACATGCGCGTGGCGCCGGATCGCTGGCTCGCCTTCATGCGGCCAGGCAAACGCATCGCCGCCGGCGACCGCATCCATTTTGGCCATGACGGCAACTCCTGTTTCCTCGGCCAGCTCGACGCCACCGTCATCGAAAAAGGCGAGGGCGGCGAAGCACTGCTTGGCTTCGACCTGTCGGGACCGTTCCTCGACGAGGCGCTGCACGCCGTCGGTCACATTCCATTGCCGCCTTACATCGCCTCGAAGCGTGACGACGACGAGCGCGACCGTGCCGACTACCAGACCATCTATGCACGAGAGGAGGGGGCGGTTGCGGCGCCCACCGCCGGCTTGCATTTCACGCCGGAGCTTTTCGCGGCGCTCGACGCCAAGGGCGTCGAACGCCATTTCGTCACGCTTCATGTCGGCGCCGGCACGTTCCTGCCGGTCAAGGCAGATGACACCGCCGATCACAAGATGCATGCCGAGATCGGTTCGGTCAGCCGGGAAACAGCAGACGCGCTGAACGCGGCCAAGGCGAGAGGCGGGCGCATCGTCGCCGTCGGCACGACCTCGCTGCGGCTGCTGGAGAGTGCGGCGCGCGACGACGGTACTGTACCTGCGTGGTCCGGCCCGACCGACATCTTCATCACGCCCGGCTATCGCTTTCGCACCGCCGACATGCTGATGACCAATTTCCATCTGCCGCGCTCGACGCTGTTCATGCTGGTCTCGGCCTTCAGCGGCCTCGACACGATGCGGGCCGCCTATGCGCATGCCATCGCGAACCGCTACAGGTTCTATTCCTACGGCGACGCAAGCCTGCTTTACCGAGCGGAGACGAGCGATGGACAATGACCTGCAAGCCCTCGATCGCGATGCCCTGATCGCCGAGGTGAAGAAATTGGGCGGCGGCATTCGCGCGCATCGTGACACATCAGGCCATGATCTTTGCTGGCATCATCCCGATCTGTGGGACCTGTTGCCGGAAAAGACCACGCCCTCGATCGCCGTGCCGCCCTGGCCCAAATTCATGCGCGGCTGCATCCAATACCGGCAGTCGCTCGACAGACAGGCGCCTGACGCGTCGATCCACGACAAGGAATTCAATGGCTAAGCCGTTCACCTTCAAGGTTCTGGCGACCGACGGCAAGGCGCGGCGCGGTGTCATCGACATGCCGCGCGGCGAGATCCGTACACCCGCCTTCATGCCGGTCGGCACCGGCGGCACGGTCAAGGCGATGTATATGGACCAGGTGCGTGGCGTCGGCGCGGACATCATCCTGGGCAACACCTACCACCTGATGCTGCGGCCGGGCGCCGAGCGTGTGGCGCGGCTTGGCGGCCTGCACGAATTCGCCCGCTGGCCGCATCCGATCCTGACGGACAGTGGCGGTTTTCAAGTGATGTCGCTGTCGAAGCTGAGGAAACTGACCGAGAAAGGCGTCACCTTCCGCTCGCATATCGATGGCGCCGCCTACGAGATGTCGCCCGAGCGTTCGATCGAGATCCAGGGCCTGCTCGATTCCGACATCCAGATGCAGCTCGACGAATGCACGGCACTGCCGGCCGAGCTCAAGGAGATCGAGCGCGCCATGGAGCTGTCGCTGCGCTGGGCCGAGCGTTGCAAGACGGCTTTCGGCGACCAGCCGGGCAAGGCGATGTTTGGCATCGTGCAGGGCGGCGACAATGCTGCGCTGCGCGTTCGTTCGGCGCAGGCGCTGAGCGCCATGGAGCTGAAGGGCTATGCGGTCGGCGGCTTGGCTGTTGGCGAGCCGCAAGCGGTGATGCTCGAAATGCTCGACATCACCTGTCCGGAACTGCCCGACGACAAGCCGCGCTATCTCATGGGGGTCGGCACGCCCGACGACATCCTGAAATCGGTGGCGCGCGGCATCGACATGTTCGACTGCGTGATGCCGACGCGGGCCGGCCGCCACGGCCTTGCCTACACCCGCCGCGGCAAGGTCAATTTGCGCAACGCGCGCCATGCCGACGACCCGCGCCCGCTGGACGAGGAAAGCGACTGCCCGGCCGCGCGGGATTATTCGCGCGCCTACCTGCACCATCTGGTGCGCTCTCAGGAGGCGCTGGGCGCCATGCTTTTGACGTGGAACAATCTTTCTTATTACCAGAAGCTGATGCAGGACATTCGCGCCGCGATCGACGCCGGCAGCTTCGAGACGCGTGGGGTTGAAATCACCGAAGGCTGGGCGCGGGGCGATATTCCCGTCCTGTAAAACCTCAGGTGCTCAGCGAGTTCGACGCGCGCAGGCTGCAGCCGGTGATCTGGAACGTGCCGTCGGGCTGCTGTTGCAGCGTATAGACCGCCTCATAATCCTTGCCGTCGGGGCCGACGATCAACACCTGTTGGATGATCGAACCTGGGCCTGTCTGCTCGACCTTGCCGAAGGCATAGGATTGTGGTTTGCGCACCGGCGGGTAGCCATTGGTGACCATGTTCATGAAGGCCTCGACGGTCGGGAAGACCTGCTTCACGTTCGGGGCGGCGAAGCTGTAGGCCTTGGCGCCGTCATCGGCGAGGAGGGCCTTCAACTGGCCGTCGATGACAGCCTGGCCTGCCTTGACCTCGGCGTCGCCGGCAAACGCCGAGGACGCCAGCATGACGAACGCGAATGCGAAAAAGGCGCGGCGCATGGCCTGTCTCCACTGTCCCTCGAAGGATGCCTCCGGAAAGCTGTTCCTGGAGACATCTTAACATACGCGTGACGGCGCCTCGCGGTTTCAGTATCCGCCAATATTCTTCCTCGTCGAGGCAGGTCCCTCATGCTTAAGCTTCCTTTAAGGCGGGGCGCTCATCGTGAACCTTGGGAGAGAGAGCGTGCAAAACCCGTGGGACGAATGATTTTGACGCAGTCCGTTGATCGGCGCCTCTTGTTGAAAGGTGCCGCCGGTCTTGCGGCTTTGGCGCCGCTGCCGGCCTGGGCAAGGATCGCGCCGACGGTCAGCGAAGTGGCCTTCGACCCGGCGATACCGGCGCTTGGCAATCCCAAGGGCGATGTGACCATCGCCGAATTCGTCGATTACCAGTGTCCGGTCTGCAAGCTTGTCTTTGTCGAACTGAAGAAGCTGCTGGCGGAGGACCATGGCGTCCGGCTGGTGATGAAGGACTGGCCGATCTTCGGCGACGTCTCGCGCGACGCCGCGCGGATGGCGTTGTCGGCCGGTGGCCACTATGCGGCCGCCGTCGATGCGCTGATGACCAATGAACGTGGGCTTTCCGCGCGTCGCACCGACGATATTCTCAGGGTGGCCGGGGTCGATGTCGCCGGTGCGCGCGCCGCTCTCGCTGGCCGTCGGCCGGCGATCGATGCCTTGCTGTCGCGCAACGATGCCCAGGCAACGGCCTTCCGGCTGCGGGGCACGCCGGCGCTGGTGATCGGCGGCAGGCTGTTCAAGCGTGGCATGCCGGTTGCGGAGCTGCGCGAGGCCGTGGCCAGGGCCCGCGCCGGCTAAGTACGGATTCCAGTGCTTGAAAGGCCGCCTCCAGTCTGCCAGAAGGGCCGCTTAGACTTGGACGTTTAGCGGGACGAAGCCATGAAGGCGTTTTTCGTGCAGATCAAATGCGAGCTGGGCAAATCCTATGAGGTTGCCAGCGCGCTTGCCGACGCCGAGATCGCCTCGGAAATCTATTCCACCGCCGGCAATTACGATCTGCTCGCCAAATTCTATGTCGATGACGAAGAGGACGTCGGCCATTTCGTCAACGAGAAGGTGCAGATTCTCCCCGGCATAAAAGACACCTTCACGGTCGTCACCTTTCGCGCCTTCTAGCCAGGAATGCATCTGCCCGGGCACAAGGCAAAGCCTGTTCAAGGTCATATTTCAGCTGCCTCAATTTTAGGCAGCCGCAACATACTGATCGTCCGGATCTCCCAAATCACCGATTGCGCTTGATTTTCTCCGGCCACGCCATTGAAATGGCGTCACAGGGGAGTATGCGATTGGCAGCGTTCGATGAAATGCTTCCGGAAGTCTCCGGATTGAGAAGACCGTATTTGGCTTATGACCGCTGGCTGAAGGAGCAGGATCCGGCCAGGCTTACCGAGAAGATGCAGGACGCCGAACGCGTCTTCCGCAAGACCGGCATCACCTTCGCCGTCTATGGCGAGCAGGAGGCGTCCGAACGGCTGATCCCGTTCGATATTGTCCCACGCATCATTTCCGGCAATGAGTGGCGACGCTTGACGCAAGGCATAGAGCAGCGCGTGCAAGCGCTGAACGCCTTCCTCGACGATATATATCACCGCCAGGAGATCCTGCGCGCCGGCCGCGTGCCGCGGGAGCTGATCGCCAAGAACGAGGCTTTCCTGCCGGAAATGATCGGAGTGCGCCCGCCCGCCGGCGTCTACACCCATATTATCGGCGTCGATATCGTTCGCATCAGCGAAGACGAATTCTACGTGCTGGAGGACAATGCGCGCACGCCGTCCGGCGTCTCCTACATGCTGGAGAACCGCGAGACGATGATGCAGCTGTTCCCCGAGCTGTTCCAGAAGATCAAGGTGCGGCCGGTGGAGAACTACCCGCAGCTGCTGCGTCAGTCGCTGGCGGCGGTTCGTCCGCAGAGCACCAAGGGCGCGCCGACAATCGCGGTGCTGACACCCGGCAGCTTCAACTCCGCCTATTTCGAGCACGCCTTCCTCGCCGACCAGATGGGCGTGCAACTGGTCGAGGGCCAGGATCTGCGCGTCGTCGACGGCCATGTCGCGATGCGCACGACCGAGGGCTACAAGCAGATCGACGTGCTCTACCGGCGCGTCGACGATTCCTTCCTCGATCCGCTGACCTTTCGGCCGGATTCGGCGCTTGGCATACCCGGCATCATGGATGTGTACCGCGCCGGCAACATCACCATCGCCAATGCGCCGGGTACCGGCATAGCCGACGACAAGGCGATCTATTCCTACATGCCGGAGATCGTTGAGTTCTACACCGGCCGCAAGGCGATCCTAGGCAACATCCCGACCTGGCGCTGTTCGGAACCCGACAGCCTGAAGTATGTGCTCGAGCACATCCATGAGCTGGTGATCAAGGAAGTGCACGGCTCCGGCGGATACGGCATGCTGGTCGGCCCGGCGGCGACCAAAAAGGAGTGCGAGGCCTTCGCCAAGAAGCTCGCCGCGAAGCCTTCGAACTACATCGCCCAACCGACTCTGGCGCTGTCGACCTGCCCGATCCTGACCGACAAGGGACTGGCGCCGCGCCATGTCGATCTCAGGCCCTATGTGCTGGTATCCGACCGCATCCAGATCGTGCCCGGTGGCCTGACGCGGGTCGCGCTCAAGGAAGGCTCACTGGTGGTCAATTCCTCGCAGGGTGGCGGAACGAAAGATACCTGGGTGTTGGATGATTGAGACGAGCGCGGGGAACGCAGCAATCATGAGACGTATTCTTCGCTATTCGCTACTGACTATTCGCTATTCGCCCGACACCGGAGCAAGCTGACATGCTTTTGGGCCGCACCGCCAACGGGCTCTACTGGATGAACCGCTATATCGAGCGGGCTGAAAACATGGCGCGACTGGTCGATGCCGGGCTGCGCATGGCGCTGACGCGCACGCAGAGCGCGTCCGAGGAGTGGAACTCGGTGCTGCTCAGCGCCGGCGCCGACGTGGCCTTCAAGCAGAAATATTCGGACTATACGGCCGCCAATGTCGCCGATTTCCTGCTGCGCGACACGTCGAACCCGTCGAGCACGATGTCGTCGATCGAGACCGCGCGCAACAATGCCCGCATGGTGCGCACCGCGCTGACGCGCGAGACCTGGGAAAGCATCAACGAAGCCTGGATGGCGCTGAAGCGGATGCTGGCCAAGCCGATCGACGAGCGCGACCTGCCCACTGTGCTCGACGCGATCAAGCGCGAAACGGCGCTGATCCGCGGCTCGTTCTACGGCACCATGCTGCGCAACGAGATCTTCGACTTCTCGCAACTTGGCACCTATGTCGAGCGCGCCGACAACACCGCACGCATCCTCGACGTGAAATACTATGTGCTGTTGCCGTCGATCTCCTGGGTCGGCTCGACGCTCGACAACTATCAGTGGGAATCGATCCTGCGCTCGGTGTCCGCGCACCGCTCCTACCGCTGGGTCTATGACGCCGACTACAAACCGACGAACATCGCCGATTATTTGATCCTCAACGTGCGCATGCCGCGTTCGCTGACTTTCTGCTACCGCTTCCTGGCCGAGCACCTGAAATTCCTCGGCGACGATTACGGCGAACGTCATGCCTGCCACGCCACGGCGGAGAAGACGCAGACAATGCTGAGGGCAGGGTCGATCAAGGATATTTTCGATGCCGGCCTGCATGAATTCCTGGCCAATTTCATCAGGGACAACACTAGGCTCGGCGACGAAATCGCGCAGGATTACCGGTTTTATTGAGGACATCATGCGACTCAAGATCACCCACCGGACCGAATACCGCTACGACGCGCCGGTGCAATATCTGCTGCAACGTCTGCGGTTGCTGCCGGTGAGCGGGCCTACGCAGACCGTGCTGTCTTGGGCGCTGAAGGTCGAAGGCGCGCGCGAGGAGGTGCGATTTACCGATCACTATGGCAACGACACGCGACTGCTGAGCGTCGAGGGCAACCACGATTTCATCACCGTCGAGGCGTCTGGCGAGGTGGTGACGCGCGATACATCCGGCGTCTGTGGGCCGCATCAGGGTTTTGCGCCGTTGTGGTTGTTCGCGCAGGAGACGCCTTTGACCACGATAGGCGGCGGCGTCCGTGATCTTGCCGAAGCTGTCGGCAAGGGCACCGACATCGAAAGGCTGCACCGGCTGATGGCAATGATCGGCGAACGCGTCGCCTACACGCCGGGCACGACCAATGCGGCCACCTCGGCCGAAGAGGCCCTGGCGCTGAAGACCGGGGTCTGCCAGGACCATAGCCACATCTTTGCCGCCACTGCGCGTGCGATGGGTTTTCCAGCCCGTTATGTCAGCGGCTACCTGATGATGGATGCGGACGTCGAGCAGGCGGCAAGCCATGCCTGGTCCGAAGCGCATGTTCCAGGTCTCGGCTGGGTGGCTTTCGACCCCGCAAACGGAATTTCTCCCGACGAACGCTATGTGAAGGTGGCCACCGGCCGCGACTATCGCGATGCTTCTCCGGTGTCGGGAATTCGACTGGGACAGGCGGAAGAACAGCTTGCGGTCACCGTCACGGTGGAGCAGTAATCCGCCGAGGATTGGTGCCAGAAGAGATTCCATGACCTATTGCGTCGGCCTGAAGATCGATCGCGGGCTCGTGTTCATGTCGGACACGCGTACCAATGCCGGTATGGATTCGATCTCGACCTTCAAGAAGATGCATGTCTGGGAGCAGCCCGGCGAGCGCGTTATTGTCTTGATGTCGGCCGGCAATCTGGCGACGACCCAGGCCGTGGTCAGCCTGCTCGACGAGCGCACCAAGGCGGTGACGGATCGTCACGAGAAGCTGCTCGAAACGCCATCCATGTATCAAACGGTGCGGCTGGTGGGCGATACGGTGAAAGAGGTGATCGCGCAGGCGTCACCCGCCGGCGAGAAGGCCGATTCCTATTTCAACGCCTCCTTCATCCTGGGCGGCCAGATCAAGGGCAGTCCGCCACGGCTGTTCATGATCTATCCCGAGGGCAATTTCATCGAATCGACCGACGACACGCCTTTCTTCCAGATCGGCGAGACCAAGTACGGCAAGCCGATCATCATCCGCGCCTATGAGCGCGCGATGAGCCTGGCCGAGACGGTGAAGCTGCTGCTGGTGTCGTTCGACTCGACGCTGAAGTCGAACCTGTCGGTCGGCTTGCCGCTCGACCTGCTGTTCCTGGAACAGGACGCCTTCAAGGTCGGCCTGAAGAAGCGGATCGGCCAGGACGACCAGTATTACCGCACGATCTCCGATGGCTGGTCAAATGCGCTGAAAACGGCTTTTGCCAGCCTGCCGGATTTTCCGGGTTAGGGCGTGTGCGCCGCCAGCGCTTGATTGATGGTACATTTTGAAAGTCGGGCCGAGAGCGCCGGCATTGCGGTCCGTGTCGGGAGGACAGGATGAACAATGATGAGTTCCGGCAGTGGTCGCAGCGCGCCGCCGACTGGGGCGCCGACTATCGGGACAATTTGCGCGAGCGGCCGGTGCGGCCGCTGGTCGAGCCCGGCGACATATTCAGGAGCATAGAAGCGTCACCGCCCGAAGACGCCGAACCGATGGACAGGATCTTCGCCGATTTCGAAGGCAAGATCGTGCCGGGGATGACGCATTGGCAGCATCCGCGCTTCTTCGCCTATTTTCCGGCCAACGCGGCGCCGGTTTCGGTGGTGGCTGAGTATCTGGTCTCGGCCATGGCCGCGCAATGCATGCTTTGGCAGACCTCGCCGGCGGCGACCGAACTCGAAACCCGCACCGTCGACTGGATGCGCCAGGCGCTCGGCCTGCCGGATGGCTTCTCCGGCGTCATCCAGGATTCGGCCTCGTCGGCGACGCTGAACGCCGTGCTGACCATGCGCGAGCGGGCGCTGGATTGGCAAGGCAACAAAAAGGGACTGGCCGGCCAGGCACGGCTGCGCGTCTATTCTTCGGATCAGGTGCATACGTCGATCGACCGGGCGATCTGGGTATCGGGCATCGGCGAGGATAATCTCGTGCGCATTCCTGTCAGCGGCCGTTTGCGCTCCATGGATACAGCAGCCCTCGAAGCGGCAATCGTCGCTGATCGTGCGGCTGGACTGCTGCCCGCCGGCATCATAGGCAGCGTCGGCGGAACCAGCATCGGCGGCACGGACAACATCGCCGCGATCGCCGGTGTGGCGCGCCGGTATGGGCTCTATTTGCATGTCGATGCCGCGTGGGCCGGATCGGCAATGATCTGCCCGGAGTATCGCCATTTCTGGGCCGGCGTCGAACAAGCGGATTCTGTCGTCTTCAATCCGCACAAATGGCTTGGAGCACAGTTTGACTGCTCCATCCAGTTCTTGCGACAGCCGGAAGACCTGGTGCGCACGCTGGCGATCAAGCCCGAATTCCTCAAGACGCACGGGCGGGACGGCATCATCAACTATTCCGAATGGTCGGTGCCGCTCGGCCGGCGCTTCCGCGCCTTGAAATTGTGGTTCCTGCTGCGCGCCCACGGACTGCAAAACCTGCGCGCCATGATCCGCAACCATGTCGCATGGAGTGAGGGGCTTGCCGCACGGCTGGCAGGCGAGCCGGATTTCGAGATCGTCAGCGAGCCGATGCTGTCGCTGTTTTCGTTCCGGCACATCGTGGGCTCAGGTGCCGATGCCGACGAGCACAATCTGCGGCTGGTCAATGCGATCAACGACGATGGCCGCATTTACCTGACGCAGACGAGGGTCGACGGGCATGTGGCGATCAGGTTCCAAGTCGGCCAGTTCGAGGCAACCGCCGGCGATGTCGATGCTGCCTTTGTCGTCATCACCGAAATCGCACGAGGCATGGCCTGAAAGGTCAATACAGGATTGCGCCGGAGTTTGCCTTTGCAATCAGATGATTTCCCTTAGCCGGCTTATGCCTTTTCATTGCTTTCGTTTTCCGCTATAGACAAGAAAAACGAAAACGGGAGCCTGCAGTGTATCTGTCCCCACGCCATGCCGAAATCATCCAGATGGCCAAGGACCACGGCCGCGTGCTGGTCGACGACCTAGCCACCCACTTCAACGTGACGCCGCAGACCATTCGCAAGGATCTCAACGATCTCTGCGACCAGCGGCTGCTGTCGCGCATCCATGGCGGGGCATTGTTCCCGTCCGGCATCGAAAACATGGAATATGAGGCGAGACGCAAGATCGCGGCGGACGAGAAGGAAGCGATCGGCCGCGCCGCCGCCAGGCTCATCCCCGACAACGCCTCGCTCTTCATCAATATCGGCACCACGACCGAGGCGGTCAGCAAGGCATTGCTGGACCATAACGGCCTCATGGTCATCACCAATAACATCAATGTTGCCAACAGGATGCGCATATATCCCTCGATCGAGGTAGTGATCGCTGGCGGCGTGGTGCGCGGTTCGGACGGCGGCGTCGTCGGCGAGGCGGCGGTCGATTTCATCAGGCAGTTCAAAGTCGACTACGCCGTTATCGGCGCCTCGGCCATCGACCATGACGGCGCCTTGCTCGATTTCGATTTTCGCGAGGTGAAGGTGGCGCAGGCAATCATCGCCAATGCCAGGCATGTGATTCTGGTATCCGACCAGACCAAGTTCGAACGCACCGCGCCGGTGCGCATCGGCCATCTGTCGCAGGTCAACACCTTCATCACCGACCGCTGCGATATTCCATCGGTGCACAAGATCTGCCAGGAGGCCGAGGTTCAGCTTATCGAGACGTCGCTTGGTTGAGGTCTGTCACAGCCATCTCACCAGTTTGTGATATTTCGTTTGACATTCGTTATGAGTTCGAAATAATCCCGCCACGGTTTCGTAAAAGACAAAAATGGTGCAATGCGAAATCGTGGAGGAGTTAAGTGGACACATCTTCAGTCCGGGACATTTTCGTCATTGGTGGCGGCATCAATGGCTGCGGCATCGCCCGCGATGCCGTTGGGCGTGGGTTTTCTGTCTTTCTGGCCGAGATGAACGACCTTGCCAGCGGAACCTCCTCCGGTTCGACCAAGCTGATCCATGGCGGCTTGCGCTATCTCGAATTCTACGAGTTTCGTCTGGTGCGCGAGGCGCTGATGGAGCGCGAGGTTCTGTGGAAGAACGCGCCGCACATCATCTGGCCGATGCGCTTCGTGCTACCCTATGCCAAGGGCCTGCGTCCCGCCTGGCTGATCCGGCTCGGCCTGTTCCTCTATGACCACATTGGCGGACGCAAATTGCTGCCGGCGACCAGGACGCTGGACATGGCTACGGATCCGGCCGGTAAGCCTCTGAAGCCATTGTTCAAAAAGGCCTTCGAATATTCAGACGGCTGGGTCAACGACGCGCGGCTGGTGGCGCTCAACGCACGCGACGCCGCCGACCGTGGTGCAACGATCCGCACACGCACGAAAGTTGTCGGCGCGCGCCGCGAAAACGGCCTTTGGACGATCAAAATAGAGGACCTGCGGAGCGGTGAGACCGAGGAGGTCAAGGCGCGGCTGCTGGTCAATGCCGCCGGACCGTGGGTCGATCATGTACTCTCCGGCGTCGTCGGCCTGAACGATGTGCACAATGTGCGCCTTGTGCAGGGCAGCCACATCGTCATCGCCAAGAAGTTCGATGATCCGCGTGCCTATTTCTTCCAGAACAAGGATGGCCGCATCATTTTCGCCATCCCCTATGAGGAAGAGTTCACGCTGATCGGCACCACCGACCAGGACTACCTCGGCGATCCGCATGAGGTGAAGATCAGCGACACCGAGATCGATTATCTCTGCGCCGCGGCAAGCGAATATTTCGCCCAGCCCGTCAAGCGTTCCGACATCGTCTGGGCCTATTCGGCCGTGCGCCCGCTCTATGATGACGGCGCCTCCAAGGCGCAGGAAGCGACGCGCGACTACGTGCTGAAGGCCGATGGCGGCGAGGGCGCCGCGCCGATCGTCAACGCCTTCGGCGGCAAGATCACCACCTATCGCCGGCTGTCGGAATCGATGCTGGAAAAGATCGAAGGTTTTCTCGGCAAACGCGGCAAGCCGTGGACATCAAATGCGCCGCTGCCCGGCGGTGATTTTCCGGCCACCGGTTTCGACGCGCAGGCGGCGAAGCTGAAGACGGCCTATCCGTTCCTGGACGCGCGTCTCGCCCGCCGGCTGACCCGGCTTTATGGGACGCGGGCTCAACTCCTGCTCGGTCTTGCCAAGTCGAATGCCGAGCTCGGCCGCAATTTCGGTGGCGACCTCTACGAGGCCGAGGTGCGCTATCTCGTTGAAAACGAATGGGCGGTCACGGCGGAAGATGTGCTGTGGCGGCGGACCAAGCGCGGCCTGCACCTTGCCCGTGAACAGGTCGCGGCACTCGATGAATTCATGCGCGGCATAAGCCGGCGGCACGTCGCGGCCGCCGAATGAAGAGGGTCATGAACTGATGCGGAAAGCCTGGGAGGAGGCGTCATGCTTGAACTGAGGAACGTCACCAAGACGGTCGGTGCGGTCGAGCATATACGCGACGTCTCGCTGACACTTCAGCATGGCTCGCTTAACGTCCTGCTTGGACCGACGCTTTCCGGCAAGACCAGCCTGATGCGATTGATGGCCGGCCTTGATGTGCCGACCTCCGGCTCTGTCTGGTTCGACGGTCATGATGTTACCGGCACGCCGGTGCAGAAGCGCAAGATCGCCATGGTCTACCAGCAGTTCATCAATTATCCGGCGATGACCGTTTATGAGAACATCGCCTCGCCGCTGAGGGTAGCCGGCGTCGAGCAGGCCAAGATCGACAGCCAGGTGCGCGAGGCCGCGGCGTTGCTGAAGCTTACGCCCTATCTCGACCGCACCCCGCTCAGCCTGTCGGGCGGCCAGCAGCAGCGCACCGCGCTGGCGCGCGCCATCGTCAAGAACGCCAGCCTGGTGCTGCTCGACGAGCCGCTGGCCAATCTCGACTACAAGCTGCGCGAGGAATTGCGGGCCGAACTGCCGAGGATTTTCGCCGCCGCCGGCACCATCTTCGTCTATGCCACCACCGAACCGCACGAGGCGCTGCTGCTCGGCGGCAACACGGCAACACTCTCGGAAGGCCGCATCACCCAGTTCGGGCCGACCATCGATGTGTTCCGCAAGCCGGTCGACCTGGTAACGGCGAAGACCTTCGCCGATCCGCCGCTCAACACCATCGTGCTGGCCAAGAAGGGCGCCGACTTCCTGCTCGATGGCGGGGTGAAGCTGCCGGTGCCGGCCGAACTCGTCGGCATTGCCGACGGCAATTACACGATCGGTTTCCAGCCGCACCATCTTTCCCTCGAACGGCCCAATGCCGGCGCCGTGCCGGTGCGCGCTAAGGTGACCATCACCGAGATCACCGGATCGGAAAGCTTCATCCATCTCGATTTCGCCGATGTTCGCTGGGTCATGCTGACCCACGGCATCAGGGATTTCGAAACCGACGCGGTGGTCGAGGTGTTCATCGATCCGCGTCACATCATGGTCTTCGACGAGCACGGCCGCGCCGTGACCGCCCAGAAGCTGGCGGCGTGAGGAGGGCGGTATGGCGCGCATCGACGTCAATCATGTCAGGCATTCCTACCTGCCGAATCCGCAGAAGGAAGCTGATTTCGCATTGCGCGAAGTGCATCACACCTTCGAGGATGGCGGCGCCTATGCGCTGCTCGGGCCGTCCGGCTGCGGCAAGACCACGCTGCTCAACATCATTTCGGGATTGCTGCATCCCTCGCACGGCAAACTGCTGTTCAACGGCAGGGACGTGACCAATCTGTCGACGCAGGAACGCAACATCGCACAGGTGTTCCAGTTTCCGGTCATCTACGACACCATGACCGTCTACGACAATCTGGCCTTCCCACTGCGCAACCGCGGCGTGCCGGAGGCCGATGTCGACCGCAAGGTGCGCGAGACGCTGGAGATGATCGACCTGGCGTCCTGGGCAAGGAAGAAGGCGAGGGGGCTGACCGCCGACCAGAAACAGAAGATCTCGCTCGGCCGCGGCCTGGTGCGCTCCGACGTCAACGCCATCCTGTTCGACGAGCCGCTGACCGTCATCGACCCTCATATGAAATGGGTGCTGCGCTCGCAGTTGAAGCAGCTTCACCGCCGGTTCGGCTACACCATGGTCTATGTCACGCACGACCAGACCGAAGCGCTGACCTTCGCCGACCAGGTCGTGGTCATGTATGATGGCGGCATCGTCCAGATCGGCACGCCAGCGGAATTGTTCGAGCGGCCGCGCCACACCTTCGTCGGCTATTTCATTGGTTCGCCCGGCATGAACGTCATGCCGGTCGCGGTCGAGGGCAAGACGGCGATGCTGGGCTCGCAGCGCATCGAACTGCCGGGTGCGCCGAAAGCCGCGAGCGGCGCCGTCGAACTCGGCATTCGCCCTGAATATGTCAGGCTCGGCCGCGACGGCATGGCCGTTTCAGTCAGCAAGGTCGAGGATGTCGGCCGCCACAAGGTGGTGCGCGCCAAGCTGGAAGGCCGCGACATCGCAGCCGTGATCGGTGAGGACGAGACGGTGCCGGCCGAACCGAAGGTTCGTTTCGACCCGGCCGGCATCAACATCTATGCCGATTCCTGGCGTGTCGAGATGGGGGCATAGATGGACAAGACCTGGAACAACAAGGCCTGGTTCCTGGTGCTGCCGGTACTGGTGCTGGTGGCGTTCACCGCCGTCATCCCGCTGATGACGGTCGTCAACTATTCGGTGCAGGACACGTTCGGCAACAACGTCTTCACCTGGGCCGGCACGGAATGGTTCGAGGAATTGCTCTCCTCCAGCCGCTTCTGGGAAGCGATGGTCCGCAACCTGATCTTCTCCTTCATCATTCTGGCCATCGAGGTGCCGCTCGGCATCTTCATCGCCCTCAACATGCCGAAAAAGGGCTGGGGCGTACCGGTCTGCCTGGTGCTGATGTCGCTGCCGCTGCTGATCCCGTGGAACGTCGTCGGCACCATCTGGCAGGTGTTCGGTCGTAGCGACATCGGCCTGATGGGCTACTACCTCAACGCCATCGGCATCGACTACAATTATGTGCAGGACCCGTTCGACGCCTGGGTGACGATCATCATCATGGACGTCTGGCACTGGACCAGCCTTGTCGTTCTGCTCTGCTATGCCGGCCTGGTCTCGATCCCGGATGCCTTCTATCAGGCGGCCAAGATCGATGGCGCCTCGCGCTGGGCGGTGTTCCGCTACATCCAGCTGCCGAAGATGCAGCGCGTGCTTTTGATCGCCGTGCTGCTGCGCTTCATGGACAGCTTCATGATCTACACCGAGCCTTTCGTCGTCACCGGCGGCGGCCCGGGCAATTCGACGACGTTCCTGTCGATCGACCTTGTCAAGACGGCACTCGGCCAGTTCGACCTGGGCCCGGCGGCGGCGATGTCGTTGGTCTACTTCCTCATCATCTTGTTGTTGTCGTGGGTGTTTTACACCGTGATGACCAATTACGACGCGGAGCGCTGATATGGCTGGCGCCAACGAACGAACTGAGCGCAACGCAATCAACGGCACTGCCGCCGACGAAGGACTGGCCAGCTCGCTGTCGCAGAGCGAACTCGACAGGCGCATGCGCCGCCGCGGCGAGGAATCGCGCTGGTGGTGGATCGTGCCGACGCTCTACATCATCGTGCTTTTGCTGCCGATCTATTGGCTCATCAATATGAGCTTCAAGACCAATGAGGAGATCCTCAACTCGCTGACGCTTTATCCGCATGCGCCGACGATCGCCAACTACGTCACCATCTTCACGCAAAAGGCATGGTATTCCGGTTACATCAATTCGATCACCTATGTGGTCATGAACATGGTGATTTCGGTGTCGGTGGCGCTGCCGGCAGCCTACGCTTTTTCGCGCTACCGCTTCCTTGGCGACAAGCATCTGTTCTTCTGGCTTTTGACCAACCGCATGGCGCCACCAGCAGTGTTCGCGCTGCCGTTCTTCCAGCTCTACTCGGCCTTCGGGCTGATCGACACCCATATCGCGGTGGCGCTGGCGCACTGCCTGTTCAACGTGCCTCTGGCGGTGTGGATCCTCGAGGGCTTCATGTCCGGCGTGCCGAAGGAAATCGACGAGACCGCCTATATTGACGGCTATTCGTTTCCGCGCTTTTTCGTGAAGATATTCATGCCGCTGATTGCCAGCGGCATCGGTGTCGCCTGCTTCTTCTGCTTCATGTTCTCATGGGTGGAACTGCTGATCGCCCGCACGCTGACCACCACCGATGCCAAGCCGATCGCCGCGACCATGACCCGCACCGTGTCGGCATCCGGCATGGACTGGGGCCTGCTGGCTGCTGCCGGGGTGCTGACGCTGATCCCGGGCGCTTTGGTGATCTGGTTCGTCCGCAACTACATCGCCAAGGGCTTCGCCCTGGGGAGGGTGTGATCATGAACCTCGACTTTTCCTGGATGGCATGGACCTGGCCGACGGCCGCTTTTTTTGGCGTCATTGCCCTGCTGCTGGTCGGCATGGGCGTCTGGGAATACGCCTCGCCGGGCGGCAATCCTCGCGTCGGCGTGCTGCGCTTCGAGACGACGCGCGGCGACCGTTTGTTCCTATCGCTGCTCGGCAGCGCCTTTATCCATCTCGCTTGGCTGGGTCTTGTCGGACCGAGCCTCTGGTGGGCTCTCGCTCTCTCCGTGGTCTACGCCATTGGCGTGTTCCGCTACGTATAGAGGGGGAAACTGTTGGAGCGACCGCGTGCAGGCGGCCGCTCCAGATCGCACTTGAAACCTAAACAGTGGAGGAAACACATGCGACGGCAATTTTTAACATCAACAACTGCCCTTGTCCTATTGCTCGGCGTAGGCAATGCCTATGCCGGGATGGATGAGGCAAAAGCCTTTCTGGACAAGGAGATAGGCGACGTATCGACGCTTTCCCGCGCGGACCAGGAAAAGCAGATGCAGTGGTTCATCGATGCGGCCAAGCCCTTCGCCGGCATGGACATCAAGGTCGTTTCGGAAACCTTGACCACCCACCAGT
The DNA here is from genome assembly GCF_000472705.1 of Mesorhizobium erdmanii USDA 3471. Taxonomy (GTDB): domain Bacteria; phylum Pseudomonadota; class Alphaproteobacteria; order Rhizobiales; family Rhizobiaceae; genus Mesorhizobium; species Mesorhizobium erdmanii. The sequence continues at coordinate 117,619 of NZ_AXAE01000011.1, read as the reverse complement.
ACGAGTCTCAGGTGCTGGCGCCGGCCTTTACCGCCATCACCGGCATCAAGGTCACGCATGACGTCATCCAGGAAGGCGACGTCGTCGAAAAGATCCAGACCCAGATGCAAACCGGCCAGAACATCTATGACGGCTGGGTCAACGATTCCGATCTGATCGGCACGCACTGGCGTTACCAGCAGGTGCGCAACCTGACCGACTGGATGGCGGGCGAAGGCAAGGACGTTACCGATCCGATGCTCGACGTCGGCGACTTCATCGGCACCAAGTTCACCACCGCGCCGGACAAGAAGCTCTACCAGCTGCCCGACCAGCAGTTCGCGAACCTCTACTGGTTCCGCTACGACTGGTTCAACGACGAGAAGAACAAGGCCGACTTCAAGGCCAAGTACGGCTACGATCTCGGCGTGCCGGTCAACTGGTCGGCCTATGAGGACATTGCCGAATTCTTCACGGGCCGCGACGTCAACGGCAAGAAGGTCTATGGCCACATGGACTACGGCAAGAAGGATCCGTCGCTCGGCTGGCGGTTCACCGACGCCTGGCTGTCGATGGCCGGCAATGGCGACAAGGGCCTGCCGAACGGCTTGCCAGTCGATGAATGGGGCATCAAGGTCGATGCAAATTCGCGGCCTGTCGGCTCGTGCACCGCGCGCGGTGGCGACACAAACGGACCGGCGTCGGTCTATGCCATCCAGAAGTATCTTGATTGGCTGAAAGCCTATGCGCCGCCGGAAGCCCAGGGCATGACCTTCTCCGAATCCGGCCCCGTACCGTCGCAAGGCAATGTTGCCCAGCAGATCTTCTGGTACACGGCGTTCACCGCCGACATGGTCAAGCCCGGCCTTCCGGTCATGAACGACGATGGTACGCCGAAATGGCGCATGGCGCCGTCGCCGCACGGCTCCTACTGGAAGGACGGGATGAAGCTCGGCTATCAGGACGTCGGTTCCTGGACGCTGATGAAGTCGACGCCGACAGACCGCGCCAAGGCCGCTTGGCTCTACGCGCAGTTCGTCACCTCGAAGACCGTCGACGTGAAGAAGAGCCAGGTTGGCCTGACCTTCATTCGCGACTCCACCATCCATGACAAGAGCTTCACCGAACGTGCGCCGAAGCTCGGCGGCCTGATCGAGTTCTATCGCTCGCCGGCCCGTGTGCAGTGGACGCCGACCGGCACCAATGTGCCGGACTATCCGAAGCTGGCGCAGCTCTGGTGGCAGAACATCGGTGACGCATCCTCTGGTGCCAAGACACCGCAGGAAGCCATGGATTCGCTCTGCGCCGATCAGGAAAAAGTCATGGCTCGTATCGAGAAATCCGGTGTCCAGGGTGACATCGGACCGAAGATGGCCGAAGAGCATGACCTTGCCTACTGGAATGCCGACGCGGTCAAGGCCGGCAATCTCGCGCCTCAGCTGAAGCTCGAGCAGGAGAAGGACAAGCCGATCACCATCAATTACGACGAACTGGTGAAGAGCTGGCAGAAGTAAGACTGTCTATGCGGGCTTTCGAGCCCGTGTGAAATTGGGGGAGGCGGCGCGTTGCCGTCTCCCTTCTTTGTGTAAAGGTGGAGGTGTGGAATGAGCGGTTTTGTGCTGGCAATCGACCAGGGAACGACTTCGACCCGGGCGATCCTGTTCGACAAGGACATGAAAATCGCCGGCACCGATCAGCAGGAATTCACGCAGCACTATCCTGCCTCGGGCTGGGTCGAGCACGATCCCGAAGAGATCTGGGCGAGCGTCGTGTCGAGCGTGAAGGGTGCATTGAAAAAGGCCGGCCGCACCGCATCGGACTTAGCCGCGATCGGCATCACCAACCAGCGCGAGACCGTCGTCATCTGGGACAGAGCGACGGGCAAGCCGATCCACAACGCGATCGTCTGGCAGGACCGCCGCACCGCGCCGCTCTGCCAGAAACTGAAGAAGCAGGGCATGGAGAAGAAATTCACCCGCAAGACCGGCCTGCTGCTCGATCCCTATTTCTCAGGCACCAAGATCGCCTGGATGCTGGACAAGGTGAAGGGGGCGAGGAAGCGCGCCGGGAAGGGCGAATTGCTGGCCGGCACCATCGACAGTTTCCTGATCTGGCGGCTGACTGGGGGCAAGGTCCATGCAACGGACGCTACCAATGCGTCGCGCACGCTGATCTACAACATCGAGAACAACGCCTGGGACGATGAGCTGTTGGCCATTCTCAATATTCCGGCAAAAATGCTGCCGGAGGTCAAAGACTGTGCGGATGACTATGGAATCACTGAAAAAAATCTCTTTGGCGCCGAGATAAGAATCCTTGGCGTTGCTGGCGACCAGCATGCCGCGACCATCGGCCAGGCCTGCTTCGAGCCGGGCATGATGAAATCCACCTATGGCACCGGCTGCTTTGCCCTGCTCAATACCGGCAGCGATCTGGTGCGTTCCAAGAACCGGCTTTTGACCACCATCGCTTACCGGCTGAACGGCAAGACGACCTATGCACTGGAAGGCTCGATCTTCATTGCCGGCGCGGCCGTGCAATGGCTGCGGGACGGCATCAAGGTGATCGGCAAGGCGGAGCAGAGCGGCAAACTGGCTGAAGAGGCTGACCCGACACAAAATGTCTATCTGGTGCCGGCATTTGTCGGTCTTGGCGCGCCGCATTGGGACGCCGAGGCGCGTGGCGCCATTTTCGGACTGACCCGCAATTCCGGCCCGGCGGAGTTCGCGCGCGCAGCACTCGAATCCGTCGCCTACCAGACCCGCGACCTGCTCGACGCCATGCGCAAGGACTGGAAGGGCACTTCCGCCAAAACGGTTCTCAGGGTCGATGGCGGCATGGTGGCATCGGATTGGACCATGCAGCGGTTGGCTGACATTCTCGATGCGCCGGTCGATCGGCCGACCATTCTGGAGACGACGGCGCTGGGTGCGGCTTGGCTCGCCGGTTCGAAGGCAGGGGTTTGGCCGAAAGCAAAGGAGTTTGCCAAAAGCTGGGCGCTTGAACGGCGATTCAAACCGGAGATGGAGGCCTCGACGCGATCCGCCAAGCTGGCAGGATGGCGTGACGCCGTGCGCAGAACGCTGAGCGCATAAAAAGCAAAGCCCGCGCCGTTTCTGGCGCGGGCCTTGTACTCATACTCGTCAGCTATGCTCAGCCTTGCATCAGTAAGGCGAACGGCACTCCTTACGGGGGCCATAATTCGGCTGGAAGGTGTTGTCGGAGGCCCGGTAGCTGCGATAGTGGTCGTAGCACCACTGAACGTGCGAGTTGCCTTCGTAGACGCGGTTGTTCTCGCTGTTGACGATGGCACCGGTGATCAGCGCGCCGGTCGCGAAAGCCGCCAGCGGGAACCAATAATCGCCGTGGCGGCGATAACCGCGATGGTATTCGCGATAGCCGCGGTGTCCATTCCAGTAGCCGCCGCCATTATAGTTTCGCGCAAAGTTACGGTTGCCGTTGAAATGGCGGTTGCTGAAATTGCGGTTCTTCATCCACGGCTTGTAGTCGACCGTCTGGACATCGCTGGAAGCCGAAGCCGCCTGCGGCACAAACATCTGCGCCGCGTTAGCCGGTACAGCGGCAGCCGCAAAAGAGGCCGACAGGGCGGTCGCCAGCATACCCGTTGTGATCTTGTTCATCGTCTTCTCCTTGGAAAGGGTGATTGACGTCCCTTGTGGCGAGACAACGGGTGGTGTGGGGGAAGGTTCCTCGTCAAAATGCCAAGTTGCTGATTTGTAATATTTCTCCGGCCTGCCGCCGTGTCGAAGAGAGCCGGTGCCATTGCGTCGCCAAGGTGCAATATCCCCCTTCGATCGAAGCGGGCGGGGAAGCACGGCGACGGGCTGTACAACTGCGGCAATGGTGAGCGCGATGGGATTCGAACCCATGACCTACTGATTAAAAGTCAGTTGCTCTACCGGCTGAGCTACGCGCTCCCGCGGGCTTGAAAAGGCCGCCCTCGAAATTGCGCGGAACATAGGGAGAGTGCATCGACCGGTCAACCGGAAAAGAGCGTCCGCAAACCAGACTTTTCAGCCGTCGGCCCGGGCTTTGAGCCGCGCCGCAGGGAAGCGCAGTGCCGCTCAGCCATTGCGCGCCAAGTGCACGTCCAGAACGGCGGCCTTCTTGGCGATCAGGCCTTCCAGGTCGGCGTCCGACCGTTTCGTGCCCGTCCGTTCGCGCAGCAGCGAGATCACCGCGCTCATTGAAAGCGGGGTGATTTGCGTAAGCGGAGCGGTCTGAGTGCCCAGAATGGCATCCACCGCGCCGGCAACATCCGGGGTCTCCGATGGTGCTCGCATGGTCGGCTCCTTCCTGTTCAGGTCGGCCTCGGCGATATCGGCCGGGGCTCTGACGCCGCGATCAAAGACGACCGCCAGGCCGTTCTTGACGGCGAGGGCGGCGACCATGTCGTCGAGCTTGCGGTCCGAGAGAACCGGATCCGCAGGTTTCAACATCTTGCGGACCACCCTGGCAGCCTGATCCGTCGACACGAAGTCGTAACGCCGCTTTCTGGCCTCGACATATTGCTCGATGAGCATGCTCAGGCGTCTCGCTGCGACATCCCTGGGTTCTTGCACCGCGGCCTCCTTGAGCTGAACGCAAATTCGGCAGCCAAAAAGAAATAGGGCGGCATGATCGGACATCAAACGCTGTTCGACCATTTGGCGTGTCTGCCAATAAGGACGGAACTATCCTGGGCCCAAAGCATTTGGCTCCATGACCAGCTCATCGAGGGAAAGCCGGGCCATGAAGATTGCCCATGTCGCGCCACTGTACGAATCGGTTCCGCCACGACTCTATGGCGGGACGGAGCGCATCATCTCCTATCTCACCGAGGCGCTCGTCGGTCTCGGCCATGATGTGACGTTATTTGCCAGCGGTGACACGAAGACTTCCGCCAAACTGGTGCCATGCCGCGAGCGGGCGCTTCGTCTCGATCCGCGTCCGCTGAAATCCGAGATCGCGGCGCATCTATCGATGCTCGATGAGGTGAGGAAACGCGCCGACGATTTCGATGTCGTTCACTTTCATCTCAGCCATTTCCTGCATTTCCCGTTTTTCCGCGACATGCCGGAGCGCACGGTTACGACGCCTCATGGCAGGCTGGATTACGCGGATCTCGCGCAGGCCTATGACCGGTTCCCGCGCTTCCCGATGATTTCGATATCGCGCAGCCAACGGGCGCGCTTCGCTTCCGCGAACTGGCTGGCGACAATCCACCACGGGTTGCCGCTCGATCTCTACGAACCCGATTTCGAGGCGAGCACGGATGGCGGCTATCTCGCCTTTCTCGGCAGGATGTCGCGCGACAAGCGGCCGGACCGGGCGATCGAGATCGCCCGCCGCACCGGGCTGAAACTCAAGCTCGCGGCCAAGATCGGCGATGGCGATCGCGCCTATTTCGAGGAAGTCGTCAAACCCATGATCGATGGCGACAGGGTCGAATATGTCGGCGAGATCAATGAGGACCAGAAGAGCGGATTTCTCGGCAATGCAGCCGCCCTGCTGTTCCCGATTGATTGGCCCGAACCCTTCGGCCTTGCCGTGATAGAGGCCATGGCCTGTGGAACCCCGGTCATGGCTTGGAGTTGCGGCGCCATGCCCGAGATCGTCGACTACGGTGTTACCGGATTCGTCGTGGAAACCATCGAAGACGCTGTCGCAACCATGCCGGCTCTCCTGCAACTCGACAGGCGGCGCATAAGGGCGGTGTTCGAAAGGCGGTTTTCAGCCGACAGAATGGCGAGGGACTATGTCGCCGCCTACTCCCGGCTGAGCAGCGGCCATGAGGAAAGCAGAGCCTCGTAACCGTTCACCCGTCCGAAAAACCAGCACGGGACAATCTTCTTGACCATCACTCAACTCGACGAGCGCAAGCTTGATCCGGCCATAGCATTGGCGTCCCTCGACGAGACCGCGCCCAGGGAGCCGCACCGCCTGTTCGCTCTCAAGCATGGCGATTGTTTTGCCGTTGCCGATGCCTATGGCGACATACGTGGTGTCGGCGATGGCTTCTTCCGTGACGATACCCGCGTGCTTTCCGAATTTCGCCTCACCGTCGGCGGGCGATCGACGTCGTTGCTCGGTGCATCGCTCAGCCAGGACAATGTGCTGTTCACCACCAACCTGACCAACCTGCCGATCGAGAGCACGGCAGGCCGACAGATCCCGCAAGGTGCTATCCATATCGAGCGCGTCAGGCTGCTGTGGGAGGAACGGCTATATGAGCGCATAACGCTCTCGAACTACAGCCGGGAGCATTCGACGATCTTGCTGTCGCTGAGTTTCGGCGCTGATTTCCGCGATATGTTCGAGGTCCGCGGCTCGACCCGTTCGAAGCGTGGAACCGCCCACACGGCCGAGATTACCCGCAATGCGGTCGTGCTTGGTTACGAAGGCCTGGACAAAGTGGTGCGGACATCGGCGATTTCTTTTTCGCATACTCCTGATCAACTGACCTCCGAGCGGGCGGACTTCTTCATCGCCGTTACCAAGCGCAGCAGCCAGACGCTTTACGTGGAAGTGGGCGACGAGACCGATGCTCGCCCCGAAAGCGACCGGTTTCGCGCTGCTGCCGCCCGTGCTCGTTTTGGCATGCGTGCCAAACGCCGTCATGGCGCAACGCTGCACAGTTCAGGCCGCGTTTTCAACGACTGGATGGAGCGGGCCCGCGCCGATGTCGCGCTGCTGACCACGGAACTGGCGACCGGGCCATATCCCTATGCCGGCATTCCCTGGTTCTCCACCGCCTTTGGCCGGGATGGCGTGATCTCGGCCTTGCAGATGCTCTGGCTCAATCCTGGCCTGGCGCGCGGCGTCCTGGCGTTTCTCGCCCAGCATCAGGCAACCGAGACCTCTCCGTTCAGCGATTCCGAGCCTGGCAAGATCATGCACGAGACCCGCAAGGGCGAGATGGTGGCGCTCAGCGAGTTGCCGTTCGGTCGCTACTATGGCGGCGTGGATACGACGCCGCTCTATATCCATCTTGCCTGCGCCTATGCGGACCGCACGGGGGACACGGCCTTCATCGATGACCTGTGGCCGTCGTTGTGCGCAGCGGCCGAGTGGATCGAAACGGCGAGCCGTTCGACGGGATTCCTCACCTACCAGCGCGCCGCCGAATCCGGCCTGGCCAACCAAGGATGGAAGGACAGTTTCGATTCTGTCTTCCACGCCGACGGCCGCATTCCGAAGGGGCCGATCGCGCTGGTCGAGGTGCAGGGGTACGTCTTCGCGGCGTTCCAGGGGTTGGCGAAACTGGCACGGCTACGTGGTGACGTGGAGCGGGCGGAAAGCTGGGAAATGCGCGCCGACGCCATTCGCCAACAGGTCGAGCGCCATTTCTGGATCGAAGAGCTCGGCTACTATGCGCTGGCGCTGGATGGCGACGGCCAGCCTTGCAAGGTGCGCACATCCAATGCCGGTCACCTGCTTTACGTCGGCCTTCCCAGCCCGGATCGCGCGCGCATGGTCGCCGACCAGCTGCTGTCAGCCTCTTTCCATTCCGGTTGGGGGCTGCGAACGCTGGCGGACGACGCGATCTTCTTCAATCCGATGTCCTATCACAACGGGTCCATCTGGCCGCACGACACCGCGATCTGCGCTGCCGGACTGGCGCGCTACGGCATCCGCGACAGCGTGGTGCGGCTGATGAGCGGAACCTTCGAATCCGCCGTCCATTTCAACATGCGGCTGCCCGAGCTCTTTTGCGGCTTTACCCGCGCGGCCGGCGAAGCGCCGATCGCCTATCCGGTAGCCTGCCTGCCGCAAGCCTGGTCCGCCGGTTCAGCCTTCATGCTGATGCAATCGTGCCTTGGCCTCCAGATCGATGGTTGGACAGGCGAGATCCATGTGACCCGGCCGCGCCTGCCGATCGGCATCGACAGCCTCGTCATTCGTCATCTTTCAGTAGGACAGGCAGCGGTGGATCTGACGTTTCAGCGCGTCGGGGATCGTGTCGGCGCCTTCCTCGCCGAGCCGCATGAAGGGCTGGTGCCTCTCGTGGTCAGGAGCTGAAAAATTGGAACCATCCCGCGCCACGGGCGTTGCACCCGCGCCATGGGTGCCGAAATCAGGTCGATGAAGTCGCTGAGGTATCCCATTGAAAGGTAATCGATTTCAATGCCCGACAACAGTTCGTACCTGGTCATTCCCGTGTTCTCATTGTGGGTTCTCATCCTCGTAGCGGTCGGCGTCCTGGCCATTGTGCTGGTCGCGATGATGTTGCGCGCGCGCGCGTCGAACGGGCCGGTCGCTGTGGCCTCGGAACCTGCGCGCAGTCCCTTGCCGGAATTCGAGAAGAATGGGCAGTCGGCCGCCGCCGCGCTGGTGCAATGGTCGCCTGAAACGCTTCGTCATATCCTGGCGACCGAACTCCCCGAAGCCCAGGTGATCGTCGTCTCGAATCGCGAGCCGTATATCCACAACCGCGAGGGCGACGACATCCAGCTGGTCGTACCCGCAAGCGGGCTCGTCTCCGCCCTGGAGCCGATCACGCGCGCCTGTGCGGGCACCTGGATCGCCTATGGCGGCGGTTCGGCCGACACGCTCGTAGTCGACAAAAACGACCGTATCGAGGTGCCTCCCGAGGATCCTTCCTACACCCTGCGCCGGGTCTGGCTGAGCGAGGAGGAACAGCAAGGCTACTATCTAGGCTTTGCCAATGAAGGTCTCTGGCCGCTATGCCATATCGCCTTCACCCGGCCGATATTCCGCGCCTCCGATTGGGAGGCATACGAGGCGGTCAACCGCAAGTTCGCCGACACCGTCATCGCGGAGGCCCGCAACGAGCGGCCGATCGTGCTGGTCCAGGACTATCATTTCGCGTTGCTGCCGCGAATGATCCGCGAGCGCCTGCCGGAGGCGATCATCATAACTTTCTGGCATATTCCATGGCCGAATTCGGAAGTGTTCAGCATCTGCCCGTGGCGCGAGAAGATACTTGAGGGCCTGCTCGGGAGTTCGATTGTCGGATTTCACACCCAGTTCCATTGCAACAACTTCATCGACAGCGTCGACCGCTTCCTGGAGAGCCGGATCGAGCGCGAGGATTCGGCCATCTCCTACGGCGGTGAGATCAGTCTGGTCCATGCCTATCCGATTTCAATCGAATGGCCGCCGGCGCAGCTGGACAGACTGCCTGACGTGACGCAGTGCCGCCGGCAGGTCCGCGAAAAATTCGGCCTGGGCGAAGATGTCAGGCTGTGCGTCGGCGTCGAACGGCTCGACTACACCAAGGGTATCCTCGATCGCCTCAGCGCGCTGGATGAACTGCTGAAGCTTCATCCGGAATGGATCGGCAAGGTGGCGCTTCTGCAGATTGCCGCACCCAGCCGCGGCACCTTGCCTGCCTATCAACAGCTCTACGAGGAGTGCCTGCGCCACGCCGAGGACCTCAACCGGCGCTATGGCCGCGAAGGCTACACGCCCGTCCTGATGGTGACGGAACATCATTCACAGCAGCAGGTCTATGAAATCTACCGTGCCGCCGACGTCTGCATGGTCACCAGCCTGCATGACGGCATGAACCTGGTCGCCAAGGAGTTTGTCGCGGCGCGCGAGGATGAACAGGGTGTGTTGCTGCTCAGCATGTTTGCCGGCGCCTCGAAGGAGCTGCTGGAGGCACTGATCGTCAATCCCTATGACGCGGCGATGATGGGCGACGCCTTGCTGCAGGCCTTGACGATGTCTGAGGAGGAACAACGCCAGCGCATGCAGCGCATGCGCGAGGTCGTTCGCGACAACAATGTCTATCGATGGGCGGGCAGCATGCTTCTGGACGCCGCGCGCCTGCGCAAGCGCATCGCGGTCGATCGTGCCGTCGGCGCCGCGCCAGCGGCGCCGGGCAATGTGATATCGCTGCTCGATCGAAAACGCGTGGCGGCGTTATGATGTCTAAACTGTCAAACCTGCCGGTGCCCGAGGTCCCGCAAGGGCCGTGGAGCCTGTTCCTCGATATCGATGGCACGCTTCTCGAACATGCCGCGCATCCCGATGCGGTGGCTGTAGACGAGCGGTTGCGCGCACTCTTGGTGCGGCTCGAAGCGCAATTGGATGGAGCGTTGGCGTTCATTACCGGGCGGTCGATCGCCGCCGTCGACCATCTCTTCCAGCCTCTCAGATTGCGCGCCGCGGGACTTTATGGCCTCGAGCACAGGCTGATACGCGATGGGGCGGTCGAGGCGGCCGTCGAACCGGCTGACATTGCCGCGCTTGCCGACGAAATCGCGGCGGAACTGGACAACGCGGATGTCTATATCGAACGCAAGGGGCCGATCCTGGCCATTCATACGCGCGCGGCCCCGCATTTGCTGAACCGCGCAACCGACCTGGTCGAACGGGCACTGGACAGATTACCCGCGGGATATCGGGTCTTGGCCGGAAATGCCGGTGTGGAGCTGATGCCGCTGGAGGCAGCGAAGGGAGCAGCCATCCGACGCTTCATGCAAACTGCGGCTTTCAGGGGCCGGCGGCCGGTGTTCCTTGGTGACGACACATCCGACGAAAACGGATTCGAAGTGGTCAATGAATTGGGCGGTATCTCGGTTCGCATAAAGCCGCAGGGATCGACAGCGGCACCGTTTGCGCTGGCCGGCGTCGATGCGGCCTTGGCATGGCTGGACGGCCTGGCCGGGCACGGGACCGCCGCCATGCCAGCCGAAATGGCCAAGTGAAACCGGCATCCGAGCCCCCCGGTTCACGCATGGAAGGAGTTTGCAATGACCCAACTGACCAGCCTCATCCGGGAAATCATGCCCGCCTGGCTGCGGCGGCGCTCCAGGCCCCTAGACGGTGATGCCAAGACGGCAGCCGGGCCGTTGCACCCCGAAGACGCCGACGCAGTCTGGCGCAAGGCTGTCGAAAAGAACCAGTGTGGAGCCAACACGCCGGATTACGCCGAGACCAGCGAGAAAGAACCCAGCCGCCATTGATGGCTGGGTCAGCCTTCCCCGAACAGTAACGAAACATTGCCGCCGGCATGGCGATCGAGCCGGCCGGCGAGGTCGAGTTCCAAAAGCACCATGAAAACCTGGGCCGGGTGCAGGCCGGTGTGCCGAATGATCTCGTCGATAGCCACGGGTGTCGGGCCGAGCGCCTCGATGACCTTGGCGCGGTCGCTCTCGCCGGGTGGCGGCGTGGCCGAGAAGTCGGGCGGATCTTCAAATGGCGGCACCTCAGGCGCCCGCATGCCGGTCAGGGGCGCGATCGCCCTGGAAATATCCGACGCCTCGGTGACCAGCATGGCGCCGTCCTTGAGCAGGCCGTTGGTGCCCGCGGCCCGGGGATCGAGCGGGGAGCCGGGCACGGCAAACACCAGCCGGCCCATTTCGCCGGCAAGTCTCGCGCTGATCAGCGAACCCGACCGCTGTGCTGCCTCGATCACCACCAGCCCGAGGGCAGCACCAGCGACAAGGCGGTTGCGGCGTGGAAAATCCTGGGCGCGTGGCTGCCAGCCGAACGGCATTTCCGAAATGATGGCGCCGCGCCCGGCGATTTCGTCGCACAGACCAGCATTTTCAGGCGGGTAGGGCAGGTCGAGGCCTCCGGCGAGCACACCGATGGTACCGGTCGCCAAACTGCCCTGATGCGCTGCGGTGTCGATGCCACGTGCCAGCCCCGACACGATGCCATAGCCGTCGCCGCCAAGATCGGTCGCCAGCATGCGCGCCATCTTTATGCCGGCCAGCGATGCGTTGCGGGCGCCGACAATGGCAATGCCCGGCAGCCGGAACACCGCGGCATTACCCTTCACCGCCAGCAGGGGCGGTGGATTGTCCATGCTTCTCAGCAGTGGCGGATAATCGGGCTCGCCAATGCCGACGAAACGCGCGCCCGCCCGCCGGGCTGCTTCCAACTCGGCCTCGGCCTCGGCAATCGATGGAATGCGGGCTATCCGGCTGGCGCCGCCCGAAATCATCAGTTCCGGTAGGATCTCCAGCGCCACCTCGGCGGACCCGAAGCGGTTGATCAGGTCGCGAAAGGAGGCAGGTCCGACATTCTGGGTACGGATCAGCCGCAGCCAGCTCAGCCGCTGCCGGTCGCTGAGGCGCGGCCCGGCGGCAGGCTCGCTCATCCCTTGGCTCCGATCTTGCCCTCGCTGCCGGCAAGGAGCCGGGAAATGTTGGCCCTGTGCTTGATGAAAACGATGATGCTCATCACCACGAATAGGACGGCGGTCTGCGGCGCGCTCATGAAATAAAGGGCAATCGGCACGACGACGGCCGCCGTCAGCGCCGCCAGGGAGGAATAGCGAAAAAGGAATGCCATCGCCAGCCAGACGACGGCGAAGATGAGCGCCACCTGCCAGGCAAGGCCGATCAGCACGCCAAGATAGGTGGCGACGCCCTTGCCACCCTTGAAGCCCAGCCAGACCGGGAAGAGGTGGCCGAGAAAAGCGCCGAGGCCGGCCCAGACTGCCGTTTCCGGCGCGAAATGGCCTGATATCAGAACGGCGGCCGTGCCTTTCAGCGCATCGAGCAGCAAGGTCGCGGCGGCAAGACCCTTGTTGCCGGTGCGCAGTACGTTGGTGGCGCCGATATTGCCGGAGCCGATCTTGCGCACGTCACCAAGGCCGGCGGCGCGGGTCAGCAGCAGGCCGAAGGGAATCGAGCCCAGGAGGTAGCCGAACACCAGCGCCAGGATCAGGCCGTAAGTCATTGTTTCCCCCGCATTTCCCCCAGATAGGCGAGATCAGGTGTGCGCCCGTTCTTAGCCTATGCCGAGAACACTGTGCGGCCCGCCACCAGCGTTTGCAAGACCTTGCCTTGCAGGCGCGCACCTTCGAAGCAGGTGTTCTTCGAGCGCGAGCGAATGCCGCTTTCGCTGACGATCCATGGTTCATCGAGATCGACAAGCGCAAGGTCGGCGACGGCGCCGGGCTTCAGCGTGCCACCGGACAGTCCAAACAGTTTTGCCGGCGCGGTGGAGAGCGTTTCGATCAGCCGCAGCAACGGCACATCGCCATTGTGGTAGAGCCGCAAGGCGGCGCCGAGCAGCGTCTCCAGCCCGATGGCACCGGCGGCCGCGTCGGCGAAGGGCAGGCGCTTGGTGTCGACATCCTGAGGATCGTGCGAGGAGACGATGATGTCGACCGTGCCGTCCCTGACCGCCTCGATCATCGCCAACCGGTCTTCCTCGGCACGTAGCGGCGGCGTCAGCCGGAAGAAGGTGCGGTATTCGCCGACGTCGTTTTCGTTGAGCGACAGATTGTGGATCGACACGCCTGATGTGACCGCCGCACCGTCGGCTTTGGCGCGCGTCACGGCGTTTGCCGCCATCGCCGTCGAGATTTTTGCCGCATGGTAGAAGCCGCGCGTCAGCCGGGCCAAAGCCAGGTCGCGTTCCAGCGGGATCGATTCGGCCTCGCGCGGAATGCCGGAGAGGCCGAGCCAGCTGGCGTACAGGCCTTCATTCATGACGCCTGACGAGCCGAGGTCGGCATCCTGCGTCTCATGGACGATGGTGGCACCGAAGTCGCGGGCGTAGATGAGCGCGCGGCGCATCACCAGCGCGCTCGATATGGTGTGGCGGCCATCGGTGAAAGCCACGGCGCCGGCCTCGCGTAACAGGCCGAATTCGGTCATCTCGCGGCCATCGAGCCCTTTGGTGATCGCCGCCGCCGGGAAGATGTTGACGCTCGCCGTGTCCTTGGCGGTACGCAGCACGAACTCGACCAGCGCCACATTGTCGATCACCGGGTCGGTATCGGGCATCATGACGACGGAGGTGACGCCACCGGCCGCCGCCGCGACACTCGCCGAAGCGATGGTTTCGCGATGTTCGCCGCCCGGCTCGCCGATGAAGACGCGACCGTCGATCAGGCCTGGAATGATCGCCTTGCCGGCGCAATCGGTAATGAGGGCGCCATCGGGCGCGCCCTGGTTCAACGCTGCCTTGCCCGCGGCAAGGATTTTCTTGCCATCGACAACGAGAGAGCCGACTTCATCGATGCCGCGAGAGGGGTCGACGATGCGAGCGCGTTCAAAGACCGTTATGCTCATGCGCCGCGGCCTTCTTGATTGCGACGGGGGTCGAGCAGCGCTTCCATCACCGCCATGCGCACGGCGACGCCCATCTCCACCTGTTCCTGGATGACGCTTTGCGGGCCGTCGGCGATTTCCGAGGCGATTTCGACGCCGCGGTTCATCGGGCCGGGATGCATCACCAACGCATCGTCCTTGGCGGCCTTCAGCTTCTCGGCATCGAGGCCGAAATAGCGGAAATACTCGCGCACCGAAGGCACGAACGCGCCTTCCATGCGCTCGCGCTGCAGGCGCAGCATCATCACCACGTCGGCGTCCTTGAGGCCTTCGGCCATCGATCGGGTGACGATAACGCCCATTTTCTCGATGCCGGAGGGCAGCAGCGTCGAGGGTGCCACCACGCGTACCTGCGCGCCGAGTGCGTTGAGCAGCATGATGTTGGAACGCGCGACGCGCGAATGCAGGATGTCGCCGCAGATCGCCACGATCAGCTTCGACAGCGGCCCCTTGGCGCGGCGGATGGTCAGCGCGTCGAGCAGCGCCTGGGTCGGGTGTTCATGCGCACCATCACCGGCATTGACGACGGAGCAGCCGACTTTCTGCGCCAGAAGAGCGGCGGCACCCGCCGACTGATGGCGGATGATCAATATGTCGGGCCGCATGGCATTCAGCGTCATCGCCGTGTCGATGAGCGTCTCGCCCTTCTTCACCGACGAGCTTGCCACCGACATGTTCATGACATCGGCGCCGAGCCGCTTTCCAGCAAGCTCGAAGGACGACTGCGTCCGGGTCGAGGCCTCGTAGAAGAGATTGATCTGGGTGCGTCCGCGCAGCGTCGAGGTCTTCTTCTCGGACTGCCGCGAGATCGCGACCGCCCTGTCCGCCCGGTCCAGCAAAAGCTCGATGTCACCAGGCGAAAGATCGCTGATGCCCAGAAGATGGCGGTGGGGATAGAGTGGCAGGGACGAAGCGTCGGTCATCTCAAGTGGCTGCTATAGGGTGCGGATTTTGCGCCCGCAAGCACCAGCTTTCGTTTGGCGCCGTTCTCCTCATTTTTTTGTAGAGATGGCCGATGAGATCGGCCGGTATTTTCGTCGCGCGCGCGGCAACGCTTGGCTATATCTAGCCGAGGGCCTCGGATTCGAGGCTTTCGCACGATAAGACCTTTCTACCGACAAAAGGTCTACCGATAAAAGGATTGGGCGTGACCGACGACGTAACGAACCAGCCGCCGCCGTTGACGGGCGGCAACGCCTGGCGGGGCGATCCGTTGCTGATCCAGCTTGCCGAGCGCTTTTCCGATCCGGTGCGCAAGGAACTAGACGGGCTCGGCCGTTTCGTGCTGACGCAGGAGGCGCAGGAACTTGCGCGTCTCGCCAATGTCGAGACGCCGAAACTGAGGACGCATGATCGCCAGGGACGGCGCATAGACCTTGTCGAATTCCATCCCGCTTACCACGCGTTGATGCGCCGTTCGGTGGCCAATGGGCTGCATTCGTCGGTCTGGGAAAATGGTGACGCCGAGATCGGCCGCCGCCATCAGGTGCGCGCTGCCCGTTTTTATCTGACCGCCGAACTCGAGACCGGGCACCTTTGTCCCATCACCATGACCAGCGCTTCGCTGGCGGCATTGATGGCCAGCCCAAAGCTGTTTCGCGAATGGGCGCCGCGCGTGACCACGCGCAAATATGACCAGAGTCAGAAGCCGCCGGTGGAGAAGACCGGACTGACGCTCGGCATGGGCATGACGGAGAAGCAGGGCGGCACCGATGTGCGCGCCAATGTGACAAGGGCTGAACGCGCCGGCAGCGGTTTTTATCGCCTGACCGGGCACAAATGGTTCATGTCGGCGCCGATGTCGGATGCCTTCCTGGTGCTGGCGCAGGCGCCGGAGGGACTGTCGTGCTTTCTCGTGCCGCGCGTTCTCGGCGACGGATCGGGCAACGGCTTCCGCTTCCAACGGCTGAAGGACAAGCTCGGCAATCGCTCCAATGCGTCTTCCGAGGTCGAATTCGTCAATGCCATCGGCGAGATGGTTGGCGAACCCGGCGCCGGCGTGAAGACGATCATGGACATGGTGACCCTGACCCGGCTCGACTGCGCGGTGGCGTCCTCGGCTCTCATGCGGGCGGGGCTGGCAGAAGCCGTTCATCATGCTCGCCATCGCCAGGTTTTCGGCTCGACCTTGATCGAGCAGCCGCTGATGCAGCGCGTGCTGGCCGACATGGCGCTGGATGTCGCCGCGGCCACGGCGCTGTCGTTCAGGCTGGCGCGATCCTTCGACGAGGCGGCGGGAGATCGCGGCGAGGCGGCGTTTGCCCGTGCCATGACGCCGGTCGTCAAATACTGGGTGTGCAAGATCGCACCGCCGCTGCTTTACGAGGCGATGGAATGCCTCGGCGGCAATGGCTATGTCGAGGAGGCGCCGCTCGCACGCTATTACCGCGAAGCCCCTGTCAATGCGATCTGGGAAGGGTCGGGCAATGTCATGGCACTCGATGTGCTGCGCGTGCTTGGCCGCGCGCCTGGGCTGTTCGAAGAGGTGCTGGCCGGCATCGACCGCGACCTCGGCGCCGGCGGGCGCGGCACGATCGGTGTACTGAAGGCGGCGATGCAGGTGGCTTCGACCGACGAGGGTTCGGCACGCCTGCTGACGGAGCAACTGGCACTGTCGGCCGCCGCGGCGGAATTGCGCCGGCTGGGGGCAGGGCGGATCGCCGATGCCTTCGTCGAAACGCGCCTGGCCGGTCAGTGGCGCAACACCTATGGCATGCTCGACTCGCGCCACGACGCGCGCATGATCATCGACACGCTCTATCCGCCGGTGAACTGAGCCGGGTGCTGCATGCCGCTGGGGCTTCGATCGGCTGAACACATCCGGGGGGCGTGCCCTGTGCATCGCCGTTAACCTTAACAAATGGTTTCCATTGCGGCGGCGGGCGGCAAAGCCCACTGTCATCGCCGCCGAAGCAGGAACCACGATGCGACACGTAATGACCTCCTTTCTGTCCGTGCACTGGGCAATTGTTTTTGCCCTGCTGGCGCTGATCTGCATCGACGGTGATCGCGGTGTGGCGGCAGCCCTCGGCGTACTCGGTGTGACCGTCGAGAGCGCCCGCTTCGTCAATCTGGAAAATCTCGTCGTGGTCGCGCCGCTGGCGACCGCCTTGCTGGTCGTCTCGGTGCTGTTCTTCTGGGCCTTTGTCGATTCCCTGATCAGCGATGCGACCAGCCCGGGCGCCGAGAGCGTCGTTCGTATCGCCTTCATTTCGGCTTCCGGTGTGCTGTCGATGATCCTGATCGGTGGCGCCGCACAGGGCATCAACGGGCTTTTCATGGTCGTCGCGGTGCAACTGGCCGCACTTCTGGCCTCCTATGTCGCGATGCTCGCCGAGCGGCGCTCGGCGGAGGCGTCGGATGACCTCGATTTCCGGGCTACGGCGCACACAATGGCGAAGGCAGCGGCTCACAATTCGCTGCTCTCCCTGATATCGGGCCGGGCCAGCCCGAAAGGGAAGGGAGGCCGCTGATGCGTTATATCTTCGGAATGTGGGCGGCCCCGATGGCGATTTTCTGGGGCTGGTTCTATCTGTCGGCCAACGACCTCAATTTCGGCTACGTCATGCTCAGCCGGCGGACGCATGACTTCTTCTTCCAGCTCTACGGTCAGATGCTGGGCATCGACCCTTCGATCATCCCCGGAATGGTAGCCAAGACGTGCATCTTCGACGGGTTTCTGTTGCTGGCCCTCTGGGCTTTCCGCCGCCGTCGCGAAATCGCCGGCTGGATCAGTCGGCGTTGGGCGGTCCAGGTTCCGTTCGATCGGCTGCATCGAGCGACTGAAGCCGGTCCAAAATTCCCTGCAGAATAAAGGCGGCCGCCGCCGAATCGATCTTGCCGGCACGTTTGGCGCGCGAAAAGTCCATTTCGATCAGCGTCCTCTCGGCCGCGACCGTCGAGAGCCGCTCATCCCAGAATACGAAGGGCAGGTCGCTCAATTGCGCCATGTTGCGCACGAAGGCGCGTGATTTCTGCGCACGCGGCCCTTCCGATCCATCCATGTTGATCGGCAGCCCGATTACCACCGCGCCGGCGTTCTCCTTCTCGAGCAACGCCAGAAGCACGGCGGCATCGAGCGAGAATTTCCTTCGCATGATGACCGGGCGTGGATGGGCGAAGGAGAAGCCCCGATCGGAAACCGCGACGCCGATGGTCTTGTCGCCGAGATCGAGCCCCGCCAGCGTCCTGCCATCGGCGAGCCGTGCCGGCAATTGCTCAATCGTGATGATAGCCAACAGTTTTCCCTTATCTTTTTCAGCAGCGCCCATCCTTCCGGAGGCGCGGCGGACACTATACCCTTTGATCTCCGGGCCATCGGCGTTCTATCCTTTGACCCGGCAAAAATCGAGGAATGCATTCATGAAACTGACCTGGTACGGCCATTCGGCCTTCCGTATCGAAACCGGCGACGCCAAGATCCTCATCGACCCCTATCTGATCGGCAATCCGTCCTGGACAGGCGGCTGGGAAGGGCCGGCGGAGGGGATAACGCATGTCCTGCTGACGCACGGACACAGCGACCATATCAGCGGTGCGCTGGAAGTGCTCGGCAAGAGCGGCGCGCAGCTGGTCGCCAATTTTGAGATCTGCATGTATCTGGTCGGCAAGGGCGTCGACGGCGGCAAGATCAACCCCGGCAATATCGGCGGCACGGTCGATTGCGGCGGCTTTACCACCACCTTCGTCCAGGCGCTCCACTCTTCCTCGTTTGGCGAAGACGGCGGCAGGAACGTCTATCTCGGCAATCCGGGCGGGCTGGTTCTGCATTTCCCGGAAGACAAGACGCTCTACCACATGGGCGATACCGATATCTTCTCCGACATGGCGCTGATCAACGAACTGCATGAGCCGAAGATCGGCATCGTGCCGATCGGTGACCGCTTCACCATGGGCGGTGCGGTGGCGGCCCTTGCCTGCCGTCGCTTCTTCAAGTTCGACACGGTCGTCCCTTGTCATTTCGGTACATTTCCGATGATCGATCCGACGCCCGAGAAGTTCGAGGCCGGCCTGGAAGGGTCCGGGGTCAAGGTCGCATTGCCTGACATCGGCAAAGCGATTACGATCTAGAAACAGCCAAAGCGGAGCAAATCCATGGCGTTGGGGCGATCTGGCTGGTGTTCCCAAAGCTGGAACCGCACGTCGCGGATCGCTCCAATCTCTCCTGCGAAAGTTGTTCGAGCCAATCCAATCACGGCCATTCCGGCACTAGGATCCCTATCTGGCATATCGATCGCTTGAGCCTGGCTGTTCCAATGCGGAATTGCGAGCCTTCGCCGTGCGAGGACCCATGCGGCAGTGTTCGTCAAGGAAGCGATTGTTCGAGTTGTCCGCCCTGTTGCGCCGTCCCAAGAACCGGGCCGGCATGGCAGTCTGGCGTGATGCCTTGGCACGATGCATGTTGCGCAGTGCGCGCCGCGCCGCTATAGCGCGGACTGGTTTTCCCCGAGGCAAAATGTATGTCCGTTGATGTCAAGACAGTGAAGCGCGTGGCGCGTCTCGCCCGCATTGCGGTCAGCGAAGACGATGCAGAGCGCATGACCGGCGAGCTGAACGCCATACTGGGCTTTGTCGAGCAGCTGAACGAGGTCGATGTATCAGGCGTCGAGCCGATGACCTCGGTCACGCCGATGGAGATGAAGAAGCGTCAGGACGTCGTCACCGACGGCAACAAGGCGGCCGATATTGTCGCCAACGCACCGGCGACCGAAGAGAATTTCTTCCTCGTGCCGAAGGTCGTGGAGTAAGGCCCCGATGGCAATCGAGATCGCCATCGAGACACCGCTGCAGGACGACGTGCGCGGCCTGGTCACGGAACTCAACGAGACCTTGCTTGAACTGACGCCGCCGGAGCATTGTTATCACCTGACGGTGGAACAGATGGCGGGCCAGGACACGACGGTTTTCATTGCCCGTGACAATGGCCTTGCCATCGGTTGCGGGGCGCTCAAGCGTCACGGCGCCGGGATCGGCGAGGTCAAGCGCATGTATACGCGGCCTTCGCATCGCGGCCAGAGAATCGGCGCCAGGATCGTCGAACGGGTCGAGGCGCTGGCGAGGCAGGAAGGACTGAAGCGGCTGGTGCTGGAGACGGGTGATCGTCATCCCGCCGCCTGGGCCGTCTACGAACGTGCCGGATTTTCGCGCTGCGGCCCGGTGCTGGATTATCCCGATTCCGAGTGGTCGGTGTTTTACGAAAAGAGCCTTTGATGAGCGACCTGACCCGACTGACGATTTCGCAGGCCCGCGCCAAGCTGCGCGGCAAGGAGATCACCGCGACCGAGATAACAGAGGCCTATCTCTCGGCGATCGACCGCGCCAATCCGGCGCTCAATGCCTATGTCGCGGTGACCGGCGACAAGGCGCTAGATATGGCCAAGGCGTCGGATGCCAGGCTCGTCAAGGGTGAGGGCGGTGCGCTGGAAGGCATCCCGCTGGGGATCAAGGACCTGTTCGGCACCGAAGGCGTTCATACCCAGGCCTGCAGCCATGTGCTCGACGGCTTCAAGCCGCGCTACGAATCGACCGTTACATCAAATCTGTGGGCCGACGGCGCGGTCATGCTCGGCAAGCTCAACATGGATGAGTTCGCCATGGGCTCGTCCAACGAGACCTCCTATTATGGCCCGGTGATCAATCCCTGGCGGCGTTCGCGCCTCGACACGGTGGTGATGCCGACGACGCATCAGGGCGATGGTGGCTTCGTCTCGGCCGGCGGCACGAAAACCCAGCGCAGCCTGGACAATGCGCAACTGGTGCCGGGCGGTTCTTCCGGCGGCTCGGCCACCGCCGTCTCGGCCTTCCTATGCGCCGGCGCGACTGCCACGGATACCGGCGGTTCGATCCGCCAACCGGCCGCCTTCACCGGCACGGTCGGCATCAAGCCCACCTATGGCCGCTGCTCACGGTGGGGCATCGTCGCCTTCGCCTCGTCACTCGACCAGGCTGGACCGATCGCGCGCGACGTGCGCGATGCCGCGATCCTGCTGAAGTCCATGGCCTCCGTCGACCCGAAGGACACGACCTCGGTCGACCGGCCGGTGCCGGACTATGAGGCGGCGATCGGCAAGCCGATCAAGGGCATGAAGGTCGGCATTCCCAGGGAATACCGCGTCGACGGCATGCCCGAGGAGATCGAAGCCCTGTGGCAGAAGGGCATTGCCTGGCTCAGGGATGCCGGCGCCGAGATCGTCGACATTTCCCTGCCGCACACCAAATACGCGCTGCCTGCCTACTACATCGTAGCGCCCGCCGAAGCTTCGTCCAACCTGGCGCGCTATGACGGCGTCCGCTACGGCCTGCGCGTGCCCGGCAAGGACATCGTCGACATGTATGAGAAGACCCGCGCCGCCGGCTTCGGCCGCGAGGTCAAGCGCCGCATCATGATCGGCACCTACGTGCTGTCGGCCGGCTATTACGACGCCTACTATCTGCAGGCGCAGAAGGTGCGCAACCTGATCAAGCGCGACTTCGAAAACGTCTTCGCCGCCGGCGTCGACGTCATCCTGACCCCGGCGACGCCGTCGGCCGCCTTCGGCATTGCCGATGAGGACATGGCTGCCGACCCGGTCAAGATGTATCTCAACGACATTTTCACCGTCACCGTGAACATGGCCGGCCTGCCGGGTATCGCCGTGCCCGCCGGGCTCGATCCCAAGGGGCTACCGCTTGGCCTGCAGCTGATCGGCAGGCCGTTCGAGGAAGAAACGCTGTTTCAGACCGCTGCCGTCATCGAACAGGCGGCCGGCACATTTCAGCCGGAAAAGTGGTGGTAAGGGTATCGCTCGTCTAGCGGCATGATCGCGAAAACCGGAATCGGCTTTCGGGAAGGATCATGGGCGAAATCAATTGCTACAGCGTGCTGTGCGCGGCCACACGCGCGCGGCGGGGTGAGCGATGTTCTACTATCTTTCCAAGATCTTCTGGTTTTTCATCCAGCCGCTCAACCTCACGATCTTCCTGTTCCTGGCGGGGCTGATCGCCGGCATGATCGGCCGGCGGCGGATGGCCGTCACCGGCAGTATTCTGGCGTTTCTGATCCTTGCGCTCTCGGCCTGGACGTCGCTCGGCGCGATGATGCTCAATCCGCTCGAAGAGCGCTTTCCACGGCCGCCGCTGCCGCAAAAGGTCGACGGCATAGTCGTTCTCGGCGGCGGCTTCGAGGGTGGGATCAATCTGGTACGCGGCGGCTATGAATTGAGCAGCGGCGGCGATCGCATGGTCGAGACCGCAATCCTTGCCCGGCGCTTCCCGCAGGCGAAGGTGGTGGTCTCCGGTGGGAATGGCTCACTGTTGCTGGACGGCGAGGGTGATGCCGACACCGCGCCCCGCCTGCTCGTGCCGCTGGGTGTATCGGCCGATCGTCTTGTCCTCGAGGACAAGTCCCGCAATACCTATGAAAATGCGGTCTTCAGCCATGAACTTGTCAAACCGGGACCGGGCGAGACCTGGCTGCTGGTGACCTCCGCCTTCCATATGCCCCGGGCCAAGGCGCTGTTCGACAGAGCGGGTTTTCCAACCGTCCCGTGGCCGGTCGACTATCGCACCTCCGGCAAGGAAGGTGTCGGCCTGTTCCGCGACAATCCGGCCGATTCCCTGGAGAATACGACCGTGGCCGTTCGCGAATGGATCGGGCTTTTCGCCTATTGGCTTTCCGGCCGCATCGATCAGCCTTTCCCAGCACCGGGCGGCTGACCGATAACGGCGCGCCGCGCCGCCGAGAAGAACTGACGCCGCACCAGCACGGCCAGCAGCAGAAGCGTCGAAGCCACGAACACCATCGGATCGACGAACCAGCCGAGATAGCCAATTGAGAAGAACACGCCGCGCAGGCCCGAGTTGAAATGCTTGCCGGCCAGCATGTTCATCTGCGTCGCACGCCATACAGCCGTTTGCGTGACGGCATTGCGTGAAGCTTCGCCATGCGGGATCGGCACGGCGCCGATCAGGATCGAGCAATAGTTGAACAGCCGGTAGGCCCAGCCGAATTTGAAGAAGGAAAAGGCCAGGATCAGAACCAGTCCCAGCACCTTGATCTGGAAGGCCGAGCGCGACGGCGCGCCGCCGAGTGGCAGGTTGCTCAGCACCTCGAGCACCCGGTCGGACGCACCGAGCAAGGCAAAGCAGCCGCCAAGCGCGATCAGCGAACTGGAGGCGAAGAAGGCAGTTCCCTGCTGCAGGCCGCTCATGATGGCGGTGTCGACGATGCGGATTTCGCGCTCGGCCATGGTGCGCATCCAGGCCTCGCGCTGCGCATTCATGGCCATCGTCAACGACATGCGGCTGACCAACCGGCCGTCGGAAGCGAGCGTATGCAGCACCCAGGCGAGAAGGAAAAGGCCCAGCGCCGCTAAATCGGCTGTCGAAAGATCGAGGGAATCGCCCATAAGCCGAATTTATCACATCCGGCGCGGTGGCTTCGATGACTGACATTGCGATCGACGACACAATGTCGCTGCCGGAGCAAACAAGGTCGGCAGGCGCAGCGCCGCGAATTTCAAAAGAGCGGAAACATCCTGGCAATTCCTATATGTAGTCCTCGACGCGACTCCAGGAGACAACGTGTTCCTTTCGGTTTTCGACCTGTTCAAGATCGGCATCGGTCCTTCGAGCTCGCACACGATGGGGCCGATGACGGCTGCCTCGCGTTTCCTGGACGAAATCCTGGATGGTGACTGGCCGCGACCCGCTGGTGTGAGCGTGGATCGCGTTGGCGCCAGCCTGCACGGTTCACTCGCCTATACCGGCATCGGCCATGGCAGCGATCGTGCTGTCGTGCTCGGCCTTGCCGGCCTGACGCCGCAGACCGTCGATCCCGACCAGGCTGACCGAATTGCCAGCCGCATCGCTGCCGAGAAGCGCATTACGCCTCCCGGTCATCCCTCTTATCGGTTCGACCCAGCCACCGATCTGGTGCTCGACCGCAAGACGCCTCTCACCGGCCATGCCAACGGCATGGCGTTCTATGCCTACGATGGCGGTGGCCGTCTGCTGCTCAAGCGCATCTACTATTCGATCGGCGGCGGCTTCGTGGTTTCGGAAGAAGAACTGCAGCGGATGAAGGCCAAGGGGTCCGTGACATCAGAAGGCAAGAAAGTGCCTTATCCCTTCAAGAACGCCGTCGAGATGCTGAAGATGGCGGGCAAGAGTGGTCTTTCCATTGCCGAGATGAAGCGCATCAACGAGGAAACGCAGATGTCGCGCGAAGAGCTCGACGCCGGCCTCGACGCCATCTGGGGTGCGATGAAGGGCTGCATCGACCGTGGCCTGTCGCAGGACGGCATCATGCCGGGCGGGCTGAAGGTGCGGCGCCGTGCCCGGCAGCTCCACGACAAGCTGCAGGAACAGTGGCAACAGAACCGGCCCAATCCGCTGCTCGCCAATGACTGGCTGTCAATCTACGCGATGGCCGTCAACGAGGAGAATGCCGCCGGGGGCCGCGTCGTCACCGCGCCGACCAACGGGGCGGCGGGCACGCTGCCGGCAGTGCTGCGCTACTGGCTGCATTTTCATCCCGAGGCCGACCAGCCGAGCATCCGCGACTTCCTGCTGACGGCGGCGGCCGTCGGCGGCATCATCAAGAGCAATGCCTCGATCTCGGGCGCCGAGGTCGGCTGCCAGGGCGAGGTCGGGTCCGCCTCGGCGATGGCCGCGGCCGGCCTCTGTGCCGTCATGGGCGGCACACCCATGCAGGTCGAGAATGCCGCCGAGATCGCGCTCGAACACCATCTCGGCATGACCTGCGATCCAGTCGGCGGGCTGGTGCAGGTGCCGTGCATCGAGCGCAATGCACTCGGCGCGGTCAAGGCGGTGACGGCGGCGTCCCTGGCGATCAAGGGTGACGGCGTCCACTTCGTACCGCTCGACGCGGCGATCGAGACCATGCGCCAGACCGGGCTCGACATGAACGAGAAGTACAAGGAAACCAGCCTTGGCGGGCTCGCCGTCAATGTCGTCGAGTGCTGAGGGGCTGGACCGAACTCGCACTGTGGAGAAGTCCGTCAGGCCGTTGACGTCTCGGCGCTCACGACTAACCTTAACGAATGGCTCTCAATCTCCTAAAACTGTGCGTCGGCTGCGACAGCGTCGAGGATCTCGAGGAATGGATCGAGTTCCGTCTCGACGAACGGCGGCGGGCCGGTGAACCGGCCGAACACTGGCACACGACCCGCATGGTGCCGACGCGCGGCGCTGAGATTACCGATGGCGGCTCGCTCTACTGGGTGATCAAGGGCAGCGTGCAATGCCGCCAGCTGATCACCGAGATCAGGCCCTTCACCGATGACGAAGGCATTGGCCGCTGCCATCTGATGCTCGATCCGCACGTCGTGCGCACCGACTGGCAGCCGCGCCGGGCTTTCCAGGGCTGGCGCTACCTGAAGCCATCGGACGCGCCCCTCGACCTCGGCAAGGGCAAGGCGGGGTTGGTCGAGATGCCACCGAAACTCAGGCGCGAGCTTGCCGATCTGGGTTTGCTATAAGCCATAGCGCGGCGGTATTGCCTGCCGC
The DNA here is from genome assembly GCF_000472705.1 of Mesorhizobium erdmanii USDA 3471. Lineage (GTDB taxonomy): Bacteria > Pseudomonadota > Alphaproteobacteria > Rhizobiales > Rhizobiaceae > Mesorhizobium > Mesorhizobium erdmanii. The sequence goes on along the minus strand of NZ_AXAE01000011.1, from coordinate 92,087 downwards.
CTGCGCGGGCTTTCTGGCCCTCACTCTTGCCTCTTGCTGGACTTGCAAGCGGCTCGACAACGCCACATCTTGAACTCATGCGCAATGAACAGCCGTCGAATTCGGCAAGGGCCACGGAGTTGGGGAGCCATCTCGCAGGGCGGTCCTCTCCCTGTCTCGATGAAGGCCATCATTCCGGCGCAGAAAAAGTGCTGGATGACATCAGGCGGCTGTCCGGGCGGGCAGGGAACCTGCGGGGCGGTGGGAAATGTTAGGCGCAATTATCGGTCTGGTCGCATTGCTGCTGGTGATGCTCGGGGTAGCATCGGCCTTCCTTCGGGCCGATCCGGCCCGGCTGGCAAGCGGGACCAGAACAATGGGACCGATCCTGCTGGCGCTGGTGGGCGGCGCGGTGCTTCTGGTTGGCCGAAGCGGAATCGGCGGCGTCATTCTGTTCGCGGCAATCGGCTGGTATTTCGCCACGCGTGCGGACCGGCCTGACGTCAGGCCGGAGCCAGGAAAACGCTCAACGGTGCGAACGGCAGCGCTCGAGATGGAGCTGGATCACAATACGGGCGGCCTCGAAGGGCTGGTTCTGGCTGGCCGCCACGACGGCAAGATGCTTGGCGCGATGGGTCTTGGCGAGCTGCAGCATCTCTACCGTGAGCTCTCCGGCGACGCGGAGAGCTGCCAGCTGCTAGAGACGTATCTTGACGGCAGATTTCCCGTCTGGCGCAAAAACACTGAGACGAACGGTGGCGAAGGGCTGGGTGTTGCGCCAGGTCCGGGCGCCATGACTAAGGAGGAGGCCTACAAGGTCCTTGGTCTTGAAGCGGGGGCCGCCGCGGCGGATGTCCGCAAGGCGCACCGCCGCCTGATGCAGCGCCTGCACCCCGATATCGGCGGCACGTCTTTCCTGGCGGCGCGAATCAACGAAGCCAAGGACGTCTTGCTCTCCAATCACAACTAGTCTCCTTCGACGCAAAAAATTTCCGGGAGATATCTTCCACGCTGTCCTATTGCTGGACGGCGTAGCAGGCGATTTTCTTCTTCTTCAAAGCGGTGCAGGCTTTCCAGGCGGCATCCTTCGAACCGAAACCGCCAAAGCGGGCGCGGTAGTACGTCTCGCCATCCTTGTCGAAGGCGACGGTGAAGCCCGACGCGTCCGCCAGGATTTTGGGCGCCTGCTTTGTGGTCCTGTCGAGGAAGGCCTGGGCTTCCGACTGCTTCGGCGACGACGCGACCTGTATGGCCCAACCCGACGGCACCGAAGCGGTATTGACCGGATCGACGGCCGGCGGCGTCGGCTCGGCATAGGCGGCGACGACCTGGGCGGTGGCGACCTTCGGCGCGGCGACGATGACCGTCTTCACCTTCTTTGCCGGGGCGACCAGTTTGGGTGTTTCGGCCTGGGCATCGCTGTCGGCGGTGTCATCCTCGGCGACAGTCGCGTCTTCGGTAACGGCTGTATCGTCGGCGCTGGCCACCGCCACCGGCTTGTCGTCCGGGGTCGGGGCGTCGTGTTTGGGCAGGATAACCTTGGCAAGGGCCTTGATCGGGTTGCTGCTGTCGGCCTTGGCAACCAGATCGCCGCCACCGCGGGTCGAGGCCCTCGGCATGTAGGTGTTGATCAGGCTTGCCATCTGGTTGTCGCGGCTGCCGCCCGACGTGCCGCCCATGACAACCGCGACGAGGCGGCGGTTGCCGTCGTTGACCGACGAGACGAGGTTGAAACCGGAAGCGCGGGTGTAACCGGTCTTGATGCCGTCGACGCCCTTGATGCGTCCAAGCAGACGGTTGTGACCGTTGATGCGCTGACGGCCGTAGAGAAAGGAGCGCTGAGAGAAATAGCCATAGTACTGCGGGAAATGCTCCCGCAAGGCGATGCCGAGCGTCGCCATGTCGCGCGCCGTGGTGAACTGGCCGGGGTCTGGCAGGCCGTTAGCGTTGCGAAAGACGGTGCCGTTCATGCCGAGCTGCCGCGCCTTGGCGGTCATCATGCGGGCAAAAGTGGGTTCATCGCCGCCGAGCATTTCACCGAGCGCGGTGGCCGAGTCGTTCGCCGACTTGGTGACGATCGACAGGATCGCGGTCTCGACCGTGACCGAACCGCCCGGCTTCACGCCAAGTTTCGTCGGCGCTTCGGCAGAGGCATGGGCCGAAAACACGACCTGCGAATTCCTGTTGATCTTGCCCTTCGCCATCGCTTCGAAGGTCAGATAAAGCGTCATCATCTTGGTCAGCGACGCCGGATAGCGCCTGCCGTTGGCATCCGCGGAATACAGCACCTTGCCGGTCTTGGCATCCACGACAATGGCCGCTGGCCGTGCTGCCAGCGATGAGGCCACGTCGGCACAAACGAACGTCACCGCCAGGGCGAAGACCATGATCGCTTTGAGGGGGGAAGTGGATTTGGAAACGATGCCCAACAACGCCTGACGCACTGATATTACCCTTGGATTCTTCGTTGCGTTGGAGGCGGCAAAGGGTCCTGCCTCACTTCCAGCCACGCTAGACGGGCAGCGTTACCAATCCGTTTATGGTAACCGCCGCGTTCACCATTTTCTTCGTGCTTGAAACTCACTTTATTTGATTTTTAGCCATTGCCTGCGCAGGCGGGCTCCGCGCCGCGGCGAATATTGACTTTTGTGCGGCGCACAATATATTGAGGTGCATTGCACAAAGGCGCCCCGAAGAAGGACGCCTCAACCGTCAAGGGAATCGTGAAATGACCCAGACCTATGAGGACTTCAGCAAATACGGCAAGGAATTCGCCGACACCGGATTGAAGAGCTTCGCTTCGCTGTCCAAGGGCGCCCAGGCAATCGCCACCGAGGCCGGCGAGTACACCAAGAAGAGCTTCGAAGCGGGCAGCGCCGCTGTCGAGAAGCTGTTCTCGGCCAAGTCGCTGGACAAGGCGATCGAGATCCAGACAGACTATGCCAAGCAGTCCTACGAGGCTTTCGTCGCCGAGGCCACCAAGATTGGCGACCTCTATGCCGAACTCGCCAAGGAAGCCTACAAGCCGTTCGAATCGATCGTTGCCAAGGCGAAGTAATTTCGCTCTACAGTTTCAGATCCGGCCCTTTGGGCCCGGGACAGGACCCGGTCGCGGCAGCGCGGCCGGGTTTTTTCATGTCGATTTCCGCTCTGAGGAGACGTGGGCCTTCACGATTGCGAAAAACAGCCAAGTTGGTCACCTAGCCATATTGTCAGCTAACCAGAAGGGCTTAAAATCGTCCATCGAACACCTACATGTCGAACTCGCATGGGGATTCGAAAGAGGCAGGATTACGTGACGATCGGTTTGACTGCCACGAGACAAGTGGCGCGGATGCAAAACGGCAGCGGCGACGGCAATGAGGCCGGCCGCGGTACGGCCGTCATCACGCGCACCAAAACCAAGACCAAGAAGCCCAGCCTTTATCGGGTCCTCATCCTCAACGACGACTACACTCCGATGGAGTTCGTGGTTCACGTGCTGGAGCGTTTTTTCCAGAAGGACCGCGAAGCCGCCACACGCATCATGCTTCATGTTCACAATCATGGAGTGGGCGAGTGCGGGGTCTATACATTCGAGGTGGCCGAGACCAAAGTGTCTCAGGTCATGGATTTCGCCCGACAGAATCAGCATCCGCTGCAATGCGTGATGGAGAAGAAGTGAGGTAACATGCCGGCTTTCTCCCAAGGCCTGGAAAAGGCGCTTCACCAGGCGCTGACGCTCGCCAATGAGCGGCACCATGAATACGCAACCCTTGAACATCTGCTACTTGCGTTGATCGATGACACCGAGGCCGCCGCCGTCATGCGCGCCTGCAACGTCGATCTCGACGAGCTGAAGCACACTGTTCTCACCTATATCGACACCGAGCTCGACAACCTGGTCACCGGCTACGACGAGGATTCCAAGCCGACCGCCGGCTTCCAGCGCGTCATCCAGCGCGCGGTGATCCATGTGCAGTCTTCCGGCCGCGAGGAAGTGTCGGGCGCCAACGTGCTCGTCGCGATCTTCGCCGAGCGCGAAAGCCACGCCGCCTATTTCCTGCAGGAACAGCAGATGACCCGTTATGACGCGGTCAACTACATTTCGCACGGCATCGCCAAGCGTCCCGGTGCATCGGAGACGCGCTCGCCGCGTGGCGCCGACGATGAGCAGGGCGGCCAGAACGGCGCCGAGCCGCAAGAGGAAGGCGGCAAGAAGAAGCAGCAGCAGGATGCGCTGACTGCTTATTGCGTCAACCTCAACAACAAGGCCAAGGCCGGCAAGATCGACCCGCTGATCGGTCGCGAGAGCGAGATCAACCGCACCATCCAGGTGCTGTGCCGCCGCTCCAAGAACAATCCGCTCTATGTCGGCGACCCCGGCGTCGGCAAGACAGCGATCGCCGAAGGTCTGGCCAAGCGCATCGTCGAGGGCGACGTTCCCGAGGTGCTGCTCAACGCCACCATCTTCGCGCTCGACATGGGCACGCTGCTGGCCGGCACGCGCTACCGCGGCGATTTCGAGGAACGGCTGAAGCAGGTCGTCAAGGAACTCGAGGACTACCCTGGTGCCGTGCTGTTCATCGACGAGATCCACACCGTGATTGGAGCGGGTGCCACGTCGGGCGGCGCCATGGATGCGTCGAACCTGTTGAAGCCGGCGCTGTCTTCGGGTGCGATCCGTTGCATCGGCTCGACCACCTACAAGGAATTTCGCCAGTTCTTCGAGAAGGACCGCGCTCTGGTGCGGCGCTTCCAGAAGATCGACGTCAACGAGCCGACCATCGAGGACGCCATCGAGATCATGAAGGGCCTCAAGCCCTATTATGAGGAATTCCACAAGGTCAAGTTCACCAACGAGGCGATCAAGGCTTCGGTGGAACTGTCGGCCCGCTACATCAACGACCGCAAGCTGCCGGACAAGGCGATCGACGTGATCGACGAGACCGGCGCCTCGCAGATGCTGGTGCCGGAAGCCAAGCGCAAGAAGACCATCGGCATCAAGGAGATCGAAGCGACGATCGCCACCATGGCGCGCATTCCGCCGAAGACGGTTTCGGCCGATGACGAGAAGGTGCTGCAGGGCCTCGACATCGAGCTGAAGCGCGTCGTCTATGGCCAGGACACCGCCATCACCGCGCTGACCTCGGCGATCAAGCTGGCACGTGCCGGCCTGCGCGAACCGGAGAAGCCGATCGGCTCGTATTTGTTCTCAGGGCCAACCGGCGTCGGCAAGACCGAAGTGGCAAAGCAACTCGCCGCCTCGCTCGGTGTCGAACTGATCCGCTTCGACATGTCGGAATATATGGAACGCCACACCGTCTCCCGGTTGATCGGCGCGCCTCCCGGCTATGTCGGCTTCGACCAGGGTGGCCTGTTGACCGACGGTGTCGACCAGCATCCGCACTGCGTGCTGTTGCTGGACGAGGTCGAGAAGGCGCATCCGGACCTGTTCAACATCCTGTTGCAGGTGATGGACCACGGCAAGCTGACCGACCACAACGGCAAGCAGATCGACTTCCGCAACGTCATCCTGATCATGACCACCAATGCGGGCGCATCCGATGCGCAGCGCGCGGCGATCGGTTTCGGTTCGACCAAGCGTGAAGGCGACGATGTCGAGGCGATCAACCGGCTGTTCACGCCGGAATTCCGCAACCGTCTCGATGCGATCATCCCGTTCGGCTCGCTGCCGGTGCCGGTCATCCATCAGGTGGTGCAGAAGTTCGTCATGCAGCTCGAGGCGCAGCTCTCCGAGCGTGGTGTGACATTCGACCTGTCGCCGGAAGCGATCGCCTGGCTCGCCGACAAGGGCTATGACGAGCGCATGGGCGCGCGGCCGCTCGGCCGCGTGATCCAGGAGCACATCAAGAAGCCGCTGGCCGACGAGGTGCTGTTCGGCAAGCTCAAGAAGGGCGGCACGGTGCGCGTCACCGTCGAGAAGAAGGAAACCGGCGAGACCGGCCTGAAGCTCGAATCGCTGGCCGACGAGGCGCCGGTGACGCCGAAGAAGGAAGAGCCGGAAGACGCGCCCAAGCCGCGAAAGGCCGTGGCCAAGAAGCCCGCTGCCAAGAAGCTCGTGGCGCAGAAGCCAGAGCCCAAGGGCAAGGATGGCGGCAAGCGCAGCCTTGTGCCGCAACTGCCCCGCAAGGGCTGAGCCTGGCGAAAATCGAGAAGAGCCCCGGAAACGGGGCTTTTTTCATTGGGAGGTGGCGCATGGCTGGTCAGATCATCATCCTTAACGGCGCGCCGCGGTCAGGAAAATCGAGCATCGCCCGAGCCATTCAGGAAAGCTTCGACGGCGCATGGATGAATTTGGGCGTCGACAGCTATGAGCAGATTACGCCGCCGCGACTTCGCCCGGGAATAGGATTGCGTCCTGGTGGCGAACGACCCGATCTCGAAGATTTCGTGCGGCATTTCTATGCCGCGCTCTACGAGTCGATCGCGGCTCATAGCCGCCTCGGGCTGAATGTCGTGACGGATGTCGGGCATCACGATGCCTATTCGAAGCCGCTCGGTATCCTGGCGGATTGCGCGCGACGGCTTGCCGGCCTGCCGGTCCTGTTTGTTGGCGTTCGCTGTCCGATCGAGGTTATCATGGAACGGCGCGCAGCCAGCGAGCCGGGCAGGGCCTACGTCATCGCCTCGCCTGGTGACCCCGTGCCTTCACCCGTCCGCCTGTGGCAGGAAGAAGTGCACAAACCCGGCACCTACGACCTCAATGTCGATACGTCGCTGTTGAGCCCGCAGGACTGCGCCGGAGCAATCGAGCGGCGTCTCACCGGCGCACCGCAGCCATCGGCGTTCCAGACCTTGGCGCAATTGCCGATTGGCGGACAGTAGAGGCCAGTTCCCCAGCGCCGCGCTAACTTGCTTGTCGCACCTTCGACCAGACCGGAAGGGGCCGACTTCCTTCCTGGATCAATGGAAAGACCATACGCGACTTTCGGTGCGGTCGCATCCCGTGGCCGGCACATGTCGACTTGGCCCCCGGACTCCACAGTGCCTCGTTCCACCTGGTTCCTGCGTGGTGTCGGAGCAGCCTTTTCCCTCCCTGGCCTGATACTCATCAGCTCGTTCATTGGCTTCGCCGCCCTGGCGAAAGACGCCGGGGTCACAGCGACACAGGCCGCTTTCATGACCGGGACGGTGTGGGCGCTGCCATCGATGGTGGTGCTGGTGGGCGCGGTCACATCGGGGGCGGCGCTGCCTGCGGCGATGTTGGCCGTCACATTGTCCGCAATCCGTCTGATGCCGATGGTGATGGTGCTAGTGCCCGAGATGCGCACCAGGACAACCCGGCAGCATGTGCTCTATCTCCTCGCGCATTTCGTGGCTGTGACGTCCTGGGTGCTGGCCATGGAGCGCCTGAAGTGCGTTCCGCCTCGCATGCGTACGACTTACTATGCCGGCCTTGGCGCAATGTTGGTGACCACGAACATCATCGTCGTGACGATCGTCTATGCGGTGGCGGATACGCTGCCGTCCGCCGTTTCAGCGGCGTTGCTGATGTTGACGCCGATGTATTTCCTGACCTCGTTGTGGGGTTCCGCGCGCGAACGGGTAGGGCATGTGGCAATGGTCCTGGGCCTCGTCCTCGGGCCGGTCTTCCACATCTTGGTGCCGCGAATCGACTTGCTGGCCGCCGGACTTGTCGGTGGCATCGCCGCCTATGGCTGGCACTTATGGCGGCGCAAGGCGCGCACGGCGTGAGTTACTTTTCCAACGGCGCCTGGTGGTGGCCATACCTGTTCATTCTCCTTGCCGGTTTCGCCGCGACCGATATCTGGCGCTTCCTGGGTGTCTATCTCGGCGGGAAGCTTTCTGAAAATTCAGACCTGTTGGTGCTGGTTCGCACCATGGCAACCGCGCTTGTCGCCGCCGTCATCGGCAACTTGATTGTCTTTCCGGGCGGTGCGCTTGCGCATACGCCGCTTGCCTTGAGGATAGTGGCGGTGGCCCTGGGCTTCGTCGCCTATCTGGCGTCGGGAAAGCGCATGGTCGTCGGCATTGCCACGGCCGAGTTTCTGCTACTGGCCGGGCTTTATCTGAACTTTTGAGTGCTCGCCCCGTCAGCCCGCCAGAGCCGCTCGGATCTTGCCGGCGTGTTCAGCCAGAACTTCCGGTTTCTCCATCTGCCCGGAATGCGGCTTGAGCGGCACACCCTCGAAGCGTGGGATGACGTGAACATGCAGGTGGTACACGGTCTGGCCCGAGGCCTGCTCGTTGAACTGCATCAGCGTGAGGCCATCGGCGTCGAAGGCCTTTTTCACCGCCACCGCCACCTTCTGCACGACCGCGAACAAAGCGCCGAGGGTTGCCGGATCAGCATCGAGCATATTGCGCGACGGCGCCTTCGGCACCACCAGAGTGTGGCCGGTGCCTTGCGGCATCACATCCATGAAGGCGACGACGGCCTCGTCCTCATAGACACGATGAGAGGGAATTTCGCCGCGCAGAATTTTGGCGAAGATGTTGCCGGGGTCGTAAGCTTCGGCCATGGCGGTAGGCTCCGTTTGTGCTCAGTGCCCGGTTTAGCGAAGGCTCGCGTGGGCGGCAAGGCGCGGCGGAACCTACTCGGGGGCCTGGTCCTCGAGATCCTTACGGAACGGGGTATGCTCTTCCAGATATTCGCCCATGCGCTCGACCTCGCGCCGCTCTCGGTTGAGGTAGTCGGCCACCGCGTTGCGCAGGCCGGGATGCGAAATGTAGTGGGCGGAATGCATGGTCACCGGCCGGTAGCCGCGCGCCAGCTTGTGCTCTCCCTGCGCGCCCGCCTCGACCACCTTCAGCTTGCGTTCGATGGCGAAGTCGATGGCCTGGTGATAGCAGACCTCGAAATGCAGGAAGGGGTGATCCTCGACGCAGCCCCAGTTACGGCCGTAGAGCGCGTCGGAGCCGATGAAATTGATGGCGCCGGCAATGTAGCGCCCGTTGCGCCGGGCCATCACCAGCAGGATGTCGTCCGCCATGCGTTCGCCGATCAGCGAGAAGAATTGGCGGTTCAGATAGGGGCGGCCCCATTTGCGGCTGCCGGTGTCCATGTAGAAAGCGAAGAAATCGTCCCAGGCCTTTTCCGTCAGGTCCTTGCCGGTCAGCCAGTCGATCGAGATACCGTCGGCAAGCGCCTCGCGCCGTTCCTTCTTCATCGCCTTGCGCTTGCGTGAGGCAAGCGTGGCGAGGAAGTCGTCATAGGTCGAAAAGCCTTCGTTGAAGAAATGAAACTGCTGGTCCGTGCGATGCAGGAAACCGGCGGCCTCCAGCGTGGCGATGTCGCTTTCCTGGGCGAAGGTGACATGTGCCGAGGACACGCCGAGCTTGTCGGTCACCATCTTGAGGCCGGCCGCCAGCCCGGCCTTCACCGCATCTGGATCCTCGCTCTTGCCGACCAGCAGGCGAGGGCCGGTGACGGGGGTGAACGGCACGGCGCATTGGAGTTTCGGGTAATAGCGGCCACCGGCGCGCTCGAAGGCATCCGACCAGCCATGATCGAACACATATTCGCCCTGGCTGTGCGACTTGAGATAGCAGGGGACGGCACCCAGCAGCCTGCCTTGCGCAGTCTCCAGCCGCAAATGATGTCCTTGCCAACCGGTGCGTCGAACGGCGCAGCCGGAATCTTCCAGCGCGCTCAAGAAAGCGAATGAAACGAGCGGGTTATAGCCGTTTTCCGTATCACCGCGCGTGGTCCCGGCAAAGCTATTCCACTCATCTCCGGTGAACGCGCCAATACCGGCGGCGATGCGGATCGAATAGTCCGCATTTGCTGCTTGCCCGTCGCCATCGTCGCCCTGATCCATGAGGCTTATTTAAGCTCCATCCGGGCCGCTACAAGTCACGTTTCAGACACCCCGCTCAGGCGACTTTGACCAAATCGGGCTCGAACCCTTCGAACGTCATCTGATCGGCATATTTGAAGGTCAGGTCGATCGCGGGCTGATCGTGCACGGTCCAGGTGATGACTGGCATTTTGAGCTTTTCGCGCACGAAGCTGACGAACGGATTCGGCAGGTCGCCGGCGGCGTAGGAGGTGAAGGAGAGCTCATGCGCCAACATGGAAAAATGCGCTTCGATCAATTTCAGGTCCTTGCCATAGGCGGTCAGACCAGCAGGGATGCCGGGCGCATGTTTGGGGAAATCGCGGATCAGCCAGTGATCGAACGACATGACCGCCGCCTTGCCCTTGTAGCGCTTGAGCATCTTGCCGACGCGCGCCACCAGGCCTTCGTCGCGACCGGGAACCCCTTTGAGTTCCACGACCATCGGTACGCGGCCGTCGACGAGGTCGAGCGCTTCCTGAAGCGTCGGCACGTGATCGGATGTGCCGCCAACCTTGAGCGCGGTCAGTTCGGCCGCGCTGCGCTGCCAGACGAAACCGTCCGCTCCGGTCAGTCTTTTCAGGTCGTCATCATGGATGATGATGGGAACGCCGTCCGACGACAGATGCACGTCGCATTCGATGGCGTAGCCGCGTTCGGCCGCGGCCGCGAAGGCGGAAAGGGTGTTTTCCCAGCGCGTCCTGTTCATGTCATGGAAGCCGCGATGGGCAACGGGCCGGGCAGTCAGCCAGGAAAGGTCGGTCATATCAGGCCTTCGCTCATTCGACTTCGAAGATCGCTTCGATTTCCACCGCGGCATTAAGCGGCAGGGAGGCGGTGCCGACGGCGGAACGGGCGTGCTTGCCGCGCTCGCCAAGGGCGGCGACCAGGAAATCGGAGGCGCCGTTGGCAACCAGATGCTGCTCGACGAAGTCGGCGGACGAGGCGACGAAAACCGTGATCTTCACCAGGCGGCGAATCTTCTCGAGATCGCCGATTGCTGCCTTGGCCTGCGCCAGAATGTTGATCGCGCAGTATTTTGCCGCATCCTTGCCGCTTGCCGTGTCGACATCGCGGCCGAGCAGGCCGCTCGCCTGTAGCTTGCCTTCCTTGAGCGGCAACTGCCCGGCGGTGAACAGCAAATTGCCGGTCCGGCAGTAGGGAACGTAGTTGGCGGCGGGTGCGGCGGCGACAGGAAGCGTCACGCCGAGATCACTTAGCCGCTTTTCGATTGTTTCACTCATTGCTTTTCCCTATTGCTGGAAGACGCCGCGCTGGCGGGGCCGAAATTGCTATTTTTGCCTCGCTTCCGCCACGACTTTTTTTAAGCTGGACCATCTTTCCCTGCGGCTTGCCATCAGCCGCGACGATCGGAGTACCTCATGCGCGCAGCGCGCCTTGCATTCCACGCCGTTCTGTTGTCCGCGGCCTTGCCGATAGTCCCCGCTTTCGCCGTGCCGGCGCTGCAGGCGCATCGCGCCGTGTATGACCTCACCCTCAACAAGGCTTCCGACCGCTCCGGGATAACAGGCATATCCGGTCGCATGGTCTACGAATTCAATGGCTCGGCCTGCGAAGGCTATACGGTAAAATTCCGGTTCGTCACCCAGATCGTCACCAACGACAATACGAGACTGACCGACCAGCAGACGACGACTTTCGAGGATGCCGAAGGCAAGACGTTTTCGTTCGTGACCAAATCCTTCGTCGACCAGAACCTCGACAAGGAGGTCAAGGGTATGGCCACGAAAGACGCAAAAGGGCTCAAGGTCGATATCGACAAGCCGGAAAAGAACAGTCTGCAACTCGCCGCGACCCAGTTTCCGACCCAGCATCTGGTCGAACTGATCGGCAAGGCCGAGAAAGGCGAGAAGTTCTACCAGACAAACCTGTTCGACGGCTCCGAGGACGCCAACAAGGTGATGACGACAACCGTTGTCGTCGGCAAGAAGACCGAGGCCGACAAGGCCGACCCGGAAGCTCCGGCGCTGGCCAAGCTCGCCACCGACAAATACTGGCCGGTCGACATCGCCTATTTCGACGACAGCGCCCAGAACGGCGAAGAAGTGCCGGAATACCGGATCAGCTTCAAGCTGCATGAGAACGGCATCACCCGCGATCTCACAATGGACTATGGCGACTTCTCGATGACCGGCAAGCTGGTCAATCTGTCGCTGTTCGACCAGACAAAGCCTTGCCCGGTATCGAAATAGCAGGCTTGCGAAACTGAGCTGGCCACGGCGGGCTTGATGGCAGTCTACGTCGATGCGGCGATCTGGAAGTGGGCCGGCCACCGCTGGTGCCACCTGATGGCCGACGACACCGACGAGTTGCATCGTTTCGCCGCGGCGCTTGCCGTCAAGCGCTCATCCTACCAGGGCCCGCCCAGGACATCGGCGCCGCATTATGACATAACCGGCTTCGAGCGCGACCGCGCGGTGCGGCTTGGCGCCATCGAATGTAGCCGCGAGGAGATCGTCGCGATCTTCCGGCGAGTAAGGGTGCCCAACGGCAAGAAGAAGCGCTGAGGGCGAGGCGCGGATCGTCGCACGCAACCGTGTGCACGCCAAAGCGCTTGCGTTTACGGCGCTTCCCCTCTATACGCCCGCTCATTCCACACACGGACTTTGGTGTCTGCCCGGGAGAAATCCGGCTGAAACCTCCGGTGGCGTTCGAGGACTTTGTCCAAAAATGCCTGTGTCCGTGGAGGCTAACCGGAAAGGAAATGAGAATGGCACTGCCTGATTTCAGCATGCGCCAGCTTTTGGAAGCTGGCATTCACTTCGGCCACCAGACCCACCGCTGGAACCCGAAGATGGCGCCTTACATCTACGGCGCTCGCAACAACATCCACATCATCGACCTCTCGCAAACGGTGCCTTTGCTGCACCAGGCGCTGAAGCAGGTTTCCGATACCGTCGCCAAGGGCGGCCGCGTTCTGTTCGTGGGCACCAAGCGCCAGGCGTCCGACATCGTTGCCGATGCCGCGCAGCGTTCGGCCCAGTATTATGTCAATTCTCGTTGGCTCGGCGGCATGTTGACCAACTGGAAGACGATCTCGAACTCGATCCAGCGCCTGCGCAAGCTCGACGAGATGCTGGCCGGCGAAGCCCAAGGCCTCACCAAGAAGGAGCGCCTGAACCTCGACCGTGAGCGCGAGAAGCTCGACAAGGCGCTGGGCGGCATCAAGGATATGGGCTCGACGCCCGACCTGATGTTCGTGATCGACACCAACAAGGAAGCGATTGCCATTCTCGAGGCCAAGCGCCTCGGCATCCCGGTCGTCGCCATCATCGACTCGAACTGCGATCCGGACAAGATCGACTTCCCGATCCCCGGCAATGATGACGCCGCGCGCGCCATCCAGCTCTATTGCGACCTGATCGCCAAGGCCGCCATCGACGGCATCGCCCGCCAGCAGGGCGCGCTGGGTGTCGATATCGGCGCTTCGGTCGAAGCCCCGGTCGAACCGGCTCTCGATCCGGCTCCGGCATCGGAAGCCCCCGAGGCTTGATAATCGAAGGCCGGACACGGCCTTCATCTTTCTCATATTTTGGCACGCTAAACAGACGCATCATCGAGTACCGATGGTGCGTCGGTGCATTTAAAACAAAGAGGCGACAATGAGTATTTCGGCTGCACAGGTCAAAGAACTCCGCGACTTGACCGGCGCGGGCATGATGGACTGCAAGGCGGCGTTGACCGAGACCAACGGCAACATGGAAGAAGCCGTCGACTGGCTGCGCAAGAAGGGTATCTCCAAGGCCGACAAGAAGGCCGGGCGCACCGCGGCCGAAGGCCTGATCGGCGTTGATGCCGGCGTCCGCGAGGCTGCCATTGTCGAGGTCAATTCCGAGACCGACTTCGTCGCCCGCAATGCCGCGTTCCAGGAAATTGTCGCCAATGTCGCCAAGGTTGCGCTGGCCTATGGCACCACCGAGGCCGTGGCTGCCGCAAAGTACCCGGGTTCGGACAAGTCCGTCACCGACACCATCAAGGATGCCGTCGGCACCATTGGTGAGAATCTGGGCTTCCGCCGTTCGGCTAAGCTGACCGTTCCACACGGCGCGGTTGCGACCTATGTCCACAATGCGGTTGCCGATGGCCTCGGCAAGCTCGGCGTGCTGGTCGCGATCGAGACCACTGGCAATGAACATGCCGCCAACGCGTTTGCCCGGCAGGTCGCCATGCATGTCGCCGCCACCAACCCGCTGGCGCTGACGGCAGAGCAGATCGATCCGGCCGCGGTCGAGCGCGAGAAGGCGATCTTCGCCGACCAGGCGCGCCAGACCGGCAAGCCGGAAGCGATCATCGAAAAGATGGTCGAGGGTCGCCTGCGCAAGTTCTACGAGGAAGTCGTGCTCCTGAAGCAGGCCTTCGTGCTCAATCCCGACATCACCGTCGAGAAGGCGCTGAAGGATGCCGAGAAGGAGATCGGCGCGCCGGCCAAGATCACCGCCTACCTGCGCTTCGCGCTCGGCGAAGGCATCGAGAAGGAAGAGACCGATTTCGCGGCGGAAGTCGCCGCGGCGGTCAAGAAGTAAGCTTCCTACCGCTTTATTCCGAATGTGTTTTTCGGCCTGACGTCCGCTGGGACATCAGGCCGATTTCTTGTGCGGTGTCGATGAAGGCCCGCAGCTTCGGCGCCATCGCCGCCCGGCGCGGGAAGTAGAGGAAAAGGCCAGGCTCCTCGATCGCCGATTGCGGCAGAACCTGCACCAGGCGGCCAGCAGCAAGATCCGCGCGCGCCAGCGGTTCGAACATGTAGGCGAGACCCACTCCGGCGAGTGCCAGGTCAATCGCGGCGAGCGAATCCGTGACTATGGCCGTGCCGCCGGTCTCCATGACGACATCCTCGCCGTCCTCTGTCAGGTCCCAGCGATAGAGCGCACCGGAGCGGACCAGACGGTAGCCGATGCAGTTGTGGTTGGCGAGATCGGCCACGCAGCGCGGTCGGCCACGTCGCCCGAGATAAGCCGGTGCGGCGACGATGACGGCTTTGAATGGATGCGTGAGCCGCACGGCAACCATGTCCTGCGCGATCATCTCGCCCAGCCGGATGCCGGCGTCAAAACCTTCGCCGACGATGTCGACCAGCCCCTGATCGGCGAAGACCTCCACCGTAATGTCTGGATAGCGCTCGGCCATCGCCGCGACGATCGGGGTCACCCCCAACGGAATCGCGATGTTGGAGGCGTTGATCCTGAGGAGGCCGGACGGCCGGCCCTTGACGCTGCGGATACGGTCCATCCGCTCGGCAATGTCCTGGAGTGCAGGGGCCGCCGTTTCCACCAGCGCCTTGCCGGCCTCGGTGAGTGAAACGCTACGCGTCGTGCGTGCGAACAAGGGCTGGCCGATCCGTTCTTCGACGATACGCACGGCATGGCTGACAGCCGAAGGGCTCATGCCGAGTTCGGCGGCGGCAAGCGCGAAGCCACCGCGTCGGGCAACGGCGACGACGACAGGCAGGTGGCTCAGCAGATCCCGATCCATTCATGCATGATATCGCATAGTCTTTGCGAACAATGCAATCTTATCGACGCGAAAGCCACGGTCCACATTGTCGCCAACACATCGGCAATTGATGGCATCGAGGAGAAGAGACATGAATGCGTTGAAGCACGTAACGTTCGCGGCAGGCATGGCGCTGGCGCCGATCGATGCCGGCGGGGCGGAACCTTCCGGCTGGCAAGCGCTCGCGGACGAACGCGCGGTCATCCGTATTGCCGACGGCATCGACCGCGCCGTCGACGCCCAGGACTGGACACTGGCGCGCAGCTATTTCGCGGATCGGGTTACCGCCGATTTCAGCAGTCTTTCCGGGCAGCCCGCGGCCAACATCGCCTCCGACGATCTGATCGGCGCCTGGGCCGGCAACCTCAAGGGCAGCAAGACAAGCCTGCATCTGCGCACAAATCACCAAGTCGTTCTCGAGGCGGACACGGCGACCGTCCGTTCGAACGGCTATGCCTGGAACCGGATGGAAGGCAATGGCGACCCGCTTTGGGAAGTCTGGGGCACCTACGAGCACCACCTGACGCGTTCCTCCGCCGGCTGGAAGGTCGACGGCTTTGCGTTCCGAATGACGCATGAGCGCGGCAATTTCTGGGTCAAGACGACGCCGGGACACTGACACTCCCGGGCATTGGCGCCACGGCATTCACTACCAAGCATTGGAAGACGATCATGAGCATGACCTATTACACTCTCGGCAACAGCGGCCTCAGGGTCAGCAGGCTGGCGCTGGGCACCATGACTTTCGGCAAGGAATGGGGTTGGGGAACCGACAGGGATACAGCGCGCGCGATGTTCGACGCCTATGTCGAGGCGGGCGGCAATTTTTTCGACACGGCGGATCTCTACACCGGCGGCACCGCCGAAGCCTGGCTTGGTGAGTTCATCGCCGAGCGGGGACTGCGCGATACGGCGGTGATCGCCAGCAAGTTCACCATGAACATGCAGCCCGGCAATCCGAACGCCGGCGGCAACGGCCGCAAGAACATCATGCGGGCGGTCGATGCCTCGTTGAAGCAGTTGGGCACGGACTATATCGATCTCTATCTCATGCATGTGTGGGACAGGCTGACGCCGGCCGAAGAGGTCATGCGCACCCTGGATGACCTGGTGCGGGTGGGCAAGGTGCGCCATGTCGGCCTGTCCGATGTGCCGGCCTGGTATGCGGGGCGGGCACAGGCGATCGCCGAACTGCGCGGATATGAGCCGGTTTCGGCGCTACAGCTCGAATACTCGCTGGCCGAACGGATGATCGAGAACGAGTTCGTGCCATTCGGCACGCGCCATGGTGCCGGCATCATGGTGTGGAGCCCGCTCGCCAGCGGGCTGCTCAGCGGCAAGTATCGGCCAGCCCAGGCCGGAAACGCCGGCCGGCTCGACGGATTCCGCAATTCGACCCATCCGGGCTTCCAGAAGTTCACGAAGCGCAACTGGGCCATCGTGGCCGAACTCGAGAAGGTCGCGTCCGAACTCGGCCGCAGCATGCCGCAGGTCGCGCTCAACTGGGTGGCGACGCAGCCGGGGATCGCCACCGTCATCCTCGGTGCGACGACCCTTTCCCAGATCCAGGACAATCTTTCCGCGCTGAACTTCGACATCCCGGCAAGGCTTCGCGACCGGCTGGATTCGGTCAGCGGAACGCCGGCGCCGTTCCCCTATTCCTATTTCGGGCCGCAGATACAGGCGCGCGTCACCGGCGGCGCCGCAACCGGTGACAAGCCCTCCGGCTACGCATCACCGGTGCTTGTGGAGGGCGTGCCGGCGAGCGTGTCCACCAACTGATCGATCGGGCAGGATCGCATAAATTGGCAGGTCGGGCGCCGCGTGACATCGCGGCGCCCTTCGTGTATCGGAACCCGGTGTTTTGGGATGGCGCCTGTGCGAATGCCTGCCCGGATACCATATGCAAAATGACGAGGACCAGATGACGGTGAAGCCCCTCTACCGACGTGTCTTGTTGAAAGCGTCGGGCGAAGCGTTGATGGGCGAACAGCATTTCGGCATCGACGTCTCGGTCGTCGATCGCATCGCCGCCGACATTGCCGAGGCTCGTGCACTGGGCATCGAGGTCGGCGTCGTCATCGGCGGCGGCAATATTTTCCGCGGCGTGGCTGTCGCCTCCAAGGGCGGAGACCGCGTCACCGGCGACCACATGGGCATGCTTGCCACGGTCATCAACTCGCTGGCACTGCGCACATCGCTGAACAAGATCGGCGTCGAAGCCGTGGTGTTGTCGGCGATCGCCATGCCCGAGCTTTGCGAAAGCTTTTCGCAGCGCCAGGCCACCGCCTACATGAACCAGGGCAAGGTGGTGATCTTCGCCGGCGGCACCGGCAATCCTTTCTTCACCACTGATTCGGCCGCGGCACTGCGCGCGGCCGAAATCGGCGCCGATGCGCTGTTCAAGGGCACGCAGGTCGATGGCGTCTATTCGGCCGATCCGAAAAAGGACCCGAACGCGACGCGTTTCGAGCGCATTACCCATGCCGAAGTCATAAATCGCGGCCTTTCCATCATGGATACGGCAGCGATTGCACTTGCGCGCGAAAACAACATTCCGATAATCGTCTATTCGATCCACGAAAAAGGTGGTTTCGGCGACATTCTGAGGGGCGGCGGCCGCTGCACGGTCGTCGCGGACAATTGATCCGGGCCTGATCCCTTGAAAAGGGGAAACCGGCTTTTTCGAAGATCAGGCTCGAACGGGGCCGTGCCCGAAGCAGTGAACCCGCGGCAGACGGGTCGAGGAGACTAAGATGAGTGGTGAGTACGACGATCTCAAGCGGCGCATGGATGGGGCAATCGCCGCGTTCAAGCATGACCTGGCTTCGTTGCGGACCGGTCGCGCCTCCAGCAATCTGCTCGATGCCATCCAGGTGCAGGCCTATGGCACCACCATGCCGATCAATCAGGTGGCCAACGTGACGGTGCCGGAGCCGCGCATGATCTCGGTGTCGATCTGGGATAAGTCGATGGTTGGCGCCGTCGACCGCGCCATCCGCGAATCGAATCTGGGATTCAATCCGATCGTCGACGGTACCAATCTGAGGATTCCGCTGCCGGAGCTCAACGAGCAGCGCCGCAAGGAACTGGTCAAGATTTCGCATGGCTATGCCGAGAACGCCCGTGTCGCCGCACGCCATGTGCGCCGCGACGGCATGGATTTCCTGAAGAAGGCGGAGAAGGACGGCACGATCAGCGAGGACGATCAGCGCAAGCGTTCGGACCAGGTCCAGAAACTTACCGACGAAACGATCAGCACCATCGATCATCTGCTTTCCGATAAGGAAGCTGAAATCATGCAGGTTTAGGGTTGGCCGCCGACTGACCCGAAAGCGAGATCATGACAACGCCCGCGCATGTCGCGATCATCATGGATGGAAATGGACGCTGGGCCAAGGCGCGCGGCATGCCGAGGCTCGCCGGTCATCGCGCCGGCGTCGAGGCGTTGCGCAAGACGGTGCGCGCGGCACCGGATCTCGGCATCTCCTTCCTGACCGTCTACGCCTTCTCGTCGGAGAACTGGTCGCGGCCGAAGTCCGAGGTCAGCGACCTGATGGGGCTGTTGAAGCTGTTCATCCGCCGCGACCTCGCCGAACTGCACCAGAGTGGCGTGCGGGTCAGGATCATCGGCGACAGGGCCGGGCTGCAGGCCGACATCCGGGGGCTGCTCGACGAGGCCGAATCGCTCACAGCCGGCAACGAAGCGCTGACGCTGGTGATCGCCTTCAACTATGGCGGGCGCGACGAGATCGTCCGCACGGCGCGCAAACTTGCCGCGGCCGTGGCACGGGGCGAAATCGACAGCGAGGCGATCACCGCCGAAAGCTTTGCCGGCGCTCTCGACACGCAAGGCATTCCCGATCCGGAGCTGGTCATACGCACCAGCGGCGAGCTTCGCCTGTCCAACTTCCTGTTATGGCAGGCCGCCTATAGCGAACTCGTCTTCCTGCCTTGCTATTGGCCCGACTTCAGCCGCGAGCATCTCACCGAGGCGTTGCGCGAATTTGCCGGCCGCGAGCGCCGATTCGGCGCATTGGGGCCGCAAGACGTCGCTTCGCGACCGGCCGCGGGATGAGCAACCTTCAGCTCCGCGTCATTTCAGCGGTCGTGCTTGCCGTCATTGCGCTTGGCCTGACCTGGCTTGGCAGCCTGCCTTTCCGACTTCTGTGCGCAGCCATGTCGGCGATGATCTTCTACGAGTGGACACGCATGTCGCGGCCTGCGGTCAATGGGCTGAGCTTCCTGCCCGAGGCGCTGGTCGTCGTTTTCATAGGCGCCTTGATTGGCGGGCTTTCGGCATCCTGGCTGCTGCTGCTTGTCGCGTTTCTGACTGCCGTGACGGCGATAGCCGCCCAGGTACGCAAGACGGGGCAATGGGAGGCGAGCGGCCTTGCCTATGCCAGCGTGTCCGGCCTGTCGCTCGCCCTGTTGCGCGATGGCGACAATTCGGGCCTGGTCGCCATCCTGTTCCTGTTCGCCGTCGTCTGGGCGACCGACATTTTTGCCTATTTCGTCGGGCGCGCCATCGGCGGTCCCAAGTTGGCGCCGTCGATTTCGCCCGGCAAGACGCGCAGCGGCGCGCTCGGAGGCGCTGTCGGTGGCGTTGTCGCCGGGGTTATGCTGGCGGCCGCCGCCGGTGCCGGCAACCTGGCTTTGCTTGGCCTTGTCGCACTTGTGCTTTCGATTGTCGCCCAGGCCGGCGACCTGTTCGAATCCTGGGTCAAACGGCGGCATGGCTGCAAGGATTCGGGCATGCTCATTCCAGGCCATGGCGGCGTCATGGATCGTGTCGACGGCCTTGTCGCGGCGGCTCTCGCTCTATACGTGATCGGCTGGATTTCGGCGGGCGCCGATCATCCGGCGCAGGGGCTGTTTCCGATTTGAATGATGTCGTTCCACGATCTGGTGCGGGCGCCTTGGATTCGCCCGGATTGATGTCACAGTCACCGCGCGGCAGCGGAAGAATTTGAGGGGATGAGTTGAACGGGATTCTTCACGCGATTTTCAGCACCGACGGCTTGTTTCTCGGCACGCTCGTGCCGTTTCTCTTCGTGCTGACCGTGGTGGTGTTCGTCCACGAGATGGGCCACTACCTCGTGGGCCGCTGGTGCGGCATCGGGGTCAGGGCCTTCTCGATCGGCTTCGGTCCCGAACTCTTCGGCTTCAACGACAGGCACGGCACGCGCTGGAAGCTTTGCGCGATACCGCTTGGCGGCTATGTCAAATTTGTCGGCGATATGAGCGCCACCTCCAGCAAGCCGACGTCGGACGAACTCGAGACGTTGACCGAGGAGGAGCGCAAAGTTGCCTTCCACACCCAGGCTATCTGGAAGCGCGCGGCGACGGTGGCGGCCGGGCCTCTGTTCAATTTCCTGCTGACGATCGTCGTCTTTTCCGTGCTGTTTGCCGCCTATGGGCGTTATGTCGCAGAGCCCATGGTGGCGGAGGTTACAGCGGACAGTCCGGCCGCAAAGGCCGGCATCCAGCCCG
Organism: Mesorhizobium erdmanii USDA 3471; assembly: GCF_000472705.1. Classification (GTDB taxonomy): domain Bacteria; phylum Pseudomonadota; class Alphaproteobacteria; order Rhizobiales; family Rhizobiaceae; genus Mesorhizobium; species Mesorhizobium erdmanii. The sequence goes on along the minus strand of NZ_AXAE01000011.1, from coordinate 71,298 downwards.
GCGATCGATTCGTCAGCGTCGACGGCAGCAAGGTCGAAACCTTCGGCGATGTGCAGCGGCTGGTCTCGGGCCGCGCCGGCGATACCATCACCTTTGTCATGCTGCGCGATGGCAAGGAAGTCACAGTGACCGCGACCCCGCGGCTGATGGAACAGGACGACGCGCTCGGCAACAAGGTCAAGGTCGCCGTGATCGGTGTCGTCAACAACAAGGAGCTCGGCCAGCCCCGTCTCATCACCTACACCCCGGTCGGGGCGGTTGCGGCGGCAGTCGAGGAAACAGGCCACGTCATCGAGCGCACCGGCCAGTTCCTGCAGCGTTTCGCCGTCGGTCGCGAGGACAAGTGCCAGTTGGGGGGGCCGGTCAAGATCGCCGACATGGCCGGCAAGGCGGCCAAACTCGGTTTCGAATGGCTGGTGCAGCTCGTCGCGCTGCTTTCCGTGGGCATAGGTATTCTAAATCTTTTGCCGATTCCCCCCCTCGACGGCGGCCATCTCTTGTTCTACGGGGTGGAGGCTGTCATCCACCGGCCGGTGTCGGAACGGATGATGGAAATGGCCTATCGGGCCGGTCTGCTTGTGGTCCTATGCTTCATGGGTTTCGTGTTCTGGAACGATCTGTTTGGATGCTGAAATCATGAAGAAATTTGGCCTGGCAGCGGTCGATGTTGAGACGCCGTTTACCATGCGCGGGGATATGAGTGACGCGAAAGCCACGCACCAGGGTTAAGTAAATACAAATTAACCAGAAGCCTTGCGTGTAGGGAAAATCCGGTTAATACGGTAGGGGAAATTACCGCACGTCCGGTTTTCTCGCCGTGGGGACTACGAGAAAAGGTTATTAAGCCCGATGAAGGCAGCATCCAAGTTTCTAAGCGCCGCGTCCGCGGCGGCACTGTCCGCCGCTCTGGTCGTACCAGGTGCGCTCGCAGTGCAGTTCGTTGCCACATCGTCGGCTGAAGCCGCCGTCGTCAGCAGGGTGGAGGTGACCGGCAACCAGCGTGTCGACGCCGAAACCATCCGCAACTACATCACCATCAAGCCTGGCAAAGCCTTCTCCAGTTCCGACATCGACAGCGCGGTGAAGGCGCTGTTCGGCACAGGGCTGTTCTCTGATGTGCAGATCAACCAGGTCGGCTCGACCCTGGTGGTCAAGGTTGCCGAATACAAGGTCGTCAACCAGGTCCTGTTCCAGGGCAACAAGAAGCTCAAGGACAATGCGCTTGAGGCGGCGGTTCAGTTGAAGCCGCGCGGGACGTTCTCGCAGGCGACGCTCGATTCCGACGTCGAGGCGGTCAAGGCTGCCTACAGGCGCATTGGACGCGACGATGCCGGCGTGACCACGCAGATCATGGATCTCGGCGACAATCGCGTGAACGTGGTTTTCAAGATCACCGAGGGCGACCGTACGCAGATTGCGGCGATCAATTTCGTCGGCAACAGCGCCTATTCCAGCCGCCGCTTGTCCGACGTTATCAACACCAAGCGCTCGTCCTGGGTTTCGTTCATCCTGCGCGATGACGTCTATGACGAGGATAAGCTGCGCGCCGACCAGGAGTTGCTGCGTCGCTTCTACTACAATCACGGCTATGCCGATTTCCAGGTCGTGTCGGCCGTCGGCGAGCTCGACAATGCGACGAACAAATACACCGTCACCATCACCGTCCAGGAGGGTGAGCGTTACAATTTCGGCGATATCAGCGTCGAAAGCACGATCCCGGAAGTCGATTCGAAATCGCTGGAATCGGTTGTCGAGACACGCAAGGGCGACGTCTACAACGCCAAGAATGTCGAAGACTCCATCATCGCGCTCACCGAGAAGGTGGCCGGTTCGGGCTACGCCTTCGCGCAGGTGACGCCGCGCGGCGACCGCAATTTCGAGAACCATACGATTTCGGTGGTCTATACGGTCGACCAGGGCACCAAGGCCTATGTCGAGCGCATCGAGATCCGCGGCAACGACCGCACGCGTGACTATGTCATCCGCCGCGAGTTCGATGTCAGCGAAGGCGACGCCTTCAACCAGGTTCTCATCCAGCGTGCCAAGAAGCGCCTGGAGAACCTCGATTACTTCACGTCGGTCGACATCTCGACAGTGCCCGGCTCGCAGCCGGACCAGGTCGTCCTGGTGGTCACCGTGGTCGAGAAGTCGACGGGTGAATTCTCGGTCGGTGCCGGCTATTCGACCGGCGGCGACACGGCGGGTCCGTCCGTCGAAGGTTCCATCACCGAGCGCAACTTCCTCGGCCGCGGCCAGTTCATCAAGCTGTCGGCGGGTGGCGGCAAGAATTCGCGCGACTACAGCCTGTCCTTCACCGAGCCGTATTTCCTCGGGCGGCGTATCGCAGCCGGCTTCGATATCTACAAATCGACGAGGCAGTATAACAACAACTACGACAGCGACACCACGGGTGCGACGGTCCGTTTCGGACTGCCGATCACCAACAGCATCACGACCCAGCTGGCGTATAATATCTCTCAGGAGAAGTATAAGGTCGACAGCAATTGCAATCCCACCGACGCGATACCGCAAGGTACCTGTAATATTTCCGCAGCCATCCTGGATGCCATAGAACACCAAAGTCCGTGGATCAAGTCGTCGGTCAGCCTGGGGCTGGTCTACAACACCATCGACGACATGAAGAACCCACATGAGGGTATCTATGCCAACACGACCGTCGAGGTCGCGGGTCTCGGGGGCGATGCCAAGTTCGTGAAGGTCACTGGCCGTGCCAGCGTTTATCAGACACTGTCCGAGCAGCTCGACCTCGTGGGCTTGATTTCGGGTGGCGCTGGTCACGTCGAAGGTTATGGCAGCGACGGCGAGCTGCGCGTATTCGATCACTTCCAGAGTACAGACCGCATGATCCGTGGCTTTGCCTACGGTGGTATTGGTCCGGTCGCTTCCGGCACAAGCGGTGACCATCTCGGCGGCACGACATACTTCAACGCGTCTACCGAAGCCCAGTTCCCGTTGCCGGTTGTTCCGGAGAGCTTCGGCTTGCGTGGCGCGGTGTTCGCAGATGCGGCGACGCTCTATGGCAGCAAGCTTGCAACTGGCTTGGTCAATCCAGATTCTACTGGCATGAAATTGCGTGCCTCGGTCGGTGTTGGCCTGATGTGGGCCTCGCCGTTCGGTCCGATCCGTATCGACTATGCGATCCCGGTCAAGAAGGAAGCGAGCGACGACGTGCAGGAATTCAACTTCGGCATATCGACCCGCTTCTGATCGGCGGCAAACGATGCTCCCGGATTTTTTGGATTCGGGAGAAATGTTCCGACCTAGCTGGATATAGCTTCTGGAATGACCGATCCGGTGTTCTTCGCGCCATCACGCCGGTATACGGCGGCCGAAGTCGCGAATCTGACCGGCTCGGTGCTTGTCGATTCCGGCCACTCCGACGTTTCGATCGAGGCCTTGGCACCGGCCAACGAGGGCGGCGGCAGTGCACTTGTCTTCGTCGACGGCAGGCGCAATTCCGCGTTGATGCCGTCGCTGCGGGCGGCCGCGGTCCTGTGCCCGGCGGAATTCGCCAACAAGGCGCCGGCTGGCGTGGCTGTGCTGATCCATCCGCGTCCGCAACAGGCATTCGCGCTGGTCGGTCGACTGCTGTTCCCGACAGCCGCCACGCCGGGGCCGATGACCGGTGAAACCGGTGTGTCGCCGCATGCCCATATCGATCCGACCGCGCATGTCGAGGCCGGCGCCGTCATCGAGGCCGGCGTGGTCATCGGGCCGCGCGCCTCGATAGGCCGCGGCACCGTCATCGCGCCGAACGCCGTCATTGGACAGTCCTGCCAGATCGGCCGCGACGGCTATGTCGGACCGGGCGCCAGCATCCAGTATGCGCTGATCGGCAATCGGGTCATCATCCATGGCGGCGCCAGGATCGGCCAGGACGGGTTTGGCTTCGTGGGCGGCGCCAAGGGACCGGAACGTGTTCCCCAGATCGGACGTGTCATCATCCAGGACGATGTCGAGATCGGCTCCAATTCGACCGTCGATCGCGGCGCCATGTCCGATACGATCATCGGTCAGGGCACCAAGATCGACAATCTCGTGCAGATCGCCCATAACGTCCGCATCGGTCGCAATTGCATAGTGGCCGGGCTTTCGGGTATCTCCGGTTCCGTGGTCGTGGGTGACAATGTCACCATGGGCGGCGGCGTCGGGCTTGCGGATCACCTGACGATCGGCACAGGAGCCAAGCTTGCCGCCAGAAGTGGGTTCATGAGCAATGTGCCTGCCGGCGAGATATGGGGCGGTTATCCGGCGCAGCCGATGGCGGAAGCAATGCGGGAGATAGCCATGTTGCGCACGATGGCCAGGGCACGCAAACAGGGCAAGGACAATGGCTGATATGGTGGCGGCGGCGACGCTGGAAGCGGTCGACATAATGGGGCTGATGAAGCTTCTGCCGCACCGGTATCCGTTCCTGATGATCGACCGTATCGTCGACATCGACGGTGACAATTCTGCCGTCGGTATCAAGAACGTCACCATCAACGAGCCGCATTTTCAGGGGCATTTTCCGGAGCAGCCGGTTATGCCGGGCGTGCTGATCGTCGAGGCCATGGCGCAGACGGCGGGCGCCATCTGCATCCGCAGCCTCGGGGCGTCGAAGCCGTCGCTGGTCTATTTCCTGACCATCGACAACGCTAAATTCCGCAAACCGGTCGTTCCCGGCGACCAGTTGAAGATTCATGTCAAGAAAATCAAGAAGCGCGGCAACCTGCTCAAATTCGCCTGCGAGGCCCTGGTCGATGGCACCAAGGCGGCCGAGGCCGAGATTTCAGCCATGATGGTCACCGGCGACTGACGATCGAGTGCCTATGAAAATCAAGACTTCAATCCATCCTTCCTCCGTCGTGGAGGAAGGCGCCCGACTCGGCCAGGGCGTGCGCATAGGCCCGTTCTGCCATATCAGCGCCGATGCCGTGATCGGCGATGGTGTCGAACTGGTCAGCCATGTCTCCGTGATGGGCGCGACGACGATCGGGGCGTCGACCAAGGTCTACCCGATGGCGACACTGGGCGCGCCGCCGCAGAACACCAAGCACAAGGGCGGTCGCACCACGCTTGTCATCGGCGCCAACTGCACCATCCGCGAAGGCGTCACCATGCATGTCGGCACCGATACCAGCCGCGGCGAAACGACGGTGGGCGACAACGGCAATTTCCTTGCCTACGCCCACATCGCCCATGATTGCGTTGTCGGCAAGAATGCCACCTTCGCCAATGGCGCGACGCTGGGCGGACACTGCGAGATCGGCGACAATGTCTATATCGGCGGCCTCAGCGCCGTTCATCAATTCGTGCGTGTCGGCGACAACGCCTTTCTGGGCGGGTGCTCGGCTTTTGTCGGTGACGTCATTCCCTATGCCATTGCCGTCGGCAACCGTGCCTCCTTGCGCGGTTTGAACATCATCGGTCTCAAGCGCGCCGGTCTGCCGCGTTCCGAGATTTATCTGCTGCGCAAGGCTTACAGGACGATTTTCGACCGCTCCCGCACCGTCGGCGAGAACATCGAATTCGCCAAGGCCGAGTTTGCCTCTTCGCCAACAGCCATGAAGATCATCGATTTCATCTCCAGCCGCGGCAAGCGCCACTATGCGGTGCCATCGCTCAAGGCAGGCGATGGCGACGACACCGATGATGAAGACTGAGACAGCGGCCGCAGGTCTTCTTCTCCCGCCAGATGCCAAGGTCGGCATCATCGCCGGCGGCGGCAGTCTCCCGGTCGAAGTCGCACAGGGTTTGGCCGCGCATGGTTATCCGCCTTTCGTCCTCCTGATGGATGGGGAAGCCGATCGCCAGCAGGATTTGCGCCGATACGAGCACGACAGTCTGGCCCTCGAGCAGATCGGTTCCCTGGTGCCGACTCTGAAGCGGCACGGAATCACGCATCTGGTGCTGGCTGGTGAGATCAAACGCAGGCCGCAATTGGCCAAGATTCGCCCGAGCCTTGGCTTGCTGTCGATCGTGCCGTCGGTGATCATGGCACTGGCGCGCGGCGATGACGGCCTGTTGAAGGTTGTGACACGCGGCCTGGAAAAGCGAGGCATCAAGGTGATCGGTGCGCATGAGGTCGTTCCCGAACTCGCCGCCGGCCAAGGCACGCTGACCTCGACAAGACCACAGCAATCGGACTGGCGTGATATCGAGGCAGCGAGGCAAGCCGCCAAGGCGATCGGCGCGCTCGACATTGGCCAGGCAGCGATTGCGATCGGTGGCCGGGCGATCGCTCTCGAAGGCATAGAAGGCACCAGCGGCCTGCTCGAGAGAACGCGGGAGTTGCGCAGCCACGGCCGTATCGCCGGCAAGACACGCGGCGTGCTGGTCAAATGCGCCAAGCCCGGTCAGGAGCTGCGTGCGGATCTTCCCTCCATCGGCCCGCAGACGGTGGAGGCGGCGCATGCGGCCGGGCTTGCTGGTATCGCCGTCGAGGCGGGGCGCTCGCTGATTCTCGAAGGTCCCGCAACCCTGTCACGCGCCAATGAACTGGGCCTGTTCATCGTCGGCCTGGCTGCAGCGGAGCCTGCGCATGGCTGACAAGGCGCTTAAGATCGCGATCGTCGCTGGGGAAGAATCGGGCGATCTGCTTGGCGCCGACATCGTGCGATCTCTGTGCCAGATAACGGGCCGCAAGGTTCAACTCGTCGGCCTCGGCGGCCGCCATCTCGGCGAACTGGGCCTGGTGTCGCCCTTCGATGCCGGCGAGATTGCCCTGATGGGTTTCAGTGCGGTCCTGCGCGATCTGCCGCGCCTAATCAGGCGGATCGGCCAGCTGGCCAAAACCATCGCCGACGAAAAGCCGGATTGTCTGATCACCATCGACAGCCCGGACTTTTCCTTGCGCGTCGCCAGGAAGGTGCGCGCGGCCAATCCGTCGATACCGATCATCCACTATGTCTGTCCGAGCGTCTGGGCGTGGCGGCCGGGCAGGGCGGTGGCGATGAAGCCTTATGTCGACCATATCCTCTGCATCCTGCCGTTCGAGGTGAAGGAACTCGAGCGGCTGGGGGGGCCACCCGGCACCTATGTCGGGCATCGCCTGACGCATGATGCGGGTGTGCTTGCCGCTGAGAAGGCGCAGGCATTGCCGCGCGATCTTGCCCAGGACCGCACCAAGACTTTGCTCGTCCTGCCCGGCTCGCGGCGCGGCGAAGTGCGGCGGCTAGTCGACGCGTTCGGCGAGACCGTGTCGATGCTGCGTGCGCGCGGACATCGCCTGAGGCTGTTGCTACCGACGGTTCCGCACGTTGCCGATCTGGTCAAATCCTCGGTCAACCGCTGGGATGAAAAGCCTGAGATCATCGTCGACCCCCAGCGCAAATGGCAGGCGTTCGGCAAGGCCGATGCCGCGTTGATCGCGTCGGGGACCGTGTCGCTGGAATTGGCGTTGGCCGGCGTGCCGATGGTCTCTTGCTACAGGCTCGATCCCATCGCACGCGCCATTGCGCCCTATTTCGTTTCAGTCTGGTCGGCGCTGTTGCCCAATTTGATCGCGGATCGTGCGCTTATCCCGGAGTTCTACAACGAGTACGTCAAGCCGAACAATCTGGCGCGCCAGTTGGAAGCGCTGTTCGCCGACAGCGGCATGCGCGCCTGGCAGAAGGACGGGTTTGCCGAGATCGCCAGGCGCATGGCAACGGACAAGCCGTCGGGCGAGATCGCTGCGGGCGTGGTCCTGCGTCACATGAAAAAGGCGCCCTGAGCGGCGCCTTTTCGATTTCAAGCTGCCTTCAATCAGCGCTTGGCTATCGGCACGTAGTCGCGCTCCGGCGCGCCGGTGTAGAGCTGGCGCGGGCGGCCGATCTTCTGGCGCGGGTCCTCGATCATCTCTTTCCACTGCGCGATCCAGCCGACGGTGCGGGCGACCGCGAACAGCACGGTGAACATGGTGGTCGGGAAGCCCAGCGCCTTCAGCGTGATGCCGGAATAGAAGTCGACGTTCGGGTAAAGCTTCTTCTCGATGAAATAGGGGTCGGTCAGCGCGATCTTTTCCAGCTCCATCGCGATGTCGAGCAACGGATCATCCTTGATGCCGAGCTCGCCCAGAACCTCGTGCGCCGTCTTCTGCATGATTTTCGCGCGAGGATCGTAGTTCTTGTAGACGCGGTGGCCAAATCCCATCAGCCGGAACGGGTCGTTCTTGTCCTTGGCGCGGGCAATGAATTCCGGGATGTGATCGACATGGCCGATCTCGCCCAGCATGTTGAGCGCCGCCTCGTTGGCGCCGCCATGGGCCGGACCCCACAGGCAAGCGATGCCGGCGGCGATGCAGGCGAACGGGTTGGCGCCCGACGAGCCGGCGAGACGAACCGTCGAGGTCGAGGCATTCTGCTCGTGATCGGCGTGCAGGATGAAGATGCGCTCCATGGCGCGAGCCAGCACCGGGTTGATCTTGTACTCCTCGCACGGCACCGCAAAGCACATATGCAGGAAGTTTGCCGCAAAACCGAGATCGTTCTTCGGGTAGATGAAGGGTTGGCCGATATGGTACTTGTAGGCCATGGCCGCGATCGTCGGCATCTTGGCGATCAACCGCATGGATGCAACCATGCGCTGGTACGGATCCGAGATGTCGGTGGAATCGTGATAGAAGGCCGACAGCGCGCCGACCACGCCGCACATCACCGCCATCGGGTGCGCATCGCGGCGGAAGCCGGTGAAGAACCGCGACATCTGCTCGTGCACCATTGTGTGGCGCGTCACTCGGTAATCGAAATCGTCCTTCTGCGCCTTGGTCGGCAGTTCGCCGTAGAGCAGGAGGTAGCAGACTTCGAGGAAGTCGCCGTGTTCGGCCAACTGGTCGATCGGATAGCCGCGGTGGAGAAGAATACCGGCATCGCCGTCGATGAAGGTGATTTCGGACTCGCAGCTTGCCGTCGAGGTGAAGCCGGGATCGTAGGTGAAGGCGCCGGTCGTGCTGTAGAGCGAGGCGATGTCGATGACATCAGGCCCGACGGAGCCGCTCCGCACCTTGAATTCATGGGTCTTGCCGGCGAATTGAAGCGTTGCCGTAGCCTCTGGGTTCGCGCCCACATCCAGTTTTTTCGCAGCTTCGGTCATTGCAAACTCCTTCTTGTTTCCTCATGCCGGCAAAGGCAAATTCCGCAGAGCGACACGTCGAAATCACCGCAATGCGCGTATTCGCCACCGCATTCTAGGAGGTGCGTGCCAGATTGGGCCAAGGCACAATGTTGCACTGCGAAACGCGCCTTTCAATGCCAATCTTCTTGGGCCAGGTTGCTCCTAATCGATTTGATCCGCTATGCGCGCCAAGCTTTCCTCGCGCCCGAGCACGGCAAGCACGTCGAATACACCCGGCGAGGTGCTTTTGCCGGTCAGCGCGGCCCGCAATGGTTGGGCCACAGCGCCGAGTTTGTGCCCTCCAGCCAGCGCATAGTCGCGGATCGCGGCTTCCGCCGCGGCAGCCGTCCAGTCGGCTGAAAGCGCGTTCAAAGCTTCGAGAGCGCCACGCAGGACCTTGCGGGCATCGGCGTTGAGCAGGAGGGCCGCCTTTTCGTCGATCGGCATGGGCCGCGTGGCAAACAGGAAGGCCGCGCCGTCGACAAGCTCGACCAGCGTCTTGGCGCGCTCCTTCAGGCCCGGAAGGGCCGCCAGCAGCTGTGCCTTGTTCCGATCATCAAGGCGTTCGGCCATCGCCGGGCCGCCCTCGAGATAAGGCAGAGTGGCGATGAAGATATCGAACAGCTCGGGGTCGGCCATGCGGCGCATATGCGCGCCGTTGATCGCTTCCAGCTTGGCGAAATCGAAGCGGGCCGCGCCCTTGTTGACGTCGCCGATGTCGAACCAGGAAATCATGTCCTTGATCGACATGATCTCGTCATCGCCGTGGCTCCAGCCCAGGCGCGCCAGATAGTTGAGCAGCGCTTCCGGCAGGTAGCCCATGGCGCGATAAGCCTCGACGCCCAGCGCGCCGTGACGCTTCGAAAGCTTGGCCCCGTCGGCGCCGTGAATCAGCGGGATATGCGACATCGATGGCACATCCCAACCCATGGCATTGTAGATCACCGTCTGGCGGGCGGCATTGGTCAGGTGGTCGTCGCCACGAATGATGTGCGTCACACCCATGTCGTGGTCGTCGACGACGACGGCATGCATGTAGGTCGGATTGCCGTCCGAACGCAGGATGATGAAGTCGTCGAGATCCTTGTTGGGGAAGCGCACCTCGCCCTGGACGCGGTCGTGGACGATCGTCTCGCCCGCGGTCGGCGCCTTGATGCGGATGGCGCCCTTGACGCTTGGCGGTGCCTCGGATGGATCGCGATCGCGCCACTGGCCGTTGTAGCGCGGCGGCAGGCCTTTGGCCCGCGCTGCCTCGCGCATTGCCTCCAGCTCGGCAGGCGTCTCGTAGCTGTAATAGGCCTTGCCCAGACGCACGAGTTCCTCGGCCACCTCGCGGTGGCGCGGGGCGCGCTCGAACTGAGAAACCGCGTCGCCGTCCCATGACAGGCCGAGCCAGGTCAGGCCGTCGAGGATGGCAGCGGTCGCGGCATCGGTCGAACGCTCGCGGTCGGTGTCCTCGATGCGCAGCAGCATCGTGCCGCTCGTGTGTTTTGCGTAGAGCCAGTTGAACAGCGCCGTGCGCGCGCCGCCGATGTGCAGATAGCCGGTGGGCGAGGGGGCAAAACGGGTGACGACCTTGTCGGACATGGAACTCTCGCAAACCATCTGAAGCGGGGTGCGGCTGCGCGGACTTTCGCGCGCCCGGCGTTCATGTAGCATAGGGCGTCAGGGGTGCAAGGGGCAGACCCGATGGCTGGACGAGGCCGAGGCTTGGATCAGGGCGAGGACGCCAGCGTTGGCGTCAGCGAGCGGTCGCTGTTTGCGATGCCTTTGGCAACCCCCCTGCCATCGCCTCTCGTGCCCGCGCCCGGCAGCCGGCCGTCGCAGGCGGATAACCCGGCGCCTCTTCAGTCCCCTGCCTCGGGCAGGATCGTGCGTGTGCGGCGGCAACTTGGCCAGGTTTCCTTGCCTCGCCTGCGCCATGGCGTGGCCAAGGCGGCCGAGCTCGAGCTTGACCGTGGCATCGCCTTCCTGCTGGTGCCGGTCTGTCTGGCCACTGGAGCGATCGGCTATTATTCGCTTGACGCGGAGCCTGATTTTGCAAGGCCTGTCACGGTCGTCGTGCTGATGGCGGTCTGTGCCTTGGTCTCGCGTTCCTGGCCGAAAACCCATCTGGGCTTCATGGCGGCATTGCTATGCGCGCTTGGCCTGCTTGCCGCCAAGGTCGAGACATGGCGGGCGGGTACCCAGATGCTGGGTTCCGAAATCTCGACGCAAGTGACCGGCCGCGTCGTCTCGCTCGACCGGATGGAGACCGGACGCATCCGACTGACCATAGACGTGACGTCGACCGACCGGCCGAAACTGCGCTATGCGCCGGAAAGGGTCCGGCTTTCGGCGCGCGATATCCCGGTGGAAATGACCGCTGGTTCCTTGGTCACAGGCTACGCCAAACTATTGCCGCCGACCGGTCCGGTGCGGCCGGACAGCTACGATTTCTCCTTCGACAGCTATTTCGCCGGCATAGGCGGCAGCGGCTTCTTTCTCGGCAATCCAAAGCTGATCGCGGCCGCCGATGGGAAGATGCCCCTCACGGCACGCCTTTTCTCGGGAATAGAAAATGCCCGCGAAGCCATTGCCGATCATATCCGAGCCACCGTCGGCGGTGCCGAAGGCGAGATCGCGGCGGCGCTGATCGTCGGCGTGCGCGCCGGCATTCCCGATGAAATCAACGAAGCGATGCGGCGCACCGGCATCTATCACATCATCTCTATTTCGGGACTGCATATGGCGCTCGTCGCCGGCACCATCATGGGCCTGCTGCGCGGCGCCTTTGCGCTGTTCCCGGACTTCTCCGCGCGTCGGCCGGTGAAGAAATACGCGGCCACCGCAGCCCTCTTATCGATCGCCGCCTATCTGGTGATTTCCGGCGTCGTCGTTGCCGCCGAACGGAGTTTCATCATGCTGGCGGTGATGCTGACGGCCGTCCTCTTTGATCGCGCCGCGCTGACCATGCGCAATCTGGCGATCTCGGCGATTGCCGTCATCGTGGTGTCGCCGCACGAAGTGGTCGGCCCGAGCTTCCAGATGTCGTTCGCCGCAACGGCAGCCCTGGTCGGGGCCTATGCCGGCTGGGCTGATCACCATGCGGGAAAGACCAGACCGCCCCCGCCAAAGCGATCCTTGCCTGGATTTCTGACAAGAAAGTTCCTGCTGGCAACAGGCGGATTGGCGATGACCTCGATCATTGCCGGCTGCGCCACGGCGCTGTTTGCCATCTGGCATTTCCAGCGTGTGTCGCCGCTCAGCCTGTTCGCCAACCTGGCTGTCATGCCAATTGTGTCAGTGGTGATGTTCCTGGCCGTTGCCAGTGCGTTGCTGATGCCGTTCGGATTGGATGCGCCATCCCTTTACCTGATGGGCAAGGGCCTGACGGCGATGATCGCGATATCGGCTTGGATATCGGAACGCTCGCCGGTCGATGCGGTCGGGCTGATCTCGCAGCAATCCGTACTGCTGGTGACCATCGCCCTGGTCATCGCAACGATGGCGACAACCTGGCTGCGGCTTGCCGCAGTTCCATTCGCGCTTGCCGGCCTGCTGACGGTGTCGGATACGCGTACGCCCGATGTGTTGATCTCGGAAGATGCACGGCTAGTCGCGTTACCGATCGGCGGTGGCGAACTCGCGGTCAGCCGGGCTCGTCCGAACGAGTTCACCGTCGACAACTGGAAACGCGCGCTGGCAGCCGAAACCATCGTCGTGCCGGAAATGTTCAACGAGGCAGACGGGCGATTCGACATTGCCGATGCTGTCAATCTGCCCCCGGGAGCGCCATTCTATTGCACGGACGGCGTCTGTCTCGCCCGGCATCCGTCCGGCGCGATTATCGCGCATGTCGAGGACCGCAAGGATACGTGGAAGGCTTGCGGTTTCGCCGATTTGATCGTCGTCAATGACGCGACCGGCTACGACGCCTGCCACAATCCGCTGGTTCTCGTCGTCACCAAACGGCAACTCGCCCGCAAGGGTAGCGCCGCCGTCTTCTTCGACCGCCAATCGGCGAGCAGTCCGCCAATCGTCAGCTTCGCGGTGGACGGGCCGTATCGGCCTTGGCACGAGCAGCGAAAATATTCACGCGAGGCGAGGGGGCTGCCGCCCTATCAAAAACCCGGAAAGCCGGCCGCCGTCCCTGCTCAGTAGCGCCGGATCAGCCCGACGAGCTTGCCCTGCACCTTGACCCTGTCCGGCCCGAAGATGCGCGTCTCGTAAGCGGGGTTGGCGGCTTCAAGGGCAATCGAGGCGCCCTTGCGGCGGAACCGCTTCAGGGTCGCTTCCTCCTCGTCGACCAGCGCCACGACGATCTCGCCCGGGCTCGCCGTGTCGGCGTTGCGGATAATGACCGTGTCACCATCGAAGATCCCGGCCTCGATCATCGAGTCGCCCTTGACCTCCAGCGCGTAATGCACGCCGCCCATGATCATGTCAGGCGGCACCGAGATCGAATGTGTCTGATGCTGGATGGCATCGATCGGCACACCGGCGGCAATACGGCCCATGACCGGGATCGACACGGCGGGAACCGCGTCGTCGTCATTGCCGGCCGCGGGCAAGCGCGACGGCGCCGGCTTGATCTGGCGGCCGAGGCCGCCTTGACCAACACTGCCTTGACCAAGACTGCCCTGGATCACGCTCGGCGAGAATTTCTTTGCCGCGTTGAGGCCCGGCGCGATCGAATCCGGCAACCGCAGCACTTCCAGCGCGCGCGCCCGGTTGGGCAGCCGGCGGATGAAACCACGTTCCTCCAGTGCCGTGATCAGGCGATGGATGCCCGATTTCGAGGCGAGATCGAGTGCTTCCTTCATCTCGTCGAAGGAGGGCGGGATGCCGCTTTCCTTGAGCCGTTCATGAATGAACATCAGCAGTTCGTGTTGCTTGCGCGTCAGCATGGCGCCCCCCAAGGCATTGGACGAAGGGTATGAACCAGAATCGAAAAACAAACCCAGAACAAACCCTATCTGTTCCAGTTGTGTTCCGCAACTGTTTAAAGTTTAGTGAATTTGTTAAGGCGTCGGCAATTATCTGTCCCGGCGGAGGACGCCTATCGGCTGATCCCACCGCCGGCACCGGCATTGAAATTGTTATGGTTAATGGCCTGTGGCCTAGCGCATGGTGACGCTTGGCACCAGCTTCTCAAAGGCGCCTGCGAGGTGGATTTGTATGGTTTGTCGATCCATTCCCGGCGGAACGAAACGAAATCAAAACGCCAACGATCACCGTTTGTCGGGCGCGGCTGGCGGTTCAGGCCTCCGGCGCCGTTCCGGCCAGGACCTGCGCATAGGCGCAGGCATCGATGTTGCCACAGGAGATAACGCAGACGACGTTGCCGGTTGCCTTCTCGCCGCGCAGAACAGCGGCGGGCCGGGCAACCGGCAGCTTCTGCAACGATCCTTGCCTTCGACGCGGACGCGCTGAAATCATCCGGAAACGGCTTTCAGGCTGCCGGCGCGCGCGGTGTAGGTGTTGGCGCCGTTGTCTTCGCTGTGGACATACACGTGCAGCGTGTAGCCGATATGTGCCGTCATCAGCGCCTTTGCCCGCTCGACATCGCGATCAAGCGCCGCCTCCATGATGGCGGTGTGATGCTCGATGGCGATCGCCTCGCGAAGTGCGTCCATTGCCTCGCCGTAACCGTCCTTGAGGCCGGCCGCCGCTCGCAATGTCGGCGCCAGGCCCAGAAAACGATGATGCCGCCGCAGCTGGTCGGCGATCGTCGAGCGGAATCGCAACAGCCAGTTGGACGTCGCCGCACTCAGCAGCGCCGCATGGAATGCCTCGTGGCTCTCGTCCCACTTGTCGACTGCCGCATCGGAAGGGTCGTCGACCGCGGTCTTGCAGCGCGAGAGCCGGTAGTGAGCGGTGACAACCGCGTCCTCCCATTCGCTGCCGCCGTTCGCGATCGATTCCAGGAACAGCGGCATTTCGACAACCATCCTCGCGCGCGCCAAATCCTCGAGCTCGGCTCGCGACACGGGAGCGACGGCAAAGCCGCGATTGCTGATGGCGGTGACGAGGCGCTCGGCTTCAAGCCGGGACAATGCTTCGCGCAACGGCGTCCAGCCGACGCCGTATATGCTGCGCAACGCACTCAGCTTGAGCGGTGCCCCCGGCATGAGGCGGGTAGTCAGGATATCGCGACGCAGCAGCTGATAGGCGGCTTCCGTCTTCGTGGAATTGTTCTGATCCTGCATCACGATCCGTCCATCATCGGGCTTGCGAAAATTATATATCATGGGGACGTATGGCAAGAATTATATATAATGTTTGACACGCGGCGAGCGACTGACCATGATCGCGGCAGTTGCCGCCCGATGAGCGGCGCTGATCAAATCTGGGAGGAATTGATGTTGAAGTCGAAATCCGCTTGGCTGTCGGGACTGGCGCTGGCAAGCGCATTGATGGTCGGCGTCGGCAGCGCCGCGGCCGATCAGATCCGTGTCGGCATCGCCAATTTCGGCGAGCATCCGCAATTGAACGCCGCCATAGCCGGCTTCAAGAAGGCATTGACCGACAATGGTTTCGTCGAGGGCAAGGACGTCGTCTACACGGAAAGCCACACCAATTTCGACGCATCGCTGGTGCCGCAGATGATCGCCAAGCTGCAGGCGGAGCAGCCCAAGCTGATCTACACCATCACCACGCCAGTCTCGCAGATCGCCAAGAAAGCGCTTGCCGGCTCCGGCATTCCGATCGTCTTTGCCGCTGTCACCGATCCGGTGGCGGCGAAGCTGGTACCATCGTGGGACGCCGGAGACGAAGGCATGACCGGCGCCAGCGACCTGCAGGACGTCGCAGCTGTCATGGCCTTCACCAAGAAGCTGCTTCCGAACGCCAAACGCTTCGGCGTGCCGTACAATCCAGGCGAGGCCAATGACGTTGCCTTGGTCGAGAAGATCAAGGCGGCCGCACCGGCGGCCGGCTTCGAAGTCGTGGAAGTCGGCATCGACAACGTCAATGATATCCAGCAGCGCATCGCTTCGCTTGCCGGCAAGGCCGACGTGATCTACGGCCCGGCTTCGAACCTTATCCAGCCGGCGATCGCCGCTGTCTCGGCTGCCGCTCGCCAGGCTGGTATCCCGGTCGTAAACTCCGATGACAGCGCTGTCCGCAACGGCACCGTACCGGCAAGCTTCGCGGTCAATTACACGCAGGTCGGCATCAATGCCGGCAACATCGCCGCCGAGATCCTCAAAGGCAAGGATCCCAAGACGATCGCGCCCTCGCGCCCGGCCTACAAGGATCACATGGCAACGATTTCCCGCAAGACGATGGCCGTGTTCGGCATCGAGATACCGGCCTCGATGGCCGATTGCGGCTGCATCGTCGACTGACATCGGGCTGCCGAGGTGACGGCGTGGGCGCTATCACCTCAGGCCAGGGAGGAACGATGCTCGAGATCCGATCCGCGCGCAAAGTGTTCTACAAGGGCCAGGCCGACGAGAAAGTCGCGCTGGACGGTCTCAGCCTGTCGTTGGCCACAGGCGAGTTCGGCATCGTCATCGGCTCCAACGGCGCGGGAAAGAGCAGCATGCTCAACGCCATCTCCGGAGCTCTTGTGCTGGATTCCGGCAAGATCCTGATCAATGGCGCCGATGTGACGGCCATGCCGGTACACAAGCGCGCGACAAGATTGGCGCGCGTCTTCCAGGATCCGATGCGCGGCACCGCCGCCAGCATGACCGTGGCGGAGAACATGCTGCTCGCCGATCTGCGCAGCCAAAAACGCACATTGCGGCAAGGGCTGAACGCCACGAGGCTTGCGTCGTACAGGGAGCGGTTGTCGATATTGGGCCTCGGCCTTGAAAATCGCCTCGATACGCGCGTCCACCTGCTCTCGGGCGGCCAGCGGCAGTCGCTGTCGCTGATCATGGCGGTCGGCGGATCGCCCGACCTGCTGCTGCTCGACGAGCATACCGCGGCCCTCGACCCGCGCACCGCCGAGATCGTCATGCAGGCGACGGTGCGTGCCGTCAACGCGCTGAAGCTGACCACCCTGATGGTGACCCACAACATGCAGCACGCCGTCGACTATGGCAGCCGGGTGATCATGCTTGACGCAGGCCGGGTCCTTCTGGAGATCACCGGCGAAGAGAAGGCGAGGGTCACGGTTCTCGATCTGATCGGGCATTTCTCCGTCAAGACCGACCGCATGTTGCTGGCGAGCTGATCATCATGGGTTTTGTCCAGGACGTTCTCACCAGCTTCGTGGCGATCATACCGGTCACGCTAGCGCAAAGCCTGATCCTGGCCTTTGTCGTGCTCGGCATCATGATCCCGTTTCGCATGCTGAATTTTCCCGATCTCACCAGCGAAGGCGCCTTTCCGCTGGGCGGCTGCGTCTGCGGCGTGCTGCTGGCTGCCGGCGCATCGCCGCTCGTCGCCATCATGGTCGCATTCGCCGTGGGCTTCGCGGCGGGTTGTTGCACCGCCTTCATCCATCTGCGCTTCCGCATCCACACGCTGCTTGCGGGTATCCTGATGATGACGATGCTCTACAGCATCAACCTTCGCATCATGGGCAAGTCCAATCTCTCCGTCTTCGGCTCGCCAGCCGTGTTCGACTGGGTGCCGTTCACGCGGCCAGGTTTTCCGGCCAGCAAGATCGCCGTCGCCGGCCTTCTCGCGCTCGTCGTATTCCTGGCGCTTTACATGTTCTTCAGGACCGAGAAGGGCACGGCCGTGCGCGCCGTCGGCGCCAATCCCGATATGGCCGAGGCGCAAGGCATCAATGTTTGGGCGGCGACCATCGGCGGCGTCGGGCTGGCGAGCGCGTTTTCGGCTTCGAGCGGCGCCCTGATGGTGCAGTCGCAGGGCTTTGCCGACGTCAATATGGGACTTGGCATCCTCATCAACGGCCTTGCGGCGCTGATGATCGGCGAGGCGGTCGTCGGCAAGCAGACGGTCTGGCGGCAATTGCTGGCGCCCTTTGCCGGCGCGATCATCTACTACCAGTTGGTGTCGTTCTGCCTCGCCGCCGGCATGCCGCCTCCCGACCTGAAACTTGCCACGGGCCTGTTCGTGCTCGCCATGCTTGCCCTGCCCAGCCTCAAGCGCAGCCGGGGATCGGCACCGGCGCGCGAAGCCATCCGTGAATAAGTGAGGACGTCACAAACCATGAGTGCAACGCTCGATCTCGCAGCAGTCGAAGCCATGGATGCGGCGGATCCGCTGCGCGCCATGCGCGACCGGTTCATCCTGCCGGAAGGCGTGATCTATCTCGACGGCAATTCGCTGGGCGCCGCGGCGCCCGCCGTCTTCAACGAGCTGCAAAAGGCGGCGGCACAGGAATGGGCGCAGGACCTCATCCGCGCCTGGAACACCGCCGGCTGGTTCGATATGCCGGTGGCGCTTGGCGATCAGTTGGGACGGCTCATCGGCGCGGCGGCGGGCCAGACGGTGGTCTGCGATACGACCTCGATCAACATCTACAAGGTGCTGCATGCCGCCCTTGGGATGCGGCCGGACCGCTCGGTCATCGTCGCCGAGGGCGATAGTTTTCCGACCGATCTTTATATGGCCGAAGGTGTGGCCTCGACGCGGCCGGCCACGGTGCTGCGGCTCGAAGGCGTCGATGCTACGACCATTGAAGAGCTGATCGACGAGCGCGTCGCCGTCATCCTGGTCAACCACGTCAACTACAAATCCGGGCAATTGCGCGACATGGCCGCGCTGACACACAAGGCTCACCAGGCCGGCGCGCTGATCGTCTGGGATCTCTGCCACACGGCCGGTGCCTTGCCGGTCGAATTGGACAGCGCCAATGCGGATTTCGCCATCGGCTGCACCTACAAATATCTCAATGGCGGTCCGGGCGCGCCGGCCTTCATCTATGCCGCAACGCGTCATCACGGTGATGTCCATCAGCCGCTGAGCGGCTGGTGGGGCCATGCGCGGCCGTTTGCCTTCGAACAGGGGTTTGCGGCCGGCAGCGGCATTCGCCGGTTCCTGTGTGGCACGCAGCCGGTGTTGTCGATGCGGGCGCTGAAAGGGGCGCTGGATATCTGGGACGATGTCGACATGGCGGCGGTGCGCAAGAAGAGCATCGCACTGACCGACCTGTTCATCGAGCTCGTCGAAGCCAGATGCGGCGCCTATGGCCTCGAACTTGAAAGCCCGCGCGACGGCAACGCGCGCGGCAGCCAGGTGTCGTTCCTTCACCCACATGGCTACCAGGTGATGCGGGCCTTGATCGAGCGCGGCGTGATCGGCGATTTCCGTGCCCCTTCGACCATCCGCTTCGGCTTCACGCCGCTCTATGTCGGCTATCACGATGTCTGGCAGGCGGTCGAGGTGCTGGAGGACATATTGCGCACCGGCGCCTGGCAGGACGCACGCTTCGCGGTCAAGACGGCGGTTACTTGAGCAGTCAGCGCAATACCTGGAAAAGTGCGAAGCGGTTTTCCCGCAGGGCAATTGCGCCAAAGAGAGAGTCAGAGCCGGGTGCGGACAGTCCAAAGTTCCGGAAAAAGAACGACCTCGAGCATCTTCTTCAGATAGGAAGCTCCTGATGTGCCGCCGGTCCCGCGTTTCAGGCCGATGATGCGCTCGACCGTGGTGACATGATTGAAGCGCCAGCGGCGGAAATAGTCCTCGAAATCGACCAGTTTTTCGGCCAGTTCGTACAACATCCAGTAGCGCTGCGGATCGCGGTAGACGGTTTGCCAGGCGACCAGGACCTGTTCATTCTCGGTCCGCGTTTCGCGCCAGTCGGTGCGCCTGGCATCGGCGCCGATGTCGAACCCGTTGCGTGCCAAAAGCAGCAGCGCTTCGTCATAGAGCGACGGTTCTGCCAAGATCGCCTCCAGCTTGCCGCTCAAGTCAGGCCGATGCTTGTGGGGTCCGAGCATGGCCAGGTTGCGGTTGCCGGCCATGAACTCGATGGCCCGGTACTGCCATGACTGGAAACCAGAGGATTGGCCCAGCGCGTCGCGGAATTCGGTGTATTCGCTAGGCGTCATCGTGCGCAGCACGTCCCAGGCGTTGTTCAACTGCTCGAAAATGCGGGCGACGCGCGATAGCATCTTGAAGCTCGGCTCCAGCCGGTCGGCGCGGATGGAGCGTATGGCGGCGCCGATCTCATGCAGTGCGAGCTTCATCCACAGTTCCGAAGTCTGGTGCTGGATGATGAACAGCATCTCGTCATGCGCCGGCGACAGCGGCGTCTGTGCCTCCAGCACTTTCTCCAGATGCAGATAGTCGCTGTAGGACATGCGCTCCTTGAACGACATCTGCGCGCCTTCGGACGCCGGATCGTAGGGCTCGCTCAATTGATTTTCTCCATGCGCAGCCGGAAGCGCTGGATCTTGCCGGTCTGGGTCTTGGGCAGGGCGGCTATGAATTTGACCGAGCGCGGATATTTGTAGGGCGCGATCGTTGCCTTGACATGGTCCTGCAGGCGCTTGACGGTCAGCGCGTCGGGCGCCACGCCTTGCGCCAGCACGACATGCGCCTCGACGATCTCGCCACGTTCGGCATCCCTGGCGCCGATGACCGCGCATTCGGCGACATCTGGATGCGACAGGAGTGCTGCCTCGACCTCTGGCCCGGCAATGTTGTAGCCGGCACTGACGATCATGTCGTCGGAACGCGCCGCGAAATGGAAGAAGCCGTCCTCGTCCTGCGTAAAGGTGTCGCCGGTGAGGTTCCAGCCGTCGCGCACATAGTCCTTTTGCCTGTCATCGGCCATATAACGGCAGCCGGTCGGTCCGCGTACCGCCAGCCGCCCGGTCTCGCCGCGCGGCAGCTCCCGCATCTCATCATCGACGATGCGCGCCTCATAGCCGCCGACCGGCTTGCCGGTCGACGCAGGCTTCCGGTCGTCAAAACGGTTGGAGATGAAGATGTGCAGCATTTCGGTGGCGCCGATGCCGTCGAGAATCGGCTTGCCGGTCTTTTGCGTCCACTCCTCGAAGACCGGGGCCGGCAATGTCTCGCCGGCCGAGACGGCAACGCGCAGCGACGATAGGTCGGCGCCTTCATCCATGGCCTTCAGCATGGCGCGGTAGGCGGTCGGCGCGGTGAAGGAGATGGTCGCTTTGTACGTCTCGATAATATGGATCATGTTGGGCGGCGTCGCCTGTTCAAGCAGCGTCGCCGCCGCGCCGAAGCGCAGCGGAAAGATGGCGAGGCCGCCAAGGCCGAAGGTGAAGGCGAGCGGCGGCGAACCGACGAAGATGTCTTCCGGCGTCACCTGCAGGATTTCGCGGGCATACCCATCGGCGATGATCAAGAGGTCGCGGTGGAAATGCATGGTCGCCTTCGGCACGCCAGTCGTGCCCGAGGTGAAACCGAGCAGCGCGACATCGTCGCGGCCGGTGTCGACGGCGGTGAAGGTGACCGGCTTGTCGAGGGCGGCGCGGTCGAGTTCGGCATCATGGTTGGCTGTGCCGTCGAAGCCGATGACCTGCTTAAGGAATGCACTGTCCTTGGCGCAGGTGGTCATCTCGTCCATCAGCCTGGTGTCGCAAAGGGCAACCGTGATTTCCGCCTTGTCGACGATCTTGGCAAGCTCCCCGGCGCGCAGCATCGGCATGGTGTTGACGACCACGGCGCCGACCTTGGTAGCGGCCAGCCAGCAGGCGACCATCGCCGGATTGTTGGCGGAGCGGATCAGCACCCGGTTGCCCGGTTTGACGCCGTAATTCTCGACCAGCGCGTGGGCCAACCTGTTCGTCCAGTCGGAAAGTTCCTTATAGGTGCGGCGGCGGCCATTGCCGATCAGTGCGGTGTGATCGCCGAGACCCTTCTCGACCAGCCTGTCGGTCAGCTCCACGCCGGCGTTGAGGCGTTCGGGATAATCGAAGCCGTCAAGCAGTATATCAGGCCACTGATCCGGGGGCGGCAGATGATCGCGCGTGAACGTGTCGATATGCGCTGAAGGCCCAAGCATGTCGCCGCCATCCCATTTGCTGCCTTGGCCAATGTGCGAAGCACATGTCCGCGGTAGTGGATCTGAAGTTCCCGTCTTTTCGCGAGAGGCTTCGTGCAGCCAGCTAGACCTGTTGGGAGATGCCACCGGACGCGGTGAACATCCGCAGGCTTGGACAGCACAGCAGACCTCCCATCGTCGGCTGTTCGTCAGGCAGGATCGCACCAGTCGAAATTTGTTTCAAGCCTAAAATGTTTTTGCCCGAGGCATTGACGCATGGCATGGTGGCGGCCATCGCTAGCGCCGAAACGATGACACTGCGGGGGAGGGTGCCGATGCCTGGACATCGCATTGCCGATTGGGACAATGCCTACGCCAACGGCGCCAATATTGCCGGCAGCAACCGCTGGCCGGCGGCGTGGGCGGAACCGGCACAAGCGTTTCGTGACGCATTGTCGGCTGAAGGGCGGGCGCGCATCGACATCGCCTATGGCGAGCGACAGCGCAATCGGTTCGATCTCTTCTTTCCAAAGGCGGCGCCCAAGGGGCTCGTCGTGTTCATCCATGGCGGTTACTGGCTTGAGTCCGACAAGAGCGACTGGTCACACCTTGCCAAGGGCGCGGTCGAGAACGGTTATGCCGTGGCGATGCCGTCTTACACGCAGTGCCCGGACATACGCATCGCCGGAATTGCCCGTGAAATCGGCGCGGCGATCAGCAAGGCGGCGGCGATGGTCGGCGGACCGCTGATGCTGACCGGACATTCGGCCGGCGGACATCTCGCCAGCCGCATGGTGACCATATCGACGCCTTTGGCATCCGATGTGGCAAAGCGCGTACGCCATGTCGTTTCGATTTCGGGTCTGCATGATTTGCGTCCGCTCATGTTCACCGGACACAATGCGGCTCTGGCGATCGATGAGGCCGAAGCCCTGGCGGAAAGCCCGGCTTTGCTGCGGCCCATGGATGGTGTTCGCATCACCTGCTGGGCCGGCGGTGGAGAGCGTTCGGAGTTCCTGCGCCAGAACGCGCTGCTGGCCAACATCTGGACCGGCCTTGGCGCCACGACCAGCTGCGTGGTCGAGCCCGACCGGCATCATTTCGACATCGTCGATGGCCTTGCCGATCCGGCGCATCCGCTGACGCGGACCTTGATCTCGGAGTAGTCGGTCGTTTTTCTATTCCGTTATCAGCAGCTTAGGTGGCGATTCTTCAGCGTAGCATCAGCACGCTGCAGGAGTCTCCAACGCCGGACGCAGGTGCAAACGGCGCGCGCACCACCAGCCCGTTGGCGTCCGCCAGCATTCTCAGCATCGAAGAGTCTTGAATGCCGAACGGGGTTGCCACCAGCCCGCCATCGTCTTCCTTGACCACCGCCCGCACGTAATCCTGGCGCAGATCATTGGACGGCATTGCGGCGCCCAGCCGGGCCTGACGTATGTCCTGACGATGATTTCGGCCACCGAGCCGCGCCAGCAGCGGCTTCAAGAACAATTGCGAGCAGACCAGGCTGGCCACCGGATTGCCGGGCAGGCCGATGCACCAGATGGCGCCGAGCCGGCCGAACATCAGCGGCTTTCCGGGGCGCATGGCGATCTTCCAGAAGCCGAGCGTCATGCCTTCGCCGGTCATCACGTCATGGATGAGATCATGGTCGCCGACCGAGGCGCCGCCAAGCGTGACAATGACATCCGCGCCGGCCGCAACCGCCTTCTTCACCAGGGCTGCGATGGCCTTCTGCCGGTCGGCGGCAATGCCGAGATCGAGGGCACGGGCGCCAACCGATTGCGCGGTGGCGGCGACGCCATAGGCGTTGGACGAGATGATCTGGTCCGGCCCCAGCTCACTGCCGGGCGGCAACAACTCGTCGCCGGTGGCGATGATGGCGACGAGCGGCCGTTTGACCACGGTCACCTGAGCATGATTGGCGGATGCCGCCAGCGACAATGCCGCGGGATCCAGCAGGCGGCCTTTTTCCAGCAAGACGTCGCCCTTGGAAAAGTCGAGGCCGACGCGGCGGATGTTGCGCCACTCGGCTGTGGGCTCGATCACCTCGATCGTGCCGTCACCGACATCCCGGACGTTTTCCTGGATGACGATGGTGTCGGCGCCTTGCGGCAGCGGCGCGCCGGTAAAGATGCGCACGGCCTGGCGCTCGCCGACCGTACCGTCGAAGCCGCGCCCGGCCGGCGCCATGCCGATCACCGAGAGTTTCGACGGCACCGAAGCGACATCGGCGGCGCGAACCGCGTAGCCATCCATGGCCGAAGCGTTGAAAGGCGGCTGTGTGCGCAGTGCCACGACAGGCTCGGCCAGCACACGATCGACCGCCTCCAAGAGAGAGACGCTTTCGCCGGCCAGGGGTGCGGCTCCATCCAACAGGCGTTCGAGCGCCTCCGCGACCGGAACCAGCGCCATCAGGCGCCAGCCTTGTAGTCGCCGGACTTGCCGCCGGTCTTTTCCACCAGGCGAACACCGGAAATGACCATGGCGCGGTCTACCGCCTTGGCCATGTCGTAAATGGTCAGGCAGGCCACGGATGCCGCGGTCAGCGCTTCCATCTCGACGCCCGTCTTGCCGGTGACACGCGCCAGCGCGGTGACTTTCAGGCCCGGCAGCGCATGGTCGGGCTCGATGTCGACGGAAACCTTGGTGAGGAGGAGCGGATGGCAGAGCGGGATCAGCTCATGCGTCTTCTTCGCCGCCATGATGCCGGCGATGCGCGCGGTGCCGAGCACGTCGCCCTTCCTGGCGTTGCCGGCGAGGATGGTGTTCAGCGTTTCGGGTTGCATCGAAACAAAACCCTCGGCGATCGCGGTTCGTGTCGTCTCTTGCTTGTCGCCGACATCGACCATGTTGGCCTCGCCCTGCGCGCCGAGATGGGTGAGGGCTGATGTCATCGTCAGAGAGCCTTGGCCGATACCTTGCCCGTCAAGAGCAGGCGCGTGGCCGCGGCGACATCGTGTTGCCGCATCAGGCTCTCGCCGACCAGGAATGTGCCGATGCCGGTCTTGCGCATCCTCAGGCAATCATCGTGGGTGAAAATGCCGCTCTCGCTGACCAGCAGGTGGCCGCCCGGCACCATCGGCGCCAGCCGCTCGGAGGTTTCAAGGCTGGTTTCGAACGTCCTGAGATTGCGGTTGTTTATGCCGATCAGCCGCGACGAAAGTTTTAGCGCGCGCTCGGTCTCGGCCTCGTCATGCACCTCGATCAGAGCGTCCATGCCGAGTTCGAATGCGGTTGCTTCCAATTCGCTCGCCAAGGCATCGTCGACGCTGGCCATGATGATCAGGATGGCATCGGCGCCCCAGGCGCGCGCCTCATGGACCTGATAGGGATCGAACAGGAAGTCCTTGCGCAGCGCGGGCAGGGCGACGGCCGCCCTTGCTTTGGTGAGAAATTCCGGCGCGCCCTGGAAGGACGGTGCATCGGTCAACACCGAAAGACACGCGGCGCCACCCTCTTCATAGGCCCGCGCCAGTACCGGCGGATCGAAATCGGCACGGATCAGCCCCTTGGAGGGGCTCGCCTTCTTGATTTCGGCGATCAGGGCGAAGCTGCCCGACCTGTGTTTTGCCTCGAGCGCGGCGAGAAAGCCGCGTGGCGCGTCGGCATCTTTCGCGCGCGCCTTGATCTCGGCCAGCGGCACGCGTGCCTTGGCCGCCGCGATCTCATCGCGCTTGTAGGCCTCGATCTTGCGCAGAATGTCAGACACGGTTCACCCGTTCGAGATTTCGACCAGACGATCGAGCACCTGCAGCGACCGGCCGCTGTCGATGGCTTGCGCGGCAAGCGCGATGCCGTCGCCAAGCGTCGTTGCCTTGCCCGCGATCACCAGCCCGGCGCCGGCATTCATCAGCACGGTGTCGCGATAGGCGCCGGCCGCGCCGCCCAGCATATCGCGCAATGCCTTGGCGTTGTAGGCGGCGTCGCCACCGCGCAGCTCGTCCTTGGTGTGGCGCTTCAATCCAACCTCTTCCGGAGTCAGCGTGAAGCTGCGGATCTCACCGCCGATCAGTTCCGCCACCTGCGTCTCGCCGGTGGTGGTGATTTCGTCATAGCCGTCGCCATGAACGACCCAGGCATGCTCGGTGCCCAGTGCCTTCAATGTCTCTGCCACCGGCACGATCCATTCCGGCAGGAACACGCCGACCATCTGTCTGGTGACGCCGGCCGGATTGGAGAGGGGGCCAAGCAGGTTGAAGATGGTGCGGGTGCCGAGTTCGACACGGGTCGGTCCGACATGTTTCATCGCCGGATGGTGCGCGGGCGCGAACATGAAGCCGACGCCGGCTTCATGGATGCAGCGGCCAATCGTCTCCGGCGCAATGTCTATCTTGACCCCAAGCGCGATCAGCACGTCAGCCGCGCCGGTCAGCGAGGACAGGCCGCGATTGCCGTGCTTGGCGACCGGCACCCCGGCGGCGGCGATGACGAATGCCGAACCGGTCGAAATGTTGACACTGTGGGAGTTGTCCCCGCCCGTGCCGACGATATCGATGGCACCGGCTGGCGCCTCGACGCGCAGCATCTTGGCGCGCATCGTGGCGACGGCGCCCGAAATCTCGCTCACCGTCTCGCCGCGCACGCGTAGCGCCATCAGGAAGCCGCCGATCTGCCCGGGGGTCGCGTCGCCCGACATGATGATGTCGAAGGCCTCGCGCGCTTCCTCGAAGGAAAGCGGGGTGCCGGCCGCGACCTTGGCGATATGGGTTTTCAACGCGCTCATCTTGTCGAGGCTTGGGCTACGGCGGCCTGGTCGATGCGGACGTCGTATTGCGTCTGCAACTGCGCCACCAACTCGTCGAGCAGATCGTCCGACATGCCGGAGGTGAAGGACTTCTGTGCGTCCTCCGGCACCGAACTGGCATCGGCCCCGGCAGGCTCGAACACTTCGGCGACCTTGAACAGGATCTGTCCGTCGCCGGTGGGCGAGGGGATCAAGCCGGTGCCGCCTTCGCCGACGCCGAACATCACGGCAGCACCTTCCTTGCCGAAATCGGCGTCGTCGGCTTCGCGCTTCAGGCCGCGCTTGGTCTGTTTTTCCAACTTGAGCTCGCCGGCGATGACGTCGAGCGTGGTGCCGGCCTTGAGCCGCTTTTCAAGGTCTCCCGCCTTGGCGGCAAGGCGCTTGGTGGTCTCCGCCGCCGTCCAGTCGGCAACAACCTTCTGGCGAACCTCGTCCAGTGTCCGGTCGCGAGCCGGCGTGACCGAAGCAACCTCATAGAAGACGAAGCCGTTGTCGGCCGTGGTCAGCGCTTCGTTTTCGGTGTTGGGTTCCGCTTCAAAGACCGCCTTGATCAGCTGCGGCGATTCCGGCAGGTCCTTGACGATGGAGCCGTCCGGCCTGAGGCCACTGCGGTCGACGGCTTCGATGGTGATGTCCTTCAGCTTCAGCTTGGCGGCCGTGTCGGCCAGCGAACTTCCGGAAGCGCGGGTGTCTTCGTAACTGTCATGCACATCCAAAAGGATGCGGCTTGCCTCGCCAAGAGCCAGATCCTTGCGAATCTGGCCGGACACTTCGGCGAGCGGCTTCACCACTTCGGGCTTGATCTCGGTGACGCGCAGCAACACCGGACCGAAGGCACCCTGAACGACCTGGCTGACTTCATTGGCGCTCAGCGCGAAGGCAGCATCGGCAACCGCCTTGTCGGCGATCTTGTCCTTGGCGAGGGTGCCAAGCAGCGTGTCAGCCGGGGTCTTGCCTTCGGCGGTCACCAGCTTTTCGAAAGTGGCGCCGGCCTTGAGCGAATCGAGCGCCGCCTTGGCCGCATCCGGGGTCTTGAACACAAGCTGCTCGATCGTGCGCATTTCGGGCGTGGTGTAGCGCGCCTTGTTCTTGTTGTAGTCGTCGCTGACCTGTTGGTCGGTGACGGCGGTCGGATCCGCGATGTCCACCGGCTCGAGGCGGACATAAGAGAATTTGCGGTATTCAGGTGCCGCGTAGGTTTTCTTGTTGGCCTCGAAATAGGCCTGAAGCACGCTGTCGCTCGGCGCCTCGATCGGTTCGACGAGCGTCTTCGGCAGCGTCAGATAGTCGACGGTGCGGTCTTCGCCGCGGTAGAGCGCCACCGCCTTGAAGAATGTATCCGGCGCCTTGAGGCCGTCCGAAACCGCCTCGACGATCTGCTGGCGCACCGCGACCTGGGCCTTGTTCTTCAAATAGTCCTCGGGCCGCATGCCGAGATCGCGAAGCCGTCCCTCGAAGACCCTGCGGTCGAACTGGCCGTCCGGCCCCCGGAAAGCGGGTTCCTCCCGCGTCAGTTCCGCGAGCTTGTCCTTGGAGAACCCCAGCCCCAGCTTGCGCGCCTGTTCGTCGAGAACGGCACCGGAAACGAGTTGCGACAGCACCGTGTTGTCGATGCCGAGCGCCTTCGCCTGTTCATGGGTAAGACGCTGGCCGAACTGCTGCGACATGACGGCGAGCTGGCGATCATAGGCGAGGCGGTATTCGTTGATCGATACTTTGGTGCCACCCGCCGTTATCACCGAATCATGGCCGGCAAAGCCGCCCATCAGCCGTCCGGAGATGCCCCAGGCGGCAAAACTGACCACCAGTAGCGAAAGCAATGTCTTCGCGACCCAGGTACCCGCCGCGCTTCTCAATACACCAAGCATCGTTACTTCCGATTTATGCGCATTTTCGCATGCGCCGAGTTTGAAACAAGCGCAATAGCGCCCTTCCGGTCCACTGTCGATTGCTTTGTGGCCTGATTTTGGTAGTGAGGGCCACAGCTTGATATTGCCCGGAGAAGCAGACCATGACGCCTGGAATTCGCCCGCTTGTCGCCGGCAACTGGAAAATGAACGGCACCAGCGCCTCGCTGAACGAACTCAGGATGATCGGCAACGGGTTCATGAGCGGGCTCGACGCGGAGACCGAAGCACTGGTCTGCGTTCCCGCGACGCTGCTTTCGCACGCCGCGGAGATTCTGTCGCGCACGCCCGTCCATGCCGGCGGCGAGGACTGCCACACCAAGGAAACTGGCGCCTACACCGGCTGCATCTCGGCCGAGATGCTGAAGGACGCGGGCGCGAGCCATGTCATTGTCGGCCATTCCGAATGCCGCGAACAGCGTGGCGAGGACGATGCGACGGTCCAGGCCAAGGCCGCCGCCGCATGGCGCGCCGGGCTTGTAGCCATCGTCTGCATAGGCGAAACGCAGCAGCAGCGCGAGGCGGGCGCCACGCTCGACGTGCTGGCGCGCCAGGTCGACGGGTCGGTGCCGCCAAGTGCCACGCCGTCCAACACCGTCATTGCCTATGAGCCGGTATGGGCTATCGGCACCGGGTTGACGCCGACCGCGGCCGACGTGGCCGAAGCGCATGCGCATATCCGTGAAAAGCTTGCGGAGAAGCTTGGTGCGGCAGCCGCCAAGATGCGCATTCTCTACGGCGGCTCGGTCAAGCCGTCCAATGCGGTGGAACTGCTGGGTGTGCGGAATGTCGATGGCGCGTTGGTCGGCGGCGCCAGCCTGAAAGCGGCCGATTTCCTCGGTATCGCCGAAGCCTATCGCAGCATTTCAGGCTGAGATACACGACGATGGGCGGGGCTCGTCCCGTCCAAAGTCGTTGCAAAGGGCGCGTTGCTTCCCATATTCCGGCCACGGGCTTGGAAATGCCGTGAAAGCATTGTATTGAGCCGCCTCCAATTCACCGGTCGTGTCCACGGCCGGGCAAGGCCTTGCCAGGATAAACTATGCAAACCGTACTGATCGTCATCCATCTCATGGTCGTGCTCGCCCTTGTCGGCGTGGTGCTGCTGCAACGCTCCGAAGGCGGCGGCCTTGGCATTGGTGGCGGATCGGGCTTCATGACGGCGCGTGGCGCAGCCAACGCTTTGACCCGGGCGACGGCGATCTTGGCGGCGGCCTTCTTCGTGACGTCGCTGACCTTGTCAATCATTGCCCGCTATGGCGAGAAGCCGATCGACATTCTCGACCGCGTTCCGGCGACGTCGGATGGCGCCGGCAAAGGCGTGCTCAACCAGCTGCCGGGCACGACGACCCCGGCACCCGCCGGCAGCACCAAGCCGACGCCGCCGTCCGGCAACGACGCCGCAACGACGCCCGCGGCTCCGGCCACCGCGCCTGCCGCCGGCACGACGCCCCCGGCAAGCAACGGCACCACCAACACCGCGCCGGCGGCACCGCAGGTCCCGAACAAGTAAGCCGCACCTGGTCCAACCCGCGACCTGTGATCGTTTGAACACAGTCGCGGCAAATGCTGCGCGTTCACGAAGATTCGACGGGGGCTGTTGCAGCCCCCCGCTTGAGGCATACGCCCTTATTCGACTATAGATTGCACGCGGCAACTTCGGTGTCCTTGGGGGACGCCGGGCGACGCCGTGGGCAACAAGCATTGAACGATCGGATCTTCGCCATGCAGCTTCGCAGCTTCATTTTCCTGGGACTTTGCGCCGTGGTCGGCCTGAGCTCCCCGGCCTTCGCCGGCATGCCGGTAAACATGGCCGCACAGCAGTCGGTATCGCTTGAAAGAACCGACGCCATCAGAGTCGCCGTCAAAAGCGACGCAACGCAGTTGAAGCTTCTCAAGAAGAAGAAAAACCCGACACCGGACGATCTCGCCCAGATCAAGAAGATCGAAGCCAAGATCGTTGCCGACAAGGAGGACGCCAAGGCCAAGGCGCTTGAAGCCAGGAAGCTGGCCATGCGCGAAGCAGCCAAGGCGAGGGCCGAGGCGGACCGGCAGGCCTTCCTGGCCGCGAAGGGCAAGACTGCTCCGGCAACCGAAGTGGCCGAGGCCAAGCCGGCCAAGAAGACCACCAAGGTGATCGAACCGGTGGCGCCGATAGAGCCGATCCAGTCGGCAGAGCCGATTACGCCCGAGGCGATGAACGTCGCGGCGACGGGCAATGACGGTGAGTTGCGCAGCGAAGTCATCGGTCAGAAGCAGTCGAGCGGCGGCCTGTTCGCCGGCCTCTTCGGCGGTACGTCTTCCTCCTCGTCCATCTCATATCTGCCCGAGACACGCGCGCTCGACGCCGCGCTCGCCAAGAAGGACTCCAAGAAGCCCTTCAAGGTGAAGCCCGAATTCGTGCCGCAGGACGTGGAATTCACTGGCTACGATGCTGGCACCATCGTCATCGACACCAGCGCTCGCCGGCTCTATCTCGTCGAATCCTCGACGACGGCTCGGCGCTACGCCATCGCTGTCGGCCGCGAGGGCCTGCAGTTCAAGGGCACGGTCGCGGTCGGCGACAAGCAGGAATGGCCACGCTGGATCCCGACACTGGACATGCAGAAGCGCGAGCCCAATCACTACGGCCGGTTCAAGGACGGCATGAACGGTGGTGGCCAGAATCCGCTCGGCGCCCGCGCCATCTACCTTTATGACGGCAAGAAGGACACGCATCTGCGTATCCACGGCACCATCGCGCCGCAGTCGATCGGAACCAGCGCCTCCAATGGCTGCTTCCGCATGATCAACGAGCACGTCATGGACCTCTACAGCCGCGTCAGGGTCGGTACCAAAGTCGTCATCATCTGACGTTTTCATCAACATGCCGAAAGGGCCGGCTCAGCCGGCCCTTTTGTTTTGCCTTGCCCACGACCAGGCCTGTTCGGTCGTGATCCCAGGACAAACGGAAAACATTTGTCCGAAACCGGAATCCACTTTCAGGATCTCGGTCCGAGCGCCATCTTGGGAAAAAGCCTTCGCGGCGGTTTTTTCTCTGGCGGAATCAATCCGGCCGCGTTAAGCGATGACTCCCATGGCGCGATATGTATTCATCACAGGCGGCGTGGTTTCCTCACTTGGAAAAGGCATTGCCGCAGCGGCCCTTGGGGCTCTCCTGCAGGCGCGAGGCTATCGCGCACGCATCAAAAAGCTCGACCCTTACCTCAATGTCGATCCCGGCACGATGTCGCCGTACCAGCATGGCGAGGTTTTCGTCACCGATGACGGTGCCGAGACCGATCTCGATCTTGGCCATTACGAGCGCTTCACCGGCCGCTCGGCCAACCAGCAGGACAACATCACCACCGGCCGCATCTACAAGAACATCATCGAGCGCGAGCGGCGTGGCGACTATCTCGGCGCCACCGTGCAGGTCATTCCGCACGTCACCGACGAGATCAAGAATTTCGTCCTCAATGGCAATGACGATTATGATTTCGTGCTGTGCGAGATCGGCGGCACGGTCGGCGACATCGAGGCGATGCCGTTCCTCGAGGCGATCCGCCAGCTCGGCAACGATCTGCCGCGCAACAACGCCGTCTACGTGCATCTGACGCTGATGCCCTACATCCCGACGGCGGGTGAGTTGAAAACAAAGCCGACCCAGCATTCGGTCAAGGAATTGCGCGGCATCGGCATCGCGCCCGACATCCTTTTGGTGCGTGCCGATCGCGCCATTCCCAAGGAAGAGCGCAGAAAGCTGTCGCTGTTCTGCAATGTCAGGGAAAGCGCGGTCATCCAGGCGCTCGACGTCCCGCACATCTACGACGTGCCGATGGCCTACCACAAGGAAGGCCTCGATTCGGAAGTGCTTGCCGCCTTCGGCATCGACCCGGCGCCGAAGCCGCGCATGGAGCCCTGGCAGAAGGTGTCGGACCGCATCCACAATCCGGAAGGCGAGGTGACCATCGCCATCGTCGGGAAATACACCGGCCTCAAGGATGCCTACAAATCGCTGATCGAGGCGCTTTCGCATGGCGGGCTGGCCAATCACGTCAAGGTCAAGCTCGACTGGATCGAATCGGAAATCTTCGAAAAGGAGGATCCGACGCCGTGGCTGGAGAAGGTGCATGGCATCCTGGTTCCCGGCGGCTTTGGCGAGCGAGGCTCCGAAGGCAAGATCCTGGCGGCGAAGTTCGCGCGCGAGCGCAAGGTGCCGTATTTCGGCATCTGCTTCGGCATGCAGATGGCCTGCATCGAGGCGGCACGGTCGCTGGCGGGCGTCGAGCACGCGTCTTCGACCGAGTTCGGCCCGACCCAGGAGCCCGTCGTCGGCCTGATGACCGAATGGTTGAAAGGCAACATGCTGGAGAAGCGGCGTGAGACCGGCGATCTCGGCGGCACGATGCGGCTCGGCGCCTATCAGGCCGAGCTCGCCAAGGGCTCGAAGATCGCCGACATCTATGGCGACACGCAGATTTCCGAGCGCCATCGCCACCGCTACGAGGTCAATATCGACTACAAGGAGCGGCTCGAGGATTGCGGGCTGGTGTTTGCCGGCATGTCGCCAGACGGCGTGCTGCCGGAAACGGTCGAATATCCCGACCACCCCTGGTTCATCGGCGTGCAGTATCACCCCGAGTTGAAGAGCCGGCCGCTCGATCCGCATCCGCTGTTCGCTAGCTTCATCGAGGCGGCGGTGGAACAGTCGCGGCTGGTGTAGGCCGATACCGGCCGCGCCGCCATGCAAACCTACGTCGCGCTGCTCTACAGCATCGGGTTGGGCGACGGTCGGCGTCTGGTCATGTCCGACCTCAAGGCCATGGCCTACGAGCTGGGCTTCAAGAATCCCCGCACGCTGGTGGCCACGGGCAATCTCGTGTTCGAGGCACGAGCAGCCAGGATTTCCAGTCTGGAGCAACGGCTGGAGACGGCCTTTGAAAAGACCTTTGGCCGCCATGTCGACATCATCGTGCGTGACGCTGGAGGCTGGCTGAAGCTCGCCGCCGCCAATCCGTTTTCCACTGAATCCGCCGAAGCCGGCGATCAGGTCGCGGTGCGGGTGATGCGGGAGCGCGCACCGGCGGTCGCCGTTGCGGCACTCCAGGCGCGTGCCGCCGAGGACGAGAAAATACTTTGGGTCGACGGCGACATCTGGGTGTTCTTTTCTCGCGAGAGGCCAACATCACGGCTGCTCGCGGCAATGAACCACAAGCGCCTCGGCATCGGCACCTCGCGCAACTGGAACACGGTTCGCAAGCTGGCGGAGATGGTCGGAAAGTAGGGAGTAGGGAGGTGCTATTCCCTACTCCCTCATTTCACGCCTTTGCCGTCTTCGCGCTGGCACCCACCGCCGCGGTGCGCAGCACGTAGTAGATGACGCCGGCAATGGCGACGCCGAAGAACCAGCCGTAGACGCCCCACCAGGACGGCAGCCAGTTGGTGAAGTTCGGCAGGATAGACGAGAACACGGCGCCGATGCCGGCGGCGATGAAGGCGTTGACATGCCAGCCGCCCTGGAAGCGGAACTCGCCGTCCTCGCGATAAAGCGCCTCGACGTCGACCTCGCCTTTGCGGATGAGATAGTAGTCGACCATCATGACGCCGAAGATCGGTCCCATCGTCGCGCCGATGATGCCGACGAAATGCGCCGCACTGCCTTCCCAGGGCGCGAAGGGATAGAGCACCAGCGCGATCACCGCGGCGATGTAGCCGCCCTTCTTGAAGTCGATCTGGCGTGGGAAGACGTTGGAGAAGTCGAAGGCCGGCGAGACGAAGTTGGCGACGACGTTGATGCCGAGCGTCGCCACAGCGAAGGTCAGGGCAGCGAGCGCCGCCAGGAACCAGCTGTCGAATTTGGCCGAGATCTGGTCGGGGTGCAGCAGCACCTCATGGTAGACGTCATAGGCAGCGATGGTGGTGACGCCGGCAACCAGCGAGAACAGGATCAGGTTGATCGGCAAGCCCCAGATGTTGCCTTTGCGCAATGCGGCCTTGTCCGGCGCGTAGCGGGCGAAGTCGCAGAAGTTGAGATAGAGCGCCGAGAAGTAGGTCACCCAGATCGCCGCGACCCCGAAGAGTGCTGTCCACGACCCTGGATCGCCGGGAATGCCGGCATCGGCGGTCTTTTCGCGCAGCACGTCCATCGGAATGTCGCTGGTGAAAGCGAAGCTCCCCGATTTGACACAGAGATAGATGGCCAGGAGCAGCATCATCACCCAGACTGCCGGTCCGGCCCAATCCTGGAAGCGGCGCACCGTTTCCATGCCTTTCTGGATGATCAGCAACTGCAGCGCCCAGATGATGACGAAGCAGATCACTTCGAGGGTGGAATGGCCGAGAAGATGTGATGTCTTGTTGAATTCGTCGAACCATTGCAGGCGAGTCAACAATGCCACGATGGCGCCCGATGCGGCGGCCGTCTGCGCCCCGTACCAGAAGCAGGCGACGATGGCGCGCACGAGTGCCGGTATGTTGGCGCCCCAGATGCCGAAGGAAGCGCGGGCAAGCACGGGGTAGGGGACGCCGGTCTTCACGCCGGCATAGCCGACCATGTTCATCAGCGCGTAGATGATCAGCGAGCCGATGCCGATGGCGATGATGAAATTGACGAAGCCGCCGCAGAACAGAAACAGGCTGGCGGCGAGATAATAGCCCCATAGGCTGTGGACGTCCGACGTCCAGACGTTGAAGATCGAGAACGGTCCCCAGTTGCGAACCTTGGCCGGAGCCAGATCCTCGTTGTACAGGTCAGGCGATGCGCCTTGTATGGTCACTGCGATGTCCTCCCCTTGATTGCCACGCGCCTCCACGCGATGACCGCGGAGGTTACGCCTGACGCTGGGGAACCGACAAGCAACTGATTTGCCGGCTTTGACCTTAAAGATATTCAATGCGAACCACGATTATCGAGGGGCCGCGATGGTGGGTCACTGTTGAACGGGGCGGTGATTCGGATCGCAGCTACCTAGGCGACAGCCATCACCCGCTTGTGGTCCTCGACTTCCGACAACAGCCAGTCTTGAAACAGGCCGGTGCCCGGCTTGTTTCCGATGCTGCGGCGCTGATGCAGGTAGATCCCGGCCGGATAGGTATGACGGGCCTGAAACGGCGCGACAAGTTTGCCTTGCTCAAGAAAATCCTGGGCCATCATCGTGTCGGCAAGCGCAATTCCCGCGCCATTGATCGCCTCGCGCATGATCAGCGTGCAGTCATCCAGCGTCGTGCTGGATTTCGGTGTCGTGTCCAAAACGCCTTCCTGCTCCAGCCACCTCTTCCATCTCATGCTCTCGCACTCATGGATAAGATGATGGTTGACCAGATCGGCGGGCGATCGCAGCGGCACGGGCCCATCGAGCAATGAGGGTGCACAGACCGGCGTCAGAACCAGCGGGATCAGCAGGGTCAAAGCCGGGCCGGCCTTGTAGACGAACTCGTCGACAATGGCCAAATAGAAGTTGGCGCGCTTGCCTGACGTCGAGATCTCCAGTTCCACCGCCGGATGCAGCCGGCGGAAATTCGGCAAGCGGTCCGCCAGCCAAAGGTTCAGGACGGCAGGGACGCACAGGACCCGGACGCGTTGCGTCCTGCCGTGGCTCGGACCATCGGCAAGGCTGACATCGTCGGTGGCGCGCCAGATCGCTTCGAACGCTTCGGAGAGGCTGCGCGCATAGTAGGAGCCCCGGATGGTCGGCGTTATCTGGCGAAACCCGCGCTCGAACAGATCCTGGCCGAGATTTCTTTCGAGCGCACGGATGTGGCGGCTGATGGCGGAGGGCGTCAGATGCAATTCCTCGGCCGCATCCTTGACGCTGCCGAGACGTGCGGCGGCCTCGAAAGCGCGCATGCCGTTGAGTGAGGGTAGGGCCATTGGCCGATCATGAATTGTCGGTTGAGTTTTTGTCAATCGACTTGGGCAAAATTGGCGTTTGATCGCCTGGGCCGTTCGGCGCTACCCAAAGGCAAGAGCGACTAAGTCGCCATCTGAAAACAATTATTTGGGGCCTCCGGCACCATTCCACCAACGGCAGAGACCGGCGAGACCGGTTTAGCCGTCGGCGGGCGAAGCTTTGCGCACAATGCATGCCGCGCCGAGGCCGGAGTCATCAGCAAACGGGAGAATGCCAGTCCATGCCTCAATCGCCAGTGCCGGTATTTGAAGCGGCTGACGGGATTTCCGCGGAAACCTCCGTCGTCGTGATCCTGCAAACCGCTGAGACAGGCTTTGGCCCGCGGGCGGCGGCACTGGACGCTGAAATGGGCGGGATCCTGTCGCGTGCCTGCTCCGATTCGGCGGCCTTGGCCGATTCCGGAACCTGCATCGATCTCATCGCCCCGCAGGCCGTGTCGGCCCGGCGGGTCATCGTCCTGGCCCTGGGCAAAGCCGAAGCCGTGAGCGCCCTCTCACTGGCACGCGCCGGCGGTTTGCTTGCCGCGCATCTGGAAGGCAAGGGCGAATGCGGCGCCACGCTTGTCCTGGACCCAATCGCTGGCGTCGACCTGCCGGGTGCGGAAATCCTGTCGCGCGTCGCGCTTGGCATGCGGCTGCGGCGCTACCGTTTCGACATGCGCAACCGGCGCCAGGGCGCGGGCTCGGATCGGACGTTGCGGGTGCAGCTGATCGGGGCAGCCGGCACGGACCTGACCCCAGCGCTGGTGCGGATCAATGCCATTGCCGATGGCGTCGAATATGCGCGTACGCTGGTCAACCTGCCGCCGAACCATCTCCACCCCGACAGTTTCCACGATCATCTGGAGCCGCTGCGCGAAGCAGGCATCGATGTCGAGATACTCGATCCGGCGGGGCTGAAGGAACTCGGGATGAATGCGATCCTGGCCGTAGGCTCCGGCTCGGTGCGACCGCCGCGCGTGGCGGTGCTGCGCTATCGCGGCAAGGGTGCTCCTTCCCAACCGATGGCTTTCGTCGGC
The DNA here is from genome assembly GCF_000472705.1 of Mesorhizobium erdmanii USDA 3471. Classification (GTDB taxonomy): domain Bacteria; phylum Pseudomonadota; class Alphaproteobacteria; order Rhizobiales; family Rhizobiaceae; genus Mesorhizobium; species Mesorhizobium erdmanii. The sequence goes on along the minus strand of NZ_AXAE01000011.1, from coordinate 33,767 downwards.
AAGGGCGCCTGTTTCGATTCCGGTGGGCTCTGCATCAAGCGCGGCGAGCAGATGTTCGACATGAAGGCCGATATGGGCGGGGCGGCGGCGGTGGTCGGCCTGCTGATCGCGCTCGCCCGGCAAGGCAGCCCGGTACACGCCGTCGGCATCCTTGGCATCGCCGAGAACATGCCGTCCGGCACCGCGCTCAAGCCCCGCGACATCATCACGACGGCGTCGGGACAGACGGTCGAGGTTTTCGACACGGACGCCGAAGGGCGCCTGATCCTGGCCGATTGCCTCTATTACGCCGCCTCGCGCTTCAACCCCTCGGTGATCGTCGATCTGGCGACGCTGACCTATTCGGTGATGCGCGGCCTCGGATCGATCTTTGCCGGCCTGTTCAGCACCGACGATGCCATCGCCTCGCAAATGATCGCTGCAGGCGAAAACGTCGGCGAGCGGTTCTGGCAGTTGCCGCTCGACCGGGCCTATGACGAGGGCCTGCAATCGCCATTCGCCGATCTCCGGCACCACGCCAAGGACATGGAAGATGGCGACGCTCCCTATGCGGCGGCCTTCCTGCGCCATTTCACCGAAGACCGCCCCTGGGTGCATCTCGACATCGCCGGCAAGGAGCTGGCCGACAAGGATCGGCCCTTGGGCAGGGAAGGCGCGACGGCGTTCGGCGTGCAGATGCTGGAAGAGTGGGTGCAGTCCGGCCGGACTGCGAGCTAGGCGGCAAACAGCATGTCTTCAACCACGCAGGGAACCGCAATGTCCGAAATCGCAGGCAAGGAAGGGCGGGCCGCTTTCTGCGGCTACGAAACCTGGTATCGCATCTGCGGCGAGCTCGATGCCGACAAGGCTCCGGTCGTTATCCTGCACGGCGGGCCGGGCGCCGCTCACAATTACGTCGATGCTTACAAGCTGCTCGCCCAACAGGGCCGCGCCGTCATCCATTACGATCAGCTGGGCTGCGGCAATTCGACGTTGCTGCCTGAAAAAGGCGCCGAGTTCTGGACGCCAAAACTGTTCATCGACGAGCTTGAAAACCTGGTCGACCATCTCGGCATCCGCCGCGGCTTCCACGTGCTCGGCCAGAGCTGGGGTGGCATGCTGGGCGCCGAATATGGGGTTACGCGGCCAAAGGGCTTGAGGTCGCTCACCATCGCCAACTCACCGGCTTCCATGAAGCTGTGGGTCGAAGAGGCCAACAGGTTGCGCGCCGACCTACCTGGGGATGTGCAGGAGACGCTGACCCGCCACGAGCAGGCCGGCACGACGGACGACCCGGCCTACCAGGAAGCCACGATGCGGTTCTACGAACGGCATGTCTGCCGCGTGCCTTTCCCGCCCGAAGTGACCGAGACCTTCGCCCAGATCGCACGCAATCCGACCGTCTATCATCTGATGAACGGGCCGAACGAGTTTCACGTCATCGGAACCCTGAAGAATTGGAGCATCGTCGATCGCCTGCAGGCCATCGAGATTCCCACGCTGATCATCTCCGGGCGCCACGACGAGGCCACGCCTGCGACCGTGCAGCCCTTCAAGGACGGCATCAAGGGATCGCGCTGGGAGATATTCGAGCATTCCAGCCACATGCCGCATGTCGAGGAGCAAGAGGCATGCATGCAGGTGGTGGGAGATTTTCTGGACGACAACGACAACTGAGAAAAGGGGAATAACGACATGAAGAAACTGCTTTTGGCGGCATCGGCCGCTGCATTGCTGGCCGGCGCATGGCTCGCTCCGGCACAAGCCGAATACCTCAAGGAACACCGAGGCGGCACCATTCGCCTGCTCGCCCGATCGGCGGCCGGAACACTCGATCCGCATATCAATTACACGGACCAGGGCTGGCAGATGTACCAGCCGGTGTATGACGGACTGGTCACCTTCCGCAAAGCCGAGGGCAAGGACGGCTTCTCCGTAGTTGCCGACCTGGCCGAGGCGTTGCCTGTAGTCAGCAATGACGGCAAGACCTTCACCTTCAAGCTGCGCAAGGGCATCAAGTTCTCCAACGGCCAGGAGCTTGGCCTCAAGGACGTCGTCGCTTCCTTCCAGCGCATCTTCAAGGTCTCCGGGCCGACCTCCGGCACCTTCTATGCCGGTATTGTCGGAGCCGACAAATGCCTGGCCGACACCAAGAGCTGCACGCTTGAAGGCGGCATTGTCGCCGACGAAGCGGCGGGCACCATTACCCTCAATCTCGTCAAGCCGGACGCAGAGATCCTCTACAAGCTGGCATTGCCGCATGCTGTGATCCTGCCGGCGGACACGCCCACGGAAGACATGGGCTCCAAGCCCATCCCGAGCACGGGTCCCTACATGATCTCCGCCTTCGACCCCAACAAGGGCATGACGGTTTCCCGCAACCCCAATTTCAAGCAGTGGAGCGAGGAAGCCCAGCCGGACGGTTACCCGGATGTCGTACAATATGATTTCGGCCTGTCCGAGGAGGCGGCCGTCACCGCGATCCAGAACGGCGAGGCGGACTGGATGTTCGACGCGCTGCCCAGCGACCGCCTCGGCGAACTTGGCAGCAAGTCCATGGACCAATTGCACATCTCGCCCCTTTCGGCATGGTGGTACGCACCGTTGAACACCCGCATGGCTCCGTTCGACAATGAAAAGGCGCGTCAGGCCGTTGCCTTTGCGGTCGACCGCAACACGCTGGTCAAGCTGTTCGGTGGCAAGGTGCTGGCATCGCCGGTCTGCCAGGTGCTGCCGCCGGACTTCCCCGGCCACGAAGACTACTGCCCCTTCACCAAGGATCCCGGTGCCAAATGGTCGGCGCCTGATCTCGACAAGGCCAAGCAGCTCGTCGAGGACTCCGGCACCAAGGGCCAGAAGGTGACCATCATCGTCGAGGACACCGCCATTTCACGGTCGATCGGCGTCTATCTGCAGAGCGTGCTGACCAGCATCGGCTATGTCGCCGACGTCAAGCCGATATCGTCCAATCTGCAGTTCACCTACATCCAGAACACCAACAACAAGGTGCAGATGTCCCTCACCCAGTGGTACAAGGACTATCCGGCGGCTTCGGACTTCCTGAACATCCTGTTCTCCTGCGCGTCCTACCGCGAAGGCTCTGACGCTTCGATCAACATCTCCGGCTTCTGCGACAAGGATATCGACGCCAAGATGCAGAAGGCGCTGGATCTCGGCGTGACCGACCAGAAGGCGGCCGACAAATTGTGGGCCGAAGTCGACAGGCAGGTCACGGACAAGGCGGCCGCCGTCGGCCTGTTCACGCCGAAGCGGCTTGATTTCGTCAGCAAGCGCATCGGCAATTTCAAGTTCAACCCGCAGTTCAACTGGATTGTCACCCAATCCTGGGTGCAGTAAGGGGCCTGGGTGCAGTAACGAACCGCGCAAGGCACATACCCGTGTCCAACCAAGTCGACGCCATGCCGCGCAAGACGCGAGGGCCCTGGGCCGTCGCGTTTGCGAAGCTGGCAACGGACAGGGCCGCTATGGCGTGCCTGGCCGTGTTCCCGCTGATCGTCATCGCCTGTTTCAGCGCACCTCTTTATGCGAAATGGGCGGGCACGGACCCCTTCGCCTCGACGCTCGACGCCGTCATCCAGGTCGACGGCGCCGACCTTCCCGTAATGGAGCCGTCGACCGAAGGGCTAGGCCTCGGCTATACGCCGATCGGCCCAACCTGGCAGCTCGGCAACTATTTCCTCGGCGCCGACAGCCAGGGCCGCGATGTCATGGCGAGAATGCTTTATGGAGGGCTGAGCTCGCTGCTGATCGCCGGGGCTGCCACCCTCTTCACGCTGATGATCGGCACGCTGGCCGGATTGATCGCCGGCTATTTCGGCGGCATCACCGACACGGTGTTGTCGCGCCTGCTAGACATTCTCTGGGCATTCCCAATCTATCTCTTGGCGATTTCGCTTTCCATCGTCACCATCTCGCAAGGCATCAGGATCGGACCGATCGATATCGAATCCGGCAGCTTGTGGCTGCCGATCATCATCATCGGCATCGTCTATGTGCCTTACGTCGCGCGCCCGATACGCGGGCAGGTTCTGTCGCTGCGCCACAGCGAGTTCGTGCTCGCCGCGATCAATCTGGGTGTGCCGGGATGGCGCATCTTGTGGCGCGATATCCTGCCCAATATCACCACCACGCTCATCGTCTTCGTGCCGCTGATGATGGCGCTGAACATGCTGACGGAATCGGCGCTGTCCTTCCTGTCGATCGGCGTGCAGCCGCCGGCCGCGAGCTGGGGCACCATCATCCAGGACGGACAGGCGCTGCTTTACACCAGGCCGCTGGTGGCGCTGGTTCCAGGCCTGGCGATTGCCGTTTCGGTGATGGCGCTCAATGTCTTCGGCGACGGCCTGCGCGACGCGCTCGATCCGCGCTCCAAGGTTCGGCTGGGGCGCGACTGATGTTTTATGCCATCCTGCGCCGTTTCGGTCAGATGCTGTTCGTGATGTTCGGCATCTCGGTCATCGTCTTCCTGATCTTCTTCGCGACGCCGGGTGCCGACCCGGCGGCGCGCATCGCCGGCCGCAACGCCTCGCCCGAAGTGCTGGAAGCGGTGCGCCACTCCTTTGGCTTCGACCGGCCGCTCTACGTGCAATATGTGACGATGATGGAGAAGATCTTCGTTACCGGCGATCTGACTTCCTTCGTCAACCGCGGCTGGAAGGTGGTGCCGGCGGTGATGGATTCCATTCCCGTCACGCTCTCGCTGGTGTTCGGCGCGGCGATCCTGTGGGTGGTCGTCTCCATCGTCATCGGCATCGTCGCCGCCGCCACGCGCGACAGCTGGCTGGACAAGCTGCTGATGGCTCTTGGCCTGCTTGGCATCTCCATGCCGGTCTATTGGCTGGGCGAGGTGATGAACCTGATCACCCAGAGCCGCTACCACGACAGCTGGGCGTTCTCCTGGGTGCCGCCGCTCGGCTACAAGAATTTCTCCGACGACCCGAAAGGCTGGTTTCTGACCCTGGTCATTCCGTGGATCACGCTGGCCATTCTCTATATCGGCATTTACGGGCGCGTGTTGCGCGCGGCGATCATCGAATCCCTGCAGGAGGATTTTATCCGCACGGCGCGGGCCAAGGGCCTGTCGGAAACGCGCATCCTGCTGCGCCATGCCTTGCGCACGTCACTCATCGCCTTCGTCACCTTGTTCGGCCTTGACTTCGGCGCGCTGGTGGGCGGCTCGGCGCTGCTGACCGAAGTGGTGTTCGGACTGCATGGCATCGGCAAGCTCACCTATGACGCGCTGCAGAACCTCGATCTGCCGATGATCATGGCGACGGTGATGTACGCTTCCATGTTCGTGGTCATCGCCAATGCGGTCGTCGATTTCGTCTACATTCTTCTCGATCCGCGCCTGAGGACTTCATGATACTGTCGGTGCGCGATCTCAAAGTCTCCTTCCGCACCGATGCCGGGCTGGTGCGGGCGATCGACGGCGTGTCCTTCGACCTCGGCGAAAGCGAGATCCTCGGCGTCGTCGGCGAATCCGGCTCCGGCAAGACGGTTTCGCTGCTGGCCGTCATGGGGCTCATCACCGATCCCAACGCCAGCATCGAAGGCTCGATCCGCTACAAGGGCCGCGAGCTGGTGGGACTGCCACCACGCGAACTGAGGCGCCTGCGCGGCAACGAGATTGCGATGATCTTCCAGGATCCGATGACGGCGCTGACGCCGGTCTACACGATCGGCTGGCAGATCGCCGAACAGATCCGCGCGCATCGCAGCATCAGCAAGGCCAAGGCGATGGAGCGCGTCGAAGAACTGCTGGCCGAGGTGAATTTTCCCAACCCGCACGAGGCGATGTCGCGCTATCCGCACCAGCTTTCCGGTGGCATGCGGCAACGGGCGGTGATCGCCATGGCGCTGTCGTGCAATCCGGCGCTGCTGGTGGCTGACGAGCCGACCACGGCGCTCGACGTCACCGTTCAAGCCGGTATCCTCGATCTCGTGCGCAAGCTGCGCGCGACACACAAGTCGGCGGTGGTCTTCATCACGCACGACATGGGCGTGGTTTCCGAACTCGCCGACCGCGTGATGGTGATGTATGCCGGGCGCGTGGTGGAGCGCGGCAGCCGCATGGAGCTGTTTTCCGACCCGCGACATCCTTATACGCGGGCGCTGCTCGGTTCGATCCCGCCGCTGACCGGCGAAAAGCCGCGCCGCCTGCCTGCCATTCCCGGCTCACCGCCATCGCTGCTGCGGTTGCCGCAAGGGTGTGCTTTCGGTCCGCGCTGCCCGGTTCACTACGAACCTTGCGCGACCAGCAAGCCCGACCTCGGCATCGGCACCCACGCCGCGGCGTGCTTCCGGGTGGCGCAGGCATGAGCGGGCCGATGACCGACAAAGACCGCCCGATCCTCGAGACGCGTTCGCTGGGCAAGCGTTTTTCGATCGGCACCCGTTTTTCCGCCGAGGGCCTGCGAACCGTCCATGCGGTCGACAATGTTTCCCTGACCGTGCGGCGCGGCGAGACGGTCGGGCTGGTGGGCGAATCCGGATGCGGCAAGTCCACGCTGGCGCGCTGCCTGGTCAGGCTCTACGACATATCGGACGGCGCGCTGCTGTTCGAAGGCGACGACATCACCTCGAAATCGCTGTCCGAACTCAGACCGCTGCGGCGGCGCCTGCAAATGGTCTTCCAGGATCCGTCGGCCTCGCTCAATCCGCGCCGGCGCGTCGGCGACCTGGTGGCCGAGCCGCTGCGCATCCATGGCAAGCTGTCGTCCCGCGAGATCACCGCCCGCGTCGCTGAACTGTTCGATCTCGTCGGACTGCTACCCGACCATGTCATGCGGTATCCGCACGAATTCTCCGGCGGCCAGCGCCAGCGCGTCGGCATTGCGCGGGCGATAGCGCTCAATCCCGATCTCGTCGTGTTGGACGAACCGGTCTCGGCGCTCGACGTGTCGGTGCAGGCGCAGATCGTCAACCTGCTCGCCGACCTGCAGGAAAAACTGAACCTCACCTACATCTTCATCGCCCATGACCTGTCGGTGGTGCGTCAGGTGTCGACGCGCATCGCGGTCATGTATCTCGGTTCGATCGTCGAGGAAGGGCCGGCGGAGGAGGTGTTCGCGGCGCCAGCCCATCCTTACAGCCAGGCATTGATCTCGGCGGTTCCCGTCGTCGAGACGACCCCCACCGGGACGCGCAAGCGTATCATCCTCAGTGGCGACGTGCCGAGCCCGCTCAAGCCGCCATCCGGTTGCCGTTTTCATCCTCGATGCCCGATCGCGGTCGAGCGATGCCGCACCGAGCGGCCGGAGTTGAGGGAGTATCGACCCGGCCGCAAAGTTGCTTGTCATTTCCCGACCGTTTAGCCGGCACCCATCGATCAAAAGATTTTGAAAGATTGTGTTTTCTGGGCGGAACCAAGTGCTGTGCGGCGCGTTTCATTGGGTTCGATCGAGCGGCATCGCGATCGACCGGGAGGAACCGATGGACTACCTGCATTTCTTTTCCCCCGTGCGAATCTCGCGCGGGCAAGGGCATCCTGTAGAAGAAGTGGATAGTGTCGCCGAGGCGATGGTTTTCTTGCGTAAATGGCCAACGGGGAGACGTGGGCCTGTGTATCAGTGCGCGCTGAATTGCTGCTCGGCCGCTTTGTCGGGACAGATGTCGGCGGAAGAGGCCAGGAAGGCATTCACCGGCTTTGCCCGGATCACGCGGCTTCTGGACGACGACATGGCGCTGCCCGTCGCCGGCGAGACCATGGCGGGCGTATACGCGCTGCGGCGGTAGCCCGCATCGGATTGCCGAACACCATACCCTGCGTTCTCAGCGGACGCAGGGGTTTTTGTTGTGTGAGCAGTGGCAGGACTTCGCGAACTGCGGAACTTATGGTCCCCGGCCGATCAGCTAATCCCAAGCGACGCAATAGCGGTCGATCACCCAAAGCCAGGTGCCGTCGCTTTGACGCCTCGCAACCTCGGCAGTTGTGTCTCCATCGGGAAGGCGGGTAGAGGTGAGCGCGAGGTCGCCGCAAACGAGCGCAGGCCGCTGTTCTCCCACGGCAAACTTCCGTCCTGACGCAACGACTTCGGCATAATAGTCACGAATGGCTTCGCGGCCGCGTAGAAAACGTCCGTCGCCGCGGTCGATCACCGCATCCGCCTCGAACAGGGCGACCATGCCATCGATATCGCCCGCATGCTGTCTCGCTATCAGCATGGGTTCCAATTGCTGTGGGTCGTAGGCGGTCTTTCCTGCGCTCGGCGCATTCATGGCGGTATCTCCATTGTTGGGATGCAGCCTATCTCGATCGGCTTCGGCTTGTCCGGTCATGCGCATACTTGGCCTCGCCGCAGAATTATCTGTTCCGATGAGGGCTAGGGGAATCATACCCATACATATACAATACATCAAAGTGTAAATTAGATACTGCTTACAAATAGAGAGAAGATTTTCTTGATCTGTATCTTCGCAATCCCTTATCAGACCATCACGGATATGTTACCGCTGCTGGCAACGGGGTGATGTGGCAATGTTGCCGAAGCCCAGAAACGCGATGGTGCCGGTGGCGGATGATCTGACCGTCGCGGCCCGCATCTCCCCGCAGGGCATCGACGGCGTCGACGAGCGCAGCGGCGCGGACTTCAACACGGTTCGAGGCAGCCTGCCGCCAAACGAACTGGAGAAACGGACGCGCGCATTCCGGGAAGACTGACATGAGCGCCTTGGGACAGGCTTCAATTCCAGCCGATGCGGGAGATGCTCGCGGCCCTGAAACCTCCTCCGGCGTCGTCCAGCGATGGTCCGCCGGGTCAGTGCTGGCAATGCTGGTGATCGCGGCGGCGGCTTTGGTCTTGCGCCTGTTGGGCGCGCGCGGCGATCTCTGGCTCGATGAGATCTGGACTTTTGCGCTGCTTGAGCCGCTAACCTCGATCGACCAGATATTCTGGCGCATAAATCACGACAACAATCATTTCCTCAACTCAGCCTATCTGTATCTGATCGGCCCCGACGCCTCGTCATTGCTTCAACGTGGCCTGTCGGTGGCCTTGGGCGTTGGCGCTGTCCTTGCCGCCGGCCTGCTGGCGGCGTCACGCGGTTGGCGCACAGCCATCGTTACCAGCGTGCTGTTTGCGACGAGCTACCCGATGGTCCACTACGGTTCCGAGGCGAGAGGCTATGCTGGCCTCGTGTTGTTCACGCTGCTTTCCGTGCTGTTTCTGGAACGCCGGCTCGACAATCGCGGGTCAGCCATCGGTTTCGCCGCGATTGTCTTAGTCGGCTTCCTGTCTCATCTGACCATGGCGGAAACGGTGGTGATCCTAGTGGCCTGGGCTTCATGGCTTGCGTGGTCACGCACCGGCAGCCTTGCCTCCGCCAATCTCGAGGTTGGTCTGATTTTCGCACCGGCCTTTTTGGCGGTACTTCCGCTCGCCGCTTGCGTGCTCCTTGGCAGCCAGGTGTACGGGTTCCAATTCGGCGGCGTTTCATCGTTTTCGCTGCAGACATTCGCGCAGGGATACGGCGGAATGATCCGCTATTTGTTCGGCCTGCCGTCGTTGATGAGTGACTGGATTTGTATAGGCACGGCTTGCGGTCTGGTGCTTGTTTCCGCCTGCCTTTGGCGCGATCGCCGGACCAGCCTTTATGTGATAGGGACCGTCGGGCTGCCTTTGCTGATGGCAGCCGCGCATCTGCCGAATGTCGGGTTTCCGCGCTACTTTCTCGTCAGCGGGACGCTGCTGCTTCTTGTCGTCGGCGAATTGCTGGGGCGTGGCTTCCAGGCGGGGGGAAGGGGTTTTTTAGTTTCCGCAGCCGCCCTGGCGGCAATGTTGGTCGGCAATACAAGCTCGCTGCTTCAATTCTATGAACACGGCCGCGGCTCCTATTCCAGGATGGTAGGCCAGATGACGCCTAACGGCGACACCACCTACGCCAGCGGTCATGATCTGCGAACCGGAATTGTCGTCGATTATTTCGCCGGCCGTCTTGGGCGCCAGGCATCATTGGTGCCCGCGGACAAAATGTGCTCCCAACCTCCAGACTGGCTCATCCTCGAAGGTGGCGCTCATGAGCAGTTCCAATATGTCCAACCTTCGTCGAGCTGTGTCCTCGCCTTTGAACGAACCGACGCCGCCACAGCCTGGGGCTTTTCGGGCATTGATTGGACACTTTATCGACGGCGGGACTGAGTACGTTCCTGGCTTGATGGATTTGGTAAATCGCCGCTCTTGTCGAATCATAACCTTAAACACAGCATGCCGTTCAGTTTTCAACGCGGCGCCATTTCGCGCCCTGCCAACTCATACAGCCAACTTCGAAAAGCCAACTTCCACGCTTTCGAAATAGAGAAAGCATTGAAAATACTTATACGATTTTCACGCGCAATATCTTTAAACCTGTAGCCGCGATCCCTACTTCGTTTGTTGTAATGTCTATCAAGGCAACCACGATGTGACATAGCTCGCGGCCACACCCCTCACTGGGGACTCGGGACGCGCGGTCATTTTCCCATACAATGAGCAGCCCTAACGTTCGGCACGCCCTTGGTGCGTCGAGCGTGTCGGTGCGCAATCTCCCCGCTTCATGAATCAACACCAACCGGGTGGCCCTCGGGTGAACGAACCCGCGCGCCCCATAGGAGAGAAAGATGGAAGCCCTGCAATATCTCGGCCCAATGGAATGGATGGCGATCGAGATAGCCGTGCCCGTCATCGTGCTGGCAATCCTGTTCTGGTGGAGCGGCGTGGTCCGCTACATCCCAAACGACAGGCTCGGCATCCTGGAAAAACTATGGAGTTTTCGCGGCTCCGTCAGCAATGGCTTCATTGCGCTCAACCGTGAGGCAGGCTACCAGCCGGAAGTCGTGCGCGGTGGCCTGCATTTCTTCATGCCGTTCCAATATTCGATGCATCGCGCCAATCTGGTCACCATCCCGCAGGGTCAGATCGGCTACGTCTTTGCCCGTGATGGCAAGCCGCTGCCTCCGACGCAGACACTTGCTTCCAACACTGACGCCGATGATTTCCAGGATGTGCGCGGTTTTCTCGAAAAAGGTGGACAGAAAGGACCGCAACGCAAGATCTTGCGTGAAGGCACCTATGCCATCAATCTCGCGCAATTCATCGTGCTGACCGCTCAGTCGATCTATGCCGTCAATCTGAGCTCGTCGGAACAGAACCTTTTCAGCAATATGTCCAGCATGATCTCGGAGCGCGGCGGCTTTGAGCCCGTCGTGATCCATAATGCCGAGGACATGATCGGTATCGTCACCATCCATGACGGTCCGGCCCTGCCGGACGGCGAGATCATCGCACCGACCGTCGCCAACGATCCGAACGACCCGAACTTCCACAACAATTTCCAGGACCCGGAGAAGTTTCTTGGTGCCGGTGGCTACCGTGGCCGGCAATTGCAGGTGCTGGCCGACGGCAGCTACTTCCTCAACCGCATTTTCGCGACCGTCGAACTGGTCGAAAAGACGATCATTGACGTTGGCACGGTGGGTGTCGTCGTCTCTTACAACGGTCGCCACGGCACGGACATATCCGGGCAGGCATACCGTCACGGCGAGTTGGTCGAGATCGGCGCACGCGGCGTCTGGTCGACACCGCTGCTGCCAGGCAAGTACGCATTCAATACCTATGCCGGCAATATCATCACGGTGCCGACCACAAACTTCGTGCTCAAATGGACGAAGGAGCAGTTCGGCGAACACAGGCTGGATGAGAACCTGTCTGAAGTGTCGTTGATCGCCAAGGACGCGTTCGAGCCCGTGCTGCCGCTCTCCGTCGTCGTGCATATCGACTATATGAAGGCGCCGCTTGTGGTGCAGCGTTTCGGTGACATCAAGCGGTTGGTAGAACAAACGCTCGATCCGATGGTTTCCGCCTACTTCAAGAATATCGCCCAGACAAAGACGCTGATCCAGCTTCTGCAGGAGCGTAGCGATATCCAGCGCAAATCGGGCGAGGAGATGCGCGAAAAATTCAATTCCTACAGCCTCGAACTGCAGGAAGTGTTGATCGGCACGCCCCGTGCCGCCAATGGCCGGAACAGTATAGAGCAGATCCTGATCCAGCTGCGCGAGCGCCAGATCGCAGTCGAAAAGGTCGAGACTTACAAATTGCAGGAGAAAGCGGCCATTCAGGAGCGCACGTTGCGAGAGAAGGAGGCGCTCGCCGAACAGCAAGCCAAGATCACGACGTCGGCTCTTACCATCGAGATCAGTGAGAACGAGGGCAAGGCGCAACTCGCCCGCACCCGCCAGCAGGCGGAAACCATTCAGGTCACTGCCAAGGCGGAAGCCGAGAAGGTGCGTCTCGCCGGCCAGGGCGAGGCCGACATGATCAAGGCTATCGCGCTTGCCGATGCCGAACGCATCAAGGCGACCGGTTTTGCGGATGCCGAGAGGGTGCGCGCCGTAGGCCTGGCGGAGGCCGAGGCCACGCAGAAGAAGGTCGCGGCCTTCGGCGGCCCGGACTATCAGCTCAACTCGCAGGTTCTGATGCGCTTCGCCGAGGCGATCGAGAATGGCCGACTGCCGCTTGTGCCGCAAATCCAGATCGGCGCGACCGGTGGCGAGAAGGGGGCCGCCAATGGCCTCGTCGAGATGATGCTTTCGATGCTCGTTGCCGACCGGGTCGGACCGCAAATCCTACCGGATGAGACCCCGGCACCCGCCGAGGAGGAATCCGTTGAGTAGGATTGATTGAAAATGGGCCGGTTGTACCGGCCCTTCAACCGGAGCCATTCGCCGTCATTGCAACCTAACCGCCGTGGCTCCGCTCGGTGCCAGTTCGTCATGGCTGGAAAGGATGACGATGCGTTGCCGCAGCCGCAGCAGCAGCGCGTCGAGGATGCGCTGGCCCTGTTCGGCCGCGAGATGCTCGGTCGGTTCGTCCAGGAGCATGACGGGCCTGTCGGAAAGCCATGCGCGGGCGAGGTTCAACCTTTGCGCCTCACCGAGTGACAGCACATCTTGCGTGATCCATCCATCAAGGCCGCCAGCGGCCCTGATCCGGCCCTGGAGTTCGACTGCGTCCAGCGCGCGCCACAACTCAGCGTCGCCGGCGTGCGGGGCAAACAGGTTCTCGCGCACGGTGTCGGCCAGAACCGTGGCGTCGTGGGCGCAGAAGCAACTCATGGAGCGGCGCACATCCACGTTGAGCTCGATGCCATCGCCCAGAACGAAGTCGTCACCGCCGTCGAGCCAGCCAGCGACCTGTTTCAACAGGGAGGTCTTGCCGCAACCGCTGGCGCCATGCAGGACAGTTGGCCTGCCGGCCTTGAGGGTCGCGCTGATTGGCCTGCCGATCAGCCGGCCATCCGGTGCGCGGCGTGGCAATCGGTCCAACGTCAACGACGAAATCCGTTCCGCGACATGCTGGCGCGTTACGCTGTCCAGCGTGTTCCATTTAGCCAGAGCCGACCGAGCAGTTTTCTCGCGTACGAAGGCGACGACGATCTTCGATGCACCCAGCACGGATTCAGCGACGGCCAGCCAGGCGAAGGCCAGTAGGGCAGGCGGCAACAGTGCCTCGCCACGCAGACCTGACAACCAGGCGGACACCAGAATGCTGAGCATTGCACATGGCGCAAGGCAGTTGGCCAGCGTGTCGAGCAGTGCCTGCCGGTGGCGAAGCACCAACGCGCGCGTCTGGGCATTGGCGTAACCGCCAAACGGCTCGTCGAGCAACGGGCCCCAGCGGCGTTCGCCCTGCAGTGGCACCACGGCCTGTATCGCGGAGCCGAGCAGGCGGGAGGCCTGTTGCCTGCTTTGGCGCATGGCCGCCAGATCGGCGTCGGTTCGGCTTGCCAGGACGCGCACCCCGAACATGTTTACGGCGATGAGGAGCAGGATCGGCGCCATCGCCAGCGGTGCCACCCATAAAGTCGCGGCGATAAGCAATAGAATGGCCATGCCAAGCGTCGCTACCGGCAGGCTGACGCGCAGGCGCGCATAATCCACGTCCTCGACGTCGTCTAGATAGTCGGCAAGACGGTCCTGATTGCCGAGCTGCCAGCCAGCCTTGCGCACGGACGGTGCCGCCGCCATCGCGGCGAACAACGTCGAGCGGCGCAGAACCTGATCGGTGAGCGCCGCCCGATGGCCGACAACGCGCTCGCCATATTTGGCCGCCGTCCGCGTCAGGGCGAACAGGCGTATGAATGCGGCCGGCACATGGAAGTTGAACGTCAAGGCGGCGGGCGTCAGGCCCGCCAGCGCGACAGCGCCGAGAAACCAGACGGACACGCCGGTCAGCAGGATTCCGCCCGCCAGGGAGGCAAACGCAAGAACAAGGGCGAGCCGCCACGGAACTCTATGCCGGCTGGCTTCTTCCAGCGGGCCAGTCTTGGTTTCGGGGACGATCGGAGACGTGCTATCATTCATCCGGCTCGCTCCCGTGTTTGCCTGTTGCCCATCTCTAGGTCGATCGTTCTGCCGGCAAGCAAGGCCAGGCTCCTGTCGTGCGTGGCCACCAGGACGAGCCGGGTGCGCGCTGCCTCCACGAGCGCCTGGCGCACCATCGCGGCATTGGCGGGGTCAAGCTTGGCGGTCGGCTCGTCGGCGAAGATAGCGCGGCCCGAAATCAGTGCGCGCGCCAGGCCGATACGCAGCCGTTGCCCACCAGATAGGTTTTCACCGCCAGCCTTGATCGACGCATCAAGCCCGCCCGGCAGAAGCATGTCGTCGAGAAGGCCGACATTGCCTGCTGCAAGCAGCAGCCGGGTTCGGCAACAGGGACCGTTTTGCCACGCGATGGCGGCGTCAAGCGTGCCTTCCGGTACATAGATATCGGTAGAGCACCATGCGACGTCCGGCGGGGCATCGACCTCCGGATCGATGGATGGCGCGGGGCCGATCCCGGCTAGATGGCGCAGCAGGGTGGACTTGCCCGATCCGCTCGGTCCGGTGATGGCCACCAGTCCGGTCCGTGGCAGGGGCGATGTCGCATCGGCCAGGTCGCGGGCGGCTTTGGCGGCTTCGAAAGCCGGGGATTGCTGACGACGTGCCAGCACAAGCGTGTCGAGCGCGGTCGCCGCAGCGATGCCCTCAGCCTTGGCGTGATACTGTTCGGCATAACGGCGGAACGGGACGAAATACTCCGGCGCGATCATGAGGATGAACAGGCTTTGCCAGAGCTCAAGGCCGGCAAAGCCTGGGACGCTGGTGAGCTTGAGATGTCCGAGGCCGAGAAACACGGCGAGGATTGCGATCGACAGCGACGAGAAGAAGTCGATGATGCCGGTATTGAGGAATGCGATCCTGAGCACGCTCATCGTGCCTGAGGCATAAGTGTCCAGCCGCGCCGCGAGCTTGCGCCTTTCGCGCATCAGCGCATGGTTCCCCAAGATTGTCGGCAAGGTGCGGATGCGATCGGCAAACTGGGCGGCGAGGCGACCGAAGGCCTTCTCCTGCGCCTCGGCGCCGCTGCGGATCGCACCGCCGATGAGGACGAAGAAGACAATCATCACAGGGGTCAGCAAGATGAGCGCCAACGCCGCCTCCCACGAGATGGCCATGATCGCGGCTGCGGCAAGTAGGGGCCCCAACCCCAGCATGATCGACGCAAGGCGATGTCCGACCGCCAGGCCAGCCACGGCTTGCGGATAGCGTTGAAGTCCTGCGATCAATGTTCCGGGTGGCATCGCCTGGATGTCGCCTGGAGAAGCCGCGGCGAGGGCGCCGCGCACCGCCTCAAGCAGGCCGTTGGCGACTTTCAGTTCCGTATTGGCAATAGCGCGGTCGGCCACCAGGCCGATCAACGAGCCGAGGATAACGCTGGCCAAGGCCGCGCCGAGCATCGGCCAGTTGGCTCGGCCAGAGATCATCTCACCCACGAATATGGCCGCCAGGCCGATCATTGCAAGCCGCAGCACGGCGCGTGCTGCTTGCAATGCAAGGGCGGAACGCAAGCCGGGGGCGGCCAGGCCGTGCGCGACGCACAGCGTCCTGCCCGCAGTGAGCGCCTCGGAATTGGCTACCGCCATTGGACGTTCGTCGCGACGAATCAGAGTGGCCTTGAGCATGACAGTTCAATCTCATGCCAAGGCCATGAGCGAATTGATGCACGTCAAAGGCTCGGCACCAGAACGGAGTTATCGGAGGTGATGCTTTAATGGAGTTCTCGCATGACCAGCCCATTGCTCGTGGAACTGTCGCGGCTGCAATTCGCGCTGACGGCCATGTACCACTTCCTGTTCGTCCCGCTGACGCTGGGCTTGTCGATCATGCTTGCGATGATGGAGACGGTCTACGTCATGACCGGTCGCACCATCTGGCGCGACATGGTGAAGTTCTGGGGCGTGTTATTCGGCATCAACTTTGCGCTCGGTGTCGCCACCGGCCTTACCATGGAATTCCAGTTCGGCATGAACTGGGCGTATTACTCCCATTATGTCGGCGACGTCTTCGGTGCGCCCTTGGCAATCGAAGGGCTGATGGCGTTCTTCCTGGAGGCGACTTTCGTCGGCCTGTTCTTCTTCGGCTGGGAAAGGCTCTCGGCGCGCGCGCATCTCGTAGTCACGTGGCTTGTGGCGCTGGGCACCAATTTCTCGGCGCTGTGGATCCTGATCGCCAATGGCTGGATGCAGAATCCCGTCGGCTCGGTCTTCAATCCCGACACGATGCGCATGGAAGTAACCGACTTCGTCGCCGTCATCTTCAACCCGGTCGCGCAGGCTAAATTCGTTCATACGGTTTCGGCGGGCTATGTCTGCGGTGCCGTCTTCGTGCTCGGCGTCTCTGCGTTCTATATGCTGCGCGGACGGCACGTCGATCTCGCCAAGCGTTCTTTCGTTATCGCCTCGGCCTTCGGCATCGCATCTTCGCTGTCCGTCATCGTGCTCGGCGACGAGAGCGGCTACGCCATCACCGACAACCAGAAAATGAAGCTCGCCGCCATGGAGGCGATGTGGGAGACCGAGCCGGCTCCCGCCTCGTTCACCGCATTCGGCATTCCCAGCATGAGCGATCGCACGACCCATTTCGCCGTGCATATCCCTTGGGTCATGGGCCTTATCGGCACACGCTCGATCGACAAGGAAATCCCTGGCATCTTCGAACTCGTCCACAAGGCCGAGGGGCGCATCCGCAATGGGCTGACCGCCTATGATGCGCTTGAGAAGCTCAAGGTCAACCATGGCGACACGGCGGCACGCGCAAGCTTCGACGCGACAAGCAAGGATCTTGGCTACGCCTTGCTGCTCAAGCGCTACATCGAGGATCCGCGGCTGGCCAATGACGACCAGATCAAGCAGGCGGCATGGTCGACCGTGCCGGAAGTGCCGGCGATCTTCTTCACTTTCCGTCTGATGGTGTTGTGCGCCTTCCTGCTGGTTGCCGTCTTTGCGCTCTCGCTCTGGCACACGATGCGCGAGACGCAGGCGCCGCGCTGGCTGTTGCGCATGGCGCTGATCGCGATGCCGCTGCCATGGATTGCCGCGGAGGTCGGCTGGTTTGTTGCTGAATTTGGCCGGCAGCCATGGATCATCGAGGGGACGCTGCCGACTTTCCTGGCGACGTCCGAGCTCGGCATCCCTGACCTCCTGATCACCATCCTCGGCTTCACCGTCGTCTACGGGGTGCTGGCCGTGATCGAGGTGCGGCTGATGCTGCAGGCGATAGCAAAAGGTCCGGCTGTCGGCGCGGACATCGCGCTTCCCGTTGGCGATCGCACACGGATCCGACTCGCGGCCGTCCGATAAGCCCCCTGCAAGGAAGAATGACGATGATCGATTTTCTCTTCAACTATGAAACGCTGCGGATTGTGTGGTGGATGCTGCTTGGCATCCTTTTGATCGGCTTCGCGGTCACCGACGGCTTTGACATGGGTGTCGGGGCATTGCTGCCTTTCGTCGCAAAAACCGATATCGAGCGTCGTGTTGCCATCAACACCATCGGACCGGTCTGGGAGGGCAATCAGGTCTGGTTCGTGCTCGGTGGCGGCGCCATCTTCGCCGCGTGGCCGGCGCTCTACGCGTTGAGCTTCTCCGGCTTCTACCTCGCAATGTTCCTAGTTCTGTTCGCGATGATCCTGCGACCGGTTGCCTTCAAGTACCGTTCCAAGCGGGAAGACGCCCGCTGGCGTTCGAACTGGGACTGGGCGCTGTTCATCGGCGGCGCCGTCCCGGCGCTCGTCTTCGGCGTGGCGGTGGGCAATGCCCTGAAAGGCGTGCCGTTCCATTTTTCCACCGACTTGCGCCCGTCCTACGAGGGTACCCTGTTTGGCCTGCTCAATCCGGTGGCGCTCTATTGCGGCCTTGTTTCGCTTTCCATGCTTGTCATGCACGGCGCGGCGTGGCTGGCCTTTAAGGCGGAAGGGCCGGTGGCTGACCGCGCCCGCATCATTGGCGGCAAGGCCGCGCTGGCCGCTGCTGTCCTGTTCGCCGGCGGCGGCGTGCTTGTTTGGCTCGGGCTGCTCGGCGGCTATGAGGTCACGAGCGCCATCGTCTGGGATGGCCCGTCCAATCCGCTTGGCAAGACCGTGATCGCAAACGCGAACGGCTGGCTGCGCAACTTCTACGCGACGCCGGCTCTGTGCCTGGTGCCCGTGCTCGGCATCGTGGCGCCGCTGCTCGCCGCCGCCGGGTTCAGGGCGCGACGCGAAGGCCTCACCTTCTTGGCGTCGAAACTTGGCATTTTCTGCATCATCGCGACTGTCGGTCTGGCGATGTTCCCGATCATCCTGCCGTCGAGCACGAATCCGGGCCATTCGCTTGCCGTGTTCGACGCATCCTCAAGCCGGGCGACGCTGCGCAACATGCTGATCGCAACAGTGATCTTCCTTCCGCTCGTACTTGCCTACACGGCGTGGGTCTACAGCGTGCTTTGGGGGAAGGTCAGCGAAGCTTCCTTGCGCGGCGCCGGTTCCTCCGCTTATTGAATCAGAGACTGGAGATTTGCAACGATGTGGTACTTCGCTTGGATCCTGGGCCTCGGACTGGCCACCACGGTCGGCATCCTGAATGCCCTTTGGTATGAGTTACGTGCGGTTCGTGCGCAGCCCTCCGAACAGATTGAGCACTTGGAAGTACCGTGAGGCGTCGAAATCAAACCTCCGAACGGAAACCCCGTCGCTATCAGCTTGACGACGGGAACCCTTGGGCACGCCAGGAACTGATGCCGCCGCCCATATGCGTATCGTGCGGCTGTCCCGCAGCCATGGCGACGGCAATCGCCTGCGATGACCGACCGCCAGCGTGGCAATAAAATACGACGGGTTTGCCGGATGGAATGCGGTCCATCTCGTCCCGAAGCCTGCCCAAAGGGATATGAATGGCGCCGGCTATATGCCCAGACGCCCACTCGCCGTCTTCCCTGACGTCGACGAGCGTAACGGCATCGCCCATCTGGCGCACTTGCGTCGGGGTCAGGGTCTTGGCTGTCGACCGCCTTCCAAATCCAAACATTGTAATTCTCCTGTTTCTTGCGGATCCGACCTGGTGCCGCCTTTGAGATCTTCGAGGCCTTCGGCTCAATTGGACGACGCGAGCGACGGCGAAGGTCCTTCGCCATCGCTTATCGTCACGAGCAGAAAGCCGAGTGAAGCGCTTCGACCACTGTCAGGACTTCTGACCGGGTGATGCGGTAGTAGACGGTCGTGCCATCGCGGCGCGATTCAACCAAGCCGTCAGCGCGCAACCGCATGAGCTGCTGCGACATCGGCACCTGGTCAATGCCCAGCAGTTCGCGCAACTCCGCCACCGAGCGCTCATCCTTCCCCAACGCGCAAAGGACCAGAAGCCGTTGGGGATGGGATAGGCTCCTGAGCAGATCCGCTGCCTTTCCCGAAGCCGGGATCATCTCTCTTACATTCATACTCTTGAATTTATAATCTTTGAATGTTAATTGCAAGCCCATCAGCCTGGCTTGCGAACGGAACGACCTACAATCGTGGCCTTGGCAAATTGAGCCAGATCAACACAAGCCTGCTGCCTTGCTGTCAGATTGCTGGAACGAGAAACATCGGGAGGAACCCCATGTCACACATCGTCGTCCTTGGAGCCGGTCTTGGCGGAACCATCATGGCCTATGAAATGCGAGAGAAGCTGCGCCGCGAGGACAGCCTCACTGTCGTCAATCTCGGCACGTCCTATTCCTTTGTGCCTTCCAATCCCTGGGTGGCGGTCGGCTGGCGCAAACGCGACGACATCACCGTCGATCTCGCCGCAGTTTTCAAACGACGCGACATCGCGCTCAAATCCGAGGGCGCCAAGAAAGTCTATCCGAAGGAAAACCGGATCGAACTCAATGACGGTACGTTTGTCGACTACGACTACCTGATCATAGCAACCGGGCCGGACCTCGCGTTCGATGAGGTGCCCGGCCTGGGACCTGCCGGATATACTCAGTCGATCTGCCATATCGACCATGCGACCGCCACCAAGGCGAAGGTCGATGAACTCGTCCGTAATCCGGGCCCTGTCATCGTCGGCGCCGTGCAGGGTGCATCCTGCTACGGACCCGCCTACGAATTCGCCTTCATCCTCGACACCGCGCTACGGAGGGCCAAGGTGCGCGACCGGGTGCCGATGACGTTCGTGACGCCGGAGCCCTATATCGGGCATCTCGGCCTGGACGGCGTCGGCGACACCAAGGGCCTGCTCGAGAGTGCCATGCGCGATCGGCACATCAAATGGATCACGAACGCCAAGGTCTCGTCAGTCGACACTGGAACCATGCATGTGCAGGAAGTTAACGAGGACGGTTCGGTGAGGGCCAAGCACGACCTGCCGTTCGCCTTCTCGATGATGCTTCCGGCCTTCCGTGGCGTGCCGGCGGTGAAGGACATAGAGGGCCTGGTCAATCCGCGCGGCTTCGTCACGATCGACAAGCATCAGCGGAACCAGACTTATCCGAACGTCTTTTCGATCGGCGTCTGCGTCGCCATTCCTCCAGTCGGCAAGACGCCGCTGCCGGTTGGTGTTCCAAAAACCGGCTTCATGATCGAATCCATGGTCACGGCGACGGCGGAAAACATTGGCGCACTGCTACGCGGCGAGGAACCGCGGGCTGTCGCGACCTGGAATGCGGTCTGCCTGGCCGACTTCGGCGACGAAGGCATCGCCTTCGTGGCGCAGCCGCAGATCCCGCCACGCAACGTCAACTGGTCGTCGCAGGGCAAATGGGTGCACGCAGCCAAAGTGGGGTTCGAGAAATACTTCCTGCACAAGGTCCGTCAGGGCAAGAGCGAGACCTTCTACGAGGGACTGGCACTCGACTTGCTCGGGATCAAGAAGCTCAAGGCCATTCACATGGAGCCTGCCGAATAGGCACGGCGCAGATTTCAGGAGACGAGATTATGACGATCGACAAGGCTGTTCTAATGTTCGCGGGGTTCATGGTGCTGATCTCCGTCGCGCTCGGCTATTACTATTCGCCCTACTGGTTCCTGCTAACCGCCTTTGCCGGACTCAATATGGTGCAGGCTTCTGTGACGGGCTGGTGCCCGGCGGCGATCGTCTTCAAGAAAGTCGGCTGCAAGAGCGGCGTCGCCTTCAAGTAGCCCCCGACTTTCCAGGATTGGCGTCCCATACGGGAGGTGCCCTCGCGCCTCCCGTCCTTTCAACTCGTTCCGAGGGCGGCACATTGCCATGAGATACGTACGGTTCTTCCTGGCCAACGGGCTTCTGCTCGGCATCACGCTGCTCGCCAGCGGTGGCGCTCTAGCCGAGGACTTCACTGTCGCGGTCGCCACCATCACCGAAATGAAGGCTGTCTTCGGCCAGGTCGAGAGCCGCACGATCGTGCCGGCACGCGCTCGCATTTCGGGTACCATCACCCAGGTGCGGGTGACGGAAGGCCAGGTCGTCAAGAAAGGTGACGTGGTCGCCACCGTCGTCGACGACAAGATAGCTCTGCAGCTTCGTGCGGCCGATGCAAAGATCGGTGCCCTCAATTCCCAGATGGAGAATGCCAAGACCGATCTGCAGCGCGCCCAGGATCTGCTGGCCAAAGGTGCCGCCACACAGAGCCGGGTCGATGCGGCTCAGACCCAGTTCGACGTCATCACTGCCCAGCTGGCGGCCGCGGTTGCCGAAAAGGCAGTTACCCAGCAGAGCGCCAAGGAAGGCGACACCCTTGCACCGGCCGACGGTCGAGTGCTGACGGTTCCGGTGACGGCCGGCTCTGTGATCATGGCGGGCGAACCGGTCGCCCGGGTGGCCTCGGGCCAATACTATCTGCGACTGTCGCTGCCGGAGCGGCATGCGACCGAGATCGCGCAGGGAGCCCAGGTCGATATCGCCGAACGCGGCGCCGGTACGGATGGCGTCTTCATCAAGGCCCGCCAGGGCCGCATCGCCAAGGTTTATCCGGAGATCGAGAACGGCCGCGTCATCGCCGACGTAGAGGTCGCCGACATCGGCAACTTCTTTGTCAACGAGCGTACGCTGGTGTCTATCCCGGTGGCGAAGCGGACCATCCTCGGCGTGCCGCCGCAGGCGGTCAGCACGGTGCATGGGATCGACTACATCACCGTCGCTACGGCTAACGGACCACTCAGCGTCGCAGTCGTGCTGGGCGAGCGATACCAGGATGGCGGACAGCCACGGGTCGAGGTCCTGACCGGCCTCGCCGAAGGCGACAAGGTCGTCCTGCCATGAAACTGGGCATTGCCGGCGGGCTCACCCGCTCGTTCATCGCCTCGCCGCTGACGCCGCTCTTCCTGTTGGCGGCGCTGGCCTTGGGGCTTGTGGCGCTCGCCACGCTGCCACGCGAAGAGGAGCCGCAGATTTCCGTGCCCATGGTGGACATCCATGTCGCGGCCAACGGGCTGAAGGCGGAGGATGCGGTCAAGCTCGTGACCGAGCCGCTGGAAACCATCATCAAGGGCATCGACGGTGTCGAGCACGTTTATTCGCAAACCGTGGACGACGGCGCGCTGGTGACGGCACGCTTCAAGGTCGGAACCAGTTCCGACGCCGCCGTTTTGCGCGTTCACGACAAGGTTCGCGCCAATATGGATCGCATCCCGGTCGGCATCCCCGAACCGCTCATCGTCGGGCGTGGCATCGACGACGTCGCGATTGTGGTGGTGACATTGACACCGACGCCGGAGGCAGCCGGCCGCTATTCCTCGGCCGATCTCACGCGGCTGGCGCATGAACTTCAGGTCGAGGTCGCCAAGCTGCCGGATATTGGCCTGACTTATATCGTCGGCGAACAGCCGGAAGAGATCCAGGTCGAGCCGGATCCGGAAAAACTCTCTCTTTACGGCATCACGCTGCAGCAGTTGACGGCCAAGGTCGCCGGCGCCAACAGATCCTTCCAGATCGGCACGGTGCGTGACGAAGGCAAGCAGCGGGTGCTGATCGCCGGCCAGACACTGCAGACGTTCGCCGACATCGGCAATCTGCTTCTGACCGCGCGGGACGCGCGGCCGGTCTATGTGCGCGACGTGGCCAAAATCGTGTTGGCGACGTCGCCGGCCGAGAACCGGGTCACCAACATCGTCAAGTCCGACAAGGGACTTGAACGGGCCCCGGCCGTGTCGCTGGCGGTTGCCAAGCGGCCGGGCACGAACGCCGTTGTCATCGCCGATACGATCGTCAAACGTCTCGACCAGGTGCGGGGTGAAATATTCCCCAAGGACGTCCAGATGGTCGTGACACGCGACTACGGCCAGACCGCGAACGAGAAGGCGAACGAACTGCTCTTCCACCTCGGCCTTGCCACGATCTCCATCGTCGTGCTGGTCGCAGTCGCTATCGGCTGGCGAGAGGCGTTGGTGGTGGCCGTTGTCATCCCGACGACGATCCTGCTCACGTTGTTTGCCTCGCGCATCATGGGCTACACGCTGAACCGCGTCAGCCTGTTCGCGCTGATCTTTTCCATCGGCATCCTCGTCGACGATGCGATCGTGGTGATCGAGAATATTGCCCGGCATTGGGCCATGGATGATGGGCGATCCCGCAAGCAGGCGGCGATCGACGCCGTGGCTGAGGTCGGCAATCCGACCATCGTTGCGACGCTCACAGTGGTCGCGGCGCTCCTGCCAATGCTGTTCGTGTCTGGCCTGATGGGCCCTTATATGAGCCCGATCCCGGCCAACGCCTCTGCGGCAATGCTGTTCTCCTTCTTCGTCGCGGTGACGCTGACGCCGTGGCTGATGATGAAATTCGGCAAGAAGGGCCAAGGCTCGGCGCATGCCCATGACGCCAGTAGCCCCGGTGGCGCGCTCGGCCGCGCCTATATCGCAGTCGCAAGGCCCATCCTGAAGTCGCGGTTCCGGTCATGGACCTTCCTGCTTGTCGTCGGCGCCGCGACCATGGCTTCCATGGTGCTCATCTACACCAAGCACGTCACGGTGAAGCTCCTGCCGTTCGATAACAAAACCGAATTGCAGGTGGTTGCGGACCTGCCCAAAGGCTCCTCGGTCGAAGACACAAACCGGCTGTTACAGGCTGTGGTGGATCGTCTCGCCGACGTGGCCGAGGTGGTTTCATTCCAGACCTATGCCGGCACGGCAGCGCCGTTCAACTTCAACGGCCTGGTGCGCCATTACTACCTTCGCTCCGGACCCGAGCAGGGCGACGTCGCAGTCAACCTGGCGGGGAAGGGGGAGCGCAGTCGTCCAAGCCATGCCATCGCCCTCGATCTACGCGAACGGCTGAGAGGCCTTGCCATGCCAGAAGGCACAGTACTCAAGGTGGTCGAGCCGCCGCCTGGTCCGCCGGTGCTTGGGACATTGCTCGCGGAGATCTATGGGCCTGACGCCGAGACGCGCCGCGCGGTCGCGGCAAAGGTGCGCGAGACGTTCGCCTCCATCCCGTTTATCGTCGACGTCGACGACAGCTTCCATAACCAGCCGCAGCGCGTGCGGCTGGCGATCAATCAGGACAACCTCGAATACTACAAGGTCGAGCAGTCCGACGTATACGACACGCTGAGCTACCTCTATGGCGGCACCACGATCGGCTACTCACACCGCGGCGGCGGCCGCCAACCGATCGCGATCCGTGTGGCGCTCTCGAAGAGCGGTGGCGTGGTCGATCAGCGCGCCCTGACGACGCCGGTGCCGGCGAACGCGCTGCCCGGCGCGCGCGACGTGGTGGAACTCGGCGATGTCGTGGGGGTGACGCGCGAGCCGGCCTCCTACCCGATCTTTCGCCACAACGGCCGGCCCGCGGAGATGGTAATGGGAGAACTCGCGGGCGCGTTCGAAGCGCCGGTTTATGGCATGCTCGCCGTCAACGATGCCATTGCCAAGGCCGATTGGGGTAACCTGCCGAAACCGACGATCGCGTTGCACGGGCAACCGGACGACGAATCCAAACCTACACTTCTGTGGGACGGGGAGTGGGAAGTGACATGGGTCACCTTCCGCGACATGGGCGCGGCCTTCATAGTGGCTATCCTGGGCATCTACATTCTCGTCGTCGCGCAGTTCGGTTCGTTCAGGCTGCCGCTGGTTATCCTGACGCCGATCCCGCTGACCCTGATCGGCATCATGCTCGGCCATTGGGCCTTCGGCGCGCCGTTCTCGGCCACCTCGATGATCGGCTTCATCGCGCTTGCCGGCATCATCGTGCGCAACTCGATCCTGCTGGTGGATTTCATTCGCCACTCCAAGGGCACCGACAGGCCTCTGGTCGACGTTTTGCTCGAGGCCGGCGCCATTCGCTTCAAGCCGATCCTGCTGACCGCGATCGCAGCGATGATCGGGGCGGCAGTCATCCTGACCGACCCGATTTTCCAGGGCTTGGCAATTTCGCTGCTGTTTGGCCTCGCCTCGTCGACGCTGCTGACAGTGCTCGTGATTCCCGCCATCTACGTTGCTCTTCGAGGCGGCTCGAAGCAGGAGACGGTCAGCGATGCGCCGCCAGAACCTACGACGACCAATGAACCAACCGCAGCTCCCGGCTGAACTCGATCGGCTGATATGGGACTTTGAAGCATATAGAGGGCCGCGGCCTTGGAGCGGCAAGGGGACTTGCCTACATCGCACATGTCGTTGATATGAAGGTCGATAAGTTCGCCGAAGTATTCAGGCGCGCGATACGGGACTTAGTCGGTGCCCCACCGCGATTGACTTGGCGCTCGGTTTTGGTCGCCCAGCGCCGTGCGTATCCTGGCGTAAATTCGTGTGCAGTCGGCAGCTTCTAACAGTTTGATGTTAAACAAAAATGATGAGAAATAAATATCATAAAGTGGCCGTGGCCCCGATGATGGACTGGGAGTATAGCTTAATAATATCAGTCAGTTACGAGACGTCATGTGCAAAAATTGCACAGGAAAGTTCTGCTTCTCTTCTTTTTTCGTTCCCACGAAAGAGCCGCCGACAGCCCCTTCCGGGGGCCCTTTTCCTTGCTAAATTGGCAGCTCGGACGCGAATCTTCGCAGGAGTATCCGTCAACTCCAGGTCTGGGTAAGGCGTATTCAGCTCAGACCTCTCGTGCTGGGGTGATCGGCGTGGTCTAGCGGTCATCGTTGCCAGAGCCTGGCCGCATAGCCAAGATTTCACTGACGTGTGACTAGGGCCAATGGCAGCAAGGTTGCTGCATTGAAAGAACACTCGCCAGGCGGAGTGCCCCGATACCTCAAGCCCAGCGAAAGTTTTACTTCCTGGTCCCGATCAGGACTAATGGAAGGCAACCTCTGGGGCGCAAGAACGGTGCCGGAATTTTGGTCCCGAAACGAGAAAGGCCAATGCGAGCCATTCAGGACCACTAACTTGTAGAGCTGCCCGGCATGGCTGGACGCCTTGAAAGAATGGTCCGGGCGAGTTCGAGCGCGAGGCAAGAAAACCCGCCTTCGCGTTAATGGCTGATGGGCCACAGGGCGGTATGTCGGCTCGGCTTTCATATTCAAGCCAACCACCCTTGAACGGCTGTGGAAGCACGTCCGGGAGCGCGCCGGGCGGGGGCCCAACGGTATCGAGCGACGGTCACTTTTTGGATCAAGATGGGCAGCATCGGCCGTGTTAAGCACCTTGTGGGGTGAAGAAGACTCGCGGCAAGCTTCGTTACAGGACTTCCGGGACGAACTTGTCCACCAAAAAACAGTTCGTCCATCGGGCTCTGGTTCGCACCTGAGCTCTAGAGTCCCCCATAGGGAATCTGTAAACCTGGCGCCTTTAGGCGGCAGGGAGGGCCCGCAGAGATTTGCAGTGTGGATTGGCTGGATGGAAGCGTGCAAGCGCGGCAGCCATACGGTTTGGGATTGTAAATATCACTTGGTTTGGGTGACGAAGTGCCGTTACGCGGTGCTTGGTGGAGACGTTGGAAATCAGTGCAGTGACCGCAGCCTGAGACGGCACAAGTTCATGAAATGGTAGTGCATGACGGGTCGATCAACCGAGATCATGTGCACATGCTTGTGTCGATCCCACCGAGGTTGCCGGTATCGCGCGCCGTGTAATACCTGAAAGGACGCAGTTCGCATAAACTGGTGAGCGAGTTCGGGACATTGCGCAAGCGCTACTGGGGCCGGCATCTCTGGGCGAGGGGCTATTGGGCGGCAACGAGTGGGAACGTCACCGACGAGGTCTGGGTTGAGCACATTAAGAACCAGACGCCACCGGAGCCCGACTACTACTTCAACGTGACGTGAGTTAGCGCCCTCTCCGCCAAAGGGCGGACCGATCTGGCTTTAAGCCGTAACTTGAAGCCACCGCTTGCAGGCGGTGGAGAATTCAGTGGTAATGCCCGCTGGTGCCGGTTGGCAAGCTTTTGAAGCTCATGCTAAGCTATGGTAACGGATGATTAGTAGGCGAGTTGAGTGCAGGTAGAAACGAAATTTATGAGCCGCATTTTGTTAACGCTCATCGCATCAATGTGCTTCACAGTATCGGCTTTTTCAGCCGGGCAAGAGGAGCAAAACATCAATTACTTGGGGCGTATGGCAGATGGCAAATTGCATCGGGCTGCAGCAATTTCAGGTAACATCTATGGTGTATTGAAAAGATGCCGGGCGCTGAGACCAAGCGAAAGTGGAAAAGCCATGATGGCTGTCTCCATTCTTTTGTACCACGGGCTAGATAGACACTTGGCGCCTGATCCAGCCAAATTCGAGAGGGCTATCCGCGTGTTTGAAGGCGCTTACCGTAAGGCTGCTCTGAGTAAGGTCGATTGCCAAGCCGAGAAGGCCAAGGACCCAGATAGTTACCGGTAGATGTCTGCCTTGGGGCCAATCCATATCGCGGGATTAGGCCTTCGCTAAGAAGGAAGATGTTGGATGACCGCTGGTGGAGTTTAGGGCCGCGCTCTTTTCTCGGCGACAGCAAGCTGACCGTCGGCTTCCGCAAGGCGTTCGTTGATCGGTTCAGCAATTTGTAACCGACTGGGCTTCCTGGAGGCTTTTGGAACTTTTCTGGGTCGCGCCTCAGACCGAATTGCATATGCTTATGGGACAAATTGGGTCATAGTTTCGGTATTGCGCGAAATCTCAGGGGGGTTCGACCTTCTGGCGCGCTTGCCGCGCTGGTCGTGACCGTCAGCACGAAATCCCGTTATGCTGTTCGGCGGCCATACGCCTCATCGTCTCGCCTTCACCTCGAAATGCAAGCGTCAGGGATGCTGACCTCCAGTCGTGGGGGAAGGGCCCTGATTTTGTCAGTAACGTATTCATAGTATGACTTCGTCGCAAGAATATCGTATACGGTCAATCGGTCTGTTGACTTTGTAGTTACGTTTTATCATGCTCGCAGACAGCACAGACGACTTGTGCGTTTGCGAGCAGAAAGCTTCGGGGACTGACACTGTAGACGTCGGCTTGGAAGGGCCTAACACGAAGGCATGGATGCGCTCGACGCGGACGTTTTTGTCGATGTCTCGTCGACCGGGGGGTAGGCTTGGGGCGATTACTGGTTCTCGAGGACGAGCCTATCCTGGCTCGGCATATTAAAAGCACACTGGAGCGGGCAGGGCACGCGGTGGATGTCATCGAGACAATTGCCGGTGGGGTCCAAGCATTAGGCGCAGCCGACTACGACCTCCTAGTGCTAGACAGGCGCGTGTCCGACGGTGACGGCGTGCGGCTTCTTGATTTGGTCCGCCGGTCCAAATCGGCTATTCCAGTGATGTTCCTGACGGCCCGTTCCGGGACCGATGACCGTGTGAGCATACTCAATCGCGGGGCCGACGATTATTTGTGTAAGCCCTTCGAAGCCGCTGAGCTTGTCGCGCGTGCTACAGCGCTGCTTCGTCGCCCGCCACAGTTGGCCGCCTCGATCCTGACGGCCGGCAATATCGTCTTGGATAAGGCAACGCGTTCGGCAATGATCGCAGGCAAACCACTGTTGATCGCCCGCCGGGAAGGCATGCTCCTAGAGCAGTTGGTCGTCCGCTTGGGGCAGGTCGTCACCCGCGAGGCCCTGGATGCCAAGCTGTTCGGCTTCGCGGAAGGCGCCTCGCCCAACGCCATAGAAGCAAGCGTCTATCGGCTGCGGAGTGCGTTGAGCAATCTCGGGGCCGACCATCATATCCACACCGTTCGCGGTATCGGTTATTGCTTTGCGCCTTAGTGAGCGCCTGTTCGGTTCAATCGGCATCCGTCTCAGCCTCCAGCTCTCGCTGCTGTTCGTGTTCTTCGCGGCGGCCTGCGCTGGCCTGATCGGCTACCAGCTCTCCAATATCGACGAGACAGCTCGGTTGCTGCGCTTGCAAAGGCGGGCACTGGAAATAAGGCAGGCCCTACATTTTACGACGGGAACGGCCCCCACTGCGGCACTTCCCACGGAGCGTACGGCCCTTTACCAGGCAGAACAGCCAACCTGGTTTTATGCGCTGCGCAATGCCGCTGGCGAGCTGGTCGTGACGTCCTCCAGGACCTTGCAGGATCGTTTCGGTTTATCGCTCCTCCGGGCTCTGGCACCTGGTGAAAGCGATACGACTGCGAGGGATGGCCCTGCCAATGCCTTCTACTTCCTGTCGGAGCCGGTGGAAGGGTCGCGCCATGAACCGCTCCTGCTCATCGTTGGTCAACAGGCATCGATGGCGGACGCCTTGCTGCGCAACGTCGAATGGCGGCTGCTGAGCGATGCCGGCATCGCCGCCATTCCGATCTGCTTGCTGTCGTTCGGCGCCACCCTGACGATCATCCGTTACGGCTTCGCGCCGCTGCGTCGAATGTCCCGACAGGCGGACAGGATCGGGCCAGCCGACCCCGCCGCGCGCTTTGGAGTGGCCGACCTTCCGATCGAGTTGCGCGACCTCGCCGAAGCCGTTAACGAGGCGGCGGGCCGACTGCAGCAGGCCATCACCAGCCAGCGCCGCTTCACTGCGGATACGGCGCATCAATTGCTGACGCCGCTGGCGCTGCTGTCCGCCCGGATAGAGCAGGGCGGGCCATCGCATCCGGATCCAGCACTGCGGGCTGATATCCGACGCATGCAGAGTCTGATCCAGCAACTGCTGCAACTATCTCGCCTTGTTTCCGTGGCTCAGCCTCACTTTCCCTTGGATCTAAGGGCGGTCGCAAAGCAGACCGTCACTGCCATGGCGCCCCTCGCCATCGCCGAGGGCAAGAGCCTTTCCTATGAGGCGCCCGAAACGCCCTGTTCGACGACGGGGGATGCTCTCGCCATTCGCGACGCGCTTGCCAATCTTATCCGCAACGGGCTGCGCCACACCGCATCCGGCACTTGCGTCGATATCGTGGTGAAGCGGCCGGCGATCATCGATGTAGCCGACAAAGGAGAAGGCGTTCCCGACGGGCATCGCAACCGCGTGCTGGAGCCGTTTTTTACCACCCAGGCCGACAAGGGGGGCTCGGGCCTCGGCCTCGCCATCGTCGACGAGGTCATGCGCCAGCATGGCGGCGCTGTGGAGATTGAAAATCGGCAGGAGGGTGGCGCACTGTTTCGGCTTCTCTTCAGGGCGTAGCCGGAGATCAGGTAACAATTGCTGGCCAGATATTAACCTTCTGAAGGCAATTGAAGAAAAAACGCCCTGCACTCCAGAGTTCGTCAGGTGGTCGTCAGCTTCGTCTTGTAAAGGTTTCCGCAAGCCGCCGAGTGCACACCCAACAATGTGACTTTACGGCCAGGGCTTGCCCTTCATAGGGCGAGCCCTTTTTTTGTCAGTTTGGAACGCGTGTCAGTTCCCCGGAATCCGCAGAAGCCGCCGAGCCGGCGGTGCCCTAACGAGCAGCCGGCTAAATGCGATTTCCATGCCGGTAAGATATGTTCGACACAAACCACGGCCGAAAGTTCGTCTTCTCGACGCCGGGGGGCCGTTCAAAAGGGCCAGATGGAATCCCTGGCTTCGTCTGGTATCAGCGCTGCGATAAAACGCCGGCAGGCAGCGGCCAGACCCTATCTCCCAAACCGGCAACGACGCCAGCGTGGTGGTGGGGTGGGGGCTGAAAACGGCCCCAATGTGGGTGCGCTGTTCCGGCTAGTCTCGAGCACCGCGTAGATTGCACGTAAGGGCAGCGGTCTGAGCAATAAAAGTATCCGCAATTAGAAGCTGGTCAGGTTGTCGTCAGATACGTAGTGTAGGCTGCCCATGCAGAAAATATGGGGGAATAGGATGAACCTGATCGTCGCAATTATCATGATAACTCTACATCCGGTCCCCTATTGGATCTGCGGCCCATCCGGTGCTGGTCATCTGCCAGCCTGCCAGGAGGGGACGATATGATCCTCAAACCGCATCCGCTATAACCGCCGCAACGCGAACTCTGGCCATCGCCGAGGGCAGGCCCTATCCAACTGAGCCGCCTGGAACGCCCTGCATGACGATGGGAAAGGCCACTGCTATTGGTGAGGCTTTTGCCAACCTCGCTCGCAATTGGCTCGCCTTATGGCACTTGCATCGCGGTGGAGCGGCCAGCGATCTCAGCGTGGTCGACCGCGGAGCGGGCAGGACGTGCATCGCGACTGTCTGCTCGATCCCTCTTTTAGTATCCAAGCCCACACGTGTGGTTCAAGTCTAGGTCTCGCCATCGTCAAGCGAGCGCAAGCAGGTGGCACGCGGAGGCTGCAAACCGCCTGGAAAGGCGCCCCCCAGTGCGACAGCAAGGCCAAGTAGAGTTTCTGCGGCGGTATGCTGGGCAGCATAGACCAAATTGCGCCAACAGCGCACCTATACCGCAGCATCAAAAAATTCGTCGGTACCGGAAGTCCGTCAGATTATCATCAGGTTGGCAATGTAAGGTGATTGCTGGAAGGCCGAACTGTTCGGACGCGTCAGCCTGCTGAAACCACCGGTCGCGTCCGGGCAGTTGCAGGTCGCGCGAAGTGGCGCAGACCGGCCAGAAACTAATGGTGGTCGTGCCGGATGGCACGAAACTTGAGATCGGGGCCATGCTGCTCAACCGCGACAAGGGGTTTGTCCATAAGGGGCATAATGTGTGCGTAAAGCTCGAGGCCTTTCCCTTTACGACATATGGAACGCTCAGCGGCAAGGTGCTGACCCTCTCCAATGACGCTATCCCTGCCGGCACACAGCAACAGGCCTCAATGGCGAAGGAAGAGACCGCGGGCGACACCGCCGGGCCGCTGGAGTTTCCGGTGCGCTGGCCCTCGATGAGACATCGATACGCGTCGAGGGGAGGGAAGTCGTGCTGACCCCGGATATGAAGACGGGCAATCGGCAGGTGCTGGAGTTCCTCCTCGACCCGCTGATGGATATGATGGATGACGCGTGTGACCTGAGACCCATCTTTGCTCCAGCTCAGTGGAGAGTCCGGGGTTTCATTTCTGGCCTCATGCGGCCTGTTTTTCCAGTGCCATTTTCATGGCGAATTCGCTCGGCGTGATGTTGCCCAGTGCTGAGTGTGGTCTGTGCCGGTTGTAGTCCTCCTTCCAGAGCTGGATCGCCGCCCGTGCTTCCGCGAGGGTGGAAAACAGCGTTTCGTTCAGGCATTCGTCGCGGAACCGGCCGTTGAAGCTTTCCACGAAGCCGTTCTGCATCGGCTTGCCGGGCGCGATGTAATGCCATTCGACGCCGCTCTCCTGGCACCATTTGAGGATGGCCATCGAGGTCAGTTCGGTGCCGTTGTCGGAGACGATCGTGCAGGGCTTGCCGCGATGGGCGATGATGGCGTCCAGTTCCCGGGCCACGCGGGCGCCTGACAGCGACGTGTCCGCGACCAGCGCCAGGCATTCCCGCGTGAAGTCGTCGACGACGGCCAGAACCCGGAACCGCCGGCTGTCCGTGAAGGCATCGCTGACAAAGTCGAGCGACCAGCGCTCGTTCATCCGGCCCGGCACGATCATCGGCCTTCTCGTTCCCAGGGCCCGCTTGCGGCCGCCACGCCTGCGAACCTGCAGCTTCTCCTCCCGGTAAAGCCGCCGTAGCTTCTTCTGGTTCATCACCATCCCTTGCCGTTCAAGCATGATGTGGATGCGCCGGTAGCCGAAGCGCCGCCGCTGCGCGGCAACCGTCTTCATCGCGGCTCGAAAGACAGCATCATCGGGCCGGATGCTTTTGTAGCGAACGCTCGAGCGATCGACGAAAAGAGCCTTGCACGCCCGACGCTGGCTCACCCCATGCTGATCGCAGGCGTGGACCACAGCGCTTCGCTTGGCATCGGGCGTCACCATTTTTTTGCAGCGACATCCTTGAGGATGGCGTTGTCCAGCATCTGCTCGGCCAGCAGCTTCTTCAGTTTGGCATTCTCTTCCTCCAGCGCCTTCAGCTTGCGCGCATCGGAAACGTCCATGCCGCCAAACTTGGCCTTGTATTTGTAGAACGTCGCTTCCGAGATCCCGTGCTTGCGGCAGACATCGGCGGTCTTCATCCCCGCCTCCTGCTCCTTCAAAATCGCGATGACCTGTTGTTCCGTGAACCGTGAACGCTTCATTCGTCCGTCTCCTCGATCAGACGGA
Source organism: Mesorhizobium erdmanii USDA 3471 (assembly GCF_000472705.1). Taxonomy (GTDB): domain Bacteria; phylum Pseudomonadota; class Alphaproteobacteria; order Rhizobiales; family Rhizobiaceae; genus Mesorhizobium; species Mesorhizobium erdmanii. The sequence goes on along the minus strand of NZ_AXAE01000011.1, from coordinate 39 downwards.
CTCTACCAAAAACTGGAGGAGATTCAGGGTCTCAGGTCA
>NZ_AXAE01000055.1 GCF_000472705.1 Mesorhizobium erdmanii USDA 3471 | reverse complement strand
TGTTTGGACCGGAGACATCGCGAACAGGTGTTCGGAGACATCGCGAACAGTTTTTGATGTTATCGCTTGAGAGCATTGAGGTCGATTGTTTCTATTTTCTGGTGTCGGAAGAAAGCATCGAAGACGCCGTCTGTTGCGGTTGGCCGGAAGGCGACGACCTTCCTGGCAAATGCCTTGCCAAGCTTGAAGGCGCATCCGAGGAGGCTGACAACCCCGGTCTGCTGGACGCGGCGGACAAGATCGTCCGTTGCATAGTCGAACGGCTCGATGGCTTCGCGATATTGTCGCGGTGATATCCTGTAGCGATCGAGCGGGACGCCGCCGCCGAGGGCATCATGCGGACGCTGGGCATTGTAGATGTGGCGCCAGCGGTCGAAGGCGGCCTGGGCTTGAGCGAGATCGGCAAAGGGCGGCCCCTGCAGGGCTTCGGCCTTGAGCGAGCGATGGAAGCGTTCTTCCTTGCCCAGTGTCTGTGGATGATAAGGTCTGGAGTGGCTGACGCCGATACCGATCTCGATCAGCCAAACGGTCAAGACGGTGAAGTCGCCGCCACCGCCGCTGCCCCATGGCGCACCATTGTCGACGGCAATGCGCAGAGGTAGGCCATAGCGGCGGAAGGCTGCAACAAGGCAGGCCTTTACTGTTGCGGTCGTCTGATTGGCGCAGGCGCCGAGCAGGACGCAGAAGCGCGAATGATCGTCGAGCACGGTGAGTGGATGCAGCCGGCCGGCTCGCATGGCAACGTGCCCCTTGAAGTCCATCTGCCACAGATCGTTGGGGGCCTTGTGCTCGAAGCGTATGAAGGGCTTGGCGCCGCCGCCCATCGCACCAAGTGCGACACCGTTGCGCTGAAGGATGGCCGTGACCGTCGAGGCCGCGGGATGCGTGTGTTCGGTGCGCGCTACCACGCGGGCGATCTTGCGCCCGCCCCAACTGGGATGTTCGGCTCGGATCGAAAGCACGGCCGCCTCCATCTGCGAGGTGCTTTTGCTCGGGCTCGATCGAGGACGCCGGGAGCGCTCCACAAGCCCGGCTTCGCCTTCCGAAAGATAGCGGGCGATCAGCTTATGGCCGCACGTCCGCCCGATCCCGAACTGTCGGCAAAGCGCGCTTACATTCGCGCCCTCCATCGACGCCAATCGGACAAATTCCAGTCTCTGGCTCACCACGCTTCTGTCCCCGAACGGCATCCCGAATCTCCTGCGCCAAACGCAAGAAACTGTTCGCGATGTCTCCGAACACCTGTTCGCGATGTCTCCGGTCCAAACA
>NZ_AXAE01000054.1 GCF_000472705.1 Mesorhizobium erdmanii USDA 3471 | reverse complement strand
GGGCAGTCTTAGAAGCAAACTTCTTCGTCGCCAGCGGCGCACCGCCCTCGTTCGTGAGGCGTATATAGTCGCCACCAACCAAAACTGTCAACAGCCATATCAGATGTTTTTTCGATTTCTCGTGAGGTTATCCACGAAGCGAAATTCATGAGCTGGCTTGGCTGGATTGAGAGCGCTCTTTCGCTGCGGATTATTCCTGTCGAAACGCGGTGTCGCCCGGCGCCTGATGCGCGCAATCAGCCTGAAAATCGGGGTCAATGCCTGGTGGCTGCTGACCGGATCCCCGTCCGGGCACAGCTTCAGAGCCGGTCTTCCAGCAATTCCGGCGTGATGTTTCGGCCAGCATAGAAGATGCCCAGGATCAGCACCTGTTCGCGCTCGACCGCGAAAGCAATGCTGACGGCGCGCCGGTAACCGACAATCCGCAGCCCAGGCATGATTTCGGCCCGCTCGGTGCCGCGCTGTGGAAAAATCGACAAGCCCAGACAATGGTCGCGAATGTCGACAACGAAATTCCAGGCAATCGCCGGCGATGCGCGCTCGGCTATGTCATCATAAAGCTGTTCGAGCTCGGTTTCCGCTCTGGGATGGAAGACAATCCGGTACTCCATCCCCTACTTGGCCTTCGCCTGCTTCGCACGATGACGCGCCTCCAGCCTGGAAAAGACCGTTTCGGCGGGAACACCCTTCGCCGGATCCCGTTGAAGCTCGGCCAGGCGCGCAGGAATTTCCTGGCGCAACCACTTTTCCCGCTCCGCCTCGAAATCCTCAAGCATGCGCAGGCCGGCGCGAACAACCTCGCTGGCATTGTTGTAGCGACCTGATTCGAGCTGCTTCCTGATGAAGCTCTCATAGTGGTCGTTCAGGGCGTAGTTGGGCATGGGCGATCTCTGGAAGGAATGAGGGAGGCACCGAGGAGAATATAGCAATAGATGTCATCCATTGCCAGTATCGACCGATTCGGCGGCGCTCTGCCCGTGATTCGGACTGCCCGCAGACAGGCTCAAGCACCTGCTTCGGTCTAACGAGATATCGCCACGGCCCCGATAGCTCCGGCGCGATCGAACATCGAACCAGGCAATTGATGGCTGCGGCGATCTGTTCTCATCCCGGCGGGGCGGCGAGCACCTAAGCGGGCTGAGAAAGAGGCCGACCGGCCAGTTCATTTCGCATTTGGTTACGGCTGCCCCGATTCGGCTTCGCCGTTGGCTTTTGTTCCGAGAGGGTCGATTTTTGGTTTGGCTTGAGCTGGTGCGGACTTGATGATCTGGGGCGCTAGCATTGATAGCCTTCGGTTGGCCCGCAAAAAGCAAAACGGCCCGCCTGGTATGATCCAGGCGGGCTGTTTTTGATTTGGTTGCGGGGACAGGATTTGATTTTTTGTCCCGCTGCGTCGGCTTTGCCTCCTTGCGGGCCCCTGATGCAGGTTAAAATCGCCGGGCCACGACAGCAAAATACAAAAGAGCCCGCACGAGGCGGGCTCTTTTGTATTTGGTTGCGGGGACAGGATTTGAACCTGTGACCTTCAGGTTATGAGCCTGACGAGCTACCGGGCTGCTCCACCCCGCGTCAACCTTGACGTAAGCGCAAGCCTACAATGAGGGATGGCCTACAGATAGGTATATTGCTCACCAAATGAAAGGGCCGCTTGCGCGGCCCGAGATCCCTTGGCGGGCCTTGTCGTACAGAGAAGATTT
>NZ_AXAE01000053.1 GCF_000472705.1 Mesorhizobium erdmanii USDA 3471 | reverse complement strand
CATGGGCCCTGAAGCGGTGACATCAGCGCTCGCCAAGGCGACCGCCAAGGTCGATGCGGTTGTGGCCAGCCAGCAGGTTGCCGCAGCGGCGTAAGCACAGACCCTTCCCGCCGAATTCAAAAAGGCAGGCGCTCCGGCGCCTGCCTTTTCTTTTGTTCCACGAACGTCAACCGGAACGGAGAAGCGCATGTAGTGAAAACGCGCCGCGAGATCGCCACGTAACCGTATGCGCGTTGTCAGGTGAATCCTCTTCACATGCGTTTGATTATTCAGATAAGTTCCATTTTGAGTTTTAAGCCAAGTACAGTGTGCGCAAGTCACATGCGTCATAAATGCCACCTCAAAACCGCTCATGGAGACTTGTTTGTCTGGGTTCCCAATTCTCGGCATTGACCTTGGCACGACCAATTCGTTGGTAGCTCATTTTACCGAAGAAGGCCCCATATTGATCCCCAATGCTATCGGCGCTTTTCTGACGCCTTCTGCCGTGGGGCTTAGCGACAGCGGAGACTTGCTGGTCGGCCAGGCAGCCAAGGACAGGCTCGTTTCCAATCCCGATATAAGCACGGCACGATTCAAGCGTTACATGGGCACGGACCACACGGTTCGTCTCGGCCGCAAGACATTTCGACCGGAAGAGTTGTCCGCGTTCATTCTGCGCTCCTTGAAAGCGGACGCCGAGGCACATCTCCAGCACCCTGTTGTCGATGCGGTTATTTCCGTGCCGGCCTACTTCAACGATGTGCAACGCAAGGCAACGATCGGTGCCGCACAACTCGCGGGCCTTGAGGTAAGCCGGCTGATCAATGAACCGACCGCCGCGGCCTTGGCTTATGGCCTGCACCGCAAGGACGATGAAAGCACCTTTCTTGTGGTGGATCTTGGCGGCGGCACATTCGACGTTTCAATTCTGGAGATGTTTTCCGGAGTCATGGAGGTGCGGGCGTCGGCCGGGGACGCATTTCTGGGGGGAGAAGACTTCACGGATATCCTTGTAGCGTTGCTGGGCAAGGATCTTGGCCGTGACGATTTGGGAAAGGGAGATCTGGCACGGCTGCGTGCACTGGCTGACGAGGCGAAGCACAAGCTTTCAACCAACAAAGACGCCGATATCCGATATGTCCTGGACGGCGAAAAGAAGCATCTTTCTGTCTCCGCAGATCGTTTTGAGGAGGCAACGACGCAGTTAGTCAACCGGATGAGGGCCCCTTTACAGCGCGCGATGCGCGACGCAAACCTAGGCAACGACCAGATCGACCGGATCATACTCGTTGGCGGCGCAACGAGAATGCCGATCATCAAGTCTGCAATAACCAAGCTTTTCAAGCGTTTTCCGGAACATGATCTCGACCCCGATCATGTCGTGGCCCTGGGCGCGGCGGTACAGGCCGGGCTTGCTTCCCGGCATCAGGCGCTCGACGACATCGTCATGACCGATGTTTCACCCTTCACTTTGGGTATCGAGACAAACCATCAAGTCGGACCGAACGGCCAAACCATGCCCGGATATTTTGCTCCAATCATTGAGCGCAACACGGTTATTCCGGCGAGCCGGGTTGAGCGTTTCTATGCTGTCGTTCCTGGCCAGAAAAAAGTGGAACTCAATGTCTTTCAGGGCGAGGCGCCGCTTGTACGCGACAATGTGAAGATAGGCACATTGGGCGTTCCTATTCCCGTCAACCGCAACGCAAAAGAAGCGGTCGATGTTCGCTTTACCTACGATACGTCCGGAGTGCTTGAAGTCATCGCAACGGTCGTCACCAATGGCAAGGCTCATCGACTCGTCATAGAAGGCAACCCGGGCGCTCTTTCGCAAAAAGACATTCTGCAACGCCTGGCGGAACTTGAACGGATCAAGATCCATCCACGCGAAGAAGCGGTTAACGCGGCGCTCGTCGCGCGCATCACGAAAGCTTTTGAAAATGCCTTGGGGCCGCAACGCAATGTGTTGTCGGCACGGCTTGGGGAATTCGAGGCGACCCTTGCCCGGCAACATCCCAAGGAAATCGCCGCCGCGCGATCCCAAATCACGGAAGAACTCGAAGAGTTAGAGCAATACGATGTTTATTGATGCGTTTTCCATGCTCGGAATATCCGACCGGGAAGACGTCACCGAACGCGAGATCAAGCGCGCCTACGCCACAAAGCTCAAACTGATCAACATCAATGAGGATCGCGACAGCTTCATCGCATTACGTCAGGCATTCGAGCAGGCGCGCGACCAAGTCAACAGCCGGGAGTATATCAAGGAAATTGCTTCCCCTCACGAAACACAAATTGCCGAAGACACCGACGCGCCCGCGCTGAAGAACGTGCCACTGTCCACCCAGAGTGCGGTTGCAGCTATCCTCGAAGCACACGCTTTGCGGGCTATGGAAGATGACATCGGGACGCTCCTTATCGAAAATATCGAACCACATGCACCGAAAGAAGCGGCTCCTGCCCGTACGGCTTCAATTGCCATCGAAGCGCCTGCCCTGCGCGCCATGAAAGCTGTCGAAACGCTTATCACCGAACCATTGAAATGGCAGAGAATAGACAGCTGGCTGGCAATTCTGGATGGCGAGCTCCTACAGACGATTGATGACATTCAAGCGTTCGAAACCCGCATGCGGACCTATGTTTGCCAGCAGTCAGGCTTCGGCGAGCAGCAACGTCCGTCGGCCAAGCCCTGGATGATGCCGCGCTTGCTTGGCTTGCTTGATGAACGCTTTGGCTGGACACGCAATCGCGGATCAAACTATTGGGAGCGTCAACAGCTCGACTGGTTGCACGCGCTAATCGATCCTGAGACGGCACCCCAATATCGTATGGCGTCCACGCCGCAACAGGACCCTGAGCCCGAAACGATCGCACCATCGAGCCAAACCACCGGTTCGGCGCGTCAATCACCTATGTCCGGGTGGCTCTGGTTTGTAATCTTCTTTGTGCTTGTTAAACTTGCCGCCGCTCTTTCGGGCTCAAATGAGCCCGCGAAGACATTCCCACAGCCCAGTGCCACACAACAGGTGCCCGCAGGCGTTCTTCACGACCTCTGCCGTAATCTGTCATTTGACGAATGTTCCAGAAAGATGATTGGGATGCCGAAGCCATAAGCGGAAAAATCATCCAACGGAAATCGGGGAAAGATAAACAACCGGTGCAATGTTGGCTACCGCAGGCCCTAGCCGAACATCTTCTCACCTCGGCATGACCGATGTCGACGTCATCCGCATCGAAGGCGTCGGCATGGGCCCTGAAGCGGTGACATCAGCGCTCGCCAAGGCGACCGCCAAGG
>NZ_AXAE01000052.1 GCF_000472705.1 Mesorhizobium erdmanii USDA 3471 | reverse complement strand
GCCACGACCAAGAATGCCGCGCTCGTTCTTGACACCTGTCTCGAGGGCCGGGCCGACGCCTTCAATCCGGCTGAACTGCTTCTGGCGGCGATCGCCGCCTGCATGATCAAGGGCATCGAGCGCGTCACGCCGATGCTCGGNTTCAAGCTCCGCGGCGTCAGGGTCGCGTTGCATGCCGTTCGGCGCGACAGCCCGCCGGGGATTGCCTCCATCCACTACGAGCTTGTCATCGACACCGATGAAACCGACCAGCGGCTGGAGCTGCTGCACAAGAACGTCCGCAAGTATGGCACGATTTCTAATACGGTCGCTGCAGCCACGGTACTCGAAGGCACGATCAGGAGAGAAGCATGAGCCGAAGCACGTCAGTTTAAACGCGCTGACCAGCTCGATTTTGATCAACGGAAGCAGCCTTTTCGCTGGAAGGTCGTGGCTGACTACCATTGGCTGGAGATGGCGATAAGCTTCCAGGCTGACGTGCTCGCGAAGGAAGGTCGGCTTCTGCCAGAGCTCGCTGATGTGGACTGCTGCTGGTCAAACAGACGCGGCAATTTGATCCACGTCATAGCGAGTTCGGCTGTCAGGGTGTGAAGTGTAAAAAAATAGGAGGGTCGCATCGATGCTGATCCGCACGCTCTCCACTTTGGAATGCGAGAAATTGCTGGCTGCCAACCGCGTCGGCCATCTGGCATGCGCTAGGGACGGACAACCCTACGTCGTCTGCTTCAACTACGCCTACGCCGACAGTCACCTCTACGCATTCTCATTGCCGGGCAAGAAGATCGACTGGATGCGCGCCAACTCCCTGGTATGCGCCCAGATCGTCGAACACACCCAGGGACGAGGATGGAGAAGCGTGATTGTCGACGGCCGCTTTGAAGAGCTGCCTGACCAGATCGGCCACAAGCTTCAGCGCGATCACGCATGGTCAGTGTTGAGCAAGCACTCGGACTGGTGGGAGCCCGGCGCGCTCAAGCCTGTCATGCCTCCCGTGTCAGATAGCTTGCCGCACGTCTTCTTTCGGATCCTCATAGAAGAGATGTCTGGCCGGGAAGCGAGTGAATAGGCCACCATGCGTGTGGCCTGGGGCGCGGGGAAGGCCTCGAATTGCGCGGGCGCGGCCCGCTTTCGACGGACCAAGCCGCATGGCAGTGGTGTTCACGATGCGATTGGTTTCGAGAGAATATGATCGCATCACTGTGTCTTCCGGGACCCGCAGTTCATAACATCTATTGCTCTCATTTGCCTCATCCCAGCACAGTTCAAGTGAATAGGCGCCCGAGTGCCAATCGCCGATATCGTAGCTTGGCCGCCCCTCACGTCCTTTGAGGCAAATCGATACCTGCCGGGGTGACTGTGGTGCGTAGAAAAGAAGGAGTTGAGGTGGCCAAGGGGTTATCGCTCGACGCGCCTAAGGGAGGGCGACAAGGTGATCATCGGGCGCTGGGGCGGCCCCACGGATTTGCGAGGGGCCGTGCGGCGCGTCGAGCCCTCCGGCTTCACCAAAATCTCCGCGCTCGGCGTCGAGGAGCAGTGCGTCTGGGTTGTCGTCGACAGAACCTCGCCACGAGAGACGTGGGCCTGCTTGGAAGATAGCTACCGCGTCGAGGTCAAGATCGTGGTTGAGGAGAACGACCACGCAATCGTCGTGCCGATCGGAGCCCTGTTCCGGCGCGGCGATGCCTGGAGCGTCTTCGTTGTCGAGGCAGGCCGCGTTCATCTCCGAGAAACCCAGGTTGCGCGCCTATCGGCTCGCGTCGCCGCCGTTGCGCAGGGCGTGCACCCTGGCGAGATCGTCGTCTATCCACCTGCTAGCCTTGCCCAGGGGAGCAAGGTCAAGCTCCAGTAAGGGTGCTGTTCGACGGTCAATCGATGTGCCATCCATGTCTATGTTTTGTGTAAATCGAAGCTTCCGTTCTGATTTCGGCGATAGTCAACACCGTCTACCACGTGTGAATGATCTGCCTTCGGCTCGCGCGAGACGTAGTCGATGTGAATTGCCAGCAGTTTGTCATGGGCAGGATTGCCTTTGAGAACAGCAATTATAGCTTCCACGATCTTCGCCGCGTCCACCTCTCGTTCGCGATGGCTAATGAGTGGCCCGTTTAGGTCGCTATTCACAACAGCTACGACGATCTGGATCGCGTTGGTTGCGACCTCGATGGCGTTCCCGTCATGGCCAGTCGCCGATATGATCGATTGTTTGATTTCAACATCGGACACAGCAGGCGCTGCTTGGGAGTGAGCCAAACCGATCGCCGACGCCCATGCCACGGAGACGCCCAGAAACGCGATGAGAACACGACGACGCGAGAGCATTGATTTTTCCTCCAAACCCCAGACTTCTAGCACGAGCAGCGGTTGTGAACTTGACCTGTGTCAATGGGGCGTGGTCTGTCGGTGGGCGGGCGAGAGCGGGGGAGGATTACAGGAACCTGTGAAATCGTCCTGAGCGGCCTGCCTTGGCAATGCAGCGCGGCAGATCGGCCTCGATACCCAAATGTCCAACATCGTCAGCCTGCTGCGGTGAGCGTCAGGATCATCGGTCAATCGGGCGAACAGCTCCAAAGCCTTGATCCAGGTCAAGGCACGGGAAGCCGACTTGCCTGTTTCTGATGTACTTCCTGCAAGGAGTGAATGGTATGCACGCTCGAGCTTCATCTGACGTACAGGTCTGGGATCCTTTCGTTCGCATAGCTCACTGGACGGTCGCCGTCGGATTTTTCGTCGCATACCTGACGGAAGACGCAAAGATCGTCCACGTCTGGGCGGGCTACATTGTCGGAGTGCTGGTCTTCGCCCGTATCCTGTGGGGATTTGTCGGACCGAGCCATGCGCGGTTTTCTGACTTCACCACCGGTCCGATAGCGGCCACCCGCTACCTCTGGGACCTCGTGCGTACGCGTGCAAAGCGCTACGTCGGGCAGAGCCCCGCCGGCGGCGCAATGGTGATCGCGCTTTTGGCCTTCCTGGCTGCGACGGTGGTGACCGGGCTTGTCCGGTACGCTGAAGAAGACGCTGCCGGGCCGTTGGCTCCCCTGTATGCGCAGACATTATCTATCGGTGGAGCGCAGACCGTCGAAGACGACGAGAATCAAGTCGGAGAACGCGGAGGCAGGAGTGCCTTCAGTGAGTCCCACGAAGTGATTGCCAGCATAACGCTTGGCTTGATTGTCTTCCACGTTCTCGGCGTAGTCCCGGCAAGCTTCGTGCATCACGAGAACCTCGCAAGGGCAATGGTTACCGGGCGCAAACGACCTGACTGACAACCAGCAATTGCCAAGTGCCGCGGATGTCATGTCATCGAAACGCGCCAGGCCGCCTAACTGGATGGGCATCGAACCTAGCCTGCGGCGAGGGTCCTGCCCTTGGATCGTTGGCGGCGCACGCACACAATGGCTTGGACGACTATTTTGCAAGTGTCCGGAATCTGTGCACGACTCATTTCGCCCGGGGGATTGTAGGCAGTTATTTCAACTCCACGCTGACCGGGGTTACTTATTCAAATATCCATCTCGAGGTGTAAGACAATGACCTACTACATAAGCCGCCTGTTGCCGACGGCATTCGATGAGGCCGTCGTGCGGACGAAAGCGGCTCTCAAGGCCGAAGGTTTTGGCGTGCTGACTGAGATCAATGTGCAGGAAACGCTGAAGACCAAGATCGGTGTAGAGTTCCCGAAATACGTTATCCTCGGTGCATGCAACCCCGAGTTGGCCCACGAAGCCCTCCTGCTGGAAAGCAAAGTGGGGACGATGCTGCCGTGCAATGTCGTAGTGCGGGATTCAGGAAACTTGCAAACTGAGGTAGCTGCAATCGATCCGGTCGCCTCCATGCAAGCGATCGACAATCCCGCGCTGAAGCAAGCCGCCGAGGCCGTGCGGTTGAAACTCAAACGGGTGGTCGCGCACCTTTAGGCATCAGGACGGCAATTCTGGAGCCCACCGCTCTTAGCGTTTGGGGCTGAGGATGCGCCCAAAACGTAACTCTGGCGACCATCGGCGATCACTTCTGCAACTTGATCCAGCGCAATGCGGCGCGCTCGAAGCGATGGCTTGGTGTCGCAAAATGGAGTTCTCGTCATGATGTCATGGAGCAATTGTTGCGGCGGAGCTTGGGGCATGTCGTTCTCTGGGGTTTGGCCCGTTTCTGCTGATTCTGATCGGGGCCGGTGTTGTCTACTACTATTTCTGGCATCAACCACCGCGCGAACAATTCCGGGACGCGGCCTCGCTAGAAATTCTGGATCGCCGCTATGCCTCTGGCGAGATCACGAAAGAGCAATATGAGGAGATGAAAGGCGACCTAAAAAAGCACTGATT
>NZ_AXAE01000051.1 GCF_000472705.1 Mesorhizobium erdmanii USDA 3471 | reverse complement strand
TGACCTGAGACCCATCTTTGCTCCAGCTCAGTGGAGAGTCCGGGGTTTCATTTCTGGCCTCATGCGGCCTGTTTTTCCAGTGCCATTTTCATGGCGAATTCGCTCGGCGTGATGTTGCCCAGTGCTGAGTGTGGTCTGTGCCGGTTGTAGTCCTCCTTCCAGAGCTGGATCGCCGCCCGTGCTTCCGCGAGGGTGGAAAACAGCGTTTCGTTCAGGCATTCGTCGCGGAACCGGCCGTTGAAGCTTTCCACGAAGCCGTTCTGCATCGGCTTGCCGGGCGCGATGTAATGCCATTCGACGCCGCTCTCCTGGCACCATTTGAGGATGGCCATCGAGGTCAGTTCGGTGCCGTTGTCGGAGACGATCGTGCAGGGCTTGCCGCGATGGGCGATGATGGCGTCCAGTTCCCGGGCCACGCGGGCGCCTGACAGCGACGTGTCCGCGACCAGCGCCAGGCATTCCCGCGTGAAGTCGTCGACGACGGCCAGAACCCGGAACCGCCGGCTGTCCGTGAAGGCATCGCTGACAAAGTCGAGCGACCAGCGCTCGTTCATCCGGCCCGGCACGATCATCGGCCTTCTCGTTCCCAGGGCCCGCTTGCGGCCGCCACGCCTGCGAACCTGCAGCTTCTCCTCCCGGTAAAGCCGCCGTAGCTTCTTCTGGTTCATCACCATCCCTTGCCGTTCAAGCATGATGTGGATGCGCCGGTAGCCGAAGCGCCGCCGCTGCGCGGCAACCGTCTTCATCGCGGCTCGAAAGACAGCATCATCGGGCCGGATGCTTTTGTAGCGAACGCTCGAGCGATCGACGAAAAGAGCCTTGCACGCCCGACGCTGGCTCACCCCATGCTGATCGCAGGCGTGGACCACAGCGCTTCGCTTGGCATCGGGCGTCACCATTTTTTTGCAGCGACATCCTTGAGGATGGCGTTGTCCAGCATCTGCTCGGCCAGCAGCTTCTTCAGTTTGGCATTCTCTTCCTCCAGCGCCTTCAGCTTGCGCGCATCGGAAACGTCCATGCCGCCAAACTTGGCCTTGTATTTGTAGAACGTCGCTTCCGAGATCCCGTGCTTGCGGCAGACATCGGCGGTCTTCATCCCCGCCTCCTGCTCCTTCAAAATCGCGATGACCTGTTGTTCCGTGAACCGTGAACGCTTCATTCGTCCGTCTCCTCGATCAGACGGACTCTACCAAAAACTGGAGGAGATTCAGGGTCTCAGGTCACGTGTCATGCGCGCTGAGGCAGAGACTTTGCGGCATGCCGAAAAGTCCGCGCAACAGAGCCCTCGGCAGAGCATCGTGCGTGTGCGCCTGTCTGAAGATGGAGACTGGGCGGCGATACGTCCACTTGTTCGCCAGCACCATGCCCGGACCATCTTTGCAGACATTCCCTTTTCCGAGGCGAAGTTCGACGAGATCGAAAAGCAGATCAGTCGTTCGCCGCCGAACCAATGTCTGCTCGTGGCCGAAGCCCGGGGCAAACTGGCCGGTCTGGCCTGGTTCTCCGCCGGCGAATACATGATCGGCGAAGGCGGATTGATGACCACCACTCACCTCATTGCCGTCGATACGCAACGTTGCGGCCGTTTCCTGTCTGCAATAGTTTTTACGCGCCTGGTTCGCGGCATCGTGCTGTGGTCGAACAGCCGCAATGCCAGGTATGTCCTCATCCATGTGACGACGGGCACGGCAATCAAGGAGACAGATCGTTTGTTGCGAGCCGGCGGCGCCAGGCTGCTGGGAGGCGGATATGTCATCGATGTGTAGCTCCGAATTACTGCCATATGCATCAGGGCGAGAACTATACGTTTGCGAAGTGTATCGCACTTAACGAAACCAATGATCCATGGCGCGTAGGCGTGCCTCGGATTTCTGGGTGAGAGAAGTTTTATAGACTTGATACCGATTTGAAAATCTTGTCTGCAAAAGAGGCGGAGTTCCATGAACGATGAGGTAAATAACAATGGAAAAGACAAAATTTATAGGCACATTTAGAATTCTGTTCATTCTTTGTTTTATTTACGAATTTTTATGCCTATTACTTCTGTCAAAAGGCATCGGCGGATACTTAGTTATATCCAACAAAGGCAGTCAGTTACAGAATCTTAACCAAGGGCGGTTGGTTCTTATCCTTCTGATGTTTATGACGGCTTACGTTTTAGTGAATTATGATAAGCACAACAATAAACTTAATTTAGCAAACGACCCGAAGATTACGGTGAAATCTTTAAGAAGTTCTCAGATAGCAATAATTATTATAATGACATCCGCATCTTGGTTGGTATCTTAAGGCACGATTTCTTTGGAGAAGCGCCATGTCACTGGACATTGTTAATAAAAGCGGTTGGGGCTCCGTCATCGGTTTACCTGAAATCGGCGGAATTAGCTTTAGCGTCGGATATCGATCAACTCTTAGTTTATTCGGTGAGCAATCTATTGTCAGCGTTTCTGGATCATACTATGTTGATGTTACTTTGGAGGCAGGAATATACAGTTTAGGGTGGAGTATAGACGACAATGGATCGCTAGTGAGCTTTGGAGCTGGCGCTGATTTAGGTTATGTCGAGGGTGCGCATGGTTTTGCTGGCGTTAGTAAGGGTGTGAATTCGTTCGGAGTCGACGCTGCAGTTGACGCTATGCTTGGTCCGCTGGGCAGTTTCGCTACTTTCGGAATTGACGTTGGCTTAAACTATACGTGGGGCCAAGACGCATACACGCCCGGCCTCGCTTTTTCGGCAGCGATGTCACAAGAAGGAAACAGTGCGTACTTGGCAGGTGTTGCCGGAAGTGCGTATGACCTAGCTTCCACCGAAAGCAGACCACACTATCCAAATCTGCAGTTTGCCTACGACGCTGTTGCTCTGCAGCAACTGTATGATGGAACACTCGAGGCCTGGACTGGTTGGGATTCGCCCAAAGAGCGCATGACACCCGCTGACTGGGCGGGACAGAATCGCGGCCTAGTTGGTGCAATCGCTGTCGAGGGTATTACATCTAATGCGATGCGTTCTGAGTCGACCGAGGCGGCGCGAGCTGCGGAGGAAGAGCGCCAGGCCGCTATTGCCAAAAGCACCGACGTTTCTGGCTTTGGCAGTTACAAGACAGACCAGGCGATCGCAGAGGCTGCGCGCCGCGCCACCGAAGCTGACGCGCGGGCTCCGGAGCAAAGCGGGAACCCGACTGGCCATGACGTTGACTATGGAACGTCCGACACTTTCGGCACGAGCGGGGCCACGCAGAGTGGTAATCGGACTGGCCATAACCTCGGCTACGAGTATTCTCCCGATGTTGGTTTTCTTGGCGGTGTGCAGACTGGCGTCCAGAATCCATCTTATACACAGGCCCCGACTGTTAATCTGGTGACCGGGACAGTCCCTATGGAGGTTCCAGACTATACGCCAATCACGCCTGGCACTATTCTCAATACGATATATACCCCGGATGAGCCTTATGCCTCCATCGTCGCCCCCGCCGCTGTGGCTCGCGCCCGTGTCCGTCCCACCCCAGTTGCCCCTGTCCGTGTGGCGATCCCAACTGCTGTCGTGCCACCGTCGGTCATCGTCGATGGCCAGCAAAGCTCTATTCCAATCGACATCCTCGGCGAGGCTACTCAGACCCAAATAGATAAAGGATTGTCTGCCGCGACCACCAGGGCATCGATTGAACAAGCTGCGGCAAGACTGGGCATAAATCCGAAAGATCCCAACTTGCAGACGATGATCGATCGGAAACTGTCTCAGGCTGGCATGTCCGATCACACAACCGAGGCGGGCGCCACCAGGTCTGGTCCCATAAACGACGTTGGTGGGTATTCCACCACCGGCTATGATCATAACGGCAACTACAGCAGCAGCGCGGCCAGCCATACCAGCGGCCCCGGCCCTAGCAGCGGTACTTCGTCCACCGGCGGTACTTCGTCCACCAGCGGAACAAGCGCGACGTCCAGCAATGACCACGCCGGTCATTATAATGGCGATTCTTCAGGAAGCAGCTCCAGCAAACCCGTGGTGCTTGACCTGTCCGGCAACGGCCTTTCCGTCGACACCTTGTCGACCTCATCGCAGTTCCTCGATCTTGATGGCGATGGCTATCAGCACCGCACAGCCTGGGCCGGCGCGGGCAACGGGGTTCTTGCTCTGGATCTCTACGGTGACGGCAAGATTCATCAGCAGAATCAGTTTGCTTTCACGAAATGGGATCAGTCGGCGACCGGCGATCTTCAGGCGCTCAAAGATGTCTTTGATACCAACCACAACGGAAAGCTCGACGCCGGCGATACCGACTGGAGCCTGTTCAAGGTCATGGTCAATGGGCAGATGGTATCGCTGGCCTCGCTTGGTATCACCTCGATAGACCTGACGCCGACGGGCAGCGGCCAGACGTTCAGTGACGGCTCGGCCATCACGGGTACGACAACCTACACCAAGTCCGACGGCACAACCGGGCAGGTCGGTGACGCGGTGTTGGCGAGCGATAGCAATGGCTATCTGATCCATCAGACCCAGACGACCAATGCCGACGGGTCTGTCACGACGGATATCCTCGGCGACAACGCCGATGGTTCCGAGGCTTTCGAAAATGTGGTGACGGTCAGCGCCAACGGCCTCAACAAGACCATCAAATATGACGATGCGGGCAACGGCGTGTTCGACCGGACACAGACCGATAATACCGTCGTGAATGCCGATGGCTCCCGCACTGCGACGAGCACGAATTTCAATGTGGATGGTTCGGTAAAGGACCGGACAGCCAGGACCATCACTGCTGACACCAAGACTGTCACGACTCTGCTCGACCAGAACGGGGACGGTATTTGGGATCAGTCCGAAATCTTTGTCAGCAATGCGGACGGCTCGACCAGCACGACGACGAAGCAGCTAGCCACCAATGGGGCGATGATTCACCAAGTTGCCGTTACAACAAGCGCCAACGGGTTGATCAAGACAACCAACGCTGACCACGCGGGCACCGGCAGCTTCGACTACATCACCACGGATACGACGGCTGTGAATGCGGATGGCAGCCGGGTGGAAACCGTGACGGACACCGGCAACAATGGCACACTTCTTGACAAGACGGTAACGACAACTAGCGCCGATGCACGTAGCAAGACAGTCCGGACTGACCATGCCGGCGCGGGCAGCTTCGATGAGGTGACCACATCCTCCATCGTCATCAATACTGACAATTCGTTGACCGAGACCGTCTCGACCTACAATGGCGCCGGCACCACGCTGATCGGCACCACCGTCACCACCACCAGTGCTGACGGCCTGACGAATTCGGTGAAGCACTATCTCGACGGCGGCGCCTCGCCAGTAGACACAGCCTGGGACATCGTGTCGATCGGCGCGGACGGCTCGCGCACCGAGCAGGTTCTGGACTACTCTCTCAATGGCGCGCTGCTGAGCAAGAGCGTTACCGTCATCAGTGG
>NZ_AXAE01000050.1 GCF_000472705.1 Mesorhizobium erdmanii USDA 3471 | reverse complement strand
TGACCTGAGACCCATCTTTGCTCCAGCTCAGTGGAGAGTCCGGGGTTTCATTTCTGGCCTCATGCGGCCTGTTTTTCCAGTGCCATTTTCATGGCGAATTCGCTCGGCGTGATGTTGCCCAGTGCTGAGTGTGGTCTGTGCCGGTTGTAGTCCTCCTTCCAGAGCTGGATCGCCGCCCGTGCTTCCGCGAGGGTGGAAAACAGCGTTTCGTTCAGGCATTCGTCGCGGAACCGGCCGTTGAAGCTTTCCACGAAGCCGTTCTGCATCGGCTTGCCGGGCGCGATGTAATGCCATTCGACGCCGCTCTCCTGGCACCATTTGAGGATGGCCATCGAGGTCAGTTCGGTGCCGTTGTCGGAGACGATCGTGCAGGGCTTGCCGCGATGGGCGATGATGGCGTCCAGTTCCCGGGCCACGCGGGCGCCTGACAGCGACGTGTCCGCGACCAGCGCCAGGCATTCCCGCGTGAAGTCGTCGACGACGGCCAGAACCCGGAACCGCCGGCTGTCCGTGAAGGCATCGCTGACAAAGTCGAGCGACCAGCGCTCGTTCATCCGGCCCGGCACGATCATCGGCCTTCTCGTTCCCAGGGCCCGCTTGCGGCCGCCACGCCTGCGAACCTGCAGCTTCTCCTCCCGGTAAAGCCGCCGTAGCTTCTTCTGGTTCATCACCATCCCTTGCCGTTCAAGCATGATGTGGATGCGCCGGTAGCCGAAGCGCCGCCGCTGCGCGGCAACCGTCTTCATCGCGGCTCGAAAGACAGCATCATCGGGCCGGATGCTTTTGTAGCGAACGCTCGAGCGATCGACGAAAAGAGCCTTGCACGCCCGACGCTGGCTCACCCCATGCTGATCGCAGGCGTGGACCACAGCGCTTCGCTTGGCATCGGGCGTCACCATTTTTTTGCAGCGACATCCTTGAGGATGGCGTTGTCCAGCATCTGCTCGGCCAGCAGCTTCTTCAGTTTGGCATTCTCTTCCTCCAGCGCCTTCAGCTTGCGCGCATCGGAAACGTCCATGCCGCCAAACTTGGCCTTGTATTTGTAGAACGTCGCTTCCGAGATCCCGTGCTTGCGGCAGACATCGGCGGTCTTCATCCCCGCCTCCTGCTCCTTCAAAATCGCGATGACCTGTTGTTCCGTGAACCGTGAACGCTTCATTCGTCCGTCTCCTCGATCAGACGGACTCTACCAAAAACTGGAGGAGATTCAGGGTCTCAGGTCAGTTTTGTTGAGCATATCAAAATTCAAAAATACGTTCGGAAAATCGGGAAACAGAAGGCGCGCACACATTCTCTGTACCGCAGGAGCGGTAAATTTCATCGGGCGTCGACTATGAGCAAATCCGTTCCTCAGCACCCGTACTAGATTGAGGTCATGTCGTGTTTTTTTGCCAATAAGGCTCAGGGCATAAGCCATTTGCGTCTTGGTGGAGAATCCGCCGCACGGACCGTTGTAATCGAAAATGTCATTGATGCCATTTGGGCGCATGACTGTTCTCAACAATGTCTCTAAGCTGCGTTCTAGCAGAGAGGCCAAGAGGACGGCAGCGGCACGATCAGAGGCGCTATAAAGCTCGACCTCTTGGGCTCTACGATGGGCATTGGTCGGCGCTTCGTCTGCGAATTTTTTGAAGTCGGAGAGATATGGTTTATCCGCCAAATATTCCTCATCAGAATCCACCTGATGCCCCCCAGGACCGCGCCTCATATTCCGACGAGGAAGCTGATCAGCGCGGTGACTTGATACTCAAGCGCCTTCTAGAAACCCCGCCTCAGCCTAAAACAAAACCCAAGACGGAAGCGAGTCCGAAGAAGCGCGGGCGACCCCCAAAGGCAAAAAGTGATGACTGAGAAGAATGCTATCGCGCTGGCCTTCGCTAGCCTCGATCCGTTCCCGCCAGCGTTTGTGTCATTGTTAGAAGACGATCTACGGCGCTTTCTAGCTCGGCAGAAAGAAGGTCAGAGACGGCCGGGTTCACATTCGCAAATGTTTTTTGGCGCGCTCCCGCCAGCGCCTGTTCGCGTGTCTTCGCAAGAATCCCGGCTGGATCTCCGCTCGCCCTCAAAAGAACGGAAGCCATCTGGCAAATCATCCATTCGAGGGCGTAGAGGCGAACCTCGCCCTTGAGTTCATCCTCATTCATGCGTTCAGTCCTTTGCCCATCGCTTTCGGCGCTTTCGATCAGATTTTGGATCCGATTTGGACGGCTCCCAAGGCCGCTTAGTGGCTTTCTTGGTTAGCAGGCTGTCGATAGGTCAACCGCTTGCCTTCGGCACCCTTGAGCGCCTTGGCGGCGCGCTCTGCGTCCTCCACGCCAAGCCCTGAGCGGTTGTTGTACCTGAAATCGAATTCGCTCAAATACCTGTGAAGGTGGGCTTCGCTTACCGAGTGATAGACGCCATTGATGCCGCGCTTAAGGATCGAAAAGAAATTTTCGGCGGTATTGATGTGCATGTAGCCGCCAAGGCGAGCGTATTCGTTAGCGGAATGGTTCACGGTGCCGTGGCTGGCATACTCGCGGCCAAGGCGAGGATAGACAGTGCTTTCGTCGGTCATCAGTGCGCTGGCGCGGTCGGCGGTTGTTACGATGATCGGGCGCACGGTGTCAGCAGTCACGTTCGCAACATGGAAAGAGGCAACGCGACCGTCACGCTCCACAAGCGACAGGACGGCTTTCTTAGGCGCCGGTTCGCGATGTGCGCGGTTCTTCGCCTTGCCGCCGACATAGGCTTCGTCGGCCTCCACAACCTTGTTCGCGCCACCCAAGCCGCCGGCGGGAACACCTTCGCGCATGGCTTCGCGAATGCGGTGAGCTAGAAACCAAGCCGTACGATAGGAGCCGATGCCGAGGTTGCGCATGAGCTGATGGGCGCTGATGCCTTTCTTGCTCGACGCCATGAGGTGTATCGCAAGCAGCCACTTATGCAGCGGGATATGCGAGCGCTCCATGACGGTGCCAGTGCGGCAGGTAAATTTGCCCCTGCATTCGTTGCAAAGGAACATGCCAGCCTGTGTCTTGCCTTCCATGCGATGGACGCTCACGCCGCCGCAAAGCGGGCAAGAAACACCATTCGACCAACGCGAGGCTTCGATGTGCTCGCGGGCAGCGTCTTCGTTGTGGAAGCGTTCTTCGGAAAGGCTGGTCATCGGTCTAATCTCCAATGACCAGAATATGCCACAGAATTCATGCTAACTCAAGTGCATAATTGCCTGATTTTCACTGAGAACTGACCCGGCATTTCCACCGGGGGCGCCAGCCTATTCTCTCGGCGGGTAAACTCTGTTCATCAAGGAATCATGGAATTCAATTTTTGATGCAATGGAGCGTCGAACGCTACTCAATTCAATCGTCCTTTGACGACATGTGATAGCAATAGTCGCAGAGTCGCGGATTGTTGATAGACTTGTTGCCTACCTTAAGAGGCTCACCGCACCTCGCGCAGTCGCCACTCACTGCGTAGCCGCAGAAGAAGAATTCTATGGTGATGCCTGTTTCTACATATGTAGCGTTGTAGCACTCAGGACAGTCGTGAATCGTTGGCTCAAGCCCCTCTTTGGCAGCAATGTAGTCATCAATGCCGAAGCTTGCCTGTACAATTATCTCCACGGTCTTCTCCGCTGAGAATGTATCGCTGCATGCCTTGCAGCACCCCTCAATGTCACCTGGTTCGCCGTTGGTTTCGTCTTTCTGGTAGACGAGCGAGGATCTACAGTTCGGGCATGAGATATCATCGCGTTCGGCAATCTCTTGCCACCAGGGAATTTCTTGAAAAGTCGCGTTGCAGCTGTCTTTCAGCTTTCTGAAGAACGCACGTTCTGCAAGCATCACATCCCAGGTATCGCCGAGTTCAGCTTTCGGCGACTTTTCCAAAATAGCGAAGAACCCTTCCACCGAGGAAAGCAGTCGGCTATCACCTGTCGTATCGCTGGTTTCGGCGTAGCGGAGTGGTAGTGCTCAAAGTCATTCCGGAGCTTCTGAAGGCCTTTGATGTCGCCAGCAGGCCATGTGAGCTTGAAACCCTTGAAGCGCTCACGGAGTTCCGCGAGGTCAATAGTCTGCTGGCCCTTGGCTGCATATGCTACCTCGCCGTCTTCGTCCAAAATGGGGGCGAATTTCGATGCAAGGATTTCCATGGGGTCGGCGTCGTCTGGCGCAGCATTCAAAAGACACTGTTTTCCAAGACGCAGCACCCCTGCGTAGAAATTCCGCAGCGCGCTTATCGGCCGAAGTTCGTCGTTGGATTGAAAATCCTGGATACCAAGCCTGAGCGAGGCAATGGCGTTCTCGTAGATTTCACTCATCGCGTCTGAATCCTTGGTCCGCGTAGACAGCCATTGCGGCCACGTGGTCGAACATCTTCTTCAGATGCTTGCTCATGAGCACTTGTACGGTCTTCGGAGCCTGGCCGCTATCGTAGACGGACCCTTCGATAGCTTCCCGGAACTGCTTCACGGCGGCGCTAGGTGTGGTTCCTGCAAGATGGGCGTAGTTGCTGGCTGACAACAGAGCAAGTGCGTGAAAGGCGTGCTCAAGAGCCATCAGCCTCGCCAAGTCATCTTCACCCCAATTGGCGCTCATTGTTCGCTCCCTCCAGCCTCCGTAGTCTCTGAACGATTCCCCTTCGCTTCTCAATTGTTGACAAGGGAATCCTTGGGGCGGTACACCTTCGCGTACACCAACTAGGTGTACGTTTCTTGATTTGGGCGATTTTCGCCAGCGCTATTCGTGATTTAGAATCAATGACTTATGGGCGGACTTCTCGCAAAGTCCCTCCGGGCCCACCATTATACTTATCTATCAATGGCTTACAGGTAGGTTTTCCAACAGGTTCGCCAAGCATCGGCTTGCGGGCCGCGGGCCGCACGACGCGATCCATGCCCTGTACCGCCAGAAGAACCTGAGATGCCTCACGTGAATAGGAAGCTGGAGCCTTCCAACCCATCGAGTTTGAGCGGCTTTTGTGCGCACCTACATATGGTCACGTGGGATGCGAGCGCTACGCTCGCGCTCGAACACCTTCTGGCCGTCATCCAGTGCTTCAACCCGCTCCGAAATCAGCCACTCGGTCGCGGTGCAGGAGAGATGGGTGGTGCAACGGCTTTGCGTGCGCCAGCCTTCGCGCTCGGCACTGCACGTCCAGCGGATCTCGGCTGTCAGCGACAGCGGATCATCAGACGCGATCGACCATACCTCCTGCCGGGTGTCGCGCATGCACAGTCCGTTATCCGGGTGGCGGCTAAGACCCGTATCCTCGTGCACCCGGTAGTGGGTCACGCCGTTTTGCAGATCGCGTTCAACGGAGCGGCCGGATGATCCTGCCGTCAGGACCTCGTAGCGCGGCAAAGGATCGGTATTGGATGGCTGGGGGATTTCGATCCGGCGATGCTCACCGAGCAACGGCAACTCCAATTGCAACTTGGCGAGATCGATCGTCAGCGTCGCGTCGCGGGGCGGCGGCAAGATCGTCGGCCAATAGGCGTTGGACAACGACAGACGCAGACGGTGACCGGGGGCAAAACGGTAGCCGCAGGCATCGAGTACCAACTCGATTGCGACCGTCTCGCCCGGCTTCAGCGGCTCTGGTTCGGCATTGCCGTTGCGATGCGCTAGGTTGAGCACACCGTAGCTGACGCGCGTCGCTACACCGTCGGGATGGACGTCGACCAGCCTGACGGCAAGGTTGGCCAGGGCAGCATCGCTGGAAAGCGACAGCCTTACGAGCGGTTGGCCAAGGACGACGCATCCTTCGGCAAGGACGGCGCTGTCGAAAGTAAGCGATCCAGCATCATCGACACGCTGGTCGCCGGCCATTTCCGAATCCGGCTTGTGCGTGAAGAATTCTCCTGCTGCAGTGCCCGTATCCTGAGGAGAGCGGAGGAGGGCAGTTCCTTGCGCCTGCGATGAATTGCGCTGAGCGAGCCTGCCCGAAGCGTCCAGGCTGAGGACGAGCGTGTCGGGAACGTCCCATCTGTCCACGGCAACCCAGTAGCCCGGGTCGGTGTCGCGCCGACGGTCGGGTCGCGGCCCGTCCAGGATATAGGCACGCAGCCTCGGCGTATTCTCCAGTTTGTTGTCTTCTGCGCACAGCCAATGGCGCCACCATGAAATTGCCTCGGCATGGAAGTCGGCGCGGGGCTTGGGATCGGCAAAATGCGGGTACTTGTGAACCCATGGGCCAATCATGCCCCAGGCCATTTCCGGCATCCCGGCGACCGCCTTCAAGGGCGTGTTGCGGTAGCCGTCGGCCCATCCGGCAATCACCAGTGCGGGAATGGAGAAACCTTCAAAATCCTCGCAGATCGAACCGTGGCGCCAGAAGTCGTCGCGGCGCTGGTGGGAGAGCCACTCGTCCATGAAGAACGGCTCGCCTTCCAGCCGCTCGAGCCACATATCGCGCCAGCGTTCTCCGACGAGATCGGGATCGGGAGACCGCGACTGGAAAGCATTCATCGTCGCCGCCCATGACAGTTGCGCCGATAGATGCGCGCCATTCTTGTAATGAATGTCGTCATTATAGCGATCGACAGTGGATGACAGGGAGATCACGGCCTTGAGAGCAGGTGGCTTGAGGGCCGCCACCTGAAGCGCGTTGAACCCGCCCCAGGAGATCCCCATCATGCCGACATTGCCATTCGACCAATTCTGCGCTGCGATCCATTCGATAACCTCGACCGCATCGGCAAGTTCACGCACGGTATATTCGCCGTCGATGACGCCGTCGGACTCGCCGCAGCCGCGAATGTCGACACGCACGCCCGCGATGCCGGCCGCCGCGAAGACCGGATAGGTGGACTCATCACGCGGGGCGGTGCTGTTGCGCTTGCGATAAGGCAGGAATTCGAGCACCGCCGGCACCCCGCCGGAAGCCGGTTCGGGCATCCAGATGCGTGCGGAAAGCCGGGTGCCGTCCTTTAGGACGATCCACTCATTTTCGATGACACGGAAATTCCTGTTCGTCATGCGATCAACCACAAAAGCTCCACGCGGCGGCAAGCACACCATCCCGCCGCCGAAAAGGCACGATCATTCTCCGGTTCAAGCCTCCAGCCAGACCCGGCTGGCGATGCGGCCATTGGAAAAGTCATTGCCAATATCGGGAACAAAACCCTTGAGACGGCTCGTGCAGGCGTTGATGAAGTCGTTGAATACCGGCAGGATCAGGCCGCCCTCATCTCGCACCATCAGGGCCATGTCACGGTAGAGTGCCCGCCGCTTGGCCTCGTCCAGTTCACCGCGCGCCTTGACCACCATCTTGTCGAAGTCGGGCCGCTTGAAGCGGGTGTCGTTCCACTCCGCATTGGAAACGTAGGAAGTGGAATAGCGTGCATCCTGCGTCGGACGTCCACCCCAAAAGGAGGTGCAGAACGGCTTGACGTTCCAGACTTGCGACCAGTAGCCGTCACTCGGCTCGCGCTGCACATTGATCTTGATGCCGGCCTTTTCCGCGCTCAACTGGAAAAGCTGGGCAGCATCAACCGCGCCAGGAAACGCCGCCTCGGAAGTGCGCAGCAGGATTGGATCCTGAAGGCCAGACTTCTTGAAGTGGAATGCAGCCTTGTCGGGATCGTAATTGCGCTGCTCTATATCGGTAGGCGCGAGCGCATAGTTGGCGTTGACCGGGTAGTCGTTGCCAATGGTGCCGAACCCGCCCAGAACCCGCTTGAGGATAGCCTCACGGTCCACTGCATATTTGAGCGCCAGGCGCAGATCGTTGTTGTCGAAGGGCGCGGTGTCGCAGTGCATCAGGAAGGAATAGAACCCCTTGCCGGAGGTACGCAGGATCTCGACGCCCGGAACCTGCTTCAGCAACGGCACGACCTTGGGTTCGACGGTGCTGATGAAATCGACCTGACCGGAGCGCAAAGCGCTGGCCCGTGCGGTCAGATCGTTCAATACGGTAATAAGGACGCTATCGACGTAGCCTCGGTCTTGACGCCAGTCGTCGGTGTTTTTTTCGAAAGCGGCCCGAACGCCCGGCTCGAACGCAACCAGCTTGTAGGGGCCTGTGCCGATTGCTGCCGCCGTTTTTTCCACGCCACCGCCTGGCTGGATCTGAAGATGATAGTCCGTAAATACAAGCGGCAAGTCAGCGTTAGCCTCCTTGAGCGTCACCACCATGTCGCCCGCCCGTTCCTCAATGCGGTCGATCCCGGACAGCAGGCCCAACGCGCCCGATTGCGATTTCTTTCCGGCGTGGCGGCGCAACGTCTCGACTGCATCGGTAACAGTAAACGCCTTGCCGTCGTGGAAACGGACGTCCTTTCGTATCTTGAAGGTCCACTCCTTGGCGTCGGCCGACGGGGACCAGGAGTCGGCCAGCGAGGGAACCGCCGCGCCTGTCTTGGGGTCGGTTTCGACCAGCGTATCGCCCCAGCAATGCGCGATCACAAAATTGACGCTGGCGGACGCCAGGGCCGGGTCCAGCGAATCGGCAGAGGCGCCGCCATCGAGCCCGAGGCGCAACTGTCCGCCGCGCACCGGCGTTTGCGCCGTGGCCGGCGACGCCAGAGAGCCGCCGGCTGCGACAAGGCCCAGAGCAACCCCCGCTTGAAGAAGATCACGGCGTGAGAGACTCGATAACCTGCTGGAAGCGCTCATTGGGTTCCCCTTGGAGTGAAGCCTTGTGGCCGATACTAGGCCGAGCCCGGGTCAGCGCAATTTCGTCGCTTGAAGCGTTTTTAAGCGAGTTTATACTGTCTCCATGAGCAAGCCACCGGCCAATTTCAGCAACAACCTGAAGCTTGCCTGCAGCACCCACAGATCGGTATCCGATTTGTGCCGCACCATCGGCATCAACCGGCAGCAGTTCAACCGCTACCTCAATGCAGGAACCCTTCCTTCCGCTCATAATCTCCTGGCGATCGCGGCAGCTTTCGGCCTCGAACCAGCCGATTTCGATCTTCCCCCGGGCATCTTCCGCAACAGATTGGGCGAACGGCGCCGACAAACGGTTCTGCCGCGGCCGCTGGCCGACGCCTTTCCGGGTGACCTGCATGCGCTCGGACCATATCTCGGATTCTACCAAACATGGCACATGTCGCTGTCCTGGCCTGATCGGATCGTCTGCGCCTGCGCTCACTTGCGTGAGAACGGCGGACAAGTTCTGGTTTCTACCCTCGAGCGCATCGAGGATGCCGAAAACGGCATCGTACAGCGTTCGCGCTACACGGGGCTCGTGGCGTATCGGCACCAGCGCATTTTTGTGACCGAACTGACGCGAGGCGAGGCACCCACCTTTGGACAGACGATCCTCATGCCGTTCGAGACGTACCAGCGGCGCTATCTGCGGGGCGTCACCATGGGGATATCGTGGCGAAACAACAATCTGCCCTACGCCACCCGCACCGTCTGGCACTTTCTTGGGAAACTTGTCGACAAGAGAAGTCTCATATCGCGTTGCGGCATCTATGCGCTCAATTCCGCGGTGGTACCCGCCGCCGTGCTGTCTTTCCTGACCGAGGCCCAGCCGATCGTCGCCGCGCCTGCGCAGACACCAAGACCGGGTCGCCGAGCGCATCCTTGAGCCCGACAGGGTCGAGATGACCGGCCATTGTATATCCGTTGCCAGATCTGCTGCACTTCCTTCACGTGCTCGCCGATCGTTACCAGCACGCCGCTCTTTGCCTTCAGATAACGAGCAGCTGAAAAGTCATCGGCATGTGGATGGGTGTCAAGAAGCCACTCGAGTTCCAGATCGTGGCCGTCGAAATAGTCGAGATCGCGAGGGCGTTTGTCATGCTGTCGAAGGAGATCGTGCGCAAATCCGAGGTTATGCAAACCTGTCTTGGGCGTCTGAAATGGGCATGCCCGTGGTCGAAAGTCGTCAGCGGTTAGCCCGACGGCACCCGAAATTGGCTGTCAGCCGGTTGTCAGGTTGGATTCGCTATCCCGTACCGTGACGGTCGCAAGCCGTTGTGGCCTACAGGTTGAAATACCAATCGTATTGCCACGTCCCCAACCACCCGAATGGAGACCTCATGTATCGCACTCTCATTCCAGCCGCCTTCGCGGGCATCTTCGCCGGAGCTGTTCTGGCTGCCGGCACCTGCTGCACGGCCGCGACACCTTCGGCCGAACTGGTTTCCTAACAGCACTCCACGAGGAGGATAAGATGACCAAGATTTCCTTCAATAGATTCGTCTGGCTCACGCTGCGTGCATCGACGGCGCTGATGCTCACCATTGCACCCTACCAC
>NZ_AXAE01000049.1 GCF_000472705.1 Mesorhizobium erdmanii USDA 3471 | reverse complement strand
TGTTTGATCCCAGGCTTTGATGGGGCATCCTTATCTTCCGAATCAAAGGATGCGCTATGGGCCAGGTTCTGCATGGGAGCGCCACAACGACAGAGGCGGTCCGTCGAGCGATACAGTATAGTCAAGAGAGCCTGAGGGCTCTGGCCAAGCGCTACGGGATCAACCAGAAGACGGTCGCCAAGTGGAAGAGGCGAACTTCAGTCGCCGATCTGCCGACTGGTCCGAAGGAACCGAGATCGACAGTGCTCTCGATCGAGGAGGAGGCAATCATCGTCGCCTTCCGGCGCTACACGTTGCTACCGCTCGACGACTGCTTTTATGCCTTGCAGCCAACCATCCCGCACCTGACGCGGTCTTCATTGCATCGCTGCCTGCAACGCCATGGCATCGGCCGCCTGACGGATGTCGAGGGTGACAAACCGGCGAAGAAGAAATTCAAGAGCTACCCGATCGGCTACTTCCACATCGACATTGCCGAGGTGAGGACCGAGCAGGGCAAGCTGCACATGTTCGTCGCCATTGATCGGACCTCGAAGTTCGCCTTCGTCGAGTTGCACGAGAAGGCCCCCACCGCCGTATCAAGAGACTTTCTACTGCGCCTGATCGCGGCCGTTCCCTACAAGATTCATACCGTGCTTACCGATAACGGCATTCAGTTCACCACGCCCGGTGCCGGTGGCTCGGCGGTGCCGCTGATCAAGGAGGCAATCGCCAATGGCGAGATCTTCCGCGCTCACGCCTTCGAGTACACCTGCGCCAGGAACGACATCGAGCATCGCACGACCAAGGCGAGGCATCCGTGGACCAACGGCCAGGTCGAGCGAATGAACCGAACCATCAAGGACGCCACCGTCAAGCGCTTCTACTATGAGGGCCACGACCAACTACGCACCCATCTCGCCGACTTCGTTGCCGCCTACAATTTCGCTCGCAGGCTCAAGACCCTCAAAGGTCTCACCCCATACGAGTTCATCTGCAAGGCATGGGTCTCACAACCGGAACGCTTCAAACTCAATCCGCTCCAGCAAATGCCGGGACCAAACACCTAGGGTTCTATCGTTCGGGTCAGGTATCATTATCGACGTTCGGGATTTGCGGAGGCATCTAGACTTCGTCATCCGCATCTGAACTTCGATGGGAAAGCGGCCGCCAATCCCCGAGCGCTATCGCTCCACCAGCACCGCTGCGCGATAGGCCGGATTGCCGTACCAAGCCATTCGGTCGAGTTCCGCCGCCGTGGCTCGAAGGTCGACCACGGCCGTTGCGGTCAAGCCGGTGTCAACGACGGCGGATCTCGAACGCACGGCGATATGCCTCCCTGGCGTCACGATGATGCGCTGGCGCAGATTGGCCTAAGCCGGACAATCAGTAGAGCGTGATGAAGGCCGGAAACAGCACGCCGGTCTGCCGGAGATATTCGATCAGCTCGATGGCCGGGAAGATGGCGAGGAAATAGAGCCCGTCATAGAAGGTGCGCTTGAGCGCCCGCGTCGAGAACTGCAGCTCGTCATTGTCGCGGTAGAGCAGCGGGTTCGGCCAGAACCGCGGCGTTCTCGTGATGTAGGCCAGATAGGCTGGCCCGAATTTACCCAAGAGAAATTCGGCTTCCTTGCGCGCCGTGACACGGAAGATGAGGAAGCTGGCGAGGCCCAGCGCCAAGGCGACCAAAACCGAGCCGTAGAGCAATCCGATGCCGACCGCGCCGACCGTCGAGAAGAAATAGAGCGGGTTCTGGCTGATCGAAAACGGTCCCGTCGAAACCAGCTCCTCGTTCTTCTTGCCGCCGACATAGAGGATGCTCCACAGCCGCCCGGCGACGCAGGCGAGCACCAGGCAGAAGCCGACAAATTCGAGCGTTTCGTGCCCGTCCGAACCTTCGCTGAGCGCCGGCTTGGTGAGAAACAGCAGCAGCACCGCCAGCGCCGCCGCGACGCGCACGAAGATCAGCCGCTTGCGTTGGACGAACGCCTTCGAAACCGGCTTGAGCGACGCATAGGTCATTTCGTGGTTTTCCTGGGGCACGGATTGCAGGTTCGGGCACTGGGGCACGCCATTGATGGCGGATGCAAGGCGGTGGCTTCTATTAGCGCGCGCGCGCGGTTCGTAAAGGCCTTTTGTGCGGCCGGCGTCCATTCTTACGAAATTGTATGCCGCCGGACAGGCTGGAGTGAAGTCGCTTCCCTATCGTTGGATGCCGGCCCGCCGTTTAGGGTCGGGTTCAGTTATGGCACCCGGACGGGCATAAGGCAGGGAACGGTTTCATGCGAAAATTTGCACGTGCCATCGCAGCGGGCGTCGTCGCCGTCGCCGGCTCGATTTCCAGCGCTTCCGCCGCCGCCACCGCGCCTTGCGAGGAGACGTTGAAGACCCTTCGTGCCGCGGAAGCAGCGGCCACGCTCGGCGACGCCGACAAGTCGAAGGTCTTGGAACTGGAGAGCAAGGGCATCGAACGCTGCAATGCCGACGACGACAAGCGCGCCGACGACTTCTTCGCCCAGGCGATGAAGGTCATGGGCAAGTAGTCCCACGAACCATCAGCCTGAGGAGGTCTGCCATGCTCTCTCCCAACCCGCAATACCCTGACGGCCACAACAGGGTTCCGGACGTCACCCTCGATTTCTGGCTGATCAAGCTGATGGCGGTGACCATGGGCGAGACGGCGGCGGACTATCTCGCCGTCAATCTCGGGCTCGGGCTGACCGTTACCTCGCTGATCATGACCGGCGTGCTGATCGTCGCCCTTGTCCTGCAGTTCGCGCAGAAACGCTACGTACCCTGGGCCTACTGGCTGGCGGTGGTGCTGATCAGCGTCGTCGGCACGCTGATCACCGACAACCTCGTCGACAATTTCGGCGTGCGCCTGCAGACGACCACGATCGCCTTCTCGGTCGCGCTCGTGGCGATATTCGCGGTCTGGTACGCCAGCGAAAGAACACTGTCGATCCACACCATCTTCACCACCCGCCGCGAAATTTTCTACTGGCTGGCGATCCTGTTCACCTTCTCGCTCGGCACCGCCGCCGGCGATCTCGTCGCCGAGAGCTTCGACATGGGCTATCTGACGTCCGGCCTGATGTTCGGCGGCGCCATCGCGCTCATCGCGCTCGCCTATTATCTCGTCAATCTCGACGCCATCCTGGCCTTCTGGCTCGCCTACATCCTTACCCGGCCGCTCGGCGCCTCCTTCGGCGATCTCCTGGCGCAGCCGGTCGAGTATGGCGGCTTCGGTTTCGGCACCACCTTCACCAGCCTGATCTTCCTTGGCTGCATCTTTGCCCTGGTTCTCTACATGACGCTGAAGAAAGCCGCCGACGATACCGACGAAATTCTGCTGGAATCGGATTGAACCTTGATTTGGTCATCCACGGCTGGAGCATGAGCGTGGCGACGCGGACCCGAGGATGACGAAGGTAAGGAGAGTGCCACACGGTCAACGCCGCCCTGCCCTCCTAGGAACAGGCCCGCGCCGGTGATAGCCTGTTGCCCAAATTGGCAATCAACCGGAACAGCGATGCGACTTCTTCTTGTCGAGGACGACCAAAGGACGGCGGACTACATCGTCAAGGGCCTGACCGAGGCCGGCCATGTCTGCGACCTCCTGCGCAACGGCCACGACGCGCTTTTCGCCGCGACCAGCGGTGGCTATGACGTGATTGTCGCCGACCGCATGATCCCGGGTCTCGACGGCCTGTCGATGGTCAAGGCGGTGCGCGCGGCCGGCGTGCGCACGCCGGCGATCTTTCTCACCTCCGTCGGCGGCATCGACGACCGTGTCGAGGGCCTGGAGGCCGGCGGCGACGACTATCTGGTCAAGCCCTTCGCCTTTTCCGAGCTGCTCGCCCGCATCAATGCGCTCGGCCGGCGGCCCGCGGCGCAGGAGCAGAAGACGGTCCTGCGGGTCGGCGACCTCGAAATGGACCTGATCATGCGGCGCGTTGTCAGGCAGGGCCAGCCGATCGACCTGCAGCCGCGCGAATTCAGCCTGCTCGAGGTGCTGATGCGCGGCGAAGGCCGCGTCATCACCCGCACCATGCTCCTGGAGCGCGTCTGGGATTTTCATTTCGATCCCAAGACCAGCGTCGTCGAGACCCATATCAGCCGGTTGCGGGCCAAGGTCGACAAGCCGTTCGACGTCCAGCTCATCCACACGATCCGCAACACCGGCTACAGCCTGCACGCTCCGCTCGCACCATGACCGGTACCTGGTCTCGCCTGCTGCGCAGCACGCCGTTCCGGCTCGCGCTGACATTCGGCTTCCTGTTCATGCTGGCCTTCGTGCTGTCGGGCGCCATCGTCTATGAGATGATGAGCGCCGATCTTGCCGAGCGGCTCGACGAGACCATCAAGGAAACCTATTCGGTTGTCGCCGCCACCTATACCGAGAACGACCTGGAAGACCTTGTCACCACGATCGAAAGCCACGCCAAGCTCAGCCCGAAGAAGGAACAGCTGTTTTCGCTGACCGACCCGGCCGGTAACCACCTGGCCGGCAACTTCACCGCCGCCGGGCTTCCCGAAGGGTTCTCGGCGTTCGACGCTGTATTGCCAGGCGTCCCTCCCGATACGGAGTACCGTGCCTTTTCCGGCTCGATCGGCCACTACAGCCTCACTGTCGCCTTCAGCCTTTCCGACACGGAGGAGCTGGAAACGGTGGCGATGATGAGCTTTGGCTGGGCAACCCTGATCATCACGGGCCTGGCGGTCGCCGGCGGCGCGCTGCTTGCCTCGCGTGTCCAGCGCCGCCTTGATGGCATCGCCGCCACCATGGTCGACGTCTCGCATGGCCGGCTCGATACCCGCATCCCGCTGACCGGCACCGGCGACGATATCGACATCGTTTCCAGTCAGGTCAATGCGGCGCTCGACCGCCTGTCGGGCCTGGTCGAAGGCATGAAGCAGGTCAGCACCAACATCGCGCATGATCTGAAGACACCGCTCAACCGCCTGCAGATGATCCTGGAAGGTGCCGCCGACAAGTCCACGCGAAATGAGGATGTCTCCGACGACCTGGCCGATGCCCGCGTGGAAGGGTATCAGATCAACGAGACCTTCGACGCGCTGTTGAGAATCGCGCAGATCGAGGCCGGCGCGCGCAAGGCGCGGTTCACCGATGTCGATCTGGGCGAGATCCTGCAAACCATCGCCGATATCTACTCCGACGTGGCCGAGGATGACGGCAAGTTGCTGTCACCGCCGCTTCTGGACGGGACGGCGGACCGCATCCACGGCGATCGCGAGCTATTGACGCAGATGTTCGCCAATCTGGTCGAAAACGCGCTGCGCCACTGCCCTCCCGGAACCACGATCACGCTGTCGGTGACGCACCAGGGCGCGCGCATCCTTGCCGGCGTCGCCGACAATGGACCGGGCATTCCCGCGGACGAGCGCGAAAAAGTGTTTCAGCGTCTTTACCGGCTGGACCACAGCCGCTCGACCCCGGGCAGCGGCCTTGGGCTGAGCCTTGTCAGGGCCATTGCCGATCTGCACGGCGCCTCCATTACGCTGGAGGACTGCCGGCCAGGCCTCGCCGTGGAGGTGAGCTTTCCCATGGCCGCTGATTAGCGCAATTCCAGAAAAAGTGCTTGGCGGATTTCCGCCCGCAATAGCGTCAAAACAAGGAGATGGGGCGGTTCTGCATCTTTCGCTAAACAGTGGACCACTCTACTGGCGGCGCCAGGTGATGGCGGAGTTGGTGATGTAGTTCCACGCCGAACCGACGATGGCGCCGGCAAGGCCGGCGACCCACCAGCGTGAGTGGCCGCTGTAGAGAAGCGTCGATACCCCGACACCTGCCACGACGCCGAAGCTGCATAGGGCCGAGAACATGAGCAAGCCGGTCAGGAACCGCCAGCCGCGCCGACGTTGGTCGCGATAGGTGAACGCGTTGTTCAGCGTGTAGTTGAAGGCCATCGCCGTGAACATGGCAGCTGTCTGGGCGACGGCAAACGACAATCCGTGCGGCAGCAATGCGTGCAGGACCGAGAGATGGACGACGACGCCGGCGGATCCGACCAAGCCAAATGCAAGGAAACGCGTCGAGATCAGATCCCCCGACATTTTCGAAACCAGCAGACCGGCGTATTCAAGCGCGACCAGGGAGTCGAGTTTGCTCTGTCCATGCAGGCGCGGGGCGAACACGTAAGGGATTTCCCTGATCCTGATGGTGGTAGGCGAAGACGCGACGATGTCGAGCAGGATTTTGAAGCCTTGCCGCGACAGCCGGGGGGCCACCGCCTCGACGATCTCCCTGCGCAACATGAAGAAGCCGCTCATCGGATCGTCGATCTGCGTCCTCAGAAGGACGCGGGCAAGACGCGTCGCCAGCCGGCTGGCATTCGATCGCAACTTGGTAAATCCGCCATGGGCACCGCCATTGCCCTGGTAACGACTGGCAATCACCAGGTCGGCCTCGCCCCGCTGCAGGACCGCGAACATGGTGGACAGGCAGGTTTCGTCGTGCTGCAGATCACCGTCCATCACGGCGACGATCGGTGCCGAACTCGACAAGATGCCCTCGAGGCAGGCTCCGGCAAGGCCGCGGCGGGCGATACGCCGGATGCCGCGAACCCGGTGGTCGCTGGCCGCAATGTCGCGGACCGCCAGCATCGTGCCATCCTTCGAGTCGTCGTCGACGAACACCACCTCCCATTCAAGAAGCGGAAGCGATTGCCGCAGCCGGTCCACCAGCAGACTGATGTTGGCGCGCTCGTTCAGCGTCGGAACGACGATCGTCAATTCCGCCCCGCCCCGCCCGGTCATTATGGGAAGCACGTTGTCCGCCAACACGCCGCCGCCCTGTTGGGCCACCTTGTTCATGGCAGTCCCGCCGCCGGCTGCATATTGACCTTGGGAGGTTGCGCCTGCGCGCGCTTCACCGGCAGGACGAGCATGTCAAACACCGGAAATCCGTACACTTGCTGCACCACATGCCGGGCATCGCCGTTGACGGCAAATAGCCTGCCGAGACTGTCGCGAGCGTCCTTTTCGTGAGCGGCCTCGTCGCTGAAATTCAAGGCGGCGATGAAAAACCCGGTGTTTCGGCCAGCAAGAGGGCTCTTGTCCATGAACTGGAAGTGGCGTGGGTCGCCAGGAAGCACCTCGATCGGAATGTCCGGGCCAAGTTCGTAGGCCAGCTTTGCCGCCTGCATCCAGTTCGACGCGACGACATATCCGTTGGCGTGCCTGATCTCGTCGGCGATCTTGCTGTCCGTCAGCGCGGACCAGTCGACGAGTTGCCAGTTGACATCGAACTTCGACGCCCTCTGGAAGAACGGCCTGGTCAGCGCGCCGGTTGTCGTCTGCACCGCAAATCCGACGGCCAGGAGCGACACGACACCCGCGGCAATGACGAAGGATACGAAAAGCCTGGTTGGCCGTCGCGTCGAATAGACGCTGCACCATTGGCCGACGAGGGGAAAGGCAAACAGGAAGCCGCTCATCGACCAGTGCGGCAGGGAGTGGGCACTGAACAGCGCGATCACATCGAAGAATACGATGGGAAGCGCCGAGAACAGCACGAAGAAGCGATCGGTTGGCGTGCCGACGCGGGCACCTCGCCACAGGCACGCCATGGCGACCAGCCAGATCGGCGGCCACAGATAGGCGGCCTGGCCGAGCAACGTGGTGGCGAGGTTGCCGGGATGCAGGAGATGGCCCTCATTGGCGGTGCCGCGGCCGGACTGGAATGCCAGCGAAATCCAGCCGTGTTCCATGTTCCATAGAACGACCGGCAACAGACCAAGTGCCGCGATGGCCCCGGCCACCCATGGCCCGGCAGTCCGCAGCTGGCCCCTACCGGGCTTCGTCAACAGCAGCACTAGCAGGGCGGAGATGCAAAATATGCCGGCCTGATATTTCGACATCAGCGCCAGCCCAAGGGCGACACCGGCCGCGCACCAGCGCAGGAACGCAAAACGCGGCTCTGAACCGAGAAGCATTGGCGCGGCCAGGCAAGCAGCGGCCAACAGAAAGAAATCAAGCGGCCCGTCGGGAACGACGAAATGGCCGGCCGAGATGAGAAAGAACGGCGCGATCGTATACCAGGCCACTGCCCAGAATGCCACGACGGCACCATAAGCGTATCGGGTCAGCGCAAACAGCAGCAGCGCTGACGCAGAGCCGAGCAGCACGTAGGGAAGCCTCACCACGAGCCGGCATTCGCAACCGGACATATCCGCCATGAACCGGGCGAGCGCGAAGCCGAGCGGAGGATGATCGAAGTAGGAAAGCGAATGGCTGCGCGACACCACCACCGCATAGGCTTCATCGATCGACAGTGGGATGACCGACGCAAGTCCTATCCTGAAGATCAGGAAGGCGACGACGAGAAGAACCATCTGGGAATCCGGAGACGCGGGAAAAGAGCGCGCCACGCCGGATGATGGCCACGTGGCGACACCGCCTCCCCGCCAAGTTTCCTCAGACTGCATCCGGACGCTACCAGAACCAGAGCTGATGGGCGCCGTAATCTTGCATCGGCCCGTTTTCGAACATTGGGAGCGACAGCAAAGCGATAGTCAGCAACACGGCGGTGGTTGCGATGCATATCCACCGACTTTGCCAGACGGAAACATTACGCGGTACGTTCAAAGCCACCTCTCGGAACGCGACAGGTTTTCGGCTTCGGTTTGGCCGCATCGGTTCGAGCGTGACACTACCTTGTCAATCATACCGGCGTTTTGCCGGGTTCTTACAAATCGGTAAGAGGGCGGGAATCGCCCATGAACGGCCCGACACTCAGCGATCGATGCGCGTCGACAGGATGATCGACGACGATGTCCGCTCGACTCCTTCCATGGCGCCGATCCGGTCGAGCAACGCGTCGAGGTCGCGGATCGACGGCGCGTCGACGATGACGATCATGTCGAAATTGCCGCTGACGGAGTGCAGCGTCCGCACCGGCGGCAGCGCCTGCAAGGCACGCACCACCTTGTCGGCAAGCTTGGGCGTGACGGTGAGCAGCACATGCGCCCTGACCAGGCCCTGCTCATAGTCGGCGGAGAGCCTGACGCCGTAGCCCGATATGATGCCACGCTGCTCCAGCCGTTCGATCCGGCTTTGCACGGTTGTCCGCGACACGCCGAGCTGCCGCGCCAGTTCGGCGGTCGAGGCGCGCGCGTTGGCGCGCAGCAGGGAAAGCAGGGCCTGTTCGGCTTCACTGAGCATTTCAACGAATTCCTTCGGCGAATTGTGTAAATAGAGGTTTCATTTTGCACAATTCCACGCTTCCTTTCGACGGGCAAGCTGCGATCCTGTTCCCTTGATTTGGCTTTTTGCATGAGGGATTGGGTCATGAAGAAAATTGTTGTCGTCGGCGCCGGCAAGATCGGCTCCACCATCGCGGAGATGCTCGCCGCCACCGGCGACTTTTCCGTCACCGTCGTCGATCGCGC
Source organism: Mesorhizobium erdmanii USDA 3471 (assembly GCF_000472705.1). Lineage (GTDB taxonomy): Bacteria > Pseudomonadota > Alphaproteobacteria > Rhizobiales > Rhizobiaceae > Mesorhizobium > Mesorhizobium erdmanii. The sequence goes on along the minus strand of NZ_AXAE01000049.1, from coordinate 1,324 downwards.
GGCGGCACAGCTTGCCGCGGCCGAACTGCCCGCCGGCGTCGAGGCGCTGGAGCTCGACATCGCCGCGCCGGGCGCGCTCGAAGCAGCACTCGCCGACAAGTTCGCGGTGCTGAGCGCCGCCCCCTTTCACCTGACCACGCGCATCGCCGAGGCAGCGGCCAGCGCCGGCGTGCATTATCTCGACCTCACCGAGGATGTCGTCTCGACCCGCCGCGTCAAGGAACTGGCGCACGACGCCAGGAGCGCCTTCATCCCGCAATGCGGGCTGGCGCCGGGCTTCATCTCGATCGTCGCCAACGATCTGGCCAGCCGTTTCGACACGCTGGAAAGCGTCCGCATGCGCGTCGGCGCGCTGCCGCAATACCCATCCAACGCGCTCAACTACAACCTCACCTGGAGCACCGACGGTGTCATCAACGAATATTGCGAGCCCTGCGAGGCGATCGTCGAAGGGGAGCTGATCGAGGTGCCGCCGTTGGAAGAGCGTGAAGAGTTCTCGCTCGACGGCGTCACCTACGAGGCCTTCAACACCTCCGGCGGCCTCGGCACGCTGGCCGAGACGCTGAAGGGCAAGGTGCGCACGCTGAACTACCGCACCATCCGCTATCCCGGCCACGCCGCGATCATGAAGGCGCTGCTCAACGACCTTGGCCTGCGCCATCGCCGCGACGTGCTGAAGGATATCTTTGAAAGTTCCCTGCCCTCGACGCTGCAGGATGTGGTCATCGTCTTCGTCACCGTCTCCGGCCGCCGCAACGGCCGCCTGCTGCAGGAGACCTACGCCAACAAGATCTATTCGCAGCGCATCGGCCAGACGGTCCGCAGCGCCATCCAGATCACCACCGCGTCCGGCATCTGCGCCGTGCTCGACATGCTGGCCGACGGCAGCCTGCCGGCGACCGGCTTCGTCAAGCAGGAGGACATCGCGCTCGATGCATTTCTGGCCAACCGTTTCGGACGGGCCTATGCGCAACATGAGATGGTAAGCCGGCTGGCGGGATGAGGCTGTGTAGTCTCCCCCTCGAGGGCAGGGGAATCGCATATGGCGATTTTGCGCTTGAAGTTGGTGTGAGAAGGGATTCTTTGGGAAGGCAGTCCACTGAGGAGTGACTGCCATTTCCAGCCTTGAGAGCTATTTCGGCTCGGTTCCTGATCCGCGTGCTGCCAACGCCACGCACCGGCTCGGTGATCTGATCGTGATGATGATCGCGGCGAGCCTGTGCGGCGCGACCAATGCGACGGAGTTCTCGCTGTTCGCGCAAGAGCGCAAGCAAGCGCTGTCGCGGTTGATCAAATATGAGGAGGCACCCAGCCACGACACCTT
>NZ_AXAE01000048.1 GCF_000472705.1 Mesorhizobium erdmanii USDA 3471 | reverse complement strand
CAAGCCGTTGTGGCCTACAGGTTGAAATACCAATCGTATTGCCACGTCCCCAACCACCCGAATGGAGACCTCATGTATCGCACTCTCATTCCAGCCGCCTTCGCGGGCATCTTCGCCGGAGCTGTTCTGGCTGCCGGCACCTGCTGCACGGCCGCGACACCTTCGGCCGAACTGGTTTCCTAACAGCACTCCACGAGGAGGATAAGATGACCAAGATTTCCTTCAATAGATTCGTCTGGCTCACGCTGCGTGCATCGACGGCGCTGATGCTCACCATTGCACCCTACCACCTAGCGCTTCATGGCGCTGCCAAGCTCGTGCCGGCCGCTGCCCACGCCGAATCCGAGGGCGGTGGCGGCAGCGGCGGTGGCGACGGCGGCAGCGGCGGTGGCGGTGGCGACGGCGGCGGCGGCGGCGGTGGCGAGCACGATGGCGGCAATAGCCACAGCAGCAGCGGAAGTTCTAGTGGCCATGATGGCGACTCGGAATCTGCTGACGACCAGGGTGGGGACAAAGCGGAGAACTCCGGCACTGGCGCAGGTTCCGGTACCGAGACCGATGGAGCCGATGCCTCATCTTCCGTGCCAACGGTGACGGACAACTAGACGCGTCCCGCATAGTTCGGCGCACTGGCCCGCTTGCGGAGGCGCGGCGGGCCTTTCTGAGGTAGTGCACCCACAGGTGGACGGATCAGGATTTTGGCCCTGGGGGCGTGGATTTCCACCGACTTCGCAACTGATCCGCCGTAAGCGTGGAAGCCGTCCTGAAAACGATGTTGGAACAGGGTCCTGATCTGTTGGCCAAGGCCCGGCAACCTCTGCTGAGAGGAGCGCGATCAACTTGCTCTATCTGGCTCCCAAGCGCTTGCGGTTGCGAGCCTAACGCTGGCTTCGAAACCGGACTGCTTCCCCGGCCTCGGTGATTTTAGCACGAGCGGGCTACCTAGCCGTCCAGCAATCGTCGAAACGATCGACAACCCGATCCCGCTGCCGCGGGCCGAAATTCCGCCCCGCTCGAACCGGTCCGCCAGTTTTGCCAGGGTTTCGGGCGGTACGACGGGTCCATCATTTGACACTATCACGAGCCCGTCTGGACTAAGGGTGACTTCGACGGGTGCGGAGTCGCTGCCATAGCGCAGCGCGTTCTCGACGAGGTTGCGGCACAGGATGCCGACAGCATCGGGGTCGATGTCTGACATCACGGGCGTCTCCGGCATTCGAAGGACGACCCTCCCTTGTGGGACGCTTCTGCGCAAGTCGTCGATCACCACGCCCAGGGCAGCCCGCAGGTCGGACTTTCGTTCCAATCGAAGCCGGCTGCCTTCCGCCCGCGCGAGTTGCATCAGCCGTTCGGCGCGCGCCGTAAGCCGCTTGAGCGTCGCCTCGATGTCTGCCCCCCGCTGGGCGGTTTGCGGTTCCGTGGTTTCCGTGCGGATGCGCTGGGCCTGAGCGATCGCGCCGGCGAGCGGGGTCCTGAGTTCATGGGCGGTGTTGGCGGAGAGACTGCGCTCTGCTTCGAAGGCGGCCCTGAGCCTTTCGAATAGCGCGTTCAACGTGACAGCCAGCGGCTCCAGCTCGCTGGGTAGGTCATCGGATGCCACAGGCCCGAGGTCCTTTTCGCTCCGGGTCTCGAGCTGTTCCCGGAACGCGCGCAGTGGCCTGGTGCTTCTTCGCACTGCCAGCACCACGGCGGCAAACGCGGCCGGGATGACCAGAAGGATCGGCAGTCCCAGGCCTATCTGCACATCCCTCACCACCATAGCCCGATGCGCGAGCGGCTCGGCTACCGTGATGCGCACCGTTCCCTGCACGGCTTCTTCGCTGTAGAGGCGATGCGTCGCTGTCCGCCCGAATCCCTGTCCTTGATAAGGCGTGAACACGGAGAGGTCGGCCGCGTGGGATTGAAGCAGGATCTTGCCCTTGTCGTCGCGGACGACGTAGGTAATTAGCTCGTCGTGGCTGCGGATTGCGCCAAGCCGCTGACTGGCGACGTCTCCGTCTTCGCGGCCTATGATATCCAGGACCGCCAAGGGAAGCAGGCGTTGCGCCGTCTCCTGGAGGGAGGAATCGAAGACATCCTCGATCCCGTGTCGCACCAGGACGGCAGTTGCCCACGCCGCGCCGACCCAGATCACGAGCAGAACCGCTCCTAACGACAGGAGGAGCCTGCCTTGGAGGCTTCGGGGGCGCATCATGTCTGGGCCAGCCGATAGCCGAGACCCCGTTCGGTCTCGATGAGGTCGGTGCCGAGCTTCTTGCGTAGTCTGCTGACATGGACCTCGATCGTGTTGCTCTCCACCTCGGCATCGAAGTCGTAGAGCTTCTCCTCGAGTTGCGCCTTCGAGAGCAGCTGGCCTGGCCGTGTCAGGAACGCCTCCAGCAAAGCCCATTCGCGAGCTGTCAGCTGAACGGCCTTGCCGTCCCGGCGCACGCTCCGGCGGGCGATGTCGATGTCGAGCGAACGAAGTCGTATGATCGGGTTGGGATTGCCGGAATATCGTCGCGCGACGGAGCCGATGCGCGCCGACAACTCGTCGAGATCGAACGGTTTGACGATGTAATCGTCAGCCCCGGCGGTCAGGCCTTCGATCCTGTCCGACACCTGGTCGAGCGCTGTCAGGATGATGATGGGCGTGACGTCTCCGGCCGCCCTCAGTGCGCGAAGGAACACGATCCCCCGTCCGTCGGGGAGCATCAGGTCGAGCAGGATCAGGTCGTAGGCCGCACTCGCCATCGCGTCCCGGGCCGCATCGATCCGTGTGACCCAGTCCACCGAGTGGCCGTCACCGACGATCTGGTCGCGCACCGCGGCGCCAAGCACGCTGTCGTCCTCTATTAGCAGGATTCGCATTGTTGTTCGCCTTCTCGCGGCAGCTGCCTTCCTTGGCGAACGTTCCTGACACCAGGCTGAAGCGGATTGCGCGCGGACTTCAGGATACCGTCAGCTTGGCTCTGCACCTTGCGTTGGCGCAAATCCGGTTGGAACGGAGTCCAGGCCTATGCGGCTTGCCCTGATAATTCTCGCCTGCGTCGCGATCCTGCATGCAGGGCCGGCGCTCGCTGATGACGAATGCTTCGTGCCGATGGCGGACTGGAAGCCGAGGGAGGCCGTGACCGCCCTTGCGGCCCAGAATGCCTGGACGGTGCGCCGGATCAAGATCGACGACGGCTGTTATGAGATCGACGGCACCGACGCTCAGGGGCAGCGGATCGAGGTGACCGTCCATCCATCGACCCTCGAAATCATCCAGATCGAACCCAGGGACGGCGCTGATCATCGGCACCGCGACGAGGAAGGCCGCCATGACAATCAATGACTTTGCCTCGACTCAGTCCGACTCCCAGGATACCGCCGGGCGGCGGGTTCTCGTCTGGGACCCGCTGGTTCGCCTCTTCCACTGGAGCCTCGTCGGCGCGTTCGCAACGGCTTGGCTGACCGCGGAAGATATCCAGCCTGTTCACCAGCTAGCCGGATATGCGGTAGCCGGTCTCGTCGGCCTCAGGATCATATGGGGTCTGGTCGGCAGCCGCTACGCCCGCTTCACCCAGTTCGTCCGCGGACCCGCCCAGACGCTCTCTTACATCGGCGACATGATACCAGGCCGGGAGCGACGCTACCTTGGCCATAACCCCGCCGGCGCCGCGATGGTCGTGGCGATCCTGGTGACGCTGTCCGGGACGGCCTTGACGGGTTGGCTTCTGGAAGCGCCGGGCCGCGCCGCGAGCGCCGCCGGGCAGGTGCAGATCGTCACCCCCGCCTTCGCGGACAGCGATGCCAACGAGGCTGAGGCCGGGGCAGGCGGTTACCTGGAAGGGCGTGCAGGAGGTCCGCTCAAGGATGTCCACGAAACCTTTGCCAACCTGCTGCTTCTGCTGGTCGCGCTGCATGTCGGCGGAGTGGCGCTGGCATCGTTCCGCCATCGCGAGAACCTGGTCCGGGCAATGGTCACGGGCCGCAAGAGGCCTCCCGCGCCCGGCGACATCGCCTGAACGCTGGTTGTCCAAACAGCAGAGGCCAACCTGGCCCCGTTTCGGCGGGGCCTTTCGATTCCTGACGGCAAGCTGAAGCAAAAAATCCGTTCCGGTCAGGAAGGGATCAGGCCGGGCCGCCAGAACGGCGCCAGCAGAAAAAAGGAGATACTGCGATGAAGAAGACCATTTCCATCTTGCTTGCGTCGACGGCGCTGATCGCCGTGATCGGCATTCCTGCGTGGAGCGCGATACGCGGCGGTGTCTCGTTCGAAGGACTTCCTGACGCGGCCCTGGGTGCATTCCGGGAAGCCGGCGCGTCTCCCGTACTGGTTAGCGACGGTGGCGGCGTTGACCGCAATCGGGGGCACAGCCTGCGTCGTGCGGACGATGATGACGACCATGAGGGCGATGAAGAGGACGATGACGACGGCGGCAACGCGTCGGGCCCGGCTCCAGCCGGAAGCGTGGCTCCCCCGAGCAATGGCCTCTTCGGCACCGGTGCAATGCCCAAGGCTCAGGTCAATTGAGCCGACGGCTCGCATCACGCCAGATCAAGGAACATTCCAATGAGAACCATCTTAGCCGCCTTGGCTCTGACTACGGCCCTGACGCTTCCCGGCATCGCCATGGCCCGGCCGGTAACCCTTACCACCACGCTGAAGAACTATGGCGGCAACGGGGCGTACCTCGCCATCTATGTCACCGACCCCAAGGGGGCCTATGCCGGCAGCCTCTGGATGGCCGGAACCAAGTCCAAATACTACGAACACCTCTCCGACTGGTACCGTGCGACGGGCGGCAATGCCGCCGAGATCAATGGCATCACGGGAGCGAGCGTGGGCGCCGGCCGGCGGCTGGAGATCACGCTCGACCTTGCGGATGCGCTGTTTGACGCGGGCTATACCGTCCATATCGACGCGGCCGCGGAGGATATGCGCGACAGTCCCGACGAGATTGCCGTGCCGCTGACCGCCAAAGGGGCGGGACAGTCCGTCCCGGGCCGCCGCTACATCGCGACCTTCAGCTACGGCTTGTAAGGGGTCTTAGCGATGATCCGTTCGCTTCACCGTTGGCTGGGCCTGCCGGCTCTGGTCCTCGTGACACTCCTTGCCGTCAGTGGCGCGGCGCTGTCCATCTTCCCGGCGGCGGAGCGGATTTATGCACCGCAGGCGGAACAGGCGATGAGCGTCGCAGACCTTGCCGCGCGCATCAAATCGGTCTTCCCGGAGGTCGAGCAGATCCGGCGCTCGCCCTCCGGGCGTATCACCGCCTATTGGTTCGATGGCGGCGCGCCGGCATCGGCCGTCATCGACCCGGCGACAGGGGCCGCTATGGGTTCGGCCGATCCCAATCCGCTGCAGCGCTGGCTCACCAACCTGCACCGCTCGCTGTTTCTTGATGACGCCGGCCGCATCGCCATGGCAGCTGGAGCGGCGGCGATGCTCGTCCTTGCCGTCTCCGGTTCGATGCTGGTCGCCAGGCGCGCCGGAGGATGGAGACGCTGGTTTGTCCCGCTTCGGGGACCTCTGGCAGGGCGCGTCCATGTCGAGCTTGCGCGGGGTGCCGTGCTTGGGCTCCTGCTGTCGTCTGCAACGGCCCTCTGGATGACGGCCTCGACCTTCGGTCTCCTTCCCGAAAAGGCGGTCGTTCCAAGCCCGCCTTCTGCGGTAAGCAGGACGATGGGCGCCACCTTGACTTCGATGCCGCTGCTCGTGTCGACGCCCGTGTCGAGCCTGCGCGAGCTGAACTTCCCCTACGCGGGAGACGCCACCGACGTCTTTACGCTCAAGACCGACAGTGGCACTGGCTACCTCGACCAGGGGACCGGGGCGACCCTCGGCTGGTCTGGCTTGAGCGGTTGGACGTGCCTCTCCGAGACCATCTACATGCTCCACACCGGACAGGGCGCGGCGCTTCTCGGCGTGCTCCTCGGGCTCACGGCGCTTGCCGTTCCTGTCATGGGCGCCACGGGACTCCTCATCTGGCTGAAAGGCTCCGGCGGCCGCCCGAGGCTTCGCGACAATGCCGCGCCGGCCCGCGCGGAGACGGTCATCCTCGTCGGAAGCGAGGGCGGCAGCACCTGGGGGTTTGCCGCGACATTGCACTCGGCGCTTACCCGTGTCGGGCAGCGTGTCCACACCGCGCCCATGTCGGCGTTCGACCCCTGCCGCTTTTCCGGTGCGCGCCGATATCTCGTGCTGGCCGCGACCTACGGCAATGGCGACGCGCCCGCTTCGGCGAAAGGATTCCTGGATCGACTGGCGCGGCTGCCCGCCGCGCCGGACGCGCCACTGGCTGTGCTGGGCTTCGGGGACCGGAGCTTCCCGGCATTCTGCGCCCACGCCAGGGCGGTTGTCGCTGCCGCGGAAAGCGGGGGTTGGCCGCTGCTGCTCCCCTTCGAAAAGGTAGATCGTCAGTCGCCGCAGGAATTCGCCCGCTGGGGCCGAGCGCTCGGCGCAGCGCTCGGCATCGACCTGGAACTGAATCATCAGGTCGTTCGCCCCGATGCTACGGTCTTGACGCTTGTCTCGCGTCGCGATTACGGCCACGAAGTCCAGGCCCCAACCGCAATCCTGCGCTTTGCCCTTCCACGCCGGTCCATCTGGGAACGCCTGATGGGACGAGGGTTCGCCCGCTTCGAGCCCGGAGACCTGCTCGGCATCGTGCCGGCGGGGTCGCCCATGCCACGCTTCTATTCGCTGGCCTCAGGCAGCCGGGACGGGTTCGTGGAGATTGTGGTGCGCAAGCATGTCGGAGGCATCTGCTCGGGTGAACTCATGGCGCTCGAACCGGGTGGAGCGGTCGCCGGCTTCATCCGCCCCAACCCGGCGTTCCGCCCTGGTCGCGACAGCACTCCTCTTGTCCTGATCGGAGCTGGAACCGGAATAGGACCCCTCGCGGGCTTCGTCCGTGCCAACGCATCACGGCGGCCGATCCACCTGTTCTTCGGCATGCGGCTTCCAGAAAGTGACTTTCTCTACCACGAGGAACTGGACGCCTGGACGGCCGAGGGCAGGCTCTCCAGCCTGTCCACGGCGGTCTCGCGCGGAAGGCGGCCGCGCTACGTTCAGGACGCGCTCACCGCTGAGCAACTCGAAGTCGTTCGCGCGATACGCAAGGGCGGGCGGGTCATGGTCTGCGGCGGGAGGCAAATGGCTGCCGGGGTTGCCGAGGCGATGGCGTGCATACTTGCACCGCTCGGCCTGTCACCCGCGATCCTGAAGGCCGAGGGACGCTATGTCGAAGATGTCTACTGATCTCGTGCGCCACGCCCTCAACGGGCCGACGATGGGCACACGCTGGTCCGCGATTTTCTACGCGCCTTCGGGCTTCGACGCTGAAGCTGTCCGTGCGGCCCTGCAGGCCGCAGTCGATGAGGTCGACGCGCAGATGTCGACTTGGAAACCTGACAGCGACCTGATGCGCCTCAACCGGGCTCCGGCAGGGGCGTGGGCAACGATTCCAGGACGCCTTCTCGACGTGATCCGGCTGGGGCTAGCGGTCGGCCGGGCTTCCGGCGGTGCCTTCGACATCGGGATGGGGGACGCGGTGAGCGCATGGGGCTTCGGCCCGGCTGAAGCCAGTCCGGACCGCATCCGCAGCGCGACGCAGGCAAGGCACGCGCATGCCCACGATGTCCTGGAGATCGACGGAGCCAGGATCCGCAAGCGCCTGCCAATCACGCTTGACCTCAACGGTGTCGCCAAGGGCTACGGCGTGGACTGTCTCGCCGAGATCCTTGGTAGCTGCGGCATTCGCGATGGGCTCGTAAGCATCGATGGCGAGCTAAGAGCCATAGGCCTCAGGCCCGACGGCGAGGCCTGGACGGTCGCCGTGGAACAACCGGACCCGGAACACCGCGCGCCGCATTCGATCCTCTCCCTGCAGGATCGCGCCGTCGCCACGTCCGGCGACTACCGCCATTGGGTAGAGGTGCGGGGTCGGCGTTTGTCCCACACCTTCGATCCGGCCCGCGCCGCGCCGCTTATGAACCCCCCGGCATCGGTCACGGTGCTCGCATCCACCTGCGCTCAGGCCGACGCCTGGGCGACCGCGTTGATGGTGCTCGGTCCTGACAGGGGCGGCGAAGTCGCCCTCCGGCTGGGGCTCGATGCCCTGTTCCTGCTTCGCGATGAAGAGGACAGCATCCGCTCCTGTCGGATCGGCGGCTTGTTCGTGGCCGCTGGGGTCTCGGCTCGCGCGGAAGCGGGTTGAGCGCGATACAGCATTCGAACGGAGAGGGGCTGAAAACGTGCTTGCCGATCGTCGCCTTAGGCGACCCGGGCTTGGGCCTCGCCCTCTATATTCACGGGCCGGCTCGAGCGGTGCTCCGTCGCGGTGAGATGGTGAAACGCTCCAACCGTTTTGCCCGAAAAGTCTGCTCCTCCGGACTTTGACGAGGGTCAAGGCGACCGGCTTTGGCTGCTTATACGAACTCAGCTGCGTCGGCGAGACCGGAGGCCCGCATGCAAGCCCACGAGCGAGAGGCGAAAAGTTCAGCGGCACTGCCGCCAGTCCCGGTGTTCGTGGCTCGCGGGCTGAGCAAGTTCTACGGCTCGGGCGACTCGCAAGTGACGGCACTGAAGAACGTCGATCTCGATATTCAGCAAGGCGAGTTCATCGTTCTTCTTGGGCCCTCCGGTTCGGGCAAGTCGACCCTTCTCAATATCCTTGGCGGACTGGACGCTCCAACGTCAGGCTCGGCAAAATGGCGCGATCACCAACTGACGGGAGCCAGCGACGATGAACTGACGACATACAGGCGCGAGCACGTCGGCTTCGTCTTCCAGTTCTACAATCTGATACCGAGCCTCAATGTTGAAGAGAACGTGCGGCTTGTCGCGCAGATAGCCAGCGATCCGATGGATCCCAGGGAAGCGCTCGAACTCGTCGGATTGTCACATCGCGCACGTCACTTTCCATCACAGTTGTCGGGTGGCGAACAGCAGCGTGTAGCCGTGGCTCGCGCGATCGTAAAACGACCTGACATCCTGCTTTGCGACGAGCCGACCGGCGCCCTCGACGTGGATACCGGTCGGCTGGTTCTCGCGGCGATCGCCAAGGTGAACGCGCAACTCGGCACGACGACCATCGTGATTACACACAACTCGGCAATCGCTGGAATGGCTGACCGCGTCTTGCGGCTGAGCGGCGGGCGCATCGTCAAGGAGGAACCTAATCCTAACCGCATCGCCGCAGAGGACGTGCAATGGTGAACGTGCTCGACGTCAAGGTGCTGCGCGATCTCTGGTCGATGCGGCTTCAAGTCCTCAGTATCGCAATGCTCGTCGCCGCGGGGGTGGCAGTCTTTGTGATGTCGGTGTCGAATTACCGGGCGCTTGTTGGCGCCATGGAGAGCCACTACCGCAACGAACGCTTCGCTGACCTCTTTGCCGGCATGACGCGCGCGCCGCTGGTCATCGCCGACCGGCTGCGCGAGATCGATGGGATCGGCATCGTCGAAACGCGGGTCGCGAAGCCGGTGCGGGTAATTCGTCAGGACACGAACATGCCGATCTCGGGTCGCATCATCTCGCTGCCGGCCAAGGGGCAGCCCCTGCTCAATCGTCTCCATCTGGTGCAGGGGCGCTGGCCCGATCCGTTGCATCCGCAAGAGGTCATCATCAACGCAGCCTATGCCGAGGCGCGAGCCGTGCGAATGGGAGAATCCATTGACGTCGTCCTCAACGGGCGCCTGCAGGGTTTTCGCGTCGTCGGTTCCGCATTGTCGCCCGAGTTCGTTTTTGCCACGCGCAGCGCGGTACCCCTTCCCGACGATCGGAACTTCGTCGTGCTATGGGCCGCCGAAAATGCTGTGGCCAGTGCGTTCGACATGAAAGGCGCGTTTAACGACGTGGCGATGACGCTGGCCCCGAAGGCAAGCATCGCGCCCGTGCTGGATAAGGTAGACCGCTTGCTGGCTCCATACGGTGGCACGGGAGCCTACGATCGCGGCGATCAGCCCTCGCACCGCTTTCTTGAAGACGAGCTGGCGGAGCAGGAGACATTGAGCATCTTCATGCCGTGCGTCTTCTTCGGTATAGCGGCGTTTCTGCTCAACGTCGTCATCGGCAGGATGGTGGAGGCTCAACGCGGACAGATCGCTTCGCTCAAGGCGTTGGGATTCGCCAACGGCACCATCGCGCTTCACTACTTCAAGTTGGTCACGGCCATAGCGTTGCTGGGATCGGCCGTAGGCCTCGCCCTGGGGTGGTGGCTCGGCATTGGCGTCGTGGGAAGCTATCGCGCCTTCTTCCGGTTTCCGTCGCTGGAGGCGCAGTTCGAGCCGTGGCTTCTCGTTGCCGCGACGCTGGTCAGCGTCGTCGCCGCGAACCTTGCAGCTGTGACATCGGTGTATCGAATAGCTGTGCTTCCACCCGCCGAAGCCATGCGACCCGCAACGCCGCCTGCTCTGCAGACCTTCGCATGGCTGCAGACGGTAGGGAGCCGCCTCATTCCGCTTCAGTATATCATTGCGGCCCGCACAACGCTGGGCAGGCCGATCAGGACGCTGTTGTCGACCATCGGCATCGCCCTTGCCATTCCACTTATCCTGTTTGGGCTATACTGGTTCGATGCCATCGACTACATGATCGATGTCAGCTTCAGCCGGGTCGAGCGCGGCGACGCCTTTCTCACTTTCACCGAACCTGTTTCTACGGACGCACTCTACGAGTTGAGGTCGCTTCCCGGAGTGCTGAATGCTGAACTCCAGAGAGTAGTTCCTGTTAGGTTGCGCGCGGGGTACCGGACCTATCGCACGTCGGCCATCGGCCTGGATCCCGGCTCGGAGCTCAGAATTCCCAGGGACAAGGCGCTGCAGCCAGTCTCCATTCCGGCCGATGGCATCATGCTGAGCCGGCAGATCGCGAGCCAGCTCGATCTTCATGTGGGTGACACAGTGTCGATCGAGGTGCTTGAAGGCACCAGGGTGGTAAGGGAAGTCATTGTCCGCAGGATCTCCAACGACATTCTGGGGTCGTCGGTGACCATGGACCGCAGCGCGCTCAACCGCCTGATGAAGGAAGGGCCTGTTGCAAACGTCGCCGCCCTCAGGATTGACCCGGCTCAATCCGAACTGGTCTGGTCCAGGATAAAGTCCATGCCGAAGATCGAGGGAAGCTCGGTCAAGGCTCTCTGGTTGGCGCTGTTCAACGAGACGATCGGTGGAATGGTGCTGATCGGCGCGCTGATCCTGGCGGGGTTCGGAATGCTGATTGCGATAGGTGTGGTCTATAACAGCGCACGCATTGCCCTGCAGGAACGCGCCTGGGAATTGGCCGGTCTGCGCATTATCGGGCTGACTCGGCACGAGGTGTTTGCGGTCGTTGTCAGCGAGCTTGTCGCCGAGCTTGTCGTGGCGATTCCATTGGGAATTCTGATCGGGCGCTACCTGATCGAGCTGATTGCCTCCGCGCGAGCGAGCCAATCGTTCCAAATTCCCGCTGTAATCAACCCGAGCAGTTACGTCTTGGCCTCGCTCCTGGTGATCGCTGCGGCTTTCGCCAGTTTCATGATGATCCGCCGAAGGATCGATACACTCGATCTGGTAGCCGTCCTCAAGACCCGAGACTGATCATGAAGTACCGCCCCACCTCGATCGCTACTGGACTCTTGCTGGTGTTGATCGCGGCGGCGGCCCTCTATTGGCTCCTCTTGCCGCAGCCCATTCTTGTCGAGACCGCCGACGTCGTGACGACGACGTTTCAGGACACGATCGAGGAAGACGGCCGCACGCGCGTGCGCGATCGCTATATGGTGTCGGCGCCTTTATCGGGCCGCGTCCAGCGGCTGATGCTGAAGGCCGGTGATGTCGTTCACACCGGGCAAAAACTAGCGACCATCACGCCGCCTGTTTCTCCTTTGCTGGATTCACGGGTGCGGCAGGAGCTCGAGGCGCAGGTCGGCGCAGCCGAGGCTGGCGTCGAAGAGGCTGAAGCGCTTCACGAGCAGGCCAAGGTCCTCTTGGCTCAAGCCAGCGCGGATCTTGAGCGCACCAAGCAGCTTGCCCAGCGTAATGTGGCGGCCTCGGCGCAACTGGAAAGAGAAGAGGCCCTCTTCCAGTCCGCCGGCCGGCAGGCGGATGCCGCCGAGCGTCGCTCGCATGCCGCAACTCATATCCTGGAGCAGGCTCGCGCAGCATTGCAGTCCGTCGGCAATCCCGATCCGGGCGAAGGCTTCCCGGTTCTGTCGCCCATAGAGGGCCGCGTTCTCAGGGTTGAACAGCAGAGCGAGAGCGTGGTCTCGATGGCGGCCCCGTTGGTCGAACTGGGGGACCCGGGCGACCTCGAAGTCGCGGCGGATGTGTTGACGACCGATGCCGCCCGCATAAGGGAGGGCGACAAGGTGACCGTCGCGCGGTGGGGCGGCCCTTCGGATTTGCAGGGCGTCGTGCGGCGTGTCGAGCCTTCCGGCTTCACCAAAATCTCCGCGCTCGGCGTCGAAGAACAGCGCGTCTGGGTCATCATCGACATAGTCTCGCCGCGACAGACCTGGACCAGTCTCGGAGACGGTTACCGTGTCGAGGTCAATATCGAGATCGACCAGATTGACAAGGCAACGGTCGTGCCGATGGGCGCGCTCTTCCGGCGCGGCGATGCTTGGAACGTCTTTGTCGTCGATGGCGGGCTCGCACATCTCCGAGAAATCCGGGTTGCGAGCCTGTCGGCCCGCGTCGCCGCCGTTGCGCAGGGCGTGCACCCTGGCGAGATCGTAGTCGTTTATCCACCCGCCAGCCTTGCTGAGGGGAGCAAGGTCAAGCTCCAGTAGACTTGCTGTTTCGGCGGACGCTCGATCTGCCGTCCATGTCTATGTTTTATGCAAGTCGAAGGTTCCGTTCAGATTTCCACGATAGTCAACACCGTCCACCACGTGTCAGCGATTGGCCTGCGGCTCGCGCGAGACGTAGTCGATGAGGATTGTCAGCAATTTTTCATAGGCAGTTGTGCGTTCGAAACTTGAGCGCTTGGTAGCTCAAATTTAGGAAGCAGGCGACAATTCTGGCGCTCAAAGGCCTTGTGACTTAGGCAACGCATCTGAGGATTATCCAAAACGCCGCCTTGGCGGTCATCTCGCCAATTTGATCCAACGCAATGCAACAAGCGCCGTCCGACTGTTTGGTGTCATTATGGTGGGGTACACGTCATGATGTCATGGGGATGGAGCAATTGCTGCGGTGGAGCTTGGGGCATGCCATTCTTCGGCTTTGGCCCGTTGCTGCTCGTCCTGATCGCGGCCGGCGTTGTATACTATTTTTTTGGGTATCACCCCTCGCGCGACCGCTCACGTGAAGCTGCCTCGCTAGAAATTCTGGATCGCCGCTATGCCTCTGGCGAGATCACGAAAGAGCAATATGAGGAGATGAAAGGCGACCTAAAAAAGCACTGATTTTCGCCGCCTAGGTCGCAGGGGCGCGATTTCTGGATCAGGTATGACTTCGATGTACAAGCATCTCCTCATTGCCACAGATGGTTCCGAATTCGCTCATAGGGGTGTTGAGCACGGACTGTCGCTGGCCAGTCGCCTGAAGGCTACGGTTACTTTTTTGAATGTCACCGAACCATTTCCAATGTTCGATTGGGGGAGTCCGATGGCAGGCTATTCAGCTGGCGCGGAATTCACGTCGTACGAGGAAGAGGGGTGCCGCTTCGCAAGGCAGATACTTGATCAATGCAAGGCAGCGGCCGCGGGGTTGCGTGTGGACGCCAAGGCCGTGCACGTCGAGAACAGGAAGCCGGCGGAAGCAATCCTGGAGCTGTCCAAGGCCGAAGGCTGCGATCTAATCGTGATGGCGTCGCACGGACGCCGGGGGCTCGCAAGGCTGCTTGGCAGTCAGGCGACCGAGGTGCTGTCCTTCAGCACTGTGCCTGTACTGATTGTTCGATAGCAACGGTGGCCCGACCGAACCGACTTCGAGGTGCCGATCAGATGCTGACCTGGATCCATGCGGTATTTTCGAACAGATGCTAGAAGANTTGAGACATCGCCCGCCTGGCGAGCGGCGCGCGANGCAGGTGCACAATGTTCGAATACAGCGTTAAAGCCCGGCGGACCGATGCGCGAGGCAGCGTNGCCACGACCAAGAATGCCGCGCTCGTTCTTGACACCTGTCTCGAGGGCCGGGCCGACGCCTTCAATCCGGCTGAACTGCTTCTGGCGGCGATCGCCGCCTGCATG
>NZ_AXAE01000047.1 GCF_000472705.1 Mesorhizobium erdmanii USDA 3471 | reverse complement strand
TCATCATCTCGGAAGACGTCGAAGGCGAGGCTCTGGCCACGCTNGTCGTCAACAAGCTGCGTGGCGGCCTGAAGATCGCCGCCGTCAAGGCGCCGGGCTTCGGTGATCGCCGCAAGGCCATGCTGGAAGACATCGCCATCCTCACTGGTGGCCAGGTCATCTCGGAAGACCTCGGCATCAAGCTCGAGAACGTCGGCCTCAACATGCTCGGCCGCGCCAAGAAGGTGTCGATCTCCAAGGAAAACACCACCATCGTCGACGGCGCCGGCAAGAAGGAAGAGATCCAGGGCCGCGTCGCCCAGATCAAGCAGCAGATCGAGGAGACCACCTCGGACTACGACAAGGAGAAGCTGCAGGAACGTCTCGCCAAGCTCGCGGGCGGCGTTGCCGTCATCCGCGTCGGCGGCGCGACGGAAGTCGAAGTCAAGGAAAAGAAGGACCGCGTCGATGACGCCCTCAACGCGACCCGCGCGGCCGTGGAAGAAGGCATCGTTGCCGGCGGCGGCGTTGCCCTGCTGCGCGCGTCGCTGACCATCAACGCTGTCGGCGTCAACTCCGACCAGGCCGCCGGCATCAACATCGTGCGTCGTGCGCTGCAGGCTCCGGCCCGCCAGATCGCGGCCAACGCCGGTGCAGAAGCCTCGATCGTTGCCGGCAAGATCCTCGAGAACAAGGGCGCGACCTTCGGTTTCAACGCCCAGACCGGCGAATATGGCGACATGATCGCCATGGGCATCATCGATCCGGTCAAGGTCGTGCGCACGGCTCTCCAGGACGCGGCCTCGGTCGCCGGCCTGCTGGTCACCACCGAGGCCATGATCGCCGAGGCTCCGAAGAAGGAGTCGGCTGGCGGCGGCATGACTGGCGGCATGGGCGGCGGCGGCATGGGCGGCATGGGCGGCATGGATTTCTAAGGTCCGCGCCTCTCACCAATCTCGAAGGGCGGCAGCGATGCCGCCCCCTTTTTTTGGAATGGAGCCGGTCGGAAAAGGTTTGGGGCTCGCGCTTCAGCTTTGCGTTCTCGTCTTCCAAGGCTTTCAGCCGTTTGGCATCGGAGACGTCCATCCCGTCATACTTCGCCTTCCAGTTATACAGCGTCTCGGAGATCCCATGCTTGCGCGCCAGGTCGCCCGCCTTTGCTCCCGCCTCATGCTCACGCAGAACCGCGATGATCTGCTCTCTTCCGTAAACCGCTTTCTCTTCATCAGTCCGTCCTTCAATCGAGGCCGGACTCCTCAGGTGGGGGAAATTACCCGTGGCAGGCCAGTCGTCCGCGCATTGCCCACCTGTGGTAGTTCCAGATCCTACGTCTCCGAAGGCCAGCGCCAAGGATCCGTCCCCTTCTAGGTCCAGTTGACGGGTTCCGACCTCGACAATCGAATTAGAAGCGTAGCGCTGCGTTCGTTTAATTCCCAGCCTTTACACCACTTCCGACTTTAGCTTTACGCCAGCGACGTCGATCAAATGGAAACATAACGAAATCGCGCACGGTGAGCGGCTCCGATTGGTCTCGGAGGCCAACTTCCGGCCACTCGTTCTTTTTTGGCCAGTATGCCGTTGCAAAAATCGTGTCCCAGATAGTTGTAAAGAACCCGTAGTTTCGGCGCTGGTGATGGGGTTCCAACGAGTGGTGAATGCGGTGGAACTTGTTGTCGCCAATGATATATCGAAGCGGCCCAAGATTGATGCGGGTGCTAGAGTGTGAAAGATGGACCTGAAAAGTAATCAGCGTCATGGCAACAAAAGGCACTACGCCAGATTCGAAGTGGAACAGCGTGAGTGGTAGTGACACCAACCCTGCGGCAACGAGTGGCTCGGAAATGTGATGATGGCAATTCCATGCCGTCAATTCGCGGATCGAGTGGTGAGTAGCGTGCATGCGCCAGAGGAATGGAACAGCATGCTGAGCGCGGTGCATCCAGTAGTAGAAGAAGTCGCCGGCAATCGCGACCAAAACGCCTGAAAGGACGGCCAATCCATTATTAATGATTGCGTTGTCAGAGTGAAGCAACGTACCGAAATTGATCGTTACAAGCGGCTTTATCCCTAACCAGCCCACGCTCACAGCGTAGAAGTGCCACATAAAGGCACCACATCCGAGGCGAATAATATAATTTCGCACGCCGCGAGCGTATGAAGCAAAACTGTATCGATAAGCCGGAAAGGTTAGCTCCAGCGCGGCGCATAACGTTGCGAAGATTACAACCATCTCAAGCGAATACACGAAGATCTGGGTCATTTGGTTAATATCGAGAATGTGCATTTCTTTGCTCCTGCGAATCCTTCAAAATGAGGGGCTCTCATCAACGCAGTGCCTTCGTCACGAGGGCCCAATGTTATGCCTCTCCGGCGCAGCGCTAAACTCGAGTCGGCATCCGGACCGATATCCGCGCAGAAATCACGGCGCACGGCAGGGATGTGCTATGCAGTTTTCACAGAGAGTTAAAATTAGTTTTTTGGATAGACCCATCCATCTCCCAAATGGTTGGAGGAGCCCCAGTAGACGAAGTGGTTTGCGCAAAACGACCAGCTATGCGCCAGTGATGAGGCGTGCAGCAGAGGTTGCATAGCCAGCAGCGTTGCGAACGGAGATCGTGTCTCAGGAAGTTCTCTAATCGCCTTCGTCAATAGGCTCCTTCTCTCCTCGTTGGTGCAGCGCCTGCCGGGCTCAGGTTCGCCGCATGTTTGCGTTGGACGGGTGAGGTCGAACTGGTGTTCGCGGTTCCGTAGGACCGCATGCATGGGAGCGACCTCATCCGCGCAGCGTCCCGGCAAGGATGCAACTCGGGAACTGGAGTTGATGATGGAAATCGAAAACTCCTTATTAGAGCATGGACCCAACTATGCGCGTCGTTTACGTCGGAAGGCGCCGGCGAAGGACGATATATGGCATCTCGATGAAGTCGTGGTGCGGCATCAACGGTCAGAAATGCTGGCTGTGGCGAGCAGTCGATCAAGAGGGCTATGTGCTCGACGAGATCGTCCAGACGCGCCGCAACACCAAGGCTGCCAGGCGCTTGCTGATGCGGCTTCTGAAGAACCAGGGCATCGCGCCAAAGCGGATCACCGACAAATTGCGCTCCTACGGGGCGGCAAGACGCCAGGTCATGCCGAACGTGGAACACCGATCGCACAAAGGATTGAACAACCGAGCAGAGAATTCCCACCTTCCGTACCGAAAACGAGAGCGGACGCGACAGGGGCCGTTGCTTATCGGCTTGCCTGAAAAGCCACAGCGGGAACTTGCGCGCCCGTACCTCAAATAACGTGACAGCACCGCAAAAGGGGTTCGCGATGCTCTTCACGAGCCCGTCCCGCGTGTGCCTGTCATGAAGTGAAAGCTTTCCGAAGCGCGAATCGAGATTGAGGCTGTCATTGCTCTCGGCTAATCAGGAAGCTGCTTTTGCAAAGACGGAGGGCCGGTCGATCTCGTCCGATCGTCCGGCACAAGGTGTGCTTATTAGTACATTAGCGCAGCTAGTAACTTAGCCATGAAGGGGGACCACGGTTTGACCGTGACACAGTCGCTGACGAGACGTCTCAAAAATCCCGAGCTATTTGACGATCTGGCCGGTGTGCCTGGTCGGAATGCGGAGCAAGCCACGAGGCGCTTTTCGGTGTTCAATCCCTCAACAGGCGAGCTGTTGGCTGAGCTTCCAGATATGGATGTCCGGGACGTTTCCTTGGCAATCGACAAGGCCGAAGCTGCGCAGGAACATTGGGCGGCGCTCACCGCGCGCGAGCGCTCCGACATCTTATGGGAATGGCACCAACTGATCCTCGACCACAGCGAGGATCTTGCAGCCATTTTGACGGCCGAAATGGGTAAGCCGCTTGCAGAGGCGAAGTCTGAAATCGCCCATGCTGCAGCCTACCTCCAATGGTATGCCGAGGAGGCCAATCGCATCTATGGCGAGACGATTTCGCCGCCTTCTAACGATAGGCGTATGCTGGTAATCAAACAGCCGATCGGTGTTGTCGGTGCCATTACTCCTTGGAATTTTCCCGCCTCGATGGTGGCTCGCAAGATTTCGCCGGCGCTTGCCGCCGGCTGCGCGATTGTTCTGAAACCCGCGGAGCAAACACCGCTTGTCGCGGGTGCTATGTTCACGCTTGCCCGGATGGCAGGTTTTCCCGATGGCGTTCTAAACTTGATCTACGCATCGGAAGGCGATGCGGTTGGGCGTGAACTTTGCTCGAACCCGAAGGTCCGCAAGATTAGCTTCACGGGGTCGACCGCGGTAGGGCGGCTGCTCATGAGGGCGTGTTCGGACCAGATCAAAAGAACCAGCTTCGAACTTGGTGGTAACGCTCCTTTCATTGTTTTTGATGATGCAGACGTAGACGCTGCCGTCGATGGTGCGGTACAGGCAAAGTTTCGGAATGCCGGCCAGACCTGCGTTTCAGCCAATCGGCTTTACGTACAGTCCAGCGTGTATGATGAATTCTGCGACAAATTCACCAAGCGCGTCAGTGCATTGCGCGTCGGTGACGGTTTCGAGCCAGAAGTTTCGATCGGTCCCCTGATCGATAAGTGCGCGCTTGCAAAGATTGAAGATCATATTCGCGATGCTGTGCGGCAGGGTGGGAAGATCCGTTGCGGTGGCAACCGTATCGGCGAATCGGGAACATTCTTTGAGCCCACGGTGATCACCGACGTCGAAAGGACAATGCGGGTTGCTCAGGAAGAAACCTTCGGACCGCTGGCTCCCATAATCCGCTTCAACAATCCCGACCAGGTGGTGCGCGAGGCGAATGACACGATTTACGGTCTTGCAGCCTACTTCTACGCTTCCAATCTAAAGCGTGTGTGGCGCGTGGCTGAAGCCCTCGAATACGGAATGGTCGGCATCAATACGGGACGCATGTCCTCCGAGGCCGCACCCTTTGGCGGAATGAAGCAATCAGGGATTGGTCGTGAAGGGTCGCGCCACGGCCTCGAGGATTATCTCGAAATGAAGTACCTGTGCATGGGTGGGTTATAATCCCGCAGCATCCGCGTCCCATTGACATCGCGCTGACAATCCGCCGCGGCCATCATGGAATGGTGGCCTTCGATCAAGGCCCAGCGTAAACCTTGATGCCGTCATCGCCGCCGCCATCCTCGCCTTCGGCCGTATTCACCGCTACCTGATTCACCACGTGCTTGCCATGTAATCCGCCAGGAGTGGTTTTCCTGTCTCGGCCGCGATACTGGACCAGATCAACGAGCACAGGGGCGTGCTCGCCACCTGTCGAGCCGTGCTCGCAATAAGGAATTCGCCGCGCTGGATTGATCATTAGTCCGACGGCACGGCGGTCCCCTTAATCCGCCCATTATTTCCGGAGCTTGGTTTGTCGCCGACACATGCGCGAGCGTCCCTCGGGTTCGACCGGCCGCCGATGACCGCCGCGAGCCGAATGCGCTTAACAAGATGGCCAATCGCCCGCTCGATTTGACGCATTCACTAGGAGAGTCCCGGCAAGGGCCTGAGATATTGCTGGCTTTCGCGGCGCAGTGACCCATTGAGCCTGATCAGTTCATACTGGCGTAGAACGTACGGGCGCTTTGCGAGGTCCGATGCACGAAAACCTTGTAAAATAGGCAGGCCGAACTGCCCACCTCGCGGAAAATCCACAAGCCCGGTGCCATCCACCCGCACATCAGGGTGCTGGTGCGCGAAATTTCCGTCCATCCGACAGCCGGCGAGCCTTCGATCACAGTTCTACGATCCGTCTGGTCGAATGGCGGCATCTTCTGAAGCCTTATTGCAGCCCTAGCTTCCTCTTCAGTTCCGCGTTCTCTGTGCGCAGGCGTTCCGCGAGCAGGCTCTTCAATCGCTTGTTTTCTTTCTCGAGGGCGACCAGGTCCTTCAGATCGTCGCCATCGGATCTAGGCGCCGCGGTCCTCTTCCAGTGATAATAGGTCTGTTCCGATATACCGGCCTGCTTTACGGCACTCTTGAGAGTGGTGCCGCCGCTGATCGACGTCTCGACCTGAGCGAGCTTCTGGGCGCGCTCTTCTCCGGAGTAGACCTTCCGGGCGCTCCGCACGGCCGCTGCTGTTGCTGTTGCTTCCTTCGCCGGGGACGCCGTATTGGCGCCATTCTTGCGACCGGGCTCAGTCTTTGCCTTCCGCGACGGTGGGGTTTTCTTCTTCGTTTCAGGCGTCCTTCCTTTGGGAGCGTGTTCGGTTGCAGTTTCTACTGATTCAGCGTCTAGGGGATTTGCCATGAGATACTCCGCTCGCGGTTTGTGCGCGTGTTCAGCATCAAGGGCTATGACATTAGAGTCAATCAGCCGACGATTTGGCAGATCCATGTCTTTGAGCTCCCTTGTTGTGTCGGCTATAGCTGCGGAGAGATCGACATCGCCCCAGATGGAATGGCCCCGTTTTTGATAATTGCGCTTTTGTTTGACCTCCACAGTGAACGGTCGGGTCTGCCGCCTCATAGTTTCTTCCTTGTTAGAACGAATTGCACAGGAGGTCGCGGCTGACGAAGACTGAACAACTGGCGCTTCCTCGGTTGCGCCGAGCTATATGGATGAGATAGCCCGAGAGCAAGCGGCACTTGCGGTGTACATTGACAAATGCTCAAGCCACGTCGCTGGCTGGTCGCAGCTTTGTTTTCATATCGGTGCGTTTGCAGAGCTGGAACAGCTGCTCGCGCGTCGCAACGCCATCGAGCACGTTTTGAAGGGGTGGATCTGAAGGCATCCGGTTTCTGCTGGGCGCACGCCAACGCCGCGCGGAATATTGTCCGCGATGGCTCGATCAGGTGGTTGCGAGCTTGGCAGCGAATCTAAGGCGGGGGGTGCATGCAGCGACATATCACGACACAGTCGGCTAGTCGGAGCGTCTGATCGACTGGCCGGCAAGGCGGTCATGCTGTCGTGACGCATGTGGGCGTCGACGGTCAGGTTTTCACTTAGCGTTTCAATTTAATTCGGAAATGAAAGTCCACCTCGCTCTCCAGTTGGATAGGCCTCGCCGGAAAGTCATGATCGTCTCGTCCCAGTGAAGGTCGCAATCGTTCCTGATTGCGACCTTCCCTAGCCAGTTCCGGCCAATCATTGCGCGGGGATATGCAATACAGGTCGAGGCGTTGTCGGGGTTTCGGCGGGTAAGATGGGATAGGCGACCTCCGGTACTTTTCCGGTCAGCGAATTAAGGAAGGCAACGAGCAGGTCGACTTCTTTTTCCGTCAATTCTTGGCCGAGCTGGGTGGTCCCCATAATGGCGACGGCCTGTTTCAGATCCCAAACCTTGCCCGAATGAAAGTATGGCGCGGTGAGTGCTACGTTGCGCAACGGCGCCACGCGGAAAACATAGGAATCGTCGGCTTCATGGGTGACGGCAAATCGGCCTTTGTCGTTTTCCGGCAGAACATCGGTGCTGGGCTTTTCAACGAGGCCGAATGGGTAATAGCCCTCCCCACCCACGTTGATACCGCCGTGGCAGGACGAGCAGCCTTTGTCCATGAAAAGCGTCAGGCCCTGTTTCTGTTCGGAAGTCATAGCGGCGTCATCGCCGTTGAGGAAGGCATCGAAGGGCGCCGGTGTGACCAGTGTCGCCTCAAAGGCTTCGATTGCCCTGGCGACGTTTTCGAAGGTGACGCGATCGGCTTCGCCCGGGAAAGCTGAATTGAACCACTCGACATATTGCGGCATCGACTTGAGCGTGGCGATGAGTTGACCTGGTGTGTTGGCCATTTCGACAGCGGCTTGGATCGGTGCCTTGGCCTGAGCCTTTAGGTCTTCAGCACGACCATCCCAGAACTGCGCGATGTTGAAGACAGCGTTCAGTACCGTCGGCGCGTTGCGCGGTCCCTTCTGCCAACCATGGCCGATCGAGCTTTCATGATTGTCGTCGCCCCCGGTGGCCAAGTTGTGGCACGAATTGCACGACAAGACGCCCGACGCCGAGACGCGTGGATCGAAGAACATTGCCTTGCCTAGGGCTATCTTCTCCGGTGTGATCGGGTTGTTGGCGACTGTCGGCGTGATGGACGGTAGAGCCTTGAAGGTGGCCCGTGCCGTTTCTCTGAGGTATACGGGGATCGTTTGCGCAGCAAAAGCGATGGCCGGCAACGCGACAGCCACCGCAGTGAATAGGATTTTCACAAGTGATCTCCCTGCGTTTTGCACGGAAGCCATTGTTGATATGCGGTTCGTGAACGCCTTGCGCTAAAGGCGGCAATCCTCCTTGCATAAAATCGATTCTGACGCGGACCTGACATATTGTCTTCCTTCGTTGCATTGCGCGCGATGTCACCCACGATGAACGCCAGTCGGTATCTCCTGTCGCCTCTCGAGAAGCATCAAAAGTCGTGCCAACTTAGCAGAGGGAACCTCCGGGGGATTTTCTGGTCATCATTCAATAGGTTGAACGAAGTCGCAGCGAAGCGCAGCCCTACTCCGGTGTCGCGAATCTGACAGCCAACAGTCGGGCTGAAACAGAGAAATGTTGGTCCCTCAGCGTCTTGTCCGATGGGCGCCGGGCCTCCTGCATGGGCGGGAGGGGACCACACGGTACAGCTCAAGATGAACGCCGCCGGCAAGCATCGCTAGACAGTCCCCGCAGATACTTTGACGCTGGTCCGCGAGCTGGTGCGCCTAGTGCCCGACCGCCAGATCGCGCGGCTCCTCAATCGCGCCGGTAAGCCGGCGCGCGTTGAAAGGGGCCTCGCAATCATCGATATGAACGTGATGACGGCGCTGCAAACTGTGTCGTCGAATTGTGGCCACTGGAGCAATCGTCGTAAAGCGGGCCAAGGTTCTTGATCTAAACGGCGGCGGCCGCCATATTAGCGCAGCGCCTCTCACACGTTCGAGAGTGATCGCATTTTTGGATGCCGCCGGCTCGGGCTGTTTCGGCATCCTATTTCAACATCGGCCGCCGCTTGTTTCGAGTTATCGAATGGCCGTTCTCTGCATTTGGAGGCAAAATGACCGCAACGCCTTTCGCGCTGCCCGAGGCAGTGCTTACCGCAATCTCAAACGGAAAACCCGTAATTCAGGCATATCGGGAACATCTTGGCTATTCGACCGAGGACATTGCCGTGACCAGCGGTCTGACAGTCGAGGAGGTCGGGCTGATCGAATCTGGCCATTGTTTCGACAAGGGCTATCGCGATCGGATCGCTCGGGCGCTTGGCGTGGCTGAGAGTATCTTCGATGAAATCTCGGGTATCCCGAACGCTGCCTGACGTCGACCTCTGAAGATTACCCGCCGCCTGCCAGGTCGGATCAAAATCCCACGGGTATATCAATACCCTTACGGCGGCGGGCGGTGTCAGAATTCTTATTTCTACGGAATCGATTCGCTCTGCGGAAGATCGGCCTCATGCTGGGCGACGCGGATGTAACCTTGGCCCGCACGAGAGGCCAGATCTGTGGATAGAGAGAACCGGCTAGCCGCGTTGATGGGTCCCAAGGAAGCCACAAGAACTTGGGAACAAAAGACCAAAGGAGGCCAAGCGAAACATACGCAGGGGTGCCTGTCGAATTTGAGCGCGAGTGGGAATTTATCCGGTTCACACACCGCTTAGAAAATGGAAATGATCCGGGACGTGGCGCGCCGGCGGCCATTATGAACGAGCATAAGTCGCGACCGAGAGGCGCATCACTTTGCCAAAGCCGTGCACGATGAATGGATCACAAAGTTCCGAGAGAATCCGAGCGAACAGCTGCACTGGCACACCGGCCGGTACGAGGGCATGTGGACAAAATATCCCTACCCGATGGTGGCGCCGAACTACGGCACAACGATCAGCGCTTGCGAAGTCGAGCGCTTAGACGAAAGATTTCGGCGAAACCACCCGAGGCCATCAGGAAGGTTCGTCACGATGAAAGCGATCCCTTGCCCGTTCTGCACAAGCTGCGAGGTTAGGCCATATGAGACGGACGAGGCGCGCGTTGTGATGAAATGCGAGGACTGCGGTGCATCGGGGCCGGTCTGCATCGACGAAGTCAACGCCGTCGAAAGCTGGAATTACCGTCCATCTGCCCAGCCCGAATAGGATTGTTCACTTGGCATGGCGATAGCGATGCGCCTACGTCTAATGGCCCCGGTCCGTCACCGGCGCGCAGGAGCGTATTATCTTCGTCAGCCGGTGCCGCGTTTCTCTTCCGGGCCCCCGCCTGTCAGCCCGGCGCATGCTGGCCTACCCCGTCAGAGTGCCAGGCCGCTCATGTCGCGCCTGCCGTACATGGCAACGAACCTTATCGCGCACCTGATCGACTGATATTGCCGATCACCTTCCGCAACTCGAGCGGCTGTAGCAGCGCATGCCGTTGCAGCGGATGCGCAAGTGTCGTCTGACAATCTCGCCGGAAAACTGCCGTCTCAACAATTCGGCCAGCCTGTCGTTCGACATCGCTCACTAGCCGTACTCATAAAACCTGTTCTGGTTTGCCTCGCCTAGCAGCCGGTCGCCTGACAGCCCACATGCCGACGCAGGTTCGGTCTGCAAGCCATCGTAGGGCATGTGACGTTGGACTGTCAGGTTCGACCGTATACGTCCTCAAGCCGCACGATGTCATCTTCGCCGAGATACTCGCCGCTTTGGACCTCGATCATCACCAGTCCGATATTGCCGGGGTTTTCGAGCCGGTGTTTGTGGCCGCAAGGGATATAGGTGGATTGATTAGTGGTCAGGAGTAGCTCCTGGTCGCCGTTGACTATTTTCGCAGTGCCGCTGACCACGACCCAGTGCTCGGAGCGGTGATGGTGCATCTGCAGGCTCAAGCGTCCGCCCGGCTTCACCTCGATGCGCTTGATCTTGAAGCGCTCGCTTTCCTCCAGAACCGTGTAGGTGCCCCAGGGCCGGTGCACGGTGCTGTGAAGCAAATGCGCTTCATGTCCCGCAGCCTTGAGGCCCTCGAAGAGTTTCTTGACGTCCTGGACGCGATCACGGGATGCAACAAGCAATGCATCTGGGGAATCCACGATCACCAGGTCGCTGATGCCGACGGTGCCGATGACGCGTTTGTCCGAGCTTATGTAACTGCCCACGGTGTCGACCACGTGGACATCGCCGCGAATCCTGTTGCCGCTCCCGTCAGCGGCGACCAGTTCGGCCATTGCGTTCCAAGATCCAATGTCGTTCCACCCCATTTCGCAGGGAACGACGGAGAGATTGTGGGTTTTTTCCATCACCGCTCGGTCGAGTGAAATACGCGGCGCCATGGCGAAGTGCTCAGATGAGAGTTCGACGCTGGCAACATGTTCGCCGTGGCTGACGCGAGCGTTATCATAGCTATCGAGAACGGCATCGATCACCTCCGGGCAATGCGCAGCCATTTCGTCGAGCATGACCTGTGCCTTGAAGCAGAAGATGCCGGCGTTCCAGAAGAAACGTTTGGACGCGACATAAGATTTGGCAGTCTCGGCGTTCGGTTTCTCGACGAACCGGACAACTTTCTCACCGTCGGCCTCGATGTAGCCGAATGCGGTGTCTGGCCTATCCGGGGTTATGCCCAAGGTTGCGATACGCCCCTGCTGCGCCTGTTCGATTGCCCGGTTCATGGCGGTTTGAAATGCGGGCAGATCACCAATCATATGGTCGGCGGGAAAAATACACAGAACAGCATCGGGACCCTGTGTTGCCTTGGCATGGACGGTTGCCGCAGCGACGGCGGCGGCGGTATCCCGACCCTCAGGCTCAAGCAGAAAGGTGCGTGGCAAAACAACGGAATCCAGCTCGTCGAAAACGTCTTTCGTAAGGAAGAGGTGCCCCGTGGACGTCACGGTAACAAGCTCCACGACATGCTGCATCGAAGCGGCGCGCAACACGGTGTGCTGGATGAGCGAAAGTCCATCCGCCACCTTGAGGAAAGGTTTGGGGTGCGATTGCCTTGAGGCGGGCCAGAGCCGCGAACCAGCTCCACCGCTGATGATGACCGGAACCACTTTCATCAAAGGTCCTCTATCTCGTCTGTAAGCGCGAATGCCTGTGCCCCTTGCAGCGTCGAGGCGACGATCGCCATGGCCCTGCTCTCGGTCGAAGCTTCCGAGTAGCAGCGCAGTTCCGGGGCATTGCCGGAAGGCCGCAGATGTATGATCTCACCTGAAAGCATCCGCGCCCTGAGGCCATCGGTTTCGTCAACTTCGGCGACGGTCCCGAACGAGGCAAGAAAGTGCTGCAGTGCGTTCCGGCTTGCGAGATGATCCATCAATCTGCGTGAACTTTCCGCAGGGAAGTTCTGAAGCCGGTCACTGGCGCACACAGGAAGATTCCAAAGCCCGCGCAGTCGCGACAGCTTCTTTTTTGTCGACGCCATGGTACCGAGGACGGCCAGGATCGGGAGGAATGAGTCCCGCGTCGGCAGTGCAGTCAATGTCTTCCCATTCACCGCACAATCCGAGCCCAGCAGAAAACCACCATTGGCCTCAAAGCCGACGATGACGCCGCCGGCGCCGTGTAATGCTTCCATTGCTTCAATGACAAATGGAGACCCGACTTTCGTCCTCTGGACCGCGAAACCAAAGGCCTTCGAAATTCCCGAATTGGAGGTCACTGGCGTCACGATCGTGTCTGCCTTCAGGAAAAGAGCCGTTGTAAGCCCAACCAGGTCGCCGCGAAGAAGATCGCCATTTTCATCAGCGACGAGTGGCCGATCACCGTCCGCATCGGTCGACACGATGGCATCGAGACCGAATTCGCGGACCCACTTCTTCAATTTTGCGATTGTTGCTGCGTCCACGGCTTCGGTATCGACAGGTACGAAGGTCCCGGTTTTCCCGACGGCGACCACGCTGGCACCGAGCGATCGAAGAACCTGTACCAACAGTTCCGCCGCGACCGAACTGTGCTGATAGACACCAAGTCTCATGCCGGAAAGTGAGCCCGGCTCCAGCATGTCATGGGCGCGCTCTCGATAAGACGCGATCGCTTCTTCACGGTGCATAGGCCACGTCGTTCCCAGACAAGCCGTTGGTAAGCAATACGCAATTGATCTTTCGGCTACAAAGCGCGTAATCGCGGCCTCATCCGCCTTGCTGATTTCACCATTCGGGCCATAGAATTTGATGCCATTGCGATCGGCTGGAATGTGCGACCCGGTGACCATAAGAGCCGCCGCGCCGTGTTTGCATGCATATAGTGCCAGGGCAGGCGTAGGTATGGTGCCGCAATCGATCGGCTGGAAACCATTTGCGGCCAACCCCGCCATGCAATTGTCGGCTATCGCCTGACTGCTGTCACGTAGGTCGCGGCCTATGAAGACCGAACTATTCGGCTGAACCCGGCTGGAAATCAAACGCCAAGCGAAAGCTTCGGCATAAAGTCCGCTGGCCTTGCCGACCAATTCCGAAGCCAATCCTCGAACGCCGCTTGACCCGAATTTCATGATTTCGCTTTGTTAGTGGACAGGCAGGGTGGGGTCATGTTGCAATGGGCTAGTACGGTGTGGCGTAAGGACCCCTCGGAGTTCCGCCGAACAGCAGGGCATCCACTGGCACAGGGACATCCACAGTTCTCCTTCTATTGGAATCTTTTGGCGCGCTCATCTAATGATCAAGGCAGTGGAGTGATCGATCGGTGCCTGCCGGTATTTCGCTATGCAGCATCATGACAGATCCGTAAACTTGGTTGTTTGGATGGAATGCATCCATGGCATGGATAGGGCTAGAAGGCCGTCTCGATCAGCGCAATGGAACCGTGTGATTCTTAGGCATTTGGATTAAGGTCAGCCAGAGCGCTCGCCGACCATGGCGTCGCCTAGGGCGCTAGACCCAAGAAGCAGGAACCGATGCTTGGATCAGCTGGGGCGACGATCAGCGCCGACAATGTCTTTCCTTGCGACGCTTTCGGTCTAGGAAAGTTGTTCTGGAATTGCGTTCGATCAAGGCCCAGCGCAAAACCTTGATGCAGTCGTCGCCGCCGCAATCTTCGCCTTCGGCTTTGTCTACATCCATCCGTTCGAGGACGGAAACGGCCGCATTACCTGATCCACCACGTCCTTGCCATGCACCGCTTCAATCGCCGGGAGTGGTGTTCCCGTATCGGCCGCGATCCTGGACCAGATCGACGAGTACAGGCGTATGCTGGAGAGCTATTCGAAGCGCCTTCTGCCATTGGTCGAATGGGAACTGACGCCGCAATTCAACGTCCGCGTGCTGAATGACACCGGGGATTTCTACCGATACTTCGATGCAACCCGCACGCCGAATTTCTTTATGCCTGCGTTCGGCGGACGATCGAACGGTGCCTTCCTGACGAAACAGCTTTTCTGCAGCGGTACGATCAATTCCGGCAACAGGTGAATGCCTTTATCGACATGCCCGAGCGGCTGATCGATCTGCTCTTCCGTTTCCTTAACCAGAATGGTGGCCCCTATCGAGCCGCGCCCTCGGAAAGGAATTCCCCGCTCTGACCAATGACGAAGCGCGGGCGGCTCGAGGCGATCTATGCGCAGACCAGAAAACGGCAAAGCACGCGGCAGAAGCCTTTCACTGGACTGCCGGTCGACCCTTGCGTTGTCGCCGAAACTCGGGACGTCATGTTCTGGGGCAAACCGGACAAGCCGAAGGTGTGTCGGGAATGCTGCTGCGCCACGGCAGTGATTTCTGCATCGTCTGTACGCCTATATACGCAGTGCCGGCGTCAGCACCCCAGCGGTCGAAGATACGCGACAAGTCGCGTGCAAAGTCATCCTGGGGACGCTGACAACAAGGTACGTGGGCTCAATCGCGTCCACCCCATTCACAAAACCGGCTCGGTGGAGTAGTGGGAACGCAGAGAAATCTCCGGTCGCAGCCTTACCCGGTCAAAACAAGGATTCAAATCATGAATGCCCTCGTCATCTGCTCCGGCGGATTGGACTCTGTTTCGCTCGCTCACAAGGTGGCGACCGAGCAGAAACTCATTGGCCTGCTTTCGTTCGATTACGGCCAGAGGCACAAAAAGGAACTCGGCTTTGCCGCTATGTGCGCCAAGCGGCTGGGTGTTCCGCACCAGATCGTCGATATCCGCGATGTCGGCCGGAACCTGAGCGGCTCGGCGCTGACTGATAATGTGGACGTGCCCGACGGGCACTATGCCGAAGACTCCATGAGGATCACGGTGGTGCCGAATAGGAACGCCATCATGCTGGCCATCGCCTTCGGGGTTGCCGCCGCGCAGCAGGCCGATGCGGTGGCCACTGCCGTCCACGGCGGAGATCATTTCATCTATCCCGATTGCCGGCCCGCTTTTATCGACGCCTTTCAGACGATGCAGAACCATGCGCTCGCAGGCTACGCCGATATCCGCCTGTACGCTCCGTATGTGAATATGTCGAAGGCCGACATCGTCAGCGAGGGGGCAAAGTACGCCACGCCGTTCGAGGCGACGTGGTCCTGCTACAAGGGCGGTGCACGTCATTGCGGTCGCTGCGGGACATGCGTCGAACGGCGCGAAGCATTCGATTTGGCTGGCATCACCGACCCGACAGATTATGAGGACGCAGACTTCTGGCTCCACGCTATCCAGACAAGGAGCGCGTGATGTTCCGCATTACCAAAGAGTTCCACTTCTCGGCCTCGCATCAGCTCACCTCCTTGCCACCAGATCATCAGTGCGCACGTCTGCACGGCCACAACTACATCGTCGTAGTGGAGCTTTCAGGTGGCGAACTGGACGAACACGGCTTTGTGCGCGACTACCAAGATCTGGCGGCGTTCAAGCACTACATCGATGGGACGTTCGACCATCGGCATCTTAACGACGTGCTGGGGCATGACCATGCCACAGCGGAATACCTGGCCAGGCACTTCTACGACTGGTGCAAGGTGCGGCTACCCGAAACCTCCGCCGTGCGGGTGAGCGAGACGCCGAAAACCTGGGCGGAATACCGGCCATGACTTGCGC
>NZ_AXAE01000046.1 GCF_000472705.1 Mesorhizobium erdmanii USDA 3471 | reverse complement strand
TGGCCTGCTGCCGGTTTTTCGGACACCTGGTTAAGCTAACATAGCTTTCTCCTCGAACTCGACAGGGCTCATATAGCCCAACGTCGAGTGCCGTCGCCGAGGGTTGTAGAAGCGCTCGATGTAATCGAACACGTCGGCCCTTGCGTCATCCCTCGTCCTGTAGACCTTGCGGGCTGTCCGCTCTGTTTTCAGCGACGAGAAGAAGCTCTCCATCGCAGCATTGTCCCAGACGTTGCCCGACCGGCTCATCGAGCAGGTGATGCCGTGATCGGCCATCAGCCGCTGGAACTGCTCGCTCGTATATTGGCTGCCTTGGTCGCTGTGGTGCAGCAGGCTGTCGGGCCGACCTCTGCGCCAGATCGCCATGAGCAGCGCGTCGGTGACGAGCTGCGCCGTCATCTCCGCCTTCATCGCCCAGCCGACGACGCGCCTGGAGAACAGGTCGACGACGGCCGCAACGTAGAGCCAACCTTCAGCGGTCCAGATGTAGGTGAAGTCGGCGATCCACTTCTGGTTCGGGGCCGATGCCTCGAAGGCGCGGTCAAGGAGATTGTCCGACACTGCCGCTCGCTCGCCCATGTCCTTCGGCAGTCCGCGGCGCCGAGGCCGGGCCAGCAGAGCGTTCTGACGCATGAGCCTCTCGACGCGATGCAGGCCACAGGAGAGACCCTCAGCCAGCACGTCATGCCAGACGCGCCTGGCGCCATAGGTTCGGTCGCTGCTCTTGAAGCTGCGATCAATCGCCGTCACCAGAACCTCGTCGTGCCGGGAGCGAGCGCTGGGACTGCGATTAAGCCAGGCATGGAAGCCTGAGCGGGACACATCCAGCGCGCCGCACAACCATGCCACCGGCCAGATGTTCCGGTGCCTCGCGATGAAAGCGAACCTCATGTCACTTCCCTCGCGAAGTAGGCTGCGGCCTTTTTTAGGATGTCGCGCTCCGCCTTCAGCTTCGCGACTTCCTTGCGCAGCCGGTCAATCTCGAGCTGCTCCGGCTTCATCTGCCCATGGCCGGGAAACGCATGCTGCGGATCCGTCGACAGATCGCGCACCCATTTGCGCAGCACGTTCTCGTGGACATCGAGGTCGCGGGCAGCCTGGGCCACCGCAACGCCCCGATCCTTGATCAATCTCACCGCCTCAAGCTTGAACTCGCGGCTGAACTTTCTTCTTTGCATTCCCACTCTCCAGTTCCGTCAAACACCTTATCTCGGTGTCCGAAAAACCGGCAGCAGGCCAAACAGAAGCTATTAGCATCTCACTCTCACGGCCGAGATTCTTACCTTTAAGCCACCGGCGGCCTTAGCGGTGTAAAGGGTGCACCCGCGTGGCCAAACCCTTTTTAGGCAGCAATCTAATCAACATTCAGGTCCAAAAATACCTCAAGAAAACAGTCGCCGGCAGTCATAAAAGAACGAATCTTCCGCCTTTAAAATCTAGCGTCTTGCCCATAAATCTTACCAAATCATCATCCGAAACGAGCAGAACGAATTCATAGCCTCCGTCACTGATAATCTTGTCACTTAGCTCGATTCTCTGTGCCGACGTATAAGCTCCGATTATAACCCCGCTTTCTCGGATATCCTTATTCAGATTAGCATCCAGCCACATCACCGCGGGTATCAAGCCCACTCCAGCCTTTGACTCCAGGCGTACCAGGCCCCCGTCAATCTCCCGCCTCGCGGCATTCGAAATTTTCAATGGAGACTTCATTACGCTAACGCTCGCTCGTTATTGGGGCCGATTACTATTCAAGAGGGTCCCGTTTTTAATCAGAGGCGCCGTATCCAACAAATAGGGAGGAAGCACGGTAAACCCCTTAGGAATTTGTACAAAAATCTGAACGCCATTGCCAAGATCATAGACGCCTATGTTCGAACTTTGGGTTGTCATGGAAAACAGTCGATCCGCAACGGGCTGTAGGTCCGGATTTGTTGTCTGTGCCGGTCCGCACATGGGAATCAGCCCCAAAGGATCCGTGTTTGTTACCGGACTTCCGTTCGCATAATCATAAACATTGACCGCACGCCCACCAATCGGATCGCGCGACACCCAACGACCGACCGCAGGGTCGTAAGCCCGGTAAGTCGCAAGGTAGAGCCCGCTTGCACTGTCGTTCAACATGCCTGCGTAGCTAAAGTCCGTGAGCGGCACAGCACCATGCAGCGGAATTCCGTACGGATCGTAACTATAGGCTGGTGCGTTGGTTGCGGTTGCGAATGCTCGCCGGACAGCCCCAATCTGATCGAGTGCGTAGAAATAAGATTGGTTTGGGGTTCCAGGCAGAAACTCTCCTTCGGCGTAGTACTGTCGCTTCGTCGTCCCAGCAGCATTGCGCAATTGGCAAGGTCGCAAGCCGCACCAGATGATGGACGCAGTTACAGCGCTGCCGCCCCCTGGCAGAGTGGTCGTGACTGAAGTTCGCCGACCGAAACCGTCATATGCAAATACGCTCGCCTTTCCTGGGTCGCTTGGATAGGTCATTCCCACCAAACGATCCTCAGCGTCCCAGCTGTAGTTTCGCTGGCCGTCAGATAGCAGATTTCCATTGGCGTCATAGCTCAGGGCCTGGCCGGACAGGTTGGTAAGCTGGTTGAGATTGTTATAGCTCGCAGACTGGGTCATGGCGGTAGGATATGTGAACGGAGCGTCACTGGTCTCGGTAATTTGGGTAATATAGGCTTCAGCGTTGGTCGCGTAATCAAACGTCGAGAACTGGCCGGCCGACAATCCGACGTTGCTGATTTGCGAGAGGCGCCGGTCGCCGGAGTTCGGGAGATAGCTCCAGGTTGTCGACAACGTTGAACTAGCGAGTTGTCGATTGGTAATCTGGTCCGTCTGGCCAAGATAGCTAAGTGCGAATGATCCAAGATCGCTAGCATGGTTGGTCACGCGTCCGATGGCATCGTAGATAAACGTTTCTGCTCCAGCACCTGCCACGGTACGAGAGGTTGGTCGGCTTAACTCGTCATACGCATAGGCGATGGCACTTCCCGGGAGTGGACCAATCTCTTGTTGGACGCGCAATGCCCCTGCCAAGAAGGGTGGGAAGTAGTTGTATTGCGTTGTTCCCGTGCCGTCCGTCACAGAAACGAGGCGGGGGAAATAGATGTCGTAAGCGAAAGTGACGTTGGGCGTCGAATTCACGCTGTTGAGATAGGTAATCCCGGTCAACTCGTCGTCCTTCGCATAGCTGAACTGCTTGGTCTGGCCCAGCGCATCAAGGACAGACTTCAGTCGGCTGGTCGTATTCTCGTACGAATAGGTGACCGTGCTGCTGTCCGCGTACGTCTTCAGCAACAGCCGGCCCTGCAAATCATAGGTCCATGCCGTGGTGTTGTTCTTGGGATCAGTCAGGCTTGCGAGTTGGCCGAGACCATCGTAGCCAAACAGCGTCTTGGCACCGATCGGGTCGGTCGCCTTCGTGAGGCGCCGGTTCGAATCGTAGATATAGCTCCATGTCCTGCCTAGCCGGTCTGTGTAAGATACCAAGTCAAGCTTGTCGTAAGTATAGAGATCGACCGTGCCGTCCGGATAAGTGACCCTCGTTGGGCGGTCGGCAGCATCATAGTCGTAGGTGGCAATCCACCCCTCAGAATCGGTGTAAGTGCGCACGCGAGCGAAGGCGTCATAGGTATAGCTCGCCGCCGTGGCGTTGTTGGCATTAGTGATCGATGTCAGATTGGCTGAGGGGTCGTAGTGATAGGTTGTCGTGTGACCCAACGGATCCACGAATGAGGTCATCTGGCCCGCGGCGTTGTAGGTGTAGCGCCAGGTCTGACCCGCGGCATCGGTGTAAAATAGCGGACGATGGTGACCGTTGTACGTGTACTGCGCGATCGTTGTCTGGACGCCAGCCTGCGTCTTTTGACTGACAGCGGCCAGATCGATCTGATTGGCATATGCGTACGACGTTGTGCGGCCAATCGGATCAATGACTTTAGTTAGGTTGAAAAAGCCATCCTCGTCGTAGGAAAACCTGCTCAGCTGCGTGGTGCCATCGTCCAAGACGCGACCTATCGCAGTCGGCCGGCTGAAGGTTCCCCCAAAGATGCTGCTTGTCTGTCCGGGGTAGTCGTACCAGATGCGGTTCTCGAGCGGGTATTTGACACTCTCGATCGCCGTGCCCTTTATCGAGCTATTCGGCATGTGCACGAAATGCCTGATCCGGGCCTTGCTGTAGTCACATCCGCCGCTAGGTGTGCACCCTGCGGCCACATAGGCATCCTTGTCCCAATGGAAGCTGTTGCGGTAGGTCAGGTTGCTATTCGACACCGCCATGCCTTGCGGCACCGAACCCGCCGGATCGCTGTTGGGTATCGCCGACGGCTCAACCCACTCTTCGCGCTCGTGGTATCCAAGCGGGTCTGTCACCTCGACAAAACGGGGCGGGCCGCTCGTTCCTGGCGCGGTGTAGGCGAATGTCGTCGTGCCGTAGGGTGTCGTCAATGCGTTGACGAGCGAATTGGCATCATAGGCGAAACTTGAGGTCAGACCGATCACATCGGTGATCGAACTCAGGCGACCATTCGTGTCGTAGGAGAGCGTCGCACTGCGGCCGAAAGGATCGGTTATCTGGGTGATCAGCAGAGGCGTTCCCGCCCGGCCGTAAGTGAAGGTGGTGAGGCGCCCGACTGCATCGGTTAGCGAAATCAGCCGTAGTTGGCTGTCGTAGTTCAGCGTCACCGCATTGCCTTGCGGGTCGATAACCTGGCTCAGGAATACCCTACGGGGATAGGCGATAGCGCCGTCGGACTGCGCATAAATCTCGGTGCTGCCATCCCTCAATTGGCGACGGTAGGAGACTGACGAACCGGATTGGCGGATGAGGATCGAGCCGTCATCATCCTGAGCAGCAAACGTTCCCGCGTTTGCATCATATCCCAGGTAGTAAAATGCCCCTCCACCGCGCATGTAGCGGGACACATTGGCGCCGGGATTAGTCGGATCATCAGTGACGTAGGCCAGCCAACCGACCGTCCATTTGGGACTGACGTTAAAGAAACTGAAAACGGCTGGCTGGCTGTCCTCGCGCTGGTTGTAGCTAATGCTGACCTTTGTCGATGGGCCGATTGGCGGAGTATAACCAACAGGCGTATCGGACAGCGTTACACTTACGCTCGCCTCCTTAATATTGTAACCGCATAGCGGGCAAGGTCCCACCACTTTGCTAGTGAAAGCACCGCCATCACCGGGGCCGTCGGGGCCACCCGGGCCACCGGGCCCGCCAGGTCCACCCGGGCCACCAGGTCCACCCGGGCCACCAGGTCCGCCTGGGCCGCCCGGCCCACCAGGTCCGTCCGGGCCGCCCGGCCCACCAGGTCCGCCCGGCCCTCCTCCCCCATTTGCATAAGTGTCACCCGGATCGCCGGGCCTAATTCCGTTTGTGGGCCCCTTTCCCCAGATGACGGATGCCTCTTTGTCGTCCACGGCTCGCCAGCGGCTATCGACCGCAACATCTGCGGAAGCAAGAAAGTAGCCGCTGGCCTCTGCATCGAGCGCCGCCTGCGTGACCCAGAGGTCGGATCCAGAAAAGACCGAGTCCCTGATATGAAACCGGCCGTTGGCTTGCCCAATGATCGCTGCGAAATGGCCTACCCTCCAATGTACGATCGAGGGAATAGGCACTTCCTGCCCCTGTTTGCGCAGGATCAGCCGATAAGAGAAACCTGCCTTGCCTGCGAGCCCGGCCACTTCTGCCAGGTTCGTCCCGCGAGGGCTGGCCCTGTACCATTGGAGGCTCTCGGCCTTGTCGAAACTGACCTTTGTGGCCAAGAGCAATTGTTGCAGGGCAAGAGGTCCGCAAATGAACAAGTGCCTCGGGTCCTTGGCGGCTAGGTTCAGTTCTTCGCGGGCGTTTTGAAAGGCTTCCGTTGCCGAACCCGAAATCGGCCGTGGTCCGACTTCAGCAAACAGCGCGGTGAGTTTGTCGTTCTGGCCCAGGTTGGCATACAGTTGCGCGAGCTCTCCCACCGCACGGTCAACCAACGCCCTCGCTTGGGGATCTGTCGCCGATTTGCCCGACTCCCATGCTTGGCGCCAAGCCTCAATTGCACGGGAGAAATAGCCGTCATGGAGATAGGAAAGACCCAGGTTGGTCCATACCGCCGCCGCCCAAGGCGACGACGGATGCTCGGTCACGAATCTCTCTAGGGCACCAAGGTCCGAGGGGCCGATCCTTAGCTCATAGCTCTGCAATGCCTGTGCAAGCGCTTCGTCCTCTAGTGCGTTGCTCGACGACGTCGCAACGAGCGGCTCGGCCAAATGAGTCTTTGAGACCGTGGTTAAGATGGATGCCGGCTCGCGAACCACTGCCGCGGACGCTGGCCCACAACTGCAGGCGACCAATCCAATGGTGAGCGCAGCCGCACATGAAGGCATCGCGAGCCATCTGAAACCCCTCACTATCACCTCCCGTGAATCTTCAGCCAAGCCTGCAACGCAGGTGTCTAACGGTCAGCTTAAGGCGTCCACGCAAAGCACCCCCAGATGCCGGCTCCCCACACTGGGGTTGCCGGAGAGCCAGCCAGAGTATTAAATTGTGACGTCCGGTTGCCGTTGGCATCATAGGCATAGGCAATGCAGAGACCATTGTCATACTGAGCAGTCGTTACTCTTCCCAGCAGATCATACGTATAGAACGTCGACGCATCACCGCCGCTCGCACACACGGACAATACAAGAGCGAGGGTAATGGGCTTCGCTTGGAATTTATTTCTTAATAGACGAGGCGGCGTCCATCTCATTTCCGTCTCACATTTCTTCAGTGGTTAGGATACCAACGCTGATCACGATAATTAGACCCAGGCCGCGGACGACGAGTTCCTCAAGGCATAGTCGAAAAGTCGGTGCGCATTGTGCCTCAATGCGTTTGGGGTCTCTGCGAATTCGAAGATCACGGTCCAGTAACGGCTACAATCGCCTCGTAGTCGCCGGTTGGAGCCGACGCAAAATTGATGTTAGCGGACCCGAAAAAGGGGTGGGTGGTTGACTGGTAAAGCGCACCCGAGCCTGCACCTCCGGTGCTCATCGACTGGAGAAGTGTGCCCTCGCTAATTGTAACGGCAGAGTTCGTCTTCCCCGATCCGAAGAGGATGTATCGCCCACCAGCAACGATATTGGGGGCGGGAATGGTGCGCGTACTAACGCCGGTTGAATTTTGCAGGGAGGTCAAGCCGCCAACTCCGGTAGTGTTGGCCTGAAACGAGATTGCCGATGCAACCCAGTCACCGGAATTGCCCAATGTGACGGTAACCGACCCCGTTGAGATGTCCGAAGCGTCCAGTATTTTGGCAATGACGGAGCCGTTCCAATTACTACCGATCTTCTGATCGACCAAAGCCCAGTTGGTGGGCGTGGCCGACATCGCCCAACTGCCGCCGACAAAGATGATCGCCAAGTCGCCGGCGACGGTTCCCGCGGGCCAACTAAGAACCAAGCTTGTCCCTGTAGATGCGGCCTGAATAGTCGATCCTCGGATCGTCGGAAGCACTCCGCCATTTCCAATCGCTGTGATCGTAATTGCTCCACTCGAATTGGTCACGGCTATACCGGGACCCGCGGTGAGCGTACCCGCTTGCGGGCTATTGCCCGTTGCGCCGATGAGGAGTTGCCCGTCCGTCAGCGGCCCCGCGGCACCGAAGTGAGTTCCATCGGCGTTAATTTGGAAGGAGTTCACCGAGCCGGCTGGAGCCTGCGCCGTCGCGCATGTCTGCAACGCGCTGAAATTGGCCATGACCTGCGACGCATCCGCAGTCTGGCCGTTCGTCAACGTATTCGGGAGTGTGCAGGCCGCTCGTGCATTGCTACTCGCAATGATTACATACGCAGCCGCGAAAATAAGATGAGCGCCTCGCTTGAACACTGCCGATCTCCATTGGTCATCAGACACGACTTCGCGATCGGTTAACCAACGGGGTGAACCGCGAGATTCCTGAATTTCCTATTAGCGCATAGTCTCCAGAAGTGCGGAGTTCACACCGCCAGGGCCGCAACTCTACGATTATTACTTTTGAATGCAAGAGTAATTACAGCGATATGCGCGATATTAGCTCTATCTAATGGAATTGTACTATGCTCCATCTAGACTGAACGTATAATATAACCTGTTGAACTTATTAAGGGTTTACCAGGCTGTGGCGAGCAGCAAAAGCCGCGATGGGGGGGGGCGCCAAGTGCCACTTGCCGCCAGGGTTTCTCGTGGTGGCAAGTATAATTCCCCCCTCCCCTCTTTTTTGGTCACGCACTTGTGAACGAACCCCGGTGAATGAAGGGCGATGCCTCTGGCCGCGCACATTGACAGAAAGTCCTGCTTTGGCGTTTGCTGATATATGATACTTGTGGGGTATGCGTCGATGTCTGTTTGGGAAGACCTCGTTTCCTTATACCGATTATATAGTGATAAGCCGAACCCGCTGAAAATTGCTTCGTTGGCTCAATGGATTCTCGAATCCGGTCGAGGCGAAAGCAATCTGGCTCGGTCGTACTTAAATTTTGGAGGCCTCAAGTACCGAGACCGGATGGCTGGTTACGCGTCTGTCGCGCTCGGGACGAAGGGCGGTGTCGTTTCTGCGGCCAAACCGAGCCCCGCGCTTTCCGCAAACGTTGCCCATACGCTGCCAGACGGGTTCGGCAACAAGTGGGTGACCTCACTCGACGAGTGCGACGCTTGCAGCGCCAGCTTCGGTACGTTCGATGACGCGCTCGTCAAAAGCATGGGCGCGATCCTCACAGTCGGCGGCACGCAGGGCAAGGGCAACAAAGTACGTCAGACCGGCCGCAGCGACGGCCCGGCCTCGAACCGCCACCGGATTATCGACGGCAAACGGTCGATATCGATGAGCACAAACGGAACGCCGTTCGCGGATCATTTTGGGGTGAAGCCGAAAACAGGCGAGTTGGTATTTCGCATCCTCGGCGGGACCGAGCGCTTCATCCCATCCAGAGCCTATAAACCGCTCGTCAAGATGGCAGAGGCGCTGCTGCTGGCGGATACGGCAGCCATGCTGCCCCTCTCCACCGCAGCTTAAGTCGAAAAGGGCTGTTAGCCCGCTATCTCCCGAGGAGTGGCTAGCTCGGCTGGTTCCCCGTACCACGAAATTGAACGCCATGATCGGGAACCCAAGCGCGAGCTGCAACCGACGATCGATTCCGTGGAAGCGGAATGAGGCAAGGTCGCGCCCCAAGGCCGAACGCCACAGAATGTAGAATGCGCCGCGGTGCGGCACGGCGGATGATGAGGTTCACGGATATTCCGGCGAACCGCCGCGTAGGAGCGGTCACTGCCCTCGGCGGAAGAGCGTCCGAGAGGGCTGCCGGCGGCTCTGTGGTGGGAACGAAAAAAGAAGAGAAGCAGAACTTTCGTGTGCGATTTTTGCACACGACGTCCCGCAACTCGCTGATCATATTAATCTATCTGCCCCATCCATCAATTATCGCTCCCTGAACGCCTCCGAAGCCACCTCTACAATCGGGGAGAACACATATCCCAGAATGCGCCTGCTATCCGTCTTGATTTCCACTGTGGCTGCCATGCCAGGCGTGAGGGCCACATCGTGGCCGTCCGCATTCATGATCATCTTGTCGGGCGCGAGCGTGACAGGAAACACGAGGTTCTGCGTCCGCTCGGCGCCGGCAAAGGTGGCATTGGAGATCTGAGCCGCGGGATTGCCTTCGAGTTGCGTCGCGTCTGGCTCAGGAATGGCATCGGTAGCGACATTGGTTACCTTGGCGGTGATTGTGCCGTAGCGCGTGAAGGGGAAAGACTGGATCTTCACCACGGCCTCCTGCCCCGCCTTGACGAAACCGATATCGGTGTTGAGGACATAAACCCGCAATTCGAGCTTGGAGTCGTCAGGAACGATGCGCATGACTTCCTGACCCACGGTGACGACCTGGCCGATATTGGTGATCACTGACTCCTCCACTGTGCCCGAGAGCG
The DNA here is from genome assembly GCF_000472705.1 of Mesorhizobium erdmanii USDA 3471. GTDB lineage: Bacteria > Pseudomonadota > Alphaproteobacteria > Rhizobiales > Rhizobiaceae > Mesorhizobium > Mesorhizobium erdmanii. Next base: position 6,861 of record NZ_AXAE01000046.1, on the reverse strand, counting down.
GGCTCACGATGGTCTTGCGTTCTCGCTCGGCCGTGGCCTTGGCGAGCTTCTGAGTGAGGTCATCCATCTGCCTTTCGGCATCACCAAGCTTTTGGGTATTGTCGCTGATGAATGCCTCGAGCGTCTTGTCGATTTCGCGTGCTTGCACCACGGCCCCGGCTTCGGCGTCGGCCAGTTGGCCCTGCTGGATGGCCATTTGCGTGACCTGGTATTTGAGGGTCTCCGTGGCATCGATGACGCTGGACTTGGTGTCCGCGCCTGCGGATTCGGCAGTGGAACGCATAGTGACGCGGGCCTGAAGTGTCGAGATCAGGGACTTTTGCGTCTCCAGGGTCAGGGCCAGTTGATCACGCGCGATCAGCTTTTCCTGGCGCTGGGCTCTAAGCGAATCCAGGTTCGAAACCAGCTGGCCGAGATCGCCGTTGAGGATGTTCTGCTCACGCTTGCGCAGGAGATCGGGGATGTCATCACTCCACGGGATGGCCGGCCGAGACGGGAGCTTGTCTTGCCGTGCCGCATCGATGGCCGCGCGCCGGCGGATTGCTTCCGCCCGGTACGAGACAAGATCGCGCCTGAACCCGGCCTCATCAGCGATTTCCTCGGTTGCGTCGAGTTCGAGCAATACATCGCCCTGGCTAACATGTGTGCCTTCCGGAGGCGGCAGCGCCTTGACCCGGCCGGTTTCCAGTGGCTGGATGATCTTGACCTTGCCTGTCGGTTCGAACTTGCCCTGGGCCGAGGCAATGATGTCGATACGCCCAAAATAAGCCCAAACGAGAGCCGTGGTGACAAAGGCGCCGATGATCAGGATTAGTGCCATGCGGACCGGCGAAGGCGGCGTTTCCAAAATCTCAAGCGCCGGCGCTAGAAATTCCTGGTCGGAGCGCCTAGGTCGAGGCTTGCGAGAAGGCAGCGGAGGTACCGGCTGGCCGGCTGAGGGCGGCGGCGGGCGGGCATTCATCTTAGGCGTCCACCAGATCGTTTTGCAACGCCCACAGCCGGGCGTAGACGCTGTTAGGCTGGGCGAGCAGTTCGGCATGGCTGCCGATCTCTAAGATACGGCCCTCGGCCATGCCGACGATGCGGTGACAGGGCCGCACGGCCGCGAGGCGGTGGGCAATGATGATGACGGTGCGCCCCTGCACGATGTGGCGCATATTGGTCTGGATGACCCGCTCGCTTTCATAATCCAGCGCTGAGGTGGCCTCGTCGAAGATCAGGATCGGCGGATTGGTAGCCAGCGCCCGGGCAATGGCGATACGCTGGCGCTGCCCACCGGAGAGATTGGCGCCACGCTCTTCAATCATGGTGTCATAGCCCGCCGGCAACCTGGCTATGAACTCGTCTGCGCCGGCAAGCTTGGCGATAGCGATGACGCTCGCCCTTGGCATCGCGGGGTTGGCGAACGCGATGTTGTCATGAATGGTACGGTTGAACAGCAAGTTCTCTTGCAGTACCACGCCGATCTGGCTGCGCAGCCAGGCCGGGTCGACCTGGGATAGGTCAGCGCCATCCAGCAACACCTGCCCTTCCTCGGCCGAGTACAGGCGCTGGATCAGCTTGGTGAGCGTCGACTTGCCCGAGCCGGAGGCGCCGACAATGCCGATAACCTCGCCGGGTTGAATCGACAGCGACACTGATTTGAGTACCTCGGGAGAGCCAGGCCGGTAGCGGAAGGTTATGTTGCGCAAGTCAATTGCGCCCCGAGGCGGCGGCAGCACCAGGCTAGTCTGCGGTGCCCGTTCCATGGGCGTGTTGAGGATGTCGCCAAGCCGGTCGACTGAAATCTGCACCTGCTGGAAGTCCTGCCAGAGCTGCGAAAGCCGCAACACCGGCTGGACTGTCTGGTTGGCTATCATGTTGAATGCAACCAGCGCGCCAACAGACAGTTCGCCGTCGATCACCGCCTTGGCTCCGAACAGCAGCAGCAGGGCCGTCGACAGCTTGGAGACATACTGGATGGCATTCTGGCCACCGGCGCTCAGCATGGTTGCGTCGAAGGATGTGCGCACATAGGCAGCCAGGCGTTCGGCCCATTGTGCTTGCATCACCGGCTCGACCGCGCCGGCCTTGACCGTCTGAATGCCGACGACGGCCTCGACCAGGAACTGTTGGCTGACCGCGCCACGATTGAACTTCTCCTTGATCATCTCACGCAAGGAGGGTCGCACGAGGACGGCTATCACGATGTAGAGGGGAATGGAGCCAACCACAATCAGGGTCAGCCTCCAGGAATAGGCGTAGAGCACGGCGATGAAAACGAAGGTGAAGAGCAGGTCGATGGCCGCAAAAAGCCCTTGTCCCGTCAGAAAGCTGCGGATGGTCTCGAGCTCGCGCACGCGTGCCACCGTCTGGCCCGCCGACCGCGTCTCGAAATAGCCAAGCGGCAAGTGCAGCAGATGCTGGAACAGCTTCTGCCCGAGCTCGACGTCGATCCGGTTGGTGGTGTGCGAAAGGGCGTAGCTGCGCAGATATTGCAGCATGACATCGAACAGCCCGATGATGGCAATGCCGGCGACCAGCACGAACAAGGTGGAGTAGCCCTTGTGGGTCAAGACCTTGTCGACCACAACCTGGAAGAACAAGGGCGTGACCAAGGCGAAGATCTGCACGAAAAGCGAGGCGATCAGCACATGGGCGAGCGGTTTCCTGTAGCGCCAGATGGAGGGCAGGAACCAGCCAAGGCCGAAGCTGCGCGGATCCGAGCCCTGCCCGCGCAGACGCCGGCCGATCAGCACGATCTGGCCGCCGATCTCCAGGAGCAACGCCTCGATTGTGAGTTCCCGGTCGATGCGCGTGATAGGATCGACAAGGCGGTACCTGCCGCTGGGGTTCTTGCCGCCAAAGACCTGGAAGGAGCCATCGGCGACGCGCACGATCGCCGGCACCGGGAGCGTCTCGATCCGCTTGGCGGTTAGCTTGCCTACGACGCGCGCCTTGAGACCAACGATGGCAGCGGCCCGGATGAGGTCGCGCTCGTTTGCAAAACGACCGGTCAAGGCGAGTTCCTTGGCCAGGTGCCTGGGATCGGCGGCAATCCTATAGAAGGCGGCGATGCCGCACAGCGCTCTCAAGCCAGAATCGAGCGGCTCTTGCGGCGCAGCTGTTGTGTCGGGGCTATCCACGGAACCTCAATTTCAGCCACCGTTCCTTATCAAAGGGTCGCCGTTCGCCAACAGCATTGCATTGTCGATGTGATCGCCCTGTTGGCAGATGGTTGCAGTGCCAGCCTGGGTCCAGCTAGCCAGCGCGTTGATCCAGCCATCGAACATTTGGTGAGTGGCGTCCGAAATCGCAGCGGGAGCTGGCTGATAGCTGAACGTGCCCGACGCGCTTGCCAGGCCAGGTTCTCGGGCCTGGCAGTAGACGAACCTCGCGCTGGCCTCGGCATGAAAAGCATCGCCCATCTGGCTGGGGAAATCCGACCACAATGGCAAGGCAGCCCGTGCAGGTGGTACGCTTGGTTCTGGCGAAGCATCGCAGCGATGAGAGGATAGCGCAGAGGTGAAGGCATCGGTCATCGCGGTCCGCGGAGGGTCTGATAGGTGACTTGCAAGAGGGGCTTTTGGGGCGGTGAGGCCTTACCCCCGCAATCTGGGGCAAGTGGCGAACCCCGCCGGGCGGCAATATCACCGCCCGGTATGTCGACTACCGTCAGGTGAAATGGAACGCGCTCTGATGGCTTTGCACAGTCGCAAGGGTGGTATTTTTCAGAGTGATCGTGTCATTGGCATCAGCCGTGATGATCACATCGCTCCCCGATTGCGACGATGCTGCCAGGAGGTGAGCCCAATCCGCGAACACGGTATGGCTTACGTTGACCTGGTTGCCATAGAGAGGGTCCACCGTAGATAAAGCAGAGGTCAACGTCGAGTGGCCGAAATTGGGCTGAAATACAAACGTGTCAGAGTCGGTCCAGTTCGATCCAGCTAGTGTAACGGTCTCGTTCGCATTTATGACAATAGTGTTGCCGGTACCGCCGATCGTCACGGTGCGCCCGGTGGCCAAATTTATGGTCTCCGACGTCGCGCTGAGCGTGTTACCGGAACTGTTGAAATTGACGACTGTTCCAGTTCCACCTGTCACACTCGCCGAGGCGTTTCCATTGACGTTTACAGTGTTGCCTGTACCGGAAACCGTCGCCGTCTCCTGACCTGAGGCGACGGTCAGGACATTGTTGTTGCCATTGATTGTGGCCGTGTCGACGGAACCTGCCTCGGTTGTCGTTGTGCCGCTGCCTGTGATCACTGTCGTAGATGTTGCCAGTGCGCCTGTTGAAGTTGGCGGCGTTGTCGTTACAATCGACGTCGATTGGCCATCAGGGGTGACATAAGTTGCAACAGTCTTCTTGAGTGTGCCGTTCGTGTTATATTCGCTCACGGTTTCAGTAATGCTGCCGTCCACATGCGTCGTTGCCGTATCGGTGTGATCGATTGTCCCGTTGTTGTCGGTGTCTTCTTTCAGCGTCGTTGTCAGGCCATCGGCACTGATAGTCTCCGTGCCGCTGGCAGCCACTGTGCCGGTTGCTCTCACGTCCTGAATGGTGCCGATCTGAGAGCCGTCGATCTGGCTCTGCCAGGTTTCGGTGTGCTCGTAGGTGCCGTTGCCGTCGTAGTCGGCTTGGATGGTCTTCGATAGGCCATCGGCACTGACCGTGGTGATCAGCTTCGACGCTACGGTCTTGTTGCTGGTTGCTATCGTCGAGTTCCACAACACTTGGCCGGGAAGAGGGGCTACAGCCTTGGCTGCGGCGTCATTAGTGGTGGTCGTCACTGCCGAGCCATCGATGGCTGTGACCGTCGTCGACGTCTCGTCTGCACTGGTATCACTGTTCAGCTTGACAGCGATGGTTTTGGTCCGACCGTCGGCGCTCACAGTCTCAGTCGTGGTTTTCAACAGGACCGCTGTGATTGCCGCTCCCCAACCTGTCGCCGTCGTGGCGCTGGTCTGGTAATCCTTCTGGGTCTCGGCATAGGAGCCATCCGCGTTGTAGGCCTTGCCATCAGTCCGTGTGCGATCGACAACCCCGTCCCCGTTAAAATCCCAACTCGTATTGGTGGTAAGCCCATCGAAGGTGGTGGTCGAGGTTATCTGGTGGACCTTGACGCCTGCCGTCACATCCGCGATCACGTCCGTGGCGCTGCCGTCGACCGCCGTTGTCCTCACCTCCGTCTGATCGATAACCCCATCACCGTTGGCGTCGCTGCTAATGGTGCTGATGCGCCCATCGGTACTCGTCTGGGTAACCGTTTTGTCCCTCAAAGTCCCGTTGCCGTTGAGATCGCTGACGGTCGTGACGTCCGAACCATCAGCCAAGGTCACAGTGCTGTCAGTTTGACCCTGGTTGAAACTTCCCGAACCGGTCGTGTCCTGCTGAGTTGAAACGTTGCGGCCATCGACGCTGGTCGTTGTTACCGACTTCGACAGCAGCGAGCCGCTACTCCCAGTGTTCGTCACCGTCTCGGTGGCTGTGCCATCCGCATTGATGACTTTGACATCGGTGGAGGTTTCACTCGGTGAGGAGGAACTGCCAAAGCTCCACTGCCTGGTCGTGCTCAAGCCGTCGGCACTTGTGGTGAGCACGTATTTGCCTGTTTGAACACCGGCTTTGGTCCCGGTGATCGTTTCGGTCCTCGACCCATCGGTATTTAGCACGGTCTGGTCAGTCAAGGACTCACCAAAGGCACCTACTCCAGTCAGATCGAACTGTTTGGTAACGGCCAGGCCACTCGCGCTAATGGTGATGACCTCCTTGTCCTTGGTGGTCACGGTATAGACCGGGGCCGCGGACGAAGCGACGCCACCCGTCAGGGCTGCGTCGGTAATTGTTTCGACCTTGGAGCCATCGGCATTGAGAACCGTGATAACCGTCGTCTGGTTTTGCGCAAGGCCGTGGCCATTGGCGTCATATTGCACTGTCGTCGACAGCCCGTTGGCACTATCGGTCTCATAACGGCCGTCGGTCGCGCCATAGCTGCGACCAGAAGCGGATTGAACAGTGCCATCCATGCTGGAGATAGTCACCGAACCATCGCCATTGACCTGGCGCATCACTGTCTGATCTGCCGTGCCGTCGCCGTTGATGTCACGGGTGGTCGTGACCGTCATCTTGTTAGCGCTAATGGTTGTGGTGGCCTTGTCGTGCAAAGTGCCGTTGGCGTTGAGATCAGAAACGACCTTGGCGGTCGACCCATCGGCATTCAGCGTCGTGACGTCCGTGTTGGTACGGCTGAAAGTGCCGGCGCCGGTCCCGTCCATCTGCATCGTCACCGACAACCCGTTGGCGCTGGTAGCGACAACGATCTTGTCCTTGAGCCCGCCGCTCGCATTGAAATTGGAGACCGTCTTGGTCTTCGAACCATCGGCACTGAGAACCGTGAGGTCGGTTTTCGACTGATCGACTGCGCTATCGCCGTTGAGGTCAGTCGCGGTCGTCGTCGACAAGCCGCTGGCGCTTACCGTCTCGGTTGATTTCGAAGCCAGACCTCCCGTCGCGTTGTAGGTCGAGGTGACTGTGGTCACCGAGCCGTCAGCGTTGGTCGTTGCCGTGATCGAGACATCGTTCAGGCCATTGCCATCAACGTCGGTGTTCGTGGTGATGGTCTTCTTGTCGCCACTGATGACGGTAACGCTCTTGCTCAGCAGCGCGCCATTGAGAGAGTAGTCCAGAACCTGCTCGGTGCGCGAGCCGTCCGCGCCGATCGACACGATGTCCCAGGCTGTGTCTACTGGCGAGGCGCCGCCGTCGAGATAGTGCTTCACCGAATTCGTCAGGCCGTCAGCACTGGTGGTGGTGACGGTGGTGCCGATCAGCGTGGTGCCGGCGCCATTGTAGGTCGAGACGGTCTCGGTCTTCGAGCC
>NZ_KI421455.1:344392-426044 GCF_000472705.1 Mesorhizobium erdmanii USDA 3471 | reverse complement strand
CGTGATTGAGCGGCGCTCGCGGCCGATCGTGCAAACCTTCCGGACCAAACTCCCGATAACGCCCTAGCCATTTGTAGCCGCTCTTGCGCGAGATGCCGTAGGCCGCACACAGCTGCGTCATCGTCTCCTCGCCAGAAAGGCAGTCCACAACAAACCGGAGCCGCTCATCCATGATGCCAGTCTCTCGCCAAACCATCGCCGGTCCTCCCGGCGGACAAGAAAACTGTCACCCATCTAATCAGTCCATTCTGTTACCTATCTATCCGGTTCGGACACCGGACATTTCTCCCCGTATAGTGACGGGGAGAAAGACGCTGCCCTTCCCTACTCCTCCGGCTCGGTCGTGAACAGCAGCGGATAGCCCTTGGCCTTGCCGGCATCGGTAGCCCGCGTCGCCTTGGTTTCGGCAATATCCTTGGTGAAGACCGCAACCACGCAGACGCCGCGCCGGTGCGCGGTGATCATGATCCGGTGCGCCTGGTCCTCGCTGAGCTTGAACTCGCCCTTCAGCACGGTCACCACGAATTCGCGCGGCGTGAAATCGTCATTGATGAGAATGACCTTGTAGAGCTTTGGCCGCTCGGTTTGCGGCTTGACCTTGGTTCGCGGTTTTGTGGTGATTTCAGGCATTGGAGCCTACAATTTGGGGAGCCGACGGTCTCGCGATCGGGCTGTGCCTCGCATTTTGCCACGGGCGGCAGCGATCGTCCATTTTGATTGACGTGCGGGCCGCCGGCGGGCAGCCCGGTCATTCACCCTAATGTGGGAAATCGTCGGACGCGGTTCAACGGCCCTGTCGGCCGAAGACGCGGCGATTTGCTTCGGCATCCGCACGGCGTTCCAGCCATGCCGCGATCGGCCATCCGGCAATGCAGATCAAGGTCACGACGAGCAGCACGATGAGCAGCCACGCCTGCACGGGCGTGATGTAATCCCAATTGCTGGAAATCACCGGCGCGAACAGCGAGGGCTCGGTGCGCCCGCTCGCCGGATCCGGCACCGGGCTGGCGGTGAACAGAATAAGCACCCTGGCGACACCGGTGGCCACGAGGCCGCCGATCACCATGGAACGAAAAATGGACGAAAGCCGCTTCTTCATGCGGGCTGTCCTAAACGGCCGGTGTTGAAAACAGGTGAACTGCGATCGAGGTTAATGGCTGTAAGCCGCTGGTGTTCAGCTCATCGACCATGCACTTGGCAGAAGGCCGCCCCAGCCAGTGCGGCTGGAACGGCCTCGATAGAGCAGCTCCGGATCGATCAGGGCTTCTTCTTGGGAGCCGTGGCCGGAGCAGTGGTGGCCGGAGCAGTGGTTGTGGCAGCCGCCTTCTTGGGGGCCTTCTTGACCGGGCACTTGTGCTTCTTGGTTGCCTTGCAGACGGTCTTCTTGGCGACCTTCTTCGGAGCAGCCTTCATCGGAGCGGTGGTCGTCGCGGCAGCAGCCGGGGCGGTGGTCGTCGTAGCCGCAGCCGGGGCAGCGGTCGTGGTGGCAGCAGCGTTGCCGAGAGCAGGCATCGAGAAGGCGAGAGCAACGGCCAGGCCGAGGGCGGACAGGATGGACTTGTTCATGGCTTCATTTCCTTTTTAGCGGGTCGAATTACGAGCTTCACTGAACCGGGTCGTTCGGTGTCACTCCAAGCAGCTTCAGGGCGTTGGCGAGCATCCGGATGCCCTGTGCCTGTTTCTTGGCGGCGCAGTACCGGTTGCCCTTTCTCTGAAGTGCCTTTGCCGCGGTGACCTGCGTTGCCGTGGCATGGGTTTCGAGGGCTTCATCAAATTGGTGGCTGAGATTGGCGCACCGTTCGCTCCGGGTGAGCGGCGCCTTTGCGTCCGATTGACCGGCAGCGGCAGTGGCCAGGCCGAGACCCAGCAACGCTCCCAATAAGCTGATCGACAATCTTGGCATTGGTTTATCCGTAACCCGGAGACTAGCGTCGCAGCCGATGACCTGACCGCCACGGCACCGTTATGCCGCCCTACCTTTTCAGGAGTTTTTCCCGATTGTAGAATTTTGTTTCTGGATTGTGTCTGGCGGGCCGGCTGATGCGTACCGCCCAAAACTGGTTCCGGTTTTGGGAGAGTGACACGCGTCGAAACAAAGGGCTTCGGCACGGCCATGGCTTTCCATGTGGAGAAGGTCGAATTCGTTCTCCCTTGAAATCCAAGGCACTGGCCAACATATGGCCCGAATTCTATCGTGTGGCTCACCGGCCAGGAATGACTTGGCTAGCAATCGAGACAGGGCACCCGTGAAATCCGACGCACACATACTGATCGTCGACGACGACAAGGGCATCCGCGACCTGCTTCAGGAGTTCTTCCAGAAGCGGGGCCTGCATACTTCGGTTGCCGCCGACGGCACCGAGATGGAGACCATCCTGCGCCGCACGCAGGTGGATCTCATCGTGCTCGACGTGATGCTGCCCGGCAAGAGCGGGTTGGAACTGTGCCGTGACCTGCGCGCCCAGTATACGACGCCGATCATCATGCTGACCGCCGTCACCGAAACCACCGACCGCGTGGTCGGCCTGGAGATGGGCGCCGACGACTATGTGCCCAAACCCTTCGATCCGCGCGAACTCCTGGCCCGCATCCGCGCCGTGCTGCGGCGCAACGGCGCCACCGAGCCGAAGCGCGCCACCAGCAAGCAGATCTACCATTTCGCCGGCTGGACGATGGACTGTTCGCGGCGCCGGCTGACGGCGCCCGACGATGTCAGGGTCGAGTTGACCATGGCTGAATTCAACCTGCTGCAGACCTTCGTCAAGAGCGCCCAGCGCGTGCTGACCCGCGACCAGCTCATCGAACTCTCCGGCGGCGACAGCGACTATTCCTTCGACCGCAGCATCGACATCCTGGTCTCCAGGCTGCGGCGCAAGATGGAAGATGACCCGAAAACGCCGAAACTGATCCTGACGGTGCGCAGCGGCGGCTATCAGTTCCTGCCCGAGACGACCTTCGAATGAGACGTCTCCTGCCGCAGACCTTGCCTGTCTGGGTGCTGCTGATCGTCATTGCCGGCCTGTTGATCAGCCAGGTCGCGACCCTCTACATCGTGTCGCGCGACCGCGCCGCCGCCAACGACGTGGTCGACCTCTACCGCCTCAATGACCGCGCCTTCTCGCTGGTGCAGCTGATGAGCGGCGCCACGCCCGCGGAGCGCAAGGCAACCGCCGCGGGCCTGTACAACGCGGCTTACGCCCTCACCGTTTCGGACACGCCCGCCGTCACCTCCTCGATCGCCGGCGACGACGAACTTGCCGAACTCGAGGACATCCTCGTTGGCCGGCTGTCGAAGTTCGGCGTCACCGACGCGCGCGTGCGGCGCGATCCGGCGACGCGCGAGGCCGACGACGCCAGCGGCGCCGTATCCGGCCCCGACATAGGCCAGGTCGAGCGCGACCTTCTGGTGCTGGCCGCCGATTTCGCCCAGAGCGACAAGCTGACGGCCTCGCTGCGCTTCGCCGACGGCCAGTGGCTGAATTTCACCGAGCCGATCACGCCCGTCGGCCCGATCCTGAGCTTCGACAGCCTGCCGCTCTATTCGCTGATTGCCGGGCTGGTGGTGATCATGTCGATCTGGTCGCTGCGCCGGCTGACGGCGCCCTACCGGATGATGGAAACCGCCGTGAACAGGATCGGCAAGGATTTGAAGAGCCCGCCGATCGCCGAATCGGGCAGCCGCGAGGTTCAGGCCGCGGCGAGAGCGATCAACGCCATGCAGGCGAGGCTGCGAGAATATGTCGAAGACCGCGAACATCTGGCCGCGGCACTCGCGCATGATTTGCGTACGCCGATGACACGCATGCGGCTGCGGCTCGAACTGTTGCGCAAATCGGCGGTTCGCGAAGCGCTGACGCACGATCTCGCCGATGTCGAGAGCATCGCCAGTTCGGTGATCGACTTCGCCACTTTCGAGGTGAACGAGGAAAAGACCGAGCGCATCGACTTCTGGTCGCTGGTGGAATCGATCGCCGATCCCTATCCGGAGGTCTCGTTCGACAATGACGACACCCGTTCGCGCGGCCTGATCTGCATCGCGCGGCCGGTGGCGCTCAGGCGTTGTGTCACCAATCTAGTGCAGAACGCCGTCACCTACGGCAAGAAGGCGCATCTCAGCCTGCACCGCTCGGACGGCACGATTACGCTGACCATTCGCGACGAAGGACCGGGTATACCTCAGGCCCAGATCGACGCCGTGTTCGGCTCTTTTGTCCGTCTGGAACAATCCCGCAACCGCCAGACCGGTGGCCTCGGGCTCGGCCTGACCATCGCCCGAAACATCGCGCGTGCCGCCGGCGGCGAGATCCGCCTGTCCAACCATCCGGACGGCGGGCTGCTGACGGAGCTACGGCTGCCGCTGGCGGCCTGAGGCAGGATTGCCTTACCGCCGCAGCACCGCGCTCAGCACATCCCTGATGCCGATCGCACCGACGAAGCGCGACTGATCATCGAACAGCGCCACGGGTGCTGTTTGCGAACGGTGCATGGCCAGCATCACGGTTTTCAGCGAGGTGCCGGGATTGGCCCAGAACACTTGCGCTGCCTCCTCCGACTGGGCCTCGACATCGGCGCAGGACACCCATATCGCCGGTTTGCCGTCGCGTTCGGCCGCCGCCACCAGCCCGTGCTCGTCGATCTTGAAGCGTGTCGTCTTGCGCCGGTCCAGCCACACCCAACCGTTGTCGCCATGCTCGAGGTCGCGGCTGTCGCGCATCACGTTCCAGGCCGTCAGTACCGAGAGCGGGTTAACATTGGCGATGAAGTCGCGGACGTAGTCGTTGGCGGGGCGCAGCACGATGTCTTCCGGCGCGCCGGTCTGCACGATACGCCCGCCTTCCATGATGGTGATGTGGCTGCCGATCTTCAGCGCCTCTTCCAGATCGTGGCTGACGAAGATGATGGTCTTCTTCAACTCGGCCTGCAGCTGCAGCAATTCGTCCTGCAGCTTGGTGCGGATCAGCGGGTCGAGCGCCGAAAACGGTTCGTCCATCAAAAGGATCGGCGCCTCGGTGGCAAACGCCCGAGCCAGCCCGACGCGCTGCTGCATGCCGCCCGAGAGCTCATGCGCGTATTTCTTCGACCACTGGTCGAGATTGACCAGCTTGAGCTGGCGCTGCACGCGTTCCTTGCGCTCTGGCTCTGGCACACCGGCGAGTTCGAGGCCAAGGCCGACATTTTCCTCCACCGTGCGCCAAGGCAGCAGGCCGAACTGCTGGAACACCATCGCCACCTGCTTCTGGCGCAGCCGCCGCAATGTGGCCTGGTCGCAGGTCACGACATCGACGATCTTGTCACCGTCCTTGACCAGCACCTGGCCGCGCGACACCACGTTGAGTCGGTTGACGGCTCGCAGCAGCGTCGACTTGCCGGAGCCGGACAGGCCCATCAGCACCGAGATCTCGCCCTCGTGCACGGTGAGGCTGGCGCCGGCGCAGCCCAGCACATTGCCGGTCTTCTCCAGGATTTCGGCGCGCGTGGCGCCCTTGTCGATCATCGCCAGCGAGCCGGCCTGGTCGGCGCCGAAGACGATATCGACGTTCTTGAAGTCGACGGCGACGGTCATTTCTTGCCTCCAACGCCAATGCGGGTCATTCGGTCGAGCACGATGGCAAGCACGACGATGGCGAGGCCCGCCTCGAGCCCGAGATCGATGCGGCGCGAGCCGAGCGCGCGGTTGATTTCGGTTCCGAGCCCGCCGGCGCCGATGAGGGCCGCGAACACCACCATCGACAGCGACAGCATGATCGACTGCGTCAGCCCGGCCATGATGGTGGGCAGCGCCGAGGGCAGTTCCACCTTCCACAACAGCTGGCTTTTGGTGGCGCCGAACGCCTCGCCGGCCTCGATGATCGACTTCGGCACCGAAACCACGCCGAGATGGGTGAGCCGGACCGCGGTCGGGATGACGAAGATGATGGTGACGATGAGGCCGGGCGCATTGCCGAGGCCGAACAGGGTCAGCACCGGGATCAGGTAGACGAAGGTCGGCAGCGTCTGCATCAGATCGAGCACCGGCAGCATGATGCGGTAGACCTTCGGCTTGTGCGCCGCCCAGATGCCGAGCGGCACGCCGATGGCCATCGCCATGGCGGCGGCGGCGACGACCAGCACCAGCGTCTGCACTGTTTGCTTCCAGAGGTTCTGGTTGATGATGAAGATCAGGCCGAGGAAGACGCCGATGGCCAGCGGCCGCGACCGCTGCAACAGCCAGGCGACGATGGCGATGACCAGCGCCAGCAGCACCGGCGGCACCATCAGCAGGATGTTGACCAGCCCGTCGAGCAGGAAATTGAGGCCATTGGAGAAGGCCCTGAATATAGTATCGAAATTGTCGGTCAGGAAGCCGAAAAAGGCCTTTCCCCAGGCGCCGATCGGGATCTTGTGATCGACCATGAATTGCGAAATCGGATCCATCTCACCCCTCTTCGTCCAGGAGCCGTCCTGCTCTCGGCTCGCGCAACGTCATCTTGTCACAGGATATGAAAAAGGGCAGCCTTTTCTAAGATGGCTGCCCTTCCTGGTTCGGCTTTGCCGAATTCAGTCGGCTCAGCTTCCGAGCGCTTTCTTGACCGCGGCCGCGGCGTCACCGCCATCGAAGGTCGTCACGCCGGCGATCCAGGGCGCGACCGCGTCCGGATGCTTCTTCAGCCAGTCGGTCGCGACCGCCTGGGCGTCGCCGCCCTTGAGGATGGCGTCCATCATCTGGCCTTCCATGTCCAGATTGAACTTGAGGTTGGCGATCAGCTTGCCGGCATTCGGGCACTCGGTGGTGTAGCCCTTGCGCACATTGGTGAACACGGTCGCGGCGCCGAAGCCGCTGTCGCCCATGCCGTCGAGATAGGTGATCTTCATGGCGCCCATCACCGGATGCGGCGTCCAGCCGAGGAAGGCGATCCACTCATTGCTCTTCATCGACTGCTCGGCCTGCGTCAGCATGCCTGCCTCCGAGGATTCGACCAGCTCGAAGCCGTCGAGCTTGTCCTTGGGGTTCTTGATCATGTCGAGGATGATGCGGTTGCCGTCATTGCCGGCCTCGATGCCGTAGATCTTGCCGTTGAACTTGTCCTTGAACTTGCCGAGGTCGGTCAGCGACTTGACGCCGGCGTCCGCGACATAGGTCGGCACGACGATGCCGTAGCCGGCGCCGGTAAGGTTCGTGCTGATGGTCTCGACCGAGCCATCGGCGGTATAATCCTTGATGTCGTTGGTCATCGACGGCATCCAGTTGCCGAGGAAGACATCGAGGTCCTTGTTTTTCAGCGACGCCATGGTCACCGGCACCGACAGCTGGATCGTCTTCGGCTCGTAGCCGAGCGCGGTGAGCAGCACCGAGGCCAGGCCCGTGGTGGCCTGGATGTCGGTCCAGCCGACATCGGAAAGACGCACCGTCTTGCAGCTTTCGGCGTCACCTGCAAAGGCGGCGCTCGTGGACAACAAAGCCGCCAGGCCGAGGCCGGCGGCGAAGGAATTCATACGCGACATAGTTAGTCTCCCATTGTGATAATTTGGCGAAGCGTGGTTACGGTTTCTCTGCCCGCCTTGTTTCGCCAGCCAAACACCATTCTGGTGTGGATTCAAGCGTCAAGGCAATCACGATCAACGGCGCGGACTGGCCAATCAGCGACACGGTTGACGCTTTTGTCGTGCCGGACAGTTTTTTCCGGAGCGGGCAGTTTGGGACCAGTCTGCTTTTTCAGGGGAGATGCGGCGGCGGCCTCTCCCCGCCCAGGGCCAAGTCGGCTTAGAAGAGGAGCATGGCCAAGCTCTACTTCAACTACGCGACGATGAATGCCGGCAAGACGACGATGCTCTTGCAGGCGTCGTACAATTATCGCGAACGCGGCATGATGACGATGCTGTTCGTCGCCGGCCACTATCGCAAGGGTGACAGTGGCCTGATCTCGTCGCGCATCGGGCTGGAGACGGAAGCCGAGATGTTCCGCGACGGCGACGACCTGTTCGCCCGTGTCGCCGAGCATCACGACCACACGACGGTGCATTGCGTCTTCGTCGACGAGGCGCAGTTCCTCGAGGAGGAGCAGGTCTGGCAGCTGGCCCGCATCGCCGACCGGCTGAACATTCCGGTGATGTGCTACGGCCTGCGCACCGATTTCCAGGGCAAGCTGTTCTCCGGCTCGCGCGCGCTGCTTGCGATCGCCGACGATCTGCGCGAGGTGCGCACCATCTGCCGCTGCGGCCGCAAGGCAACGATGGTCGTGCGCCTCGGCGCCGATGGCAAGGTTGCCCGCCAGGGCGAACAGGTGGCGATCGGCAAGGACGTCTATGTCTCGCTTTGCCGCCGCCATTGGGAAGAAGAGATGGGCCGCGCCACGCCGGACGATTTCATCGGCTTCATGAAATCCTGAATATCCCCTGCCATCGCCGTCAGGCCGCCAGGACTGGCCTTGCCGGGAACCGCCAGCCCAGCCGGACGCCAAGTGTCACCACGGCGATCAGTGCCATGCCGGCGGCCTGCCGACCGGTCCTACCGTTGCACCTACTCCAGCGCCTCGCTGCTTGGCTTGATCGCGGTCGTGCAGGCTGCATGATTTCCTGCGCCGTGACCTGGCACGGCAGGCCTGACCAGCATGGTCATGCGTCCCGGCGTGGTCCTCGCTGCTACATTGTCCTGAAGTAGGATAGGAAGAGTCGGAGCAATCCTGCCATGATGCAACGTTCGTTAAGGGCTCAGTCCTATCCTGCACCATTCTCGTCCCAGCCAGAGTTCTCCGGGTCAGCCATGCTTCGAGCCGTTTCCTCCGCCAGCCTTCTCCTCCTTGTGGCCACTGTTGGCGCTCATGCCGGTGGCGATCCGGCGCTCGGAAAGAAAGTCTTCAACCGCTGCATCGCCTGCCATGAGGCAGCCACCGACCGCGACAAGGTCGGCCCGCATCTCTTGGGTGTGGTCGGCCGCACCGCCGGCACGGCCGAGAGCTTCCTTGGCCATTATTCCGAAGCGATGAAGGCCGCGGGCGCGGCCGGTCTCGTCTGGGACGAGGCAAATCTTGCCGAATATCTCAAGGCCCCGAAGCTGAAAGTACCGGGCAACAGAATGGCGTTTGGCGGCCTGACCAATGATGACGACATCGCCAATGTCATCGCCTATCTGAAGGCCGATCCGAAACCCTGAGCGCGCATGGCAGGACGGCGATGGCTTTGCCAGCAACCGGTTCAATTGCCTGCGAATGCAACATCTCCGCGACGTCTGGCGCCGGTGATTTGCCGGTATAAAGGTTCAATGACAGTTGAACCAGGCCAAGCCGGCCGGGCTAATCACGCCATGATCCCACCTTCATTGTCTTTCAAGGCCTTGGCGGATTCTTTTGTTTTCACGCTGCCACTGTCTTCACGTCTTTCAATCCCCGGATGCCCCACATATATTCGCCGCTGTTCGCAACCAGCGACCGGAAGCCGAAGCGGGAGGCCCCTATGGCGACATTGCAGAATTTCGATGCCGAAATTGCCAAGACCAAGCAGGTCGTCCAGGACATGCGCGCCAAGATCGAGCAGTCCGGCACCGTGCTCGACACGCTTGCCACCGCCGACAAGAAGATCGGCGACGCCAATTTCGACATCGAGAACGCCCGCATCGAGGATGTGCTGAAGCAGCAGAAGGTGATGGAAGGCAACATTGCCGACCTCATCATCGGCCTCGAGGACGCCACCAACGTCTTCGGTGCCGAGTTCGAGAGCATGAAGAACTACACCGGCTGGGAGAACTTCGTCGGCGTCTTCTCCAGCCAGCGCAAGCAGCGCATGCGCACCGATCGCGTCCGCAACATGTCGCTGGCCGGCAATCTGCAGGAACTGCTGGCCAAGTCAGACACCATCGTCGGCATCCTGAAGGCGCAGAAGGAGGTCCTCGACCAGCGCTACAAAACCTCCGAGAACAGCCTGTCGCAGGTGATCGAGCGCCGCAAGACCACCATGACCAACCTCGAAGCCGTGCAGAAGCGCATCGAGGAGCTCAACCCGATGCTCCTCGACATCGAGAACAAGATCGCCGCCTCGACCAGCCAGAAGGACCGCACGCAGCTTGAGGGCGAGCGCTCCAAGCTCGCCACCGAATACAATGAGAAGCAGGCCAAGGAGCAGGAACTGCTGGCCGAAAGCCAGACGCTCGAACGCTACACCTCGATGTTCCAGACCTTCGTCGATTCGCTCAACAACCAGATCGCCGCTCAGTCGACGCTGATCAACAAGCTGACCATCGATACCGAGCAGCGTATCGTGCTCTACAAGGCGCTGGAAGATTCGCTGAAAACCGCCGCCCAGCAGGACGTCGCCCACAAGATCAATACGCTGGGCAGCCAGGTCGACAACACGGCGGAAGAAACCATGGCCGGCATCGGCGCCGCGTCGCAGAAGCACATTGGCGATCTGCTCGAGATGCACGAGAAGAACATGGTCGCCAGCGCCGATATCCAGCGCCGCAAGAAGCTGGCCGACGATGCCTTCGCGCGCCGCTTCGACGAAGTGCTGAAGAAGCACAATTCGGCCAACTACGTGCAGTCATAATTGCCGCGCGCACCGGTGCGACAATCCCAGGGCTGACACAATGACCCCCGAAAACGACGCGGCGGCGCGGTATTTCTCGGCAATCACGGCCGCGCTCAGCGGCCTTGAAGTGTTCATGCGCGACGACCGCTCGCCGCTCTACCGGCACGGTATCGTCGCCAGGATCGTTGCCGAGTACATCGCCCGGCTCGACAAGTCCTTCGGCTGCTGGCGCAACCGCCTTGGCTTCATGGACACGTTCCGCATTTCGCGCGCCGAGAGTGGCTTCCCGGTGTTCCAGAACCTGCTCGAACTGGAAAACGACCGCCGCCAGGCCGACAGCCGGCTTGCCAACATCCCGAAGGCCGGCGAATTGCGGGACGAGATGGCCGACTTCATCCTGCGCCACAAGGAATTCCCCGAGGCGCTGCAGAAGTCGATGGCCGAGCGGCTCTATCTCGAGGACGTCAAGAGCGAGCAGACCTTTGGGCCGTTCACGCTGGCGCAAACCGCCAAGGTCTCGGTCAATCCGAAAACAGCGCGGCCCTACTATCTCGTCCACTGGGCGACCTTCGACGGCAGTGCCAACCTGCCGCTGGTCTACATGGTGACGGTGGAGGATTCTTCTGAGAGCATGATCCGCCAGCTCGTCGACCGGGACGGCAAGCTCAACGAAAAGGTCGACATCCCGCTGCCGGTCGACGGCCTGCTCAATCCCGAGCTGGCGCATCGTTTCGACGATTTCACCGAGAAGAACTCCGCCTATACGCTGTCTCCGGCGACGATCGCGGTCAATCTCGACAAGGATTTCGAGCCGCTCCACCCCAAACAATTGCGCCGCGTCGTGCTCGGCCCCTTCTATTCCGCGGGTATTACCGACAACAATTCGACGGTGGCGGAAGTGCTGGCCAAGGTGCGCAAGCCGGAAAACGCCTGGCTTTTGACCTGGACCATCCAGGAGGTCTACTCCAAGGGCGAGAAACCCGGCCGCAAGGGGCTGTTTTCCAGCGAAAAGACGACGCAGGAATTCTTCATCAACACCGATGACCTGGAAGCCGCGCGCCAGGGCGTGTCGAGCTACGAGAACCACGCGCTGATCCCGCACGAGGCCTACCAGGCGCTCTACGCCGCCGGCGAGGCACAGAAGATCTTCGGCGGCTACAAGGTTCACATCCTGTCCAACGGACAGGTCATCTCAGATGTCTGACCGTCACACCACGGAGCATCCTTCATGGACACCGGCCTGACCACCATTGCGGAAGCGGCGATCGAAAAGCACCGCGCCACCGCGCAGAGCTTCATCACCCGCATCGTCGTGCTGGAGGATCCGTCGCGCGAATCCGGCACGGCACTGGCCGGCACCAACCGCCGTTTCGTCTCCACCGTTTCGGTCGGCTCGGTGCGCCGCACGCGCGAGGTCGAACTCACGAAGACCGTCGGCGCCGTCCATCCCGACGATCAGTTGCTGACCATTACACAGCACACGCTTCTGTTTCGGGCCCGGCGCGGCACGGCGATTGCGCTCGCCGTGTCGGATGTCTTCGCCGAAGGCTCCGACCTCGAAAGCCTGCAGGCGAAAAACACCCGTGCGCCGCTCGAGGGCGACGAAGCTTCAGCCTTCAAGAAGCTTCTCTCTGCCTCGGCCTACATCTCGGCTTTCAGCCTTGCGTCCTATCTGTTCCAGCTGATCGACAGCGACGGCGAGGCGCCCAACGATATTCCCGAGCCGGATTTCCTGTTCGACACGCCGCAGGACGCGGTGAAGTCGATCCTCGCCGGCCTCGACAAGGCGATTGCCGGCTCGAAGGACGATGCCGACCTGGCGACCAGGGCACGCGCTTTCGCCCGCGTCTCCATCGACGGACTGTTGGCCAGAAAAGGCCGCTTCGACGGCATCGGCCCGTTCGAGAACGCCCATATCCGCATCGAAGCCGACGATTTCACCCTCGATGGCTTCGACGTCGCGCCCGGCAAGCGCTCTAAGCCGCTGGTGATGACCTTCAAGAAGCCCGAAGAGGTCGTCGGCAACCACATCGCCAAATACCAGTCGGTCAAGCTCGCCAAGATGCTGATGGCCTATGATTTCGAACGCGAGCTGAACCCGTTCGTCGAGCTCGGCGGCTTCCTGTTCACCTTCATCGGCGACGGCGCGCCCGGCACCGGCAAGACGACGTTGATCCAGATGATCGCCGGCCTCGTCAACGATTACTGCCAGGTCGCCGGCTACCCCTTCGCCTACGAGAATTTCGGCGTCGACCAGATCTCGTCCTATCAGGGCAAATCCGGCCAGAACTGCCGCCAGTTCATCAACAATGTCCTGAACCCGCGCATCATCGGCTTCGGCACTATCGACGACATCGACCAGGTGGCGGCGCGCCGCTCCGACGACCGCGCCTCGGCTGGCCAGCAGGAGATCACCGGCGTTTTGATGGATGCCTTCGCCGGCGCCGCCACCGTGGTGCGCGGCAACTGCTCGTTCGGCATGTTTTCCAACTATCCCGAGAATGTCGACGACGCGCTGCGCCAGCGCGCCGGCGCCCGTTGGCTGGTCGACGGACCGCAGACCCGCGACGACTATATCGACATCTTCGTGCTGCTCGCCGGCAAGAACCACGAGATCCCCCTGGGCAAGCACGAGCTCTATGCGGCGCAGGAAATCCAGCGCGCCGTGACCGAAGCCTATGAGGAGCACGAAAAGCCGCAAGAGGACGGCCTGATGAAAGTCTACGAGCGCTACATGAAGGAGAACGGCGCGCCCAAGACCATGGCCGATATCGGCACCTACCTCCACCTGATCAAGGATGCCGAGCCCCGCTTCACCGGCCGCGCCATCAAGAACGTCACCGACGCCATCAAGATGCGCGCCATGGACATCGAACTTCCCGACGACTGGTTCGAACAGCCGGAAGCCTTCATGCACAAGGGGTATGACGAGAAGAAAGCCATGATCGAGGATCTGCGCGGGCCGTTCTCGCTTGACATGGTCATGCAGGAGATCAACCGCTACGCCGATTCCGAGTTCCGCTATTCCGACAAGTCCGACGACGCCGCGGTGGAAAAACTCCTGCGCGACGCAAGGCTGCGCGAAAGGGCAGCGCGCGAGATGGAGGCGATGAAGAAGAAGGGCAGTTGGAATGCCTAAAGGTGCGCAATGACCTCCGCCAAAAAACCCGACCTTCTGCGCGATAACGAGCTGATCTACGGCCGCTTGCTCACCATCGACGAGCCGCATCTGATCGATCGCTACAACAAGGCGCTTGCCGCCTTCGGCCTCAATCCCACCAAGCTGAAGAGCTTCCAGATCGACCGCACCGGCTTCTCGCCCGAAGTGGCCGAGGAGTGCGGCGACTATGATTATCTCGACCCCAACGAGGTCAATCGCCGCTTCATCATCCTGACACCGTCGCAGATCGACCTGCCGGTGGTGCACACCGCCTTCTCCAATACCTCGCTGCTGATGTTCGAGTTCATGTCCAAGAACCAGCGCGCCATCGACGCGCTGACCATCAAGGACGTCATCTACGGCGAGATCGAGGACTCCGTTCCCAAGGTCAACGACATCGAGGACCTTTTGTCGATCAACCAGGTCGAGTTCAAGGTGCTGTCGGCGGAGGATGTGCTGGGCAAGGCCGCCGAACTCGGCAAGCTCGTCGACCGGCTGAAGCAGGAGCCCGATGCCTGGCGCGACGATACCATGCTGAACCGCATGGTGGAGTTGGCGAAGATCTGTGGCGATATCAGAGAGAACGCGCTGGTGCCCGACCAGGTGATCTTCCGCCACAATGCTTATTGGACCAGCCATTTCGGCGGTCTCTACGTGTTCGTCGACCCCGACATGACGACGGTGATCAGCGATCCGGCCGCCCCCGGGTTTCGCCGCTCGCGGCCGTGGCAGGTCAGCTACCTCTCGATCAAGGACGCCGACAAGGTGTTCAAATTCCTGGCCTCGACTGGCCGCATCGAGCTGCCGCGCGCCTCCTGGATCGAGGCATCAGGCTATCTCGAGCACCGGGCCGAGATGGTGGTGCGCGCGCTGATCCGCGACGCCGAGCCGGACCGCAATCTGACCGATGTCGATAAGGTCTGGCTGCAGACCTGGATCCAGAGCCATGCCGACCTGATCACCAGGGACGGCAATTTTCCCTTCCTCAACGCCGCCAAGCGCGAGATCGCCCAGCTTGGCCACCTCAAGATCGAGGACGTGTTTCCCCAGCAGCGCTTCCTGGTGATCCGCGCCAAGCCGGACCATCCCGACGCCTGGCTGACCAATCGGCTGATCTCGGATTTCGTGCCGTCGGACTTCGTCTCGCGCTACATCTTCAACAAGGACGGCTTCTACAAGGATTATGACGGCTTCAGCGACGCCTGGCGATCGCATGTTGTGGACGTTCTGAAAACCACATATTTGAAGGACAAGGTGGCGTTTCGCACACGCCTCTACGGCCTGACTGACTAGACCGAAATGAACCATGATTTCGTTCTGATTTATTGTTTTGACGCATGGTGTTGCCCAGAAAGTCTGCAACTTTTTGGCATCATGCTTGAGGGGTGACGATAGCCATGCTTGATCCGATCGTGAACTTCTTCGTCAAGGTTTTCCAATGGATCGGCCGCGGCATCGGTCTTCTGATCGGCGTCATCGTGTGGCCGTTCCTGTGGGCCGGACGCTGGTACGCGCAGCGTGGCTGGATCCTCAAGGCCGTGGTCGGCCTTGCCCTGCTGGTGCTGATCGGCCTCTACGCCAACTTCTTCTACGCCACCCAATGGTGGAACAAATTCGACCCGAACTATCCGGACACCTACACCTTCGAGAAGCGCAATGTTTCGGCCGGTGAGCAGGTCGCCGCCGGCACCGGCACCGACACGGCCAAGACCTGCGGCAACTCCGGCATTGCCCAGGTGGCCGCCGACCTGACCGATTTCAATGTCAATCAGAATGCCTGGATCTCGTCGATGATCCTCTACAAGCTTGGCCTGTTCGGCATCAACTGGGACGACACACCATGGATGGACAACAAGGCGTCGTTCCAGCGCGGCATCAACCAGGCGGTGCGGCGCACGGCGACCGAACTCGCCGATAATCTCGGCCGCGTCCGCACGACCTCACAGATCGATGCCGACCTGCAGGACGCGCGCGGAAATCTGCAGTTCGACGAATTCACCTGGTACTTCGGCGTCAGCCCGTTTGGCCCAAAGACGCCGACGCCGAGCTATTATCGTGATGCGGTGCGCAAGCTGCGCTCGTTCAACGCCCGCCTCGCCACTTGCCAAGCCACGTTCGATGCCCGTGCCGACAACCTCAAGCAGTATATCGATCGCATTGCATCGGATATCGGCTCGACCTCGGCCATCCTCAAGGAGCGCGCCGAGAACCATAACAATGGCTGGTTCGACACCCGCGCCGACGACCGCTACTGGTTCGCCTATGGCCAGCTCTATGCCTATTACGGCCTGATGAAGGGCGCCCAGGCCGACTTCGAGGACGTCCTCAAGGAAAAGCACCTGCAGAGCCTGTGGGACACGATGGACGCGCAATTCGTCTCGGCGCTGCGCATCCAGCCCTTCATCATCGCCAATGGCCGCGAGGACGGCTGGCTGCTGCCGACGCACCTGACGACGATGGGCTTCTATATCTTGCGCGTGCGCTCCAACATGGTCGAAATCAGCAACGTGCTGACGCAGTGACACTTTGAGCTTCGGCCCAGGCGATGGCGGATTTGCGCCGTCGCCTCTGTCGCATTCCGTGCATTGTGCGGCTGTTTTGAGACGGCGGAAACCCCGTCGCTCTGGCTTCTATACGGCGCGGCAAGCGGAGCCAGCAAGAACCGAGGACAGGTCGGCCGGCCGCAGAGGAATTTTCTCTAGAGGAAACATAGTTGCATGAAAGTTGACGTCACGGCAGCGACAGGGTTAGATGCCCGCGCTCCCGGTTCCAACCTGCTTGCGATAGAGATCAACCCCATCGTCCCCTCCACCGTCCAATCCAGAGGAAAGCCGTCATGGCCGAAGTGAAGTCCGACATCGAGATCGCGCGTGGCGCCAAGAAAAAGCAGATCCAGGAGATCGGCCAGAAGATCGGCATCCCGACCGAGCATCTGCTGCCCTATGGCCACGACAAGGCGAAGGTATCAGCCGAGTTCATCAAGTCGGTGAAGGGCAACAAGGACGGCAAGCTGATCCTGGTCACCGCCATCAACCCGACACCGGCCGGCGAAGGCAAGACGACCACCACCGTCGGCCTCGGCGATGGCCTGAACCGCATCGGCAAGAAGGCGATCGTCTGCATCCGCGAAGCCTCGCTCGGCCCGAATTTCGGCGTCAAGGGCGGTGCCGCCGGCGGCGGCTATGCACAGGTGGTGCCGATGGAGGACATGAACCTCCATTTCACCGGCGACTTCCACGCCATCACCACCGCGCACAATCTGCTTTCGGCGCTGATTGACAACCACATCTACTGGGGCAATGAACTCGGCATCGACACCCGCCGTGTCGCCTGGCGCCGCGTCATGGACATGAACGACCGGGCGTTGCGCGAAATCATCTGCTCGCTCGGCGGCGTCGCCAACGGCTATCCGCGCGAAGCCGGCTTCGACATCACCGTCGCCTCGGAAGTGATGGCGATCCTGTGCCTGTCCACCGACCTGAAGGACCTGGAAAAGCGCCTTGGCGACATCATCGTCGCCTATCGCCGCGACAAGACGCCGGTCTTTGCCCGCGACCTCAAGGCCGACGGCGCCATGGCCGTGCTGTTGAAGGACGCCATGCAGCCGAACCTCGTGCAGACGCTGGAGAACAACCCGGCCTTCGTCCATGGCGGCCCGTTCGCCAACATCGCGCATGGCTGCAACTCGGTCGTCGCTACCACGACGGCACTGAAGTTGGCGGACTATGTCGTCACCGAAGCTGGCTTCGGCGCCGACCTCGGTGCCGAGAAATTCTTCGACATCAAGTGCCGCAAGGCGGGCCTCAAGCCGGCGGCCACCGTCATCGTCGCCACCGTGCGCGCCATGAAGATGAATGGCGGCGTCAAGAAGGAAGATCTCGGCAAGGAAAACGTCGAGGCGGTGAAGAAGGGCTGCGCCAATCTCGGCCGCCACATCGAGAACATCAGGCAGTTCGGCGTGCCGGCGGTGGTTGCCATCAACCACTTCTATTCCGACACCGACGCCGAGATTCAGGCGATGAAGGACTATGTCGCCTCGATGGGCGAAGAGGCGATTCTGTGCAAGCATTGGGCCAAGGGCTCGGCCGGCATCGAGGAACTCGCCAACAAGGTGGTGGCGCTGGCCGAATCCGGCGCCTCGCAATTCGCGCCGCTCTACCCCGACGCAATGCCGCTGTTCGAGAAGATCAACACCATCGTCCAGCGCATCTACCGCGGCTCGGAAGCGATCGCCGACAAGTCGGTGCGCGACCAGCTCAAGGCCTGGGAAGACGCCGGCTACGGCAATCTGCCGGTCTGCATGGCCAAGACCCAGTACTCCTTCTCGACCGACCCGAACCTGCGCGGCGCGCCGACCGGCCATACCGTCCCGGTGCGCGAGGTCAGGCTTTCGGCGGGTGCCGGCTTCGTCGTCATCATCTGCGGCGAGGTCATGACCATGCCCGGCCTGCCGAGCAAGCCGTCTTCGGAAAAGATCTTCCTCAACGAGGCCGGCCAGATCGAAGGCCTGTTCTAAAATCCTTTAACTCCCAAAAATACCAAAGGGCGCCGCAACGATGCGGCGCCCTTTCTGTTTCCAGGGATTTTACGCCGCGTTGCGCGCCAGCGCCCGCTGGTTGGATGCATGGATCGTGTCGCGCTCCGGCAAGGCGCCGGTCTTCAGGCACTCGACCCATTCGGCGGTCTTCAGCACCGCGGCGAAGCGCGACTGCAGGATAATGGTCACCACGCGGTGGATCTCCTCGGCTGAGGCATAGCCGGCGCTGTTGGCGTAGGGCACAGAACCGGTCGCATCCGACAGGAACTCGACGGCAAAGCCCATATGCACGGCGTGGATAATCGTCGACAGGTCGCAATTATGCGTCATGTAGCCGACGACCGTGAGCGTATCGACGGCGTTGGCGCGCAGCCATTCTTCAAGGTTGGTGCCGGTAAAGGCGGAAGGCAGCATCTTCTCGACATAATGGTCACGGCCACGCTTGGCGATTTCCGGATGCAGTTCTCCGCCATGGCTGCCCTTGGCGAAGATCGGTGACGTCTCCGGCGCCATCTGCTTGACGACCACGACCTTGATGCCCGCGGCCGCCGCGGCATCCATGGCGCGCGCCACATTGACGACGCTGTCGCGGAACGGCGGATGCTGGATGGCCAGGTTGCCGCCATCATAGTCGTTCTGGACATCGATCACGATCAGCGCACGGCGCGGCGTGGTGTTGGCTCTGTCAGACATGGTGTTTTCCTTTCCGGATAGAATGCAATGGGCCGAAGATAGACCGGTCGATGATCCATCAAAAGTGGCCCGATTGACATCGTTCGAAAGAATTAGGACAATTCGTTTTCTCGCCACGGGAAGCAGCCCATGACCGCTCCAATCATTGCCGTCCTCGCCTTCGACGGCATCAGCCCGTTCCACCTCTCCGTGCCCTGCCTTGTCTTCGGCGCCGACCGCACCAGGCTCGGCCTGCCGCGCTTCGACTTCCGTGTCTGCGGGGTCGAACAAGGCATGATCCAGACCGATGCCGGGCTGAGCATCCTTGTCCCGCACGGGCTATCCGCGCTCGACGATGCCGACATCGTCATCATCCCGAGCTGGAGGGATCTCGAAGCCCCTCTAGCCAGGCCTCTCGACGAAGCGCTCGGCCGCGCGCACCGGCGCGGGGCGCTGGTCGTCGGGCTCTGCCTCGGCACCTTTGCCATCGCCGCCGCAGGCCTGCTTTCGGGCCGCAAGGCGACTACGCATTGGGCTTATACGGACCAGCTGCAGGCCCTGCACCCCGACATTTCGGTCGATCCCGATGTGCTCTATGTCGACAATGGCGACATCGTCACCTCGGCCGGCGTCGCCGCCGGACTGGACTGCTGCCTGCATATCGTGCGCACCCGCTATGGCGCGGAAGTGGCATTGCGGCTCGCCCGGCACGTCGTGCTCTCGCCGCACCGCCAGGGAGGTCAGGCGCAGTTCATCGAGCGCCCGGTGGCAAAGAGCGCCGACGCCGACCGTTTCACCCAGGCGCTCGACGCCGTGCGCGCCGCGCTCGGCGAAACGCACAGCCTCGACAGCGTCGCCGAGGCCGCCGGCCTGACCCGGCGCACCTTTACCCGCCGCTTCCAGAAATCGATCGGCACCAGTTTTGGCGACTGGCTGACCAACCAGAGGATCGAACTGGCACAGCGCCTGCTGGAAGCGACGGAGAAATCGATGGACATCGTGGCCTTCGAGGCCGGCTTCGGCAGCGCTACCTCGCTGCGCCAGCATTTCGCCGCACGGCTCCGGACATCGCCGGCGCGGTACCGGCGCGAATTTTCCAGGCGGGCCGATCAGGACACGCGCGTGGCGCACACCTGATTGCTTGGAATGGAAACTCAGTCCCGCTTGACCGGTCGCGCCGGATTGCCGACCACTGTGGTGTTCGCGGCCACGTCTCGCGTCACCACCGCGCCGGCGCCGACGATGGCGCCATCGCCGATGCTGATGCCGCCAAGGATGACCGCGCTGCCGCCGATCCAGGCATGGGCGCCGATCTCGACGGGTCTCGCGATCTCCAGTCCCGCCTGCCGGCCTGCCATCTCGTTGTGATGCTCTGCGCAATAGATCTGCACATTGGGACCAAGCAGCGTTCCCTTGCCGATGCGCACGCTTGCCGTATCGAGGATGGTGCAGCCAGCATTGAGGAAAACGCCATCGCCAACAAAGATGTTGAAGCCGTAGGCGCAGTGGAACGGCGCCTCGATGCGGGCGCCCTCGCCGACGCCGCCGAGCAATGCCTTCAGGCCCGGTCCGAGATTGCCGCGCTCGCGCGGCGGCAACATGTTGTGCTCGAACACCGCGTCGCGCGCCGTGACACGCAACGCCTCCAGCTCGTCATCGAGGCAAGAGTACCATTCCCCGGCCGCCATTTTCGAGCGCTCGCTTCCAGCCATGGCGGGGTCTCCAAATCGACGTCGTTGCAAAGCATAGTCGCGGACAGCACAAAAGCGCCAATCCAAGTACTGGTCAAATATCGGACCTATGGTAGCCTGCCGTCTTGAGGCCGTGCTGGCCTGGTGATCGAGGGGGATCTTCCATGCTTTACATTCTCGCACTTCTGATCGGCGTGATTGCCGGCCTGCGCGCCATGACCGCGCCGGCGACCGTCGCCTGGGGCGCCTGGCTCGGCTGGCTGCCGGTTGCCGGCACCTGGGCGAGCTTCATGAGCCATTGGGCCGCCGTCGGCATCTTCACCATCCTCGCCATCGTCGAACTCGTCACCGACCAGTTGCCCTCGACGCCAAGCCGTAAAGTGCCGCAGCAGTTCGCCGCCCGCATCATCATGGGCGCCTTCGCCGGCGCGGTGATCGGCGCGGCTGGCGGCGCCACCATCGTCTGCCTGATCGCCGGCGCCATCGGCGCCGTTATCGGCACGCTTGGCGGCGCGGAAGCCCGCGGCCGGCTGGCGGCCGCCTTCGGC
Organism: Mesorhizobium erdmanii USDA 3471; assembly: GCF_000472705.1. Classification (GTDB taxonomy): domain Bacteria; phylum Pseudomonadota; class Alphaproteobacteria; order Rhizobiales; family Rhizobiaceae; genus Mesorhizobium; species Mesorhizobium erdmanii. Next base: position 404,936 of record NZ_KI421455.1, on the reverse strand, counting down.
AAGGACCCGCCCGCCGCCTTCATCGAGGATGCGGTGGCGATCATCGGCGGCCTGCTGATCGTGGCGGCGGTGGCATGACGGCAAGAACCTTCGACGCCATTATCATCGGCGCCGGCCAGGCCGGATCGCCATTGGCCGGCCGGCTGACATCGGCCGGCATGAGCGTGGCGTTGATCGAGCGCAAGCTGGTCGGCGGCACCTGCGTCAACACCGGCTGCATGCCGACCAAGACCATGGTCGCCAGCGCCTATGCCGCGCATCTGGCGCGGCGCGCCGCCGACTATGGCGTGACGTTCTCCGGCCCCGTTGGCGTCGACTACGCCAGGATCAAGGCGCGCAAGGACAAGGTAACGAACGATTCCCGCGGCAATCTCGAGACGTGGATCGCCGGCATGAAGGGCTGCACGCTCTATCGCGGCCATGCGCGCTTCGAATCCGCCAATACGGTGCGCGTCGGCGACGACCTTTTGACCGCCGAAAAGATCTTCCTCAACACCGGCGGCCGTGCCTCCGTGCCCGATTTGCCCGGCATCCATGACATCGACTACCTGACCAATTCCTCGATGATGGATCTCGACGTCCTGCCGCGCCACCTCATAGTCGTCGGCGGCAGCTACATCTCGCTCGAATTCGCGCAGATATTCCGCCGCTTCGGCTCGGACGTCACCGTCATCGAGAAGAGCCCGCGCCTCACCGGCCGCGAGGACGAGGACGTCTCGGCCACCATCAAGTCGATCCTGGAGAACGAAGGCATCGCCGTCCATGTCGGCGCCGACGACATCGGCTTCGCCAGACATGGCAAGGACATCGCGGTGACCTTCTCGGCCGGCAAAGCGCCGGTGGTCGGTTCGCATGTGCTCTTGGCGCTCGGCCGAACGCTCAACACCGACGACCTCGGCCTCGACAGAGCCGGCGTCGAAGTCGACAAACGTGGCGCCGTTATTGTCGATGACCAGTTGCGCACCAACGTTCCCGGCATCTGGGCGATGGGCGACTGCAACGGCAAGGGCGCCTTCACCCACACCTCCTACAACGACTACGAGATCGTCGCCGCCAACCTGCTCGACGATGATCCCCGCAAGGTCAGCGACCGCATCGAGGCCTATGCGCTTTACATCGACCCGCCGCTCGGCCGCTGCGGTATGACCGAGGCGGCGGTGAAGAAGTCCGGACGCCGGGCGCTGGTCGGCCAGCGGCCGATGACCCGCGTCGGCCGCGCCGTCGAAAAGGGCGAGACGCAAGGCTTCATGAAGATCCTCGTCGATGCCGACAGCAGGGAGATCCTTGGCTGCTCGGTGCTTGGCCCCGGCGGCGACGAGGCGGTGCATTGCGTGCTCGATCTGATGTACGCCAAGGCGCCGGTCGACACGCTGGCGCGCGCCATGCACATCCATCCCACCGTCTCGGAACTGCTGCCCACCATCGCCCAGGAGCTGAAGCCGCTGGTCTAGCGGCTTGCCGGCAAGCTCCGGACTTTCTGCATTGCTGCATTGCGGCAATGACGCTTGTGCGCCGTTGCGTGCTTCGTTCAATTTCAGATTGAACCGATTCAGTCTGGATGCTCCATGCCCTTGCCGATCCTCGCGCTTGCCATTGCATCCTTCTGCATCGGCACCACCGAATTCGTCATCATGGGCCTGTTGCCGGAGGTCGCCGCCGACCTTGGCGTGTCGATCCCGTCGGCCGGCCTGCTGGTCACCGGCTATGCGCTCGGCGTCGTCTTCGGCGCGCCGGTCGTCGCCATGGCCACAGCGCATCTGCCGCGCAAGCCGGTGCTGATTGGGCTGACGGCGTCGTTCGTCGTCGGCAATCTGTTCTGCGCCATCGCACCTGACTATTGGACACTGATGGCCGCGCGCGTTTTCACCGCCTTTGGCCACGGCGCCTTCTTCGGCATCGGTTCGGTCGTCGCCGCCAGCCTGGTGCCGCGCAACAAGCGCGCCAGCGCAATGGCGCTGATGTTCGCCGGACTGACGCTGTCCAACATTCTGGGCGTTCCCGCCGGCACGGCCCTTGGCGAAGCTTTCGGCTGGCGCGCCACATTCGTCGCAGTTGTCGGCATCGGCCTGATCTCGGTCGCCGCGATCGCCTGGCTGGTGCCATCGGACGTTGCCGAGCCGAGCGGCGGCGGCCTGCGCGGCGAGCTGCGCGTACTCGGCAAGCTCCAGGTCTGGCTGGCGATGCTGATCGCCTCGCTCGCCTCGGCCAGCCTGTTTGCCGTCTTCACCTACATAAAACCCTGTCTGACCGATGTGTCCGGTTTGTCCACATCTGATGTCACCTGGGTGCTCCTGCTGTTCGGCGCCGGCATGACGATCGGCAACATAATCGGCGGCCGGCTGGCCGACTGGAAGCTGATGCCGACCGTCATCGGCACGCTACTGTTGATGGCCGTGCTGTTTGTCGGTTTCATGCAATTCGGCGCCATCGCCAGCGTCGCCATCGGCATCGTCTTCCTGTGGGGCCTGCTGATCTTCGTCGTCGTACCGCCGCTGCAGATCCGCGTCGTCGAAGCCGCCTCGGAAGGGCCGAACCTTGCCGCCACGCTCAACCAGGGCGCCTTCAATGTCGGCAATGCCAGCGGCGCCTGGATCGGCGGCGTCGCCCTGTCCGCCGGCGTGTCCTATGCCCATCTGCCCTTGGTCGGCGCGATGCTCGCCTTGCTGGCGGTTGCCGTCGCGGTGCTGTCGCAAACGCTTGACCGGCGGGCACCCGTTCCGCTTCAGGCGGCGGCTGAATAGACGACCATTCGCCAAGCGACGGAAATCTTGCGCCCATAGCGCGGCAGGCTGGACCAATCGACATCGGCACCCTCAAATGGGCATGTCTGGTGACCGTTGAGGGAGGATGTCATGCAGAAATCGATCGAACGCATCGCCGGTGACAGCGACGGCGTTTCCTACGAATTCCCGGTGCTGCGCTTCGCAGGTAGCGACAAGGCGGCGCCCTCGGCCTATCTGCAGGCGGCCCTCCACGCCGGCGAACTCCCGGGCGTCGTCGCCATCGACGCGCTGATGCCGGCGCTGAACAAGGCGCAGGCCGAAGGCCGTATCAAGGGCAACGTCACCATCGTGCCCTGGGCCAATCCGATCGGCCGCGCGCAATATCATTTTGGCGAGCACCAAGGCCGCTTTCACCTGGGCACCCGCACCAATTTCAACCGCGGCTTCCCGCTGCTTGCCGCCCCCGATGCCAAGCTGTTGCCCGACACGACCTTCGGCGGCGCCGACCAGCGGCTGAAGTCACGCCTGGTGCAGCTGTCGCTCGGCCACGACATCGTGCTCGACCTGCACTGCGACGACGAGGGCCTTGCCTATCTCTACATCCACACCAGCCTGTGGCCGGCCATGGCCGATTGCGCCGCCGCCATGGGCGTCGATGCCGTGGTGTTGTGGGGTGAGGACACCGACGGCACCTTCGAGGGTGCCTCGATCATGCCCTACCAGAACGTGCCCGCCGAGGTGGCGAAGTTCGACCGTCGCGTCGCCACCACGGTCGAATATCGCGGTATCCTCGATGTCGATGGCGCCCTCGCCAAAGCCGACGCAGAAGGCCTCTACCGGCTGCTGGTGGCGCGCGGCGTGATATCGGACAACGCGCTTGCCGCACCCGGCCCTTTCAAGGGTGTCGTCGCCCCCCTGGAAAACATCGACATGATGCCGGCGCCCCGGGCGGGCGCCGTGCTCTACGACGTCAAGCCCGGCGACCGCGTCGCCAGGGGCGCACGCCTCGCCGCCATCGTCCACGCGCCGGGCGAGACCGACGGCCGCGCGGAAGTGTTCGCGCCGCAGGACGGCATCATCCTGACCCGCCGCTCGCGCCGCATCATCCGTGTCGGCGAGGACCTGCTGAAACTGGTCGGCGACAGCAAGAGTGCCGATGCCCGGTCGGGGACGCTGGAGGATTGAATGATCAATCCGCGCAAGAGCCTGGCGCGAGGCTGGCCTACAGACCTTGACAATTAGCAGAGCCATCCAACGCTTCGTCATCCACGGGCGTAGCAAGGAGCGTAGCGACGCGGCGCAGACCCGAGGATCCATGCCGCGACCTCAACGCACCGCTGCGGTGCAGAATCTGCTCCGCTGCACCCGCAAGGAAGGTCACGGAATGGATTCCAGGGTCTCCGCGACGGAGCTTCGCTCCTGCTCCGCCCAGGAATGACGAAATCGGGAGGGCTGCGCGTCATCCCTTACCGGCTGCCCGTGCAGAACCACTTACCCAGAAATCGCCAGCCGCGCCTTGGCCTCCAGCCACTCCGCCATCTGCCGGTAAGGCACCGGGCCATGACTGATGCGGGCGACGCCGAGTTCGGCCAGCCGCTGGCGCGGCGGCACATGCGCCAGCGCGATGATGTTGACCGGCAGCGCAACTGCCTTGCACAGCGCCTCGATCAGCCGCTCGTCGCCGAGTCCCGGAGCAAAGAAGCCGCTTGCCCCGGCCTTTTGATAGGCATGCGCCCGTTCGATCGCCTGGTCGAGCAGCACGCCGTCATGCGCATCGGGCTTGGCCTTGAGGAAGATGTCGGTGCGGGCGTTGAGAAAGGCCGGGATGCCAGAGGCCTTGACCGCGTTGGCGGCGGCTTCGATGCGTTTCACCTGGACAGAAATATCGTGCAGGCCGCTACCACCAACGATCTGGTCCTCGAAATTGAATCCGATGGCGCCGGCCTGCAAGGCGCGTGTCACCGTCTTGGCAACGACCTCCGGTTCGACCGCATAGCCGCCTTCGAGGTCCATCGTCACCGGCAGGTCGACCGCCGCCACGATACGCTTGATGTTGTCGAGCGCCAGCTCCAGCGGGATTTTCTCTCCATCGGCATAGCCGAAGGCGGCCGCGACCGGCCAGCTGCCGGTGGCGATGGCCTTGGCGCCCGCTTTCTCGACGATCTTGGCCGAGCCCGGATCCCAGGCATTGTAGAGAACGATCGGATTGCCCTTGACGTGAAGGGAATGGAACGTCCGCGCGCGCTCGGCCTGATCGGTCATTGGTGTTTTCCCGTTCTCTGGATGTTGAAGGCATAGTCTAGGCAACGCCATCGGCGGTGGCGATGTGCCAGAGACCGGGAAGCGGCAGCCACTGAAGAGACTTTTCAAACCTGTTGCGCATCCGGTCTTTCGCCGCTATGGATTTCGCCATGAACATGCGTTCGACCAAGACCATTTGGTGGTGGGCCTGCTGACAGCGGGCCTGTTCGAACGCGCGTGCGTGAAAAGAGAGGGTGGCCGCAACGGAAAGTCCGGGCGGCCATTTGTTTTTTAAAAGCCAGTCCCGGGTCCGTTGCCCCAACAAGCTGATGGAGACGGCAATGACGATGAAGGTTCTGGAAAACGGCGCTGAAAGCTTCGTGACCGCGGGTGGCATCACCATTACGCGTGAGCGCCACGACCGGCCCTATGCGGGCGCGATCGACGCCTATGTCGATGGCTTGAACTCGCGCCGGGGTGCGGTTTTTTCCTCGAATTACGAATATCCCGGCCGCTACACGCGCTGGGACACCGCCATCATCGATCCGCCTTTGGTCATCTCCGCGCGTGGCCGCGCCATGCGCATCGAAGCGCTGAACCAGCGCGGCGAGGCGCTGCTGCCGGTCATCGGCAAGGCCCTCGGCGGCCTGACCGACGTGACCATCGCCGAGATGTCGAAGACGCTGATCCGCCTCGACGTCGCCAAGCCGGGCCGTGTCTTCACCGAGGAGGAGCGCAGCCGCGTCCCTTCCGTCTTCACCGTGCTGCGCGCCATCACGGCCCTGTTCAAGACCGAGGAGGACGCCAATCTCGGCCTCTATGGCGCCTTCGGCTACGACCTCGCCTTCCAGTTTGATCCGGTCGACTACACGCTCGTTCGCAAGGAAAGCCAGCGCGACCTCGTCCTGTTCCTGCCCGACGAGATCCTTGTCGTCGACCATTATTCGGCCAAGGCCTGGACCGACCGCTACGACTATTCCGGCGAGGGTTTTTCGACCGAAGGCTTGGCCCGCGACGAGATCGCCGAGCCGTTCAAGACCGCCGACCGCATCCCGCCGCGCGGCGACCATGAGCCGGGCGAATATGCCAATCTGGTGCGGCGCGCCATGGATTCGTTCAAGCGCGGCGACCTGTTCGAGGTCGTGCCCGGCCAGATGTTCTACGAACGCTGCGAGACCCAGCCCTCCGAGATTTCGCGCAAGCTGAAGTCGATCAACCCCTCGCCCTATTCCTTCTTCATCAATCTCGGCGAAAACGAGTATCTGATCGGCGCCTCGCCCGAAATGTTCGTGCGCGTCAATGGTCGCCGTGTCGAGACCTGCCCGATCTCCGGCACCATCAAGCGCGGCGACGACGCCATTTCCGACAGCGAGCAGATCCTGAAATTGCTCAATTCGAAGAAGGACGAATCCGAGCTCACAATGTGCTCGGACGTCGACCGCAACGACAAGTCGCGGGTCTGCGAGCCTGGTTCGGTGCGCGTCATCGGCCGCCGCCAGATCGAGATGTATTCGCGCCTGATCCACACCGTGGACCACATCGAAGGGCGGCTGCGCGAAGGCATGGATGCCTTCGACGCATTTCTCTCACACGCCTGGGCGGTCACCGTCACCGGCGCGCCGAAACTGTGGGCAATGCGCTTCATCGAGCAGAACGAGAAGAGCCCGCGCGCCTGGTATGGCGGGGCGATCGGCATGGTCAATTTCAACGGCGACATGAACACCGGCCTGACCTTGCGCACCATCCGCATCAAGGATGGCATCGCCGAGGTGCGCGCCGGCGCCACATTGCTGTTCGACAGCATTCCCGAGGAAGAAGAAGCCGAAACCGAACTGAAGGCATCCGCCATGCTCTCCGCCATCCGCGACGCCAAGTCGGGCAATTCCGCCAGCACCGAGCGTACCACCGCGCGCGTCGGCGACGGCGTCAACATCCTGCTCGTCGACCATGAGGATAGTTTCGTCCATACGCTGGCCAACTACTTCCGCCAGACCGGCGCCAACGTCTCGACCGTGCGCACGCCAGTGCCGGAGGAAGTGTTCGAGCGGCTGAAGCCCGACCTCGTCGTGCTGTCGCCTGGACCTGGCACGCCGAAGGATTTCGACTGCGCTGCGACGATCAAAAAGGCACGTGCCCGCGAGTTGCCGATCTTCGGCGTCTGCCTTGGCCTGCAGGCTCTGGCCGAAGCCTATGGCGGAGAACTGCGCCAGCTGCATATTCCCATGCACGGCAAGCCGTCGCGCATCCGCGTCTCCAAGCCCGGCATCATCTTCTCAGGCCTCCCCAAGGAAGTCACTGTCGGCCGTTACCACTCGATCTTCGCCGATCCGGTGCGGCTGCCCGACGACTTCATCGTCACCGCCGAGACGGAGGACGGCATCATCATGGCCTTCGAACACCGCAAGGAGCCGATCGCCGCTGTCCAGTTCCATCCGGAGTCGATCATGACGCTCGGCCACAATGCCGGCATGCGCATCATCGAGAACATCGTCGCCCATTTGCCGCGCAAGGCCAAGGAAAAGGCAGCCTGACCGATATGGCAGAAGTCGAGAACACGATGGCGACCGCGGCCAGGGCGGCCGCGAAGCGCAAGGTTGCCAACCTTGCCTTCTGGTCGATCATCATTGCCGCTGTCGTGCTCGGCCTGAAGCTTGCTGCCTGGTACATCACCGGCTCTGTCGCGCTCTATTCCGACGCGCTGGAATCGATCGTCAACGTCATTGCCTCGGTCGCTGCCTTCTGGGCGATCCAGGTCAGCCACAAGCCGGCCGACCAGGATCACCCGTTCGGTCACCACAAGGCCGAGTATTTCTCGGCCGTGCTCGAAGGCGTGCTGATCGTCGTCGCCGCACTGTTGATTCTCAACGAGGTTTGGCGCTCCTGGCAAGCCCCGGCGCCGCTGGAAAAGCCCTGGAACGGCCTTGCCGTCAACGGTATCGCCACGGTCATCAATGCCTTCTGGGCCTGGACGCTGATCCGCGCCGGCCGGGCCGAGAAATCGCCGGCGCTGGTCGCCGACGGCAACCACATCATGACCGATGTCGTGACCTCGATCGGCGTCTTCGGCGGCCTGGTCGGAGCAATCCTGACCGGCTGGCAGATCCTTGATCCGGCGCTCGCCGTCATCGTCGCGCTCAACATCCTGTGGCAGGGCTGGCACGTCATCGGCTCGTCGATGAACGGGCTGATGGACCGCGCCGTCGATACCCACGAACACATGCGCATCCGCGACATCATCTCGGCCAACTGCAAGGGCGCGCTGGAGGTGCATGACCTGAAAACCCGCATCGCCGGCCGCGCCACCTTCATCGAGTTCCATCTGGTCGTCGACGCCGACATGTCGGTCGGCGCCAGCCACGTCATCTGCGACCGCATCGAGGACGCGCTGAAGGCCGAAATCCCCTCGGTGCGGGTGACCATCCATGTCGAGCCCGACGATGAGGCTAAGCTGCCCAAGGGCACGACCGCCGTGCCTTTCGCGTGAGCCGGTTCGCCGTCACGACCCTAGAAAACTAGCCGAAACCTCTCGACTTCGTCATCCACGGGCGGAGCAGGAGCGAAGCTCCGTCGCGGAGACCCGAGGATCCATGCCGCGACCTAGGACGACGCATGCAGCCGTGCAGAATTCTGCACCGCAACAGCGCTCAGTATTCTCGGCATGGATCCTATGGTCTGCGCCGCGTCGCTTCGCTCCTTGCTCCGCCATAGGATGACGAAACGCTGGTGCTCAGGGCGCACAAGCCGATTGCGGCATTGGTTCGAGCCGATAAACCTTGTCGTCCGACTTCGTCTTGCCGTTGGCGGCCTTCGAGCAGAGGTCGACGATAGCCACGCTGCTGTTGGGATTGGCCAGCATCATCGTGCCGTTGGCGCCGCGCTTGAGGAAGATTTCCTTCTGCGCGATGTCGCAGGAGAAATCGCTCATCTTGGAGCTGGCGGCACAACGCCACTGGTCGGCTTCGCCCTGGCAGGAATAGGTCTGCGTGACCTTGGCTGCCTTCTGCCGCGTCGTGACCGAGACGGCGATGTCGGCGCCATCCGGCCAGTTGGCCGCGTCGCCACCCGAGGCGAAGGAAGCCAGTTCCACCGGCCCGCGGAAAACCCGGATCGACTGCGTCAGCTGATCGGGATGCGAACCCATATGCGCCGCATCGTAATCGCGGCCGTAGCAGAAGGCCTGGTCGGGCTTCAACCGCACGCGCAACGGATCCCCGAGCGCCGGATCGATCGGATCGATGCGCGCGAACTCGGCCTGGCAGGTTGCGGCCGGCATCGGGTCGAGGCGGAAATTGTCATCCTCCGAGCCAAGCGCCTGCCTGTTGTATTCCGCCTTGCCGAGCTCATCCTCCGCGTCTGGATCGAGGTAGATATCGGACGACAGGTCCGACAGGATCAGCCGGCCCTTGTCGTCGACCTTCAGCGACGCCAGCGTACGGTCGCAATCCATCCCGCAACGGATCGCGCCGGTCGTGCCGTCTTCGGATTCGTGATTGCACCAGCCGCCGGCCCATTGCGGCGCCTTGGCGCCGCGCACCGTGGTGGTCAAGAAGCCATTGTAGGAAGTGTCGGAAGGCGTCGGCTCCTCGTTCGGCCGGCTGACCGGATCATGGCCATAATAGAAGAAGATCCGCGCCACCTTCTGCTTCGGATGCGCCTTGAGATGGCTCGCGTCATAGACCCGCCCGAAACAGGCGTCCGCCCCTTTCGGGCTGAGTTCCGTCAGCTTCAGCGCATTATCGGCCAAGGCAGAACCCGCGAGCCCGCCAAGCAGTACTACGCCAAATCCGGCACCGGTAAGTGTCTTCCACCCCTGGAACGCCATGTGATCCCTCCTCCGCATCGACAGGACGTAACGTCAATTTATGCTAGTATTGCGGCCACAGCCACGCAAATCGCGGTGAGCCGACACCAGGGAGGATGCCATGCGCCGACGCGACATGTTCCACGCGGCTCTTGCCGGGGCCGGCGCGCTGATCGGGCTGAAGGCAACTCGGGCAGCGGCCACGGAGCCTGCCCGGCTGAAAGTCGCCTATCACCTGAGCGATCTCGACAAGGTCAATTTCGTGCTCGGCAACATCAAGAACCATTATGAGGGGACCGGCGGCAATGTCGACATCACGCTGGTGGTGCATGGTCCGGCCCTTGCCGCCTTCAAGTCGAAAGGCATATCGGCCGCTGTCTCCGGCCGCTTCGCCGGCCTTCTGAGCCATGGGCTTGAGCCGCAGGCCTGCGCCAACACCATGCAAGGCATGGACATTACGCTTGCCGACCTGCTGGCCGGCTTTCATGCCGCCGACAAGGGTGGCGTCGTCAAGCTCGCGGAACTGCAAAGCCAGGGCTATGTCTATCTCAGGCCTTGAAGCGCCGTGGCGTTGAATGCAAGGGTGGCGATGCCCGCGACAAACAGGCGGCCCCCGGAGGACGAAAATGCCAGCGACGACGACCACGCCCTCTGGGCTCAGCATCCCTGATCTCGCCGGCAAGGCGGTGCTGGTCACCGGCGCCTCGACCGGTATAGGCGCGGCGTTGGCGCTGGCCTATGCCGCGCAGAAATGCCGCGTCGCGCTGCACTACAATTCGAGCCGCGATGCCGCCGAGCAATTGGCCAAGACCATTCGCGACGGCGGCGGCGAGGTGTTCCTCGTCCAGGGCGATTTTTCCCTGGCCGCCGATGTCGAACGCGTCGTCGAGGACAGCGCGCAACATTTCGGCCGCCTCGACGGGCTGGTCAACAATGCCGGCGGCATGCTCGGCCGCGTGCCTTATGCCGACCAGACCGAGGCGCATTACGACGCCGTGATGGATCTCAATGCGCGCTCTGTGCTTACTGCTTCGCGCAAGGCTATGCCCTGGCTGAAGAAGCAAGGCGGCTTTATCGTCAACACGTCGTCGATCGCGGCCCGCAACGGCGCCGCCGGCGGCGCTGGCCTGTACGGCTCCGCCAAGGCCTTCGTATCCAACGTGACGCGCGGCATGGCCAAGGAACTGATCGGCTTCGGTATCCGTGTCAACGCAGTGGCGCCCGGCGTAATCCTCACCCCCTTCCACGAACGATATTCGACTGACGATCAGATAAAGACCATGGTCGCCACCATTCCGCAGGGCCGCGCCGGCACCGCTGAGGACTGCGTCGGCGCCTATCTTTTCCTCTCGTCGGACCTGTTGAGCGGCTACATAACGGGACAGATCATCGAGGTGAATGGCGGCCAGTTGATGCCTTGACTGGCGCCCGGCATACTGGACCGACATACTCCTTTCGCGCCAACCCCCAGGGGAGACAAGGAATGTACGGACTAATCGGCAAGATGCGGGCGTCGCGCGGCCAGCGCGACGCGGTCATGGACGTGCTGCGTACCAGCACCGGCGCCCTGCCCGGCTGCCTGAGCTATATCATCGCCACCGACCCCGTCGACGCCGACGCCATCTGGGTGACTGAAGTGTGGATGGATCAGGCAAGTCACAAGGCCTCGCTGCAGCTTCCCGAGGTCCAGGCGGCCATAGCCAAGGCCCGCCCCTTCATCGCCGGCTTCGAATTCCAAGTGGAAACCCATCCTGTAGGCGGCTTCGGTCTGGTTGACGGCAAGACCGGCTGACCCGGAGGCTCGATGCCCACACGGTGGCAGTCTTTGAGGAACAACCTTTGACGCGAACGGTAAACATTCGTGATGCGAAAGCCCATCTGTCGCGCCTCGTTCGACAGGTAGCCAAAGGTGAGTCGTTCATTATCACCAATGCCGGCAAGCCGTGGCCAGAATCGTGCCTATCGATCAGCCCGAAACGCAGACGCGGCGGGTCGTTTTTATGACCGGGCTTCTCATTCCCGAAGATTTCGACCGCATGGGTAGCCACGAGATCGAGCAACGGTTCGACGCGGATATATGAAACCTGTTACTCGATATCTGAACGCGTGAACCTTCATTTTTTCGGCGGACCGCGGTTCGCATTTTCACGCTCCAGGTCTAAGACCGAAAAATGGATTCCTCGGCCGAACAGCCATCTCCCGACCAGCCCGCCGCCGAGCGCATGGCGCGGATAGGCAGGCCTTGGCAATGGCTGATCCTGCTCACCATCTCGGCCCTGTTCGCCGGTGCGCTGGAGCTCGCCGCCCTGCCGGCGGCACTGCTGATCGGCCCGATGCTGGCGGCGATCGTCGCCGGCACCAATGGCGCCACGGTGCGGGTGCCGCGCCTGCTTTTCGGCTCCGCCCAGGCCATTGTCGGCTGTCTCGTCGCCGCTTCGATCTCGGCCGACATCTTTCCGGTCTTCTACCGGGAATGGCCGTTGTTCCTCGGCGTGGTGATCGCCACGGTCGCGGCCTCCAGCCTGCTTGGCTGGCTGATCAGCCGCTGGCGCATCCTGCCCGGCACCACCGCCGTCTGGGGTTCATCGCCGGGTGCGGCCACCGCCATGGTGCTGATGGCCGGTGCATTCGGCGCCGACCAGCGGCTCGTCGCCTTCATGCAGTATCTGCGCGTCATCTTCGTGTCCATGACGGCGGCCGTCGTCGCCAAGATGTGGGTCGACACGTCAGGCATCGAAATCCCGCCCATCATCTGGTTTCCGCCGATCGATGCCCAGGCCTTCACCGCAACCATCGGCATCGCGCTGGTCGGTGGCCTGGCGGGAAAGCTGTGCCGGCTGCCCTCGCCTTTCTTTCTCGGTACCTTCATCTTCGGAACTGTCATCCATCTCGGCCTTGGCGTCGAGATGCAGTTGCCGCAATGGCTGCTGGCGGTCAGCTACGCCATGGTCGGCTGGTCGATCGGTCTGAACTTCACCAGGCCGATCCTGCGCCATGCGACGCGCGCTTTGCCACAGATAATCGCCTCGATCATAGCGCTGATTGCCTTTTGCGGCGGGCTCGCCTTCCTGATCAGCCATCTCCTGGGCATCGATCCGCTGACCGCCTATCTGGCGACCAGCCCCGGCGGCATGGACAGTGTCGCCATCATCGCCGCCGCGGCACAGAACGTCGACATTTCCTTCGTCATGGCGCTGCAATCGGCACGTTTCCTGATCGTGCTGCTCGTCGGCCCGAGCGTCGCGCGGCTGGTGGCCAGAAGCATCCGCGACTGACCTGCTTCGGCGGCTTATTCGTCGCCGCCGCCGTTTTCGCCTGGCGCGCCGCGGCGCCAATAGGCGGTGACCAGATGTTGGTCGCGCGGCAAGCCCCACTCCTTGCGCACGATCTTGCGTATCTCGCGGAAGTCGGCGAATTCGCATCCGGCCCAGACAAAGAGGCCGTCCGCCAGTGCCATGTGGCCGCGTTCGCGCAAAGCGGCCGGCAGCAAGCCGGCGGCACCGGCCGCCCGGCCATGCCGGAAGACCCAGGTAACGTCGATATTGTCCCCTTGCGGCAATGCGATCCGGTCGTCGGGACCGTCGACCTCGATGATCGCCTCGGCCCGGGTTGACGGCGGCAGATGTTCGAGGATCCGGCCGATGGCGGGCAGCGCGGTGTCGTCGCCGATGAGCAGCAGGCTCTCCGCCTCCGGCGCATCGCCGCCACCAGGCCCGATCATGCCGATCACGTCTCCTGCGCGGGCATTCCGCGCGAAGGCGGCGGGCGGCGTATTCTGGCCGGGATGCAGGACGAAATCGACATCGAGCCATCCGCTTGCCGCATCGATCGCCCTGATCGTGTAGACCCGGATGGTGAGCGCGTCCTCGCCCGAGGGCCAGACAAGCAGGCCATCCGCGCCGACCATAGGCCAGACCGGCAGCCGGCCGGGCGGTGGCAGCAGCAGCCGCATATGCAGGCCGCCATGAGCAAAGCGGCCGAGATCATGGCCGGAGAAGCGTAGGCGCTGCATGCGGGGAGAGATGCGCGTCGACGACATCACAGTGATTTCGCGGAAGAAGACGGGCGTGCCGGCGTCGCGGCCATCGCCCTGCCAGCGCAACCCGCTGGCGGTGCCGAGATGCTGGGCGACGTGACCGGCCACCGTCATCTTCATGTAGGACAGGCAGGTCTCGTCGTCCGCCGCGACGCGGACGAGCATGGCGTCGCCGTCGAGCGTCGCACTCAGCGACCCGTAATACAGGCGAAGCTCCCATCGATCGGCGGCGCCGGTTTCGATCTCGAACTCACCATGCTCGGCGCGCAGACGCTCGATCGCCGACCTTATTGCCTCATCGCTGATGCGGGTCTGCGCGCTCAACTGATCCATGGCTCAAATCCCTCAATGGCGGTCCAGACGAAGCCGCCAGGACAGCAAGGCTCCGTCACCGTTTGGCCATGCCACAGCCGCGCCGGAGTTTCCACAAAAACTTGAATGCATTTGTCATATTAAAACTGGCCAGCAGTGCCAGGCTCATCCATCGACTGGCAAGTTGCCGCCATTGAAGCGCCCGAACATGCGCGCCATCACCACGCCCACGAGAAGGACGCCCAGGCCCAGAGCGGCGACATGGCCCGTGGCGCGAAGATCGAAACTACCGACACGCATCACCAGGAGGTAGCCGATCGCCGGAAGGCCCAGAGCACGCTCACCGTGGACGAGACTGCCCTGGCCATGCGGTTTGGCGAAGGGGTTTGAAAGGGCCTTCTCATCACTCCGTCGACGAAATGCGGCACGCCATTGGTCAGCACGGCGCCACCGGCCAGATCAGACAAATGGTCGATCCATTGCATCGTCAGGCCGGAGCGGAGCGTACTTTTCGTACGTGAGCACCGGAAGCTCAGGTATCAGCCATTTGCAGGCCGGCCTCACCTGAATATCAGCATACCTTAGTCCAGCCTGTGCATCAGGTCATCATCCAGCCAGCGGCCGAAGAAATAGACCAGCTGCTTGTGCCACCATGGCCAGTCATGGCTGACGTCACCGCCCCAATAGTCGACCCAGGCCGGAATGGACTTGTCGCGCAGGATCTGTTCCAGCTGGCGCGTCTCGACCAGCATGCGCTCTTCCCAGGCGCCCTGCCCGCAGCAGAAAATCAGCCTGAGCGCCTTCAGCCGAGCCAGCAATTTCGGGTCGACGATGCCGGGCAGATAGTCGAGCGGCGAGTTGTAGAAGATGTCGCCGTCCAGCGTCTTGCCGAAGAAATCGCGCGCCGAATAGACACCCGACAACGCGATGACGCCGCTGGCGAGTTCGGGAAAGCGGAACACGAAGTTCGAAGAATGGTAGCCTCCCATCGAACAGCCCGAGAAGAGCGGCTTCAGCTTGCGTCCGCCATTGGCCGCTGATGCGGTGGACAAGATCTCCGGCAGCGCCTCCTCGCGCACATAGCGGAAATAGGCCTCGTGGCGGCCGATGCGATGCGATGGGTCGGCACGCTTGTCGAAGAAGGATTCCGAATCGATGCCGTCGACCGTGAACAGCTGGATGCGGCCCGTGTCGATGAACTCGCCAAGCGCGCCCACCCCGCCGGAATCCTCGAACTGGTAGAACCGTCCCTGCGAGGTCGGGAACACCACCACCGGACGGCCGGCATGGCCGTAGCGCTTGTACTCCATGTCGCGGCCGAGGTTGCGGGCGAAGGCCTTGTGGTAGGAGACGTCCATGGCCTCAAGCCTTTTCCGCGTGGATATAGGCGACCGCCTCGCGCAGCTCAGCCTGGTCCTTCGAGCGCATCTGGTAGGCGTAGTTTCCCATGGCGCGGCTGAAAACCTCTTCTATCGCCTGATGGTGGACGATCTTGTCCTTGTGGGCGGCTAGCACGTCCTCATGGCTGTGCAAATAGTCGAGGTGCCGCTTGCGGCTGGCATAGGCGGTGAAATACTTGCCCTCATAAGGTCCGCCGGCGGCATCCTTGACCACCATGTCGGCCCATGCGGCGTAGACATCGATGTCGAACGTGTAGTTGATGGCGTCGGTCATCCAGGCGCCCGGTGGTCGCATGTTGACCTCGAGCGCGATGATGCGGTCGTCCCTGGTCTCGAACAGTTCGATGTGGAAGAAGCGCTCGCGCACGTCGAACGCCTTCAGGATTTTGCGGCCGGCCTCCTCGACCACGGGTCTGATGTGGGGAAAGCAGGTGTAGCTCATGTGGCGGTCCTTGTTGACCACCTCCATGACGCTCTGGTCGTAGCGGTGGCTGGCCGCCAGCACCACCTCGCCGTCGCGGTTGACCAGCCCGTCATAGGTCACCACCAGCCCCTCGATGAACTGCTCCATGACGAAGGTCACATCCTCGGGCTTGTCCCTGAAGAACTGGTCGAGCTCTCTGGCGTTGGATATCTTGAAGGTATTGGAAGCCCCGGACCCGCTGTCGGGTTTCACCACCACGGGGTAGCCGACGCGGCGGATGAACGTCATGGCCCCCGCCCTGTCGGAGCATTTGCGCTGTGCGATGGTTTCGACGCCGCTCTTGCGGAAGAAGGCGCGCATGCGGCTCTTGCGCTTCAGGTTCTTCACGAAGTCGAGCTTGGTGCCGTAGATGTTGAAATCGGTGCGGATGTTGGCTTCCAGCTCCAGCCAGTGCTCGTTGAGCGATTCGAAGCGGTCGATGCGGCCCCATTTGTGGATGAAGTGCCCCATCGCCCGGAACACCGGATCGTAGTCCTCCATGTCGGCGACCCGGTAGTACTCCGAAAGTGCTGCCTTCAGCCTGCCGTCCAGCGCCTCATAGGGCGCATCGCCAATCCCGAGTACGGTGGCGCCGGCCCTCTTCAGCCGGTCACAGAAATCGGCGCCGTTGACGGGAAAATGCGGCGAGAAGAACACGAAATTCATGGACAACCCCCTTCCGGCGACGGCGCACCGCAGCCCCGCCATCGCCAAGTCTGGCGCATTTGCGGCGCATGGGGAAGAGCATCCGCACCAGCGATAATGCGCGACAGGCACTGCCCCTGCTTGCCTCGCACAAGCCGCTCCTGTATGAGAGCCGGCATGAACACGCGCGCCACCACCGCTTCCCGTCAGACCGGCTTTGCCGGCGAGACCGTTCGCGCGCTTGCCTCGACCCTGCTTCTTCTCGGCCTTATCGGCGATCGCCGGGTTCGCTGAAGGAGCGCCCGGCGGTCGAACCGCCGCGCAAGCGCATGCTCCTTGGCAATTCCATCTAGCGAACGAAAATCTTATAAGGCGCCGCTCGCCCTAAATCCGTCCGAAGACCGATCAGCGAGCCGCCGGGAGAACAAGACGATGAACGCACGAGAAGACATCCGATCTGGCGAACCCGAGGGCGTAAAACGCGCGGCCGGCCACATGCCGGAAGCCGCCCGCAAATACCAGCCCTACCCAACCGTCGGCCTCACCGACCGCACCTGGCCCAACAAGGTCATCGACAAGGCGCCGATCTGGTGTTCGGTCGACCTGCGCGACGGCAACCAGGCGCTGATCGACCCAATGGGCCATGAGCGCAAGGCGCGCATGTTCGGCCTGCTGCTCGATATGGGCTTCAAGGAGATCGAGATCGGCTTCCCCTCGGCCTCGCAGACCGATTTCGACTTTGCCCGCTGGTGCATCGAGGAAGGCAACGTGCCTGCCGACGTCTCGCTGCAGGTGCTGGTGCAGTGCCGGCCGGAACTGATCACCCGCACCTTCGAGGCCCTGAAGGGCGCCACCAATCCGATCGTGCATTTCTACAATTCGACCAGCGAATTGCAGCGCCGCGTCGTCTTCGAAAAGGATGTCGGCGGCATCAAGCGCATCGCCACCGACGCCGCCAAGATGATCACCGACATGGCGGCCAAGGCCGGCGGCGGCTACCGCTTCGAATATTCGCCGGAGAGCTTTACCGGCACCGAGCTCGAAGTCGCGCTGGATATCTGCAACGCCGTCACCGAGATCGTCAAGCCGACACCGGACAACAAGCTGATCATCAATTTGCCGTCGACGGTCGAGATGTCGACGCCCAACATCTATGCCGACCGCATAGAATGGATGTGCCGCAACCTCGACGCCAGGGAGAACCTGATCATTTCGCTGCATCCGCACAACGACCGCGGCACCGGCATCGCCACCACCGAACTCGGCCTGATGGCGGGCGCAGACCGCGTCGAAGGCACGCTGTTCGGTAATGGCGAGCGCACCGGCAATGTCGACATCGTCACGCTGGCGCTCAACATGTACACGCAAGGCGTCGATCCGGGCATCGACTGCTCCGACATCAACCGGATGAAGGACGTCTACGAGTACTCGAACCAGCTGAAGATTCCCGAGCGCCACCCCTATGTTGGCGAACTCGTCTACACCGCCTTTTCCGGCTCGCACCAGGACGCCATCAACAAGGGCATGAAGGCGCTGAAGAAGGCCAACACCAGCCTGTGGGAAGTGCCCTATCTGCCGATCGACCCGGCCGATGTCGGCCGCAGCTACGAGGCCATCATCCGCATCAACTCGCAGTCGGGCAAGGGCGGCATCGCCTATGTGCTGCAGGCCGACTACGGTCTCAATCTGCCGCGCAATCTGCAGATCGAGTTCAGCCAGGCGATCCAGGCGATCACCGATGCCGAAGGCAAGGAAGTGCCGGCCAGGCGCATTTATGAGCGCTTCCTCGAAGCCTATGTCGACCAGCCCGGCGCGCGGCTGAAATTCCTCGACCATCACACCTATCCCGATACCGTGGTCAAGGGCCGGCGTGTGATCGAGGCGATCATCCTCGACAACGGCAAGGAAGTGACCATATCAGGCACCGGCACCGGCCCGATCGACGGCTTTGTCGATGCGCTCTCACGCCATGTCGGCGTCGAGATGTCCGTGCTCGACTATTCCGAACACTCGATGCAGCGCGGCTCGAATGCCTCGGCCATTTCCTACGTCGAAATGGAGTACCCCGGCGGCAAGCTGTTCGGCGCCGGCATCAACACCAACATCGTCGCCGCCTCGCTTGAAGCGGTGACTTCGGCCGCCAACCGCATCATCGGCGGCAAGGCGCGGTAGCGTTTACAGAGGATTGGCGCGAGAGATCGGACAACTCGCGCCAGTCATTTTTTTGAAGCCCGAACAAGGCTTTGGCCTCGAGTGGCCAACTCGTTCTGTCGCCGGCATTGAGGCGGCTATTAACCACCGGAAAATTATCCGGTTAGGTACGCGATCACATAATGGCTCTACACTTGCGTGGCGTTGCTGGCATTATATGATCGCGTCCTAACCTGTGCCGACTTCGAGAGGATCGACACTTGCAGCATGCCACGCCTGCCGCCCCCGCAGTGCGCGAAACATTGGAGCGACTGCTTGCCAGCGAAACGTTCGGACGATCCGAGCGCGCGCGCAAGCTGATCCGTTATCTCGTCGAACGCGAACAGGCCGGCGAAGGCGACAGGCTCAAGGGCTTTTCCATCGCCATGGACGTCTTTGGCAAGGACGGCGATTTCGATCCGTCGACCGATGCCGTGGTGCGGGTGCAGGCAGGCAGGCTGCGCGAGTTGCTGCAGCAATATTTCGCCAATGAAGGCATTGCCGAGCCCGTCCGCATCGCCATTCCACGCGGCGGCTACGTGCCGGCCTACGAACTCAACGCGATCCGCTTGCCGGAAGCCGCAAAACCTGCCGGAGAGACCGAAGCGGCTGCGGCTCCATCCGAGCACCCCGGCGTGGCCGAGGATGCCGTTCCAGCCGCATTGCTGGCGCCGTCGGCAGCACCCGCACCTTCGGTGGCCCGCCATCTCCGGTTCTTCTGGATGGCGATCGCAGTGGTCATCGCCATGCTCGGGGTGCTGATCCTGCGTCAGGGTAGCGGCGCGCTGCTGGCCGGCGGCGAGATACCGGCCACGTTCGAGAGCGCCGGCCTCACCGGCAGCATTGCCCCCTCGGCGATGTCCGAGGCGCTGCCGCTCGTTTACATCGACAACAAGGCTGACGGCACTGCTGCCAGCCGTGTCGGCGCGTCGCTGCGTGCCGGCCTGAGCGGCTTCGATACGATCGACTTCATCGGCCGAGACGCAAGGCAAGATTCCGCCAACGAGGCCACCAGCTTCATCTTCGACATCCTGCCTGGCCCGAACGCCGGCGACATCACGATCGAACTGCAAAGCGCGGCATCGGGGCGGGTGCTTCTTTCCCGCAATCTCGCGCCGGCCGACAGCGCTCCTGGCGCGGTCGAGGACCGGATTGCCGACCTGCTGAGTTCGGCGCTCCCCGCCTCGGGCACGATCTACAATTATATCGAGCAGACGGGCACACCGGACGGCCTGACCGAATGCCTGCTGCTCAACGACAAATATTATCTCGACCAGAATGCCAAAACCCATGAGGCCGCCTATCGCTGCCTCGAAACCTTGGCCAATTCCGGGGCAAAGTCCTCGCTGGTCTATTCGGAACTTGCGTCTCTACAGGTTGAGGCAGTTTCCGATCACTATGCCTACCCGCCCAATGCAACGATCGAAAAGGCGGTCGAATTTGCCCATCGCGGCGTGCAGATGGGACCGACCAGCCCTTATGCGCATCGCGCCTACGGCTACGTCAGTGCGCGGCTCGGCAATACCGACGAAGCGATCCGCTGGATGCGCAAGGCTTCCGAACTCAACCCCTATGATCTCGGCATGGCCGCGGCCTACGGCTATGGGCTTATCTTCGCCGGCCGATACGCCGAGGGAACGCCGATCCTCGCCCATGCGGCCCAGACGTTCAGTGGTCATTCGACATGGTGGGATTACGGGCTGTTCGTCGGCCAGTTCATGCTCGGCGACATGAACAAGGCTGTCGCGGCCAGCATGGCACTGCGGACGACGGCGACGAAGTCGCATTATCTGGCGGCGCGGCTGATCGGCGCCAAGGCCGCTGGCCAGGACGATTTGGTGAGGATGCTGCTGGACGAATTGAACACAAAGTTCCCGAAATTCGCCGCCAATCCGCGCGCGACCTTTGTCGAGCGGAAATATCCAGCCGATCTGACCGAGCGGCTGGTCGGCGCCTTGCACGCCGCGGGCCTCGGCAGCGCCAGCTGATCTGCGACAGGCCGGGACTGTTTGGACTAATGGAATTGCACCGCGCTGGCGCTTGGAGGGCGAAGCGCCGAAATGGTTGATTTGCCGGCTTTTGCCAGGCGATCCCCTTGAATCACACGCATTGCTCGCAAAATAATCGCGAAAACTTTACTGGCCATCGCGCCGGACGAAGAGCAATCCAGCCATATTCAGGCTTTCTCGCAATTCGACCCCTTTCTGCGTTCATGATCTCATCGCTCCATGTTGCCGAACAGGGCGTTGGCTCGAAGACCATCGCCCTGCTGCACGGTTTTGGCGGTTGCCACGATGTCTGGCGCGACGTGATAGCCCTGCTCGGCCCCTCCGCGCGCACCCTTGCCTATGACCTGCCGGGGCACGGCCTCTCGCTCGACTTTCCGGGCGCCGGCCCTGCAAAGGTTGCGGCACGGGCCGTTCTTGCCGATCTCTCCGCCCGAGAGCTGAAACGTGTTCATCTCGTCGGCCATTCGATGGGCGGCGCGGTGGCGGTGCTGACAGCGCTTGCCGGGCCTGAGAAAGTGGCCTCGCTGACGCTTCTGGCGCCCGGCGGTTTCGGCCCGGAAATCAACGGGCCATTGTTGCGCCGCTATGCCGGCGCGGAGAGCCTTTCCGAGATCCTCGCCTGCCTTGCCGCCATGTCGGGGCCACGGGCGCGGCCTTTCGATCACACCGCCGATACGCTCCGCGACATGCGCAAGCGGCCCGGGCAACTGGAAAAACTCGTCGAAATCGCCGCCGCCATGACAAGGGACGACCGGCAAGGCGTCATCCCGCGCGACCAGTTGGACAGGCTGGCCATGCCGGTGATGGTGGTGTGGGGCAGTGATGACGCGGTGCTGCCCTTCACCCAGGCGGATGACCTGCCGGCACGCTTTCATGTCCATCACGTGCTGGAGGCCGGCCATATGCTGATCGAGGAAGCGCCGGATCTGATCGCCGGCATCATCCTGCGCAACATGAACCGTCGCGCCAGGTCCGTCCGCCCGAAACTCGCCGCCGCCACCGGTTGAGTTCCTGCTAACCCATCATCGCCGGCGCCTCGCTCCACCTCGCCAGTGCATTTTGCCGGCGGCTGTGTTAACCCCGTGTTAACCAAACCCGCGAGGCAGACGCCGATGAAGGACGCAGGCGAAAAGATCGATCCGTCAAGGAAACTGTCCGATGCCATCCGTGATGTGAAGAATGCCTTCGCCGACCGCGACGATGTCGTCGTCGACATGCGCGAGGCGCATCGCATGCGCCTCGATCTTCTGGCCGCCGAACTCGCACCTGTCTTTGCCGACGTGCCCGCCGACATCGACAATTTCGACTTCGTCGTGTCCTCTGGCCTGCAGCCGCGCCTGTGGATCGATGCCGTCAGCCATGTCGCGATGGGGCGCGACCGCCGTACCTACCGCTTCCTCAAGGACACTCGCATCGGCCGCGTGGTGCTTGCCGAATCGACCGACATGAAGCCGGTTGCCGATTCCGTGACCCGCTACGTCGCCGAACGCATCGTCGAGCGCCAGAGGATGATGGAGGGCGGGGCGGAACCGGCCGTCGCCGGCATGAAGCGCGCCGCGGTGGCGGAAGCCGAGCCGCCGCTGCGATCACCGCAACGCGGCAAGGGCTGGTCGGCGTTCATGTCGGGCATTGGCCTGGTCGCCGCTGGCGCGCTTGTCGGCCTGGCGGTGTCGGTCGCCCTGTTCTGGGACCGCATCGTGGCGATGGGGCTCAGCCTGCGGCCATAGCGGCTTCCGCGCCGATCTCCAGCGTCTGCAGATCGGCGGGCGGCATCGCCGGCCCGGTCAGGCCGCGCCGCGTCAGGCGGATGCGCCAATTGCCCTTTTCGCCATCGATGTCGAACAGATTGTACTGTGCCGGCGGATGCTTGCCGCCCGGCGCCTGGCCGGCGGCGGCGACGCCGACCACCGGAACCCTGGCGCCGCGCGGACCGATCTGGAACAGCGACGGCAGATGCGAATGTCCGTGCAGGACGAGCTCCGCGCCATGCTTGCGGATGACTTTTTGGAAGCGGGCGATCCCGAACAGCCGTTTGTGCTGCGAGACGGCGCCGCGCGCCGGCGGATGGTGAATCATGATCGCGCGGAACAGTCCTTGCCCGCCGCTGTCGCGCAGGATCTTGCCGAGCCGCTCCGCCTGACCTTCCATGAAGAAGCCATTGGCCATGAAGGGTGCCGTGGCGCGCGCCGTCGAGACACCGATCAGCGCGACATTGCCACGCACGCGCAGATAGGGGAATGCGTTGCGGTCGACCGGAGTATTGACGCCGTCGCCGCTCATCCAGGCCGCCCACGACCGGCAGACCTTGTCGAAGGCGCCCGGCACATAGGCGTCGTGGTTTCCCGGAACGACGGAGACGTCGTGCGGCGATCCCAGCGTCTCCAGCCAGTGCTTGGCCATCTCGATCTCGCCGTCGAGCGCCAGATTGACCAGGTCGCCGGTGACGGCGAGATGGTCGGGGCTCTGCGCCTTGATATCGGCGGTGATGGCGTCGATGACGGCGTCATGCATGTGGCGGCGGCGATTGCGCTGCCAATTGACGTAGCCGAGCACGCGCTTGGAGGCGAGATCGCGATAGGATACATCGGGCAATGGCCCCAGATGGACATCGGAAATATGCGCGAGCCTGAACATGCATCCTTCATAGGCGACGCGCGCGCGCCTTGCTACAAAAGCTTGGCTTTCCACTCGCGGTTTTGCTCCCGATGACGACCGATGCCGAAGCCGCCTTCCGCCAGACCGGTTGGGCGGGGCTGCGAGCCAGGCTGTTCCATCTCTATTTCGTGCTGCGGCGGCCGATGACGCTGGGCGTGCGCGGCCTCGTCCATGACGGCGCCACGAATTCCGTCTTTCTCATTCGGCATACCTATGTGCCCGGCTGGCAGCTGCCCGGCGGCGGCGTCGAAGTCGGCGAAACGCTGGCCGAAGCGCTGGCGCGCGAGCTGGCCGAGGAAGGCAATATTGCGCTGGCCACACCGCCGGTGCTGAAGTCGATGCATTTCAACCGCCGCTCCAGCCGCCGCGACCATGTCGGCTTCTATTTCATCGAGCAGTTCAGCCAGGCCACGCCGAAGCCACCCGACCATGAGATCGCCGAGGCCGGCTTCTTCCCGCTCGACCGCTTGCCGGAGGGCACGACGCCGGCAACGCTGCGGCGCATCGCCGAGGTTTTTGGGGACGAACCTGCGTCGCCCTATTGGTAAGCTTGCCTCAGCTGTCAAAAAAGCCCGAGCTGTATTGACCAAGAAAATACATGGGGGCGATTCTATGGATGTCGGACAAGTAAAATCAGTGAGCGTTTGGCCCTATGTCGGCTTTTATAGTCTGATGATGGTGGGCTTGACCGCCGTGTTTATCGCCATAGCGATGATGTTTCGGTCGCTACCGGACAGCTTCGGCAATGCAAGCGGCTTCGCCATCACGTTCGGGTCGAACTCTTTCGCCTCTTACAAATTCGTCAACAGGAACCTTCGGCTTTTCAATCGAGACGAATATTGGAAGATAACGCTTCTTTCGTCTCTGGCCTCGTGCCTGCTTTCACTGGTGTTCGTGGGCCTTGCTGTCGCGGGCGGGGCCATGCCGGGAAGCGATACCATGCCTGCTCTCGTCTGGGGTTTCGTCCTGCTGTTTGCCGGGCTTGTGGTTTTCGGCATCAATGCCCTGGGCTACTCCAGCCGCATGGGCAAGAGTTTCCTGAAAGCGGAACTTGCCAGGCAGGCTCGCCTCAACACGGAAACCTTCCGATAGCGACTTGCCCGCCGGGGAGATCTCAGATCGCGAACCACGCCCGGTCATGCGGCGCGGTATAGTCCAGTTCCGGCCCAACCGGCACGATCCGTGTCGGATTGATCGTCTCGTGGCTCGCGTAATAGTGCGCCTTGATGTGATGCAGGTTCACGGTCCCGGCAACGCCTGGCACTTGGTAGAGGTCGCGCAGATAGTTCGACAGGTTCGGATAGTCGGCGATGCGGCGCAGATTGCATTTGAAATGGCCGACATAGACCGGGTCGAAACGAACCAGGGTGGTGAACAGCCGCCAGTCGGCCTCGGTGATGCGGTCGCCGACAAGATAGCGCTGTCTTGACAGCCGCTCCTCCAGCTTATCCAGCGCCTCGAACAATTCGCCGAACGCCTCCTCATAGGCGCGCTGCGTGGTGGCGAAGCCGGCGCGGTAGACGCCATTATTGACCGCGGGATAGACCAGCGCGTTGACGCCGTCGATCTCGCGCCGCAGGTCCTGCGGATAGAAGTCGAGGCTTGCATCGCCCCATGCGTCGAACGCCGTGTTGAGCATCCGGATGATCTCGGAAGATTCGTTGGAGACGATCGTCAGCTGCTTCTTGTCCCACAACACGGGCACCGTCACCCGGCCGGAATAGGCTGGCTCGGCCTTGGCATAGATCTGGTGCAGGAAATCGAGACCGTAAAGCGTGTCGCCAGTGGCGCCATCCTCGGCCAGGAATGTCCAGCCGTTGGCGCCCATGAAATGATGCGCGACCGAGACGGAGATGATGTCTTCCAGCTTCTTCAGCGCGCGAAAAATCAGCGTCCGATGCGCCCATGGGCAAGCGAGCGAGACATAGAGGTGATAGCGCCCGGGCTCGGCCTTGAAGCCGCGCGCGCGGCCTTCGGCCGGCGCTCCGTCGACGGTGATCCAGTCGCGCCATTGCGATTGCGTCCTGACGAACCTGCCACCAGTGTCCGCCGTATCGTACCAGCGATCCTGCCACCTGCCTTCGACCAGCAATCCCATGCAAATCTCCTCGCATCCTTTCGTCAGATGTAGGCGCAAGCTTGCGCTGTCGAAGACGTCAGGCGCTGAACAGACCGTCACTCGACGAAGACGGCGGACGAAAACGGCCAATTGCGGCGGCCGAAAATTGATGCTAGCGGACACTCCGCATGTTCGACTTTGCTTTGATCCGGTTTGACCGACGACGAAAGGGCGCCCGCGCTTGATGAAGCGCTGACTGGCGAATGCTGCCGTTTGCAGCAAACCTTTCCTCCTTACCGGAACGCAAAGACCATGAGCCTTGCCGACGTGAAATACCTGCCGGAAACTCCGGCGCACGACCCTGAAATCGAAGCCATCAATGACGAGGCTTTCGGGCCCGGCCGTTTCGTACTGGCCGCCTACAAGATCCGTGAAGCCGGTGGCCACGAGCGGGCGCTGTCCTTTGTCGCGGTCGACGGCGACATTGTCGTTGCCTCGGTGCGCATGACCCGCATCGCCGCCGGCGCCGGCCGCGCGCTGATGCTCGGGCCGCTTGCCGTGCGGCCGGCCTTCAAGAACCTGGGTATCGGCCGCCGGCTGGTGGCGATCGCGCTCGAAGCGGCCGCAAAGGCCGGCTCACCAGCCGTCATCCTGGTCGGCGACGAACCCTATTACGGGCCGCTCGGTTTCAAGCGCATCCCGCGCGGCCAGATCTCGATGCCACGCCCTGTCGATCTCGACCGCCTTCTGTCGCACGAGATCACGCCGGGCGCGGTTGCCAGGCTCACCGGCGAGGTCGGCCACGCCAGCCGGGCCAGGATCGCCGAGCACGTCTAAACGGCTTGATCTGGCCCGCCGATCCGGGCCTGATCCGTCCCTGTTTCAGAGGAGAGGATGACGCCATGAACACGAACGGCCAGATCGCGATCGTGACCGGCGGCGGCTCCGGCCTGGGCGAGGCGACGGCGCGTGCCCTTGCCGCCAAGGGGGCCCGCGTCGCCATCTTCGATGTCGGCATCGACCGCGCCGCCAAGGTCGCGGCCGACATCGGCGGCATTGCCGTCCAGTGCGATGTCAGCAGCGCCGACAGTGGCGCCGCCGCCCTCGCCGAGACGGCAAGCAAGCTGGGGGAGCCACGCATCCTGATCAATTGCGCCGGCATCGCCATTGGCGTGAAGACGGTCGGCAAGGACGGCCCGCATCCCCTCGATCAATACCGCAAGGTGATCGAGGTCAATCTGATCGGTACCTTCAACATGATCCGCCTCGTGGCCCACCGCGCCTCCAGGCTCGAGCCGCTGCAGGGCGGCGAGCGAGGCGTCATCGTCAACACCGCTTCGGTCGCCGCCTATGACGGCCAGATCGGCCAGGCAGCCTATTCCGCCTCCAAGGGCGGCGTGGTCGGCATGACGCTGCCGGTAGCGCGCGACCTTGCCCGTTCCGGCATTCGCGTCTGCACCATCGCACCCGGCATCTTCAAGACACCGATGATGGCCGGCATGCCGCAGGAGGTACAGGATTCGCTCGGCGCCGCGGTGCCCTTCCCGTCCCGCCTCGGCGAACCGTCCGAATATGCCGCGCTTGCGTTGCACATCATCGAAAACCAGATGCTGAACGGCGAAACCATCCGCCTCGACGGCGCCATTCGCATGGCGCCGAAGTAATGAATGTTGCCCGGAACCGCAGAGCGGCTTTGGGGCAACGACATGCATCGACCACCTGCCCGGCCGGCATCGTCGTTTTATAAGTGGAACAGGAAATCAACGTAGCAGAGCGAGACCCTTGGACGAAAAAAAGAAGGACGTGATCCGGGAGACGGACGCCGAGGCGATCCGGCTGGCGAAGACGCTTCTGCGCAGCGCCCGCTTCGGCGCCCTGGCGGTGCTGGAGCCGCAGACCGGCTCGCCGCTGGCAAGCCGGGTCGGCGTCGCCACCGACATCGACGGCACGCCGCTGATCCTGGTCTCGATGCTGTCGGCGCATACGCCCGCCATGCTTGCCGATCCACGCTGCTCCCTGCTGCTCGGCGAGCCCGGCAAGGGCGACCCGCTGGCGCATCCGCGCCTGACGTTGACCTGCCAGGCGTCGCGGCTCGAGCGCGGCTCGGACGCGCATGGCCGTGCCGAGCGCCGTTATCTCAACCGCAATCCCAAGGCGAGCCTCTATGTCGGGCTCGGCGATTTCTCGATCTTTCGCCTCGAGCCACAACGTGCGAGCCTCAATGGCGGCTTCGGCAAGGCCTATCTGCTCGATCGCTCCGATCTCGTGACCGACGGCCACATCGTCGAAGAGCTTGCGGCGGGCGAACAATCCGCCATCGAACACATGAACACGGACCATCTCGACGCGATCGCCGTTTATGCGTATCGTTATGGCGGGGCATCTGGCGACGGCTGGCGCATCGCTGGTTTGGACGCCGATGGCATGGATCTGGTGGCGAGAGACATTGTTTGCCGGGTATTTTTTCCACAACCTCTGATATCGGCGCGGGAATTGCGACCCGTTCTGGTCGAGATGGCGAGGAGCGGCCGGGCTGCAGGGCAGGCAGATAGTGAAACTTAATTGCATTTGATCAAAAGCAACACTTGAGATTTGAAAGAAATGTTCTACCTTTCGGAGATGGCGCTGACTCGTCGGTTGCCTTTCGCAAGTGACTTTATGGATTCAGGCGCCATTGCCCCCATGGTGCCTCGATGAGCAAACAGCATGGGGCATTCATGGTCTCGACAAAGCTAATCGCCAACGCAGAATCTGCTGCCGAATTTCTGATGCTGATGGGCAACGAAAAACGGCTGTTGATCATGAGCTATCTGATCGACGGTGAAATGTCGGTCGGCGCGATCGCCGAAAAGGTGATGCTCAGCCAATCCGCTCTCTCGCAGCATCTGGCCAAGTTGCGGGCGCTCGACCTGGTGGATACCCGCCGCGACCGTCAGATGATCTACTACTCCTGCAAATCCGATGCGGTGCGCGAGTTACTCGTCGTGCTGGATGGTATTTTCGGCACCGGCAGGGAAGACCTGTCCCAGATGGCACAGAGATTGCGCCGCGCCGGGACTTGACCGGACGCGCCTGCGGCCGTTTACCTCGCTGACGATTTCCGGAGCGTGGCTTGTGTGTCTCTTTCGATGCATGCCGCGCTCTCGATTTTTGAGCGGAGGATATGGACCCAATTCGCATTGACGACCCGCGCGATCCCAGGGTCGCCGGCTATCTCGATATCCGCGAACGCGATCTCGCCGGCCGGCAAGGTCGTTTCGTCGCCGAAGGCAAGGTGGTGCTAGACCTGCTTCTGTCGTCCGGCCGGCTCAGTGCCGAATCCGTTCTTGTCCTGGAGAACCGGCTCAGCGGCCTGACGGAGATCCTGCGCAAGGCGCCGGCGGACCTGCCGGTCTACGTCGTCACCAGCACGGTGATGGACGCGATCGCCGGCTTCCACATGCATCGCGGCATCCTGGCCATCGGCCGCAAGGAGACACCGCAAGCTGCCGGGCCATTGCTGGATGCCTTGCCCGCTCAGGCCTTGATTGTAGTGCTCGTCGGCATCGCCAACCACGACAATATGGGCTCGATCTTTCGCAATGCCGCCGCATTCGGCGCGGATGCGGTGCTGATGGACGCGACATGCTGCGATCCACTGTACCGCAAGGCGATCCGCGTTTCGGTCGGCGCCGCGCTCAAGATCCCGTTCGCATCCTTCCCCGATAGCGCTGGCTTTAGCGCGATGCTCGCCGAACGCGGTTTTGAGCAGTTCGCCCTGTCGCCGCGCGGACGAACCGAGATACGCGACGCAGACCCGGCCGCACGCCTGGCGCTCTATCTCGGCACCGAGGGCGAAGGCCTCCCAGAAAGCCTGCTCGACCGGCTGCACACGGTGCGGATCACCATGTCGGAAGGCTTCGACAGCTTGAACGTGGCGGCCGCGTCAGCCATCGCGCTGCATCATTTCTCGAACCGCTGACTTGCTTTGGACAGTTCGACGATACGCGTCGTACCGGCCACGCTCGGCGCGACATCCATCCTGAAGGTTTCCATGTCGTCAGCCAATGGCACCGGGGCGCCGGTAGAGCTTGATCGCGCATCACGCGCCATTTCCGCAGCACCGAATAGCGACGTTCCAGCATCGAGCATCGCAAGAAGCACTGGGTGAAAATGCCAGACGGCCAGCAAGGCAATCGCAGGAACGGCATAGAGGATCATGGCGTTAAACGTGGTGGCGCCATGCTATGAGCGCAAGCGCAAAGGCCACGCACCTGCTTCAGTTGGCGTCAGCCTTCTGCAGCGCTCGCACGCGATCTGCAAGGCTGCGGTCACCGGACCGTGAATCCTGAGGTGCCGCCAGCGCCTTGGCGATCGGTGAATCCGGGCCCTCGAGCTTGGCCGTCAGGTGGACGACTTCCGCCGCAAGCTCGTTCATCTGCTCGCGTAGCGCGGCACTGCCATTCGCTGAGCCCGACGATGCCATGGCGCCGAGATCGGCCTTCAGCCGCTTGTTCTCGCGCGCCAGTGCCGTCAGCCTGGCCTCCAGCCGCTCGCGATCGTTGTCGAGCTTGGCGATCGCCTGATCCAGATCATCGCGCTGCCTAGCCTCGTCATTCTTGGCCTCGTCATGCCTGACCATCTCATCTGGCTTGCCGACCAGCCGCAAGGCCGTTGCACCGTCCTCGGCCTTCACCTTTTCGCGCATACGCGCCAGCTCCTTTTCGCGGCGATCGAGCTTGTCCTCGCGATCAGCCAGCGTTGCCAGCAGCCGTTCGACCTTCTTGTCGAGTTCGGCCACCCGTTTCTTCTCGACCTTCAACGCATCGCGCGCGGCCTTGCTTTCGGCCGCGATCTCCTGATGGCGCCGATCCGTCTCCTTGCGCTGGCCGCGCAGCAGCGAGATGTCGCCCGCAAGCTTCTGCAGCTCAGATTCCCGCGCCACGAGCTCGATCTGCCGGCTGGAGGAGGAAAAACTGGCATCGTCGTACATGTGCTCCAGCTTTTCGAGCTCGAGCGCCCGCTTCTCCAGCTTGCGTTCGGTTTCCTTGAGCCGCTCCGAAAGCTGGTGCAACTCCTCTTCGCGCTGCCGCAGCGCCTCGTTCTTGGCGCCGAGTTCAGCGAGCGCGTGGTTCTTGTCCGTGCGCTCGACTGCCAGCCCCTTCAACGCCTCGCGGCCTCGATTGATCTCGACCAGTTGTTCGGCCGCCTTTTCGCGCAGCGCCTTGACGTTCATTTCGAGGCGGCGCGTGGCCATGGCGTACTCGGCCCGAATGCGGTCCTTGTCGGCCTGAATTTCGGTCTGCGTCAACGGGATGGACGCCTCGATCCGCCTGCGGGTCAGCGCGACGGCACGCCGCCAGACGGCTGGAGCCACCATCAGCGCCAGAAAGCCGGCGCACAGAAAGCCAAGGGCAAAGAACAGGACCGACTGAACCAAAGGACAACCCGCTATCGGCGGCAACCGCTTGGACTGAACCGCATCATACTGGCATGGCGGAAATCCGGCGCTGCGGCAAGGGCTTGCCGCGGCGCGTGGAGGGTCACAGGTCTACAATTCCCATGGAAAAGTTGGCATTGCGGTCAGGATGGATGGGAATCAGAACGGATTCCAGGTCGCCCGCTCGGTCAGCTTCAAATAGCCAAGATTGACTCCGAGCCGCGCGCCGACGCCGGTGCGGATCGGCACCAGGAGCACGTTGTTGTTCTTCAGCACATTGAAGCCGACGCCCGCCACCACATAGGCCGAGCCGGCGACGCCGCCATAGCGGTTGTAGAGGTTGCTGACATCATCGAGATTGTAGACCAGCATCATCACCCGGGACCCCTCGCCGCCGAAATCCCAGCCCAGCGATGGGCCTTGCCAGAACACTTTGTGGTCGCCGGCATTCTTGGTGTAGAGCGTGCCTTCGCCATAGGTCAGCCCGCCGATCAGCGCGCCCGACCCCTCCTCGCCAAGTAGATAGCCATTGGGCAGGCCGTAGGAGGCGAAGATCTTCTCGACGACGGTGGCAAGCCCACCCGATGTCGCGCCGAAGAACTTATGACCGGAATCGATAATCTCCTGAGCGGTATATTCCTGGGCCCGCAGGGCTGAGGTGGAAAAGACGAGAACGCCCATGAGCGTGATCGCCATTGAGAGGACGCGGAGGAAACTCCGGTCATAGAATCGGGAAAACATGCTTCCAATCTCCGTCATGAAGCACTTTCGCCGACGCCTCGCATCCGGTCCGGCTCTTTAGGCGGCCGTTAAGGATGACTGTTAGGGGCAAACTATGCCGTAATCCTTTTTCAACCATTAACTCCCACAGGAAGATGGCGGTTCGAAGGCTGGCTTTTGGGATCACGGGGCGCCGGAGCCTGCGCGAACGCGCCATTTGCCCCAACGAAAATTTTGGTTTTGTTGCTGTACGTACGAGTGCTGTGTATTCAGAAAGCCTCGGGTTTGAGCATGATTCGTGTTGGGCGGGCACGACAATCAATCGCTTGGCCACGAATTGTGGAATTTTGCAGGGATTTTCACCGATGGCCGATCTGTTCACCCTTTCCGCGCCTGATCTCGCGGCGCTTCTGTGCAGCCGCGTCTGCCACGATATCATCTCGCCGGTCGGCGCGATCAACAACGGGCTCGAACTGCTTGACGAGGGCGGCGCCGACGAAGATGCCATGCGGCTCATCCGCCAGAGCGCCAGGAACGCCTCGGCCCGGTTGCAGTTCGCCCGCATAGCCTTCGGCGCGGCGGGCTCCGCCGGCATGCTGATCGACACCGGCGACGCGGAGGCGGTGGCCATTGCCTTCCTCAAGAATGAAAAGCCGGAACTGACCTGGAACGGAGCTCGCGCGCTGCTGCCCAAAAACAAGGTCAAGCTGCTGCTCAATCTGATCCTGGTCGCCAACGCCGCCATTCCGCGCGGCGGCAAGCTGGCCGTCACCCTCGAGAATCTCGACACCGAGCCGCGCATCTCCCTTTCGGCGAGCGGCCCGATGCTGCGCGTGCCGCCGAAATTCCTCGAACTGCATTCCGGCCACAAGCCGGAAGAGCCGATCGATGCGCATTCGGTGCAGCCATACTACACGCTGCTTCTGGCCCGAGAGGCCGGCATGACGATATCGATCCATGCGACAGCGGAAGAAATCGTGCTTTCGGCGGCCTGAGCATCCGGCGGATTTTCCGGGAGCGCAAAGTATTTCAGCGCCGTAATATTGCCGTGATGGCTTGATCGGACGCGTTGAGCTTCTCTCGATCGGCTGCGTCGAAGCAGATGGGAAGAAAAGCCTTCCCGGCGTCTTGTTGACAAAAATTTTACCTAATGGATTTTCGGGTTCTTTACCAGATCGGTCTAGGGTGCTCGGCAGATGCCCGCACGACCGGATTGCCCAAGGGCAAAGAGGACCCGGAAATGAAACGCTGCATGTTCGTCGACGATTCAAGCGTCATCAGGAAGGTTGCAAAACGCATCCTGGGCGGTTCCGACATGATGATCATCGAGGCAGCCAGCGGGCTTGATGCACTGGAGATGTGCGCCGCCGACATGCCCGACATCATCGTCGTCGACGGCGCCTTGCCGGACGTGCAGGCTGTTGACCTCATCCGCCGCGTGCGCGCCATGGAAAGCCCGATAAGGCCGCAGATTCTGATCTCGCTGGTCGAGCTCGATATCGCCTCGATCATGCGGGCCAAGCGCGCCGGCGCCCAGGGCTATCTTCTGAAGCCGTTCAATCGCCCGCAGCTGCTCGAGCGCTTTCGCGCGCTGAAAATCGCCGCCTGAAAACGACGGCAGCCCATTCTCACTGCAGAACCACGACAAAAAAACCGGCCGAGGCCGGGTTCTTTGTCGTGGATGACGAAAATCGGGCGGCGCTCGCCGCTCAGGCGCTGACGCGGATATCCTCGGGTTCGCGCAGCACATAGCCGCGGCCCCAGACCGTCTCGATATAGTTCTGACCACCGGACGCGGCGTCGAGCTTCTTGCGCAGCTTGCAGATGAAGACGTCGATGATCTTCAGTTCCGGCTCGTCCATGCCGCCATAGAGGTGGTTGAGGAACATTTCCTTGGTGAGCGTGGTGCCCTTGCGCAGCGAGAGCAGCTCCAGCATCTGGTATTCCTTGCCGGTGAGATGCACACGCTGGCCGCCGACTTCAACGGTCTTGGCGTCGAGGTTGACCACCAGGTCACCGGTGGTGATGACCGACTGGGCGTGACCCTTGGAGCGTCGCACGATGGCATGGATGCGCGCCACCAGCTCGTCCTTGTGGAACGGCTTGGTCATGTAGTCGTCGGCGCCGAAGCCAAGGCCGCGTACCTTGTCCTCGATGCCGGCCATGCCCGAGAGGATGAGGATAGGCGTCTTTACCTTGGACAGGCGAAGCGTTCTCAACACCTCATAGCCGGACATGTCGGGCAGGTTGAGATCGAGAAGGATGATGTCGTAATCGTAGAGCTTGCCCAGATCGACACCCTCTTCGCCGAGGTCCGTCGTATAGACATTGAAACTTTCCGATTTCAGCATCAGTTCGATGCTCTGTGCGGTTGCACTGTCATCTTCTATCAGCAGAACACGCATTTAATTCCCCTTTTCTGCTGCCGGACCATTTCACGACCCGTCCGGAACCGGAGCAGTGGTTGCCTTGTGCAGAGGCTGCCATGAAATGGTTAACAAAATCTAATTTCCCGCCCACGACGGTACCAGATTTTTTAACCTCTTTCTACACCCTCTTGAATCTAATAACGAATCCCAGACCCAAATCCCTAATGCAACACATTAACAACCTGGACTAAGCGACTCCAGGGACTCATCGACGCGCCTTCGCTTCGGCGGCCGGAATTTTTACCCGGCCTTAAGTCCTGACCCGTATGATTAACAATGCCCGTAAACGAATGGTTACCGCCGGCAAAAAACTTTAGGGTTTTGTTTCCCATAGTAGGGGGAAAGCCGGTGGACACGGGCAGTGCCTGGGCCTTTCCAGGTGGTTTGGACGATATGTGCGGGTGTGCGTTTCCGGGAGTACCGAATCATGAAGTCACGTGAACACCTCGTTCGGCTGAAACAGTTTCAGGTGAATGAGAAGCGGCGGCAGCTGCTGCAGCTCGACATGATGATTGCCGAGTTCGAACGCATGGCCGTCGAACTGGAGCTTCAGATCACCGCCGAGGAAAAGAAAGCCGGCATCACCGACATCAATCATTTCGCCTATCCGACCTTCGCCAAGGCGGCACGCTTGCGCCGCGACAACCTCAGAAATTCGCAAAGCGACCTCGCCCAACAGCGAAGCGCTGCCGAATCATTACTCGGCGAAGCTGAAGCGGAGCTTTCCAAGGCCGAAATGCTGGAATCGCGCGACACCAAGGTTCGCGAGGCCGAAACCGGCGGCCGCAGCGCCATGATCGGCTGACACCGAGCTACAGATAGTGCGCTTGCCATTTGGGCGGGCGCGATATGCCGACTTCCAGTCAGGCCCCCGGCCAAGCCGGTTGAGTAGGGCCAAGCTCGCTCGAGCAGGAAGCATCCGCCTTCAGGCTGCCCACTCCCCTTCATTCGCGGCGGTTGCCCGCGCCCGGGCATCCTTGATGTCCGGCGCGTGCTGTTCCGCCCATGACCTGATCTGGGTAAGCAGTCCCGCCAGGTTCTGGCCGAGTTCGGTCAATTCATATTCGACGCGCGGCGGAATGACCGGGAAGACCTCGCGCCGCACCAGGCCGTCGCGTTCCAGCACACGCAATGTCTGCGTCAGCATCTTGGGCGTGATGCCCTCGAGCTTGCGGGCAAGCTCGCCATTGCGCAACCGGCCTTTGCGCAACGCGCAGACGACCAGATAGACCCACTTGCTGGCCAGCATCTCCAGCACGGTGTGCGACGGACATGTCCGCCGGAACGCGTCGTAGCCAAAGGAGGAGTTATCTTCACTATCCATGGGGTACCTATATATCGATAAGGTACATACTGGACAAGGGAACATTACTATCCAAATGATAGCGGTACTCACCAATCAGGAGACCTCGCCATGCGTGCCGTTACTCAGGCTTCCGTCGGTGGACCCGACGTTCTCGTCATTGCCGATCAGCCCGACCCTTCGCCCAAAGACGGCGAGGTGCTGATTCGCGTCCGGGCAGCCGGCATCAACCCGGTCGATGGCGCTGTCCGGGCCGGCTATTATCCACTGCTCGGTGAGCCTCCCTTCATCCTTGGCTGGGATATGTCGGGAACCGTCGTAGCGCTGGGCGCCGGCGTCGGTGGCCTCAAGATCGACGACGAAGTGTTCGGCATGCCGCGCTTCCCCAAGCAGGCGGCGGCTTACGCCGAGTTGGCCGCGGTGCCAGCCGACGAGATCGCGCTGAAGCCGAAGGCGGCGGACCACATCCACGCAGGCGCATTGCCGCTGGCCGGCCTGACCGCCTGGCAAGGCCTTGTCAGGCACGGCGCGTTGCGATCGGGCCAGCGCGTGCTGGTGCATGCGGCGGCTGGCGGCGTCGGCCATCTGGCGGTGCAGATCGCCAAGGCGCGCGGCGCTTACGTCATCGCCACCGCCAGCCCCAACAAGCTCGATTTTGTGCGCAAGCTCGGCGCCGACGAGGTCATCGACTACACCAAGGGCGACTTTACCAGCCAAGTCAGCGATATCGACTTGGTGCTGGAGCCGGTGGGCGGCGAGCATGCCGATCGCTCGCTGCGGGTAATCAGGAACGGCGGCGTGCTGGTGTCCTTGCTGAACGTGAATGATGCCACCAGGGCGCAGGCTAGCGCACGCGGCATCCGGGTCGAGCGCATGTCCGTCGTGCCTGATCGCGAAGGCCTGGTGGAACTTGGCCGGCTGATCGATCAGAACAAGCTCATCGTCCACGTGGCGAAGAGCTTTCCGCTCGAACAGGCGGGGGCCGCCCATGCGTTTCTCGCCACCAGGCCGATCGGCAAGGTGGTGCTTACGGCCTGAGCGCCGACGGTTGCTTCGAAAACTTAAGGGCGCGGCATGCCGCGCCCTTTGATGCAATTTAGACCGGTTCTAGTGCCGGTATTGCTGGATGCGCGTTGTGCGCAGCCCGGCAAGGCCATATTCGTCGATCGACGCCTGCCAGGACAGGAATTCCTCGGTGGTCAGCTTATAGCGCTGGCATGCCTCTTCGAGGCTCAAAAGCCCGCCCCGCACCGCCGCGACCACTTCCGCCTTGCGCCGGATAACCCAGCGACGCGTGTTCGTCGGCGGCAGATCGGCAATCGTAAGTGGGCTGCCGTCAGGCCCGATAACATACTTCACTCTAGGTCTAACCAGATCGGTCATCGTACTCTCTACAAAAAACTCAAAGACCCAATCCCCGCCACGTTACCGCCACAGCTTTAAAAATTGCCTAAGCAGACCCTAATGACTAGGTAAGGATCGTGAACGCCGCGTTAGTCTTTTCGCGGGCATTTGATTCATCGGCCCTCAAGCCGTGATTTAGCGCGAAGAAATACACTAGCTTGCGAAAATCCGAGGCTATGAGGGAATGGGTCCGCAAGCTGGCGCCGCCGCAAAGCTTGACCTATATTCTCGACATTGGCATTGAGACGCCACGCAGAATGAAAGCATCATGAACAGTCTCGACCTTCCCGGACGTCCCGAAAACACCCGCATCGTCGTCGCCATGTCGGGCGGCGTGGATTCGTCCGTGGTCGCCGGCCTGCTGAAGCGCGAAGGCTATGATGTCGTCGGCGTCACCTTGCAACTCTACGATCACGGTGCGGCAACGCACCGGGCCGGCTCATGCTGCGCCGGACAGGACATCGACGATGCGCGCCGCGTCTCCGAGACGCTGGGCATTCCCCACTATGTGCTCGATTACGAGGAGCGCTTCCGCAAGGCGGTCATCGACCCCTTCGCCGAGAGCTATGTCGCCGGCGAGACCCCCATCCCTTGCGTCTCGTGTAACCAGACGGTGAAGTTCGCCGATCTCCTGGCCACCGCCAAGGACCTGGGCGCCGATGCCCTTGCCACCGGCCACTATATCCGTTCCGGCGCCAATGGTGCCCACCGCGCGCTCTACCGGCCGGTCGATGCCGACCGCGATCAGAGCTATTTCCTCTTCGCCACCACGCAGGCGCAGATCGACTATCTGCGCTTTCCCCTGGGCGGCCTTTCGAAGCCGCAGGTCCGCGCCATTGCCGAGGAGATGGGACTGACGGTTGCCGCCAAGCAGGACAGCCAGGACATCTGCTTCGTGCCGCAGGGCAAATATTCCGACATCATTGCCAAGCTGAGGCCGGCCGCCGCCAATCCGGGCGACATCGTCCACATCGACGGCCGCGTGCTCGGCCGCCATGAGGGCATATTGCGCTACACGATCGGCCAGCGCCGCGGCATCGGCATCGCGTCGGGTGAGCCGCTCTATGTCGTCCATCTCGACGCCGAACGGGCCCGCGTCGTTGTCGGCCCGCGCGAGGCGCTGGAGACGCACAAGATCTATCTGCGCAACATGAACTGGCTTGGCGACGGACCGCTCGCCGATGTTCCGACCGGCGGCCTCGAGCTGTTCGCCAAGGTACGCTCGACCCGGCCGCCGCGTCCGGCGGTGCTGCGTCACATCGCAGGCGTGACGTCGGTCGAACTGGCCGACGGCGAGTCCGGCATCGCCCCTGGACAGGCCTGCGTGCTCTATTCCGACGACGGCAACGAGGCCCGTGTCTTCGGCGGCGGCT
Source organism: Mesorhizobium erdmanii USDA 3471 (assembly GCF_000472705.1). Taxonomy (GTDB): domain Bacteria; phylum Pseudomonadota; class Alphaproteobacteria; order Rhizobiales; family Rhizobiaceae; genus Mesorhizobium; species Mesorhizobium erdmanii. The sequence goes on along the minus strand of NZ_KI421455.1, from coordinate 366,754 downwards.
TCATCGAGCGCTCCGAGCGCGGCGCCGAAGCCGAGGCCATGCTGAGCCGGCTTGCCGCTCGGCCAGCGCAGGTTCCCGCCGAGTAAATCCTCGGCGCTGTTCGAAATCCACTCTGGCGATGGCCGCCGGAGCAGAACTTCCAAAACGTCTCAGGACTTCGTGTGGGTGACCGTGCCCGCCGTCAGGATGCGCAGCACCCTGATCGCTTCCTCGCCGCTGGTGCGCGGTTCAGCCCGCGTCTCGATGCACTGGATGAAATGCTCCAGTTCGCGCGTCAGCGGCATGCCTTGCGCGACGGCGACATAGGACGGCTCGTTGGTGGTGAAAGCCCACTGGCCGCTGTCCTGCCAGACCGCGTGGCGGTAGACGGCAAGCTTGCGCTCCCACGGCTCGACATCGTCGAAAACCGCCATCGCCTTGGTGCCGACCACGGTCAGCCGACGTTCGCGGTATGGATTGAGCCGCGACGCGAAGAGATGGCTGCGCAGGCCGTTGGGGAAGCGCATGTGCAGATGCGCGAAATCGCTGAGGCTGTCGAGCAGCGCCGCCCCCTCGCCGCGCACCTCGATCGGCTCGGTGCCGGTAATGGCCAGGATCATCGACAGATCGTGCGGCGCCAGATCCCACAGCGCATCGTTCTCGGTGTGGAACTTGCCGAGGCCAAGCCGGTGCGAATGGATGTAGCGGACCTCGCCGAGTTCGCCCTTGTCGATCAGCCCCTTCAGCGTCTCGAAAGCGGGATGGAAACGCAGGACGTGGCCGACCATGAAGACACGGCCATTGTCCTTGGCTGCCTGCACCGCGCGCTCGGCGTCCGGCACCGTCAGCGCGATCGGCTTTTCAACCAGCACGTCCTTGCCATTTTCAGCGGCGCGTACGGCAAGGTCGGCATGGAACTGCGGCGGCAAGGCCATGACGATGGCGTCGATATCGTCCCGGCCAAACAAATGGTCAGGCTCGATCGCCAGGCAGTCCTGTTCGCTGGCAAAACCTTCGGCTCGCGCCTTATTGGCGTCGGAAACCGCATGCAGCGCGCCGAGCGCCTTGAGGGTGCGGATATGGTTTGAGCCCCAGTATCCGCAACCGAGGACTGCAATGCGCGGCTTCATCTGTTTCAAACTCTAAAAACTCGTGGCCGAGACATAGCGACGTGCCCGTTCGAACTCAACCCCGGCGGTTGCAACCAGATGTCGGCACGGCAAAGCTTTTTCGGCAATGAGAATATGCGGTGATATGGAATGCTTCGAAGCTTGACAGGCTCGCCCTCCCAACCTTATATCCGCGCGACCTTGGCGAACGCCTCGAAATGCCTTTCCATTTGAGGAGGATTTCGGGCCTGTCGCCGCCCTGGCGGGGTAGCTCAGTTGGTTAGAGCACGGGAATCATAATCCTGGGGTCGGGGGTTCAAGTCCCTCTCCCGCTACCAAATCCATATAGGACATTGAATCATAGCGAAATTGCTGGCCGGATGTCAGCGCCTCGCTGGAAATGCAAAATGATCTCAATGCTCGAGGTCATGCGCATCTGCTGACATTGTGTCAAACCTGACTGCCCGGCCGAAGGTGCAGGCAAGCCATGGGCTGCGCATCGTCTTGTCGAACGGGTATGGAAAAGCCCGCCTTCGTTCGAGTCGATTCAATTCACATAGTCCTAGGCGGGTCGCTATCCCCGTGCCTATCGATTTGACGATTGCCGCCATAGCGGTTCGTCGTTTCACGGAAACGACGAACCGCTATATCTCGTTTAGTGCCTGACCATTCCAGCGTCGACATTCAGTGTCTGGCCGGTGATCCAGCGGGCGTCTTCGCTCGCCAGGAACGATACGACATCGGCGATATGTTCGGGCTGGCCCTTGCCCTTCATCGCCTGCAGCATCTCGACGAAACCGAACGCCTCGTTGTGCGGGCTTGCCTTGACACCGTCGCTTTCGATCAGGCCCGGCGTCACCGCGTTCGCCGTGATGTTGTACTTGCCAAGCTCGGTCGCCAGCGCCCTGGTGAAGCCGATGACGCCGCCCTTGGCCGCGACATAGGCCGCCATGTTGGGCGTGCCGGCGAAGAAAGTGTTGGAGGCGATGCTGATCACGCGTCCAGCCTTGTTCATCGCCCGCATCTGGTCCGTCGCCGCGCGGGTAACGATGAAAGTACCCGTCAAGTTGACGTCGATAATCTTGCGCCAATGGTCGAGGTCGACGTCGTCCCAGGCGATGAACGGCACGATGCTGGCGTTGTTGACCAGGATATCGACGCCGCCGGTCAGTGCCTGTATTTCGGCAAACAGTGCCTTGACCGATGCCGGATCGGAAATGTCGGCGGCCATCGCCTTCGCCTTGCCGCCGATCGATGCGGCTGCCGCCTTGCTCCCCTCCACATTGATATCGCTGACGATGACGGTCGCGCCGTCGGCCGCCAGCCGCGTCGCGATCGCCTTGCCGATGCCCTGTGCGGCGCCCGTCACCAGGGCCGTCTTTCCCGCAAGCCGTTCACTCATAAAAATGCTCCCTCAATCCCGTGATCTGATGGTTCAAGCGTCGGCGTCGATGACGGTCAGCGCCGCGTCGACGCCCTTGCCGACCGCAAGTCTCTGTCCGGCAGCGTTCATGGCGCCGCCAAGCGCCGTCAGCGCCGCGATCGCATAGATCGGCTGGGCGGTCGGTCCCATGTGGCCAATGCGCGTCAGCTTGCCCAATGTCTCGCCGCGCCCCGACGAGAACACCACGCCGTAGCGCGCCCGCGCGGCTTGGCGAAGCGCCTTCTCGTCGACGCCTTCAGGCGTGCGGACAGCGGTCGTGGTTGGCGACGCGATCGTGTCGCTGGCCGCCCAGATCGACAGGCCCATCGCGGCGACGCCCGCGCGCATGGCCTTGGCGGTGAGCGCGTGGCGCGCCCACACCGCCTCCGGCCCCTCACCAAGGTAGAGGTCGAGCGCGACGTCGAGGCCGCTCATCTCGGAGACGGACGGCGTGAACGGAAACGGTTCATCCCTCGACCACGCATTTTCCCAGTCGACGATGCTCAGCATCGATGCGCGCGGCGCCAGGGGATTGGCCTTCATCTTGGCCCAGGCCCGCTCGCTGACGCCCATCATCGTGAGGCCGGGAGGCGCGCCGAGGCATTTGTTGGGACCGGTGACATAGATATCGGCCTTGCAATCCTCGGGATGCGTCTTCATGCCGCCGAAGGAAGAAACGGCGTCGACGATGAGATAACCGCCATGCGCCGAAACCAGGGCGCCAATGGCGTCGATCGGATTGATGGTGCCAGACGGCGTGTCGTGGTGGCAGACGGAAACGACGGTGATTTCGGGATGTGCCTTCAGCATTGCAGCGACCGCCAGCGGGTCGATCGCCTCGTTGTAGGGCACTTCGATCTCGAGCAGGTGTGGCGAATAGCGTTTCGCCCAATAGCCAAACCCTTTGCCGTAGACGCCGGAGGCCAGGTTGAGCACGACGTCGTCGGGCGCGATCAGCGAGGCGGCGGCAGCCTCCAGGCCAAGCACCGGCTCGCCATGCAGGATGACCGGCCTGTTCGACAGCCGCATGGCCTTCTGCGCCTTGCCGATCACCTTCTCGTAGAAGAGCTGGAACGCTGGGTCGTAGTCGTAGAGCACGGTGCGGCCGAGGCCGCGCAGTACGTCAGGATAGGCGTTCACCGGCCCTGCGGTCAGCGTGATGACCGGTTCGGCATGGTCGGAATAGCGCATGGTCTTGTCTCCCCAATGGTAACGGTCATCCGTAGAATTGCGTGCCGGTCCGGTAGGTCTTGAAGTTGTCCATGTCGTGCGAATACATCAGCTCGGCGCCATGGTCCTCGGCGAGTTTCTTCACCTTGCGCATCGAATTGACGCCCGCCACCGGATCGATGTGAAAGGCCGCCTGGCACAGCGTTTCAAGGCTCTTCTGCGTGTAGGCGGCATCGATCGTGAACATGATCGGCTTGCGCTTGGGGAACTCCACCAGCAGGCTGTAATGACCGATCGAATGGCCGGGCGTCGAGATCAGCTTGACGCCCCTGGCAAGGTCGACGTCGCCGTCGATACCTTCGAAGGTCGAATTCGCCCGTGTCGTTCCCGCAAGCAATTGCCCGGTTGCTCCACGCGCTTCGGCCGCCTCCGCCGAAAAGCTCAGGTCGGAATAGCCCAGATGTTCGAAAGGCTGCGGATTGCAGGCCTGCGGCACCTCGGTCCGGTGGCAGATCTTCTTGGCGTGCGGAAAATACTTGTTACCGCCGCAATGGTCGAAGTGGAAATGCGAATTGACGACGACGTCGATGTCCTTCGGTTCGAGGCCGAGCAGCGCCAGGGCGCCGGGAATGGTCTGGTGCTTTTCCTGAATCGGCTTTTCGAACGGCAGCACCTTCATCACATGATCGTAGTCGTAGCCTGTGTCGATGAGGAAACGGCCCTCGGCATGTTCGATCAGGATCGAATAGACGGGGAAGCGCACCTCGCCGCCAGGGCCGCGATTCCAGAACACATGATACCCGTCGAGAACGAGCGAGCCGCCGTCGAGCAGGTAGACCTTGGTATCCGACATTCTTGCCTCCTGTTTTGGCGCGGGTCCCGTCCGCGCATCTGATTGTTGTCAGCGCGCGCCGCGCTCGTATGGAATGCCAAGTGCTGCCGGCAGGCTGGCCCGCCGGCCGAACAGCACCAGCATGATCATCACCGCCAGGAATGGCAGCATCTGGATGACGTCGGTCGGTATGTTGATGCCGGCCACCTGCATGGCCGTGGTCAGAGACAGGCAGACGCCGAACAGCAATGCACCAAAGAGCACCCAGACTGGACGGCCGCGTGCCAGCATGGCCAGCACAATGCCGAGGAAGCCGGCGCCATTGGTGATGAATGGAATGAACAGGCCCGCCCCGACATTGGCGAGATAGGCGCCACCAAGCCCGGCCAGCGTGCCGGTTGCCAGCACGGCGATGGTGCGGGTCCTGATGACGTCGATGCCGGCAACGTCGAGCGCGGCCGGTTTGTCACCAGCGGCCTGCAGGTTGAGGCCGAGTTGCGTGCGCCGGTAGAGGTAGCCCATGCCGAAGACCAGGGCGACCGCCAGATAGGCGATCAGATGATGCTTGAAGAAGGCAGGCCCAATGACCGGAATGTCCGAAAGCAACGGAATGACCGTTGCATCCGCCGCCGGCAAGCGGGGGTAGCTACGTGAGAACTGGAAGTGGTGGAGCAGTGCCGTCAGACCTTCAAGTCCGAGCGTCAGCGCAATGCCGATGACGATCTGGTTCAGCCCGATGCGCACGCAGAGCAGCGCCATGACTAGCGCCACCGCGGCGCCGCCCGCGGCACCGGTGAGAAAGCCCAGCCACAGCGATCCGGAATAGAACGCGCCGACAAAACCGAGATAGGCGCCGGCCAGCATCATGCCTTCGATGCCGATATTGAGCACGCCAGCCTTCTCGGAGATCTGCTCGCCGAGCCCGGCAAGCAGCAGCGGGATCGCGGCAGTGACGGCACCGAACAGGAGCGCGCTGAGAAAGACTTCGCTGAAGAGCCCGGTCATGCCTCAGGCCTTTCTCGACTGGTTGAAACGATGGTCGAAATATTCGGCAAGAGCGAGCACGATCAGCACGATCGAGACCAGCACCAGCGTGAAATGATTGGGCACGTCAAGCCGCCGCGCGGCACTCTCGCCGCCGATCGACAACACCGAAAGCAGGAACACGAAGCCGATCGCGGCAAAGCCGTTCATGCGGGCGAGGAACACTGCGGGGATCACGGCAAGCCCGTAGGCCGGGTTCCAGTCGGCGCGGACATTGCCCTGGACGCCTATGATGTCGACGGCGCCAGCGAGCCCGGCCAGCCCCGCCGAAATGGCGAAGACAGCGACGGTCAGGCCAGGGACGCCGAGTCCTGAGTGAACCGCGGCGCGTGGATTGGCGCCGACGATCCGCAATTTCAAGCCGAACGCCGTGCGCGTCATCACCAGATGCACGATGATGATCGCCGCCAGCCCAAGCAGCAGTCCGCTGGTGATGGTGGTTTCGAACAGTCGCGGCAGCCTGTCTTCCACCGGCAGCGTGCGGGTTTGCGGCACGGTCGTGCCTGGATCGCGGAACGCCAGCTTGACCAGCACATTGGCGAGCGACGTGCCGAGAAACGTCATCATCAGCGTGGTGATGATCTCGTTGACGCCCTGGTAAGCGCGCAGCAGCGCCGGCACCAGCGACCAGACCACCGCCACCACCATGGCGATGAGGAACGAGCAGAACAGCGCCAGCCAGGCTGGCATGATCTCCACCAGCACGGGAGCACTGGCCGCCGCCGTCACCGCGCCAAGCAGAAACTGGCCGTCGCCGCCGAGATTCCACATGCCGGCGCGAAACGCCACGATCAGCCCGGCGGCGAGAAACAAGAGCGGCGCCATGCGCGTCAGCGTCTGCTGGATGCCGAGCGGCGAGAACAGCCCCTTCTCCAGCACATAGCCGTAGTAAGCGAGCGGGTCGACACCGACGGCAAGCAGGATGCAGCCGGCGATGACGAGAGCGACGAGGATCGGCCCAAGCGTCATCAGCAGCCGGCGCAGGATATCGCGGCGGGTGGCAGCGCCGCTCGTGGCATCGAGTGCGGTAGCGCTGGCGCTGGGTGCGGTATCGATGCTCATGCGGCAAGTCCGATCATCAGGCGGCCGACCTTGGTGCGGGCGTCGTCTGCATTGGCGACGGTGCCGACGAGCGCGCCGTTGGCGATGACGGCGATGCGGTCGCACATGCTGAGCAACTCCTCGAGGTCGGTGGAGATCAGCAGCACGGCCAGACCACGCGCCGCCGTGTCGCGGATGCGCTGGCGCGACGCCAGCGTGTTGGCGAGATCGAGCCCGTAGGTCGGCTTGTTGAAGATCACCACCTTGGCCCCTTCGGCGAGTTCTCGCGCCAGCAGCACCTTCTGGATGTTGCCACCTGAAAGCCGGGCGACGGGCGTCTTCAGGCTCGGCGTTCGCACATCATATTCGCGCACGAGCTCGGCCGCACGCCTGTCGATCTCGGAGCGCTGCTCGACGCCGTGTCGCCAGAACGGCGCCGCGCCGATCTGCTTGAGGAAGAAATTAATCGAGACCGGGAAGGTGCCGACGGTGCCTTCGCCGAGCCGGTCGTCGGTCAGGTAGCGAAGGCCGTGCCGGCGGCGTTCGCCGACGCTCAGCGTCTCGATGGCAACGCCTTCGAGCCGCACCGATCCGCCGGTCGCCATGCGCTGCCCGGCCAGGGCCTCCGCCAGCTGTTTCTGGCCGTTGCCGTCGATGCCGGCGATGCCAAGAATCTCGCCTGGGCGGATGTCGAAGGAGATCGATGTCAGGCCGGGCGCGTTTTCGGTCGAAGCGACCGCCAGGCCGGCGACCTGAAGCAGCGGCACGGCCTCGGTGCGAACCGTGCGGGTTGGGCGCTCGACAGCCTCGGGGTCGTCCTTCTGCTTGCCGAACATCAGTTCCACGATTTCGGAAATGATCTCCTGTTCGTCGAGCGCGCGAAGACGTTCGGGCGGGATCTCACCGACCTTGCGGCCGAGCTTCAGCACCGAGATCCGGTCGCCGAAGGCCGCCGCCTCCTTGAGCTTGTGGGTGATGAAGACGATCGCCAGCCCCTGCCCGACCAGACGCCGCATCAGCGCGCCGAGTTCCTCGATGCCCTTCGGCGTCAGCATCGAGGTGGATTCGTCGAGGATCAGCAGCCGGCTGTTGCGCACCATGGCGCGCAGGATTTCGACCTGCTGCTGCTCGCCGAGTGAAAGCTCCGATACCTTGGCATGCAGCTTGACGGTGATGCCAAGCGTGCTGGTGATCTCGGCGACACGCGCCGCCAGCTCTTCGATTCTGGGCCGTTGCCACCACGGCCCGCCAAGCAAGAGGTTTTCCGCCACGGTCAGCGTCGGCACCAGCATCATATGCTGGAACACGGTGCCGATGCCCAGCGCCAGCGCATGGCGCGGCGAGGTTATCGGCGTCGGTTTGCCGTCGACCAGTATGCGCCCTTCGTCCGGCTGCTGCAGTCCAGACAGCATGCCGATCAAGGTCGATTTTCCGGCGCCGTTCTCGCCCAGCAGCACATGCACTTCGCCGGGACGGATCGACAGGTCGACGCTGTCATTGGCAACGATGCCAGGAAAGCGTTTGGTCACGCCTTCGAGCGCGACGATGTCGGGCTTGAAGGCGGACGATGAAGAAACATTGCTCATGAAAGCCCAACACGAAAATTGGAATCGTCTGGAGGGGTGATCAGATCACCCCTCCGACAGTTGACCGTGGTCGCCTTACTGGGCGACGCTGGTCATCAACGCCCTGACGGCGGCCGCGTCATAGACCGGATCGACCTTGATCTTGCCGGAAATGACGTCTTCGCGCAGCGTCTGGATTTCTGCCCAGACATTGTCCGGAATGGCAGCGGTTTTCAGCAGCTTCACGGAGTCGTCCTTGAGGCCGATCGTATAGTGTTTGGTGCCAAAAGTGTCGGCCTTCAGATCGGCGATCATCGCCGCGTAGACCGGCTCGATGTTCCACACCACCGACGACAGCAGGAAGCCCTTGTCGATCGGCGACTTGTCACCGATGACGTCGATGAAATAGACCTTGCCGCCATCCGCGGCCTTGGTCGTCTCGACCGCCTGCAGCATGCCGAAGCTGGAGCCGTTGCCCTGGCCGAAGATGATGTCGGCGCCCGAGGCGATCACGCTTTCGGTGACGCGCTTGCCACCGGCCGCATCGCTGTAGGCGGCCGGGCCGATCACCGCATAGGTGATCTTGACGTCAGGGTTCTCCGCCTTCACGCCCTGCGCGAACGCTGCCGACTGCGAGTTCCATGACGGAGGTTCGCCCGACACCACGATGCCCACCGACTTCGAGCGCGACATCTTGGCGGCCAGACGACCGGCGAGATAGGCGCCCTGGTGGCCGCTCAGCGTGTAGTCGGCGACGAGACCCTTCTCCAGGCCGTTCGGCGTATCGACGATCGCCACCGGAACCTTCAATTCCTTGGCGATCTCAGGCGCCGAGGTGTTGTAGCCGCTGGCGTGGGCGATCAGCAGGCTGGCGCCGTCCGACGCGAGTTCCCGCAGTGTCGGGCGGACGTCGCCATAGCCGAGGCCCTGGGCCACGACCACTTCGACGCCGGCGGCCTTGCCGGCTGCCTTGGCGGCGTCGATACCCTGCTGGTTCCAGCCGTAGTCCGTGCCTTCTTCGGGCGTCAGGATGGCGATCGACTTGACTTCGCCGGCAAATGCGCCGCCAAGCAAGACACTGGTTAATATAAATGCACTTACACTGCTTTTAAGAAGCTTTAACATTTTACCCTCTCTGGTTGACTGCCAATCATTATTCTTATTGTTATTGCGCGGAAGCGAGATAGACTGCCTGCACAAACCCACCCTACGGAGCTCAGGCAAAGTGAAGATTCGTTATATTCTCCCGGTGATGCTGGCGTTCACGTCCTTCGCCAATGCGGTTGAGTTGCACCATGTCACCGTCCGCACCGGAACTGACGGGCTCGACATGGTGCCATTGACGATTTCGAATGCTGGCAACGAAGGCCTGTCCTGCAATGCCGACTTCGCCCACTGGTATTCGGCCGGGGTCGCGACGATCGAGCCGGGCAAGAGCGCCCGCCTCGAACTCTGGTTCGACGCCAAGACAGGCACATTCACCATCCTCAACGACAAGCGCGAAAACCTGCCCGTCGAGCGGTTGTGGTGCGGCCTGTCGGGCCGTGCATATGCCACGCGGGTGCAGATCACGCTCGACCGCGCCGACGCGGCCAAGGGAGCGCGCGCCGTGTCCTGCGGCGCTGAGCAGGACAGCCTGGTATGCCGATAGGCGCTCATCGATCCGTCCGCGCGGGGCATGGCGCACCCTATTCCTTCGCCAGGAACTTGTCGGTGAAGACATCGTCAGCCGAGAGAGCTGTCTTGAGCACGCCCTGATCGGTGAGCGTCTTCAGCGTTTCCTCCCACTGCGTCTTCGTCATCCAGCCGAGGCCGTGCTCCTTGGTGTCCGAACTGGTGAAGGTCGCCGCGATGTCGGCGTTGATCTGGGCCAGCAACACATCCTTCTTGTCGGCATAGCCCGGAGCCGCCTTGGCCGTGATCTCGGCCGCCTCTTCCGGATGGGCAGCGACATAGTCGAAGGCCTCCCTGTAGGCCTTGACGAAGCGGGCGACGAGGTCCGGCTTGTCCTTGATCATCTTCTCGGAGGTGAACAGGCCGGAGCCGTAGGCCTTCCAGCCATGGTCGGCGCCCATCATGATGCTGAGCGAACCGGGACCGCCGGCCTTGGCCTCCAGCTCCGGAACCTCGGCGTCGACATAGCCGACCACTGTCTGGACCCGGCCGAGAAGCAGATAGCTCTCATAGGGCGGCGAGACGCTGTTCAGCGTCATGTCCTTTTCCGTCAGGCCATTGGCCGCCAGGAAGCCCTTGAAGAAGAGATAGGTTGAACCGGCTGGGTGAATGCCGATGGTGAGACCCTTGAGGTCTGCCGGCTTGGTGAGCTTCACCGTCTTGGCCAGCGAGATGATGCCCAGCGGCGAGTGCTGGTTGACGGCTGCCACCGCCACGACCGGGACATTTTGCGACCGCGCTACGGCGAGCGTGGGAAGATCGCCGAAACCGAAATCCGCGTTCTCGTTGCCGACCAGACGCATGGCGTCGGGCGAACCGGAACCCTTGCGGATCTCGGCCACGTCGATGTCGTTCTTGGCAAAGAAGCCCTTTTCCTTGCCGACGAAGAACATGGCGTGGTTGCCGCGCACCACCCAGTCGAGCTGGACGCTGACCTTGTCCGCCGCCAGCGCCGCGCCGGAGAAACCAAGCGCGCCGGCAAACGCCGCAAGCGTGGCTACCTTGATGAATGAGCGTCTCAGCATTGATCGATCCTTCCTGTCGTTGACTGGCTGTCCTAGGGACCCTAGGCGCCGCTGAATTTCGGTGCCCATGGCACCATGATGCGTTCGAGAACTTCGGCTGCGTAGTAGAAGGCGATGCCCAGCACCGAAACCAGGAGCAGGGCCGCGAAGACCAGCGCGGTGTCGAGCTGGGTCGAGGCAAACTGAATGACGTAGCCGAGCCCATCCGAGGCGCCGGCGAATTCGCCGACGATGGCGCCGATGACGCTGAGCGTCGCGGCGATCTTCGTTCCCGCCATCAGGTTCGGCAGCGAATGCGGCACGCGGATCCTGAACAGGATCTGCGTGCGGCTGGCGCCGACCGAATTCATCAGCGACAGCAGCGAGCGGTCGACCGACTGCATGCCCGCCAACATCGACAATGTCACCGGGAAGAAGGCGATGACCAGGATCAGGCCGATCTTGGGTGCCAGCCCATAGCCGAACCATAGGATGAAGATCGGCGCCAGCGCCACCTTGGGCACGTTCTGGAACAGCACCACCAGCGGATAAAGCGCCCGCCCCAGCCAGTCGAAGCGCACGATGACCAGTGCAATGGCAATACCGACCAAGACGGAGACAACGAAACCGAACAGGATCTCGCCTGCCGTCACCAGCGTCGCCTGCAAGAGCGTTGGCCATTGCGCGACCAGCGATTGTGCGATCTCGGATGGGGCGGGAATGATAAAGGCGGATATGGCGAAAATCCGCACCACGGCTTCCCACACCATGACCGTTGCCAGCAAAAGGATGACCGCTGGCAGCCAGCTGCCTGTCGCCGCGCCCCAGCCTGAGGCCAGCCGCGGCTCGGAGAGACTGGTGACGGGTTGATCGCTCATGACGCGGCTCCCGGTTGATGGCCTGCACGCAGCATCGTTCGCAACTGGACAGTCAGCCTGACGAACGCCGGATCTTCCGTCACCGAAAGATCGCGCGGATAGGGCAGATCAACGTCTAGGCTCTCGGTGATCCGACCAGGCTTGATCCCCAGCACATGGACATGGCGGGACAGGTGAATGGCCTCGTCTATCGAATGGGTGACGAGCACGATGGTCTTGCCGGTGCGCTGCCAGATCTCCAACAGCGACTGGCCCATCTGGTCGCGGGTAATGGCATCGAGGGCGCCGAACGGCTCATCCATCAGCAGGACCGCCGGCTCGAGCGCCAGAGCCCGTGCGATAGCGACACGCTGGCGCATGCCGCCGGACAATTCATGAGGACGCTTGTGGGCGCTGTCGCCCAACCCCACCAGTTCCAGCATCTCCTGCCCGCGCGCCTTCAACTTCGCGCGCGACAGCGACTTGTCGGCGATGCTGAGCAGCATGGAGGCATTGTCGACGGCATTCTTCCAGGGCAGCAGGTTGGCGTCCTGGAAGACGAGGCCGATCATTCGCTTGCGCGCCGCCTCGACCGGCGAAAGTCCGGCGATCGCGACGCTGCCGCTTGTCGGATCCACAAGCCCGGCGAGGACCTTGAGCAGGGTACTCTTGCCGCAGCCGGAAGGGCCGATGAGGGAGACGAACGACCCCTTCGGTATCGCAAGATCGATATTCTGCAGTATCAGTTGCCTGGCCATGACGACCGAAACGCCCTTGGCGGAGATCAGGTCGTCATCGTGGCGGATATGGGCTGGCCGGCCGCCTGCTGCTCGAATGGGTTCAATGCGCATGGCTACTCCCGGCCTTCCAGGATGCGCCGCACCGCGACGAGTTTGCGCGCCCGTTCGCCTTGCAGCGCCTTTATCTGGTCGGGCGTGTAGGAGAACATGCCCTCCCCCGACTTGATGCCGAACTTCGACGCGTTCGTCTTTTCCAGCACCATGGGTGCGACATCGTCGCGATTGGAAAGATCGGCGTTGAGGAAGGAGGAGACGGACTTGTAGATATCGAGGCCCGCCATATCGAGCAGTGCCATCGGCCCGATCACGGCGATCTTGTAGCCGATGCCCCAGGACACGCAGGTGTCGAGATCTTCCGGATCGATGACGCCGCGCTCGACAAGGTCGACCGCCTCACGCAGCAGCGCATAGAGCACGCGGTTTTCGACGAACCCGGGAACGTCCTTCTTCACCACCACCGGCAGCAGGCCGATCGAACGGATGAGATCGCGGATCGCCGCCACGGTTTGCGGCGCGGTCGTCTCACCGGCGATCACCTCGATCATCGGAATGATGTGCGGCGGGTTCGACCAGTGCATGCCCACCATCCGCTCGGGATGCGAGATATGCGCCTGCAGCTTGGTGATCGGGATACCCGACGTGTCCGAAGCCACGATCGTCTCCGGTCCTATCAGACCATCGATCGCGCGATAGACATCGGCCTTTATCGAGATGTTTTCGGGAACGTTCTCGATGACGAGATCGGCACCCGACACCGCGTCGGCGATATCATCCGTGAAGCGAACCGTTCCCGCGCCGGACGCGGGCGGCGTAATGCCAAGGGAATCGAGGACGCCTTCTGCAATGCCCAGCATGGTTCCGGCACGCTCGATCGCCGCCGGGGCGACATCGTAGGCGACGACCTGAAGGCCGCCCCTGGCGAGTCGGGCGGCCATGCCCGGTCCCATCGTCCCCAGACCGATGATGGCGATGCGCTGGATCATCACGCTGCCCTGCTTTCCGTTGCTGTATTTGACGCCGCGATAAGGTCGGCGGCTTTTTCGGCGATCATGATCACCGCCGCGTTGATGTTCCCGCAGACCAGATCGGGCATGACCGACGCGTCCACCACTCGCAGGCCGTCGACGCCGCGAACGCGCAATTGCGGATCGACCACCGAGGCTGCATCGGCTCCCATCCGGCACGTCCCGGCCGGATGGTGCACGGTGATGGAGGTCTTGCGGATATGCTCGTCGATCTCATCGTCGCTCTGGCACTTCGGACCGGGAAAGAACTCGGCCTCAATGAAGGGCTGCATGGAGGGCTGCGCGGCGAGATTTCTCGCCACCCGGAAGCCGGCCCGCAGCGACTCCCAATCCTTCGGCGAGGCGAGGAAATTCTGGTGGATCAGAGGTGCCGCTGCGGGATCGGCCGAGGCCAGTTTCACCGCCCCCCGGCTCTCAGGCTGCGTCGCCACGATCCGCGTTGCGAAGCCGTCCGGGAACGGCGCCTTGAACGGCTTGAAATAGGGCCATGCGGCAAGCGGAGCCGCGGTGAACAGCAATTGCACATCCGGCAATGGCCGCTCCGGGCCGCTCTTCAGGAAGGCGACGACGCCGCCCGGCACGTCGGCCGAAAAACCTCGTCCCGTCAGGTAGGTCTTGGCGAAATCGAGCCCGATCCGGTCGGCGCGCATGTTGCGCAGGAACGGGCCGCCCGGAGAGCGGCGACGGTACATGAGGATGACCGAGACATGGTCCTGCAGATTCTTGCCCACCGCCGGCAGGTTGACCCGTGTCTGGATTCCATGCACGGCAAGCTCGTCCTGCGCGCCAATCCCCGACAGCATCATCAGTTGCGGTGTGTTGATCACGCCGCCGGCAAGCAGCACTTCCTTGCGGGCAACGACCGTGCGGGTACCGCCGCCATGGTTGATGGTGACGCCGGTGGCGTGTGTGCCCTCCAGAGTGATCTTCGTAGCCATCGCTCCGGTCAGGACGGTCAGGTTGGGCCGCTTCAGGGCCGGGCGCAAATAGGCGGACGCGGTCGAGCTACGCCGGCCTTTCGAGATTGTCATCTGCAGGCGGCCGAACCCTTCCTGCCGCTCGCCATTGTAGTCGCTCGTCTGTTCATAGCCGGCCTGCACGCTGGCCTGCGCGAAGGCATCGATGAGCGTGTCCTTGTAGCGGCAGAACTGGGTGGAGAGCGGACCCGAGCCGCCGCGAAACCGGTTCTCGCCGCCTTCCCAGCTTTCCTGCTTGCGGAAATAGGGCAGCACTTTCTCGTAAGACCAGTCTCTGAGCCCAGAGGCCGCCCAACGATCGTAATCCCCGCGATTGCCGCGCACATAGGCCATGGCGTTGGTCGACGATGATCCGCCAACAACCTTCCCGCGTGCGCACTCGACCCTGCGTCCGCCCACATTGTCTTCAGGCTCGCAGAAATACATCCAGTCGTGGCGGCGCTCGGTCAGGATCTTGCCCCATCCGAGGGGAATGTGGATCATGGGATCGCGGTCCCAGCCGCCGGCCTCCAGCAACAGCACAGAACATTTCGGGTCGGCGCTCAGCCGATTGGCGAGCACGCAACCGGCTGATCCGGCCCCAACGATGATGTAGTCGTAGCTTTCAGCGTGCGGCATGATGCGTTTCGTTGCCTTGGTCCGGCGCTCCTGCGCCAGGGAACTGTTGAAACCGAGCCCGGGTCACTCCGGCCACGACCGGGATGGTCCCGCTATTCCTCAAGGTGGCCGGCGCTAGGCCAGCCCAGCCTCTCTCAGACGCTGCGACCAGTGATTCCATCCACGGTCGATCTGCGCGCCGACAAGCTTTCCCGCCGTCTTGATCTCGCCCGGCGACAAATACTTGACTTTGCCGATCTGCAGGCCGGCCGTGAGCGCCTTCGCTTCCTGCTCGAGATAGAAGGCGCGGAAGACGACCTCGCGCACGGAGTTGCCGACATTGACGACGCCATGCCGGGCCATGAGGACCACGGTCTGGCCGCCGAGGCTTTCGGCGATATCCGCACAGACATCGTGGCTGCCGCCGAAGAGATCCGTCTCGTCGCCATGCTTGTCGCGAATCTCGTAGACCGGGACGGACTCGCCGATGAATGCGCCCATGTGGGTGACCGGCCGAAGCGGCGTATCGACGAAGCAGTACGGCAGGACAGCCGGAGAATGGGTGTGGAGCACGCACTGAATGTCCGGCCGTGCCTTGTAGATCTCGCTGTGGATATAGCGCTCCAGATAGGACGGCCGGTTGTCGGACGTCTCGCCGTCGAGATTGAAACGCTGGATATCGTCGACGGTTATCAGGCTTGGAGCGAGCTTTTGCGCCAGGAAGAAGCTTTCGGGATGTTCGGGGTCACGGGCGCTGATGTGCCCGAACGTATCCATGATGCCTTCGTTCAGAAGAATCTTCGTCGCTGTGACCAGCTCTTCGAAGACCGTTTGGCGCGCGGCGCTGTTGTCTTTCATTTCCAGATTCTCCCATTGCGGCGACGGCGACCATTCTTGTTGTTGTTATCGGTCGCCAAGACCTGCGGATTTCACTTGTTTTCGTAGAGGCCGACAATCCGGTTCTGCTCGATGATGTTGTCGGCGTATTTCTGCAGGAACTCCTCCCGGGTAGGCGTCCCCTCGACCTTGGTATCGAGGGCATAGACCCAGAAGTAGTAGTGATGTACTCCGTGGCCGGCGGGCGGCTGCGGTCCGTAATACTGCTTGTGGCCGGCGCCGTTCGGGCCGACGCGGAATTTTTCCTGTGCGTCCGACAGGTCCGTGGTCGAGGGGTCGATGCCATAGACGACCCAATGCGTGAAACCGTTGGCGAGCGGCGCGTCCGGATCGTGGCAGATGACAGCCAGTTCCTTCGTCCCCGCCGGAACGCCGCTGACCTTCAGCTTAGGCAACACGTTGCCCTTGTCACCGGCGTGTTCGTCGCGCAATTTCCCGAGCGGCTGGAAATCCACTGAGGTAATTTTGAGGTCCTTGATGTTCAGGGGCATGAAATTCGTCCTTCAGAAATTCGATCGACTAAAGAGCGGTGGCTTTGAGGTCGGCGACGGTTTTGCCGCCGACGCGCTGATGCACGCGCGGACCCGACGCGATGGCGACGCAGATCAGGAGTTCGTCCGGACGCGGCGCGTCCGGTACGGAAAAGGTGACGGCATCGTAATGGGAACGGATGTAGAGCTCGTCCTTGTGGGCAAGCGGGATGTCGATGGTGGTACCGGCAACGGCGACCTTGCTGACCGACGAAATCCAGGCCTTGCCGCCGCCGACCTGCTGGCGCAGCGGATCGCCGAATACGGTGGTGATGCAGGCGACGACATGCTCCTGTTCGCCCGACGTGCCCGCGATGCCGCCTTTGCCATAGCTTTCGACCGGCCTGTTGCCGAGCAGCGCCACGGCGCGCTCGCCAAGCGCATGACCGATAGCCGCACTCGGACCGGTCAGATCGGACAGTTCGGCGACGAACTTTCCGGCGAACGGATTGCGTATCACAACGCCTGTGGCGATCTTGACCAGGGTCTCGCCAGGAGTGCCGCCGTCATGGCGGCTCTCCTGGACCGACGCGTACCACCCCCGGACATCGTAATCCCGTTCGACTGCACTGGAATAATTCATCTTTATCTCCTGAAGGGAGCGCGCATCTTCCGCGCGCGCCGATTAATTCGTTGACCGGCCAGTCCGAACGCTATTGTGGCCCGAACCCTACTGCGGCCATGAGTAGACACGGCGCAGCGGGTCGTAGCGGGCAGCTTCCAGCGCAGCCGGCGTGAACATGTTTCCCTTCGAGAGCGAACGGTTGGCCGCATAGTCGCCGGATAGGGCCTGGCAGCGATCGGTGATCGGGCGGATACGTTTTTCCCAAGCGACAAGCGCATCCTCGACCGAGGAGCCTGCTTCCAGATCCTGCGACAGGCTGAAGGCGTTGACCATCGCGCAGCCGGCACCCTGGGCAAGCGCCGGACACATGGCATGCGCGGCATCTCCGACAAGGGCGACCTTGCCTCTTGTCCAGCTGTCCAGCTTGGTCGTCTCGTACTTGTCGTACCTGGCGGTTTTAAGCTTCGCCGCTTCGATCAGGCATGGCTCCAGGAACGGAAACATCTCGACCCAGACTTCGAGATCGATCGGAACGCTTGATCCACGAGGATCGGCGGCCGGGGCCATCAAGCCCAGATAGAGCTCATTCTCGTTGCAGGGCGAATAGAGGATGCGCTGCACGCGCGGCCAGAAGTTCCACATGTCTATGGTGTTGTCCCACTCGCCGTGACCGAGTTCCTTTTTCTTGCGAGGGACAATCAGCCGGATGAGACCATCTTTCGAAACCCACCGGTCCTGTTTGAAGCCGATGGAGTCCCTGACCTTGGAGCCAACGCCATCGGCGCCGACGATCAGGTCGGCTTCGACAACCTCACCGCTCTGCAGGGTCAGCCGCCCCTCCGGATCGGCGGCGATCGCCTCGGAATTGACCGATATGTCGACACCCACGGCGCGGGCCCGATTGACCAGGGCATCGTGCAGATGGCTGCGCGTCATGATGCGCCAGGGCAGCCCGTTGAACGTCTCCTTGGAAACCGACTTGTTGTGCATCCAGGTTTCGTAGGTCGGAGGCGTGTGGGAGCCCTGGAGAACTTCGTCCAAGGCGCCTAGTCCTTCGAGCACGCGAAGGCCATTGTGCCAGAGATAGATGCCTGCGCCGAATGCCCGCAGTTCGGAGCTCTTTTCGTGCAGCCTGACATCCCAACCATTCTGCCTGAGAGCAATGGCGGCTGTCAGGCCGGCAAAGCCGCCGCCGGCGACCTCGGCACGACGCGCCTTTCCCGAAGTTTTGTTTAGGTTGGACATTTTCTGGATCCTGCTGCGTACAAAAAGACGGTGCGTGTGGCCGTCAGGCGTCTATGAAGTTGGTGATGGCTTTCAGCGTGATCTCGGGTGAGACCTCGTTGACGTAATGGTCGGCGCCCGGAACAACGACGACAGGCAGATCGGGCCGCAGCCGACTTGTTTTCGCCAGCGCCGCCGCCGACACCAGCTTGCTCGTCTCGCCGCGAACGATGAGGACGGGCTTGGTCACGTCCCGGTAGGCGGGCACCAGATCCGATCGCAGGCCCTTGGCGGTCTGCGCCATGGCCGAGGGCGATGCCAGGGGACGCAATCCACCGTCGACCGGCTGATAGCCGCTTTCGGCCCTGATCTTGATGGCGGGCGCTGGTATGTTCGGATAACGGCCGGCGAGATATGCTTCGACGGCCCCTACATTCTCGAAAAGCTGGTCCCCCGCGTTCACCCGCGCCTCCAGCGCGTCCAACACTTCAACCTCGATGTATGGCGTAAAGTCGATAGCGACGACCGACCGCACCAGATCTGGGTATTTCGCCGCGGCGGTGACGGAGTTTCGAGCCCCGAGCGAATGTCCGACGAGGATCGCGGGGCCACGATCGAGCGTGCGTATCAGGCCGGCGATGTCGTCCGCGTAATCATTCGCCTCGTAGCCGGCTTCCGGCTTGTCGCTGCGACCATGGCCCCTCTGGTCGACCGCTATAGTCCTAAACCGATCCGACAGCCGAGCCATCAAAGGCGCGAAGACGGCGGAGTTGGAGGTGATGCCGTGGAAGAAAAGCATCAATGGCCCGTTGCCTGTCTCACATACGTTCAAAGTGATGCGGCCAATGTCGACGCCGTGCGAGATGAAGTGGTCGGAAGGTGTGTCCGCCGCCATGTCCATGATCCTCGCCTCCGCTGCCTGTCTCCAGCAAAAGGATCATATCCGCCGGGGGGGCGTCAAGCAGATTGTCTGACATTCTTGCAATCTTCAGATTTGACAATCTGGCTATCCTTCTATCAAATTTCCGCGGCGTGGCGTATGACGCTTCAGGATCGCGACCCAAAGGCCCATGTACCGATGCCCACAGATTTGAATTTGCGAATTTCGCCACGGACAGTGCAACGGGAGACCGTCGACAAGTTACGGCTCGCCATCTTCTCCGGAATGTTTCAGCCGGGAAGCCGCCTCATCGAAAGTCAGCTATGCGCACAACTCGGCATCAGCCGCCCCTCGCTAAGGGAGGCTTTGCGCAGTCTGGAGGCCGAGCGCCTCATCGAGATCGTACCCAACCGCGGACCGTCGATACCGGCACTTTCGTGGGAGGTGGCAACCGCCATCTACGAGGTTCGAGAGTTGTTGGAAGTCGAGGCGGCGGGACGGTGTGCGTTGAGAATCTCCCCCGGACAGTTGCGGGAACTTGAGAAATCTCTTTCCGCGTTCGAAGAGGCGGCATCCAGCAATGACAGTCTGGCGCAGGTCACGACCGCCGCGGATTTCTATTCGATCATACTGGCGAATTGCGGGAATCCGATCCTGGAGGAAGTCCACCGCGGTCTGGTGGCCAGGATAAGCTTCTTTCGAGGACGATCGATGTCGCTGGAGGGCAGAGCACAAAGCAGTCTGGCGGAGATGCGGGAGATATTCGAATGCATCGCCGCCGGCGACGAGAAAGCCGCTCGCAAGGCGTCCAAACAGCATGTCTTGAAGGCGAAAGCGGCAGCGAAGAGATCCATGGACAGTGAGGTGTGAGTTTTTCGAAAGGGCCTTCACCCCGTCGGGGTCAGACATGCCGGCTGTCGAAGCCAGCAAGCGGCAGATGGAGTGATGATGACCAGTGCCAATGTCGAGCACAAAGCGAATTCCGATATCGTCATTGTCGGCGGCGGGTCGGCTGGCGCGCTGCTTGCCGCGCGACTGAGTGAAGAGCCGGACAGTCGCATCCTGCTGATCGAGGCGGGCGAAGAGGCGACGGACCCCGACATCTGGAACCCCGCCGCATGGCCGGCGCTTCAGGGCCGCAGCTACGATTGGGACTATCGCACGGAGCCCCAAGCCGGCACCGCGGGCCGGGTGCATCACTGGACGCGTGGGCGCGTGATCGGCGGCTCGAGTTGCCTGCACGCGATGGGCTACATGCGCGGCCATCCTTCCGACTTTCAGGCTTGGTGCGACGCGACTGGCGATCGCCGATGGAGTTGGGATGAACTGCTGCCCGTTTTCCAGGCTATCGAAAACCACCCGCTTGGTGGCGACGGCATTCACGGCAAGGGTGGGCCGTTGCCGATCCATATGCCGGCGGACGAAGTGAGTCCGCTTGCTCGTGCCTTCATCGAGGCAGGCGCATCGTTGGGTTTGCCTCGCCTCAAGGGCCACAATAGCGGAGAGATGATCGGCGTTACCCCGAACTCCTTGAACATTCGCTACGGGCGGCGGGTTACGGTGGCGGACGCCTGGCTCACAAAAGCCGTTCGAGGCCGCAAGAACCTGACCATCCTTACGGGATCCCGAGCGCGACGGCTTAAGCTGGCGGGCAATCGGGTCCGCTGCATCGAGGTCGTGGGGCGACAGGGTTCGGTCGAAATCTTCGCGGATCAGATTGTACTGTGTGCCGGAGCGCTGGAAAGCCCGGCGTTGCTGATGCGCTCGGGCATCGGTCCGCGGGACATCCTCGACGCCGCGGGCGTCGGCTGTTTGATCGATATGCCGGAAATCGGTCGAAACCTTCAGGACCATCTGCTTGGCGCGGGCAACCTTTATGCTGCCCGCAAACCGGTCCCTCCCTCGCGCCTCCAACATTCGGAATCGATGGCTTATATGCGCGCCGACGGGTTCGCCGCCACCGGTCGACCCAATATTGTCGTTGGCTGCGGCGTCGCGCCGATCGTGTCCGAACACTTTCAGGCGCCTGCCGCCGGCACCGCATATTCGCTGCTATTCGGGATCACCCACCCAACGAGCCGCGGCAGCGTACGGATAAGCGGGCCGGAACTCGATGATCGATTGATCATCGACCCCGCATACCTACAAAGCGGTCAGGATCGTGAGCTGTTTCGCCAAGCGCTCGAGGCAGCCCGGACGATCGGACATCGAGATGAACTGGCCGGCTGGCGAGAGCGCGAGCTCCTGCCAAGCACCCTCAACAATACGGCTGAAATGGACGACTTCATCGCGCAGTCGGTCATCACTCACCATCATCCCTGCGGCACTTGCAGGATGGGTAAGGATCCGGACGCGGTCGTTGATGCAGATCTACGGCTCAAGGCGCTCGACAATCTCTTTGTCGTTGACGCTTCGATCATGCCCAGTCTCACCGCGGGACCGATCCACGCCGCGGTTCTTGCGATCGCCGAGACCTTCGCTCGAAGTCGCCCCGAAACTCTACTATCTTGATCCGAGACCCCGATCACGCAGAACTTCCGCCGAGCGATGCGGGAAAAATAGCCATGGACGCCAAGAGGCAAGATTACTCGCCCAGTATGATCCCGGACGCCACGATTTGCGCCGTGCGCTCGGTCAGTTTTGCGCGTTTCACAAGCGTGGGTTTGACGTAGGCCTTCTTCATGATCACGGGTCCAAATGGCGGTGGCACCGACACTAAACGGCCATCGGCGCACGAACGTTCCATGGATCCAGCGACAGCGGGCCGCCTCTGTCATTACCTATTACCGCAACCGCATCACGGTCGGAACAAACCCTCCTGCTTGAAGTTTCCCCCTCGAAGGGACGTACTTTTCTCAGGGAGATTTCCTATGAAACATGTTCTCATGACCAGCATGCTGGCAATCGGGCTGGGCTGTGGAGCGGCGATGGCTCAGACACAACAGCCGGTCGCGGGCCAATCGGGATCAGACGCGAATTGTGCCTCCGGGACGACCAACTGCCAGACGGACTCGAAGACGGGCAAACACGCGCAGGACACGAAGTCCCAAACCGATCAGCAGGCGCAGGGCAAAGCCAAGGTTCAGACCGATCAGCAGGCCAAGGGCAAGGCCGGCGCCACCACGGACCAGCAGGCCCAGGGCAAGGCCAAGGTCCAGACCGATCAGCA
>NZ_KI421455.1:0-344184 GCF_000472705.1 Mesorhizobium erdmanii USDA 3471 | reverse complement strand
ACCAGCAGGCCCAGGGCAAGGCTAAGGTCCAGACCGATCAGCAAGCCCAGGGTAAGGCCGGCGCCACCACGGACCAGCAGGCCCAGGGCAAGGCCTCCTCACAGGACAAGACTTCAACCGCCTCCATCACCAATGTGACGGTCGAACAGAAGACTGAAATCACCAATGTGATCAGGGAGACCAAGGTCGAGCCGGTGGCCAGAGTCGATTTCGACATCTCGGTGGGCGTCGACGTTCCCCGCAACCACAAGATAAGGTTGCATCGTTTGCCGGCTCGCATCGTCAAGATCATCCCGGCTTACGAAACTTATGAATATTTCATGCTTGCGGATGGTCGCATCGTCATCGTCGATCCGGACACGCTCAAGATCGTACTCATCCTGACCTAGCCTGAGTGCGAAAGTCTGGTAGCCGCCTTGCCACAGGCAAGGCGGCCCAACTTTCGCACCATTGCTGCATCTCGTCGCCTTTGCCGCCTCGCTGATTGGCCGGGCGATCCCAGCGGCTCGGCGACGGCGGCTAGCCTCGAACAGAGCCGCCCTTGTTCACCGTGCGCTCAACGCAACCATGCGGTCGAGTGCCGCCGACAGGCCGTTGAGCGACACCGGAAATGTCAGCGGGGTCTCGGCGGCGGTGGTGAGGTTGAGCTTCAGCACCGAGCCCACCTTCATCTTTCCGAGCGTCGACCGATCGATCGAAAACACCACGATACAGCCGTTTGGCAGGCAGGTCCTTAACCGCTGCTGCGACAGGGGCGGCTGATCGTCGATCTGGAATGTCACGCCCGGGTCGAACAATATGCCGAAGGGCAGCAGCAAGGTTCCCGTCAATCCACCCTTCTGCCCCACCCGCAACTCGACGGCCAGAAGCCGCTGGCCGTTTTTCTGTGTCTGGTCCTGAGTGACCGTACAGACCCGGGCATTGTCCTGCAGGCTGCAGGCCAGCTGCCAGTCCTGATAGGTTTCCTGGACCGACGATGCGCCGTTCGGAAGCGACGCTACCTGCTGCTGTTGCTGCGCCAAGGCAGCCGGCACCGTAGCGGCGAAGGCAGCCACGGAGACGACGGCCGCCTTCAGGAGAACATGTCCATGGACCAATGATTGCGACTTTCTCTTTCCGTCGAAGGGAGCGCCGTTCAACCGACTCACGTACAGACCCATTCGCGGATCTTGCATTGGGCTCCCGACGCCTGGCAGGCCTGCAAAGCGAGGTCTTCGGCTTCCCGGCGGGTCTCGGCCGAATTCACGCCCCAGGGCGTGAAACGGTTCTCGACCTTGTCGGCCATGGCAAGCGCGCCGCAATGCTTGTAGGGAAAGCCGGTCTCGTCGTCGTCATTCCAATGGCGATGATTGCGGAACACAGCGACGACGTTGCAGGCCTTTCCGCCCGCGTTCTTGCAATGTTTCTGCGCGATGTCCTTCGCCTCCTGCCGCTTGTCGGCTCCCCAGAAGAAGCCGTATTTAGTATCGGTCTGGGAATAGGCGATGGCTGCCCAGATGCCTTTTTCCTCCTGAGCCGGCTCCGCTGGTTCCACCAGGTCAGCCGAGATGACGTGACCGCTCCACAGCAAGGCCATGCCCAAAACTGCCAAACGTCGCGATTTCATGGTCTGCAATCCTTTCCAGGAGCCCATCCGCCCGCGTGCCTCATTTCGCCGCCGACGCGACCGAAATGACCACGCAGCTGCCACCCGTCGGCAAGAGAAGCGCTTCCCCCGTGTTGCCGCCAAGTTCGTACACCTCGACCTGTCCGAGATGATCGGTGATCTTGCTGCCTTGCGGCAGCATCGGCAGGACGTCGGCGCAGGGGCTGGCGAACGGCGCCACCCGCACCATCGCGCCTTCGCAGCCCGTGGCGGTGGGGGAAGCGAAAACCACCCCGGCGGCCGGCCCGCTGTACTTCTCCGTGGCATAGTCCATGCCGACAAAGGCCTGCATGGCGTGCTTGTCAGCGGCTTGGTCGTTCCACAACGATTTGACGCTGTATTTCGCCCCGGTGGTCAGAAGCTGTCCAAGTACCGGATAGACAGTCGAACAGGCCTGCACCCCGGCCTGCCTGACATGTTCGAGGAACGGCGTGTCCGGCAGCGCTGGGGGCGGCGCCGTCCCGGCCTGTGCGGCCGTCGGGCTGCCGACGAGGCCGGCGATTGCGGCATAGTTCGCCGCGGCGAAGCCGATACCCACCATGGCCACGCTCAACAACGCGAATCCGACGACGCGCGGCCACCGCCGCCGCGGTTCGGCGGCCCTCTTGCGATCCGGCTCGACGATCCTTTTGCGGTCCGGCTCGATGGTCGCACTGCCGCGCGTTGGGGAGATGAACGGATCTTGCTGGCTCATGGTGATGCCCCGGTTACTTGATTGGCGCGAGGGCCTCGGAGAGCCCCTTGAGCGTTGCGGTCACGGTGATCGTCTGGCCGTCGACGGTCGGGTAGGAGATCGCCGGCGTCGCCTTCTGCGCGATCTGCTCGCGCATGAGCGGCCCCACTGGCAACATGCCCACACAGACCAGCTCGTTGCAGCCGTTCAGGTGCACGTCGACAGGCTGGTCGCGCCCGTCGAACTTCAGCGACACCACGCCATCGCTCCTGGCGTTCGGCGCGGTGCGCAGGATCATGTACGGCTTGCCATCCTGGGTGGCGGCAAGCGACCAGCTGAAGGCCATCTTTCCGGCCCCGTCCTCGATCACCTGCGAGACATTGCAGACCTTCTTGCGAGCCTTCAGGTTCTCGTCGCAGATCAGCGTCCAGTTCTCGAACGGTCGGATGGTGCGCTGATAGGTTCCCAGTTTCACGTCGGGCGGCAGCACCACATCCGAAGGCTTGATCCTGTACGGCGACGCCACTTGCCCTGCGGCCGGCATCAGGCCGCCGCAGAGCGCCAGGCAAGTCAGGGCGGCAAGTCCTTTCATTCCCGCCTCAGTTCAGTGTGAAGCTGAGGCCGGCGCCGACGCCGACATTTCCACCCGCCGCCGTGCCGGACAAATTGCCGCGAATGCGTCCATCCTCGCTGGTGTAGCCCGCGCCGAAGGCGAAGGCGCTCGAGTCGCGCCAGAAACCGCCGCCCGCCGCCACGCTCAGCTTGCCCGGACGGTCATCGTAGCGCAGCGAGGCCGCGGCCAGTCCGATCGCAGCCGCCTGCCGTGCTTCGTCCCTGATGCCGCTGATGTCGGAATTGAGCTGGCCGAGCTTCTGGTCGGTATAGTTGTTGGCCTGCTGCAAGGTCGTCACCGCCACCTGGTCGGTGTAGCTCTTGCTCAGGGTCAGGTTCTGGTTCAACTGGTTGACGTTGACCGCATCGGTGCCGGTAACGCCGGGGCCGACATTGGAGATGACGACAGGCGCATTCGGATCGCCGCCCTGCAGCGTTATCTTGTTGGTCTTGGTCGTCGATCCGTCCGGATTGGTCACCGTGTCGTACTGCACGGTGTTTTGGACGGTGCCGCCGATGCCGCCGATCGTCTTGGTCAGATCCTCGATCGCCGTATTGGTGGCGTAGAGCTGCGAACCGTTGATCGCGTCGGTGCTGCCGGAGGAAACGCGACCGGCGGCGACATTGGTGATCGTCCGCTCGGTGCCGGCATCGCCGACACTGACGGTTCCGGTCGGGGTCGTGCCGGCAAAGGCGTAGGTCTTACCGTTAATGGTGGTGCTGGAGGTGCCGACGGCGGCCTGCGACACCGAGCCGGAGCCGAGCGCCACGTCGCTGGCGTTGTTGGCCTTGGCGCCCTGGCCGAGCGCCACGGCGCCCTGTCCCGTGGCCGTCGAGCCATTGCCGGCGGCGACGCTGTTTGTGCCGCTGGCCACGCTCGCCGGTCCGATCGCGACACTGTCGGTACCGCTGGCGGTGGAGTCGGCCAGCGTCGAATTGGCGTGGAAATACTTGATGCCGCCGCCATTGCTGATGCTGGTCAGCGCATTGTCGACCGCCGTGAAGCCATCATAGACGGTCGAATAGTTATTGCCCTGGATGGTGTAGGTCGGGCCGGTGACCGAGCCGTCGGGATTGACCGTGGTGCTGCCGCCGAACAGGTTGGCGACGTTTTGCGACACGCCCTTGAGCTGCGAGACATTGACGCCGTCCGTATTGGCCGAGCCCGCCGCGACATTGGTGAGCTTGCGTTCTGCGCCGGCGGCGCCGATCGACACTTCGCCGGCCGAAGTCTGCGGCGCGGTCAGGGCAAAGGCCGCATAGCCCGCTTGCGCGCCGACCGTCGTGATCGACGAGGCACCCAGTGCGACGCTGTTGGCGAAGGTGCTTTGCGCGCCAGCACCAAGCGCTATCGACTGGACGCCGGAGGCGAGCGAACTGGTGCCGAGCGCGATACCGTCGGCCAGCATCACATGGGCGTTCTGGCCGATGGCCGTGCCGCCGGGCGCGGTCTGGTCGACGATGGCGCCATTGCCGATGCCGACGCCATTGTCACCGTTGACGACCGTGGTCGGACCGACCGCCACCGACTCCGCACCCACGGCGAGCGAGTCGCCCGCCGCCGAATTGGCATGGAAATACTTGGTGGAGGTGACCGAAACCGCGGCGATCGCTCCCTGCAACTGCCGGACAGTGACGGCATCCTGCGCCTGCGTACCATCGGCCACGTTGGTGATCTGGCGGTACGAAGTGCTGGTGCCGACCGACACGGCGCCGAGCAGCGTCTTGTCGGTGGTGTTGTACTGGATGAAGTTCGACGGGCCGGCCGCGATCTGGCCGGTGGCCGGAGCCAGCGCGCGGTCGGAAACCGAACCCGAGCCAAGGGCGACGCCGCCATCGATACTGGCCGCACTGTCGCGGCCGAGTGCCAGCGCGCTGACGCCGGTCGCGGTCGCCTGGTAGCCAACGGCGGTGGAGCCGACGCCTTGAGCGAAGGAATCGGTCTGCGCCAGTCCGGTTTCGTTGGTGCGGGCGTAGCGTATGCCCACTCCATTGGCGTCGGTATAGGCGGTCGAGGTATCGCCGGCGATGTTGTTGAGCGTGTTGCCGAGATTGGTGATGTTGCCCCCGATAGTGTTGACGGTGGCGCCGATGGCGTCGACCGCCTGGTTGGTGGCGAAAAGCTGCGAGCCGTTGACCGCATCGGTCGAGGAGCCGCTGATCCGCCCCGCCGCGACATTGGTGATCGTGCGTTCGGCGCCGACCGCGCCGACGCTGACCGTCGAGGCCGGATTGGTGCCCTGGAAGGCATAGGTCGTGCCGTTGATGACGGCGCTCGGCGTGCCGACCGCCACAGCAGTCACCGAACCCGCGCCCAGCGCCACGTCGCTGGCATTGCTGGCGACGGCGTTGGCGCCCAGCGCGATCGAATTTTGCCCCGTCGCATTCGCGAGGAAGCCCACGGCTGTAGATTCAGCGCCGCCGGCCACGGTTCCGATACCGAGTGCGGTACTGCCGATTCCGCTGGCGTTGGCGCTGACGCCGGCAGCAAGAGAATTGTCTCCCGTCGCCTTCGATTGAAACCCGAATGAAGAGGAGTTTGTGCCACTGGCGATCGCATTGGCGCCGGCTGCGATAGCGTCCGCCCCCGACGCGGTCGCGGCAGGTCCGATCGCGACGGAGTCCGCACCTGTCGCCGACGAATCCACCAGCGTCGAGTTGGCATGGAAATACTTGATGCCGCCGCCGACGTTGATGTTGTTGAGCGTGGCGCCGATGGCGTCGACCGCCTGGTTGGTGGCGAAGAGCTGCGAGCCGTTGACCGCGTCGGTCGAGAGCGCACTGATCCGCCCCGCCGCCAGATTGGTAAGTGTGCGCTCAGCGCCGGGCGCACCGATGCTGACCGTCGAGGTTGGGTTGGTGCCCTGGAAGGCATAGGTCGTGCCGTTGACCACCCCGCTCGGCGTGCCGACCGCAACCGCGGTAACCGAGCCGGAGCCAAGCGCCACGTCGCCGGAGCTTGCCGCCGCCGTCGCGCCATTGCCCAGCGCGACATTGCCCGCGAGGCCGGCGGCACCCGCCGTCGAGCCGTTGCCCAGCGCCACGGAGCCCTGTCCGATCGCCTTGTTGTTATTGCCGATGGCGACCGCGCCATTGGCCATGTTCGCGGCCGTGGCGGTTGCCGTGCCGTCGCTGTTGGCGATGTTGTTGGCGCCGCCAGTAAAGGCGCCCGTGCCGCTCGCATAGCTCGGATCGCCTATGGCGACCGCGCCGTCGCCGAAAGCGGTGTTGCCCGCGCCGATGGCGACCGACTTGCCGCCGTCGGCCACGGCGCCCGTGCCGATGGCGACGGAATCGGCGGTGATCGCGCTGGCGGCGGTGCCCATGGCGACCGCGTTTACGTCTTGTGCCACCGCACCCGCTCCGAGTGCCGTCGAGGCTGCCCCTGAAGAGACGGAAGTTGTGCCGATGGCGATGGAATCGTCGCCTGAGGCCGTGACCGTACGGCCGCCCGCAAACGCACGGGCACCGGTGGCCTTGGCTGCGGACCCAACCGAAACGGAGTCCGCTCCGGTCGCGCTGGCCTGGTAGCCCATGGCTGCCGAATTGTCGCCGCCAGCTACGGTGCTCATGCCAATCGCGGTGCTAGCGACGCCACTGGCAGTTGAGGAAGTGCCCACTGCGGTGGCGAAACCGCCGGAAGAGAGCGAATTGGTGCCGATCGCGATGCTGTTGGGCACGGCCGTATTGGCCTGAACGCCCGCCTGCGCGCCCACACCAAATGCGATGGATTGATTGCCCCAGGCACTGGCTGCGTTGCCCATCGCCGTTGCGCCGGTTCCGGTTGCTTTGGTTAGGGTACCTATCGCAATCGTGTTATCCTGGGATGCCGCGGCCTGATAGCCGCTGGCGATCGATTGGGTGCCGGTAGCCTGCACCGCTGTTCCGACTGCAATTGCGTTGGCGCCTGCTCCATTCGCGTTGATACCCAAAGAGACCGCCTGAAGCCCGCTTGCGACCGACCCACCACCGATCGATGTGCTGTTCACGCCACTGGCAGTGGAGAACTCGCCTAAAGCTAGGGTGTTTGCCTGGCTCGCGGCCGCGCCCGCGCCTAAAGCGACTGCATTAATGGCAGTCGCTTTAGCACTGGAACCCATGGACACAGCCCCACTCCCCGAGGCATTCGCGCCGACGCCGACCGCGGTGGCAAGATTGGAGCCGGCGTTTGCATTGTTGCCGAGAGCGACGCCGGAGGTCGCGCCATTTGCCACAATTGCGCCCGAGCCTATCGCCACAGCACCACCGGCAGCGAGCGTCTGTGCCTGGTTACCCAAGGCAACTCCAAAAGCTCCCGAAGCAACGGTGCTGGAGCCGACGGCGACCGAGTTGATGCCCGATGCACCGGCTGACTTGCCAAGGGCAACGGAACTGTCCCCACTGGCGACGGACGACCAGCCACCGGCAAATGCGTAGTTGTTGCTGGCCGCGGAGCTGGTACCGACCGCGGTGGAGTTCCCTCCCGAAGCAACAGAGAAGGTACCCAACGCGTTGGCGCCTGCCGCGATTGCTTGAGCTTGCACGCCAAGTGCGACAGAATTGACGTTGCTTGAGATCGAGCCACTGCCCAGCGCCATCGCGCCGCCGGTGCCTGTGGCTTGCGCGTTCAGGCCGAGAGCCACCGAGTATTGTGCCGACGCAACGGATGAACGTCCTATCCCGATGGCGTCAGCCTGGGATGCCGTGACATCAGTGCCAATGCCGATGGCGCTCGTACCAGTACTACCTGTTCCCGCAGCGGTTCGCGAGCCAAGATAGACGGAGTTGATCTGGGAGGCGAGTGACTGGAACCCTATTGCCACGGCATTCTGGCTGCCCGCGCTGGCATTGGTGCCCTCGGCAATGGAATCGGCTCCGTTTTGCACGGCTCCGGATCCAAACGCGATACCGCGCACGCCATTTGCCGTGCCGCCGCCGCCGAAAACCTGCGCGAGTGCCGGCGTGGCGATGCCGGCCAATGCGATCGCACCCAGCGCCGCCGTCAGCATCCTGCCGTTGCCGAGCGCTCCAAGCCCATGTCCCTTGCGTCG
This sequence comes from Mesorhizobium erdmanii USDA 3471, assembly GCF_000472705.1. Lineage (GTDB taxonomy): Bacteria > Pseudomonadota > Alphaproteobacteria > Rhizobiales > Rhizobiaceae > Mesorhizobium > Mesorhizobium erdmanii. The sequence continues at coordinate 336,224 of NZ_KI421455.1, read as the reverse complement.
CATGCCAAGCACGCGAGACGCCATCCGCAGCACCGCCATCAGGCGGCGGCGCAGCGAGCGGGAACCGAAGTCGGCGCCCACGATCCAGTGCCCGGCAAAATCAGCTACGCGACGCCGAACGGATGTGTCACTCGAAATGCTGATATCGGTCATGGTTCCCTCTCCGCTGGCCGGCACGACAAATGTCTGACAATTTCAACACATCGCAGGAAGACATGATTCATGCCTTCCGTATTTCACGAAATTGCTGTTTTGTGAGAAAAACCCGGAGCAAACCGACGGAGGTTAACGGCTCGTTACCTTAGCTGATGCTTTAAAACCAAGTAATAGAATAATGACGTGAGCGGTGCCTTATCTAATCTTTGGGTTAAGCTTGCCCGTTCGCGACTGCATCGGCGTCACGCCCCGGTATTTCTTCATAACCGTTGTAAAATGGCTCTGGCTCGAGAAACCGCTCGCATGAGCGATGTCCGCAATCGTCATGCGGCTGTCGGCAAGCAGTCTTTCGGCGAGATCCAGCCGCAGATCGAGAACATATTGATGCGGCGGCATCCCGAACGTCCGCGAGAAAGCCCGCATGAAGTGGTAGGGCGAAAGCCCGCAAACCGCGGCCATCTCGGCAAGCGCCAGCTTGCGCGTAAAGCTCTCGGCCAGGAATTCCTGCACGAGGCGTGTGCTGCGCACGGAAAGTCCGCCCTTCACGTTCGGCTCCGGCTGTCGCAAAGAATTGGCTCCTATGGCCGATCCCGGGGAACCGTCGTCACGCCGCATTTCGCGACCTGTTGGCACCCAGATGGAATTCAACCCGAGGCTGTCCTCCCCGTTCCCCCGTAAAACAATTCGTGACCGATCGCACCGCGCCCGCATCGCTGATCCATTTCATTGGGCCAATCCGGCCGGGTAGCGAACAATGACTCCGTGGCATTCCGGATTGTTCCGCCGAGCCTTGGAGCCCAATCGCGGCGACGTATTTTGGAAAACTCCGCAACCTTTGTACAAAATTCCGATTCCTGATGGCGAGGCGGCGGGTGTAGCTGCTTTGCCACATCGGCGCCTTTCAACTCCTGGCGGAAGTATGTCCAGCCCTGGTCGGCGTTCTTCCCCTGTATTTTCTCATGGTGGCGGCCAGGTGACTCTGGTCCGAGAAACCGGTGAGGTAAGCGACTTCGGCGATCGCGAGATCGCCACCGGTCAGCAGCTTTTCCGCGAGGTCCAGGCGCAGATTGATCAGGTAGCGATGCGGCGGCATGCCAAACGTCCTGGCGAACCTGGCAATGAAATGGTTCGGCGAAACACCCGCCAGCGACGCGAGCTCGGCGACCATTATTTTTCGCACGAAGTTTTCATTGAGGTACTCGCGCACGCGTCGGGCGCCAACAGGCGAAAGCCCGCCCTTGGGCGGCACGGGCTGCCTGTGGCTGCTCGTGTAGGTGCGCAGCAGATGCACGCCGAATACCGTGAGCAATGAATCCAGATAGAGTTCGTTGGGAGGCACTTTCGCGGTCAGCTCGGCCGTGATCATCTGGGCTATGGTAAGGGCGCGAAGATCGACCGTGCCAAAGGCAGGCGGCTCGAGCTCAACGTCGGCGGCATCGAACTCATAAGCGGCCAGTTCCGATAGCGCTTCGGGCGAAATGGAGACGACGGCGTTTTCCCTGGTCTCCGACCAGGCGAAGGTGCTGTCTACCCCTGCGGGATTGACAATAAGGCACCCTACGGGCGCATCGTACTCGGTGATCCTGTCGCTGCCGAGCGAGGCTCTGAATTTGCGTCCCGGCCTGAGCACAATTCCCGCGGAATGTTCCCTGGCCAGGAAGTTCTGCGATCCGGGGCCGCGGACGGAATGGATGACGCTGCCGCGCGCGGTGGCTCTTCTTGGCCCCGCACTTTCAGGAATGATATCCAGGACGTATCGGGCCATTCGGTCGATGCTCTGGGAACCGCCGCTTTCCCGAGCCTTCGCATTTTTCATTCGAGTCGCCTCAGCGCCTTGCTGTCGCTTGAAATCCCCTTGGCCCGACCCGAAGGCAACGTAACGCACGCGCCTCGGCTAGGGAAGAAGTGCCATGCGCAAACAAAAATTTTTGTTCGTGAAAAGAAAGAAAAAATGACCGATGGCGTAAGCTGCCGAGTATTTTATTTCAGCCCCCCGTCAGTCTTCGCCATACGAGAGTTCTTGTCGATCAGGCTGGCATGATCGATTCGGCGTTTCGCACTGATATAACGCACCTACATGACGGCGTGGTACGGTCTCCGCGGCCCCACAGCTTGGCTGGCCAGCGGAATCCGTGAAAGGCAACATGCGGTATGGAGCAGTTGAGATGCACGCCCGCGCGGCTAAAAATCGCCACGCCGCTTCTCGTACAAATCCCAGGTGAGTTCCACTAAAGCCAGAAGCACATCGTCCTCATTCCAGCCGGCCGCGACCGCCGCCTGGACGATTTCACGCACGCGAGGCAGCAACTGGCGCTGACACTCGGCCGACATGTCGCCATCGCCCACAGGAGGTGGCTCGAAGTTGAATGTCATAGTTCGGCGCTCCCCCTCGCCTGTGATCAAAGTGTTATATCGCTAATTTCATTCTTCCTGATATACAATAGATGTGGTACCAAAGTACAGGAAGCCCTGTGGACCAAAGCAGCACCGGACGATGCCGGATCACGCAGGCTCTTTGCTTTACCCAGGGTCAGATTGGTTTTTCCAAACTGAACTCCCGACTTCATCGGCTCGATCACAGCCTGGAAATAGATTTCCGCACCACGACCGCCATCCGTCGCCTGACCGGCTGCATTGCCTTCTGCAATCGCTCGCTGGATAGTCCAGGCAATGTTCGAGACCATTGCGACTCACTGGACCCAAATCCTGGCGATCATCTCGGTGGCGATGGCAACCGTTGGCATCGCGCACGCCGTCATGACCAAGGAGGACGTGCGCGCCGCCACCGGTTGGGTCGGCGTGATGGTGCTGTCGCCGATCCTCGGCGTGCTGATCTACGCCGTGGCCGGCATCAACCGCATTCGCCGCGCCACGATCACCGCGCAGCGGCCGCTTGCCGGTGACTGGGCATCCGCCAAGCATGAGCGCGATGTCGCCGCCGAGGAGGCCCTTATCGTCGAGCGCTACGGTCAACGGTTCACAGGCCTCAGAACGCTGGGCGACAGGGTGGCGCGGCGCACGCTCAACCCGGGAAATGCAATCGACGTGCTGGAGACCGGCGACGAGGCCTATGCCGCCATGCGCGCGGCGATCGATGGCGCCGAGCGCAGCGTCCTGCTCGAGACCTATATTTTCGACAATGACGCCGTCGGCCTGCTTTTCGTCGAATCGCTGGCTGGTGCCGCACAGCGCGGCGTCACCGTGCGCGTGCTGATCGATGCCGTCGGCGCCCGTTACTCCGTGCCCAGCATCCTGGGTCATCTGCGCCGCGCCAACGTCCCCGCCGATGTCTTCAACGGCAACATCGTCATGGGCCTGCGCCTGCCCTACGCCAATCTGAGGACCCATCGCAAGATCCTGGTGGTCGACGGGGCGGTCGCCTTCACCGGCGGCATGAACATCCGCAAGGGCTTTTCCGCCGAATACGCTGGCTCCAACAGCGCCAGGGACACGCATTTCAAGGTCACCGGACCTGTCGTCGCCGACCTGTTCTCGGTCGCTGCCGAAGACTGGCGCTTCGCCACCAACGAAGCATTGAAGGGCGATGCATGGCGAATTGCGCCACTGTCACCCGCACCCGGCCTGCCGATGCTGGTGCGGGCGGTCGCATCCGGGCCGGATGCCAGCAACGAGACCAACCACAAGCTGCTGATCGGTGCCTTCTCGGTCGCCCGCAAGTCGATCCGGCTGATGTCGCCGTATTTCCTGCCGGACCGCGAACTGATCAGCGCGCTGATCACCGCGGCCCGGCGCGGCGTCGAGATCGATGTCGTGGTGCCGGCGGTGAACAATCTCTTCCTTGTCGACCGCGCCATGGCCGCGCAATTCGACCAGATCCTGAAGAACTATTGCCGCATTTGGCGAGCGGAGGGCCCATTCGACCATTCCAAGCTGCTGTCGATCGACGGCGTCTGGGCCTATGTCGGCTCGTCAAATCTCGACGCCCGGTCGTTGCGGCTTAACTTCGAGATTGACCTGGAGGTTCTTGACGCCGGCTTTGCCGGCGAGATCGACGCGCGGATCGGATCGGCAATGACGTCTGCCGTGCCGGTGACGCTCGAAGGCTTGCGCGCTCGGCCGTTCCTCGTCAGGCTGTTCGACCGGGTGCTTTGGCTGGGTTCGCCCTATCTCTGATGCATGTCGCCCAAAAGTGGCCCCGGTTTTGGGGGACGACATGCACAAGGACAAGGACTTGAAACGTACCTCCAGCAGGGTCCCCTGCCTTTAACAAAAAGACGTGTTTGGCGGATAGTTTGATGTCGATCATGGAACATAAGCGCAAAGACTCTATTTGAGGTGCATGGTGAAGGCATCTGAACTGGCAGGCGCACGATGCGAATGAACGGGCGCAGCCTGCCGGCAAGCATGCTCTTGACCATCCGCGATCGGCGGATGCGCAAGGCAAACGCCGCCGCGCACAAGGCGACCGCCACCACCGGCACGCTGGTCGCCTCCTACAACGTCCACAAATGCATCGGCGTCGACCGCAAGTTCGACCCCGAGCGGACCAGCCGCGTCATCCGCGAAATCGACCCCGACGTGATCGCCTTGCAGGAGGCGGACAACCGTTTTGGCGACCGTGACGGACTGCTCGACCTGCCCCGTCTCGAACGGGAAACCGGGCTGATCCCGGTCCCGATCTTCGCCACCGGCAAGGGCCACGGCTGGCACGGCAATGTTTTGCTGTTCAAGAAGGGCGTCGTTCGCGACGTGCATCAGATCAGGCTTCCTGGCCTTGAACCGCGCGGCGCGGTCGTGGCGGAGATCGAGCTGAACGGAACCGAGACGCTGCGCATCATCGCCGCCCATCTCGGCCTCTTGCGCCGTTCGCGTTCCCAGCAGGCGCGCGTCGTGCTCGATCTGATGAACAGTCCCGACGAAAAACCGACGCTCCTGCTTGGCGACCTCAACGAGTGGCGGCTCGGCAACCGCTCGGCGCTGAACACGCTGCATGCGACGTTCGGCCCGCAGCCGCCGGCGGTTCCGACCTTCCCGTCGAACCTGCCGCTTTTGGCGCTCGACCGGATCATGGGCAACCGGCATGGCATGATCGCCGCCGTCGAGGCACACGACACGCCGCTTTCGCGCGTCGCTTCGGACCACCTGCCGCTGACGGCCTTCGTGCGCCTGCAGCGACTGGACGATAACGTCATGATTTCCCCGGTGTCGCAAAGCGTGTAGATTCAAGGGGAACGCCGGGTTCTGCCGCGAGTTTATATGTAGAGTTCATATGTTTTGAACGCGCAGGAGGACGAAATGAAAAAGTTGATTTTAGCATCCCTTTTGGCATTGGCAGCGAGCGCCGCGGTCATTGCGCCGACGCAAGCGGCAAGTGTGATCATCCAGTCGGACGACGGCAATCGATATTCGCCTGATGATCAAGCCGACGGTGGAATCGTTATTCGCCGTCATCATGACCGGCGCTATGACAACCAGTATGATGGCGACCAGAACGTCCAGTACGACAATAATGGCGAATATCGCCGCCACCACCGCCACCATCGCTGCCACACCGAAACGATCGTCCATTGGCGCCACCACCACAAGGTGATCGAAGACGTTCGCGTCTGCGGCTAACGGAACGCAGTTCCAGACGCGGGATCGTTCCGCGCCGAGGGTTGGGCATAACCACGTCCCTGTAAATGGACGTGGTTATGCCGCATTGCACAATTTCGCGGCCTTGCCCACAATGGGGGCATGGTCCGATCTGCCTTAGCCGTCCTGGTGATCGATGAAAATTGCATCCGCGCTTCGATTATCGAGGCCGGCTTGCGCGAGGCCGGCCATGAGCAGGTCACCGTCATCCACGATGTCGCCGGCATCGCTCGGCGGATCGCCGAGATCGAGCCCGACGTCATCGTCATCGATCTCGAAAACCCCAACCGCGACATGCTCGAAAACATGTTCCAGCTGTCGCGCGCGGTGAAGCGCCCGATCGCCATGTTCGTCGACCGCTCCGACCAGGCCTCGATCGAGGCGGCGGTCGATGCCGGCGTGTCGGCCTATGTCGTCGACGGTCTGCGCCAGGAGCGGGTCAAGCCGATCCTCGATATGGCAGTCAGCCGCTTCAATGCTTTCGCGCGCATGGCGCGCGAACTGGATGCGGCACGCAGTGAGCTCGAGAGCCGCAAGGTGGTCGACCGCGCCAAGGGCATTCTCATGAAGTCGCGCGGCCTCTCCGAAGAGGCCGCCTATACGCTGCTGCGCAAGACGGCGATGAACCAGAACCGCAAGATCGGCGACATCGCCCAGAGCCTGGTAACCGCGGCCGGTTTGCTGGGGCCGGCGGAGGACGAATGAGCATGAAGCACCAGATCACCGCCGGTTTCATGCCGCTTTTCGACAGTGCCGTGCTGGTGGCCGCAAGCGAGCTTGGCTTTGCCGCACGCGAAGACATCGACCTGACGCTCCACCGCGAGACGTCCTGGGCCAACATTCGCGACCGCATCGCCATCGGCCACTTCGATCTGGCGCATATGCTGGGACCAATGCCGCTCGCCTGCAATCTCGGGCTCACGCCGCTCGCCTCCGAGACCATCGTGCCGTTCTCGCTTGGGCTAGGCGGCAATTGCATCACCATCTCCAACGCCGTCTGGGCCGGCATGGCTGCGCATGGCGCAAAGGCCGATCTCGATCCGGCGCGCGCCGGAGCGGCACTCGGCGCATTCATCCGTGAACGAGCGACCGCAGGCCGCGAGCCGCTTCGCTTTGCCGTGGTGCATCCGCATTCCGGGCACAATTATGAACTGCGCTACTGGCTGGCCGCCTGCGGCATCGATCCCGACCGCGAAATCGAAATCGTCATCGTGCCGCCGCCCTTCATGGCCGATGCGCTGGCAGCCGGACGCATCGACGGCTACTGCGTCGGCGAGCCTTGGAACAGCGCTGCGGTGGCCGCCGGCACCGGCCATATCGTCACCGTCAAGGCACAGATATGGCGCAACAGCCCGGAGAAGGTGATCGGCGTGCGCAAGGCCTGGGCGGACGAGAATCCCGAAGCTCTGGCGGCGCTGCTGCGGGCGCTGCATCATTCGGCGCGCTGGTGCCAGGATCCAGGCAACCACGGCGAACTGGCCGCGGTAATGGCGCAGCCCGGCTTCCTCGGCCTGCCGCCGGCCGTACAGATGCCGATCCTGACCGGTCATCTCCAGTTGGGCAGCGGGGCGGAGCTGGATATAGACGACTTCTTCCTGCCCTTCGACAAGGCGGCGAACTTTCCCTGGAAGAGCCATGCGCTGTGGTTCTACACGCAGATGGTGCGTTGGGGACATGTCGCGCACACACCCGGTAATCTCGCCATCGCCCGCGATTGCTACCGGCCCGACCTCTACCGCTCGGCTCTGAAGCCGCTCGGGGTCGCCCTTCCCGGCGCCAATGCGAAGGTCGAGGGCGCGCTCAAGGTCGCAACCGCCGTCGGCGCGACGGGGGCCGGCCTGGTGCTAGGTCCCGACGGTTTCTTCGACGGCCAGATCTTCGATCCCGATGAGATCGGCGCCTATATTGCCGGTCAGAAATCGGCCCGTGCGGAACCTTGATCATTTACGCGCCAGCCTTGTGCATTGCACAAAAATTGTGCGCACGGTGACGCCAATGAACAATCTTTGGCCTTCTCGTCATGTCGCGTTGCACGCCGGCGACCGGCGCTTATCAATGATTTCATTGATGTTTTCTCATTCTCCGCAAACTGGCACGGTTCCTGCTTTGAAATAACCAGGCCCTTCGCGGGTCACGGAACAGGCGTCCAATGACGGGCGCCACAGGCAAAGCTGCCGATCAGGTCAAGACGCTATCCGGATTTCCGGGCCGCGCGAGACCTGGCCGGCGGCTTTTTTGTTTTGGCCAATACGCAATCGACGGCGCGGGTCGCGTTCAACCGGAGACGACGATGAAGAAGACGATGAAGAACTGGATCGGGACGGGAACAGTCCTCAAGGATGTGACGCGCCGCGATTTTCTGGTCAGCAGCGCCATGACGGCTGGCCTGTTCATGGCGGCCCGCAAGCTCTTCCCCTCCGGCGCCTATGCCGCCACCGCCGCGCCGGAAGTCACCGGCGCCAAGCTCGGCTTCATTGCTCTGACCGATGCCGCACCCCTGACGATCGCCAAGGAGAAAGGCCTGTTCGCCAAATTCGGCATGCCCGATGTCGAGGTGCTGAAGCAGGCTTCCTGGGGCGCGACGCGCGACAATCTGGTGCTCGGCGGCGCGGCCAACGGCATCGACGGCGCCCATATCCTGACACCGCTGCCTTACCTGATGCACACCGGCAAGGTGACACAGAACAACCAGCCGCTGCCGATGGCGATCGTGGCGCGCCTCAATTACGACTGCCAGGGCATTTCGGTCGCGCAGGAATATGCCGGCACCGGTGTCGGCCTCGACGCTTCGAAGCTGAAGGACGCCTTCGCCGCCAAGAAGGCAGCTGGCAAGGACATCAAGGCCGCCATGACCTTCCCGGGCGGCACGCACGACCTCTGGCTGCGTTACTGGCTGGCCGCGGGCGGCATCGATCCCGACAAGGATGTCTCGACCATCGTCGTGCCGCCGCCGCAGATGGTGGCCAATATGAAGGTCGGCAACATGGATGTGTTCTGCGTCGGCGAGCCATGGAACGAACAGCTCGTCCACCAGGGCATCGGCTTCACCGCCGCCACGACGGGCGAATTGTGGAAGGGCCATCCGGAAAAGGCGCTGGGCCTGCGCGCCGAATTCATCGAGAAATACCCGAACGCCACCAAAGCGATCCTGATGGCCGTCATGGAAGCCCAGCAATGGTGCGAAGCCAAGGAGAACAAGGACGAGATGGCCGCCATCATCGGCAAGCGGCAATGGATGAACGTGCCTGTCACCGACATTATTGGCCGCCTCAAGGGCGACATCAATTACGGCAACGGCCGCGTCGCCAACGGCACCGATCTCTACATGAAATTCTGGAAGGGCGGCGTCTCCTATCCGTTCAAAAGCCATGATGCCTGGTTCCTGGCCGAGAACATCCGCTGGGGTAAGTTCGCGCCGACCACCGACATCAAGGCGCTGGTCGACCAAGTCAACCGCGAGGATCTGTGGCGCGAGGCGGCCAAGGATCTTGGCGTGGCGGCGACCGACATTCCGGCATCCTCATCGCGTGGCGTCGAGACCTTTTTCGACGGCAAGGTCTTCGACCCAGCCAACCCCTCCGCCTATCTCGACAGCCTGAAGATCAAGGCATCTGCGTAGTCGGAGCAAACGGCGCACCGCGCTGTTTGCAGTCGCTGCCCGCACACGGAGTTTTTCCCAGAAATGTCGATCCAGACTATCGAGGACACAAATGTGAAGGCGTTTCCCGCGAAGCCGGCGGAGGTTATCGCCTTGACCGCCAAGGCGCGGCGACGCTTCGAGCCGATGGCGATCGCCGGCAGGCTGGCGAGCACACTGGTGCCGCCAATTATCGTCATCGCCCTTCTGCTCGTTGTCTGGCAGGTCGCCTGCTCGTCGCCCACTTCGAGCCTGCCGCCGCCAAGCCAGGTGTGGAACGAGGCCTATGACCTGATAGCGCATCCGTTCTTCGACAATGGTCCGCAGGATATCGGGCTGGCCTGGCGGGTGCTGATCTCGCTGCAGCGCGTAGCCATCGGCTTCGGCCTGGCCGCGGTCGTCGGCGTCGCGCTCGGCGCCCTGGTCGGCCAGTCGATCTGGGCCATGCGCGGCCTCGATCCGGTATTCCAGATCCTGCGCACCGTGCCGCCGCTTGCCTGGCTGCCGCTGTCGCTGGCGGCGTTCCGCGACTCCAACCCGTCGGCACTGTTCGTCATCTTCATCACCTCGATCTGGCCAATCATCATCAACACCGCCGTCGGCGTCCGCAACATTCCGCAGGATTACCGCAATGTCGCGCTCATCTTGCGGCTCAACCCGTTCGAGTTCTTCGTCAAGATCATGGTGCCAGCGGCGGCGCCCTACATCTTCACCGGCCTCAGGATCGGCATCGGCCTGTCCTGGCTTGCCATCGTCGCCGCCGAAATGCTGACCGGCGGCGTCGGCATCGGTTTCTTCATCTGGGACGCGTGGAACTCGTCGCGGCTGCCCGACATCATCGTCGCGCTCGCCTATATCGGCGTCACCGGCTTCTGCCTCGACCGGCTGGTCGCGGCGGTCGGTGCTTTCGTCACCCGCGGCACAACGGCAAAGTGAGGAAAGCGCGATGACCGCCTATCTGAAACTCGACCATATCGACAAATCCTTCGCCCGCGGCGGCCAGGTCAGCGAGGTGCTGAGCGACATCAGGCTGACCATCGACAAGGGCGAATTCGTCTCCATCATCGGCCATTCCGGCTGCGGCAAGTCGACCTTGCTGAACCTAATCGCGGGCCTGACCAAGGTATCCGCCGGCGCAGTGCTGCTTCAGGACAAGGAGGTCGACAGCCCCGGCCCCGAACGCGCCGTGGTGTTCCAGAACCATTCGCTGCTGCCGTGGCTCACCGTCTACGAGAACATCAGCCTCGCGGTGTCGAAAGTCTTCGGCCGTTCGAAAAGCAAGGCCGAACGGCATGAGTGGATCATGCGCAATCTCGACCTCGTGCAAATGGCGCATGCCAGGTACAAGCGCCCGGCCGAGATCTCCGGCGGCATGAAACAGCGCGTCGGCATAGCGCGAGCGCTGGCCATGGAGCCAAAAATCCTGCTGCTCGACGAGCCGTTCGGCGCGCTCGACGCGCTTACGCGTGCCCACCTGCAGGACGCGGTGATGGACATCCATTCCAGGCTCGGCTCGACGACGATCATGATCACCCATGATGTCGACGAGGCGGTGCTGCTCTCCGACCGCATCGTCATGATGACCAACGGTCCGGCGGCGACCATCGGCGAGGTGCTTGCCGTGCCGCTGACGCGGCCGCGCCGGCGTGTCGAGCTCGCCTCCGACCGCACCTTCCTGCGTTGCCGCGAGGCCGTGCTGAAATTCCTCTACGAACGCCACCGCTTCGTCGAAGCCGCGGAGTAGCCCAATGACCGAAAAACTCGTCATCATCGGCAACGGCATGGCTCCCGGGCGCATGCTGGAGCACCTACTGGTGCAGGCGCCGGGCCGCTACACCGTCACCATCTTCAACGCCGAGCCACGCGTCAATTACGACCGCATCATGCTGTCACCGGTTCTCTCGGGCGAGAAGGGCTATGAGGAAATCATCATCCACGGCGACGGCTGGTACATCAAGCACGGCATCACCCTCTACAAGGGCCACAAGATCGTCGCCATTGACCGCGCGGCAAAGACGGTCACCTCGGACCACGGCGTGAGTGAACCCTACGACAAGCTCGTCATTGCCACCGGCTCGGTGCCGTTCATCATCCCGGTGCCGGGCAACAATCTGCCGGGCGTGCTGACCTATCGCGACCTCGATGACGTTCGCGCCATGATGCTCGCCGCGCAATCGCGGTCCAAGGCCGTGGTCATCGGCGGCGGCCTGCTCGGGCTGGAGGCCGCTGCCGGCCTCAACGCGCAAGGCATGGACGTCACCGTGCTGCACGTTATGCCGACGCTTATGGAGCGCCAGCTCGATCCCGCCGCCGGCTATCTCCTGCAGCGCGCGGTGGAACAACGCGGCATCAAGGTGATCACCAAGGCCAACACGCAGGCGATATCAGGCGACGGCAAGGTCGAGCAGGTGGAACTTGCCGACGGCACCATCATTGCGGCGACGCTGGTGGTCATGGCCGTCGGCATAAGGCCGAATGCGGCACTGGCCAAAGAAGCGGGCATCGCCGTCAACAGGGGCATCGTCGTCGATGCCGGCATGCGCAGCAACGATCCCGACATCTACGCGCTCGGCGAATGCGCCGAGGTCAACGGCATGGTCTACGGGCTGGTGGCGCCACTGTACGAGATGGCACGTGTCGCGGCGAGCCAACTCGCCGGCAACGAGACCGCCGCCTTCGTCCATATGGACACGCCGACCAAGCTCAAAGTCACCGGCATCGACCTGTTCTCGCTCGGCGACTTCGCCGAGGGTGAGGACCGCCAGGAGATCGTGCTGCGCGACGCTTCGGCCGGCGTTTACAAGCGCCTGGTGCTCAGGGATGACCGCATCATCGGCACCGTGCTCTATGGCGAGACAGCGGACGGCGCCTGGTTCAACGATCTCAAGAAGAAGCAGACCGATATTTCGGAAATGCGCGACACGCTTATCTTCGGCCAGTCCTATCAGGGGGGCGCCCCGCTGGACCCTATGGCGGCCGTTGCAGCCTTGCCGGATGATGCGGAAATCTGCGGCTGCAACGGCGTTTGCAAGGGTAAGATCACAGGCGCGATCACGGCCAAGGGCCTGACCTCGCTCGATGATGTGCGTGCCCACACCAAGGCGTCGGCGTCCTGCGGCTCCTGCACTGGGCTCGTCGAGAAGCTGATGGTGCTGACCCTCGGCGACACCTACAACCCGGCCGCCGTGCAGCCGATGTGTTCCTGCACGACACTCGGCCATGACGAGGTGCGCCGGCTGATCAAGGCCAAGCACCTGAAGACCATTCCGGCGGTCATGCAGGAGCTGGAGTGGAAGACCTCCTGCGGCTGCGCAAAATGCCGGCCGGCGCTCAACTACTACCTCGTCTGCGACTGGCCAAACGACTACGCCGACGACTACCAGTCGCGCTTCATCAACGAGCGCGTCCACGCCAACATCCAGAAGGACGGCACCTATTCGGTGGTGCCGCGCATGTGGGGCGGCGTCACCAATGCCGCCGAACTGCGCGCCATCGCCGACGTCGTCGACAAGTTCGAGATCCCGATGGTCAAGGTCACCGGCGGCCAGCGCATCGACATGCTCGGCATCCGCAAGGAAGACCTGCCGGCGGTGTGGGCCGATCTCGGCCAGGCCGGCTTCGTCTCCGGCCATGCCTACGCCAAGGGCCTGCGCACGGTGAAGACCTGCGTCGGCTCCGACTGGTGCCGCTTCGGCACCCAGGATTCGACGGGCCTGGGCATCCGCATCGAGAAGTTCATGTGGGGCTCCTGGACCCCCGCCAAGGTCAAGATGGCGGTGTCGGGTTGCCCTCGCAACTGCGCCGAGGCGACCTGCAAGGATGTCGGCGTCATCTGCGTCGACTCTGGCTACGAGATCCACTTCGCCGGCGCCGCCGGCCTCGACATCAAGGGCACCGAAGTGCTCGGCTTGGTCAAGACCGAGGACGAAGCACTGGAGCACATCGTGGCACTGACGCAGATGTACCGCGAGCAGGGCCGCTATCTCGAACGCATCTACAAATGGGCCAAGCGCATCGGCATTCCCGAGATCAAGCGCCAGATCATGGACGATCAGAGCAAGCGCGGGGCCTATTACGAGCGCTTTGTCTTCAGCCAGAAATTCGCCCAGGTCGACCCATGGTCGGAGCGCGTCTCCGGCAAGGACAAGCACGAGTTCCGGCCGATGGCTTCGGTCGAGTTTGCGCAGGCGGCGGAGTGAGCGCGTGTTCCCGAAAAGTGGAACCCGGTTTTCGGTCAAGAACGTGCAAAAAGGAAATCTAGATGACCTGGATCGCCATCGGCACCCTCTCCGACATCCCCCGCCGTGGCGCGCGCTGCGTCGCCACACCGCAAGGCAAGGTTGCCGTCTTCCGCACCCAGGACGACCAAGTCTATGCCATCGACGATCAATGCCCGCACAAGGGCGGACCGCTCAGCCAGGGCATTGTCCATGGCACGGCGGTGACTTGCCCCTTGCACAATTGGGTGATCTCGCTGGAAACAGGCAAGGCGCTCGGTGCAGATGAGGGCGTGGTGCGCACGATCTCCGTCAAGGTCGAGGGCGAGCGCCTGTTCCTGGCGCTGGAAGCCCTGGCCAGCCGCGCCGCCTGAACATGGAGATCGACGCAGCACGCGAGGTGAGGACCACCTGCCCCTATTGCGGGGTGGGCTGCGGCGTGCTGGCGAAGGTCGCCGCGGACGGGCAAGTGTCCGTCCGCGGCGACCCCGATCATCCCGCGAATTTCGGCCGACTCTGCTCCAAGGGCTCGGCGCTCGCCGAGACCATCGGCCTCGACGGCAGGCTGGTCCATCCCGAAATCCACGACGGCCGGACAGGCTGGAACGAGGCGCTCGATCTTGTCGCCTCGACCTTTTCGCAAACCATCGCCGAGCATGGGCCGGATGCGGTCGCCTTCTACGTCTCGGGCCAGTTGCTGACCGAGGATTATTACCTCGCCAACAAGCTGATGAAGGGCTTCATCGGCTCGGCCAACATCGACACCAATTCCCGGCTGTGCATGGCCTCGTCCGTCGCCGGCCACCGCCGCGCCTTCGGCGCCGACACGGTGCCGGGAACCTACGAGGATCTGGAACTGGCCGACCTCATCGTGCTGGTCGGCTCCAACCTCGCCTGGTGCCACCCTGTGCTCTACCAGCGCATCGCGGCGGCCCGGGAAAAGCGGCCGGAGATGAAGATCGTGCTCATCGACCCGCGCCGCACAATGACATCCGATATCGCCGACATGCATCTGGCGATCGCGCCGGATGGCGACGTCGCCCTGTTCACCGGCCTGCTCGCCTGGCTCGGCCAGCACAACGCGCTCGACCGCGCCTATATCACGGCGCACACGACAGGCTTCGGCCAGGCCCTCTTCGCGGCCTCCGCGCTCGATCTTGCCGGCGTGGCGGCGGCCACGGGCTTGAGCGAAGACGAGCTCAGCCGTTTCTACAGCTTGTTCGCCGCGACCGCGAAGACGGTGACGGTCTACAGCCAGGGTGTGAACCAAGCGTCGTCCGGCACCGACAAGGTCAATGCCATCATCAACTGCCATCTCGCCACCGGCCGCATCGGCAGGCCGGGGGCCGGACCGTTTTCGGTGACCGGCCAGCCGAACGCCATGGGCGGCCGCGAGGTCGGCGGCATGGCCAACATGCTCGCCGCCCATATGGAGATCGACGACCCTGGGCATCGCGAACGCGTGCAGCGCTTCTGGAGCGCCCCGGCGATTGCGCAACAGCCCGGGCTGAAAGCCGTCGACATGTTCGAGGCAGTAGCCGACGGGCGCATCAAGGCGCTGTGGATCATGGCCACCAACCCGGTCGATTCGATGCCGGACGCCGATGCCGTCGAAGCGGCGATCAAGGCTTGCCCGTTCGTCGTGGTGTCGGACGTGCTGGCCGGCACCGATACCATCCGCCATGCTCATGTCCGGCTGCCCGCCACCGCCTGGGGCGAGAAGGACGGCACCGTAACCAATTCCGAGCGCCGCATCTCGCGCCAGCGCGCCTTTCTGGCAGCGCCCGGCGAGGCGCGGCCCGACTGGTGGATTGTTGCCGAAGTGGCGCGGCGGATGGGGTTTGGCGAGGCGTTTGGACATGTCACGCCGGCGGAGATCTTTGGCGAGCACGCGGCGCTGTCCGGGTTCGAGAATGATGCCGCACGGGATTTCGATATCGGGATTTACGCTGGCGTTGATGGGGAGGAATACGAGGCGCTGGCGCCTTTCCAATGGCCGGCGCCGAGCCCAGCCGCCCACGCTGCACGGCGTCCTGAGCAAGCCGCTCGTGCTGCACGCGGCCCTTCCACCACCCGCTTCTTCGCCAACGGCAATTTCTACACCCCCGACGGCAAGGCCCGCTTCATCGCCATCCGCGCCACCACGGAAACCCGCACCAATCCCGACTTCCCGCTCATCCTCAACACCGGCCGGATCCGCGACCACTGGCACACCATGACGCGCACCGGCAAAAGTGCGCGTCTGTCCCAGCACATCGCGGAGCCTTTCGTCGAAATCCACCCGGCGGATGCGCAGCACCATGGCATCGGTGACGCCGACATCGTGCGTATCTCCAGCACGCGCGGCGAGGTGCGGGTCCGCGCCCTGATCACGCCCCGCCAGCGCCGCGGCAGCGTCTTCGCGCCGATGCACTGGACCGACCAGTTCGCCGCCAAGGGCCGGGTCGATACACTGACCGCGCCGCTCGTCGACCCGGTCTCAGGCCAGCCGGCGTTGAAACACGTCGCGGTTCGCATCGAGAAATTTGCCGCAAAGGCATTTGGCTTCGCCGTGACGCGGCACCGCCCCGAGGCGATCGCCGCCGATTATTGGGCCGTGGCCCGCTGCAAGGGCGGCTGGCGGATCGAGCTGGCCTTTGCCGACGACGCTGCCGACTGGACAGCCTTCGCCAGCCGGCTCTTCGATGCCTCCTCGGTCGAAATGCTCGCCTATCACGATCGCGACGCTGGCCAGCACCGGATCGCCGCCTTTGATGGCGAGCGCCTGGTCGGCGCCTTGTTCGTCGCGCCCGGCCCCGTCGCGGTGTCGCGCGGCTGGGCGACAGAACAGCTCGAAGAGGTCCATGCCAGCCAGCGCGAACGCTTCAGGGTCGTCGCTGGCCGAGCCGGTGCCGAACGGCCCGATGCCGGTGCCACCGTCTGCTCCTGTTTCAATGTCGGGGCCAACCAGATCGTGGCCGAGGTGGCGGCCGGCTGCACCACGGTTGAAGCCATCGGCGGCGCGCTGAGGGCCGGCACCAATTGCGGCTCCTGCCGCTCCGAGATCCGCGCGCTTATCCAGGCCAGCCGCGTTCAGGCCGCCGAGTGAAGGGCGCCCAGGGCCATTGGCCCGACCGGGAAAGCCGCGCCAAACCTGTCCAACTGTTAATTCGACTTCGCGGGGGTTCGGCCATATTGGTTGATGGGGGTAAGAGATGCCGCCATGGACCAGCAGTTGGAAATGCCCCTGCCGACGACCGTCGCGCCACGCCGTTCGCATGGCTGGATTCCGTGGCTGATGTTCATTGCCATTGTCGCCGCCACCGGCGCCTATTTCTATCAGCGCCCGCATGTCGAGGCGAGGCAGCCCGGCGGCAGACGCGGCGCGCAGCCGACGACGATCGGCGCCGCCGCCATCGAAAAGGGCGCGATAGACGTCACCCTCAATGCCCTCGGCACGGTAACCTCGCTCTCCACCGTCACCGTCAAGCCGCAGGTCACCGGTCCGCTCGTCCAGGTGAATTTCAAGGAGGGCCAGGACGTCAAGAAGGGCGACCTGCTGGCTGAGATCGATCCCCGCCCCTACCAGGCGGCGCTCGCCCAGGCCCAGGGCCAGTTGGTGCGCGACCAGGCGATGCTCAAGGATGCCCAGCTCGACCTCGTTCGCGACCAGAAGCTGGTGGCCCAGGGGACGGCGACGCCCCAGACCCTCGACGCGCAGGTCGCCCTTGTCGCGCAGGACCAGGGTTCCATCCAGGTTGACCAGGCGATGATACAGACCGCCACCCTCAATCTCGATTATTGCCGCATTCTGGCTCCGGTCGACGGACGCGCCGGACTGCGCCAGGTCGATGAGGGCAACTACGTAACTCCCAGCGACGCCAACGGCATCGTCGTCATCACGCAGGTCCAGCCGATCAGCGTGCTGTTCACCGTGCCCGAGGATGAACTGCTCGCGATCGCGCAGCGCATGCGGCAGGGCGCCACGCTGCCCACATCAGCCTTCGACCGCGCCGGAGCCAAGAAGCTCGCCGACGGTCAGCTCGAAACCTTCGACAGCCAGATCGACCCGAGCACCGGCACCATCAAACTGAGGGCGGGCTTCGCCAACGAAGCGCGCGTCCTCTATCCGAACCAGTTCGTCAACGTCGCTTTGCTGGTCGACGAACACAAGGACGCGGCCATCGCCCCCATCGCGGCGATCCAGCGCGGCCTGCCCGGCACCTTCGTCTACCTGGTCAATCCCGACAGCACGGTCGCCGTGCGCAAGGTCACGCTCGGCGTCACCAATGGCGAACGCGTCGAGATCCTCGCCGGGCTGAATCCCGGCGACCGCGTCGTCGTCGACGGTGCCGACAAGCTCCGCGACGGCGCCCATGTCAACCTTCAGCAGGACGGCCAGGCGCCGGCGTCGCCTCGGGCGACGGCGCCAATCCCGGCCAGCGAGACCCCATCAGCTCAGACCCCTGCCCCGACCCCGCCACAGGCAGCAGCCCCATCGGACGGACAGGCGTCGGATGGGCAGACACCAAATGGGGAGACAACCAACGGACAGACGCCCGACGGCACGGCACACAAGCATCAGGGCCACAAGCATCGTCGTTCACAGTCAGGGCAGCCGGAGTCCGGACAGCAGCAATGAGCCCGTCGCGAGCCTTCATCCTGAGGCCGGTGGCGACATCGCTGTTCATGGTCGCCATCATGCTGTCAGGCCTGCTGGCCTATCGCTATCTGCCCGTCTCTGCCCTGCCCGAGGTCGACTATCCGACCATCCAGGTGCAGACCTTCTATCCCGGCGCCAGCCCTGACGTCATGACCTCCTCGGTCACGGCACCGCTGGAAGTCCAGCTCTGCCAGATCGCCAACCTCAACCAGATGAACTCTGTGAGCTCGGCCGGCTCCTCCGTCATCACGTTGCAGTTCAGCCTGGCGATCTCGCTCGACGTCGCCGAACAGGAAGTACAGGCCGCCATCAACGCCGCCGGCAATCTGCTGCCGGCCGACCTGCCGGCGCCGCCGATCTATGCCAAGGTCAATCCTGCCGACGCGCCGGTGCTCACCCTCGGCCTGACCTCGGCGACCATCCCGCTGCGCGACGTGCAGCAGCTTGCCGACACCAGGCTGGCGCAGAAGATATCGCAACTGCCGGGCGTCGGCCTGGTCAGCCTCTCGGGCGGCCAGCGCCCCGCCGTACGCGTCCAGGCCGATCCGCGCAAGCTCGCCGCCTACGGCCTCAACCTCGACGATCTGCGCACGACGCTGGGTAGCGCCAACGTCAACACGCCGAAGGGCAATTTCGACGGGCCATCGCGCGCCTACGCCATCAACGCCAACGACCAGCTGAAGAGCGCCGACGAATACCGTTCGCTGATCGTCGCCTACAAGGACGGCGCTCCGGTGCGGCTAAGCGACGTGGCCGACGTGGTCGACGCCACCGAGAACAACCGGCTGGCGGCCTGGATGAACAGCACGCCGGCGATTATCCTCAACATCCAGCGCCAGCCCGGTGCCAACGTCATCGACGTGGTCGACCGCATCAAGGCGCTGCTGCCGCAGCTCCAGGCCTCGCTGCCAAACGCCGTCGACGTCAAGGTGCTTACCGACCGCACCACGACCATCCGCGCTTCCGTGCGCGACGTCGAATACGAGCTGACGCTGTCGATCATCCTGGTCGTGCTGGTCATTTTCGTCTTCCTGCGCAGCGCGCGCGCCACGCTGATCCCGAGCCTTTCGGTTCCGCTGTCGCTGGTCGGCACGCTGGGCGTCATGTACCTGTTCGGCTTCAGCCTCGACAATCTGTCGCTGATGGCGCTGACCATCGCCACCGGCTTCGTCGTCGACGACGCCATCGTCGTCATCGAGAACGTGGCGCGCTACGTCGAAGAAGGCGCCACGCCGCTGCAGGCGGCGCTGAAAGGCTCGCAGCAGATCGGCTTCACCATCATCTCTTTGACCGTGTCGCTGATCGCGGTGCTGATCCCGCTTCTGTTCATGGGCGATGTCGTCGGCAGGCTGTTCCGCGAATTCTCCATAACGCTCGCCACCACCATCCTGATCTCGGCCGTGGTTTCGCTGACGCTGGTGCCGATGGCCTGCGCAAAATTGCTAAAACCGGTGGCGGCGGTGCGCGAGAACGCCCTGCAACGCGCCAGCCGCGACTTCTTCGACTGGGTGATCCGGGGCTACGGTAGGGCTTTGACTTGGGTGCTCGACCGACAGACGCTGATGCTGGTAGTGGCCGCCGCGACCTTGGTGCTGACAGCGGCCCTCTACGTGGTCATCCCCAAAGGGTTCTTCCCCGTGCAGGACACCGGCGTCATCCAGGCCATATCGGAGGCGCCGCAGTCGATCTCCTATGCCGCCATGGCGGAGCGCCAGCAGCAGCTGGCCGCCATGATTCTCAAAGACCCCGATGTCGACAGCCTGTCGTCATTCATCGGCGTCGACGGCACCAACACCACGATGAATGTCGGCCGCATCCTGATCAATCTCAAGCCGCATGAGGAGCGCAGCGCCGACATCACCACGGTCATCGCGCGCCTGAAGCAGGAAGCCGCTTCGGTGGCGGGCATGACGCTCTACATGCAGCCGGTCCAGGACCTGACCATCGACGGCCAGGTCAGCCGCACCCAGTATCAATTCGTGCTACAGGACGCCAATGCCGACGAGCTCGGGGAATGGACGCCGAAGCTACTCGCCAGATTGAACACGCTGCCGCAGCTCGCCGATGTCGCCAGCGACCTTTCGAACAGCGGCCTTGCCGTCTTTGTCGACATCGACCGCGACCAGGCCGCGCGCTTCGGCATCACGCCGGCGACCGTCGACAACGCGCTTTACGACGCTTTCGGCCAACGCATGGTCTCGACCATCTACACCACGTCGAGCCAGTCCCGCGTCATTCTCGAAGCCGCCCCGTCGGAACAGGATTCACTCAAGGCGCTCTCGTCCGTCTACTTGCCGTCGTCGACGGGCGGCGCCCCGGTGCCACTGTCGGTGGTGGCGACCACCCATGTCGCCACCACGCCGCTGCAGATCACCCATATGGGGCAATTCCCCGCCACCACGGTATCGTTCAACCTGGCGCCTGGCACGTCGCTCGGCGAAGCCGTAACCGCGATCCAGCAGGCGCAGGCCGACATCGGCATGCCGCTTAGCATCATCACCAGTTTCCAGGGCGCGGCGCGCGCCTTCCAGGCTTCGCTCGACAACACGCTCTTCCTGATCCTGGCGGCCGTGGTGACGGTCTACATCGTGTTGGGCGTGCTCTATGAGAGCTTCATCCACCCGATCACCATCCTATCGACGCTGCCTTCGGCCGGCATCGGCGCGCTGCTGGCGCTGATGATCGCCGGCCAGGACCTGACCATCATCTCGATCATCGGCATCATCCTGCTGATCGGCGTGGTCAAGAAGAACGCCATCATGATGATCGACTTCGCGCTCGACGCTCAGCGCCATGAAGGCAAGGCGCCGCGCGAGGCCATTTACCAGGCCTGCCTGCTGCGCTTCCGCCCGATCCTGATGACGACTCTTGCCGCGATGCTGGGCGCCCTGCCGCTGATGCTCGGCACGGGAGTCGGCTCGGAACTGCGCCATCCGCTGGGTGTCTCCATCGTCGGCGGCCTGCTGCTCAGCCAGTTGCTGACGCTGTTCACCACGCCGGTGATCTACCTCTGGTTCGACCGCCTCGCCGCCCGGCTGCGGGGCATCGAACCCAATCTTCCCCACAGCCCCGATCTTCCCAACACCAGGGGCGCGGACGCCAGGCCATGAACCTGTCGGTTCCCTTCATCCGGCGGCCGGTGGCGACGACGCTGCTGACCTTCGGCCTGCTGGCGGCCGGGCTGGTGGCGTTTCCTCAATTGCCGGTGGCGCCATTGCCCGCGGTAGACTATCCCGTGATATCGGTGACGGCCTCGCTACCGGGCGCCAGCCCGCAAGTGGTGGCCAACACCGTCGCCAGCCCGCTCGAGCGGCATCTCGGCGAGATCGCCGACGTCAATGAAATGACCTCGTCGAGCAGCGTCGGCAGCGCCCGCATCACCTTGCAGTTCGGCCTCGACCGCGACATTGACGGCGCCGCGCGTGACGTCCAGGCGGCGATCAACGCCGCCCGCGCCGACCTGCCGTCCGGCCTGCGCTCCAACCCAACCTATCGCAAGGTCAATCCCGCCGACGCCCCGATCCTCATCCTGTCGATGACATCGGACACCCTGTCCAAGGGCCAGCTCTTCGATGCCGCCAGCACCGTGCTGGCGCAGAAACTCTCGCAGGTCGACGGTATCGGCGAGGTGTCGGTGGGCGGCAGTTCGCTGCCGGCTGTGCGCGTCGAACTCAACCCGCAGGTGCTCTACGATTACGGCATCGGGCTGGAGGACGTGCGCGCCGCCCTTGCCTCCGCCAACGCTCACAGCCCAAAGGGCGCAATCGACGTCGGCCAGCAGCGCTACCAGATCTACGCCAACGACCAGGCCAATCAGGCGGATGCCTATCGCTCGCTGATCGTCGCCTACCGCAACGGCGCGCCGGTCAGGCTTTCAGATGTCGGCCAGGTCAATGATTCCGTCGAGAACATCCGCAATGCCGGTCTCGCCAACGGCAAGCCGGGCGTGCTGATCATCCTCAACCGCTCGCCCAACGCCAACATCATCGCGACGGTCGACCGGGTGAAGGCGATGCTGCCGACGCTGCGCGCCTCGATCTCGCCTGCCATCGACCTGTCGGTGGCGGTCGACCGCTCGACCACTATCCGCGCTTCACTGAGCGAGGTCGCGCAGACGCTGATGATCGCCATCGGCCTGGTGATCGTCGTCGTCTTCGCCTTCCTGCGCGACGTCCGCTCCACCCTGGTGCCGATCGTTGCCGTGCCGGTATCGCTGATCGGCACGCTTGGCGTCATGTACCTGATGGGCTTCAGCATCGACAATCTTTCGCTGATGGCAATGACGGTCGCCACCGGCTTCGTCGTCGACGACGCCATCGTCGTGCTCGAAAACATCGCCCGCCACACCGCTTCCGGGATGGGCCGCATGGAGGCGGCGATCAAGGGCTCGCAGGAGGTCGGCTTCACCGTGCTGTCGATGAGCCTGTCGCTGATCGCCGTCTTCATCCCGATCCTGCTGATGGGTGGCATTGTCGGCCGGCTGTTCCGCGAATTCGCCATCACGCTGTCGGCGGCGATCCTGGTCTCGCTGGCCATATCGCTGACCACCACGCCGATGATGTGCTCGATCCTGCTGCGACCCGAGGGACAGCGCCAGCACGGCCGGCTCTACCGCTTCAGTGAGCGCATCTTCGAGGGCATGCTGGGCTTCTATCGCCGCTCATTGTCCTGGGCGCTGCACAACCCCTTGCTGATCATGGCGGTGCTGGCGGCAACGCTCTGCCTCAACGGCTACCTCTATGTCACCATTCCGAAGGGCTTCTTCCCGCAGCAGGATACCGGGCGGCTGACCGGCTCGATCCAGGCCGACCAGGCGACCTCCTTCCAGGCAATGTCGCAGAAGCTCAGCCAGTTCGCCGGCATCGTCAGCAAGGATCCGGCCGTCGACACCGCGGTCGGCTTCACCGGCGGCGGTCAGACCAATTCCGGCTTCATGTTCGTATCGTTGAAGCCGCTGGCCGAGCGCAAGATCTCCGCCGACCAAGTTATCGCCAGGCTGCGGCCCAAACTGGCTGGTGTGCCTGGCGCCACGCTCTTCCTGCAGGCGGTGCAGGACATACGCGTCGGCGGGCGCCAGTCGAACGCGCAGTACCAGTACACTCTGCAAGGCGACAGTTTCGACGAGTTGGCGGAGTGGGCGCCCAAGCTCGCCGCCGCGCTGCAGACGGAACCCAAGCTCACCGACTTCAACTCCGATCAGCAGAGCAAGGGCCTGGAAGCCGACGTCACTATCGACCGCGACACGGCGACCCGCCTCGGCATATCAGCCAGCGAGATCGACAACACGCTCTACGACGCCTTCGGCCAGCGCCAGGTGTCCACTATCTATGTCCAGCGCAACCAGTATCACGTCATCATGGAAGTGGCGCCGCAATACTGGCAGAACCCGGACGCGCTGAACAAGGTCTATGTCAGCACGTCGGGCGGCTCGGTGCATGGCTCGCAGGCAAGCAATGCGGTCGCCGGCACATTCGTCACTTCGGGCCAGCGCACCAGCGCCCAGTCGGTCGCCGCCGACGCGGCGCGCAACCAGGCCAACAATTCGATCACCAGCACTGGCAGGAGCGCCGCCTCGACCGGTTCGGCGGTCAGCACCGGAGCCGAGACCATGGTGCCGCTGTCGGCCATCGCGCATTATGGGCCCGGCAGCACGCCGCTCTCGGTCAACCACCAGGGCCTGTTCGTCGCCACCACGCTGTCGTTCAATCTGGCGCCGGGCGTGGCCCTCGGCGAAGGCGTCGCGGCCATCAACGCGGCGGCCGACCGCATCGGTATGCCAACAACCATCCACGGCAGTTTCCAGGGCACGGCACGCGTGTTCCAGGACTCGCTCTCCGACCAGCCGCTGCTGATCCTTGCGGCGCTGATCGCCGTCTATGTCGTGCTTGGCATTCTCTACGAGAGTTACGCCCACCCGCTGACCATTCTCTCGACCTTGCCCTCGGCCGGCGTAGGCGCCCTGCTGGCGCTGACGCTGGTCAACATCGAGTTCTCGATCATGGCGCTGATTGGCATCATCCTGTTGATCGGCATCGTCAAGAAGAACGCGATCATGATGATCGACTTCGCGCTGGCCGCCGAACGCAACGAAGGCAAGCCGGCGCACGACGCCATCTACCAGGCGTGCCTGCTGCGCTTCCGCCCGATCATGATGACGACTATGGCGGCGCTGTTCGGCGCCGTGCCGTTGGCCATCGGGCTTGGCGAAGGGGCCGAACTGCGTCAGCCGCTCGGCATCGCCATCGTCGGCGGCCTGATCCTGAGCCAGATCCTGACCCTCTACACGACCCCGGTCATCTACATCTATGTCGACCGCTTCGGTCACTGGTGCCGGCAATTGCACCTGGCGGCGCCGCGCTTGCGAACGCTGCGCCCGCAAGCTGGAGAATGAACGCCGTCGCGCAGCCTACCACATCGACCCGGCACCACAGACATATCGAAGCCGCAAGCATGGCGGACCGCCCGCCACGCGCCCCGGACCTGCTGGAAACAGACAAGCCTCCGGCTTGTTGGCCAATCGCGATCTTGCTTCTATACTTCACCCGGCCACTCGTTATTCGAGGTAGTATGCGGACAAGGCTTCGCCGCGGGCGATCGCAGATCGCTCGTCTTCGCAGCCATTTCTCGAATTCATGTCCGAAAGGCGAGCCCCCGCCGCTCGGATGACGCGGAAACTATGCCCGGCATTTGTGAAGGTCAATTCAACGGACGGCCGTCAGAGCTGACTATTATTGGGAGGAGTTTTCCCAGCCATAGCAATCAGTTAGCGAATTGGATCATGAGCCCTTCGCCGTGGGTGCTCGTCGCTGCTGGCCCTGTTCTCCGTAATCGGTACGTCTGGACACACGTGTTGAAGGCTGGAAAATGGGGAACGCAACTTCGCTATCCGAGTTGATTCCAAGCACCGGGAGATCAGCGCTGAATCTGGAAGACATAGCGGCCCATCCGGCCTTGCACCGCTCCGTTCAGGAACAGTCTCAGTCCCTGATCCGCATCTATGAGGAAACCCCGCGACTGGCCTCCATCTTTGCCACGCAGCAGCGCTGGCTGTTGGCGCATGTCGGCCTTGCCATGCACTTCAGGCGTGACCCCAACGACCGCCGCAAGGAGCTGACAGTCTCGCGTTTCATCGAGGTCGTGCACAAGAACGCCGTGGCCAGCCGCAACACGGCGGACGCCTTCATCAAGGAGATGCTGCATTACAACATCGCCGAGTATGTGGCCGGCGGCGACGGCCGCACGCATCCCCTGCAACCGACGGCGGCTACCATCGAAAGGTTCACCGGCTGGGTAACAGCCCATCTGCGCACGCTCGACCATATCGATGGCGGCGACCGGCTGGCCAGATTCCTGGATCGGCCTGACATGCTTGCCACGCTGCAGCCGCTGGTGGCTGACGGCCTGCTTGCCTCAAAGCCGGTGCGCGAACCCAACCAGACTTTTTCCCTGTTCATCTGGCTCAACAATGGCGGCATCGTCATGGATTGGCTGATGTCGGGCATCGATCCCGCCCATGCCGGCCTGGAGCGGATTCCGACCAGCGTCGTTTCGATCGGCGACTTCGCCAAATGGCTCAAGCTGTCGCGGACTCATCTCGGCCGCAAACTGCGCACCGCCGAAGAACTCGGCAGCATTGGCTGGCTGGGCCAGCGTGGCCATTCGGTGATGTGGGTGTCGCAGCGGTTCTACAAGGAATACATGACCGTCCAGGCCGCCAAGCTGGCCGTCGTCGATGGCGCCTTTCAGGCTTGTTTCCCCCCATCGCAAGGCGACAGCTGAGCAGCCCCGCGCACAACCCACGGTACACATTCACCCACTATTGACCGCGGCATCTGGACATGGGCGCCGAAGGCTGAAAATGTGTCCCTGCGTCGTCGCGACAAGGGGGCTTATCGCAGCGGGGGAGAATGACGCTCACATTGGAGGATATTGCCGGCCATCCGGCATTGCATCGCTGTGTCCGCGTCCAGGCGCAGGCGATGAACCGGACCTACGAGACGAACCCGCGGCTTTCCTCGGTGTTCGCCACGCAGCAACGCTGGCTGATGGCCCATATCGGTCTCGCACTGCATTTCAGGCGAGAGCCAGACGACTATCGCAAGGAGCTGACGGCGGCGCGTTTCATCGATGTGATCGGCCAGCATTCCGTGGCCAGCCGCAACACGGCCGACGCCTTCATCAAGGAGATGCTGCACTACGGTTTCATCGAGTATGTGCCCGCGCCACAGGACGGCCGCATCCGCCCGCTGCGGCCGCCGCTGGCCTCGCTGGAGCCGGTTACCCTGTGGCTGTTGGCACATCTGCACACACTGGACAGTCTCGACGGTGCGGACCGCGTGGCCCGGTTCCTGGCACGGCCGGACGCACTCGCCAGGGTGCAGCCTGGGATTGCCGATGGCTTGCTCTCGTCCCATCCGGTGCGCGAGCCCAAACAGACCTTTTCGCTGTTTACCTGGCTCAACAATGGCGGCGTCGTCATGGACTGGCTGTTCTCAGGCGTCGATCCCGACCATGCCGACCGCGATCGGATCCCGACCGGCATCGTCTCGATCGGCGATTTCGCCAATTGGCTGAAATTGTCGCGAACGCACCTCGCGCGCAAGCTGCGCGATGCCGAGAACCTCGGCAGTGTAGGCTGGCTCGGCCAGCGCGGCAATTCGGTGATGTGGGTGTCGCGCGATTTCCATCAGGAATACATCACCGCCCAGGCAGTGAAGCTGGCCATCATCGACGCCGCCTTCGCCGAAGCCTTTGGCTCGACGGCAGGCCGTTGAGGGGTGCGGCATCCCCCGCACGGGGGATGCACGAATCCGTCACGCCCGTTAGCACTCCAATGGCCACCATGCGCGGCGCCATGATCGGCGAGGACCCGTATGAAGAGACGCCACGAAAAGCCGACGCTGGACAAGCCTCAGAAGCTGTCCAGCATCACGGCGGCGTCTACACCTTCCGCCTGTGTCGATTGATGCTCGCTTAGCTTGATCGACACTGACCCCTGGTAAGCCTGGGTCTTCTCAATCGATGTCGAACGAGACGCCCTGGGCGAGCGGCAGGGCCTTGGAATAGTTCACCGTGTTGGTGGCGCGGCGCATATAGGCCTTCCAGGCATCGGAGCCGCTCTCGCGGCCGCCGCCGGTTTCCTTTTCGCCGCCGAACGCACCACCGATTTCCGCCCCCGAAGTGCCGATATTGACATTGGCGATGCCGCAGTCCGAACCGTCGACACCGAGGAAACGCTCGGATTCCTGCAGGTCGCGGGTGAAGATCGACGAGGACAGGCCGGCACCGACCGCATTGTGCTCGTCGAGCACAGCGTCGAAATCCGAATATTTCATCACATAGAGGATCGGCGCGAAGGTCTCTTCGGTCACCGGTGAAACCTGCTGCGGCATCTCGACCAGCGCCGGATGCACATAATAGGCATCCGGGTGGCCGTTTTCGACCCGCGCGCCGCCGGTCACCTTGCCGCCATGGGCGGTGGCTTCCTTGAGGGCCTTCTGCATGGCGTCGAAGGCGGCCTTGTCGATCAGCGGCCCGACCAGCGAAGAGGTCTCGAGCGGATTGCCGACCGAAACGCTCTGATAGGCCTTCTTCAGCCGCGGCAGCAGCGCGTCATAGACGCTTTCATGCACGAACAGGCGCCGCAGCGTCGTGCAACGCTGCCCGGCCGTGCCCATGGCGCCAAAGGCAATGGCGCGCAGCGCCATGTCGAGATCGGCTGTCGGACAGACGATGCCGGCATTGTTGCCGCCAAGTTCCAACACGGCGCGAGCGAAGCGCTTGGCCAGCCGCGGCCCGACATCCCGGCCCATGCGGGTCGAGCCGGTGGCCGAAACCAGCGGCACCTTGGGATGGTCGACCAGGATTTCGCCGACGGCCCGATCGCCGATCAGCACCGGCGCCAAGCCCTGCGGCGCGTCAGTGCCGAAACGCTTCACGGCGCGCTTGAAGATCGCCTCGCAGGCGAGCGCGGTCAGCGGCGTCTTCTCCGACGGCTTCCACACCACCGCGTCGCCACAGACCAGCGCCAGCGCCGCGTTCCACGACCACACCGCGACCGGAAAGTTGAAGGCCGAAATGACGCCGACGACGCCGAGCGGATGCCACGTTTCCATCATGCGATGGCCCGGACGCTCGGTCGCGATGGTCAGACCATACAACTGCCGCGATAGACCGACGGCGAAATCACAGATGTCGATCATCTCCTGCACTTCGCCCAGACCTTCGGACGGAATCTTGCCGACCTCGATCGACACCAGCCGGCCAAGCTCGGCTTTGTGCGTACGCAACTCCTCGCCGAGAAGCCGCACGAGTTCGCCGCGCTTCGGGCCCGGCACCAGCCGCCAGGTCTGGAACGCCTTGTGAGCGGTATCGATGGCCTTGGCCGCATCGGCCGGCGAGATCGTTGTCAGCGCCGCGATCTCTTCGCCCGTCACCGGGCTGCGCACGATAAGGTCGCCGCCGACAAGCGCGTCCTTGGCCACACCCAGTTTCGCCAGAAGCTCGGCCGTTTCCTTCGCTATGGTCATTCTTGTTCCTTTCAGATCCCATCATATGGCGTCGGGTCAAAACCTTCGCCATGCCGCCCGCATGCCGAAAAGGCACTTCAGGCACAATCATGGCGTGGCCTTACTCGTTTCAAGGGAAAATCGCCACCCCGGCATGGTCCAAGGCCAAATGACACGATTGATCCAGGCGACACGAACGGCCATAGGGGCAAACGTGGCTCAGTTGGCCTTTTTCGCCGGCGTGCGCACGGCACCGTCCTTCATCAAACGGTCGATATGCATGCGGATATGGGCCGCTTCCGCCGCCGTGTTGGCAAGAGCGATAGCGCGGTCGAAGGCGACCCGCGCCTCCTCGCCCCGGTCGAGCTGCATAAGCAGCCCGCCCTTCAGGCCGAAGAAGTGGAAATAGCCGGAAAGCCTAGGCTCCAGCGGCTCGATCATGGCAAGCGCGGCTTCCGGGCCGCGCACCTTGGACACCGCCACCGCGCGGTTGAGTGTGATGACCGGCGACGGCTGCATCTGTTCGAGCAGGCCGTACAGCAAGTCGATCTCCACCCAGTCGGTATCCTCGGCCTTCTCTGCCCGGGCATGCAGCGCGGCGATCGCGGCCTGGATCTGGTAGGGGCCGGGCTTGCGATGGCGCAACGCCTTGTCGACCAGCGCCAATCCCTCGTCGATCATCTTGCGGCTCCACATCGAGCGATCCTGGTCCTCGAGCAGCACGATCTCGCCGTCCTCGTCGAAACGGGCCGGTGCGCGGGCATGCTGCAGCAAAAGCAGCGCCGTCAGTCCCATGATCTCCGGCTCGGTCTGGAACAGCCGCAGCAACAGCCGGGCGAGCCGGATCGCCTCCTCGCACAGCGGCGCCCGGGCCGGGGCCTCGCCGCTGTTGGTCGAATAGCCTTCATTGAAGATCAGGTAGACCATGGCGGCGACAGCGGCGAGCCGTTCGGAGCGCTCGACCGCGCCAGGCGTCTCGAACGGCACGCCGGCATCGGCAATGCGCGCCTTGGCGCGGGTGATGCGCTGCTCCATGGCGCTCTCGCCGACCAGGAAGGCGCGCGCGATCTGCTTTACGGTGAGACCGGAGACGATGCGCAGCGCGACCGCTATCTGTTGCGTTGCCGGCAAATCGGGGTGGCAGCAGATGAAAAGAAGCCGCAATATGTCGTCGCGATAGTGCGCGCCGTCCAGCCGCTCGGCGATATCGCTCTCGGCATCTTCCAGATCGGAGATCTGGTCCTCTTCCGGCATCGGCGCCTGCTTGGCACGCTTGCGCACCGCGTCGATGCCGCTGTTGCGGCCGACAAAGATCAGCCATGCCGCCGGATCACGCGGCGGCCCGTTCTGCGGCCAGTTCTTCAATGCCCTGAGGCAGGCATCCTGGAAAGCTTCCTCCGCCGTGTCGAGATCGCGGAAATAGCGCAGCAGCGCACCCATCGCCTGCGGGCGGGCGGAGCTGATCGCCGAGCTGATCCAGGCAAGTTCGGTCATACGGCCACCTTGGTGGGGTTGAACACCGAGACCGGCCGGATCTCATAGGAGCCGCCGCTCGGATTGACCTCGGAGAGCTCACGGGCGAATTCGACTGCCTCGTCGAGGTCGGCGCATTCCAGCGTGTAGAACCCGAGGAACTGCTCCTTGGTCTCGGCGAATGGTCCGTCGATGACGATCGCCTCGCCCTTGACCTTCCGCAGCGTCGTCGCTGCCGTCGTCGGCAAAAGCCGCGCCACGGGACCGAGCCGGCCGGCCTTGGCGTACTTGTCCTGGACGTTGAGGAGATTGGCCATGACTTCGTCGTCCTGCGCCTTGTTCCAGGAGCTGACGACGTCTTCGGAGGCATAGCAGAGGATGGCATAAAGCATGATTGGCCCTTTATCTCAGTCAAAGGACGAAACAGTAGGACCGATCCCGACACGACGTCGACAAAAAAATCCGGATGGACACCGCCAATTGCTGCCAGTCACCGTTCGTGCGTCTGCAGCCACCGCAGCACGAGAACTTCCTCGTCATCGAGACCGTCTATCGACCGTTTGCGCTTGTTGGCTTCCGCCATTTCGGCCAGCAGCCGTCCCTGCGACCAGGCCTCGAAAACGCGCGGGTGGATATAGCATTTGCGACAGACGGCACGGGTGTTGCCCAGCCGCTCGGCGACCTTGTCGATGACGCTGTTCATCGCCCGCTTTTGCTGTGCCTGGCTTTCCGGCAGCTCCGTCCGCGCGAACAGCGACGCGGCATGTATGGTGCCGCCCCACGTGCGGAAATGCTTGGAGCTGAACGCATCGCCGGCAGCGTCCCTGATGTAGCGATTGACGTCGTCGGAACGGACAGGCCGCCTGTTGCCGCCCTCGTCCAGATACTGGAACAGCTTCTGGCCAGGCAGCTCCTGCGCCCCCCGCACGATCCCGGCAATGCGGCGATCGACCAGCTTCAATTTCCATTCCTTGCCGGATTTGCCCCTGAAGGCGAAGCGCAGGCTCGAGCCCACGATATCGACATGACGGTCTCGCAACGTCGTCAGCCCAAAACTCTTGTTGTCGCGCGCATAGGCGGCATTGCCGACGCGGATCATCGTGTTGTCGAGCGGCGACGACACGCTCGAACGGCAGTCCGCGACGGCGCAGATCGCTGTCAATCATGCCCCGCAGGCCCGGCAGGCTTTCGGCAAAGGCGACAAGGCTAGAATATTTGGCGCCGTCGCGTTCTTCGGCCCATTGCGGATGATAGCGATACTGCTTGCGGCCCCGTTGATCCCGACCGGTCGCCTGGATATGGCCATCGGCATCGGGCGAGATCCAGACATCGGTCCAGGCCGGCGGAATGACGATCGCCTCGATGCGCGCCCTTGCGGCATCCGAGACCGCTTTCCCGTCCGGTCGCTTGTAGGAAAACCCGTTGCCGACCTTCAGCCGGCGTATGCCGGGTTCGGCGTCGCTGACATAGGTCAGTGCGGCGTGTTGGGCCGAGCTGTGCCCATGCCGGCCGAGGCTGTCTTCCTCTGCGGATGACCGTCGAAAATTCGCCTTCGGCTTGTCCAGCATGATGTCTCCACCAGATCCGATCCGAAGATAAGCAACGGATACGCCACCGGTTCCGAAGAAGTTGCTGGATTGCCGTTATTCCGTGATGCCGCTCGCAAGGTCGGCCATCCACATCCCGCCATCATCGATATGGATCGGCTGGTAATCACGCCCCGGCGAAATGGTCTCGAACCGGGCATCGGTTTCGTCGGCTAAATAGTCGTAGCCGATATCCTGCATCTCATGATTGGGATCGAGATGCTGATACAGTGCCTGTCGGCCGAGACGTCGCCTGGGTTCGATCATCTTCAGATGGTACAGGTTGAGACCACTATCTCGCTCCTTGAACGCAAGGTCCGCAGGGTACCAAAGTCCATGCAGATCCTTTGCTTGGTAGTGTATCGGATCGTAAGCGCTGAAAAGGCGATGTTGCATTTTGTCACCCCACAGGCCGTCAACCCTGTAATCCGTTGAGGAATACATCTCGCGGAACCGGAAGCCCCATGCGGTCCTTCGGCGGCGATCCGTCAGTTGCCCGATGCGCTCGGCCGCTGCGCGCTCCAGCCTCTCGTCAGGGTCGACAGCCAGAATCCAATCGGCTCCCGCATCATTCGCGGCTTCGAGCAGCAATTGCCGTCGCTGCGTCTCGCTGCTGAAAACGCCTTCCGCTTGACGATCGTCGAAGGCTATCCAGCCGTCGACAACGGAATCCAGATTGGCAATCAGATCGGGAACCAGATGCGCATCATAGCGATAGCTGAAGACAGCAATTGTTCGCTGGCGCGTCCATAACAGTCTGCCGCGTCGCCAGCGCCTTGGCTTGATGTGGCTAGAGATCATTCTTGGCTCGCCCCGCCATTTTCAACTGGGCGCGAGCGCCTCGATAAACGCCGAGCGATTTCGCCAACAACGCCAACAGCACGATCGGCATCGAGCGCCTGGCGAAAGCCAGCTCCGCGCCAGACAGTCCAATCTGCACCAATCTTCGAACCTGACGGCGATCGCTGAAAGTATTGCGGGCAAGCCGAAGAGGTTTGGAGGGGGTCGTCCCTGTGTAGTAGGCGCCAGTGCGATAGCCGCGCCGATACTGGTCGACGAGCAAACCAAGCAAGCACGTTTGGTTGCGATGAATAGTTTTGACCCGTGGGTACCAGAGTGGCTCGAGTTCCGGCGGCAGCCGCTTCAAAAAATCGGTGTCCTCGGCAACCCGCATCGATTCGTCGAACACGCCGTACTTTTCGAACAACCGGCGATCGAAGGAGACACCGTAGCGAAGCGCAAGCTCCGCGGGCAGGCCAGGAAGCCGGCGGACGAACAAGGCAAGATATGCGGCACAGGCAAATGGATTTTGAGGATGGCTGTTCAAGATCGCGCTCGACACCATCGGGGCGCCGGACAGATGCTGAGATAACCGCGCCTCTGCCCAATCGGGGCAGGCGAGGCAATCATCCGCAAGAAATGCAACAAATGGCGCCTTCGTGGCGGCAATACCGATATTGCGCGCTGCCCCGACAAATAGCCGGTGGGAAATTTCAATCACCGGCACATCCAAACCCGCCTCAGACAGAAGCGACTTGGCGTCGCCTCCGCCAGAGTTGACCACCAATATCTCGAGAGCCACGCCTTGATCGATGAGCGATCTCACCGATCCGATCATGCTTGGTGGCGCACGATAGCCAATCACAACGACCGCCAAATTCGGCTTGGCTGTCATAAAGCACTTTGCAAGGGGATTCTTGGCGCCGAAAACCATCGCCAGCAGGAGACTTTGGCCTTGTAACGCATACAACGCCAAGCATCCGACGGTCGCTTGGGCGCGGCGGCGGCCACGGCCAGGAAGCGCGCGGCCATATCCAGGTTCCCGCGAGCGTAGTGAACACGGGCGATTTTGAGGGCGACGAGCCCTTCCCGGGTCTTGAGCGCCGAGACGGGGATATCGCTGTCGACGAGTTTGCGCAATTCCTTGCGCCACTCCAGGAAGCGTCGCACGGGATTGATCGTGAACCGATTGTCGGAACGTTCAACGGAAACCTCGTAGATCATGACCGGCTGCGGGATCATGCCAAGAGATGCTTTGCTCATCAGCCGTGCCCAGAACAGCGTGTCCTCATCATAGGCAAGGCCGACCGGAAACCGCGTCTCGCCGATCAGGTGCCGGGATGCGAGCACGCTGCCCACGGCGACTGACCTGATATCGCCCTTAACATAGGCCGAGGCATTGGCCAGGCACCCTGTTTGGTAGCCATTGGGCACTTTGATCTGCCGATCCTGGCCATTCACCCGTCGCCGGTAGGCACCAACGATCATGCCGGCTTCCGGCTGGCTCTCCGCCTGCCGCAGCAGCGCGCGCAATCCGCCCTGGAGATGCAAATCGTCGGCGTCGATCAGGTACACCCAGGGATGGAGCGCTTGTGCCAGCGCGACGTTGCGGGCGCCTCCGGCATCGCGGCAAGCGGCCGGCAGAACGCGCAACGGCAGTCCGAGTTGCGCCGACGTCTCCCGTGTCACATCAGCCGTGTTATCGGTCGACGCGTCGTCTACCAGCAAGACCTCGCCGATGACCTCGGCTTCACTGCCAAGCGACGCCAGCGTTCTCGCAATGGTTGCCGCCGCATTGTGAGCAGGAATGACGACGCTGACCGCTTTCAATTACAAGACCCCGCGTCCGTGCGTTCTACCAGTACAATTGGCTGTCCCTCGAAACGACTATAGATTAGCGGCCCCTTCCGCATTTGAGAAGTCGCTTCGCTCTCCAGAATTGCAGCCGCGGAACGCCTCGCGCATTTCGACTCGCTTTCACGTCTTCTCCAATACAACCGGAATGACGTCGACAGCTTGCTCGCCGACCTGTCCGCCGGTGGTTTTCAGCACCCCAACGATCGGTGCCACGTCGGAATAGTCGCGGCCGTAGCCGACGGTTATATGGTCGTTGCTGGCTCGCATGCCGTTGGTCGGGTCGAATTCCTGCCAGCCGGCGTCACGCCCGCACCAGACCTTGACCCAGGCATGCATGGCATCGGCGCCTTCCAACCGCGGCTTGCCCTTTGGCGGGATGGTGCGCAGGAAGCCGCTGACATAGCCGGCCGGAATGCCGAGCCCGCGCAGCCCGGCGATCATGATGTGCGAAAAATCCTGGCAGACGCCGCGCTTCAGCCTGAAGGCAACGCTGGCGCGGGTCCGCACCGTGGTTGCCTCGCCGTCATAGGTGAAATCGCGATAGATGCGGTTGCACAAATTCATCGCCGTCCCGGCTGCCGAGGTGCCGACGCTGTCCAGCGCATAGTAGGTGATCGCACCGTCGAGGCCGGAATGAGCGCTTCCCGCCAGAAAATGGTGCGGGGACGCGGACGCCAGCGATCGCACCGCGGCCAGTTCCTGCCTCAGACGCCCGATATCAGGCGACACGTCGAGCCCCGGCTCGGGCCGCGACACCGAAACGCGCGCGCTCATCCTTATGTCGAGTTCATCATGCGCATCGCGAAAGGCGATCGAGGTGACGTTGTTGCCGAAGAAATCGGAAAAATCCGACCGTTCGTTGGGCGCCGGTGCGAAAGACAGGGATGCCGCGATCACGCGCTGGACCCCTGGTATCGTCGACGGCAGCACACGGATCTGATGGCGGCCGCCGCCCGCCGCCGCCGCATAGTCGTAATGGAGGTGAAGCCTGATGTCGTAAAGCATGCCTACTTTTCTTGTTTTGTCGCAGGTTCTTGTCGCAAAACCGCGCGACACTTTCGCGGAACCTGCTTAGCCGAAATAGGCCTTGGAAAGGCTGTTGTAGAGGCCGCCGATTTCGTAGGCGAGTTCGTCCAGCGCCTCTGCGGTCATGTCCGAAGGCTCCTTGATGGCGATGGCCGTGTTGAGTTGCAGGATCTCCTTCGCCGCCGGCGACATGTGCCCCTCGCCGCCGACCGACGGCAGCAGCCCGATCTCCGCCTTCAGCCTTTCCAACTGGAACAGGATGGAGCGCGGATTGAGCGGATCGAGCGCCAGGAGATCGATCACCGTGCGCCGGCCGGCCTGCACCGGATATTGGCGGCGGTGGGTCATGACGCTGTCGCCGATCTCGAGTATCATGTCGAGCGCGCCGTCCGGCGCCTTGGTGCGGGTCAGGCGGGCAAGCGTACGGGCAATCTGGATGCCGCGCTCCAGCCGCCGGCCGATCTCGAGGAACCGCCAGCCGGCGAAACGGTACATATTCTCGTGCAGCAGACCGGAAAAACCGGCGAGCTTGCGCAGGATCACCGTCATGGCCCGCGTCGCATCGTCGCCCGGTGCCACCGTCGTGGCAAACTGATGGATAGTCTTCGACAGGTCCTTGAGCGCCAGCCAGCCATCGGGCGAGAAGCGGTCGCGGATCTGGCCGGCACTGTAGACGGCACTGTCGAGCGTGCCGATCAGCCCCAGCGGGATCGCCGTATCGACATCGATGCCGAATGGTTCGAGATAATCCCTGATGTCGGCCAGCAGCGGCATGTCGGGGTCGGATGTTTCGGCGAGCCGCACGTGATAGGCGCGCAGGATGCGCACCGTGTCTTCCGAGCGTTCGATATAACGGCCGAGCCAGGTCAGGTTTTCCGCCGCGCGGCTGGGCAAGCTGCCCGGCCTGGTGCGGGTGAAACTGTCGCCCTCTTGCGGCAGCAGCGTCTCGCGTTCCACCGGCCGGTCGCTGACCACCCAGACGTCGGCCGCATGGCCGCCGCGCTGCATGGCGAGCGCCGTCGGGTCGAGCGAGAGGCCGACGCGGGCAAAGCCGCCCGGCATCACCGTCCAGCCCTCGGGCGTGCGCGCCAGATAGACGCGCAGGCTTGCCGGCCGCGGCTCCAGCCAGCCGCCGGCATAGACGGGTGTCGTCGACAGCGTCACCGCTTCCTGGCCGACGAAGGCGTCGCCGTCCTCTTCGATGCGCGCCACCAGTTCCGCCCGCTCTCCGGCCGACAGCGCCGAACCGAGCGTGGTCTGGCCATCATCCTCGAAGGCAAGCCTGGTCGACAGCGCCGGGCCGATCACCATGCGGTCGATATTGGCAAGCACATGGGCGCGTTCGGCCGCTTGCCCGCACCACCATGTCGCGACACTCGGCAGCAACAACTCCTCGCCACGCAAGGCGCGTGAAATCTTGGGCAGGAAGGCAAGCAGCGCCCGCGTTTCCATCAGGCCGGAGCCCAATGCATTGACCGTCGAAACCGCCCCTTGCCGGATCGCCTCGACCAGCCCCGGCGTGCCGATCTGCGAATCCGAGCGCAATTCGAGTGGATCGGCGAAGGCGGCGTCGAGGCGCCGCCACAGCACGCTGATCGGCATCAGGCCGGAAACGGTGCGCACCATCAGCCTGCCGCCGGAGACGGTCAGATCCTCGCCTTCCAGCAGCATGATGCCGAGATAGCGGGCGATGTAGGCGTGCTCGTAGTAGGTTTCGTTGAGTGGCCCCGGCGTCAATATGGCGACGCGGCCGTCGCTTTCCCGGGCCATGCCGATCAGCGCATCACGGAAACGGCGGAAGAAGCCGGCGAGCCGGTGCACATGCATTTCGCCATAGATGTCGGACAATGCGCGCGTGGTGGCGACGCGGTTTTCCAGCGCGAAGCCGGCCCCCGATGGCGCCTGAGTGCGGTCACCCAGCACCCACCACTGGCCGTCCGGCCCACGGCCAAGTTCGAATGCGCAGAAATGCAGATAATGGCCGCCAGCCGGCGTGGTGCCCACGACAGGCCGCAAATATTCGGGGCTGGCCGCGATCAATCCCGCCGGCAAGATGCCTTTTTCGATGAGCCGGTTCGGCCCATAGATATCGGCGATGGTTTCCTCGAACAGCTCGGCGCGCTGGACGAGCCCGGCACTGATCGCGGCCCATTCGGCGTCTTCTATGAGCAGCGGCACATGCGCCAGTGGCCATTCGCGCTCATTGGCGCCGGCCTTGTCATAGACCCGGTAGTAGACGCCGGCATCGCGCAGATACTGGTCGGCGCGAGCAAAGCGCTGGCCGAGCTTTTCAGGCCCCAGTTCGTCGAGCGCCTCGATGAAATGCTTCCAGACCGGGCGGGGATTGCCGGCGGCGTCGACCATCTCGTCGACGACACCGTCGATCGGCCGGTAGTGCTCCAGCAGGCTGTGGACCTGCGGCTTGCCGCGTACCCTTTTGTGATTCCCCTTTGCCATGTCCGATCACAGTCTGGGCGGGCGCCGAAGGTCAAGGGTCATCGGGAAATCTTCCCCCGGCTGTTCCTCGCGCAGCACATAGCCCGATGGTGTGTGGCCGCGCGGTTCGAAGCGGGCGAGCCGTCGCGCTTCCGCCTCGTTGCCGTTCACCGGGAAGGTATCGTAGTTGCGCCCACCGGGATGCGCGACATGGTAGACGCAGCCGCCGACCGCCCGGCCTGACCAGCGGTCATAGATGTCGAAGACCAGCGGCGTGTTGACCGGCAGCGCCGGATGCAGGCCCGAAGCCGGCTGCCAGGCCTTGAAGCGCACACCGGCCACCGCCACCTCACGGTTGTCCGTCACCTTCATCGGTACGATGCGGCCGTTGCAGACGATGGCATGGCGCTCGGGATTGAGACCTTCGGTCTTGACCTGCAGCCGCTCGACCGAGGAATCGACGAAGCGAACGGTGCCGCCGATCGCGCCCTGCTCGCCCATGACATGCCACGGCTCCAGCGCCTGCCGCAGCTCCAGCTTGATGCCGGCGTGCTGGACCTCGCCGCAGAAGGGAAAGCGGAATTCGAGCTGGGCGTCGAACCATTCGGGCCGGAATTCGAAGCCGTTGAGCTTGAGGTCATCGAGCACGTCGAGAAAATCGGCCCAGACATGATGCGGCAGCATGAAGCGGTCATGCAACGAGGTGCCCCAGCGCACGAAACGGCCGTCGAGCGGGTTCTTCCACGCGCGGGCAATGATCGCCCTGACCAGCAATTGCTGCGCCAGGCTCATGCGCGCATTGGGCGGCATCTCGAAACCACGGAACTCGACCAGTCCCAACCGACCGGTCGGCCCATCCGGCGAGAACAGCTTGTCGATGCAGATTTCCGAGCGATGCGTATTGCCGGTGACGTCGGTCAAAAGATTGCGGAACAGCCGGTCGACCAGCCAAGGCAAAGGGGCGTTGCCTTGATCTGGGTGCGGCACCTGCGCCATCGCGATCTCAAGCTCATAGAGCGAATCGTGACGCGCCTCGTCGAAGCGCGGCGCCTGGCTGGTCGGGCCGATGAACAGGCCCGAGAACAGATAGGACAGCGAGGGATGCCGCTGCCATTGCAGCACCAGGCTCTTCAACAGATCGGGCCGGCGCAGGAACGGGCTGTCATTGGGCGTCGCGCCGCCGACCACGACATGGTTGCCGCCGCCGGTGCCGGTGTGGCGGCCATCGATCATGAACTTGTCGGCGCCAAGCCGCGTCCGCCGCGCCTCCTCATAGATCGCCGTGGTCGTCGCCACGCAATCCTGCCAATTCGACGCCGGATGGATGTTGACCTCGATGACCCCGGGGTCGGGCGCGACGCGGATGACATTGAGGCGCGGATCGTGCGGCGGACCATAGCCCTCTATGTGCACGGGCAGGCCGATGGCCCTTGCCGCATTCTCGGCGGCGGCGACCAGTTCGAGATAATCTTCAAGCGCCTCGACCGGCGGCATGAACACGCACAGCCGCCCATCGCGCGGCTCGACCGAAAGCGCGGTGCGCACGGCGCCGCCGATCTCGGTGATCTCCTGCTCGACCCGATCCTGCTGACCGGTGGCCGCCGTGAACGAGGCCGCATGCTGGCGCCTTGCCATTTCGTCGGCGCCTTCGAGCTCGGCCGGAGCCGCTGTGGGCAGGATAGCTTCACGCGTCGGCAGCGCCCCACGCGGCAACGACGGATCGACCGGCACGATATAGGGATACTGCGCCGGCGGCACATGGGGCAGCGTTCCGAGTGGCAAGCGATAGCCAACCGGTGAATCGCCAGGGACGAGAAACAGCCGGCCGCGCCGCGTTTTCCACTTTTCCGAGCGCCAGCGCGGCCCCGACGCCTGGCTGTTCCAGCGCTGCACCGGCAGCACATAGCCAGATGGCTTGGTCAGACCGCGTTCGAACACTTTCGCCATGCGGCTGCGTTCTTCCGGGTCTTCCAGCTTCGAATTGGACGGATCGACATTTTCAGGCAGCTTGCCTTCCTTGAGCAACCATTCGGCCGGATCCTCATAGGCTTCGCTGACCATGGCCTGGTCGATACCGAGTTCACCGGCAATCGCGGTGAGCAGGCTTTCGGCCTGTTTCGGACCGATATCGGCCGAACTCTTTTCGCGGGCGATCAGCGACGGATCGCTCCACACCGGCTGGCCGTCGGTCCGCCAGTAGAGCGAGAAGGTCCAGCGTGGCAGGCTTTCGCCCGGATACCACTTGCCCTGGCCGTAGTGGAGAAAGCCGCCCGGTGCGAAACGCTCGCGCAGCCGGCGGATCAGCGCATCGGCCTTTTCGCGCTTGGTCGGGCCGACGGCGGCGGTGTTCCATTCGGCGGACTCGAAATCGTCGATCGACACGAAGGTTGGCTCGCCGCCCATCGTCAGCCGCACGTCGCCTTCGCCAAGTGCTGCATCGACCTTGTTGCCGAGCGCGTCGAGCGCCTGCCAGCTTTCATCCGAGAATGGTTTGGTGATGCGCGGATGCTCGGCAATGCGGTCGACCCGCATGTCGAAGCCGAATTCGACATTGGCAAAGCTTGCCATGCCGGAAATCGGTGCCGCGTTGCGGAAATGCGGCGTCGCTGCCAGCGGCACATGGCTTTCGCCGGTCAAGAGGCCCGAGGTCGGGTCGAAACCGATCCAGCCCGCGCCGGGC
Organism: Mesorhizobium erdmanii USDA 3471; assembly: GCF_000472705.1. Lineage (GTDB taxonomy): Bacteria > Pseudomonadota > Alphaproteobacteria > Rhizobiales > Rhizobiaceae > Mesorhizobium > Mesorhizobium erdmanii. The sequence goes on along the minus strand of NZ_KI421455.1, from coordinate 295,631 downwards.
AGATAAACCTCGCACCAGGCATGCAGGTCGGTGAAATCGACCGATGTCCCGGCTGGCCCATCCAGCGCGACGAGGTCCGGTTTGAGCTGGATCAGATAGCCGGAGACGAAGCGCGCGGCGATGCCGAGATTGCGCAGGATCTGCACCAGCAGCCAGCTCGAATCCCGGCACGAGCCCTTGCCGGCCGCCAAAGTTTCCTCCGGCGAAAACACGCCGGTCTCCATGCGCACGATATAGGCGATCTCGCGTTGCAGACGCGCATTGAGGTCGACGAGGAAATTGACGGTGTTGGGCGCGCTACGGTCGATGGTTTTCAGAAACGCCGAGAGCAGCGGCCCCGCCGGCTCCGGTGTCCGGTAGATGGCGAGATCATCCCTGATCTCTTCCGGATACTCGAACGGAAATGTCTCGGCCGACGGTTCGACGAAAAAATCGAACGGATTATAGACTGTCATGTCGGCGACGAGGTCGACCTCGATCTTCAGTTCGCTTACCGGCTCCGGAAACACGAAACGGGCAAGGAAATTGCCGTAGGGGTCCTGCTGCAAATTGACGAAGTGGTTCGCCGGTTGGACCTTGAGCGAATGGCTGAGCACCTTGGTTCGGGAATGCGGCGCCGGCTGCAGCCTGATGATCTGAGGCCCGAGCACCACCGGCCGGTCGTATTTGTAATGGGTCAGATGGTAGACGGCTGCCAGAATTGCCATGGGGCCCCGGGGATCGCGTTTAACTGGCCGAACCCTGACACAAGTCCCGGGCATTCTCCAAGCACAGATGTTGCGGTGCACCTAATTTAAGCAGCGCTGCCGGCTAAGCTGTGTCTAGATTCAGGTCAGGCCGAGTCGAAAATGGTTGATACCGAGAACCGGACCGGAGCGTACTTTCGTACGTGAGGTCGATCCTACTGCGGCCACGCAGTAGGATCAGGGAAGCGGAGGTATCAGCCATTTGCAGGCCGGCCTCATCTGGATATCGGCGCAGCTCAGAAGAATGCCTGGATACCCGTCTGCGCCCTTCCCAGGATCAGAGCATGCACGTCATGCGTGCCCTCATAGGTGTTGACGGTCTCCAGATTCTGGGCGTGGCGCATGACGTGGTATCCGATCTGGATGCCGTTGCCGCCATGCATGTCGCGGGCCTGGCGGGCGATGTCGAGCGCCTTGCCGCAATTGTTGCGCTTGACGATCGAGATCATTTCCGGCGCCATCTTGCCTTCATCGAGCAAGCGCCCGACGCGCAACGATGCCTGCAGCCCAAGCGCGATCTCGGTCTGCATGTCGGCGAGCTTCTTCTGGTAGAGTTGCGTGCCGGCCAGCGGCTTGCCGAACTGCTTGCGGTCGAGGCCGTACTGGCGGGCGCGATGCCAGCAATCCTCAGCCGCGCCCATCGAGCCCCAGGAAATGCCGTAGCGAGCCCGGTTGAGGCAGCCGAACGGACCACCAAGGCCCTTGGCGTTGGGCAGCAGCGCGTCCTCGCCGACCTCGACGCCTTCCATCACCACTTCGCCGGTGATCGACGCCCGCAGCGACAGCTTGCCACCGATCTTCGGCGCCGACAGCCCCTTCATGCCCTTTTCGAGCACGAAGCCGCGGATCTCGTCCTTGCCGTTGTCGCCCTTCAGCTTCGCCCAGACCACGAACACGTCGGCGACCGGCGCGTTGGAAATCCACATCTTGGAGCCGGAGAGCTTGTAGCCCTTGGCGATCTTTTCCGCGCGGGTCTTCATGCCGCCCGGGTCGGAGCCGGCATCCGGCTCGGTCAGGCCGAAACAGCCGATCCACTCGCCGCTGGCGAGCTTGGGCAGATACTTCTTGCGCTGTTCGTCCGAGCCATAGGCATGGATCGGATACATCACCAGCGACGACTGCACCGACATCATCGAGCGGTAGCCGGAATCGACGCGCTCGACTTCCCGCGCCACCAGCCCGTAAGTCACATAGCTGGCGCCGAGCCCGCCGAACTCTTCCGGAATGTTGATGCCGAGCAGTCCGGCCTCGCCCATTTCGCGAAAGATCGCCGTGTCGAAGGTCTCGTTGAGATAGGCCTCCTCGATGCGCGGCGCGAGCTTGTCGGCGGCGAAGGCCGCCGCACCGTCTCGCACCATGCGCTCGTCTTCCGAAAGCTGGTCCTCGATCAGGAACGGATCTTCCCAGACGAATGCATTCTTGTCGGCGGCCATGGCTTCTGGTCCTCGAAAACGGGTGAAGCCCGGCTTATCGGCCTCCAGCCTGAAAAAATCAAACGAAATTGCTTCACCGATCAATGAGCGTTAGGAATAGATCATGAGTGTCCAGCGCCGCCTCCTGCCCAACATCAGCGCCCTCGCCGCCTTCGAGGCGGTGGCTCGCCTTGGGTCTTTCACCGCAGCCGCCCAGGAACTGGATCTGACCCAGGGCGCCGTCAGCCGGCAGATCAGCGCCTTGGAAGACCAATTCGGGCGCCGATTGTTCGAGCGCGACAGCCGCAACGTCCGGCTGTCAACGGCAGGAGAAATTTATGCCGAAGCGGTGCGTTCGGCACTTGGCCAATTGCGTGATGCAGCCCTTGGATTGATGAGCAATCAACATGGTGGCATCCTGAACCTGGCCATACTGCCGACCTTCGGCACACGTTGGCTGATGCCGATGATCCCCGACTTCGTCGAAAACAATCCCGATATCACCATAAACTTCGTCACCCGTGTCGGCCGCTTCGACTTCGCCAGGGAGCGGCTGGACGCGGCCATCCATTACGGCTTGCCGGACTGGCCGGAAGCGGACTCGACGCTTCTTGTTCGCGAAACCGTGGCGCCGGTGGTGTCGCCGGCATTCCTCGCCGACCGCGCCATCGCCACCCCTGCCGATATCGGCCGCCTGCCCCTGCTGCACATGGCGACGCGCCCTGGCGCCTGGACCGAATGGTTTGAGCATCAGGGCCTCAGCGCGCCAACCGGACCGGGCATGCAGTTCGAACAATTCGGCACCGCCGCCCAGGCCTGCATGGCCGGGCTCGGCGTGGCGCTGTTGCCGCTGCTCCTGATCGCCGGCGAATTGCAACGCGGCCAGCTTGTACCGGCGCCCGGCCAGCCGATGCAAAGCCGCAGCGCCTATTATCTCGTCGTCCCGCACGACAAGCGCGGCCATCCGCCCGTCGCCAGTTTTCGAGACTGGCTGCTTGGCCATGTTGAGAAGGACCCTGCGGTCCTTGCTTGGTAGCTACTTCCGCTTCAGCGCGTCCGCCAAGGCCGCGCCGAACGCGCCTTGCTGGGCCGCCGGGCGCTCCGGCGGGCGTTGCGGCGCTGGCGAGCGTGGCGCCGGCCTGCCGCCGCCATTGTCGCGCGGCCCGCCTTTCGAGGCACCGCCCTCGCCGCCGTCCTTGCGCATGGAAAGCGCGATGCGCTTGCGCTTGATGTCGACGTCGACGACGCGCACCTTGACCACATCCCCCGCCTTGACCACCTCATGCGCGTCCTTGATGAAGCGGTCGGCCAGTTGCGAGACATGCACCAGCCCATCCTGATGGACGCCGATATCGACGAAGGCGCCGAAAGCGGCGACATTGGTGACGGTGCCTTCCAGGAGCATGCCGGGCTTCAGATCCTTGATGTCGTCGACGCCGTCGGCGAAGGTCGCCGTCTTGAAGCCGGGACGCGGATCGCGGCCGGGCTTTTCCAGTTCGGCAAGAATGTCGCGCACCGTCGGCAGGCCGAAACGCTCGTCAACGAAGACGCGCGGATCGAGCGCCTTGAGCGCGGCACTGTCACCCATCAGCGAGCGCACGTCGCGGCCGCAGGCGGCGACTATCTTCTTGGCCACGCCATAGGCTTCCGGATGCACCGACGAGGCGTCGAGCGGCTCGCTGCCATTGGCAATGCGCAGGAAGCCGGCGGATTGTTCGAATGCACGTGGTCCAAGGCGGGACACCTTCAACAGGTCCTTGCGGCTGGCGAAAGGCCCGGTCGCGTCGCGATGCGCGACGATGGCGTCGGCCAGCGACGCGCCAAGGCCCGAGACGCGCGCCAGCAGCGGCGCCGAAGCGGTGTTGAGATCGACGCCGACCGCATTGACGGCATCCTCAACCACCGCTTCCAGCGAGCGGCCGAGCCGGTACTGGTCGACATCGTGCTGATACTGGCCGACGCCGATCGATTTCGGTTCGATCTTGACCAGTTCGGCCAGCGGATCCTGCAGACGCCGAGCGATCGACACCGCGCCGCGCAGCGACACGTCGAGACCGGGGAATTCCGCCGCTGCCGTCGCCGACGCCGAATAGACCGAAGCGCCGGCCTCGCTGACAATCACCTTGAGCGGTTTCGGCCCACCGTCGGAAGGCATATCGGACAGCATGTCCGCCACCAGCTTTTCGGTTTCACGGCTACCGGTGCCGTTGCCGATCGAAATCAGCTCCACCTTGTGCTGGCGGATGAGCCTGGCGAGTTCCGCCTGCGTGCCGCGTACATCATTCTTCGGCGGGAACGGATAGACCGTCGTCGTCGCCACCAGCTTGCCGGTGCCGTCGACGATCGCCACCTTGACGCCGGTGCGGATACCAGGGTCGAGCCCCATGGTCGGCCGCGAGCCGGCGGGCGCTGCAAGCAGCAGATCCTTGAGGTTGCGGGCAAAGACGTGGATCGCCTCTTCCTCGGCCCGCTCGCGCAGATCGCGCATCAGATCGAGCGTCAAGTGCAGCGAAAGCTTGATGCGCCAGGTCCAGCCGGCGACGTCCATCAGCCAGCGGTCGCCCGGCAGGCTGGCGCCGATGGCATAGGCGTTGGCGATCATTCGCTCGACCGGCTTCACCGGTGAGGTGTCATCGGCATCGACCTCGATGTCGAGCGACAGCACCTCCTCGTTGCGGCCTCGCAGCATGGCCAATGCACGGTGGCTTGGCACAGTGGCCCAGCGCTCGACATGGTCGAAATAGTCGGAGAATTTGGCCCCGGCCTCCTGCTTGCCGTCGACCACCCGGGCGCGCATGAAGGCGCGGTCCTTCATATAAGTCCGCAATTTGCCGACCAGGTCGGCATTCTCGGCAAACTGTTCCGACAGGATGTCGCGGGCGCCCTCAAGCGCCGCCTTGGTATCGGCCACTTCCTCAGTGACATAGGCCAGCGCCGCCTCGGCGGGCACCAGCGACCGGTTCGCAAGAATGGCCTCCGCCAGCGGCCCGAGCCCGCGCTCACGGGCGATCTCGGCCTTGGTGCGGCGCTTGGGCTTGTAGGGCAGGTAGATGTCCTCCAGTTCCGCCTTCGTGGCGGCGGCGGCGATCTTGCCCTCGAGTTCGGTGGTCAGCTTGCCCTGCTCGCGGATGGAACCAAGGATGGTGTCGCGGCGCGCATCGAGTTCGCGCAGATAGGCGAGCCGCTCGGCAAGGTCGCGCAGCTGTGTGTCGTCGAGCCCGCCGGTCACTTCCTTGCGGTAGCGGGCCACGAACGGCACCGTCGCGCCCTCGTCGAGCAGTTCGATCGCCGCGGCCGCCTGTTCCGGCCGCGCCTTGATCTCGGTCGCGATGATGGCGGCGATGCGCTTGATATCAGATGCCATGTCGTTCCTATCGTCACCAAAAGAGCGGCGACCATAGGCGCAGATGACCGCCCCGCCAACCGCGACGTTTTCAGCCATCGCAGGCGGTCCACAGGAAAGCATGCGGCAACGGGATCGCGCCCGACGGGTCAGACCAGCCGAGTCAGCCCTTCGAAGAAGGCGACGATTTCGAGATCCAGTGGATCGTCCACCGGCTCCGGCTGTGACGACATCTTGGCGATCACCACTTCGGTCCTGGGATCGACATAGAGCCACTGCCCATGGATGCCGATGCCGCAATAGGCGCCGTTCGCGAAGCCGGTCTGATACCATTTGTTGCGGTAGCGGCCTTGCGGAAACAGCGGCACCATCGATCCGCGCTGCCATGCCTCGGAACTGCCGCCCGTGACCGTCGTATCGCGTACCCAGGCCTCCGGCACGATGCGGCTTCCATTGACGGTGCCGCCTTGCCGCATCATTTCGCCGACACGCGCCAGGTCGCGCGGCGTCACCGAAATGCCGCCGGCGGTGCGCGCCGTGCCTTCCATGTCGACGCCGATCGAAGCCTCGCTGACGGCGCCGAGCGGCAGCCACAGTCTCTCGCGCATGAGGTCGGTGAAACGCTGGCCGGATGCGCGTTCGAGCAGCAGCCCGAGCAGGTCGGAATTGGGCGAGCGGTAGCGGAAAGTCTGGCCATGCGGCTCGGCCAGCCGCTGCAGCGTCAGGATGAATTCGCGCAGGCTTTCCGTGCCGCCGCCCGGGTTCCACAGCGTCGCGCGGCGATAGCGGGCAAAGGCGCTTTCCGGGTCGAGATAGGCCTCCTCGAAGTCGAGGCTGACACTCATGTCGAGCACATGCCGGCAACTCGCATCGCCATAGGCCGAACCGACGGCTTCGGGGATGTACTGCGTAACCGGCGCTTCGGGATCGAACACGCCCTCGCCTTCCAATATGCCGGCAATGATGGCGGTCACCGACTTGCTGATCGAGAAGATGATGTGGCGGGCGCCGAAATCCATATGCGGCGCGAACCAGTCGCCAATGATCTTGCCGCCTTTCATCACCGTCAGCGCGTCGGTGCTCGAGCGCGCGAGGAAGTCGGCCACTGTCTCCGGTGCGCTCCCCACCGAAACCTTTTCGCCGAGCAACCCGCTGAAATCCCGCACGGGTGCCTCGGCACTACCCGATGTAGCGGCCACGCGTGCCGTCGGCACCAGTTCGCCAAGGTTCTGAAACGCCCATCGATTGAACGGATTTTCCCGCCAGTTGGAAAGCAGCACCTCGTTGCGGCGGAAGCCGTAGCGGGTCTCGAACGCGGTCTTGCCGGTCATGGCGTTTCCTTCCAGGTCGTTTCTTATGGGGGCTAGGCCAGTGCGGCGGCGATGGCGTGCACGGCCTTCAGTGTCGCGGCGGAATAGGCGAGGCTGCTGAAATCCGGCCAGGTCGAAAGCTTCACCACGACCATTCCTGTGTTCCAGTCGATGTGGATCATCTGCCCGAACACACCCCGGCACATCAGCGCGCGCGAGCGGGGATTCTCGATCCAGAACTGGTTGCGATAGCTGCCTTCCGGCAGGCTGGGGCTGAAGTCCGGCCCATGCCTGCCATTGCGCGTCGCCTCGATCCAGTCGGCCGGCACGATGCCGCCACCATTGTCGAGGATCAGCTGGCCAAAGCGGCCATAGTCGCGCAGCGTCGCATTGAAGCCGCCATCGGCCACCGCATAGCCGGCGCTGTCGACGGTGAAGCAGGCGCTTTCATCGGCGCCGAGCTTCTGCCAGAGTTCATCCGAAACCAATTGCGCCAGACGCATGCCCGTTACCCGCTCCATGAGGAAAGCGAGCACGTCCGTCTCGATCGAGCGGTATTCGAACTCGGCGCCATGCGGGCGGACCGTGTCCTTCAAGCCCAGGATCAGCTCGAACATGTGCGAGGGCCAGCGGAAATCCGGATCGCTGCCTGGCGGCACCGGCTTCCAGCCGGTGGCGACATCGACCTGGCCGATATCGGAATAGCGGTCGGTGTATTCCTCGGAGAAACGCACGCCTGTCGTCATGTCGAGCACATGCTGGACGCTGGCGCCGCCCCAGCCGGTGGCAGCGAGTTCCGGCAAGTAATCGGTCACCGGCCTCGCCGGGTCGATCAGGCCGCGTCCAGCCAGTATGCCGAACACCGAACCGGTGATGGACTTGGCCATCGATTGCGACAGGTGCAGCGTGCGCTCGTCCATACCGTTGAAATAGCGCTCATAGGCAACCTTGCCGTGCTTGAGCACCAGGAAGCCGTCCGTATAGGTCTCGTCGAGCAACCCGGCGAGCGTTGTCGGCTTGCCCTCGCTATCCTCGACCGCCAGCCCGTCGAGATCGACCTCGGCGCGTTCGAGGCGGTGGCGATGGCCGTTGCCGCGCCAGACTTCGGCGGTCGGCAGGATTTCCCTGATGTGCTGGAACGCCCAGCGGTTCCACGGCGGCCGGTCCCAGTCGAGCTTCGGCGGAACCATGGCGGGCGGCGAGCCTTGCATGATCGGCGTCCGCGGATCGCTGTTGCGATAGGATGTCATGGAACCCTCCCGTAAGCGCAAAGAAGGGAGGCCGAAGCCTCCCTTCCGCTGGACTTCAGACCGAACCTATTTGCGCAAATTGGTCCAGATCTTGTTGTAGATCTCCACCACATCCGGCGGACACGGGGGGACGAATTCCGGCGTCGGCGCACCTGCCGGCGGGTTGATCTCCGGCGAATTGGCGAAATCCGCCTGCAGGAACTTGTGGCTGCCGGCAATGCCATTGTCATAGCCAGCGAATTCCGAGATCAGCGCCGCATTTTCCGGGGCCATGATGAAGTCCTGGAACAGCTTGGCGTTTTCGAGGTTCTTGGCGCCTTTCAGCACCGCGACGTTGTCCATCCAGCCTTCGATGCCTTCCTTCGGATAGGCGTATTTGATGGCCGGGATCTTCTGCCGCGAGCGATAGGTCGCGCCGTTCCACTGCTCGGTCACGATCACGTCGCCGGAGGTGATCTTGGTGATGGTGTCGTAGCTGAAGGTTTTCCACGACGGCTTGGCGGCCGTCAGGATGTCGTTGACCTTTTTCAGATTGGCCTTGTCGGCGCCACAGCGCGGCACGCCGGCATAACGCTCGGCCGCATGCATGACGGTGTTGACGTCGTCAAGGATGTTGATCTGGCCCTTCAGCTCCGCCGGCGGGTCGAAGAGGATGGCCAGCGTGTCGATGTTGCCCTTAAACTTGTCCGTGTTGACGGCGAACGCGGTGGTGCCGAACTGCCACGGCACAGTGTAGTGGCGCCCGTTGTCCCAATAGATATTGAGGAACCGTGGATCGATGTTCTTCCCGTTCGGCATCGCGTTGGGCTCGGTTTTTTCGAGCAGGCCCTCATCGATCATGATCTTCACCGTATAATCCGACGGCACCACGATATCGTAGCCGGAATTGCCGGCTCGCACCTTCGACAACATGGTTTCGTTGGAATCATAGTCGTCCAGCGTAACCTTGATGTTGTACTGTTTCTGGAACTTGTCGATCAGCTTGGGATTGGTGTAGTCACCCCAATTGTAGATATGCAACTCGCCGTCGGCGAGTGCCGGCACTGCCCACAAGAGCACTGCCGTCGAAACGGCGGCCATCAGTTTCCTAGACATTTTGTTCTCCTTTGCCTTCCCATTGATTACTTGGCGCGTCGGCGCGCGATCAGGAACGATACCGAGACAAACAGGATCGAGACCAGGAGCAGGATGGTGGAGATGGCATTGATCTCCGGCGTCATCGGCCGCCTGATCTGGTTCCAGATGTAGAGTGGCAAGGTCGTCTGGCCGGGGCCGGCGACGAGCTGCGTGATGGTGAAATCGTCGAAGGAGACGATGAAGGCGAGTGCCGCACCCGACATGATACCGGGAATAAGCAGCGGCAGTGTTATGCGCCGGAACGTATGCCACGGCGTGGCGTAGAGATCGGCGGCGGCGGATTCGAGCGTCAAGTCCATATCCTCAAGACGCGCCCGGATCGGCATGTAGGCGAAGGGAATACAGAACACGGTATGGGCGAGGATCAGATTGCCGATGCCGAAATTCAGCCCGAAGACCCCGGCGATAAGTGCAAAGAAGGACAAGGTCGCCACCGCCGTTATGATCTCGGGAACCATCAGCGGCAGATTGATGACCATGAAAGCGGCCGGAAGGCCACGCCATGGCTTCACGCGGGTCATGCCGATCGCCGCCAGCGTGGCGCAGATAGTCGAAACGATCGTCGCACTCACCGAGATGATCAGCGTGTTCTCGGCGGCGTTGTGGAACTCCTCATTGAGCAGCGCAGTGCCATACCAGGTCAGGCCGACACCCTCCCAATGGGTGACAAGCGAACCCGTGTTGAACGAGAAGATCATCAGGATCAGGATCGGTACGTAAAGCACGGCAACGCATATGATGGCGATGGTCCGGAACCCGGGCTGATCCTTGATATCGACGTTGCGGGGATCAGCCATGCTGGATCTTCCCCGACGTGGTGCGAACATAGAAGTAGAGGGCGACCAGCACCGCGGCCATCAGGATCAGCGCTTGCGCGCAGCCGAGGGGCCAGTTGCGTCCGGAACCGAACTGCTGCGCGATGAGATCGCCGATCATCAGGTGGATGCCGCCGCCAAGGATCAGCGGCGTCACATAGGCGCCGAGGGCGGGAATGAAGACAAGCAGACAGCCCGCGATGATGCCAGGCAGCGATAGCGGAATGATCACCCGCCAAAGAACTTGCCGGCGCGTCGCGTATAGGTCGTTGGCCGCCTCGACCAGCCGGAAATCCAGTTTCTCCAGGCTGGCATAGAGCGGCAGGATCATGAACGGCAGGAACGAGTAGAGCAGGCCGAGCTGGATGGCGAAGTTCGTGTAAAGCATGGTGATCGGCTTATCGATCACGCCAAGCCCGATCAGTAGATTGTTGATGAGGCCTTCGTCGCGGATGATGAACATGATGGCCAACGTGCGCACCAGAAGGTTCGACCAGAACGGGATGGTGATCAGCAACACCCACCAGTTTCGCTGCGCTGGCGTGCGTGTCGCCATGAAATAAGCGGTTGGGAACCCCAGCAGCAGACAGATGATTGTCGTCACCACGGCGAACAGAAACGAGCGCAGATAGATGATCAGGAAATCCGGCGTGAACTGCAGCGTGTCGTCGAAAATATCCTGCTGGAACAGGAAGTTCAGATAGGCGTCAGTCGAGAATTTCCACTGGACGCCACCATAGGGCGCGGCCTGGAGAAACGAATAAACCAGGATAATCAGCAGCGGCAGCACGCCGAAAACTCCGATTACGATCAGCGCCGGCAGGGAAAGCAGCCGGTTGCGCCTGGCACTTGCTTTCTCGGCTTTGGCTTCGAACAACGCGGCTTGGGAAAGCGCCATTGTCATCAGTCCTTCAGTATCCGCGCGCCGTCGTCCTCGAAGACGATGCCCACCTTGGCGCCCTGCTCGAATGTCACCGCGCCGGACCGGCTGTTTTGGTAACGCACGATGAAGTTGTCACCGCCGTCGAGCTTGACGTGGTAGTGCGTGTCGGTGCCGAAATAGACGACATTCGCCAGAGTTCCGACGACTGTGCCCTTGGAGACGTCTGCGGTCAGATCCGCATGCTCTGGCCGCACCACGACCGTGACTGCACCCGAGGGATCGAAGTTCTCCGGGAACCCTGCCGCCACCGTTGCGCCCGAGGCGAGCTTCACGGTGGCCACGCCGGATTTCTTCGACACCACGGTGCCCTTGAGGAAATTGGTCTCGCCGATGAAGTCGGCGACGAAGCGTTCGGCTGGACGGTCATAGATGTCGCGCGGTGAACCGACCTGCAGGATCTTGCCCGCCGACATCACCGCGATGCGGTCCGACATGGTCAGGGCTTCTTCCTGGTCGTGGGTGACGAAGATGAAGGTGATCCCGGTCTCGTGCTGCAGCCGCTTCAGTTCGATCTGCATTTCCTTGCGCAGCTTGTAATCAAGGGCGGAGAGCGGCTCGTCGAGCAACAGCACCTTGGGTTGCGGCGCCAAGGCGCGAGCCAGCGCCACGCGCTGCTGCTGGCCGCCGGAAATCTGGCTGGTGCGGCGGGCGCTGAGTGCCTCCATCTTGACCAGTTTCAGCATCTGAGCGACGCGAGCCGTAATCTCCGCCTTCGGTTTGCCCAGCATCTCCAGACCGAAGCCGATATTGTCGGCCACCGTCATGTGGGGGAACAGCGCATAGGACTGGAAAACGGTGTTGACCGGCCGCTTGAACGGCGGCAGCGGTGCAATATCCTGGCCGTAGAGCAGGATTTCGCCGGCGCTCGGGAAGTCAAAGCCTGCTATCAGTCGCAACAGTGTCGTCTTTCCGCAGCCGGATGGTCCTAGCAGCGTGAAAAACTCATTCTCGCGGATGGATACCGAGACCGTGTCGAGGGCAGCGACTTGCCCTTCACCCGATCCGAAAATTTTGCTGACGTTTACTACTTCAATCGCATTCCGATCCGGTTTGTCCGGCACGATTACGCCTCATCGTTGACCCCGCTCTTGCTGGCGGAGCTGTTCCCCAGTTGGATGTGACCACACGCCCGGTATGTTGGCAAGCCCGGCCTTGAATCACAGTTCAGTCAGTGGCCTTGGAGGGGCAAGCCCCATGCCACATTCAGGCTTGGTAGGTGATTTTACCGCCACAGATGGTCGTCACCGGCCGCACGGTATGCAAAGCTTCCGGAGCGGTCCTTTCGATATCGGCCGACAAGACGACTAGGTCCGCCAGATAACCCGGCTTCAGCGCGCCTTTGCGGTGTTCCATGAATTCGCTGTAGGCGCCCTCGACCGTATAGCCGGCAAGCGCTTCATGCAGAGAGAAACTCTGGTCCGGCAGGCCTTCTGCCCAAGGTTTGCGCATCACTGCCGCCTGAATGCCCAGGATCGGGTCAACAGACGAGACCGGCCAGTCGGAAGCGAAAACAACCCGGGCGCCAGCATCCTTGAGCGTGCGCCAGGCATAGCTGAGCGGCCACCTGTCGCGGCCGATGCGCGAAATCGTCGGCTCCAGCGGAAAGTTCATGGCGCCGGGCGGATGCGGCGGTTGCATCGAAGCGATGACGCCAAGTTCGGCGAAGCGCGGCACATCCGTCGGGGTGATCACCTCGATATGCTCGACGCGGTGACGGCTGTCCCGCTTGCCGTTGTTCTCCCGCGCCGCCTGATAACCGTCGAGCACAGCGCGGACTGCGCCGTCACCGATCGAATGCACGGCGATCTGCAGGCCTCTGCGGTCGGCCTCCACCGCCACTTCGGCGAAATGCTCGGGAGTGAACAATGGCTCACCGCGCCAGCCGGGACGGTCGGCATAGTCGTCGACCATCACGGCGGTCCAGGAATCGATCACGCCGTCATAAAAAACCTTGACCATGCCCGAGGACAACCACTCGGAGTTGTAGCTCGTGGCCATCCCGGACGCTTTTTCAAGCATGCCCAGATCCATGAAGTTCTTGAAATGGAACGGGATTTTGGTACGGCATATCAGCCGCCCTTCCGCCTCAAGGCCGGCAAGCAACTCGAGCTGGTAGAGGTTGCCATCCATGTTCTGGATGGACGTGATGCCGTGGCGGGCGCACCATTCGAGACCGCGATGCATAAGATCGCGGTCGGCGGCAAGCTCCTCGGCCGACGGATAGGGCTCCGGCTCGCCACCCGTAAGACCGAGCCGTGTGCGGTTCTGTCCGAAATGCTCCAGGATCGGGCCGAAAGCCTCGCCCTCGCGCAGTTCACCCGCCGCGAGGCCATCGGCACCCATCACGATCTCGTTGCCCGGCCCCAATTCCTTGCCATGCAGAAGACCCGCCTCTTCGAGTGCCTTGGTGTTCGCCCACATCGTATGGTGATCGGAGGCCGACATGGCGAACGGGCGATCGGAGATGATTTGGTCGAGATGGTGGCGAGTGACCGGCTCGGGTAGGATCGCATAGTCGACGCCGGCGCCGATCAGAAGCCTGGCGTTCGGCCTTGCCGCTGCAAAGGACTGGATCGCATCGCGCAAGGCATCGAAGCCATGCACGCCAGCCAGATGCAGATTGTCGAGTTCAGCCGCGCCGCCGAACAGATGCATATGGGCTTCGATGAAACCGGGCAGGACCGAACCGCCCTTAGCGTCGATCACCTCCGTGGCCGGTCCCTTGAGTTCTTCGATGGCGGCGCCGCTGCCGATGGCGATGATGGCGCCGTCCTTGACGGCAACGGCCTCGGCGACGGGATTGCCTTCGTCCATGGTCAGCACACGACCATTGATGACGATCAGATCCGCATTACGACCCGCACCCGTAACAGACATCGCGACTCCGCGCTTTTGATGGCCGACTGAAACCGGCAATCGTCTTGTCCGGCAAACTGCCACGTCACCGCGGCTGCGCAATCGGACGAAAATGATGCCAGTGCGCCGTCTTCGAAATTCCCCTTGTGATCTCTTGAAACAGCGTGGATAAAAGAATGCGACTAATTATTCGCGTTTGTCAACGTGCCGAATTTCGAATGTATTGTGGACAGCACCCTGCACCTGTGTTGAGGCGCGGCGGGGAACGAGGACGTCGAGCAGTGAAGCGCAGTCTCAGTCGCGAAACCAGGATGGCGCTCGAACCGCGCAAGCAGCCGCGGCAGCAACGCTCGAGCAAGGTGGTCGACAGGATTCTCGACGCCGCGCTGACCTTGACGCGGGAGCAAGGAACCAGGACCCCGACGACGCTGGCCATTGCACAGCGCGCCGGCCTGTCGGTCGGTTCGGTCTACCAATACTTTCCCAACAAGGAGGCCATTCTTCTGGACCTCGCCAGGCGCTGGCTGTCGTCCTTTCCCGAGGTGATCGAGAAGCGCATCAAGGTTCCCCGGCCTACCAACCGCGACGAGTTTCGCCAGGAAGTGCGCAAGCTCTTTATCGACACATCCACGATCTATCTCGACAACGCCACCCTGATGCCGGTGATCGAGGCGATATCCGGCAATGCCGATCTCAGGCCTATCCAGGACGAATACGACGAGCAGATCATCGCGCTTTACGCCGCCTGGCTGCGGCATGTGAATCCTGCGCTCGAAGACAAGATCGCCAAGCGGCTCGGCCTGGTGATGATGGAGGTCGGGCACGCCTGCCGGCTTGTCGGACTGAAGAGAGATCGCAGGACATTCGACCTCATCGAGGACGATGTCGAAGCCATGTGGCTGGCTCTGGTGAACCCCTATCTCAACCTTGACTGATTTCGCATTTCGAGAGGAATTTTATGAAGACTGTCCATTCGCCGCTTCATGCCGGCCATGCCGGCCAGATGGAACTGGTTACATCAGCCATCGTGCCGGGCTTTGAAAAACCTTCGCGCGCCGAATTCATCAAGGCTCGGGTCGAGAGCGAGAAGCTCGGGCCGATCATTCCACCGCTGGAACATGACCTCGCCGCCGCCAAGCGCGTCCACAAATCGGACTACATCGACTTCCTTCCGACCGTCTGGCCGCAATGGGTAGCCGAAGGCCACACGGGCACGGCAATGCCGTTCACCTGGCCGACGCGCGGCCTGCGCGGCGACGTGCCGCCAAAGCGCATCGACGCCCTGCTCGGCTACTATTCCTTCGACGGCGGCGCCACCTTCGTCGAGGGCACATGGGCAGCGATCAAGTCCTCCTACGACGTGGCGCTGACCGCGGCCGGCCTGGTCAAGGGCGGCGAGAGCTCGGCCTTCGCGCTCTGCCGGCCGCCCGGCCACCATGCCGGGGCCGGCTTCATGGGCGGCTATTGCTACATCAACAACGCCGCCGTCGCCGCGCAATGGTTCCTCGACCAGGGCGCCGGCCGTGTATCCATCCTCGACGTCGACTACCATCATGGCAACGGCACGCAGGAGATTTTCTACGACCGCGCCGACGTGCAGGTCCTCAACCTGCATGGCGATCCCATGGTCGAGTATCCGTTCTTCCTCGGCCATGCCGATGAACGCGGCGCCGGCGCCGGCGAAGGTTTCAACATCAACTATCCCATGCCCTTCGGCACCGGCTGGGACGCCTGGAATGCTTCGCTGGAGGATGCGTGTGCCAGGCTCACTGCCTACGCGCCTGACATCGTCGTCGTCTCGCTTGGCGTCGACACTTTCGAGAAGGACCCGATCAGCCAGTTCAAGCTGAAGAGCGCGGACTATCCGAAGATCGGCCGCCGCATCGCAAAGCTCGGCCTGCCGACGCTGTTCGTCCAGGAAGGCGGCTATGCCGTCGAGGAGATCGGCATCAATGCCGTCGGCGTGCTGACCGGCTTTGAGGATCGGTGAGCCAGCAAATCCGGGACAGATACCAACAGCGTGAAAAGAGGGCGGGATGACCGCCCCTTTTCTTTTCACCAGCTACGTCGCGGCGCCGGTGCTCGCTGTCCCCATAGGTACGGCCGCTTTGCATGAGCGCCCGAGATAGTAGACCGCCGGCACCGCGATCACACCTGCCGCAAGAACCAGGCAAACGGAGGTGGGTGCCCCTTCGGGCGCCTGCGAAGCTACCCCGACGGCCCGCATGCCGATATGGGCGGCTTGCGCGGTCCCGGCATTTTCGCGGCGCAACGGTCGCGAGAACCGTCTCCTGAGTCGCACGCGAGTCCATCGGATTCGATTTTGTCAAATCGCGTTTGATGTCGGATTCAACTGCGGGTAGATTAGAACCGAATCAGCCGGTCCTCGGGGGGCGCGGCAACCACCCAAAGTCTCACGTTCCGGAGTTTCCGGCGCCAGACGCGGATGTCGCGTTCCCTGAACGGATTCCGTCTGATTGGCGCGGCCACGCGCCTCGTATGAGTCTCGTGAAAGTAACGCGTTTTCGGTTTCGGCGGCTGGCCTCCAGCATCCGGACAGCAGAAACGATTCCGGCCAAAGCAAAAAATGAGCAGTCCCGCCGCGCTTCTTCAATCCGACACATTGGGCTCGCGCCTGGCGTCGCGCGGTGATCTGACCAGCTTTTTCATGGAGCTGACCGCCGAGATCGGCGCCGACAGCTACATGCTGGTTGCCATCGTCCATGACCAAGACCGCAATGACGCGCGCATCGTCTCCTCGAACTGGATCTTCGACGCCATCGAACTGATCGGCAAGCGACTGATCGCCAGCCTTGCCCAGGGGGCGCTCACTGTCGCGCCAGGATTCCGCCCCAGATCGCTGGTGGCCACGCACGCACCGGATACGGATGGGCTCGTCTCGGGCGAAGAAGCCCGCCTTCTCGATGTACTCGGCCACGCCGAGATCTATTCGCTGCGGCTGAATGTCGGTCGGCAGCGCTTGTTCGCTCTGTTCTCGGCGGCGACGGCTGGCAAGATCGACCAGCCGGCTCTGATGAAGGCGCAGCTGAAATGCTGCTACGCGCTCTCGCATATTCCACAGCTGATCGCCGCCGCGGCGATGCAGGATCCGCTGTCCGACCGCGAGCGCGAATGCCTGTTCTGGGTCTCGGAAGGCAAGACCACCGATGAGGTGGCGGTCATCCTCGGCGTGTCCTCCAACACCGTCAACAGCTACATCACCCACGCCATCCAGAAATTCGCGGCCTCGAACCGCGCGATGGCCATCGCCACGGCGATCAGGAGTGGCATCATTTGAAACACGCTGAAATCAAGGACGCCGCGGAGGCCCTTTTCAACCAGCAGCGCAGCCCCTTCGGCGCCTTCTCGCTCGGCTCCGAAACGCACCACGCCGTCACCGTTCCCGACGCCGTGCGCCGCTGCCGCTGGATATCGGTCGACATCAACGCCTCGGCTTTTGGCTTGTACTTCGTCAGCCCGTCGCCGGAGCGGGCGCGGCTGGTTCCGTGTTTTGATTCCGACTACCCCGGTATTGGCGTGGCGACGAAGTTCATCTCGGGCGCCAATGGCGAGGAGATCGTGCGCCATACCCACAACTCGACGGAGCCACGCTGGTGGACGGATGACGGCATGGCGGCCATGGCCGAAATGTTCGGCAACCTCGCCTGGACTGCACAGATGGCGCCGCTGGCGCCCGGCACCAGCGGCATAGCCTTTCCCGTCCATGCCGATCGCGGCCAGTGCGGGCTCGTCGTCTTCCTGGGATCCGAGATCACGCTGCCGCAGGACGCACTCTACGAAATCCACGCGCGCTGCTTTTCACTGTTCGCCGCGGTCGCGCGTCTCCGTCCGGGTGATGCCGGCAGGATGCGCGCCATCTCCAAGCGCGAACTCGAATGCCTGAAGCTGACCGCCAACGGCAACACCAGCGAGGAGATCGCACGGCTCCTGAAGCTGTCGGTGCACACGGCCAATCAGTATCTGACGCAGTCGACCCAGAAGCTCAACGCCACCAACCGCAATCAGGCCGTTGCCAAGGCGCTGCGGCTCGGTCTGATCGAGTAGTCATCCGATCGAGCAGCCGCTGGGGTAGCGGGTCAGTTTGAATGCGCCGCTTCACCCGCCTGACCAATGGCTTCTCAAAGAAGGTGGGCCCAGGCCAACGCGGTTGCCTTGCACTTCATGTATTACAACTTCGGGCGCATCCATAAGACACTGCGTGTCACGCCTGCTATAGCCGATGGTGTTACTGACAAGCTTTGGGAATCGGTGATATTGTCGCACTGATCACAGTCAAAGAGGCAAAGAAACCGATGGTTTGCGGTCCCTACAAAAAGCGGAGCGACGAAGTTTGAAGTACGAACGGGCTGACAATCCTCACCTGTTTATTCCAGTGACGGCTTGCGTAGTCGTATTGGTGATGAGCTTCGCGGCCATGTTCATCTCACTATCAAGTATAATTCTGCGAACGGACTTCTATGGTTCAATTGATGAACAGGGCCTTCCTTGGAGCGAGCGGATGGGGAACCGGGATTCCAGGCTTCATGCTCAATTTTGGTCACCCCGCTTCCGGATGGCGCGTCGTACAATAGCATATGGCGCTATCGTCTTTTTCGGCACCTTCGGTGTGATGGCGCTTATTTTGATTGTTTTCGGCCATCCATCCTGACCGGAATTTCAAACTGACCCACTACCGCCGCTCAAGGTCTGTTTGGATTCAGGGGAGCCGCCATTTGCAGAGCGGCCTCGCCTGGACATCGACAGACCTCAGAAGGCCAGCGGCTCGACCTTGCGGATCCGGGCCTGGTCGATCACCGCCTCCAGCAGCGCAGTGTTGTGCTCGGGATCCTCGCCAGGCTTTTCGAACGACACGTAATTGACCGCGACCGAATCGCCGGCCCCGCTTAGCGTCAGCTGGAAATAGACGGTCGCCCCCGGCGGCCGAAGCTCCAGATCGAGCACGATGCGCGGATTGCCGTTCCAGTCGACATGCGCCTCGCCGCCATGGCCGAGCCTGAGCGTGCCCGGCATGAAGAACAGCTCCACCGCTGAATCGACAAGGTCCGACAGGCAGGCGAAATGCTCCAGCCGGATGAAGGCGATGTAGTCGGCGACATCGATCAGCCTCAGTTCGCCGACCACCTGCTCGATGGCCCTGGCGACGATGATCTCACGGGATTTTGCGTGCGGTTGGCGGTTCATGAAATCTGTCTGCGCTCAGCCTTTTTCGAGTAGATGATCCGCACCAGTTCGGCGACGGCCTGGTAGAATTGCGACGGGATCACATTATCGACCGAAACTTGCTTGTACATGGAGCGGGCGAGCGCCACGTCCTCGAAGATCGGGATGTTATGCTCCTTGGCGATCTCGCGGATTTTCAGCGCCACCAGGTCCTGCCCCTTGGCCACCACCAGCGGCGCCGAATCTTCATCGCGCACATATTTCAACGCGATCGAGTAGTGCGTCGGGTTGGCGATGATCAGCGTCGCGCGCGGCACCGCCGTCATCATCCGCTTTCGCGCCCGGTCGCGCGCCAGCGAGCGCAGCCGCGACTTGACGATCGGGTCGCCCTCGGACTGCTTGAACTCGTCCTTGACCTCCTGCTTGCTCATGCGCAGGTCCTGCTTCCAGTGGAAGCGCGACCAGACGATGTCGATCGCCGCGATCAGCCCCATGACGAAGACGATCGCCACCAGTATGTCGACGGCGATGCCGCGGATGACGAGGCCGAAAGCGACCGGGTTGGTGATCATTCCGGCGAGCAGCTTGCGATGATCCTCCGACAGCGTGAAGGTGAGCACGGCGATGGCGAAGCCGACCTTTGCCAGGGATTTCAGGAACTCGACCCAGCCCTGGGCACCGAACATCCGGCTCCAGCCCTTGGTGATCGAAATGCGCGAAAGCTGCGGCCTGATCCGCTCGCCGACGAATTGCGGCATGTTCTGGAGCACCGAGGCGCCAATGCCGGCGACGGTCAAAAGCACCAGCAGGCTGACGACGGCGCGACCCACTTCCAGCATGACGATCTTGTAAAGCTCGATGACATCGGTCTCGGTGTCCATCGGCCACGCCTCGGGCTTCTCGAGGAACATCGACAGGAACATGCCGAGGTTGACGACCGCGTCCTTGGCATAGAAGACGGTGAACACCAGTATGGCGACGAAGGACGCGAGGATCGCGGTTTCCCTCGAATGGGGCAGCTTGCCCTGTTCTATGGCGTCGCGGACTTTCTTTTCCGTCGCCTCTTCGGTTTTGGAGTCCTTGTCGGTGGCGTCGGACATCCCTTAAGCAGCGTTTTGCGTCGAGGGAAGTTCGAATGCGCCTTCGCGCGACAGCCGGATGGTGGTCGTCACGATGGTCTTGCGCGCCGTCATTATATCGGCGGCAGGGACGCCGTCCGACCCCTGTCCGAGTTCGGCTTCGATCATGCGCCGCGACCGCGCGCCGATCGCCGACAGCACCGCTTCGGCGAGCGCCGCCGACGAGCCGCGCAGCGCCAGCGTGACAAGCTCGGTCGACAGCCCGTCGAACAGGAGCACGCGCGCCTTCTGGGTGAGCAGCGGCAGGTCGTCGAAAGCGAAAAGCCGTGCCCGCACCCCGTCCAGGTCGGGCGTGCCGGCGGCTTCCAAGTCCTGCATGACCTCCTCGAGCAGCGGCTTGTCCAGCTCGTTGAGCACGCTGGCGACGCGCGCCTGCCCGGCCGACGTGTCCTTGGTCGAGGTTTCCGACAGCACGCTGGCGCGCAACCGGTTCTCCACGATCCTGGCGGCGGCGTCGGGAACGTTGGCCATCGTCACCATGCGCTTGATGATTTCGCCGCGCATGGACTTGTCCAGCGTCAGAAGCACGCTTGCCGCAGCCTGCGGCCCCAGCTTCGACAACACCATGGCCGCCGTCTGCGGATGTTCGCCGGCCAGGAAAGTGCCCAGCCGCGAGGGTTCGAGCTTTTCCAGATCGGGCCAGATCGGCGGCGGCCCTTCGGGTGCCGCCTCCGGCTTCTTGTTGCCCATGATGGCGTTCATCTCGTCGGGTGACAGCGATTCATTGAGGATGGTATCCATCCTGTCGGCGGAATCGAGCAGGCCGGCGCCTTCGGTGAACTCTGCCTCGAATTCGGCGACGATGCGCTCGAGATCGCTCTGCGGAATAGTCCTCAGCAGCCGGGCGCCCTCGATCAGCGCCTTCAGCTCTTCCTGCTTGAAGAATTTCAACAGGCGGCTGGCGGACGGCTTGCCCATCGCCACCAATATGGCGGCCGCCTTCTGCGCGCGCGTCAGGGTCGTCAGCGGCGTCATGCTGCCTCTCGCCTCCGCTGCAACCGGCAAGCCCCACCAACCATGTCTAGGCGCCCTTCGTGCCGGCGATGATTTCGGTCAGCCTGATACCGAAGCGCGAAGGGTCGCTTTCAAGCACCGTGATCTCGCCACGCGCGATCTTGCGGCCATTGACCACGACGTCGACCGGTTCGCCGATGCGGCGGTTCAGGGCCACTGTCGACCCCTTCTGCAGTGCCATCAGATCGGAAACCGCCATCTCGGTGCTGCCGAGGATGATCTGGACATCGACGGGAATGTTCATGATGACGTTCGAATTGGCGCCAGCGGCCGCCCTGAACGCCGCATCGGGCCGATGCTCTTCCTCATGCAGGACCCCGCGCAATTCCTCGATGGCGCGATCGAGTTGCTCGTCCGGCTGGTCGAGCTCTGCTTCCACTTTGGTCTTGGCCATGCGTCGTCTCCAAAAGCTCAGGCGCGCCCGGCACCGGCCGGCATGAGCCCATCGATGAAATCCTGCCCGGCATCGAAAGGATGCCTGATTCGGACGGTGTAATTCTGCCCCAGTTTGCCGAACTCGCATACGAACAGCGTCTGGCCCCGGGCGCTGAGACGAGCCCGTGATTGCGCCGATTCCTCGAAGTCGATGACCTGTCCCACTTCGAGATTGGCAAGGTCGCCAAGCGTCAGCCGTGCCAGCGGCATGGTGGCTTCTAGCGCCACAGTCGAGCGCATCACCTCTTCCGAAAAACGTGCGCGCCAACTGGCGCCGTGATCGTCCTCGCTGGCGCTGGCGGTGCCGTCGCGGCCGGCAAGCACGACACGCTGCGGCATCGTCACGGTGATGGAGCCGCTGTCGACCGGTGTCGAAATGCCAAGAACGATGCGGATGGCAGCACCGTCGCGCAGTACATGGTGTCTTGCCTCGACGCCGGACATCGCTCGCGGCACCGGCAGCCGCAGATCGAGCGAGCGCCGCCCCGATCCGTTCAAGGCCTGCGCCACCTCCTGGAACACCATGGTCGAAACGTCGGTCTCGATCGGTGACAGATCGCGCTCGATCGGTGATGTCGGCATGTCCGGATCGCCGCCAAACAGCGTGGAGACCATGATCGCGATCGCGGCAGCGTCGATGACGAGCGTCATCGCATCCGAGGAAGCCGGCGAGCCGACGACGGTCATGGCGAACGTGTCGCCGGCATGCGAGCGCGCCTCGGGGACGCGGCTGACCTCGACGGCCCTGAGGTCGACGATCACGGGGACGCCGAGCTCGCCCGAGAGCCCCTTCTGCAGCAGTGGCACTGCGCGCTCGGCCATGGCTCGGCCGGCATCGATGACCTGATCGGCCTCGCCGCTGTCGCCGACCAGACGCTCGATGATCAGCGAGCGCGCTTGCGCGGGGCTGCCTGGGCTGGTCATGACCGTGTCGGCACCGATCTGTCGTGCATCGCTCAAGCGGCCTTCTTCTCGGCGCCGCCGGTGTTCATCGTGCTCTGTTCGACGGCATCGATGGTCGGCCGTTCATAGGATGAGATGGTCTTGCGGCCGAATTCGATCGCCACCTGCGGCAGCGCGCCGTTCATGTAGGCGAGCAGCGTCTGCTTGACGATGATGTAGAGGCGGTTCTTCTTTTCGCGCACCGTTTTGATCTTGGTGGCCACGGGCCCGACCACGGCGTAGGACAAAAAGATGCCGAGGAAGGTGCCGACCAGGGCCGCGCCGATCAGGCCGCCGAGGATTTCCGGCGACTGGTCGAGCGCGCCCATCGCCTTGACCACGCCGAGCACGGCGGCGACGATGCCAAGCGCCGGCAGGCCGTCGCCGACCGCGACCAGTGCGTGATAGGCCTTCATCTTGTCGGATTTGATGGTCTGGATTTCCTCGTCCATCAGCGCCTCGATCTCGTGCGAGCGGGCATTGCCGATGATGATGATGCGGCAGTAGTCGCAGATGAAACTCATCAGGTCGTGATTCTTCAGTACCGTCGGAAAGGCCTGGAAGATGGCTGATTCTTCCGGATTGTCGATATGCGCCTCGACCTCGCTGCGCGACTTCGAGCGCAGTTCACGCATCAGACTGTGCAGCACGCCGAGCGTTTCCAGATAATCCTGTTCCTTCGGCACCGCCTGCTTGAAGGCTTCGAGAATGCCCCTGCCGGTGTCCTTCACCGTCTTCATCGGGTTGGCGACCAGGAAGGTACCCAGTGCGGCGCCACAGATGACCACGGCTTCCCAAGGCTGGACCAGCACATGCAGATGCCCGCCCATGGCCATGAAGCCGCCAAGGACGCAGCCGAGCGTCACCACAAGTCCAATGAGAATGCCCACGGCATGTCCTTCCGCATTTCACGTCAGTTGAAAGGGATAGTCCCCGTGCCTTGTGTGAGGCTTGAATCCGGGCTGCCTTGGACCCGAATGTCGGCGATTCAGTTTCGCGCAAGGATGTCAGGTTATTGTCGCGATATTAAGCTTCGGCCGGAGGCATGACGTTGCTCAATACCTTTACCAGCTACCAATTGATCGCCAAAGACATCAACAAGTCGATCGACCGGATCGAGCAACAGCCGACGGTCGATCGCGACACCCAGTATTATCTCGCCAACATCACCAAGGTGAAATCGATCGACGATTTCGTCAACAACGACCGGCTGTTCAAATATGCCATGAAGGCGTTCGGGCTGGGGGACATGGACTATGCCAAGGCCTTCATGGTCAAGGCGCTTAAGGAAGGCGTCACCGATCCCAACAGTTTCGCCAACAAGCTGACCGACAAGCGCTACGCCCAATTCGTGAGCGCCTTCAACTTCGCCGCCAATGGCCCCGATGCGACCATCTATAACAGCGCCCAGCAACTGGTGACGAAGAATTACGCCACGCAGGCGCAGATCGCCGGCCTCGATCCGAACTCCGACTATGTGAAGGGCGAGACGACCTACTACCTCGCCAACATCACCAAGGTGAAGTCCGTCGACGACCTGATGTCGAACAGCCGGCTCTACACCTATGCCCTGGCCGCATACGGTCTCGACTCGGCGACCGAGGACAAGGACCTGATCAAGCAGGTCCTGCAAAGTAAGGTCAGCGACCCTGGCAGCGTCGCCAACACGCAGACGAACCCGGCTTACGCAGGCTTGGCTTTGGCCTTCAATTTCCAAGCCAATGGCGAGAACGCCACCACCATCAATCCGGCGCAGCAGCCGACGGTTGACAAATATCTGCGCCAGACACTGGAAGAGGACGCCGGCCAAACCAACGAAGGTGTTCGGCTGGCGCTCTATTTCCAGCGCAAGGCGCCCGACATCACCAGCTGGTACGACGTGCTGGCCGACACCGCCCTTGCCAGCGTCGTGCGCACCGCGCTGGGGCTCCCGGATTCCTTCGCCACGGCCGACATCGACAAGCAGGCGCAGTTGTTCGAGCAGAAGCTCGACCTCACGGATTTCACCGATCCCGCGAAACTCACCAAGTTCCTGACCCGCTTCACCAGCATGTACGAGATCAACAATCCAACCTCTCCGGCCGTGTCGTCCGTCAGCGTGCTATTCGCCCAGCCGGTCACGTCGGGCATTTCCACCGACCTGATGATGGCCATGCAGAAGTTGAAGTTCTAATCATGCAGGACAGCCTCTACGTCGCCCTTTCCGCGCAGATGGCGCTCGAGCGCCGGCTCGACACGATCGCCGACAATGTCGCCAACGCCAACACCGTCGGCTTTCGCGCCACCGGTGTGAAATTCGAGGACGTGGTGTCGGGCACCGGGCAGAAATCGGTGTCCTTCGCCTCGTCGGGCAAGACCTATCTTTCGGGCGCCCATGGTTCCCTGAGCGAGACCGGCAACCCGTTCGATTTCGCCATCCAGGGCGATGCCTGGTTCGCCATCGATACGCCGGCCGGCACCGTCATGACCCGCGACGGCCGCTTCTCCATGAACGAGAATGGCGAGCTGATGTCGCTCGAAGGCCATCCGGTGCTCGATGCCGGCGGCGCACCGATCCAGCTCGATCCCCGCAACGGCCCGCCCAAGGCCGGCGCCGACGGCTCGCTGCGCCAGAACGACCAGCTTGTCGGCTCGATCGGCCTCTACAATTTCGACCCGGGCGAGAATTTCGTGCGCTACGGCAATTCCGGCATCGTGCCTTCGCGCACCCCTGAGCCGGTCACCGATCGCTCCGATGTCGGTATCGCCCAGGGTTTCGTGGAGGAATCCAACGTCAATCCGGTGATGGAGATGACGCGGCTGATCATGGTCCAGCGCGCCTTCGAGAACACAGCTGCCCTAATGCGCCAAACCGATTCATCCACTGACGAGGCGATCAAGACGCTCGGCTCGAAGTCGTAGTATGACATCAGGCCAGCCCTCCATCCGCGCACCCGAAAGACAGGTCCAGCCGGCGCCGGAGGATCGGCTGGCGGCGTTGGAACGGGTCATCCGGCGTTTCGGCAACGGCGACGGGCTGGTCAAGCGTGGCGGCCTCGTCACCGAAGTCACGCCCACCCACTACAAGGTGCGCGGCCTTTCCGATTTCGCCAGGCTGGGCGACATCGTCGAGCAGCGCGGCCAGGCCGGCGCACGCCGCGGCGAGATCGTCAAGATCAGCCGCGACGAGGTTGTCGTCGCGCCCTTCGAGCGCAGTGCCGATGCCGGCATCGGCGATGCGGTGTTCCGCAGGGGACCGCTCGCCGTGGCGCCGCACGGCTCATGGCGCGGCCGTACCATCGACGCGCTCACGCGGGCGATCGATGGCGGTCCGCCGTTGATCAGGGGCGACGACCTCTCGGATGGCGTCACCACGCCCGGTGCCATGGCACGGCAGCGCGTCGGCACCGCCTTCATGACCGGCGTCAAGGTCATCGACATCTTCACCCCGCTCTGCTTCGGCCAGCGCATGGGTGTCTTTGCGGGTTCGGGCGTCGGCAAATCGACGCTCCTCGCCATGCTCGCCGGCGCCGACGCGTTCGACACCGTCGTCGTGGCGCTGATCGGCGAACGCGGCCGCGAAGTCCGCGAATTCCTCGAGGACACGATCGGCGACAGCATGGCCAAGACCGTGGCTGTCGTCGCCACCAGCGACGAGAGCGCCATGATGCGCCGCCGCGCGCCCGACACCGCCATGCGCGTCGCCGAGCACTTTCGCGACCAGGGCCAGCGTGTGTTGCTGGTGCTGGATTCGATCACCCGCTTCGCCCATGCGCTGCGCGAGGTGGCGACGGGAACCGGCGAGCCGCCGGTCGCCCGCGGCTATCCCGCCTCGGTTTTCACCGAACTGCCCAAGCTGCTCGAGCGCGCGGGGCCTGGCGCGGAGGGAAAGGGCTCGATCACCGCGATCATTTCGGTGCTGGTCGACGGCGATGATCACAACGATCCGGTCGCCGATTCCGTGCGCGGTATCCTCGACGGCCATGTCGTGCTCGACCGCGCGATCGCCGAACAGGGCCGCTATCCGCCGGTCAATCCTCTGTCATCCATATCGCGCCTGGCAGGCAAGGCCTGGAGCGCCGAACAGCGCGCCTTGGTGACACGGCTGAAGTCGATGATCTCCCGCTTCGAGGACACGCGCGACATCCGCCTGCTCGGCGCCTATCAGGGCGGCGTCGACGCCGAGCTCGACATCGCCGTGCGCCAGGTGCCGCTGATCTACGAGGCGCTGACGCAATCGCCCAGGGACCGCCCGTCGGCCGATCCGTTCTCCGATCTCGCCCGCCATCTCAAGGGAAAGCTGAATGCCGAATCAGGAGACTGAACGCCAATATACCGAGCGCATCCTGAACGAGATGATCGCCGAGGCGAACGCCGCCGAGCGAGCGCGAGCCGAGGAAGAGAGGGGCGCCAAGGCAAAGGCGGCCAGCGCCATGGCCGCCAAGACCGCGGCTGTTCTGGCCAGGGCGGTCAAGCCGGCTCTACCCAGATCAGAGCCTGTTCTGGGTCGGACCGCCGTGCCGGCCACGCACATGGTTCCCCGCGTCGATCCTGCCGAGATGACGCAGGCAAGCCGCGAATCGCTGATCGACGGCCTGTTTCCCGTCACCGAATGGCCACAACCGCCAAAGCCGCAATTTCCAAAGTTGAGCAAGAAGCCGGACCGCCGCAGCGACTTCGTCATCGCCGCGCTCGGCGTCACGCTTGGCCTGATCTGTGCACTGTTTCCCTGGTACATCTTCTTCAACCAGGAGCAGTTCGGCGTCCAGGCGATCAAGTTTGGCGGCACGGGCACCAATTCGGGACGCGCGGGTGGCGGCGTGGTCGCCTCGCGCAGCGCGCCGCTGACGGCGAAGGACCTTCCCAATACCAGCATCGACCTGTTCGCCACCGGAGCAGTGCCTAAAGATGCCGCTCCGGCACAGCCGCCCGGCGACCAACCCTTCCCCGCCGATGTCGCGAAATTCCGCATGGTCCATGTCGCCAACGGCCGCGCCATGATCGAGGACGACACCGGCCTGTGGATCGTCCAGCGCGGCTCGACGCTGCCGGACTCCAGCACGGTGTCGTCGATCGAACAGCGCAACGGCAAATGGGTCATGCTGACCAGCACCAACCAGGTGATCCAGCTTTCCAGGTAGGGCCGTCGCGGTACGACCTTGCGGGCGCCCGCAAGGTCCGCGCAAGACTGGCGGCCTAGTCTTTGGGCACATGCCCGGAGATTCCCATGGAGCCCGTTTCCCTTTTCGATCTTGCCGCCAAGCAAGCGCAGTGGCTTTCGGTGCGCCAGTCGGCGATCGCCGGCAACATCGCCAACGCCAACACGCCGGGCTACACGGCAAACGATGTCGAGCCTTTCGAAAAGGTGCTCGACCGTACCGCGGTGTCGCTGCAGACCACCGAGGCCGGCCACCTCGGCAGCGCGGCCACCAATGCCGGCTTCACCATCAAGCCGCAGGAAGATGACGGCGTCGTCATGCCGTCCAAGAACTCCGTCGTGCTTGAGGACCAGCTTCTCAAGGCCGGCGAGGTGCGCCGCTCCTTCGAACTCAACACGGCGATCGTCAAGGCATTCCACTCGATGATGATGATGGCGGTGAAGAGCTGACCATGGACGCGCTGACCGCAGCCCTGAAAGTCGCAGCATCCGGCCTCGGCGCCCAGTCCGAGCGCCTGCGCGTGGTTTCGGAAAACCTCGCCAACGCCCAGTCGACCGGCACCACGCCCGGCGCCGACCCGTATCGCCGCAAGACCATCAGCTTCGTCTCCGAGCTTGACCGGGCCTCCGGCAGCTCGACGGTCCAAGTGAATTCGATCGACCGCGATCCGAGTGATTTTCCCATCGAGTTCCAGCCCGGCAACGAGGCCGCCGACGAGAAGGGCTACGTCAAGATGCCCAACGTCAACGTGCTGATCGAAATGGCCGACATGACCGAGGCCAACCGTTCCTACGAGGCCAACCTGCAAGTCGTGAAGCAGGCGCGCGACCTCATTTCAATGACCATCGACCTGATGAGGAACCAATGATCGTGAACGGCATCGGCGCGCTTAACCTGAAGCCCGGGCTGGGCGATACGGCGACCGACTTGCTGCAGGGCGGTGTCGCGCCGGCGACGTCAGGCAACCTCGGCACCTCCTTCGCCGAAGCGGTAAGCCAGGCCGCCGCCAAGACCGTCAACACGCTGCAGAATGCCGAGCAGGTGTCGCTCCAGGCGCTCAAGGGCGATGCCGACACCCGTCAGGTCGTCGATGCCGTGATGAGCGCCCAGCAGGCGCTTCAGACCGCCGTCGCCATCCGCGACAAGGTCGTTTCGGCCTATCTCGAAGTCAGTCGAATGGGTATCTGAGGAGTAGGCCATGAAAGCACTTGCCATCGCCGCAACCGGCATGAATGCCCAGCAGACAAATCTGGAAGTCATCGCCAACAACATCGCCAACATCAACACCACCGGCTACAAGCGGGCGCGTGCCGAATTCTCCGACCTGCTCTATCAGGTCGACCGCACGCAAGGCGTGCCCAACCGCTCCAACGCCTCGCTGGTGCCGGAGGGCGTTTCGATCGGCCTCGGCGTCAAGACGACGGCGGTGCGCAACGTGCACACACAGGGCGAACTGACCAGCACCGGCAACAGCTTCGACATGGCGCTGACCGGCAGGGGCTGGTTCCAGATCGAGGGTGCCGATGGCGGTACGCTCTATAGCCGCGCCGGCGCCTTCAACACCAACGCCACCGGCCAGCTGGTGACGGTGGATGGCGCCAATGTCATTCCAGCCATCACCGTGCCGACCGATGCGGTCGAGGTGATCGTCAACAAGACCGGCCAGGTCTTCGCCCGCATCGACGGCCAGACCGCCTTGCAGACCCTCGGCCAGCTTCAGATCGCCAACTTCGCCAACGAGGCGGGTCTCGCACCGCTCGGCGACAATCTGTTCCAGGAGACGACGGCCTCCGGCCCCGCCAATGTCGGCGTGCCCGGCGATCCCGGCTTCGCCACCATCCAGCAAGGCTATCTCGAGGCCTCCAACGTCGACCCGGTCAAGGAAATCACCGAGCTGATCTCCGCGCAGCGCGCCTATGAGATGAATTCCAAGGTGATCCAGGCCGCCGACGACATGGCCTCGGTCGTCTCCAAGAATATCAGGTAAGGGATGATGGCCATGGCGATCTCCTGCTCCGCATTCCGCCGCACCGCGCTGATCCTTGCGCTGGTGGCTGGCGGCGTGCCGGCTTTCGCCCAGGAGTCGACAAATCAATCGGCCAATCAATCGGCAACGGAGATCGCCAGCACCCAACCCACCGGCGAGATCGTGCTGATCCCCAACCGCGTCATCTATCCCGGCGAGACGATCGAACTCGCCGCACTGAAACAGGTGACCCTCATCCCGGGCAAGCACAAGCCCGATGCGATGGCGACCCGTGTCGAAGAACTCCAGGGCAAGATCGCCAAGCGCACGCTGCTGCCTGGCCGCTACATTCCAACCACGGCCATCCGCGAGGCATGGCTGGTCGAACAGGGTGCTGCCGTGCAGGTCTTCTTCATCGCCGGCGGACTGACGATATCGGCCACCGCCGTGACCTTGCAGCCAGGCGCGGCCGGCGACTTCATCAAGGTTCGCAACAGCGACAGCGGCAAGATCCTCTCCGGCACGGTGATGGCCGACGGAACCATCCAGGTCAGCGCTTCATGATGCGCCTGCTTGCCCTTCTTCTCGCGGCCACGCTCGGCTTGCAGCCGGCGCTGGCCGACGGCCTGACACCCAAGGCCAAGCGCGAGCTCGCCGCCAGGAACGGCGGCGTCGACAACGATCCGGAATATGATCCGGCCACCACAACCCGCATGTTCCGCGTCTCGCCCGGGCCAAGCTCGCTGCCGCCTGGCCAGGTCGCCTCGCGCATCAAGGACATCGCCCAGCTGCAGAGTTCGCGCGACAACCAGCTGGTCGGCTACGGCCTGGTCATCGGCCTCGCCGGCTCGGGTGACAGCCTGCGCAATTCGCCGTTCACCGAACAGTCGATCCGCGCCATGCTTGAAAATCTCGGCATCGCCACCGAAGGCGGCAGTGCGCGCGCCAAGAACGTCGCCGCCGTCATCGTCACCGCCAACATGCCGCCCTACGTGCAGTCGGGCGCTCGCATCGACATCGACGTGTCCTCGATGGGCGATGCCACCTCGCTTGCCGGCGGTACGCTGATCATGACGCCGCTGAAGGCGGCGGATGGCGAAATCTACGCCGTTGGCCAGGGTGCCGTCATCGTCTCCGGCTTTATCGCCCAAGGCCAGGCCCAGCAGCTGACACAAGGTGTGCCGACTGCCGGCCGCGTCCCCAACGGCGCTATTGTCGAGCGCTCGGTGAAGGCCGAATTCGATGATCAATCGACGCTGACGCTGCAATTGCGCAATCCCGATTTCTCGACCGCCATCCGCATCGCCGATGCCATCAACGACTATACCAGCCAGCGCTTCGGCATGCGCGTGGCGGGTGAGCGCGATTCTCGCACCGTGCAGATCAGAAGGCCGAACGGCGTTTCGGCCGCCCGCTTCTATGCCGAGATCGAGAACCTGGTGGTCGAATCCGATACGCCGGCCCGCGTCGTCATTGACGAGCGCACCGGCACCATCGTCATCGGCAACGACGTCAAGATCTCGCGCGTTGCCATAAGCCACGGCACGCTGACCGTGCGCATCACGGAGGCGCCGCGCGTCGTGCAGCCCGAGCCCTTCTCCAAGGGCGAAACCGCTGTCGAACCGTTCACCGCCATCGATGCCAGCCGGCCCAATGGCCGCGTCGCGGTGCTCGACGGGCCCGACCTGCAAACCCTTGTTTCCGGCCTCAACCGCCTCGGCGTCAAGCCGGACGGCATCATTGCCATCCTGCAAGGCATCAAGTCGGCCGGCGCCCTGCAAGCCGATCTGGTTCTCCAATAGGCGATGCCGATGATCCCCTCCTTCTCATCCCATGAAAGACGCTCTTCCCGCGCAATCCTGTTTGCGGCCGCGGCCCTCGCGGCTGTCTCCGTTTCCGGCAATGGTGCATATGGCGAGGATGTTGTTCGCCAGGTTCTCCCTGGAGCGCAGCCCGCGGCGGCGCCACAGCAACTGACGCGGGAGAAGGCGCCCGACCAGAGCGAGATCGAGCGCTTCTGCTCCAACATCGCCGACGCCGCTCGCGACCGCCGTTATGCCTTGCAGGCCGAGGAATTGAAGAAGCTGCAGGCCGGCATCGACGAGCGTATGAAAGCCCTGGACGCGAAAAAGGCCGAATACGAGACCTGGCTGAAGCGGCGTGAAGTCTTCCTGGCCCGAGCCGAGGACGGCGTCGTCAATATCTACGCCGGCATGAAGCCCGATGCGGCGGCCGAACGCCTGGCAATCGTCAACGCCGATCTGGCTGCTGCCATCCTGATGAAACTCGATCCACGCAAGGCCAGCGTCATTCTCAACGAAATGGACCAGAAGGCGGCGGCGACGCTCACCGGCATCATGGCCAGCGCAGCCCGAAGGGTAGATCCGTCATGATCCGCAAAATGCTCATCCTGTGCGCGGTGGCGGTCCTGACCGGCTGCGGCACCAACCTCAAGGAGGTCGGCAAGGAACCGTCGCTGTCTCCGGTGGGCTCGGGCATCGACGGCGGCAACACCGGATCCCTCTACAAATACCCCCAGACGCCGCGCGCACCGGTCAAGAAATTCTCGCTGTGGGACGACCGCCAGAGCCGGTTGTTCACCGACCCGCGGGCGCTGCAGCAGGGCGACATACTGACCGTCAAGATCAGTATCAACGACCGCGCCAACTTCAAGAACCAGAATGACAGAAGCCGAACCGCCAATCGCAAGCTCGGCTACGACATCAGCGCGCAGTGGGACAAGTTGAGCACCGCGGGCAAGGGTTCCGGAGCGCTCAGCTCGGGTACCGACACAACCGCGGACGGCGAGATCAAGCGATCGGAAACGCTGGAGCTCAACGTCGCCGCCATCGTCACCGACGTCCTGCCCAACGGCAATCTGATGATCACGGGATCGCAGGAAGTGCGCGTCAACGCCGAGCTCAGGGTACTGACCATAGCCGGCATCGTGCGCCCGGCCGATATCGGCGCGGAAAACACGATCCCCTACGAACGCATCGCCGAGGCGCGCATCTCCTATGGCGGGCGCGGCCGCATCACCGAGATCCAGCAGCCGGCCTATGGGCAGCAGGTTCTCGACCAGGTTCTTCCGTTCTAGGGATTGGAGACCAAAAGCACCGTGGCCAATGCCGAACAGATCCAGCCTCGCAAAGGCCCTTCCCTTATCGTCCAGGGCGCCATGCTGCTGGTGGTGACGGCGGCCGCCATCGGCATGGGCTGGATGTCCGGCGGCTATCTCAAAGGTGTCGCAGCGCCCTCGTCGGTGCCGGCGGCACCTGAAAATGAGGGCAAGGCTACTCCGCCGGCCGCCGCGCAACAGCCCGGCACGGGGCCGACGCTCGTCGCGCTGGCGCCGATCACCACGAACATCGCATCCCCCGCCGACACCTGGATCAGGATGGAAGTATCCGTGGTCTACGACTCGCCGCAGCCACCGGCGATGTCGGAGGACATCCAACAGGACCTTCTGGCCTTCGTTCGCACGCTGAAGATGCATCAGGTCGAGGGCGCCAGCGGTTACCAACACCTGAAAGCCGATCTCGAGGAACGCGCCTCGATCCGCAGCCAGGGGCACGCCAAACAGGTTCTCATCAGGACATTGCTGCTCGAATGAAGAAGCTCCTTCTCGCCGCGGCGCTGATCGGCGCCGCCACCTCCGTCGCGGCGGCGCAGCAGCTGGACCTGGGCGGCATCGGCAAGGCCGACGGCGCCACCGTCGGCTATATCATCCAGATGTTCGGCCTGCTGACCGTGTTGTCGGTGGCGCCGGGCCTGCTTATCATGGTGACGAGTTTCACCCGTTTCGTCATCGCCTTCTCGATCCTGCGCGCCGGCATCGGCCTGCAGTCGACGCCGGCCAACCTCATCCTGATTTCCCTATCACTGTTCATGACCTTCTATGTCATGGCGCCGACCTTCGATCAGGCCTGGAACACCGGCGTCAAGCCGCTGATGGACAACCAGATCAGCCAGACGGAGGCCTTCGAGAAGATCTCTGATCCGTTCCGCACCTTTATGCTGCACAATGTGCGCGACAAGGACTTCGACCTTTTCGCCGATCTCGCCCGCGAGCGCGGCCAGGTCGTTGCCAAGGAGACGGTCGACCTGCGCATCCTGGTGCCGGCCTTCATGATCTCCGAGATCCGCCGCGGCTTCGAGATCGGTTTCCTGATCGTGCTGCCCTTCCTGGTCATCGACCTGATCGTCGCCACCATCACCATGGCGATGGGCATGATGATGCTGCCGCCCACCGTGGTGTCGTTGCCGTTCAAGATCCTGTTCTTTGTCCTGATCGACGGCTGGAACCTGCTCGTCGGCAGCCTGGTGCGCTCCTTCACCTGACTTTGCCGTTTCGGCCCGACGTTTCGACTGCCCGGAACAAACCGGGCGGTGCGCGGGACGTCGTCGAATCTTTCTCCAATTATTTTCGATTAACCCTCAGGTTTAGTCCTTTGGTAGGAACTCGCCGCCATAGTCGCTCGCAGATGGCGGGTGATCTCTTTCGACGATCATGGGCATGATGCCGCTCCGTCATACCGGGAAAGCCGGTATGTCAAAAAAACACCTGTAAAACCAAGGTAAGAGTAGCCATGTCCAGTATCATGACGAACAGCGCCGCGTTGACCGCGCTGCAGAGCCTTAACGCTACCCAGAACAACCTCGCCACCACCCAAGCCCGCATCTCGACGGGCTATCGCGTTTCCCAGGCTTCGGACAACGCCGCCTACTGGTCGATCGCGACCACGATGCGTTCCGACAACCAGGCCATGTCCACCGTTTCGGACTCGCTCGGCCTCGGCGCCTCGAAGGTGGACACCGCCTACACCGGCATGAACAGCGCGATCACCACCATCAACTCGATCCAGCAGAAGCTGACCGCTTCCTACGGTCAGACCGACGCCTCCAAGGAAAAGACCCAGGTCGAAATCGCTGCCCTGCAGGCACAGCTGAAGGGTTACGCCGACTCCGCCACCTTCTCCGGCACCAACATGCTTTCGGTGTCCACCGCTTCGGGCACCGCTGCCGACGTTCAGATCGTTTCGGCCTTCAACCGCAGCGCCACCGGCGCGGTTTCGCTTTCGACGATCAATGTCAACGTAGAAAGCATCAAGCTCTATGACTCCGGTGCGGCGCCGACCGCGAAGGGCATCCTCGATGCGGCTCGCCTCGGCACCACTGGCGCTACGACCACCACTGCACAGAACCCGACACTGGGTGCCGCTCCGGCAGCCGGCGATACCTATTCGGTTGCCAGCCTGTCCATCTCTACGGGCGGCGTGGCCGCGAGCGACGCCCAGATCTCGCAGATGATGACCGTCGTCGACGCCGCTCTCAAGGACATGACGACCGCGGCCACCAAGCTCGGCGCCGCCAAGAGCTCCATCGACCTGCAGAAGACCTTCACGCAGAGCCTGATGGACTCCATCGACCGCGGCGTCGGCCAGCTCGTCGATGCCGACATGAACAAGGAATCGACCCGCCTCCAGGCGCTGCAGGTCCAGCAGTCGCTCGGCGTCCAGGCGCTGTCGATCGCAAACGGCTCGTCGCAGTCGATCCTGTCGCTCTTCCGCGGCTGATCATTCTCGAACGGCTAAATCAGACAAAAGGGCCGCGCCAAAAGCGCGGCCCTTTTTGCGTTTGCTCCAGTCCCGCGCAACCCTCGTTTCTTACCCCTTGAAAGCAGGCCTTTAACAGGCCGTTAACCATAACGAGCTAGTCATGGTTAACCAAAAGCTTACAACGGATTGACGAATCGGCCCGATCGGCACGACGGCAATCCATGGGCGGGCGAGCGGCTCGCGAGGGCAACGCCGGTTTTTGAGAAACCGGCCCGAAAAAAGGAGCGAGTTTCTTGTCGAGCATCATGACGAACGCCGCGGCGTTGACTGCACTTCAAAGTCTCAACGCCACCAGCAAATCGCTCGAGATGACACAGGCCCGGATCTCGACCGGCTACCGGGTCTCCCAGGCCTCGGACAACGCCGCCTATTGGTCGATCGCCACGACGATGCGCTCCGACAACCAGGCACTGTCGACCGTGCAGGACGCACTTGGCCTCGGCGCCTCGAAAGTCGATACCGCCTACACCGGTATGAACAACGTGCTGGCGACTGTCGGCCAGATCAAGACCAAGCTGCTTTCCACCATTGGCCAGACCGATGCCGCCAAGGCAAAGACTCAGACCGAAATCACCGCGCTCCAGGCGCAAATGAAGTCCTTTGCCGATGCCGCCACCTTTTCGGGGTCGAATTACCTTTCGGTGACTTCAACGCAGGTCGCCGCCCCCAATGACGGCGTCCAGGCCGACTCCAAGATCGTCTCGTCCTTCAACCGCTCCTCGTCGGGCGCCATTTCGCTTGGAACGATCGACATCGATGTCGAGAGCACGAAGCTGTTCGATTCGGGTCTCTCCACCGCCGTCAAGAACCAGGGCACTCTCGACCGCCAGACCTCGGTCTATTCCACAGCGGCCGCCCAGAGCCTGTATGACAACGCCTATGCGACCGCGCTCGCCGGCGGCGCCACAGACATCGCCGCCAACACTGCCGGCCAGACCGCCGCAGGAGCGGTTACCAAGGTCGACAACGTTTCCGCTTACAACGTCGACATCACGGCAGCCGGCGTGACCGACGACATCATCACCCAGATGATCGGCAAGATCGACAAGGTCATGAGCCAGCTGACCGACCAGGCCACCATCCTCGGCGCCGCCAAGAGCTCGATCGATCTGCAGAAAACCTTCACGCAGAGCCTGATGGACTCCATCGACCGCGGCGTCGGCCAGCTCGTCGATGCCGACATGAACAAGGAATCGACCCGCCTCCAGGCGCTGCAGGTGCAGCAGCAGCTCGGCATCCAGTCGCTGTCGATCGCCAACAGCTCATCGCAGTCGATCCTGTCGCTGTTCAAGAACGGCTGATCCGGCCGTAGCCGAGGAATACATCTACTTCCAATTCACGGGCCGCGCCGCAAGCGCGGCCCGATTTCATTTTCGCACAAGCTTCGGGGGCTAGTGTTCCGGCGGACAATCATGCTGGGAGTCGCTCTATCGTGCCGGAACAGATCCAGAGCATCATCTCGAACCTCCGCGGTTTTGGTGTGAAGCGCCTCGCCATGTTGGCGGGCATCGCCGTTCTGGTGATGGGCGTCATCGGCATCGCCTCGGTCTACCTCAACCGCCCGGCCTACGACACGCTCTATGTCGGCCTCGACCGTTCCGACGTCAACCAGATCGGCCTGGTGTTGGGCGAGGCCGGCATCGGCTTCGACGTCGGCGCCGACGGCACCTCCGTTCTGGTGCCGGCCGGCACCACGGCGCAGGCGCGCATGCTGCTTGCGGAGAAGGGCCTGCCGACCAGCGCCAATGCCGGCTACGAGCTGTTCGACAATGTCGGCGCGATGGGTCTCACCTCGTTCATGCAGCAGATTACCCGCGTGCGTGCGCTCGAAGGCGAGATCGCCCGCACCATCCAATCCATTTCAGGCATCAAGGCGGCGCGCGTCCACATCGTCATGTCCGAGCGCGCCAACTTCCGTCGCGATGAACAGCAGCCCTCGGCGTCGGTCGTCATCCGCTATGCCGGCATCGACGCCGAGAAAAGCGCACAGTCTATCCGCCATCTCGTCGCCGCCGCGGTCCCCGGCCTGTCGGCCGACAAGGTGACGGTGCTCGATTCCAACGGCAACCTGTTGGCCGCCGGCGATGATCCCTCCAACACGAGCGCCGCCCGCACGCTCGGCGTCGAGCAGACCGTGGAGGCGCAGATCGGCGACAACATCCGCCGCGCCCTCACCCCTTATCTCGGTCCGGACAATTTCCGCGCCAGCGTCAAGGCCGAGGTCAACACCGACACGCGTCAGACGGAAGAAACCATTTTCGATCCGAATTCCCGCGTCGAACGCTCGGTGCAGTCGGTGCGCGCCAATGAAAACAGCAACCAGAAGCAGGCCTCCACCCCGGCCAGCGTCGAGCAGAACCTGCCGGAGACCCAGGCGACCAGCACCGAGGGTCCGCAGACCTCTTCGGCGAACGACCGCAAGGAAGAGATCACTAACTACGAGATCAACTCCAAGAAGATCGCCACCGTCTCCAACGGCTACACCGTCACCAAGATGTCGATCGCGGTCGTCGTCAACCAGGATCGCCTGAAGACGATCCTGGGCAAGGACGCGACCCCGGAACAGATCGCCAAGCGCGTCGCCGATATCCAGAAGATGGTCAGCTCCGCCACCGGCCTCGACGACAAGCGTGGCGACGTCATCGACGTCTCGGCGGTCGAATTCATCGACGGGCTGGATGGCGAGGCGATCCCGCAGGCCGGAATGCTTGACTCCATCGGTCAGCATGCGGGCACGCTGATCAACGCCGGCGCTTTCATCGTCGTGGTGTTCCTGGTGGCCTTCTTCGGCCTGCGGCCGATGGCGGCGGCGCTGACGGCAAGGGCAACGCCCGCCTTGTCGGGCCCGAATTTCGATGAAGTCCAGCGTTCGCTGCCGACTCCGGAGACAGCCGCTTCCGCCGACGCGGGTGCCGCCATCGGCGCCCTGCCCGGCGCACGGCCAGGCACTACCCCGCTCGACGATCTTCGCCAGAAGATCAGGCCGGCGCCACAGGAGCGGCTTGCCCGCATGGTCGACCTCAATGAGGAGCGCACCGCGCAGATCCTGCGCAAATGGGCGGCCCAGGAAGTCGCGGCGTAAACCATGGCCTCCGCAGCCCTTTTCGATCTCCTCCCTGATTTCGGCACGCGCGCGCCGCGAGCCAGCCAGCCTCAGGCCGCATCCGAGCACAAACCGGAAGCATCCGCGCCGCAGGCCGACATCGGCACGCTGATCGCCGAGGCGGTCGCCCAGGCGGAGGCAACCTTGGCGGAACGGCTTGTCGCTGCCCATGACGCGGCGCTGGAGGCGGAACGCCGGGCGAACGCCGAGGAAGCAAGGGTTTTCCTCGAGAGCTTCGGCGGCGATATCGGCACGGCGGTCTCGCTGCGCATCGACGCCATGGAGACGCGCGTGACGGACCTCGTCACCGCCACGGTCGCCCGCATCATCGGCGGCGTTGTCAGCGACGATCTGCAGAAGCGCTCGCTTGAGGCGCTTGCCGGCGCGGTTCGCGAAGCCGTCGGCGATAGCGAAGCGGTGCGCGTCGCCGTCCGCGGGCCGCTGTCGCTGTTCGAAACCCTGAAGGCATCGCTTGGATCGCGCGCTGCAAATCTCGACTTCATCGAGGCGCCCGGCTTCGACCTGACGGTGACCATTGACGAGGCGGTGTTCGAGACCCGCATCGCCGAATGGTCGGCAACCCTTTCCGAGGTCTTGTCATGAGCGTCGCCGAGGCCGACCACGGCAGGCACGAGATCATCATCGTGCGGCATGCCCATGGTGATCACGACGAGGCACACCACGGTGGCGTGTGGAAGATCGCCTTCGCCGATTTCATGACCGCCATGATGTGCTTCTTCCTGGTCATGTGGCTGATCAACGCCGCCAATGAACAGACCAAGGCAGCCGTCGCCAGCTACTTCAACCCCGTCAAGCTGGTTGACCGAAATTCGAGCCGCAAGGGGCTGGAGGATCTCGGCGACGGGCCGAGCGCCATCGGCGTTACGGCCGAAAAACCGCAACAGACGAAAGCCAAACCCGGGCAGGGTGGCAGCGGTGACGCGGGCTCGTCCGACGCCAAGAAGGACAAGCAGCAGGCGCAACAAACCGACGATCACCTCTTCGCCGACCCTTACGCGGTGCTCTCGGAAATCGCCACCGACACCGGCGTCATGCAGAATGTCAGCCAGAAGGGCGACGGCGGCGCGCAAGCCGCCGGCCCGGCGACGGGGGCCTCGGGCGGCGCGTCCTACCGCGACCCCTTCGAGCCGGATTTCTGGTCGCAGCAGGTAGCCACGCCCGTCGCCGAAGCGAGCGCGCAGCGCCCCAAGATCGAGGGCGACCCGCTCAAGCCCGGCGACAAGGCCGCCGAGACGCAGGTGGCCAAGGTCAAGGCCGTGCCGCCCGCGCCGCCGATTGAAGACGCACCGCTCGAGCCGCTTGCGACGGATGGCAAGGAGGCCGCCAAGCCTATCGCCAAGGCCGATGCGACCAAGGCCAGCGATGCCGAGGCAAAGGATGGCAAAGTCGCCGATGCCAGGACGGCGGATGGAACCCAGGCGGATGGAACCATCGGCAAGCAAGAGACCGCAAAACCCGAGACCGCGGAAAAGGCGCCCACCGCCGCCGCGTTGAAGGCGGCTGCCGACGTCAAGCAGCAACTGGCTGATGCCTTCAAGCCCGGCGACAAACTGCATGACGGCGTCTCGGTCGAAGCCACCGACAAGGGTGTCGTCATCTCGATTACCGATCAGCTCGACTTCGGCATGTTCGAAGTCGGATCGGCGGTGCCGAGCCGCGAACTGGTGCTGGCGATGGAAAAGATCGGTCGCATCGTCAACAGCCAGAAAGGCACCATCAGCATCAACGGCCACACCGATGCGCGTCCCTTCCGCAGCGCCAGCTATGACAATTGGCGGCTGTCGACGGCGCGCGCGCATTCCGCCTACTACATGCTCGTGCGCGGCGGCGTCGACGAACGCCGCATCACCGAGGTTGCCGGCTTCGCCGACCGCCAGCCGAAGGATGCGGCCGACCCCATGTCGGCGGCCAACCGCCGTATCGAGATCTTGATGACGAGCGGCGGATGAGGGGGGCGGCCGTCACCAGCCGGCTGATGGGCCTGTTGCTGCTGGCAGTCGGATATCCGTCGGCCGGCTTCGCTCAGGACGCGTTGCAGCCTTACCAGCTGGTGCGCTCGCTGCAGCTCGTCCAAGACCGCATCGCCGCCGGCGATCACGCCGCGATGCCGATGCAGGCAAAGCTGCTCGAGATGACCGATGCACGCATGCGCGAGGCGGATGCGGAGGACTTCAAGGATCCCAAGAACTTTCGCGCGCTGCTGGTCTACGGCATGAGCGGCGGCAATCCATCCACCGTTGAGGCGGCGGTCTCTCGCGCCAACTCGCTGGATCCCCAAGAGCTCGCAATTGCCAAGGGCGTCATCAACTATCTGGTTGGCCGGCCCGCCGGCGCAATCGAGGTCTTGAAGCCAATCGATCCTATGACGCTGCCTGGCGACCTCGGGGCCTTTCTTGCCCTGGTCAAGGGATCGTTGATGGCGACGGACGACCCGGCGGCGGCGCTCACGCTGCTCGACGAGGCCAAGCTGCTCAGCCCAGGTACGCTGGTCGAGGAAGCGGCCTTGCGGCGCTCGGTCGGCATCGCCGTGACGCAGGGCGACGCGGCGCGTTTCGCGCTTGCCTCCACCCAATATGTCGAGCGCTATCTCTATTCGCCCTATGCCAGCCAGTTCGCCGATTCCTTTGTCTCCGGCGTCATCGCGCTGCACCTGTCGATCAGCCAGGACAAGCTCGCCGACATCACTTTGATGATGGATCCCGAGCGCGAGAAGGTGATTTATCTGCGCATCGCCCGCCGCGCCGCGATCGATGGCCTGAGTGACTTGTCGGCCTTCGCCTCGGCGCGGGCGGAAGATGGCCGCGACGGCAATACCAACCAGGGCGATCCGCGCGCCCTGCTCTATTCCAGCCTGTCCACGGTGACGTCGGGCACGATCGAGGACGTGCGCACCAAGCTCGCCAAGATCGACCGTGGCAAGCTGTCGGATGGCGACCGCGCCCTGCTCGACGCCGCCCAGGCGGTCGCCGGTGAGGTGGTGGCGCCGCCTGTTTCCCTTCCCGCCGCGAGCCCCGCGACCGTCGCACCGCGGTCCGGACCCGAAGCCGCCGCTACACAGGCGGCCGACGAGGCCGGCTTGCCGCCCGTCGAGGGTGCCGTCTCCGAACAGCCAGCGGTCGCGCCCTCCGGCGGCACGGCAGCCGCCGCGCCAAACGTGCCGGCGCCTTCGGCCAATTCGGCCGCGATTGTGCCGACATCGGCGCCGGCAACTTCCGCCGGTCCCGACGCCACCGACCCGACCGATGCCGCCATGATGAAAACCCGTCGACAGCTCGACCTGATCGACCAGATGCTTGGAGCCGCCCCGAAATGACCCCCAGCCTCGGCCCGGCCCTGTCGGGATTTGCCACTGCCCGCACGGCGGAGCAGCCGGCCGCGCCCGGCAAGAAGGATGATGCCGGTTTCGGCAAGATGGTGCATGGCGGCGCCAGCCACCCGGAAAAGCAGCCCGCGACCGAGGCCGGCGCACGCGATCCGCGCTGGAGCAAGCTTGCCGCCGGCCTTGCGGCGCAGGCAGGCGAGGACGAACCGATGCCGCCGAGCAATGCGAGGGCTACGCCGGCCGGATCGACGGCCGCGAAATCCATGAAGGACGGCAAGGATGTCCGAGCGGACAAGGACGCCGATGCCGAGACACCGACGACCGATGCCGGCGCAACGCCGCTCGACGACCACCTGCCCTTGCTGATGGCGTTTCATGACCTGCGCCATTTCTCGACATCGGCCAAGTCAGCCGGCGCAAACGAGACCGGACAGGAACCGGCGCTCGACGGGCAGGTCCTGCCGAAGGCCTATCGTGCGGCATCCGCCGCCGGGCAGGACGACCTCGAACCGATGTCGAAGCCCGAGCGGGTCTCGCTCGTCGACGGTCCGCTGACGAAACTCGACGGCCACTCCGCCGCCGGTGCTGGCGCCGGCGTGCCCCGGCGTGACAATGCAATCGTTGCCGGCCCGCTGCCCGAGCCGGCGCCGGCCGACGTGCCGGACCTGGGGGCGAAGCAGGCGGCGCCGCAGCTCCAGTCCATCGCCGACGTCCAGTCCTCGT
The DNA here is from genome assembly GCF_000472705.1 of Mesorhizobium erdmanii USDA 3471. GTDB lineage: Bacteria > Pseudomonadota > Alphaproteobacteria > Rhizobiales > Rhizobiaceae > Mesorhizobium > Mesorhizobium erdmanii. The sequence continues at coordinate 253,217 of NZ_KI421455.1, read as the reverse complement.
TGCGGTCGGAACCGGGAAAACAGCCCTCGGCGCAGTCGCGCGTCGACGTAGTTTCCGAACGCAGCTTCCCTGCCCCGCCGCAGGCGCCGATCAGCCAGGCAGCGCTCAACGTAATCAATGCCGTAGCGGCCGATGTTAGCCCGCGGCAGGCGTTTTCGGCGGCCTCCGCGACCAGCCAGGTGGCTAGCTCTGTTGCCGTTCCGACACATGTGTTGAAGATCGAACTTCACCCGGCCGAACTGGGCATGGTCACCGCCCATCTTCGCCTCTCCGGAGAACAACTCTCGATTGAACTGAAGCCCGAAACGCACGACGCCTACCGTCGGCTTTCCAGCGACAGCGAGGCAATCATCAAGTCGCTGCGCGGGCTTGGTTTCGAGGTTGATAAGGTCACCATCATGCAACCGTCGGTGGCTGTTCCGGCTACAACCCGGACAGATACAACCGCCACCCTCACCACCGCACCTGGCCGCGACCAGTCCGCCTTTCAGCCCGGAAACTCCAGCGGCGGCAACAGTGGGGCCAGCGGTCAGCAACCGGGCCAGCAGTCCGCAAGGGGTAACCATGATGACGCGCAAGCACACGGCCGCGCCGCTCCGCCATCTCGCGAGCGCGCTGGCGGCGATATGTTTATCTAGCTTCGCCAACGCCGCCCTCGCCGCCACCAATCCCTGCGAGCCCGAGATCCTGCGCGCCGCCGACCGCTATGGCGTGCCCGCCGGCATTCTCTACGCCGTCGGCCTGACCGAAACTGGCAAGAAAGGCAGCCTACAGCCCAATGCGTTGAATATAGAAGGAAAAGCGGTCTTCCCGAGGAGCCGCGCCGAAGCGCTTGCCACCTTCGCCAATGCCCAACGCGAGGGCAAGACGCTGATTGATCTCGGCTGCATGCAGATCAACCACCACTATCATTCCTCGCATTTCCGCAGCGTCGAGGACATGCTCGACCCGCGCCAGAACGTCGACTATGCGGCGCGTTTCCTGGCCAGTCTCCACGCCCGCCACGAAACCTGGTCGATGGCCGTCGCCCGCTATCACGCCGGCCCTGACAACGACCCGGCGCAGAAGGTCTATGTCTGCCGGGTGATCGTCAACATGGTTGCCACCGGCTTTGGCAAATGGACAGCCAATGCCCGCTCCTTCTGCAACCCGTAAGCGTATTTTCTGCTTCTAATACGCCAAGTGCACTACTTCTGGCGCGAGGTTTAACTAGCCCACAACTTCCCTCACCGGGCATATCTGGCTGCACGCTAATGCAACCGACGCGATTCCAGACTCCCAAGAAACTAGTTACAAGAAATGACGGTTGTTCAGGATTCTCGCCAGCGGTTACGCCTTTCCCCACGGGGCAGATGTGCTGATTCGGAAGGCGGGGCCGATGATCGTGATCGTTGACGAGCGAGAGCTCGTAACTGAGGGATACAATTCACTTTTTGATCGTGAGGGCGTCGCCTGCGCGGGCTTCGCGCCCGGCGAATTCGGCGAGTGGGTGAACTCGGCCGCCGACACCGACCTGCGTTCGGTGAGGGCCTTCCTGATCGGCGACTGCCGCGACGGCGCCATCTCTCCGCGCCAGATCCGCGACCGCACCGGCGCTCCGGTCATTGCGCTGAGCGAACAGCATTCCCTGGAGAACACGCTGCGGTTGTTCGAAAGTGGCGTCGACGATGTCATCCGCAAGCCCGTTCACATCAGGGAGATCCTGGCCCGCATCACCGCCATCCGCCGTCGCGCCCATGAGGATGTCGCCTACACCGAGATCGGCGCCATGCGCATCTTCATGGACGGCCGCGACCCCGAGATCGACGGCCAGCCATTGCCCTTGCCGCGTCGCGAACGCCGCATCCTCGAATATCTGGCGAGCAACCGTGGTCGCCGCGTCACCAAGACCCAGGTCTTCAACGCGATTTACGGCATCTTCGACGAAGAGGTCGAGGAAAACGTGGTCGAAAGCCACATCAGCAAATTGCGCAAGAAGCTGCGCGAGAAGCTGGGCACCGACCCGATCGATTCCAAACGTTTCCTCGGCTACCGGCTGGTGTTCTGATGCCGCGCCGCGCCAGCCTCGCGCAAGACAGGACGCGTAGCCTCGCTGCCAGTGGCATGGATATTGCGGAGACATCTCGATGAGCCTCTACGGAATGATGCGGACCGGCGTTTCCGGCATGAACGCCCAGGCAAACCGCCTCTCGACGACAGCCGACAACATCGCCAACTCCGATACCACCGGCTACAAGCGGTCCTCCGCCGAATTCTCGACGCTGATCATGCCGTCGACGGGCGGCGCCTACAATTCCGGCGGCGTCACCACGACGATCCGGCAGGCGGTAAGCGATCCCGGCGTGCTGCAGTACACCACCTCGGTGTCCGATCTCGCCGTCAGCGGTGATGGTTTCTTCGTCGTCCAGGACCCGAGCGGCACGCCATTCCTGACCCGCGCCGGCGCCTTCGTTCCGGACGCCCAGGGCAGGCTCGTCAACGCCGCCGGCTTCCAGTTGATGGCCTACAGCTACGCCAACGGCGTGCCGGCGGCGACCGTGAACGGCTTCGAAGGCCTGGAGCCCGTCGTCATCGCCGACCAGGGACTAACCGCAACGCCGAGCACCGAGGGTACCTACAGCGGCAATCTGCCGGCAGGCGCCACGCCGGTCGTCGCCGCCAACCTGCCCTCCACCAACTCGGCAGGCGCGCAATACACCTCGAAATCCTCGATGGTCGCCTACGACAATCTCGGTAACAAGAAACTGCTCGACGTCTATTTCACCAACACCGGAACCGGCACATGGGAAGTGTCGGTCTTCGATCAGTCCAAGGCGACCGCCGGAACATCGTTCCCCTACACGGGCGGTGCGTTGGGCACGGCCAACCTGACCTTCGACACCACCACCGGCAAGCTCACCGGCGCCGTCGACAGCGTCTCGCTTACCGTGCCCGGCGGCAGTGCCTTTTCGCTCGATCTGTCGACGCTGACGCAGCTGGGCGCTGGGTTCACGGTTTCCGACGCCCAGGTCAACGGCAACGCGCCCAGTACCATCGACAAGATCCAGATCAGCAAGGACGGCACCATCTACGCCCAGTACAAGGATGGTTCGACCAAGCCGCTCTACAAGATTCCGCTGGCCGACGTGCAGAGCCCCGACCAGCTCAAGGCGCTGCCCGGCAACGTCTACGCGCAAGGCACCGAGTCGGGCGCGATCCGTGTCGGCTTTGCCAATGAAGGCAGGGCCGGCTCGATCATCTCGGGCGCGCTTGAGAATTCCAACGTCGATATCGCCGAGGAATTGACCGACATGATCGCGGCGCAGCGCAGCTACACCGCCAATTCGAAAGTCTTCCAGACCGGTTCCGACCTGATGGACGTCCTTGTCAACCTGAAGAGATAAACCGGGCGTGGCCCGTGAAAGACCAGCATGTCGTTATCTTCCGCATTGAGCATCGCCCAATCGGCGCTTATGAGTACCTCGCGCCAGACCAGCGTTGTCACGCGCAACGTCTCGGACGCTTCCAATCCGGATTATACCCGCCGCATCGCCGTCGTCACCAGCACGGCGCCCGGCGCGCGTTCGGTTGATATCCAGCGCGCAACCAACGACCTGCTGTTCCGGCAGAATCTCAGCGCCTTGTCGGCCTATAGTGGCCAGAACGCGCTCTACAGCGGCATGGATCAGTTGGACGTGTCGGTCAATGGCGTCGACAACGCCTCCTCGCCCTCGACCGCCATCGCCAATCTGCAGCAGGCGCTGCAGCTCTACGCCACCTCGCCGTCCAACCAGAATCTCGGCTCGAGCGTCATCGACGCGGCCAAGCAGGTCGTTCGCTCCCTGAATGAAGGCTCCCAGGCCATTCAGGATTTCCGTACGCAGACCGATGGCCAAATCGACACGGCGGTGAAGGACCTCAACTCGCTGCTCGGCCAGTTCCAGGATGCCAACCAGGCGGTTATTTCCGGAACCCGCTCCGGGTCGGATGTTTCCGACGCGCTCGACCAGCGCGACGCGCTGCTGAAGAAGATCGCGGACTATGTCCCGATATCGACCTTCACACGCGGCGACAATGACATGGTCATCACCACCGGCGATGGCACCACTTTGTTCGAGACGATCCCGCGCTCGGTGAGCTTCACGCCATCGGCCGGCTACGCCGCCGGGGCCGCCGGCAACACCGTCTATATCGACAACGTGCCGGTCTCGGCGGGAAGCGGCGGCAACACCAGCGCCAATGGCAAGCTCGCCGGCTTGCTGCAGTTGCGCGACGGCGTCGCCTCGACCATGCAAGGCCAGCTCGACGAGACCGCGCGCGGCCTGATCACTGCCTTTGCCGAGACCGCGCCTTCGATGCCCAACGCCGCCGGCCTGTTCACCTGGTCCGGCGCGCCGGCGGTGCCGGCCGCGGGCACGTTGGTCAATGGCCTGGCCGGCACGATCAGTATCAATGCGGCGATGGATCCGAGCGCGGGTGGCAATGCGACATTGTTGCGCGACGGCGGCGCCAACGGTGCTGCCTATGTCGCCAACACCAGTGGCGGCGCTTCCTATTCCAGCCTTCTGGTTGCCTATGGCGACCGGCTCGACCAGCCGATGACGTTCGACCCCGCGGCCGGCATTTCAGCTACCTCCAGCGTTTCCAACTACGCTGCCAACTCGATCGGCTGGCTCCAGGGCATGCGCCAGCAGGCTTCGACCGCCGCCGACGCCAAGGAGGCGCTGGCGCAGCGCAGTTCCGAGGCGCTGTCCAACGCGACCGGCGTCAATGTCGACCAGGAAATGTCGCTAATGCTCGACCTCGAACACACCTATCAGGCATCGGCCCGGATGATGAAGACCGTCGATGACATGATGACGGCCCTGTTGAACGCGGTGGGATAATCCATGACCTCAGTCTCCTCGGTCGCCCTCTCCAACGCCATGCGCTATCAGCAGATGCGCATGCAGGCCGACCTCGTCAAAGCCACGAAGGAATCCTCGACCGGCAGGGTCGCCGATGTCGGCCTGGCGCTGGGCGGACGCACCGCCCAGTCCGTCACCTTCCAGCGCGACCTCGACCGGCTGAACGTCATCGTCGATTCCAACGGGCTGGTGACCGCAAGGCTTGCGTCGACCCAGACCTCGCTCGGCCAGCTCTCGGGCGTGGCGCAGACCTTCCTCTCCAGCCTGACCACCGCGTCGTCGGGTGACAACTCCGACAGCCTGACCCAATCAACCGGCCAGACGACTATCCAGCAGCTTACCTCGATCCTCAACACCAGCGTCAACGGCGAATATCTGTTCGCTGGCACCAACACCGACGTCAAGCCGATCAATGATTTCACCGCCACCGGCTCACCGGCCAAGGCCGCCTTCGACGCTTCCTTCGTCGCCAAATTCGGCTTCACGTCCAGCGATCCGGCCGCGGCCAACATCACCACCGCCCAGATGGACGATTTCATCACCAACTATGTCACGCCGCAGTTCCTCGGCGCGGGTTGGCAGACAAACATGTCGAACGCCACCGACCAGCAGATCGTCAGCCGCATCGCGCTCAACGAAACCAGCGACACGTCGACCAGCGCCAACAGCGACGGCATCAAGAAGCTCGCAATGGCGTCCGCAATGGTTTCGAGCCTGATGTCCACCAACATCAGCCAGGCGGCGAAGGACAGCATCATCAGCCACTCGCAAACACTGGTCGGCGAGGCGCTGAGCGGCATCGCCCAGGCCCAGTCGGAGACCGGTATCGTGCAGAAGCGCGTCTCCGATGCCAGCGACCGCATGAAGACGCAGATCGACCTGTTCGAACGCCATATCCTCGATCTCGAAGCCGTCGACCCGGCCACGGCCGCCACCAAGGTCGCCGACCTAACGCAGCATATCGAGACGTCCTTCGCTTTGACAGCGCGCCTGCAGCAGCTCAGCCTGTTGAAATACCTGACCTGACAACTCGAGCGGAACGGTAGAGCCGACGATGTATCAATTTTCCTACGCCGACGTCCAAAGCACCTCCGTCTCGGACGCAAAGGAACGTGAGCGCGAGCTCCTGACCCGCTCGATCGACATGCTGTCGGCGGCCGCCGCGGCCGGTCAGGATTCGATGGAGGCGGTCGAGGCACTTCGATTCACCAACCGCGTCTGGACCGTCTTCGTCGAGGACCTCGGCTCCAGCGACAATGCGCTTCCCAAGGAGTTGCGCGCCAACCTGATTTCCATCGGCCTTTGGCTGCTGCGCGAGGCGGAGGACATCCGCCAGGGCCGCACCAACAATTTCGAAGGGCTGATCGAAGTGTCCCAGATCATCCGCGACGGCATTCAATGACCAACACGCTGAAGATATCGCTGAAGCCCAACGAGAAGATCTACATCAACGGCGCCGTGATCCGGGTCGACCGCAAGGTAACCATTGAACTGATGAACGACGTGCAGTTCCTGCTCGAAAGTCATGTGATCCAGGCCGACGATGCATCGACGCCGCTCAGGCAGCTGTATTTCATCGTGCAGGTCATGCTGATCAACCCGGTCGGCGCCGACGAGGCCCGCGAAATGTTCCGTCGCTCGCTGCCGCTGCTCATCGCAAGTTTCGAGGACGCCGAAATCTGCAGCGCGCTGAAGCAGATCGACCGCATGGTCGGCGAAGATCATATATACGAGGCATTGAAGGCGATACGTTCGCTCTATCCTCTCGAACGCCGCGCGCTTGGCGGCAATGACGATGTTCCGGGCGCGCCGCGCCCGCTGGCCGTGGGAGCACGCTACTAATGACCGTGGACATGACGACGACAATACCGGTTGGCGCCAACCAGACCAGCACGCAAACCTCGAAGACAGCGGTCGACTACAACTCGTTCCTGAAGCTTCTGATCGCCGAGATGAAGAACCAGGATCCGACCAAGCCGATGGATTCGACGCAGTATGTCGCCCAGCTCGCCACCTTCTCGCAGGTCGAGCAGTCGGTGCAGACCAACACCAAGCTCGACCAGATCATGCAGTCTTCGGCATTGTCGCAGGCCGACGCTCTGATAGGCCGCAACATCACCTCGGCCGACGGCAAGACCACCGGCACGGTGGCTTCGGTGACGCTCGGCAGCAACGGACTGATCGCGGTGCTGCAGGATGGCACCACGGTCCCCGTCGGCGCGGGCGTATCGATCAAGCCGGCGAGCTAGGCCAACCTCTGATATGAACGAGGCCGACGCACTCGACATCGTCCAGTACGCAGTGTGGACGGTCCTGACCGCGTCCGCTCCGGTCGTGCTGGTCGCCATGGCGGTCGGCATCGGCATCGCCCTCATCCAGGCGCTGACGCAGGTCCAGGAAATCACCTTGACCTTCGTGCCGAAGATCGTCGCCATCATGTTGGTGGTGGCGCTCACCGGACCATTCATCGGTGGCCAGATATCGGCCTTTACCAACGTCATCTTCGAGCGCATCCAGAACGGGTTCTGACGCAGCGGACGATGTGTGCGGCGATCTCCGTGCCGATGCGTCAGGATGGAACCACTGCTTGCGGGCAGCTGGGTTGCGGTTAGACTGCCATTGTATCATCCGGCACATCGCCGGGGCCGGATATCGCGGTATTTGTCTCAATGGCCTCTCATAAATCCCTGGATCAACACAGGCAGACCGGCGAACCATGTGCGGCATAGCCGGCGTCTGGCGCAAGCGGAACCCGATCGGCGGCGGCGATCTCACCGATGTCGGCCGCATGATGCAGGCACTGGCGCATCGCGGCCCCGACGACCATGCCAGCTGGAACGACAGCCGGCTGGCGCTCGGTCACCGGCGTCTGTCGATCATCGACCTCTCGACGCAGGCGCGCGAGCCGATGCTCACCGCCTGCGGCCAGGGCGTGCTGGTCTACAATGGCGAAGTCTACAACTACCGAGCCCTGCGCGCGACACTTGAAACCGAAGGCAGGCGCTTCAGGACGGTTTCGGATGCCGAAGTGGTGCTCGAAGCCTTACACCATTGGGGACCGGACAAGGCCATCCCGCTGTTCGACGGCATGTTCTCGCTCGCTTATTTCGACGCACGAGCGACCACGCTCTGGCTGGCGCGCGATCGCCTCGGCATCAAGCCGATGTCGGTGGCCGAGACGCCTGAGCGCATCCTCTTCGCCTCCGAGGACAAGGCGATCCTGGCCTGTGACGACGCCGGGCGCGCCATCGATGCGCGCGAGATCACCTTGCGTCTTGCCTGGCAGAGCCGCGACTCCAGCTCCAGCCTGTTCGAAGGCATAGAGCGGCTGCCACCGGCGGGCCTGTGGAAGATCACCGATGCCGGCATCGAGAAGCGCTGTTTCTGGCATGTCCTCGATGTGCTCGATGCGGCCCGCATTGCCGGCGACACCGCCACCGACGCCGAGCATATGGCATCGCTGGAAGCGCTGATCGAAGACAGCGTCGGGCTGCACTGCATTGCCGATACCAGGCTGGCCGCGGCCTGCAGCGGCGGCGTCGATTCCGGTCTCGTCACGACGCTGGCGAAGCGGTTCCGGCCGGAGATGACGGCCTATGTCGTCGATCCGCGCCTCGGCCACAGCGAAGCCGAGGACGCCGAACGCACCGCCCGTCATGCCGGCGTGCCGCTGAACAGGGTGGCCGTCGACAAGGACCGGTTCCTTGAACTCTGGCCAAGAACCATCTGGCATCTGGAAAGCGACGGCTGGCATGCAAGCCATGCCTGCTTGCTGGCGCTTGCCGAGCAGTGCCGCGCCGACGGCATCAAGGTGCTGTTTACCGGTGAAGGCGCCGACGAGCTCTTTGGCGGCTACGACTGGCAGGAAGCCAGCATGCGGCCGTGGCGACCTTGGTCATGGCCGCAGCGGCTGTTTCGCTCCAAGGCCCGGCTTGCCCGCCGGTTCGAGCGCCAGCGTCACGCCCCCTTTCGGACATCGGTCGCCGGTGGCCGTGGCTGGGACCGCAACATCGTGCTCAGGGCGCTGTCTCCGGAACTGAATTTCCTTCAGACGAAGATCTTCGACCGCCTCGAGCCGGTCGCATCACTCAGCGATCGCGCCTTCCTGGGATGCTGCCTTAACGACCTGTACGCGCATCTGCAGGACCTGTTGAACAGGCATGACCGGCTCAGCATGGCGGCTTCGGTGGAGCTCAGGGTGCCGTTCCTCGAAAACCGGCTGATCGACTTCGCGATCCACCTGCCGAGGCGGCACAAATACCGCCACAAGCAGGGAAAATGGCTGTTGAAGAAGGTCGCTGAAAAGCACATTCCGCTTCAGAACGTGAAGGCTCGCAAGAACGGCTTCCAGGTATCGAACAATTTCACCACGGGTACGGAAGGCCTGCTGCGGGCCGGCTTGCTGCGCGACGTCATGAAGTGGCCGGCGGCTTCGGTCGAGGACCTGACCGGCCTGGCAAGGCGAGACGAGCCGTCGCGGCTGCGGCTGGTCGGCATGGAGCTTTTCCTTCGCCTGCATGCCGACGGCCAGACCACCGGCCAGCTCACCGAAACACTGCGTGCGGCGGTCAGCGACGCGCGCTGAGACCAAGTCCCGCAGCGCCATTACCGGCGTGGCCCTCCTCTATCCCCTTGTTGGACCATGATCTTGCCCGCATGACATTCGCCCTTTGCGGCGTGATGCCATAGTTTCGGCAAACGATGCGGAGAAACCGCAGAAATCAGCACGCCGAGGCAGGAACCCATCGATGATTGACGAGAAACCGGACAGCGAAGGCGTTTCGGCGCTGGCGCCATTCCGGCATGGCATTTTCCGAGCTGTCTGGTCGGCAAGTCTCGTTTCCAATTTCGGTGGCCTGATCCAGGGCGTCGGTGCTGCCTGGATGATGACCACGATCGCCACCTCGTCCTATCAGGTCGCCCTGGTCCAGGCCTCGACCACCCTGCCGATCATGCTGTTCGCGCTTGTCGCCGGCGCCATCGCCGACAGCTTCGACCGGCGCAAGGTGATGCTGGTTGCGCAGACCTTCATGCTGGTCGTTTCGGTGCTTCTGACCGTATTCACCTACTATCACCTGCTCACGCCCTGGACGCTGCTGGCCTTCACCTTCCTGATCGACAGCGGCACGGCGCTCAACAGCCCGTCCTGGCAGGCATCCGTCGGCGACATGGTGCCCCGCAACAAGGTCCCGGCGGCCGTGGCATTGAACTCCATGGGCTTCAACCTGACGCGCAGCGTCGGCCCGGCGATCGGCGGCATCATCGTCGCGGCCGCCGGTGCCGCCGCCGCCTTCGCGGCGAACGCGGTGAGCTATATCGGCCTGATCATCGTGATGGCGCGCTGGAAGCCTGACATACCGGTATCGACCTTGCCGCGCGAGTCGCTGGGTGCCGCCATGGGGGCCGGCCTGCGCTATGTCGCCATGTCGCCCAACATCGGCAAGGTGCTGGTCAGGGGCGCGGCGTTCGGCTTCAGCGCCGGCGCCGTCCTGGCGCTGTTGCCGCTCGTCGCCCGCGACGTCGTCAAGGGTGATGCCTTGACCTACGGCATCATGCTCGGTTCGTTCGGCATCGGCGCCGTCGGCGGCGCGCTGATCAGCGTGCGGCTGCGGCAATTGCTCTCCAGCGAGACGATGGTGCGCTGTGCCTTCGCCGGCTTCGCCTTCTGCGCCTTCAACGCAGCGATCAGTCATCACGCCTGGCAGACCTCGCTTGGCCTGCTGGTCGGCGGCGCCTGCTGGGTGATCGCGCTGTCGCACTTCAACGTCACCGTGCAGATGGCGACGCCGCGCTGGGTGGTCGGCCGGGTGCTGTCGGTCTACCAGACCGCGACCTTCGGCGGCATCGCGCTCGGCAGCTGGATCTGGGGCGTCGTCGCCGACGCGCATGGCGCCGAGACCGCGCTGATCGCCGCCGCCATCGCCATGCTGGCCGGCGGCGCCATCGGCCTCGTGCTGCCACTGCCGCAGCAGCAGGTGCTCAACCTCGACCCGCTCAACCGTTTCAAGGAACCGCATCTCGCACTCGACCTGAAGCCGCGCAGCGGTCCCATCGCCATCATGATCGAGTACATCATCCGCCACGAGGACGAGGCGGAATTCCTCCTTACCATGGCCGAACGCGGCCGCATTCGCCGCCGTGACGGCGCCCGCAACTGGACGCTGGCGCGCGATCTCGAAAATCCCACAATATGGATCGAGCACTATCACACGCCGACCTGGCTCGAATATGTGCGCCACAATGGCCGCATCACCCACGCCGACGCCATGGTCGGCGAGCGCCTGCGGGCTTTGCACAGCGGCGACGAGCCGCCGCGCGTGCGCCGCGTCATCGAGCGTCCGACTACCGCCGGCACCGCGCTGGTGATGGCCAAGGGGCCGATCGAGCACTGATCCGGTGCAGTTGATACCGATCGATTAGCCGGCCGACTGGATCATGTAGAGCTTGCGCGTGGTCTCGCGGATCCGCCATTCGCCCTTCCATCCCTGCGGCAGCACGAGAAGGTCGCCCGGGCCCAGCTCGCGCACCTCACCATCGGCGCGGCTCACTTCCACCCGCCCCGAAATGATGTGGCGGATCTCCGACGATCCCGACCGGTCGGCGGTGAAGCGGCCAGGCGTGCATTCCCAGATGCCGATATCGACGGTTCCGTCCGGTGACTGGAAAAGCGAACGCGCCGCCTCGACCTGATTTCCCTCGATGGAAGTCGGCTTGGGCGAGAACGCACCAATGTCGGTCTCGGCGAGATCGTGGAAGGTCGACAGATCGATCAAATCGGACTCCATTGATCAGTGGCCCGTGAGGCTATCGGCAAGCGCGGCCAGTTTCGATGTGTGCGCAAGGCCAGCGGCTTCACGGCCATCAGCGATGCGATAAAGCTGGTACATCGAATGGACGCCGAGCCAACGGAAAGGCTCCGGCTCCCATGGCCTGACCTTGCGGTTGACCCAGGGCAGGCGCGTCAGCTCCGTCTCCTGGCCAAGGATCAGGTCGGCGAGCGTGCGCCCCGAAAGATTGGAGCTCGATACGCCAAGCCCGACATAGCCGCCGGCCCAGCCGATGCGGGTCGCGGGATCGAGACCGACGGTCGTGCACCAGTCGCGCGGCACGCCGAGCACGCCGCACCAGGCGTGGTCGATGCGGCATCCCGCCGTCTGCGGCAGAAGCGTCGTCAGGATCGTGTGCAGCTGGTCGATCGTCGCCTGCTGCGTCTGCCCGTTGACGTCGGTGCGCGAACCGTAGCGATAAGGCACGCCGCGCCCGCCCATGGTGATGCGTCCCTCGCGGGTGCGCTGGGCATAGCAATAGGCGTGGGCGGCGTTGCCGAGAAGCTCATGGCCCTCCCAGCCGATCTGACGCCAAAGCTCCGGCGACAGCGGCTCGGTAACGATCTGCGCGCTGTTGAGCGCCAGCCAGGTCCGCTCCTCGCCGGGGATGCCCGCCGTAAAACCCTCCGTCGCGCGGATGATGGTTTCCGCCCGCACCGTGCCGCGGTCGGTCGTCACGCTGCCCTTGGCGATGGCCGTCACCGTCGTCTTCTCGTAGATCGGCACACCCAGCCGCTCGACGGCGGCGGCAAGGCCGCGCACCAGCTTGGCCGGCTGCACCCGCGCCTGCCCGTGAACAACGAAGCCGCCCATGACGTCGCGCACATTGATGCGCGCCCGCGTTGCCGCCTGGTCCAGCATCTCGACGCGGTCCGGGTCGACGTCCCAGGCGCGAATCGTTTCGCACTCCTCGCGCGCGCGTTCGAGCTGCGCGGGATTGGTGGCCACCGTCAGATTGTCGACCCGGCGGATATCGGCATCGATGCCTTCCGCGCTCGCCACCCGGATCACCTCGTCGACGCAGCCCGCCATCGCCGCCTGCATGGCGCTCACGCCTTGCCGGGTCGAGGTCTTGAGATATTTTTCGCGCGACCAGCTGAAGCCACCCGACAGCCAGCCGCCATTGCGGCCCGAGGCGCCGAAGCCGGCGAACTCGCGCTCGATCAGCGCGATGCGCAACGAAGGCCTGGCCTTCTTCAGATAGTAAGCGGTCCACAGCCCGGTATAACCGGCGCCGACGATCGCGACATCGGCGTCGACATCGCCTGGCAAGGGTGGCCGGGGTGCCGGAACCCCTCCCAGATCCGCATACCAGAACGATATGTCGCCGTTGCGTTTGGCTTGCATGGAATGACTTTCGAATTGATGGATCAGGTCAGTGTCGCGTCGGCCGAACTGTCGTCGGCCAGAAGCTTGGCATCGGCACCACTGTACCTCTGGCAAGCGGCGCGCGAACAGGACCGTGCCAACATCCGGAGCGGTTTGCCAGTCGGAGGTACGTCCGCGGGATCAGGCGTGCTGCTGGTCCGAAGGGAATGCTCACGCGCCCTCTACCCCTCGCCCGACAGGTCGCGGCGGGCCTTTTCGAGTTCTTCGGCATAGCGCCGCATCAGATGGCCCTCGGTCAGCAGACCGAGGACGATGTGGTCAGTGAAATCCTCGACCACCGCCAATTCCTCGGCGCCGGCGCGCTGGAACGTCTCTGCTGCGGTTTGCACGTTCATGCTGGGCACCAGGACGGCATTCTTGTACTGGGCAAGATCGCGCACCGGAACCTCGCCGTCGGACGGATCGCTGTGCAGCTCGGCGACGATCAGCACGCCGACATACTGATCACCCGGGTCCACGGCGATGACGCGCTGTGCCGAACCGAGCGGGATTTCCTTGCGAAAGGCGGCCAACGTCGTCGAGGCATCGATGGTCTTGATGTCCTCGCGCATCATCGAGCCGACGGTGAGACTGCGCATCCAGCCGACATCGTGGGCACTGCGGATCGTCTCGCCGCGCAGGTGGAAGCGCCATGTCGAGAACGAATAGCCAAAGGTTTCACGCACCAGGATCGCCGCCATGATCGAGGCCGCCAGGACGACGCCGGTGAGCGTCAGGTCGCGGGTCGATTCCAGTGCCAGGAAGGTCATGGTCAGCGGCCCGCCGACGACACCGACGGCAAGCGAGGTCATGCCGACGACGGCGGCAACCGAGGGGTCGATGCCGGTCGCCGGCGAGAGCAGCGCCATCACACCGGCGAATGACTTGCCAAGCAGAGCCCCGAGAAACAGCGAGGCGAAGAACAGGCCGCCGCGAAAGCCCGAGCCCAGCGAGATTGCTGACGCCGCCAGCTTCAGCACGAAGACGCTGGCGACCACGGCCAGCCCGTAGTTCATGGCGAACTCGCGGTGCAGGGCGCCATGGCCGCTGGACAGCACCTGCGGTGTGATCAGCCCCAGCAGGCCGACCAGGACGCCGCCGATGACCGGGCGCAGCGAGGCATCGACCGACAGCCTGTTGAAACCGCGTTCGATCAGCGTCACCAGTTGCATGATGGCGATCGAAGCCGCGCCGCCGAGCAGGCCGAGCAGCAGGAACGGCACGTACTGGCTCGCGGTGAGCTGCGGCAATCCTGAAAGTTCGAGCGGAAACGGCACGCCGCCGAACATCTCGGCGGTGAGCGAGGCTGAGATCGCTGCTGTCATGACAGGCGCGACATTGGCGACCGAATAGATGCCGATGACCAGCTCGAAACCGTAGAAGGCGCCGGTCAGCGGCGCGTCGAAGGCGGCCGCGATGGCACCGGCCGCACCACAGCCGACCATGATGCGTACATCGTTGCGGCGCAGCTTGAACAAACGCGCCAGCCGCGAGGCCAGACCGGAGCCGACTTGCGTGTAGCCCGCCTCCAGCCCGACGGAAGCGCCGAAACCGCTGGAGATCATGGTCTGGCTGGCGATGATGAACGTATCGGTCAGCGACATGCGCCCGCCATAGAGCGCGTTGGCCTCGATCGGATCGACCGGCGTGCGGATCCTGCGCTTCCTCAGCCAGATGACGCTTAAACCCAGCAGTATGCCGCCGATCGCAGGCACCAGCGCCTGCAGAGGATTGCCGAGCGAGAACATGCCGGATAGCCGGCCGCCGGGCTGGACCCCAAACAGCAACCCATGCAGGTCCTGCACGATCTGGCTCATCGCGGTGACCAGTATGCCCGCCATGACGCCGACGATTCCGGCCAGGAGGACCACGGCGATGCCGCGCGCCTCGAGCAGGGGAATTGACCTCAGAAGCACCGCGCGTAGCCGGCGGGCGTAGACTTGTGGTTGGTTTCTGGAAAGCACCGGATGGCTCGCCGATAATCGAAAGGCTATGGCAGACCCGCCTGATACGCCGGGCAGCATGACATGACAACCACAATGGCGACATCAAAGGCGCCATTATGGCCGTGAGACCGGCTGATTTCGGTCTTTGCCGCGCTGCACGGGTGACGCAACCGGTTCGCCGTCAGTCCGGTATGGTCAGCGGCCCGCAATCGTCGTCGGCGATGAAGGTCGCCAGCAGTTCAGCGGGCTCGGTGGTGCTGGCATTCTCGGCAAAGAGATGGACTGTGCCGGGCGGCTCAAACCAGGTCTGCCCCTTTGTGTAGGTGCCGGCGGGACCGCCCTCGAGTTGCGAGCGCAGCGTGCCCTTGAGGACAAAGGCGCTGACCGAGCCTGGATGCCGGTGGCGCGGCGTGAACCCGTTTGGCGGAAATGCCACGATCACCGTGGTGATCGACTTGCCTGGCACGTTGGGCAACTTTTCGCAGGAGATCGGCGTGACGACCGTCTTCGACCGCGCCCCGGCGGCGCCGTCCGCATTGATGTTTGCCATGTCCATGTGCGTTTCCATGCCATCAGGCACGGTGCCAATGAGACCCGGGCCGGCCCACTTTGCCGTCAGCGTGAACAAAATCCCGACAGCGCTGACGGCGATAAGGGATTGGCCGGCGCGCGAACGAACTTGATTGCCGATCATATCGAAATCTCCGAATTCAGGCAGGCAAACGAAAATCGGCGCGCCAGCCCAACTGCTCGACCGCCTTTTGCGTTGCGACCGCCTGGTTGGGTTCGGCCACGTTGAAGGCGCCCGTCGCGCCCTTGTCGAGTGCGAGCAGCGCTGCATATGCGGCAGCGTCGACATGCACCGGCGATGCGCCGGGAGGCTTCTCGGTTCCCGTTCCCGGCCCATAGAGCTGGCCGTAGCGCAGCACGACACCGGCGAACGGTGCGTTCAGAACTGCCTTTTCCAAGGCGATGACGCCAGCGACACTGATGCCGCGATTGCCGCTCGCGCCGCCCTCCAGCGGATCGGATTCGGCATGCGGCTCCGGGCCTGGCGCATAGGCCCAGGCGATGCTTTGCGCCACCACGCGCCGGACACCGGACGCGACGGCGGCGGCAACCAGGTTGCGTGTGCCCTCGTCGCGGATACGGGCATTGCGCACGATCGCCTCGCCCATTCGGCTCGGGTCGAGGCCCGATGGCAGGTCGGTCAACTGATGCACGACAATGTCGGGGCGGACGGCACCCATTGCCCGCGACAGCGTCTCGGCATCAAAGACATCCACCACGAACGGTTCGACGCCCAGGGCAAGCAGTCTCTCTGCCTTGTCCGCACTGCGCGTGGTGCCCATCACCTCATGGCCGGCAGCCAGAAGCTGCGGGATCAACCGCTGGCCGATCGCGCCCGCAGCGCCGGCGAGAAAAATACGATGACCCATCGTCATGGACTCCATATAGTTGCAGTATCAGTGCACGAACAACATATAAGAGCTCTTACATTATGCGCAAGCCCAATCAGCATTCGTCGATTCCCGCACCCGGTGAAGGCAAACGCGGCGAGGAAGGCTATCTCGGTTATCTCCTGCGGCAGGCCGCCGGCGCGCATCGGCTGAGGATGGATCGGGCGCTGGGCGACCTCGGCGTGACGCAGCCGCAATTTGTCACGCTGACGATGCTTGCCGCCTATCCCGGGATTTCCAACGCCGACCTCGCCCGGCTGGCGCTGCTCACCCCGCAGACGCTCAGCGTCATCGTCGCCAATCTCGAACGGGCCGGCTCGCTGGTGCGCAAGCCGCATGCCGTTCACGGCCGCATCCAGCACATCGACCTCAGCGATAGCGGCCGGGCACTGCTGAAGAAATGCCGCGAGCGCGTGCAAGCCATCGAGGCCGAACTGACCGAAGGCCTGTCGGCTGCGGAAGAACGCGCTGTCAGGCGCTGGCTGGTCGGCATCGCCACGGCCGACCCCTGATTGTTTGCCGTTGCCGGCCAGCCAACGGCGACCGCTCAGGTCGGCATCGGCTCGCCGGCCTCATAGAGCACGAGGTTGCGTTCGCCGATGCCAAGCGTCGGCCAGCTCGAACGCCAGTCGGCAATGTGCGGTGAGCGGAAATGCGCGTCGAGCGAAGCCTTGTCGCGCCACACTTCGGTGACCCGGATCAGCCCGGCATCGAGCACGTCGCGCGCATAGGAATATTCGAGGCAGCCGTCCTCGGCCCGGCTGCCCGAAATCATGCGCTCCATCGCGGGCTTCGCGTCTTCGAGCCTGTCGGGCGGCAAGCGGATCGTGCCGATGATCAAGAGCATGGGTCTTCCTTCTCGCAAGCCGTCGGTCCAGCCACTCTCCCACCCTCGCGCAAGCTTGGCCAGCTACCCTCGCCGGGCTGTCGCATGCGCGGCAATCTATGGTTCGAGGATTTCAATGGCGATCAGCGAAAGCATCCAGCCCGGCGCGGTGGCCAAGAATGGCCGCGACATTTTCTTCGCGCTCGGCATCGTCATCATCCTGGCCGTGCTGTTCCTGCCGATCCCGGCCTTCCTCATCGACATCGGCCTCGCCTTCTCGATCGCGCTGTCGGTGCTGATCCTGATGGTGGCGCTGTGGATCCAGCGCCCGCTCGATTTCTCCTCGTTCCCGACCGTGCTGCTCATCGCCACCATGCTCAGGCTATCCCTCAACATCGCCACCACGCGCATGATCCTGTCGCATGGCAATGAAGGCACGCACGCCGCCGGCTATGTCATTGCCGGGTTCTCCAAGCTGGTGATGGCCAGCGACTTCGTCATCGGCCTCATCGTCTTCATGATCCTGATCGTGGTGAACTTCATCGTCATCACCAAGGGCGCCACCCGTATCGCAGAAGTCGGCGCCCGCTTCACCCTCGATGCCATCCCCGGCAAGCAGATGTCGATCGACGCCGACCTGTCCGCCGGCATGATCGACGACAAGACCGCGCAGCTGCGGCGCCGCGAACTGGAAGAAGAAAGCTCCTTCTTCGGCTCGATGGACGGTGCCTCGAAATTCGTGCGCGGCGACGCCATCGCCGGCCTCATCATCACCGCCATCAACATCGTTGGCGGCATCGCCATCGGCTATATCAGGCACGGAATGGGCATGGGCGAGGCCGCCGACGTGTTCATCAAGCTGTCGGTCGGCGACGGCCTGGTCACCCAGATCCCGGCCCTCATCGTCTCGCTCGCCGCCGGCCTGCTGGTGTCCAAGGGCGGCACCCGCGGCTCAACCAACCAGGCCGTGTTCGGCCAGCTCGGCGCCCATCCGCGCGCGCTCTACGTGGCGGCGGCCCTGCTGGTGCTGCTCGGCTTGATGCCCGGCCTGCCATTGTTCCCATTCTTTGCGCTCGCCGGCGGCATGGCCGGCCTCGGCTACGTCATTCCGCTGCGCGCCAACCGCGCGCTCGCCCAGGCCGAAGCGCTGAAGACCCAGGAAAAGGCGTCCAAGGCGGAAGAGGAGAAGAACTCGGTCAAGGCCTCGCTCGCCACCGCCGAGATCGAACTGCTGATCGGCAAGCAGCTGTCGACAAGGCTCCTGGTCTCGCATCAGGAGCTTGTCTTTCGCATGGGCAAGATGCGCAAGAAATTCGCGCAACAATACGGTTTCGTCGTGCCGGAAGTGCGCGTCGCCGACGACTTCGCCATCCCGCCGAAAAGCTACCAGATCAAGGTGCACGGCACGGTGGTTGCCGAATATTCGATGCGCGTCGGCGAGATCATGGTGCTGCTCGGCAACCGCGACGTGCCCGAAATACCGGGCGAGGAGATCCGCGAGCCGGCCTTTGGCATGCGCGCCTATTCCGTCATGGAGACCTTCGCCGAGGATCTGAAACGCGAGAACTACACCTTCGCCGACAACATGTCGGTGCTGCTGACCCATCTCTCCGAGGTCATCCGCAACAACCTGCCGCAGCTGCTGTCCTATAAGGACATGAAAGCGCTGCTCGAACGCCAGGACCAGGAATACCGCAAGCTCGCCGACGAGATCTGCACCACGCACATCTCCTATCCCGGCCTGCAGGCGGTGCTGAAGCTGCTGCTGGCCGAGCGTGTCTCGATCCGCAACCTGCACCTGATCATCGAGGCCATCGCCGAGATCGCGCCGCATGTACGCCGCACCGAGCAGATCGTCGAACATGTCCGCATCCGCATGGCCCAGCAGATATGCGGCGACCTTTCGGAAGGCGGCGTGCTCAAGGTTCTGCGCCTCGGCAACCGCTGGGACCTCGCCTTTCACCAGAGCCTCAAGCGCGACGCCAAGGGCGAGGTGCGCGAGTTCGACATCGATCCGCGTCAGCTCGAGGAATTCGGCCAGGACGCCACCAAGGCGATCAAGAAATTCCTCGAGGCAGGCGAGCGTTTCGTGCTGGTCACCGCGCCCGACGCGCGCCCCTATGTGCGCATGATCATCGAGCGCCTGTTCACCACGCTGCCGGTGCTCTCCCACGTCGAAATTGCCAAGGGCGTCGAGATCAGGGTGCTCGGGACCATATCGTGAGCGTTCTCTCGCAGAGCGTCGTCATCGCGGCGTTCCTCGCCTTCTGCCGCATCGGCTCCTGCTTCATGCTGATGCCTGGCCTGTCCAGCGCCCGCGTCCCGGCACAAGTCAGGCTGTTCGTGGCGATCGCCGCCACCGGCGGCCTCCTCGCCTTCCTGTGGGACAAGATCATTCCCTTCGTCGATCCGCGCCCGCAGATCCTGGTGCCCATGATCATCTCGGAACTCCTGGTCGGCGGGCTGATCGGCGCCATGACCAGGCTTTACATGGAAGCGTTGCGCTTCATGGGCTCGGCCATCGCCATGCTGATCGGCTATGGTGGCTCGGGCGGGCCAGCGATCGAGGAGCCGGAACCGCAGGCCGCCCTTGCCGCCATCATCTCGTTCTCGGCGCTGTTGATGCTGTTCGTCTTCGACTTCGACCACGAGATCGTCCGCGCCCTGGTGTCGTCCTACACGGTTGCGCCGGTCAATGTCTTCTTCAACCCGCAGGCCGCCCTCGTCGACATCACCGACACCGTGTCGGACACCTTCTTCCTGGTCATCCGCCTCGGCAGCCCGTTTGTCGCCTATGCCATTCTGGTCAATCTGACGATCGGCTTCGTCAACAAGCTGACCCCGCAGATCCCGATCTATTTCATCTCCCAGCCCTTCGTCATCGCCGGCGGCATGCTCATCTTCTATTTCGCCATCGGCACCATGCTGTCGTTGTTCGTCGATGGCTTCGTCGACCTGACTTTGGCGAGGTGACGATGAGCACGCGCAAGGACCGTCTCAAGAAACTGGTCAAGGTGCAGGAGCAACTGAAGGCATTGCACGAAACCCGTCACGCCACCTTCCTGGCCGAGGCGAACGCCGCCGAGGCCGAGGCCCAGGAACTGGTCGGCCATTTCGACCAGGACAATTCGCTGTCCGGCCTGTTTCCCGATCTCTATCATCGCCGCATCGCCCAGGCGGTGGTGCGCCAGGAGAAGAGCCTGGAAAGCGCCAGGCAGGAGGCCGGCCTCATCGCCACGGCAAACGCGCGCACCAACATGGTCGAGCGCGCCTACAGGGACGTGCGCAACCGCGACGAGCGCGAACGCTCGGACCGTGAACGGCTGGATCTGATCGCGCAGAAGCGAAGCGAAGAGTAGCCGCGCTCGAGTTTATCTGCGGACAGCGACCGGCCGCGGCTCATTGGGCAAGTTCCGCGCGGGACCTGCAACCGTCGGGCTCGGATGGAAGCGCGCGCCCTTCAGCCAAAGCTTCAGCGCTTCCCAGTGAATGCCGGCGATGATCTTCAACGTCACGAAGGGAAACTTGATCAGGCACGCGCCAAGGTCCGGCGTGGCAAGCGGGCGTGCGGCGCCGGTAAAGGTTGCCGACAGCAACGGCTCGTTATTCTCCGTCTCATGGATACGCAGCCTGACTGTCTTGCCGGGCGGCAGGATGCGGAAATGGTAGCGTGCGTCCATGCCGATGAACGGCGACACGTGGAAGAGCTTGGCTCGTGTCTGGCGTACCCCGGCTGGCCCGAGTTCGCCCGACTTGATCGGCGCCACGTAAAAATGCCGCCCCCCGAACGTATTGCGCACGGCATAAATCAAGGCGATCAGCGCCTCGCTTTCATCGTAGCAGAAATAGACCGAGATCGGATTGAAGACGTAGCCGAAGATGCGGGGATAGGCGAGCAGCAGCACGCGCGCCGCCGGCTTCTCGAGCCCAGCACCGGCGAGCAGCCTGTCGGCGAAGGCTCGCAGGCTTTCGCCCGGGGTTTCGACGTGGTCGCTCTCATGGAACGACGCCAGGCCGGGCCGGTTCACTCCCAACAGCCACGTCATGCGGCCGAGCTCTGCAAGCCTGTCTATGTCGACCAGCAACGAGAACACGCGGTAGACAAAGCGGTGGCCGAACGGCTTCAGCCGCGCATGCATAACCTCACCCGGATAGAGCACTCCCGCCGCCAGCGGCGGCGGACCGTTCTGTTCCAGTGTCGTGATCCGTTCGTCCATTCCGACAGAAGTCCTATTCGGCCGCCAGCAGCGCCTTGGCCGCCTCGCGCCGGCGCCACGGCACTTCCGCGCCGAGCGCAATCGCCGCGTCGAGGCCCGAGCGCAAGCCGTCCTCATGAAAGCCGTGGCCGGTCCAAGCGCCGGCAAAATAGGTGCCGCGCACGCCCTGTATATCATCGAGGCGAGCCTGCGCCGACAAGGCACGCGCATCGTATTGCGGGTGGTCGAACATCCACTCGCCGAAGACCAGTTCCGGGCGTGGCTCGACCACCGGATTGAGCGAAACGAAAAGCGGCTTTGCCGCGTCGATCCCCTGCAAACGGTTCATCCAGTAAGTGACCGAGACTTCCGGTTCCTCCCCCTCACAGGAACAGCGCAGATAGTTCCACGCCGCCCAGGCGGCGCGCCGCTTCGGCATCAGGCGGGGGTCTCTGTGCAGGACGACCCGATTGGGACGATACGGTATGGCGGACAGGATCGTTTCCTCGACACTCGTTGCGTCGCCGAGCATGGCCAACGCCTGGTCGCTGTGACCGGCAATGATGACATTGTCGAAGCGCTCAGGCGCGTCCTTGCCCGCCCACACGGTGACGCCGAACGCATCGCGCACCAGTGTCTTGACCGGCGACGACAGCCGCAGCGCGGAGCCGAGTGGCGCCAGCAGTTTTTGCAGATAGTTGCGAGAGCCACCGCTCACGGTGCGCCAGATCGGTCGCGTATCATTGTCGATCAGGCGATGGTTCTCGAAGAAGCTGATGAAGCTCGCGGCCGGATAGTCCAGCATCTTGGCGCGTGGCGTCGACCAGATCGCCGCCGCCATCGGTATGAGATAATTGTCGCGAAAGCCGGCTGAGAAACCGCGGGTGCGAAGGTAGTCGCCGATAGAGACGTTGCCCAGCGTCCCGCTGTCGCGCTCGGCGATGCACGCCTTGTTGAAGCGCAGGATTTCACGCAGCATCCACAGGAAGCCCGGCGAAAACACATTGCGCTTCTGGGCGAATATGGTGCGCAGCGTCGAGCCACACCATTCGAGTTTGCCGCCGTCGAGCGACAGCGAAAAGCCCATGTCGCTCTCATGCGTGGCTACCCCGAGATGAGAAAACAGCGCGGTGAGATCCGGATAGGCCAGCTCGTTGTAGACGATGAAGCCCGTGTCGACCGAGATCGGCGTCCCATCATAGTCGATGTCGACGGTGGCGGTATGGCCGCCCGCGCGGTGCGAAGCCTCATAAAGGATGACGTCGGCGCTCGGATGCAAAGCCCATGCGGCAGCCGCGCCAGAGA
Source organism: Mesorhizobium erdmanii USDA 3471 (assembly GCF_000472705.1). Taxonomy (GTDB): domain Bacteria; phylum Pseudomonadota; class Alphaproteobacteria; order Rhizobiales; family Rhizobiaceae; genus Mesorhizobium; species Mesorhizobium erdmanii. The sequence goes on along the minus strand of NZ_KI421455.1, from coordinate 230,403 downwards.
TGCCCGAACCGATGACGGCGATTTTCTTCCTGCCGGCTGGGCGACCACGGCTGATGGGCACGATGTTCATCGACAATCCTTGTTGGAAATCAAGTCTGTAAGGCGCGGGCGGCACCCATGGGCATTTGTAGATACGGGGCGATCTTGCGCGAGTTTCACTGTGGCGGGAGCGATATTTTGTCGTGAGGCGAAGGCGGTCGGACGAGACCTGCCGCGCCTATCGTCAGCGGGCGCGGGACCAGTTCACCGACTTGCAAACCAGCCCGCCGACAACGCAGCCGCGCGTTACAAGGCTCTGCCCGGCCACCTTGAGTTGGATCGCATAGGTCATCGCACGCTTTGCGTCGTAGGCCTTGCCGCTGAGCGTATCGGCCGACTTCGGCTTCAGCGTCATCACAAGCTTGTCGCCGACGGCCTCGCCGCCGCTGGTGTCCTTGATCCAGACATTGGTGGCGCAGATGTTAGAGCCGCATGGGGCGATGCGGACTTTCGCATTGCCGTCGCCACGGTTCCATGTCCCGCTGGGGTCAGGTGCCGATGCGGCAAGCGCCGATCCGCAGAGTGAGACGCAAAGTATCAGGCCTGCCGCCGCTGCCAGTCGGTTCATCATTCACCCTATCATCCGTTTTATGGAGCTACGGACGACGGCGAGAGCGAGTTTCGCCTGTTCGAAACTATCGGCGTTGAAAACCGTTTCTTGAGACAACAGCCAACGGAGTTTGGGGCGAAAATGATCAAGACCTACGGCATCGCCTATCTGACGACGGCGGTCGTGTTCCTGTGTATCGACGCCGTCTGGCTGACGGTGATGAGCAGCCGGCTTTACAAGCCGCTGCTGGGGCCGATCCTGCTCGACAATTTCAATGTCAAGGCGGCAGTGCTTTTCTACGTCATCTATATCGCCGGCGCCGTCTATTTCGCGGTGCAGCCTGCCTTTCAGAGTGGATCTTGGATGACTGCCTTAGTGAACGGCGCGCTGTTCGGCTTTTGCGCCTACGCCACCTACGACCTGACCAACCAGGCAACGCTGAAGAACTGGCCCGTCGAGGTCACAATTGCCGATATCTGCTGGGGAACCGTGCTCACCGCGATCGCGGCGACCGCTGGGTTTCTCGTTTCCAGTGCTTTGTCGCGAACGGCATAGCCGCCGTCAGCGCTTGGCCGGCGAGGCCATCAGGTTCATCACGAGAAGACCGATGAAAGCGGTGAGCGTACCTGCGCTTAGCGAGTTCATCTTCAAGAACCCTGCATATTCCTCGGCCGAATAGAGATGTACCGGGGCACCGTAACGCCCATGCAGGAACGTGAAGGCCAGCATGCCGACAGCCGCAATGGCGATCGCGATGATGCGTTCGGACGGCCGAAACAGCACGAAGCCGAGCAGCACGCAGGGCAGCAGAAATATCTCTACGCCGGAGGCGACGCCGAACACCTTGGCACTGAGTACCGTGTTGCCGATTCCGACCAGGGGCAGCAGAGCACGGCCGGCACGGCCGTTGATGCGGCCAACCGCCGGCACTGCGAGAAAGAACGGCGTCGAAATGAACGTATAGAAAGTCGGCGCAATGACGGGACCGACGGACCAGTAGACGTAGAGCGGATAGAAGGGCTGGTTCCACAGCACGACCAGCGCAACCAGATTGGCGGTGGCGACGAGAGGATCGTCACTCGCGAAATAGGCCTTCGCCGCGTTCCATGACGTCCACAACATTCCCGATCGGACCGGCGTTTCCAATCTATATGGCCGCGCGCAGGCGATAGTGGCTGACGCCCCATTCCTCGCCATTCGCGTGTCCGAAGAGACCGGCGGTGGCGAGGAAAAACAGCCGCCAGCGGCGGCGCCAGATCAATGCATTCTTGCCGTAGACCCCGACGAGGATGCGGTCGATCTCGGGCAGGTTGGCGTCGAAATTGGCGAGCCACTGGTTTGCCGTGCGCTGGTAGTTGCGGCCATTCCATCGCCATTCCTGCTCGACGTCGAACAGGCCGGGGAAATGCCGGATCAGGTCGTGGCTCGGCATGATGCCGCCGGTGAAGAAGTGCTGCGCGATCCAGTCGGATTTGTCGCGATGATCGAAGCGGTAAGACCGGCTCTTGTGGGTGAAGACATGGATGAAGAGCCGCCCCTCCCGCGTCAGCCAGGATTGCACCCGTTCGAGCAGCTTTTGCCAGTTCGACATATGCTCGAACATCTCGACCGACACGATGCGGTCGAACAGGCCATTCGGATGAAAACTGTTCATGTCGGCGGTGATGACGCGGATATTTGCGAGGCCCCTCTCCCGAGCCTGCCCTTCGATATACGCCCTTTGCGGCGCCGAGTTGGACACCGCCGTGATCCTGGCGGCGGGAAACCGCTCGGCCATGAACAGCGTCAGCGAACCCCAACCGCAGCCGAGTTCGAGGATGTCTTGGCCATCGGCCAGATCGGCGTGGGCAACGGTCTCTTCCAGCGCCAAAAGCTCGGCCTGCGCCAAGCTTTCATCGCCACGCCGGTAGAGGCAGGACGAGTATTTGCGGCGTGGCCCCAGCACCAGCCCGAAGAAAGCCGGCGGCAATTCGTAGTGCTGCTCGTTGGCTGCCTGCGTGTGCTCGGCAATCGGATGATCGGCCATGGCGTGGACGAAGGCCTGCTCATGCGTGGCGGGTCTTTCGAGCAGGTTTCGGCGCGTGCGCCCGACCAGGAAGCCTATCCCCGTTCGGGTCACGGGATCGGGCAACGGGCTGCGTTCGACGGTGCGGATTGCGGATGCGATGAGGCTCACGATGCCTGACCTTTCGAGGTTTGCGGAGAGCTATAGCGGGACGGCCCCGGCCAGAAGGCGTTGACGCGCGCCTGGTAGGCACGGAATTTTTCGCCACGCGATTTCAGCATGTGCGCTTCGAGCGGCGGAATGCCGGACACATGAACCAGCAGCCAGTACATGAAAAGCGGGCCGGAGACCGCCAACCAGCCCCATGCGTAGGGACCGGTGAGATCAAGCGCGATCGCGACATAGGCCAGCCAGCCGAGCCACTCGAAGAAATAGTTGGGATGTCGTGAGAGCCCCCACAGCCCAGCGTCGCAGACTTTTCCCCTGTTAGCCGGATTGTCACGAAACCGCGCAAGCTGGCGGTCGGCCAGGCCCCCGCCAAGGATGGCAATCACCAGAATGGCAATGCCAAGCCAGTCGCCGATTTGCAGGTGCGGTACCGGGTTGCGGGCGGCCACGAAGATGGAAAGGGCAAGCAGCAAGGCAGCGCCGGCCTGCACCTGCAGAAACCAGAACAGCCGGCGTGGAAAATCTGTGCCCCATTCGCCGCGCAGTTGCGCATAACGCGGATCGTCGCCGCCGCGCAGGGTTCTTACAGCTATGTGCAAGCCAAGCCTGATCGACCAGATCGCCGCGAGCAGGGCGACGATGACGGGCCTCGTCGCCGATTGCTGCCAACCGGATAGTGGAACAAGCGCCATGGCGATGCCGGCGGCACCCGTCGCGAACGACCAGGTAGCATCCACCCAGCCCGACCTGCCGCCTCGAACGACAATCGCCCACGCGATCGACATAACGATGCACAGGCCAATGCCCACACCGACAAACAACACCGCAAACGTCACATCATAGCCCCGCATCATCACGCTGTTGGGTGAGTTACGGATCGGCGACGCGGCAAGTTTCCGACACGCCCAGAGTTTTGCCGAACCGGCAATTCTAATGCATGTCGCCCAGACGTGAGCAGCGGTTCTGGGACAGCGACATGCATCAAAACAAAGGCTTAAAGCGCGTCGCCTGAATCCGTTTCAGAGCGACGCGCTTTAACCGTTCACGGAGTGGCGCGGTGGTGTGGCAGACTCGGGATAGAGGCAAGGCAGCCCCGGGTTTATCCGGAGCCGCTTTGTCGTTTCGGCGGTTATTGCGCTCAGGCTTTAGGTGGAGGCGGCGCGTCGTCGCCCGGCCCCGGCCCACGCGCGTCGGGGCCGAAATCACGCCAGCCGTGACGCGGGCCGCGTGGATGTGGGGGCCGCAGTTCGTCGACCCGGCCGTCGCCATGGATCACCATGCCGGCATGGATAAAGCCTTCATCGTAGCGTCCTTGTACCGTCACCTCTTCGTCTTGCGCCACAAGCTTGGCATCGCTGCCTTCAGGCCCGACATCGACCAGTGTCCGGCCGGTGCCGTCCGAAATAACGAACTTGTTGCCGAATATCTCGGCAACCTTGCCCTTGACCGCGACCAGGCTGTCATCGGCCATTGCATTGATCGTGACTGGCGGAAGCAATGCCTGACGTTCATCGTGGCGCGACACCTTCATAGCCACCGCACCTGCCACGGCGCCGACCAGAAGCATGCCAACCAAGGCTGAGCCACCGACCATTTTGGCGCCAAGCCGGCGTTTGGACGATTTGTCGGTTGTGGTTCCGCTGGTTTCCGCCGGGCTCGAGGGTCCGATATTGTCTTGGTTCGACATTCCAAAAATCCTTTTATGCGTTGTAGACACCGCATTTCTAGCGGAGCAGGTCGAACCGAAGCTGAACCGGGCCGTTCAGCTTGAGTTAAGCCAGAGCGCCTATCCGGCATGGTGGAAAGGACATGGTCCAACAGATGCGCATCCTGCTCATAGAAGACGACAAGACGCTCTCTGACGGTATCGCCAAGGCGCTCCGATCGGAGAACTTTGCTGTCGATGTGGCGCGCAACGGTGAAGACGGTATGCATCTTGGCGACACCGAGGCCTATGACGCGGCTGTGCTCGACCTTGGTCTGCCCAAAGTCGACGGAATCAGCGTGCTTGCATCATGGCGCAAGGCGAACCGGACGATGCCGGTCCTGATCCTCACCGCGCGGGACGGATGGTCGCAAAAGGTCGAGGGCTTCAAGGCCGGTGCCGACGACTACATGACCAAACCATTTCGCGTAGAAGAGCTTGTCATTCGGTTGCGAGCCCTTGTGCGACGCGCGGCAGGTCATTCAGCCCCACTAATCAGCTGCGGTACGTTGAGCTTTGACGCGCAGCTCGGAGTGTTTGAAAAGGACGGGCTCCCGCTCAAGCTTACGGCGCTGGAATGGCGGGTCCTGCAATGTCTCATCCTGCGCAAGGATACGACAATCGATCGGTCCAACCTGATCGAACGTGTGTATGAAGGCGACGCAGACGTCGATTCGAACTCCATTGAAGTCATCATTGCCAGGCTCCGCCGAAAGATCGGGCATGAGATGATCGCGACAGAGCGTGGCCGAGGGTACCGTCTGGTATCGTCTCCATGATGCCGCTTGGTCGTCTTCGGCAGTTGACCCCAAAATCCATCGCGGCGCGGCTGGCGTTGGGATCAGCCGTCCTGGTTTTGGCCGCTTTGATCGCCACGGGCATCAGCACGGGGATCGTTCTGTCGCGTTTCATCCGCGACCAAATCGACCAGCGCCTCGATACGCAGATCGGCGCCGTGACGAGCGCGCTCGAAAACAGGCCATCATTGCCGGACGTCCTGACGTTGAACGATCCGCCACCGTTCGATCGACATGGGGCTGGCTGGTACTGGATGGCAACGATCGACGGCCATACCTACCGTTCGGCCTCGCTGGATGGCGCCGATATAACCAACCGGGGATCGGATCACTGGTGGGGCGGGTGGCATGACGGGCCAGCGGACGCCAACACACGTCCTCGCCCCTTCAACGGGGTCGGCCCGCGAGGCGAACCGCTCTATCTGCGTGTCCAGGTGGTGCCTACGAACGGTACATGGATGACAATCACGGCTTCCGCACCCGCTCATGCGCTGGTGCGGCCCCTTCGTGATGCGTTGGTGCCGGTCATTTTGGCGATGCTGGCACTAGGGATTCTGCTCGCGGCTGCAAGCGTCTTGCAGATGCGACTGGGGCTTCGGCCCCTCAAGCGCGTGACAAAAGGCCTGGAGGATGTTCGCGCAGGGCGAGCCAGCCACATCGAAGGCAACCAGCCCAGGGAATTGCGTGGATTGGTGGGTGAGCTGAACTCGCTGATCAAGCAGAACGCCGAAGGCCTGAGACGAGCCCGCGGTCACGTCTCGAACCTTGGTCACGCGCTCAATACACCGCTGGCGGCGTTGTCGTTGTCGCTCAGTGGCAGCAGGAACCGACGCGATGCCGAGCGTCTGAGGCTTGTTGCCGAGATGCAGGAGCGCATACGACATCATCTTGGGCGAGCGCGCGCCGCAGCGCTTAACGGACCCGCCCACATCAGCACTGCGATCAGGCCGCGCGTGCTCGACTTGAACGTTGTTCTTTCAAAAATCAACGCCGAGCGCGGGTTGAACGTGGCCGTCGATATACCGGAGGCTCTTGCCGTCGCCTGCGAACCCCAGGATCTGGATGAGATGCTCGGCAACATGCTGGACAACGCCTTTAAGTGGGCTTCGAGCACAATCTCCATCAAGGCTCGCAATGCCGGCACCCAAGTCTTGATCGAAGTGGCCGACGACGGTCCTGGCATAAGTATGGAGAAAATCCATGAGGTACTGCAGCCCGGCAAAAGGCTTGATGAGAGCATCGTCGGCCATGGCTTCGGTCTGTCGATCACCCGCGAACTCGCAGAGCTCTATGGCGGGGATCTCAATCTCGGCAAATCTTCGCTAGGCGGACTCGAGGTCGTGGTTCGACTGCCAGGCCCGGTCGCGACGAATGGTTAGGCGACCCGCTTGAGCTTGCCCTCCCCCGCAAGCCTGCCACAAGCTTGTTGAGGCATGGTCGCTCCAGGAAACCCGACAAAAGGCGGACTTTCTTGGCGATTTCTCCACCCAGCGACATCGTTATGGATGTCGCCCGCGCTGTCGACCCGACGGACATCGAGGCTGCCCGCGCCGCGCTGGCGAAGCGTGCGAACGGTGTTGCCGGCACGTTCTCGGTCGATACCTCGACCTCGGTCGACACGACCGCGTCCGGCGATGCCGGCTCGATCCTGTCGCGCGCCACCGCCGACAAGGCGGCGGCGACAGCCGACCCGGCCAAAAAATTCAAGAAGTTCGAGGCGATGGTCCTGCAGACCTTCATCCAGAACATGCTGCCCAAGGACACCGAGGGCGTCTACGGCAAGGGTCTGGCCGGCGACATGTGGAAATCGCAGCTCGCCGAACGCGTCGCCGACGTCATGGCCGAGCGCGGCGGCATTGGCATCGCCAAGTCGCTGCTGGCCGACCACTATATGGACGGCAAGCGCAAGGTGCCGATCGGCCCGGTTTCGAATGGACCGGAAAAGACCGAGATCGACCAGCAAACTCGTCTGTCCACTTCGCTCGTCCAGGAATTGCAGCGCAAGGCCGCCAGGTCGATGACCGGCGACGAGACAACCATAAAGACAGACATCAAGATCTAGGACTGGGAAACACCATGGCCGACTCTTCCGAATTCACCGCCAACCTGCCGGCGCGCGCGACAGCGTCGGAATCGCCGATCCCGTTCGCGCGGCCCGGAAATCTTGCCGCCATCATTGGGCGCATCGAGGAGGTGGTCGAGGAAGAGACGGCCGGCATCCGCACCGATACCGGCTACGACCTCAAGGCGTCGAATGCCCGCAAGAGCCGTTACCTCTACGAACTGACGCGCGCCATGAAGGGCGGCAGCGAAGCCGAATTCCTCGAACAGCACCGCGAGGGTCTGATCCGGCTGCGCCAGAAACTGGCGAAGAACGAAGCCGCGATCCTGGCGCATCTGAGCGCCGTCAACGAGGTCGCCAGCCTGCTGCGCAGCGCCATCCAGCGCGCCGAAACCGACGGCACCTACTCCGCCGGCGAATTCGGCCGGCTGAAAGGTTAGAGCGCGACGATGTCGGGCTCGGGCTCTGAATGATCAAGGTCATCGCCATCGCTGTCTGGATCTGCGCCGCCACGCTCGGCGCGGTGTTCTATTCGTTCCAGGCCGCCGGCGAAAAAGGCGTCGGCGAGAAGCCCAAGCCGATGCTGGGCGGGCTGGATTACGTCAAGACCGACGTCATTTCGGTGCCGTTGATCCGGGACTCCGGGATCGGCGGCTACTTCCTGGCCAAGCTCGTCTACACCGTCGAACCGGAGCAGATAAAGAAGCTGTCGATTCCTGCCGAGGCGCTGATCACCGATCAGGTCTACACCTACCTCTATTCCAATCCCCAGATCGACTTCAGCAAGAAGGCAACGATCGACCTCGATGCCTTTCGCGCCGCGATCCGCGATGCCATCAACACCCGCGTCGGCGCGACCCTGGTGCACGAGGTTCTGATCGATCAGGTGAATTTCCTGAGCAAGGACGAAATCCGCGACAATTGGCTGCGCCGTCGGCAGGATTCCACCACCCCCGCGCCCGAGACAGCCAAGCCGGGCGAAACCGAGGCGCCGCCGGCCCACTGACCGGCGGGCTTGTCCCGGCAGCTCGCCAGGTGCGGCGATAGGAACCACTCCGAGCAATTCGCGTTGACGTAAACGTCAACCCGCCGCTATATGCGGCAGCGATTGTAATCGCCTCGAGGCAGCAAGGGCTTCGGCCGGACCGAAATTCCCTGCATGACGGATGCAACCAGACAGGAGAACAGCGTGAGCGTTCAGGAGATTGCCGAGAAGATCAAGTCGCGCGTGGCCAGCAGCGGGTTCGATCGTTCCGTGAAATTCGACACCGGCAGCGACGGCGTCATCGTCATCGACGGCGCAACCGTCTCGAACACCGATGCCCCCACCGACTGCACCATCAAGCTCTCGCTCGACGATCTGGACTCGCTGATATCAGGCGACCTGAACCCGACCATGGCGTTCATGACAGGCAAGATCAAAGTCGAAGGCGACATGACGGTGGCGATGGCGCTCAGCCAGCTGATCGGCTGAGCGGAGGCTGCTGCCCGTTAGGCTCATGAACCGCAAAAACGCCGCCTTCCGGGCGGCGTTCTTGTTAGGGAGACAGCGGGGCGGCCTCAAGCGGCCATCGTCGCCTGCGCCTTCAGTTTGCGTCCCGCCGCCTTCAGCGTGCCTTGCGCGCCGTCGAGCGCGCCTTCCACCAGTTCCAGTGCCAGCAAGCGGTGCCGCTCATAGGGCCCTGGCATGGCGAGCGAACCGGTCCTGGCGGCTGAGAAGCCGAAGCGTCCGTAATAGGGCGCGTCGCCGACCAGCAGGATCGCCGCGTGGCCCAGCCGCGCGGCTTCCGCGACCGCATGGCGCATCAGCGCCGAGCCGATGCCGGCATTCTTGAGCGACGGATCGACGGCGAGCGGGCCAAGCAGCAACGCCGCCCGACCGCCCTCGCCCAGTCTGACATCCCACAGCCGCACCGTACCGGCGACGCCGCCCGATGCATCGCGCGCGACGAAAGCCAGCCCTTCCGAAGGCCGGCGACCGCGCCGCAGCTTCTCCGACGATTTTTTCCGCCGCATCGGCCCCATGGCACGATCGAGCAAGGCTTCGCGTGCCGCGACGTCGGCACCGGTTTCGGCGACCATTGCGAAGGCCGGCGCATGAGCTACGATTTCAACTGACATTTCCATTTCCGCAATCCTTGGCGAGCGGAGATCTGTTCCACAAGCGAAGCCGGGCGGACGGCAAGCGCCCGCGCCGGATGATCTGATCGGTTCTCAACGCATTTTCAGGCGAAGTGGTGGCCGAAAATGCGCCAAATAAAGAACCGTCAGATCACGTAGGATCGGAGAGGCTCGAAGCCGTTGAACGCCACCGCAGAATAGGTGGTCGTATAGGCGCCGGTGCCTTCGATCAGCACCTCGTCGCCGATGGTCAGCGACAAGGGCAGCGGATATGGCGTCTTCTCGTACATCACGTCGGCCGAATCGCAGGTCGGGCCAGCCAGCACGCACGGCGCGGTCTCCGAGCCGTCATGGCGGGTAACCAGGGGATAGCGGATCGCCTCGTCCATGGTCTCGGCCAGGCCGCCGAACTTGCCGATATCGAGGAACACCCAGCGCACATTGTCATTGTCGGCCTTCTTCGAGATCAGCACGACTTCCGACTTGATGACGCCGGCATTGCCGACCATGCCACGACCCGGCTCGATGATGGTTTCCGGAATGGCATTGCCGAAATGCTTGCGCAGCGCCGAGAAGATCGCCTGGCCATAGGCCTGGGCCACCGGCACGTCGCGCAGGTAACGCGTCGGGAAACCGCCGCCCATATTGACCATCTTCAGCACGATGCCCTCCTCGGCGAGCGTCGCGAACACCTTCTTGGCGTCGGCCAGCGCACGGTCCCAGGCGGTCAGGTCGGTCTGCTGCGAGCCGACATGGAACGACACGCCATAGGCGTCGAGGCCGAGCCCCTTGGCATGGCGCAGCACGTCGACGGCCATCGCGGGCACGCAGCCGAACTTGCGCGACAGCGGCCATTCGGCGCCCTCGCCGTCGGTCAGCACGCGGCAGAACACGCGCGCGCCCGGAGCGACGCGGGCGATCTTCTCCACCTCCTCGACGCAATCGACCGCGAACAGGCGGATGCCGAGCTGATAGGCACGTGCGATGTCACGCTCCTTCTTGATGGTGTTGCCGAAGGAGATGCGGTCCGCGGGCGCACCCGCGTCCATCGCCATCTCGACTTCGGCAACCGATGCGGTGTCGAAGGACGAGCCCATCGCGGCAAGCAGGCGCAGGATTTCCGGCGCCGGGTTTGCTTTCACCGCATAGTAGATCTTGGAATCGGGCAACGCCTTCTCGAAGGCGCGGAAATTGTCGCGCACGACATCGAGGTCGACGACGAGGCAGGGGCCGGACGGACGTCGGGTGGCGAGGAAGTCGAGGATGCGCTGGGTAGCCATCGGGTTTCTCCATCACGCCTTTCGGCGCGCACAAGGGTGCGGACGCGGGCTGTCGGCCTCGCGAACACGCGGTCAAACAAAGGCGGGACGGAAATTCCATGGAACCAGCCGGTGGAGACCCCGGAACCATGAAACGCCGTCTCGCGGCGATGAACCTCGGCCTTGCCCGGCTTCGGTCCGCTTTGTCTGCCTTGGCTTGGATTGGGAGAACCCCGTTCCGCACTGCCGGCAATGAAGGTGTGCCTCTTCAGTAACCCCGGTCTTTGGACGACCGGCAGAGAACCAGAAAGGCCCGCACCGTCGTTGCTTCAAGGTGTCCTCGGTCTGGCGGTTGGCCGCTAAACCGACTGGAGGGGTTGGCTCCAGTTACCTTACCGATTTCCCTCACCATTCGAGGATCGGCGGACACCCACAGGCACGTGCGACTTTGGGCAAGCGCGATATATGGCCGGTGGCCGTCACAATCAATAAAAATCGTATCCAAGGTTGTAAAATTTCTGGCATCGAACAATGTAGATGCAATCGTATCCGGATATCGAACGATGACAGGCACGCACGGCCCTCTTAACGCCTTTCTCGATCTTCGCCAGATGCCGGTGGCCAACGCCGAGCTTGGCCCGCTCGCCGGCCTGCGTCTGGCCGTCAAGGACATTTACGACGTCGCCGGCTACCGCACCGGCTGCGGCAATTTACGGAAGTTCGCGGACAGCAATGCCGCCTCGCGCACGGCACCCGCCGTGCAGACGATTCTGGATGCCGGCGCGCGCTTCGTCGGCAAGACGCAGACCGACGAGCTTGCCTTCGCGCTGTTCGGCCAGAACGCGCATTTCTCGTTTCCGGTGAACCCTGCCGCACCCGACCGCGTCACCGGTGGCTCGTCGTCGGGGTCGGCGTCCGCAGTGGCCGGCAGGCTGGCCGACATCGCCACGGGCTCCGACACAGGCGGCTCGATCCGCGCGCCGGCAAGCTTTTGCGGGCTGATCGGGCTGCGCACCACGCATGGCCGCATTTCGCTCGATGGCGCCATGAAGCTGGCGCCGAGCTTCGACACGTTTGGCTGGTTCGCCGACGACATCGAGACCTACGAGACCGTCGGCAAGCTGCTGCTTGGCCGCGACCCGCACCAGCATTCCCTCGACCGCCCGCTGACGCTCGGCTGGCTGGACGAGATGGTCGCTCGCCCAGCCATTGCCGAATATGCCGGGATGAAGGCACTGGCGAGCGCGGTTTTCGGCGCCCTGGCCATAACGGCGACGCACTTCAGCTCGTCCCCGGATGAACTCTACTGGTGCTTTCGCCGGCTGCAGGCCAAGGAAGCCTGGGGCGTGCATGGCGAATGGATCACCAGCGGCGAGCGCGAACTTGGCCCCGGCGTCGAGGAGCGGTTCGGCTTCGGCCGCGCCGTCGATGACCGCACGGCGCAGGCCGAGAAAGTGCGCCGCCTGACGTTCCGCGGCGAACTCGGCGCCCTGCTCGGCACGGACGGCTTCCTCGTCCTGCCGACGGTGCCGGGTCCAGCGCCCTATGTCGACAGCACCCCGGAACAGTTCCAAACTTATCGCGAGCGAGCCCTGCATCTTCTATGCCTGGCGGGGCTGTCCGGCTTTCCACAGATCACCTTGCCCATCGGCTCGGTCGCCGGCGCACCGTTCGGCCTGTCGCTGCTGGGCCCTTCCGGCAGCGACATTGCCCTGATACGGCTCGGCCGAAAACTTCTCGACGCAGCACAAAGGGCCTGAACAACCATGGACACACTGACCCGCATGCGCGCCTTCATCGACGTCGTCGAGGCCGAGGGCTTTTCGGCGGCGGCGCGCAAGATCGGCCGCTCCAAGGCACTGCTGTCGAAATATGTGCGCGAGCTGGAGGACGAACTCGGCGCGCTGCTGCTCAACCGCACGACGCGCCAGTTCTCGATGACCGAGGCCGGCCACACGTACTACCGGCGCGCCTCGGAGATCGTGCGCGAGGTCGATAGCCTGGCCGACGCCGTGCGCGAATCCTCCGGCGACGTACGCGGCAGGATCAAGCTGTCGGCGCCGCGCACCTTCGCCGACGCCCCGGTCGGCCAATCGCTGATCGACTTCGCCAAGCAGCACCCCGACATCGTGCTCGACATCCAGCTCGACGACCGCTTCGTCGACCTCGTCGAGGAAGGTTTCGACCTCGCGGTACGCATCTCCAGGCTGGAGAATTCGTCGTTGATCGCCCGGCGCCTGGCGCCGTTTTCCGTGAAGCTGTGCGCATCGCCCGAACTGATCGCCAAGCATGGCATGCCGACGCGGCCGCAGGATCTCGGCCACATGCCCTGTATCGTCGACACCAATGGCCGCGGGCTCAACAACTGGGGATTCAAGGGCGACAACAACGATCAGCTGAGCGTCGCCGTGTCAGGGCCGATCGAGGTCAACAGCCCGATGACGGCGCGAGCCGCCGCCCTGTCGGGGCTCGGATTCTGCATGCTGCCGGATTTCATCGCCGCGCCCGACCTCAAGTCCGGCCAGTTGGTGACGGCGCTCGACGACCGCATCCTGTCCGGCGGCGGCATCTTCGCCGTCTATCCGCACCGCCGTTATCTGCCGGCCAAGGTCCGGGTTTTCGTCGACTTCCTGGTGCAGTGGTTCCGGACGCGCGAGATCGCCTGAGTGTTCTTTGCCTCGTCGCGGTCCCAATTTCGCCCCCTTTCTGATAGCCCCTCGCCCTCACCTCCAAAGCCAAGGGAATCGCGACCGCGAATGCAGTTCAAACGGCACGCAATGATTCTGGCTTCGGCCGTGGCGGCGACCTTTCTCGCCACGGAGCCGGCTTACGTGCATCCGCACGTCTTCGCCGAGGCCCGCCTCGACGTGATCCTCTCTGCGGATCACCAAAGTGTGAAAGCGCTGCGTCATCTCTGGCGTTTCGACGACCTGTTTTCGAGTACGGTGATGATGGAGTTCGACAAGAACTCAGACCTGAAGCTTGACGACAAGGAGCTGAAGGATGTCGCCGACACCGTTCATGCCTCGCTGGCCGAATTCAACTATTTCCAGCTCGTCACGCAGAACGGCAAGGATGTGACGATGGTGCCGCCGCCACATTTGATGGCCAATTTCGACAACGACCAGCTGATCATCCTGTTCGAGTCGGAACCCAAGGTGCCGATCAAGCTGACCGGCACGATCGACATCGGCGTCTACGATCCGACGTTCTATACGGCGATCGACTTTACCGAGGATTCCAACATCACGGTCGAAGGCCTGCCGTCGAACTGTACGAAAAAGGTGATCCGTCCGGATCCGGATGAGGCCATCAAGGAAAACCAGAAGACCTTGACCGATGCCTTCTTCAACGACCCGACAGGCACCGACATGAGCAAGATCTTCGCCACCAAGCTCGAACTGACCTGTCAGCCAGAAGGATGAAACCGGTGACGAAACCGTCCCTGCGTTTGGCACTAGGCCTGTTGGCCCTCACCTTTGCCGCGATGCATTTCGCCAATGCCGCCCATGCCCAGTCTTCGCTCGGCATCGGCGTCAATGACGGCATGGCGCCGACCACCGGTCCGTTCGCCCACATCCTGATGTGGATCAATCTGCGGCAGCAGGAATTCTACCGCGCTCTTGCCGGTGCCATGAAGGCCATGCGCCAGGATGGCAGCAAGATCTGGATCCTCATCGGCCTGTCCTTCGCCTACGGCATTTTCCACGCCGCCGGTCCCGGCCACGGCAAGGCGGTGATCTCCTCCTACATGGTCGCCAATGAAGTGGCGCTGCGGCGCGGCATCCTGTTGTCCTTCGTCTCGGCGCTGCTGCAGGGCCTGACGGCGATTGTGGTGATGCTGCTTGCCTATTTCGTCCTGCGCGGCACCACCATCTCGATGACCGACGCGGCATGGTTCATGGAGATCATGAGCTTTGCCCTCGTCACCCTGTTCGGCGCCTGGCTCTTGTGGCGCAAGCTCGGCCCTTCCATCCTGCGCCTGTTCGGCAGGGCGCCCGCCTATAGCCTGTCGGCGGCGCATGCCGGCCATTCGCACGGCGGCCACTCGCATGCTGGCCACGCGCACGCGGGTCATTCCCACGCCGGCCATTCGCATGCCGCGCACGGCCATTCGGCGCCTGCCCATTCGCACGCGCTGCGAGTCCATGACGATCACCACCATATGCATGACCATTCGGCGCATGATCATCACGACCACGGCGCGCATGACCATGGTCACGGAGCGCACGATCATGCGCATTACGATCATGCCCATCATGACCATGCCGTGGGCGAGGTTTGCGAAACTTGCGGCCATTCGCACGCGCCCGATCCGGCGCTGCTGTCGGGCGACCGCTTCGACTGGCGCACCGCCTGGTCGGCGGTGGCGGCCGTCGGCATCCGCCCCTGCTCCGGCGCGTTGATCGTGCTGAGCTTTGCCCTGCTCAACGGGCTCTGGCTCGGCGGCCTGCTGTCGGTGCTGGCAATGTCGCTGGGAACCGCCATCACCGTCTCGGCGCTGGCGACGCTGGCCGTGACCGCCAAGAACTGGGCGGTGTATTTCGCCGGCAACGGCCGCATGGGCAACCGCATCCATTCGATCGTCGAGATCGGCGGCGCAGCTTTCGTGTTTCTGTTCGGATTGTTGCTGCTGTCGGCCAGCCTGACCGGCAGCGTCTAATCCCGGACGGGAATCTTCCCGCCGAGTTCATCCTCGATATGCGCGCGGATAATCTCGTCAAAGCTCTTCTCGGCGCTGAAGCCGAGTTCCCGTGACCGCCGCGCCTCGAACCGGGTCGGCCAGCCCTTGACGATCGCCCAGATCGTTTCGTCCGGCACCTCGCGGATCAGCTTTGCCACCTTCGGCCCAGCGATGCGCTCCAGCGCCTCGATCTGCTCGCCGACGGTGACGGCGACGCCGGGCATCGTCAGGTTGCGGCGCGGCCCGACCGCGGCGCCGTCAATCCCCGCGGCATGGATCAGGAAACCCACCGCCGAGCGCGGACTCGCGTGGGTGTGGACGACGGAGCGCGGCACCGGCAGGATCGCCTCGTGGCCGCTCAGCGGCTCGCGGATGATGCCAGAGAAGAAGCCGGAGGCCGCCTTGTTCGGCGCGCCGGGCCGCACGCAGATCGTCGGCAGACGGATGCCGATGCCGTCGAAGAAGCCGCGCCTGGAATAGTCGGCCAGCAGCGCCTCGCTCATCTGCTTCTGCGTGCCGTAGGAGGTCAGCGGCGTCGGATGGAATTCATCGGGAATGACGTCCGGGAACGGCGCACCGAACACCGCGATCGACGAGGTGAAGACGACGCGCGGCGCAAAGCCCGCCAGGCGGATGGCATCGAACAGCGCGCGCGTGCCGTCGAGATTGACGCGATAGCCGAGATCGAAATTCGCTTCCGCCTCGCCCGACACGATGCCGGCAAGATGGAAGACGACATCGGGGCGCGACGAGACCAGGCTCTCGGCGGCACCCGGCGCGGCGAGATCGCCGGTATGGGTGCTGATGGTGACGCCAGCCATGGCCGGGGCCTCCGGCGGCACGATATCGTGCAGATCGAGCGCGGTGATCGTCTTGCCGCTGAGCTGTCCATCCTTGGCCAGCCGGGCGATGAGCTTGCGGCCGACCATGCCCGCGGCGCCGGTGATCAGAATGCGCATGTCAGAATTCCCTTACTTGCCCTGATTTTTGCGCTGGGTGCGCGCGCGCAGCCAGAACACGAGGAAGAACGCCAGCACGAAGACGATGCCGAAGATGCCGGCCAATACGGTCGAAAAACTGCCGAGAGCCAGCATCACCGTCGGCAGGTAGAAGGCCGCAATGCCGAAAAGAAGCATGATCCACAGCGCTGCGATAGCCGCATTCCTGGTGTCGCGGTCCATCAGGCCGCACCGGGGCAGCGGGCATTCGTCGAGCTGACTTTCAAGGCTGTGGAACTCCTGTGACAAGGCCGATCGATAGCAATGGACCGGGCCTAGTGATAGTGGCGGTGATGCGGGGCCGCATCATGTGCATGACCGTGGTCGTCGCTTTCATCGGCGCACTGGCCGAATTCCGGTTCAACCGTGGCATGGCTGATGCCGTGCTCGCTGGCAAGCCGCTTCTTGATCGTGCTCACCGCTTGATGCGCGTCGACGCCCTCGTCGAGGCAGGCATGCAGCGTCGCCATGGTGCTGGCGCCGTCGAGCGACCAGATATGCATATGGTGCACCTCGCGCACCCCCTTGACCGCATTCTGGATGTCGGCCGCGATCAGGTCGCGGTCAAGGCTTGGCGGCACGCCTTCGAGCAGCACATGGGCGGCGGCACGCATCAGCGACCAGGCCGTCGACAGGATCAGCAGCGAGACCAGCACCGACAGGATCGGGTCGATCGGCGTCCAGCCGGTTGCCAGGATGACGATGGCCGCCACGATCGCCGCGGCCGATCCGAGCAGATCGCCCAGCACATGCAAGATGGCGCCGCGCATGTTGAGGCTCTCGCGATCACCGCCATGCAGCACCAGGAAGGAGCCGATATTGACCAGCAGGCCGAGGATCGCCACCACCAGCATCGGTCCGCCCAGCACCGGCGCAGGCGCTTCAAGACGCCCCCAGGCTTCATAGACGATCCACAGCGCGATGACGAAGATCGCGATGCCGTTGGTATAGGCCACCAGTGTCTTGACCCGGCCGAAGCCATAGGTGAGTCGTCCCGTCGCCGGTCGCCCGGCGAGATGGAAGGCGTACCAGGCGAGACCGAGCGCGATGGCGTCGGCAAGCATATGGCCGGCATCCGCCAGCAGCGCCAGCGACCCGGTGAACAAACCGCCGAGCGCCTCCGCCACCATGAACCCTGCCGTCAGCCCGGCCGCGATCAGCACGCGCCTCTTGTCGGTCGAACCATGCACATGGCCAGCGCCGTGATCGTGCCCGCCGTGATCGTGGGTATGCGCCAATGGCTACTCCCGTTACGCGCCGAAGCTCACGCCCCGAATTCCGCGCGAAAATCCTCGAGCCGTCGCTTCTGCTGGCCGGCGCCATCGAAATTGGCCGGATCGAGCCACGCTTCGTAGGCCCTTCGCAAGGCCGGCCATTCCTTGTCGATGACCGAATACCATGCGGTGTCGCGGTTTTCACCCTTGACGATGAGGTGCTGGCGGAAAATGCCCTCGAACTTGAAGCCGAACCGTTCGGCGGCCCGCTTGGATGGCTCGTTGCGGTTGTTGCACTTCCATTCGTAACGGCGGTAGCCGAGCGCGTCGAAGATGTATTTCATGAACAGGAACTGCGCTTCGGTCGCCGCCGGCTTGCGCGAGATCAGCGGGCCCCAATAGATGTTGCCGATCTCGATGACGCCATACACTGGATCGATGCGCATCAATGTCTGGCGCCCGGCGACCTTGCCGCTGGCCTTGTCGATGATGGCGAAGAACAGCGGATCCTCGCTCGCCTCGGCCTTGTCCAGCCATGGCTGGAAGGCCGCACGGGTTTCCGGCGGATAATCTGGCAACCAGGCGAAGCGGCCGTCGACATCGGACACGGAAGACGCTTCATAAAGTCCATCGCCGTGCTTTGCGGCGCTCAGCGGTTCAAGCCGGACATATCGGCCGTCGATCGCCTTGCGCTCCGGACGCTGGCGTGGCTGCCAATCCGTTAGATTTTCCGACACCAGACACTCCAATCCGTTTGACTTTTGCGGCCCAAGGCTCACAAAAACGCGACCCAACAGGAAGAACCACACGGACGGGAAAAATGCTCCACACGATTTCGGCCTTCGACCGTCTCGGCGAGGAAAATGCCTTCGCGGTGCTCGCGAGGGCAACCGCACTTGCCCAACAGGGCCGCGACATCGTCAACCTCGGCATCGGCCAGCCCGACTTCAAGACGCCGCAGCACATCGTCGAGGCGGCGATCAAGGCACTGCGTGACGGCCACCATGGCTACACGCCGGCCAACGGTCTTCTGGCAACGCGCGAGGCGGTGGTACGCCGCACGCTGACCACCACCGGCGTCGAGGTCTCGCCCGAGACAGTGATGATCCTGCCCGGCGGCAAGCCGACCATGTTCGCCGCGATCCTGATGTTCGGCGAGCCGGGCGCCGAGATTCTCTATCCCGACCCCGGCTTTCCCATCTATCGTTCGATGATCGAGTTCACCGGTGCGGCACCAATACCGGTGCCGATGCGTGAGGAGAACGGCTTTGCCTTCTCGGCCGAGGAGACGCTGGCGCTGATCACCCCGAAGACCAGGCTCTTGATCCTCAACTCGCCGGCCAACCCGACCGGCGGCGTCACGCCGCGCGCCGAGATCGAAAAGCTGGTCAAGGGGTTGGAGAAGCACCCCGACGTCGCCATTATGTCCGACGAGATCTACGACGTGATGACCTATGACGGCGAGACGCATTGCTCGCTGCTCGGCTACCCCGAAATCCGCGACCGGCTGATCGTGCTCAACGGCTGGTCGAAGACCTGGGCGATGACCGGCTGGCGCATGGGCTGGTCGATCTGGCCGAATGGCGACAAGGGCGCGCATCTCTACGACAAGGTGCGCAAGCTGGCGGTCAATTGCTGGTCCTGCGTCAACGCGCCCAGCCAGTTCGCCGGCATCGCGGCCATCGACGGGCCCCAGGACGACGTCGACACGATGATGCGCGCCTTCGACCGCCGCCGGAAGGTCGTGGTCGAGGGCCTGAACGCCTTGCCCAACATTTCCTGCATCACGCCCAAGGGTGCGTTCTACGCCTTCCCCAATGTCTCGAAGACCGGCTGGAAGGCCAAGAAGCTAGCCTCCGCGCTGCTCGACGAAGCCGGCGTGGCGCTGATCGGCGGCCCTGATTTCGGCATTCTCGGCGAAGGCTATGTCAGGCTATCCTACGCCAATTCCGAGGAGAACATTCTGCGCGCGCTGGAGCGGATCGGAGCGTTCCTCGCCAGGTAGATTTCAAAGCAGGCCGGTGCCCTTTCCAGGCAGTTTGCGGCTGGCCGCCATGACGGTGTCATGATCCGTCCGGAGGCTCGAGGCCGAGACTGTGCGTGCATGTCGGGAAGGGGTACCGTCCCAGAAACAGGATCGAACGGGGACGCCGGATGTTTTATGCAATCCTTGCCTATCACGTGGAAGGTGTGATCCAGGCGATGACGCCGCAGGAAGATGCGGCGTTGATGGCCGACCTGCTTAGGATCAACACCCGGCTTCATGAGGAAGGCACGCTTGGACCGTCGGCGCGTCTGGGGGCGACAGCGGACGCCTGCACGCTGCGCGGCCCTGGCGACGGCACGATCATCGACGGCCCTTTCGCCGAGACCAAGGAACAGTTGCTCGGCCTCTATATCGTCGACTGCGCCAAGCGAGACGAGGCTATCGCGATCGCCCGAGACCTTCGCCGCGTAAATCCGACCGCGGTCTACGAGATCAGGCCCATCATGCTGTTCAAGCCGGGCGTGCCGCTGGCCGGCAAATGAGCCGGCGGCGAAAGCGCGGCCAGCGTCCGCCGCTCACCCGCGTCCCACGAACGGCATCTTGGTCGCCATCACCGTCATGAACAGCACATTCGCGTCGAGCGGCAGGCTAGCCATGTGGACGACGGCATCGGCAACGCGCTGCACATCCATCACCGCTTCGGCTGATATCGAGCCGTTGGCCTGCGGCACGCCGACGGTCATCGGCTGCGCCATGTCGGTCAGCGCGTTGCCGATATCGATCTGGCCGCAGGCGATGTCGTAGGGGCGGCCGTCGAGCGCCAGCGTCTTGGTCAGCCCGGTAATGGCATGCTTGGTCGCCGTATAGGGCACCGAGCCAGGGCGTGGCGCATAGGCCGACACCGAGCCATTGTTGATGATGCGACCGCCCATCGGCCGCTGCTTGCGCATGGCGCCGAACGCGGCGCGGGCGCACAGGAACGAACCGGTGAGATTGACGCCGACGATATCGTTCCACACCTCGACCGGGATCTCGTCGATCGGCGTCGACTTGTAACCCATGCCGGCATTGTTGAAGAGCAGGTCGACGCGGCCAAAGGCTTCCGCCACCGTCTCGAACAGGTCGTCGACCTCGCCGGCCTTGCTGATGTCGCAGGCAACCGCCAGTGCTTTGGCCTCGGTCGGTCCGGCCTCGGCGACGGCGGCATCCAGCACGGATTTGCGGCGGCCGCAGAATACCGTGTTCCAGCCTTCCTTGAGCAATGCCGTGGCGACGCTCTTGCCGATGCCCGTGCCGGCGCCGGTGACGATGGCGGTTCTTTGCTCGGTCATATCTATCCTCCGGCCGCGCCGCGCGTGCCTAACGTATCTTCGGGATCTGGCTCGGGAAGAAGGCATCGCAAATGGCGGTAGCGATGGCAAGCGCAGCCGCCGGCGCATGCCGTCGAAAAGTGGAAGCCGGTTTTTGAAGGAGCCTTGCAAGGGCCGACAAAAAGGGCGGTCATTGGCGACCGCCCTGATCTGAACCGGGCTTGGGAGGAGGAAAGCCGATCCGACTGTGTAGAATCATGCGCTTCCTGAGTTAACGAAAGGTTAACGCCGGAAAAGGCCGCCTGTGCCGATTTGGCCTACCAGCGCGGATTGGGCGAAGTCCCTGCCTTTGCTGCCGGAACCTTGGCCGCCGAAACCGTCGCCTCGACATGGTCGACCAGCGCGTCCGGCAGGCCAAGCCGGCCGGCGAGCAGGTCGAGATAGCCGCGCTCGGCGCGCGTGTCGGGATCGATGGTGAGGCGCGATGCCGTATAGAGTTCAAGCTTCTGCGCGTCAGTGTGGGCGCCCGCCACCAGCGTGTCGAGGTCGAGCGGGCTCTCCAGCTCCGCCATCAGGAATTTCTCGGCATCGGAGCCGATCCCCGAAAGGCTAAGCTTGCCGGCGATCTTCTTGCGCTCCTCGTCGTCGACATGGCCGTCGGCCTTGGCCGCCGAGATCATCGCCCGCACCAGGGTCAGCGTGAATTCGTCCTCGCCTTGCGGCGCCTGCGAGGGATGGAAGGCGGTGTCCCTGGGGGGCGGCAGCAATTCCGGCTCGCCGGCGGCAGGCGTCTGCTCCGGCGCGTTGCCGGCCTTGTAGTTCTGATAGGCCTTGTAGGCGAGGCCGCCGATCGCTGCCAGGCCACCGAGTTTCACCGCCGCACCGGTCACTTCGCGGCCGGCACCGGTCCCAAGCAGCACCGCCGCCAGGGCACCGGCGGCCAGTGGGTTATCCTTGGCCATCTGCACGGCCTGTCCCGCCTTGTCGCGGACGGTGCCGCTGGTGCCGGGAATTTGCGAGCCGAGGAGATCGTCGAGAAGCTTCTTGGGATCGAACATTCAGTGCCTCCAGCTTTTGCCCGGCCGAACGGGCAGGTTTCGAACGCCGAAGACGTAGGTCCCGAAGCTTGACATTGCAATGACAGGCGGCCGCTTTGCCGGGGGCTCCGATGCCCCGGGGGGTCACGACCCGATATGCGGCCCCTTGCCGCGCGCTTGCGCCAGCTCGACCTGCCGCTGGCGCTCTGCATAGCGCTGGCGGTCCTCGTCGCTACGGGCGTCGAAGCAATGCGGGCAAGAGACACCGGCGGCATATTTTGGCGACGCGAGCTCGCCTGCCGTCAGCGGATGGCGGCAGGCGCGGCAAAGCTCGGCATCGCCCTCGGCGAGGCCGTGCGACACCGAAACCCGTTCGTCGAAGACGAAGCACTCGCCTTGCCACAGGCTCTCTTCGGCCGGAACCTCTTCGAGATATTTGAGGATGCCGCCCTTGAGGTGGAACACGTCCTCGAAGCCGAGCGACTTGACATAGGCGGTGGCCTTTTCGCAGCGTATGCCGCCGGTACAGAACATCGCCACCTTGCGCCCCTCGAGTTCCGCCCGATGCGCCTCCACCCAGGCCGGAAACTCGCGAAAACTCGCGGTCGCCGGATCGACCGCACCCTTGAAGGTGCCGATCGACACCTCGTAGGCGTTGCGCGTGTCGATGACGATCGTGTCGGGCTCGGAAATCAGCGCGTTCCAATCGGCGGGCACGACATAGGTGCCGGCACTGGTCGCCGGGTCGATCGTCTCGACGCCCATGGTGACGATCTCGCGCTTCAGCCGCACCTTCATGCGGTGGAACGGCATTTCCACGGCTCTGCTGTACTTGACCTCGAGGCCCGCCAGCCCGTCGACGGTTTCGATATGACAGATGAGCTCGGCGATCGCCGCTTCGCTGCCGGCGACGGTGCCGTTGATGCCTTCATGCGCCAGAAGCAGCGTGCCCTTGATGCCGCGCCCGCAGCAGAAGGCCGCGAGCGGCGCGCGCAGCGTCTCGAAGGCGTCGAGCCGGGCGAACTTGTAGAGCGCAGCGACGCGGACTGGCTGGGATGGTGCGGACGGTGTCATTGCCAGAGCAACTAGACGCTCGTAAAAGCCGATTCAAGGTGAAACGGCTCGGCGGCTTGTCTTCGGCACCTGTCATGGCGGTGTCGGACAAGAGCCGATAAGCTGTGCGATGGTGCGTGACATCGCGACGCGACCGGTTTCGTGGACAGGCCAACACCCGTCTGCTAATCGGTTGAAATCACCTTTGAGATGGAGAGACAGATGCCAAGCAAGACCGAAAAACTCCTGTCGCTCCTCAACGGCCAGCCGGTCATTCCGGTGCTGAAGATCAATGATGTCGCCAACGCGGTGCCATTGGCCCGTGCCCTGGCACGCGGCGGCCTGCCGGCGATCGAGATCACGCTGCGAACCGCGGATGCGCTGGAAGCGATCCGGCGGGTTGCGGCCGAAGTCGAGGAAGCCATCGTCGGCGCCGGCACCATCCTCGACAGCAGGCAGTTCGATGAGGCAGCCAGCGCCGGCTCGCGCTTCATCGTCAGCCCCGGCATCACGCGCGAGCTTCTGGCGGCCGCCGCCGACAGCGAGGTTCCATTGCTGCCCGGCGCGATCACGCCCGGCGAGATCATGGCTGCGCGCGAGGCGGGCCTGCGCTTCCTGAAATTCTTCCCAGCCGAACAGTCTGGTGGCATCGCTTCGCTGAAGGCCTTCGCCTCGCCGCTCGCCGATGTCAAATTCTGCCCTACCGGCGGCATCACCGGCAAGAACGCCGCCGACTACCTCAGCCTGCCTAATGTCATCTGCGTCGGCGGCTCCTGGGTCGCGCCCGACGACATGGTGAAGGCCGGCAAGTGGGACGAAATCGAAGCGCTCGCACACGCCGCCAGCCAGCTCAGGAAATAGCCGGTCCCCATTCACCAGGGCAACGAACCGTTCTCATCGAAATAGCCACCGGTGGGGCCGCCGGCCTCCAGCGTCGCCAGTTGCACGATGATCCCGGCCGCCTGCTGGACCGTACGGCCGCCCTTGTTCGCATTGAGATCGGTCGCGGTGTAGCCGGGAGCGGCGGCGTTGACCATGATGCCGCGCGAAGAAAGCTCCTTGGCGAAGGCCACCGTGATGGAATTGAGCGCTGTTTTGGAGCTGCCATAACCCATGACATTGAGCGACTGGCCGTTGCCGGCGGCGCGCGCGATCGAGCCGAGATAGCTGCTGACCATGACGATTCGGGCGGCGGGCGATGCCAGGAGCAGCGGCAGGAAGGCTTGGGTGACGCGAACCGGGCCGAAGACGTTGACGTCATAGGTGGCCTTCATATCAGCGACATCCTCGCGGCTTGGCGGCCGTTCGTAACGGCCGTTGGGACCGAGCGCGTCGACATAGCCGGGCGCGATGCCGGCATTGTTGACCAGCACGTCGAGGCTGGAGACCCGCGCCGTCAAGGTTCTGGCCGCGGCCGCTACACTGTCGTCGCTGGAGACGTCGAGTTCGAGCCATTCGACATCGAGCCCGTCGTCACGCAGCGCCTTTGCCGCGGCCTCCCCGCGCCCGGCATCGCGGGCGCCGAGCCAGACCTTGAAGCCCGTGCCCCCCAGCCGGCGAACCGTCTCGAGGCCGATGCCCTTGTTGGCGCCGGTAACCAGCGCATTCATTTGCGTCGTCATTTCCATGTCTCCTTCTGTGAACCCAGAAATGACGTGCGCCCGCCAATTTCGCACGCCGGATACTCGCGCACTCTTGCCTAATCCTCTCAACCGGTTGCGCGACCCGCGTGGATCGGCAATGCTGAAGACATGGAAGCAATCTTGCAGGAATTGATCGCAATCGCTGGGCGTCATGCGCATGGGCGACGCACCAAGACAGCCATCCCGCGTGTCACCATTGGCCGCAGCGAGGTTGCGACCCCGCCGCTGCCCGAGCTTTGCCAACCGACGGTATTGCTCGTGCTGCAGGGGACGAAGGCCGTGCTGATCGGCGACCGCACGCTTCGCTATGGCGCCGGCAGCTATTTTGTCTACGCGGTGGAGACACCCGCCACCAGCCAGTTGATCGAAGCAAGCAGCGCCCGCCCCTATGTGGCCATCGCCTTCGCCCTCGATATCGAGCTGATCGCCAGCCTGCTTATCGACCACAAGCAGGCGGTCGATGGCGACAGCTTCGTGACCAACCGGGCCGATGACGAACTGCTCGATGCATGGCGCCGGATGCTGAGGCTGCTCGATCGGCCAGCCGAGATTCCGGTGCTCGCGCCCATGCTCGAGCGCGAGATCGCATTCCGCCTGCTGCAAGGCCCGCAAGGGGCGAAGCTGCGCGAACTCGCACGCGCTGACGGCCGCCTGGCACAGATCCGCCGCGCCACCGCCTGGATACGATCGCACTGCAACGAGCCGGTCGACGTGACGGAACTGGCCGCGCTCGCGCATATGAGCAACGCTTCGTTCCATCGCCACTTCAAGGCGGCGACGGCGATGAGCCCGATCCAGTATCAGAAGCAGGTCCGCCTGCTGGAGGCGCGTCATCTGCTGATCGCGGAGCCGGGCAACGCCACGCGTGTTGCCTTTGCCGTCGGCTATGAGAGCGCCTCCCAGTTCAGCCGCGAATATGCGCGCCATTTCGGGCTGCCGCCGGCGCGCGACGCCGCACGGCTTCTGGCCAGGCGCGAAACAGCGACGCTGGAAATAGACTAACCTAGATCCTGGAGAAGGGTGAAACCGTTACCCGCCTGGAACATCTGAAACCATCCGAGACAGATCCGTCCGGCGGTTCCATCAAACGGGCAATCACGAAGCGATCTTGGAAAGCCCGCGATGACTTTCCACCAGCTCGGAGCCAACACGCATGAACCGCGTGAGGCGGCAAACAAAAAAACCGGCCGGCTTCCGCTGACCGGTCCTTCAAAATCGAATTTAATCGATCAGTTGCAGACCTTGACCTCTCTGGTCACCTTGTGATGGTGCTTCCAACTCGTGACCACCCTGGTGTGGCAGTGCTTCTTCATTATATGCATATGATTGTGGGTCTTGACGACAACGGTCTCTGCCTGTGAGGGAGCGATGGCCGCCGAAGTGGTTGCCAGCGCAATGACCGATGCCAATAGAATGTTCTTCATGGATATCCCCGGGGGTTTGAACGTACCCACACTAACCAGGTGATCAGCAAGCCGTTCCGGCCTCACGAGAAGTTCAGCCGCGCGTGATCTCGCAGGAGCGAGGCGCCGCATGCATCACGCCTTCGGAAAGCCAGAAGCCGCGCCGGTTGCCCGGCGCGGCTTCTTGCGTTTCTGGTCAGCCGGTTACTTCGTCTGGAAGCGGGCGACCGACATGAACTTGACTGCATTGCCGGTGAAGCGATTCACGTCGGCCACTTCGTTGCTCGCCTGGAAGCCGGCCGTATAGACCTCGCTCGGCGGCGTATGCACGATATTGTAGGCGTAGCCCGGCGCCGTCGTCGCGCTCGAAACGGTGGCGACGTTCTCACCGCTGGTCAGCGCCCAGCGGGCGGCCTGCGGTGCCGCGGCGACCACCATGGCCCTGGGGCCGGGCTTCTGGTCGCGAGCGGTGGCCCTGGCTTCCTTGCGGGTCGTCTTCACGCCGGCGCCAATTGCTGCGGCCGGATCGGAACCGGCCGGACGGGCGGCAACGGCCAGACGCGGCGATGCGGCATCGACGCCAGACGGATCGTTGAAGGCCGAGCGCGGCTCTTCAGCCAATGACGCGACCTTGTATTCGTCGGCATTGCCGACCTGGGCCCCGACTTGGGCATTGGCCTCCTCGAGCACCGCCTTGACGGCGTCGGGCTTGGCCGGCTCGGGCCGCGCCGACGGCAACACCGAGAACGCATCCGTCGCGGTCTTGCCCTGTTCGGCCGTATCCGCCAGCGCCATCAGCACATCCTTGCTGGGCGGCGTCGGTGCGAGTTCCGCGGGCAGCGTGCGTTCGGGACGCCATGTCGGCAAGGGGATGTTGTTGACCGCAACCTGCGCCGGATCGGCGGCGGCGGCAGCCGCCAGCGCCGCAGGGTCAGACTTGCCGAAAGGCATGTTCGCCGGCGCCTGCGCGGTCGCAACGGCTTGTTCAGTAGTCGTCGTCGCGTCCGCCATGGCGAAGGGAACATTCTCAGGCTGCGCGCCGACATCCACCTTCGGCCGCGGTGCAAAATCCGGCAGCGGAATTTCCTTGGCCGGCAGCGCGGCAATGATCGTCTCGGGCGTATCCTGTTCCGGCTCCGGCGCCTGTTCGTCGGCGACCTGCGGAATGTCGGCGCGCTGCGCGTTCTCGGGCGCCACGATGGCGATACCCGGCAGGTTGCTGCTCTTGGCGGTCGCGGCCGGCTTCAGGTTCCTGGGCGCCGGAGCAGCCGAAGCGGTCTCTACGTCGGCGCTGTCGTCGGCCTCGTCTGCGCCGCCACCGCCGAAGAGGGCAGAAAGGAATCCGCCGGACTTCTTGCCGCTGCCGCCGGCGCTGGCCAGTTCGATGTTGGGTGTGCCCGAACCTTTGCGCGACTTGTAGGAGGCCAGCGCCTGTTCATAGCCGGGCAACGGCCGGCCGTCGCTCGGCACATGCAGCGTCTTGCCGTTGGGAAACAGGCTGACCAGTTCCTGGCGGCTGATGCCGGGCCAGTGGCGCACATTGCCGACATCCATGTGAACGAACGGCGAACCGGAAGTCGGATAGTAGCCGACGCCACCGCCCTGCATCTTCAGGCCGATATTGCGCAGCTTCTTCAGCGGCACGCCGGGAATATAGAAATCCATCGCCTTGCCGAGCATATGCTGGCTCTTCTCGGCGACACCGCGGCTGCGGCTGCGCAGCATCGAGTTGGTCGACGGCGAACGGTAACCGCAGACGACCTGGATATAGTCGGTGGCGCCGCTTTCGCGATATGCTTCCCAGACCAGGTCGAGCAGGCGCGGATCCATCTTGGTCGGTTCATTGCGTCGCCAGTCGCGCAGGATGATGTTGATCTTGCGCAGGCCCTCGGGAATGTAGCGGCCGTTTCGCTTGTAGACGATCTCGGCCTTTTCGTGCGTGTGGAGGTGATAGAGCTTCAGCGAACGAACTTCGGCCTGGGCGCCGGTGGCGGCCGCGGCAACAACACCAAAAGCGACGATCACCGCTGCCAGCCATCTCGGCCAGACGCTCAAATGATTATGACGCCCGTTTCTGAATCGTTCGATTCTGTTCAAATCAAAAGGCCTTGCAGGCTGCCGTTTGTCCCCGGATTTGCCCAAACGGACGTGTGGTTTTCACATCCGAATATCGATCCTAATGGTTAATCATCGCTTATTGAAGCCGAAATGCGGTAACACCATGGCGATATCCCGTCAAAAATTGTTCACAAGATTTCTTGGTAAACCGCTGGTTTAGATCAGGATTCCGGTTTTGGCCGAACACGATCTGTTACCGTTAGCCTTAATGCGTGAACAGGCATGTCCACAGCGTCGCCCTATTTCAGCCGAACCGGCCGATACAGGGCCAAATCTGGCATTGCAGGCTGGTCTGGGCCTTGCGTCCGATTCAGGACGCGAGGCGATCGACGCGTCCGGTTTCCGGGTCGATGCCGTATTCCTTGAGCTTACGGTAAAGCGTCGAACGGCCGATGCCGAGGCGGCGCGCGACTTCGCTCATCTGGCCGTTGTAGTGGTCGATGGCGAGCTTGATCATCTCGAGTTCGACATCGGCCAGCGCCCGCACATTGCCGCGTTCGTCGAGCGCCCGCAGTGTGCCGAACCTGGGCTGAAGCACGGCCGGCCGATCCGGCTCAGCCGTCGGCACCTCCTCGTCGAGCGGTCCAGGCGGCGATGAAAACTGTGGTGTCGCATCGTCCGTTTCGAGGTTGACGGTGCCTTCCACCTGCGCACGAATCTGCGGAAAATCGTCGACATCGAGCACGTCGCCGCCACACAGCACCGAGGCGCGGAAGACGGCGTTTTCCAACTGCCTGATGTTGCCGGGCCAATCATAGGCCTGCAGCACGGCAAGGGCTGCGGCCGAAATGCCTTGCAGGCGGTGGCGCGGGTCGGCGGGCGCTACCTTTTCCATGAAATGCGTGACCAGATGCGCAATGTCGTCACGACGGTCGCGCAGCGGCGGCACGAAGATCGGGTAGACGTTGAGGCGGTAGAACAGATCCTCGCGGAATTTGCCGTCCTTGACCTGCTGCAGGAGGTTGCGGTGCGTCGCCGAAATCAGCCTTATGTCGACCTTGACGGTCGAGCGGCCGCCGACCGGATCGACCTCGCCCTCCTGCACCGCCCGCAACAGCTTGACCTGCACGTCGAGCGGCAGGTCGCCGATCTCGTCGAGGAACAGCGTGCCCGAATGTGCCTCGACGAACTTGCCGGTGTGCTTGTCGGTGGCGCCGGTGAACGAGCCCTTCTCATGGCCGAACAGGATCGATTCGACCAGATTGTCTGGAATGGCGCCACAATTGACGGTGACGAAGGGTTTCGAGCGGCGGTCGCCGCTGCCCTGGATGGCGCGTGCCACCAATTCCTTGCCGACGCCGGATTCGCCTTCGATCAGGATGGGAATGTTTGAGGCAGCCGCTTTCTGTCCGAGGCGTATCACCCTGTCCATGGCCGGACTGTGGGTAATCATGTCCTTGAAGGTCAGAAGCCCGCCGCGCTTGCGCGATGTGCGCTTGACCTCGCCTTCGACCGCTTCGACCTTGAGCGCGTTGGCGATCGAGGACTGCAATCTTTCGGGCGAAGCCGGTTTGACGACGAAATCGAAAGCACCATGGCGCATTGCCGAAACCACGGTTTCGATGCCACCCTGCGCGGTCTGCACGATGACCGGAACGGTGATGTCACGTTCGCGCATCGCCTTCAGCACGCCGATGCCGTCAAGACCGGGCATGACCAGATCGAGGATCACCACCGAGATGTCGCGGGCGCCAGGGCCATCGAGCACTTCGAGGCCGGCGGCACCGCTATCGACGACGATTGCCGTGTGGCCGAACCGCGTCACCGCCGCCTCGAGAAGCCGGCGCTGCACCGGATCGTCATCGACTATGAGTATGGAACCTGTCATGACTGTCTTGAACTGCCCGTGCCCGAAATCCCCATGGATCATCTTGGCACAGGGTTCTAAATAAGGTTTCAAAAAACCCGGTGAACGAATTCCTTAGGATTTGACCGGCTTCCCTGTTCCCCCTGATTCTGCTGCTTGATTCTGACCCCATAATCCACAGAAGGTATTGTCGATGCGCATGATGTTTGGTCGGCGGCTTGCGGCACCGGCGTCCGGTCAGGGCGCGGCCGAGCTTGGCGATCTGCCGGAATGGAACCTTGCCGACCTCTATGCCGGCATGGAAGCCCCGGAACTGAAGCGTGACATAGCCAAAGCCGCCGCCGACGCAATCGCCTTCGAGACTCGCTGGAAGGGTACGCTCGCCGCCGAGGCCGGGCGCGGCAGCGCCGGCCGACTGGGCGAGGCGCTGGTCGCCTACGAGGCACTTGAGGAACTGATCGGCCGCATCGTCTCCTATGCCGGCCTCGTCTATGCCGGCAACACCGCCGATCCGCAGCGCGCCAAGCTCTATGGCGACATCCAGGAGAAGATGACCGATGCCAGCGCGCATCTGCTGTTCTTCGCCCTCGAACTGAACCTGATCGATGACGCCGCGATCGAAAGCGCCCTCGCCGCCGATCCGGCTTTCGGCCACTACCGGCCTTGGGTCCTCGACCTGCGCATGGACAAGCCCTACCAGCTCGAGGACCGCGTCGAGCAGCTTTTCCACGAGAAGTCGATCACCGGACGTGGCGCCTGGAACCGACTGTTCGACGAGACGATGACTGACCTTCGCTTCGACGTCGATGGCGAGGACATGACGCTGGAGCCGGCGCTCAACCGCCTGCAGGATGCCGATGGCGAGGTGCGACGGCGCGCCTCCGAGGCGCTGGCCGCGACCTTCCGCAAGAATTTGCGCACCTTTACCCTGATCACCAACACTCTGGCCAAGGACAAGGAAATTTCCGACCGCTGGCGCGGCTTCGAGGACATCGCCGATTCACGCCATCTCGCCAACCGTGTCGAGCGCGGCGTGGTCGATGCGCTGGCCACCGCGGTGCGGGAGGCCTATCCACGCCTGTCGCATCGCTACTACGCGATGAAGGCCCGGTGGCTCGGCATGGAGGTGATGAACCACTGGGACCGCAATGCGCCGCTGCCCGAGACCCCCCAGGCGGTGATCGGCTGGGACGAGGCCAGGAACACCGTGCTCTCCGCCTATCAGCGCTTCTCGCCGGAGATGGCCGAGATCGCGCGCACCTTCTTCGACCGCAAGTGGATCGACGCCCCGGTTCGCCCGGGCAAGTCGCCGGGCGCGTTCGCCCATCCGACCGTGCCGTCGGCGCATCCCTATGTGCTGCTCAATTACATGGGCAAACCGCGCGACGTGATGACGCTGGCGCACGAGCTCGGCCACGGCGTCCATCAGGTGCTGGCCGCCGGCCAGGGCGCGCTGATGGCGTCGACGCCGCTGACGCTGGCCGAGACGGCGTCCGTCTTCGGCGAGATGCTGACCTTCCGTTCGCTGCTCGAGCAGACGACCGACCGGCGCGAGCGCAAGGCCATGCTCGCCCAGAAGGTCGAGGACATGATCAACACGGTCGTGCGCCAGATCGCCTTCTACGAATTCGAGCGCAAGGTGCATGCCGAGCGCCGCAACGGCGAACTGACATCCGACAGGCTCGGCCAGTTCTGGCTGGAAGTGCAGGCCGAAAGCCTCGGCCCCGCGATCAAGCTGCGTGACGGCTACGAAGTGTTCTGGACCTACATCCCGCACTTCATCCACTCGCCCTTCTATGTCTACGCCTATGCGTTCGGCGACTGCCTGGTGAACTCGCTCTACGCCGTCTATCAGAACGCCGAGCGCGGTTTTCAGGACAAGTATTTCGAGATGTTGCGCGCCGGCGGCACCAAGCATCATTCGCAACTGCTGGCGCCCTTCGGTCTCGACGCCACCGATCCCGCCTTCTGGCAGATCGGGCTCGGCGTCATCAGTGGCCTGATCGACGAACTGGAATCCCTCGACAGCTGAGACACCTCTCGCATGAACAGAACAGTTTAGCCGGAATGCATGTTGGGATCGAACTATTCTTGCGCTAAATATTTGTTCTAGAACAACTCTAGGCGGAAGTTTTTCCCATAGCTTTCCACAAGCCCTATGATAGCCTTCGCTGCAAGCTCAGCCGGAGCGCATGCGGATCGGCGAGGGAAAATCTCGGCCGGCCGTGACGCTCAGGCGAACGCGACAACGGTCGTTGGCCATAGGCAAGCAAAGCCGAGCGCCGACGGCTCGAACCGAAGCCGGCAGTTCCGTCCATCAGCGGAACCATCATCGAGTAGTCCATCGCCGAAGGTCATGACCCACGGCAGACGGATCTGACTGGAGAGAGACAATGGGCACTTTTTTCTACGTGGTCCTGGCGTTCCTGGTAGGCGTGTTGGTCGGCTGGTTCATCTGGGGTCGCCTGCGTGGCGAACTCGACAGCCTGCGCGGCGACCTCGACCGCACCCGCGGCGAGCGCGACAGGCTGCGTGCCGACAGCGACCGCCTCACCGGCGAACTCAATGCATGCGGCAAGACCCGCGCCGATCTCGAGCGCCAGTTGCGCGATGCGGGAGCCGGCGCGGCAAAGGCCGCCAGCCAGCCGCCAGCAGCGTTGATGTCGACGCCGGCCGCGGCCAAATCCGCTCCGGCAGCGGCCAAGCCTGCTCCTGCCAAACCAGCCGCGAAGGCCGCGCCGGCGAAAGCCGCCGCCGCCAAACCCGCGAGCAAACCTGCGGCCTCCGCCACCTCGGCGGCAAAGAGCTCGGCCGCGCCCAAGCCGGCAGCCGCCAAGAAGGCTGCGCCGCCGGCGGCCAAACCGACGGCGGCCAAGCCAGCAACGGCCAAGCCCGACAATCTGCGCCGGCTGATCGGCATCGGCCCGGTCAACGAGAAGCTGCTCAAGGCGCAAGGCGTCACCACTTTCGCCCAGATCGCCGCGTGGACCGCAGCCGACATCAAGCGGATCGAGGATGTGATGAATTTCGACGGTCGCATCGCGCGCGAACGCTGGATCGACCAGGCCAAGCTGCTTGCCGCCGGCGACGAGAAGGAATTCGCCAAGCAGTTTCCGACAGCCGGAACCGCCAGCAACACCTGAGCGGAAGGGCAGATCATCAAGCTGGCGGTGCCAGAAGGTCCGCCAGTTGGTTTTTGCCGGCAGCGCCCGCGCAGGTCGGCCCAAAGGTTGGCCCGGAAAGTCAGCCCAAGAGGTCGGCCCAAAAGGTCGGCTTTGAGGGGCAAGGTGCCGTTCCCTCGATTGCATGCGGCCGGCCCCCCATATAGAGCGGTCGACGGCTTCATCGATCCCGGTTCCCATGTCCCTGCCCGCCGCCATTTTCCGCAACGACGAAAGCGCGCGCCAGCTCGTTTTCGACCGGCCGGCCGACATCATCGTCGCGCATGCGGCAAAGGACTTTCCTGCGGCATTGGAAGCAGCGCAGGCCGCCCACGACGCCGGCAAGTGGCTGGCCGGCTATTTCTCCTACGAGGCCGGTTATCTGCTGGAACCGAAACTCGTTCCCTTGCTGCCGGGTCGGCGCCGCGCTCCTCTGGTCTGTCTCGGTGTCTTCGATGCTCCGGTCGACGAGCCCGTGCAGCCGCGCGACGCAGCGGCGACCAATGGCCCGATCTTCGACGCAAGGGCAGACTGGTCGTTCGAGGACTACGAGAAACGCTTCTCGCGGCTGCACCAGCACATCAGGCAGGGCGATTGCTACCAGGGTAACCTGACCTTTCCGGTGCGGGCGCAATGGTCGGGCGATCCGCTTGCCGCCTTCGATGCGCTGACCGAACGCCAGCCGGTGAAATATGGCGCGCTGGTCGCCCTTGGCGATCCCATCGTACTGTCGCGCTCGCCCGAACTGTTCTTCGAGATCGATGCCGCGGGGATGATCGAGACGCATCCGATGAAGGGCACCGCCCCGCGCGGCGCGACCAGGGACGAGGACGAGCGGCAGAAGAACTTCCTGCGCAATGACGAGAAGAACCAGGCCGAGAACCGGATGATCGTCGACCTCCTGCGCAACGATATCTCGTTGATCAGCGAGGTCGGCACGCTGGAGGTGCCGGAACTGTTTCGCATCGAGAGCTACCCGACGGTCCACCAGATGGTGAGCGACGTCAGGGCGAAGCTGCTGCCGGGACTGTCGATCCGGCAGATCTTTGCAGCGCTCTTTCCTTGTGGCTCGATCACCGGCGCGCCCAAGATCCGCGCGATGGAGATCCTGCACGATCTGGAAGGCACGCCGCGCGACGTCTATTGCGGCGCCATAGGCTGGATCGCGCCCGGCGGCACGATGCGCTTTTCCGTGGCGATCCGCACCATCTCCCTCTTTGCCAGTGGCGAGGCCGTCTACAATGTCGGCGGCGGCATCGTCTTCGATTCGACACCTGAGGAGGAGTATCAGGAGTGTCTGCTCAAAGCCCGCTTCGCGACGGGAACGCCGCCAGTGTCCCGATTCTGAAATTCGTATTCGTTTGATACAAGGGGCAAAGCGAATTTCAGAATCGAAAGCACACTGGCAAACTAACGAGTCCTAGTGTCGTTCTTGATTTCGAAGTTGGATGAGAGCGTGATGTCAAATTCAGACGAACTTCGAAATCACGACACTAGTTTCGAGCTGATCGAGACCATGCGCTGGGAGCCCGGTCCGGGCTTCCTGCGCTTCGATCGCCACCTTGCACGCCTTTACAGCTCGGCGGCTGAACTCGGCTTTGCCTGCGACCCGCAAAGGATCGCCGAAGTGCTGAGCGACGCGATCGACGGCTCCCGAAACGCTATGCGCGCGCGGCTCGCTTTGGCGCGCGACGGCGCAGCCACCGCCTCGGCGCAACCCTACGAACCGCTCGCCCCCGACAAGGTTTGGATGCTGCGGCTGGCGCGAACGAGGCTCGATTCGCACAACACGCTGCTGCGCCACAAGACCAGCCGGCGGCAACTCTACACCCATGCCCGTTCCGAATATCTCGTCACCCAGGCCGACGAGGTGATCCTGGCCAATGAGCGCGGCGAAATCTGCGAAGGCACCATCACCAATGTCTTCGCCGATTTCGGCGACGGCGTGCTGGCAACGCCCCGTCTCGACTGCGGCCTGCTGCCTGGCGTATTGCGCGCCGAGCTTCTGGATGAAGGCCGGGCGCGGGAGGCGATCTATAGCTACGAAGATCTGAAGTCGGCCAAGGCGCTCTTTGTCGGCAATTCGTTGCGCGGCCTCATTCCCGCAAGGCTGGTGTGATCGGGAGTACGCCATGTTCGTCGTTTCGCTGAATTACAAGGTGCCATTGACCGAGATCGACCAACTGCAGGCGGCGCATGTCGAATGGCTGAAGGCCTGCTATGCGGAGGGCGTCTTTGTTGCTTCCGGGCCGAAGAAGCCGCGGACCGGCGGCATCATCATCGCGCAATGCCCGCGCGACATCCTCGACGCCCGGCTGGCTGCCGACCCCTTCGCCAGGGCAGGTGCTGCTGACTACGAAGTCATCGAATTCCTGGCCAGGATGACCGGAACCGGTCTCGAAGCTTTCAAGGAAGCATGAGCTTGGTCGAGACCCTGCCCACCCACACCCCTTATGACGGCTCGTCGAAGCTGTTCAACATCGGGCTGAAGCCGCTTGACCCCGCAAACTGGATCGAGGTCGACGGCCATCTGCTGCCCTATCTGGCCGAGAAGCGCCGGCTCTACGGCGAAATCCCGGAGCGGGTCTTCGTCGAGGAGGCAGGCACGCGCGACGCCCAGCAGGAAGTGCTCGACTTGCTCGGCGCGTTTCTGCCGGAGCGGTTTGCGCACACCCACCGCCGCATCGACGCAGGCATCGAGGTGGTGGGGCCCGCGAGCCATCCTGCCTTGCCTGCGGGTCTCGCCGACGCGCCGCTGGTCGCGGCCTCGTTGCTGGTCCAGGAAGACCTGATCCTGATGCGCCGCGACGAGAGCGGCTGGCGGCTCGCTGCCGGTTCGCTGTGCTTTCCCTCATCCTGGTCGCTCACCGAAAAATTCGGCAAGCCGCTGCAGCAGATCCACGAGCCCGTGCCAGGCTTCGGACCGGGCACGCGTCCTGCCGCCTTGATCAACCGCATGTTCGACGGGCTGCAGGGCCAGGCGGTAGAACGCTTCAACTGGTCGATCCAGGCCGACGATGCGCTCTATCATCCCCTGTCCAACGTCGAGCGCATCGACCGCGCCACCAACCGTCCGTCGCGGTTTCCCGACGGTGACATCGAGGCGCACGCCTTCATCCGTGTCGAGCGCCAGACTCTGCGCAAGCTGCCGTCCTCGCGCGACATCCTGTTCACCATCCGCATCCATCTCGACCCGCTCGCCGTGCTGGCGCGCCACCCCGACCGCGCGACGCTCGCCATGTCCTTTGCCGCTCAATTGGAAGCGCTCGATCTCGACCAGCTCGACTACAAGGGCCTGACATCGGATCGCGACCGGCTGATCGAACGATTGAAGACAATGGCCGGCTGAAGCGCCTATAGGCTGCCCGCCAGGAAATCGACGAATGTCCTTGCCCTGGCGCTGGCCTTGCGTCCGGCCGGAAACAGCGCCCACAGTTCGACAGGCGGCAGCGCCCAGTCGACCAGGATCGGCCGCACCGCACCGCTGCGCAATTCCTCCTCGAACATCCATTCGGAGCCGACCGTGAAGCCGATGCCGGCAAGTACTGCCTCACGTATCCCTTCGGCGGAAGTCACGCGCAGCCGCCCCTGGCCGGCAAGCGAAACCTCTTCGGCGCCCCGCCGGAACGTCCAGCGGTTGGAAATGCCTGCTCGGACGAAAAGGATCGCCTCGTGCCGCGACAGCTCATCCGGTGCGATGGGTTCGCCCTCGCGTGCCAGGTAGGAGGGTGCCGCAATCACGAGACGACGGCAGGTGGCGATCTTGCGCCCGATCAGGGCGGGGGCGAAGCTCTCACCCAGACGCAGCATGACATCCACCCCTTCCTCGACGAGGTCGACATTCCTGTCGTCCATCGCCACCTCGACGTTGAGTTTCGGATGAGCGTCCAGGAAGGTCTTCAGCCGGGGCACGACATGCAGGCGGCCGAACGTCACGGACGTGCCGATGCGCAACAGACCGGTGAGCGCCGCCGACGCCCCCCTTGCCGTGTTTTCGGCTTCGTCCGCTTCGTCGACCGCGCGCTTTGCACCTTCGTAGAAACCCACGCCGGCGTCGGTCGGCGACAGACCTCGGGTGGTACGCGACAGCAGACGCACGCCCAGCCTTTCCTCAAGCTGCGCGATCGCCTTCGAGACTGCGGGCTGCCCGACGCGCAAATGCCGCGCGGCGGCCGAGAACGAACCAGTTTCGACGACCCGTATGAAGGTGCTCATCGCTGCCAGCCGGTCCATTTATTCCTCCCTGGAATTAGTTATATGGCAATTGTTGCCCTACTTGAGCGATTCCGGAATAGCCAATTGCCCGATTGTCAAATCCTTCCAGCCATTCGGAGAAACAAATGGGCAAGCTCACCAACAAGGTCGCCATAGTCACCGGCGCCGCGCGCGGCATCGGTGCAGGCATCGCCAGACGACTGGCGGCGGAAGGCGCCGCCGTCGTCGTCAACTACGCCACCAGCCATGAGGCCGCCGAACGCACGGTGAAGGAGATAGTCGCCAGCGGCGGCAAGGCGACCGCGGTTCAGGGCGACGTGGCCGAGGCCGCGGATGTCGAAAAGTTGTTCGAGGCTGCAAGGATCGCGTTCGGCAAGCCAAGCATTCTGGTCAACAATGCCGCCACGGCTGTCTTCGGCGCCTTCGAGGAAGCGAGCGAGGCCGACTATCGCCGATTGTTCGATACCAACGTGCTGGGCACTATCCTGATGATCAAGGCGGCGATGCGGCACTTTCCCGAGAGCGGCGGCAGCATCGTGAACATCGGCACGATCAGCAGTTGGAACCCGGTACCGAACACCAGCCTCTATTCCGCGAGCAAGGCGGCAATCGACACGCTGACGCTCAGCTTGTCGAGAGAGCTTGGGTCCCGCAACATCCGGATCAACATCGTGGCGCCCGGCTATACCCACACTGAAATGACCGAGGGCATGGTTGGCACCGATTTCGGCAATATGCTGATTGCCGGCGTCCCGCTTGGCCAGCGCTTCGGCAAGCCCGAGGACATTGCCCCGAGCGTGGCCTTCCTCGCCTCGGATGAGGCGGCCTGGCTGACCGGCGAACGCATCAGCGCATCCGGTGGCGCTCGCTGATACAACGCCGGCTCAACATTCGCCATCGGGCAGGCCCCGGCCTGCCCAATGGCCTCAGCTAGCTCCTCCGACAGCGGGCAGCCGAAGCGTTTTCGCTGCTTTTCCCTTTATTGTGACAATGATCTATGGTTTGTCGCGCGGCGGCCAAGCTGCCGCGGCAAAGCGTTGTCTGAAGGAGTGCTCGATAAAATGGCGAATGAAAACTGGCCCGTTTACGGTGAGATCACCGGCCCCGTGGTGATGATCGGCTTCGGCTCGATCGGACGGGGAACGCTGCCGCTCATCGAACGCCATTTCAAGTTCGACAAGTCGCGCATGACGGTCCTCGACCCTCGCGACACCGACCGCAAGCTGCTCGACGAGCGCGGCATTGCCTTCGTCCAGGAAGCGGTGACCGAGAAGAACTACAAGAAGCTCTTGACGCCGCTGCTGAGCAATGGCGGCGGCCAGGGCTTTTGCGTCAATCTGTCGGTCGATACCGGCTCGGTCGACCTGATGCGGCTCTGCCGCAAGCTTGGCGTGCTCTATATCGACACCGTCGTCGAGCCGTGGCTCGGCTTCTATTTTGACGCCAAGGCCGACAATGCCAGCCGCACCAACTATGCGCTGCGCGAAGCGTTGATCAAGGAGAAGCACGACAAGCCCGGCGGCGCCACCGCCATCTCCACCTGCGGTGCCAATCCCGGCATGGTTTCATGG
This sequence comes from Mesorhizobium erdmanii USDA 3471, assembly GCF_000472705.1. Classification (GTDB taxonomy): domain Bacteria; phylum Pseudomonadota; class Alphaproteobacteria; order Rhizobiales; family Rhizobiaceae; genus Mesorhizobium; species Mesorhizobium erdmanii. The sequence continues at coordinate 191,496 of NZ_KI421455.1, read as the reverse complement.
TTCGTCAAGCAGGGCCTGGTCAACCTCGCCACCGATCTCGGCCTCGAGTTCTCGGAGCCGGCGCAAGAGGATCGCGAGGGCTGGGCCAAGCTGATGAAGAAGGCCGGCGTCAAGGGCATCCATATCGCCGAGCGCGACACCCAGCGCGCCAAGAAGCCGAAGCCAATGGATGTGTTCTGGAACACCTGGTCCGTCGAGGGCTTCATTTCCGAGGGGCTGCAGCCGGCCGAGCTCGGCTGGGGTACGCATGAGAAATGGATGCCGAAGAACGGCAAGAAGCACAAGCACGGCTCCAAGGCCGCGATCTATCTGGAACAGCCCGGCGCCAACACGCGCGTGCGCTCATGGTGCCCGACGCCAGGTCCGCAATACGGTTTGCTGGTGACGCATAATGAGGCGATCTCGATCGCCGATTTCTTTACCGTGCGCTCCAAGAAGGGCAAGGTTCAGTACCGTCCCACCTGCCACTACGCCTACCATCCCTGCAACGACGCGATGCTGTCGCTGGACGAGATGTTCGGCGCCGCCGGCAAGCCTCAGCCTCTGCACCACGTGCTTGACGAGAACGAACTGGTCGACGGTGTCGACGAGCTCGGTGTCCTGCTCTACGGCCACGACAAGAATGCTTACTGGTACGGCTCGCACCTCTCGCTCGCCGAGGCGCGCAAGCTGGCGCCCTATCAGAACGCCACCGGCCTGCAGGTCACCTCGGCGGTTCTGGCCGGCATGGTCTGGGCGCTCGAAAATCCGGATGCCGGCATCGTCGAAGCCGACGAGATGGACTACAAGCGCTGCCTGGAAGTTCAGTCGCCCTATCTCGGGCCGGTCGAAGGCCACTACACCGACTGGACGCCGCTCGACAGGCGCCCGGGGCTCTTCCCCGAGGACCTCGACCGCAGCGATCCGTGGCAATTCCGCAACATCCTCGTCCGATAGCATCGCGCGCACCATATGCCATTGCCTTGCAATCGCCCGGAAATCGGGCGATTGAAGAAATGCGGCCTGGGGCAGCGTGCGTCTTGCGAGGCGCCCGCCCGTCCCAGCACTTTGGACGTTCGCATCGTGCCTTCCAAAATCGAATCCGATTTTGAGCCGATGTGTTTGGAGAGGATTTCAGATGACTATTGCGCGCAAAGTTCTTTCGATGGGCATGGCGGGTGCCATCGCCACATTGCTCGCGGCCTGTACCACCAGCGGTCCGGAACAACCACCAATGGCGGCAGCCACGCCGAAAGGCGTTGAAGGCTCCTGGATCGATGCCAAAGGCACCGGCCTGTCGACCTTCGCCAACGGCAAATTCACGACTGTCGCCACTGACACCGGGCAGAAGCTCTCCGACGGAAGCTACACCATGGTCGGGCCTACGTCGGTCGAGATCAACGGTACGTCGCTGATCCGCCAGACTGCGGTGAGCTTCAACTGCCTGATGGTCTCTACCAGCCAGCTGAACTGCACCAGCGCATCCGGCCAAAACTTCGTCCTGACCCGGCGCGCCTGAGCCGCCAACTATTGCGTGTTCAAGAGCGGCGGCCAAATGGCCGCCGTCTTTTTGCGCCGTCAGCGACGCGCGCCGTTTCCGCTTGCCTCAGCCCGAACGCGATGGGAACATGACCTAGGCGCTGACTGCTAGATCCCAGTCAAGCAAGCGCGTTAAACGCCTCCGATCAGCCTGCCGGGAGACTTAGATGAAGAAGATTGCCGCCATTCTGGCCTTATCCGCATCAACGCTCGGCCTGTCGGCCGGCGCATCCTTTGCCGACTACACATTGAACATTTTGCATTTCAACGATTGGCACAGCCGCATCGAAGGCAACAACAAATACGAGTCGACCTGTTCGGCCGACGAGGAGACCAAGGGCGAATGCATTGGCGGCGCCGGCCGGTTGATCACCGCGATCGCCCAGGAGCGCAAGAAGCTCGAAGGGCAGAACGTGCTGTTGCTCAATGCAGGCGACAGCTTCCAGGGATCGCTGTTCTACACTACCTACAAGGGCGCGGTGGAAGAGGAATTCCTCAACCAGATAAAGCCCGACGCGGTGACGCTCGGCAACCACGAATTCGACGATGGCGAAAGCGCGCTGGTGCCTTACCTCGACAAGGCGAAATTCCCCATCGTCAGCGCCAATGTCGTGCCCAACGACAAGTCCGGCGCGGCGGGCAAGATCAAGCCGTCGATCGTCGTCGAGGTCGGTGGACAGAAGATCGGCATTGTCGGCGCCGTGACCAACGACACGCCCGAACTCGCTTCCCCCGGCCCCAACATCGCGATCGCCGACGACGTCAAGTCGATCACCGCGGAAGTCGAGAAGCTCAAGGCGCAAGGCGTCAACAAGATCATCGCCGTGACCCATATCGGCTACAACAGGGAGCGCGATGTCATCGCCAAGATCCCGGGCATCGACGTTGTCGTCGGTGGTCACAGCCACACGCTTTTGTCGAACACCGATCCGAAGGCGGCGGGACCCTATCCAACGATGGTCGACAACCCCGGCGGCTACAAGGTGCCGGTCGTGCAGGCGGCCTCCTATTCGAAATATCTCGGCGAGTTCAAGGTCGTGTTCGACGACAATGGCAACGTCAAGTCGGCGAGCGGCGACCCGATCTATCTCGACAAGTCGATCACGCCCGATCCCGCCGTGCTCGCCCGCATCAAGGAACTCGGCGCGCCGATCGAGACCCTGAAGAACAAGGAAGTCGCCGAGACCACCGACGTGATCGACGGCAGCCGCGAGAATTGCCGTACCAAGGAGTGCGCGATGGGCAACCTCGTCTCCGACGCCATACTCGACCGCGTCAAGGGACAGGGCGTCGAGATCGTCATTTCCAATGGCGGCGGCTTGCGTGCCTCGATCGACAAGGGCACCGTCACCATGGGCGAGGTGCTGACCGTGCTGCCGTTCCAGAACACGCTGGCGACCTTCCAGATTTCGGGCAAGGACCTGGTCGCCGGTCTCGAAGGCGGCCTCAGCCAGATCGAGGACGGCGCCGGCCGCTTCCCGCAGGTGGCGGGCCTCAAATATTCCTTCGACAAGTCGGTCGCCCCCAATGCCGGCCGCGTCAAGTCGGTCGAGGTGATGGAGAACGGCGCCTGGACGCCGATCAATCCCGACAAGGACTATCTTGTCGCCACCAACAACTATGTCCGCCAGGGCGGCGACGGCTACAAGGTCTTCGCCGAAAAGGCCAAGAACGCCTATGATTACGGTCCTGGTCTCGAACAGGTCGTGGCCGACTATCTCGGCGCCCACCGGCCCTACACGCCCAAGCTCGACGGCCGCATCACCGAGATTGCCGCGACTGTCGCAGCGGCACCGGCCGCGGAGCCTGCCAAACCAGCCGAAACAGCGCCGGCAACGGCGGCGCCCGCACCGGCCGAGGCCGCGAAACCGGCTGAACCGGCAAAGCCTGCGGAAGCAGCACCGGCAATGCCCGAATTGCCCGCCAAATCAGGCGATATTGCCAACACGCCGCCGGCCATATCGACGGAGGCTGCACCTGCACCGGCCGAACCAGCAAAGCCGGCCGAAGCTGCTCCGGCACCCGCGCCGGCAGAACCCGCGAAGCCTGCAGAACCGGCAAAGCCCGCTGAAGCCGCTCCCGGTACCGGCAGCCATGTCATCGTTGCCGGCGATACCTACTGGGATCTGGCCAAGAAAGCCTATGGCGATGCGACCAAGTGGAAACTGATCTATGAGGCCAACAAGGGTCAAAGACCCCATCAGCTCAAGCTTGGCGCGACGCTGACCATCCCGGCGAAGTAACGCCGCTTCGCCTCTTCCAACACAAACCCGCCTGGGAAACCGGGCGGGTTTACTGTTTTCAAGCTAAGGTGCGGCCAGACGCAGCATTGAACGAGCGCGCAAGATGGTTAGGTTCGCGTCTCCTGGAGAACCCTTATGACGCTTTCCACCCCAGTCGATGCCAAAGCCGCGAAGGCCGTCGGCCCGTTACCCGCCGGACATCCGCCGGTCAAGGCCGGCAAGGTCGGCGTCATGCTGGTCAATCTCGGCACGCCTGATGGCACCGAGTTCAAGCCGATGTGGCGCTACCTACGCGAATTCCTGTCCGACCCGCGCGTCATCGAGCTCAACAGGGCGATCTGGTATCCGATCCTCTACGGCCTGGTGCTGACCTCGCGGCCGAAGAAGTCGGGCGCCAACTACGCCAGGATCTGGAACAGTGAGAAGAACGAGTCGCCGCTGCGCACCTACACCCGCGCCCAGGGCGAAAAACTGGCGGAGGCGCTGCGCGACCTGCCCGATGTCACCGTCGACTGGGCAATGCGCTATGGCAACCCTTCAACGGCGAGCGTGGCTGAGAAGTTGGTTGCGCAAGGCTGCGACCGCATTCTGTCGTTTCCGCTCTATCCGCAATATTCCGCGACCACCACCGCGACCGCCAACGACCAGCTGTTTCGCGCCTTGATGAAAATGCGCCGCGCGCCCGCGATCCGCAGCGTGCCACCCTACTACGACGAACCCGTCTACATCGAGGCGCTGGCGCGTTCGATCGAGCAGCACCTGGCGACGCTGGATTTCGAGCCGGAGGTGGTCATCACCTCCTATCACGGCATTCCCAAACCCTATTTCGAGAAGGGCGATCCCTATCATTGCCACTGCCTGAAGACGACGCGGCTGTTGCGCGACAGGCTGGGCTGGGACGAAAAGAAACTGATCACCACCTTCCAGTCGCGCTTCGGCGCGCAGGAATGGCTGCAGCCTTACACCGACAAGACCGTGGAGAAACTCGGCAAGGACGGCGTCAAGTCGATCGCCATCGTCAATCCCGGCTTTTCCGTCGACTGCATCGAGACGCTGGACGAGATCGGGAGGGAAGCGGCCGAGACCTTCCACCACGCCGGCGGCAAGAATTTCGCCCACATCCCTTGCCTCAACGACAGCGCCGAAGGCATGGCGGTGATCGAGGCGATGGTGCGGCGCGAACTGTCTGGCTGGGTCTAACATCGGAACAACGGCCACTCCGGAGCGTTGAGGCGCGCCTTCGGAGAATTTGATGCCCCGCAAACTCGATCTCAGAACTGGCCAGCCCGTCTGGTCCGCCTATCGGGCGCCTGTCGTGCCGACGGCCAGTCTGACAAGGGACGTCAAAACCGATGTGCTGATCATTGGCATGGGCATCAGCGGCGCCATGATGGCCGAGGCTCTGACGGCGGACGGCCATCAGGTGATCTGCATCGACCGGCGCGGGCCGCTGAAGGGCTCGACGCCCGCGACCACCGCGCTCGTGCAGTTCGAAATCGACCAGCCGCTTTCGACCCTGTCGAGGATGATCGGCAAGACATCCGCACGACAGGCCTGGCGACGCTCGCGGCTCGCCGTGACCAATCTTGCTGGCCGCATCGCAGAGCTTGGCATCAACTGCCGCCCAACTCGCACTCAGTCACTTTATCTGGCAGGCACGGTGCTGGGTCCCGCGGAATTGCGGGAGGAGGCCGACGCGCGGCGGCAGGCTGGCATCAAGGCGACCTATCTCACACCGGCCCCGCTGGCCGAGCGATACGGCATCGACCGCGACGGCGCCATCCTCAGCCCGGACAACATCGCGCTCGACCCGCGCAAGCTCACGGCCGGGCTGCTGCTCAAGGCCTTGGAGCGAAAGGCGCGCTTCTACGCTCCCGTCGAGGCGACTGCGATCGAGGACAGTGCCGATGAGGTGGTGGTCGCCACGAAGGATGGCCCGGCCATCACGGCACGGCATGTGGTTCTGGCCACCGGTTACGAACTGGTCGACATCGTGCCGGCGGCGGCGCACCAGGTCATCTCGACCTGGGCGATCGCGACACGCCCGCAGCCGCGGAAACTCTGGCCGGGTGCGGCGTTCATCTGGGAAGCATCGGATCCCTATCTCTATGTCAGGGCGACGGCCGACGGCCGTGTCATCTGCGGTGGCGAGGACGAGGATTTTGTCGACGAGACGCGGCGCGATGAACTGATCGCCGACAAGAGCGCCCGCATCGCCGCGAAACTCGGTCAGCTGTTTCCCCATCTCGATGTCCACCCCGAATTCGCCTGGACCGGTTCGTTCGGCACCACGACCACCGGCCTACCCTACATCGGTGCCGTTCCCAGGCATCCACGCATCCATGCAGTCATGGGTTATGGCGGCAATGGCATCACCTTCTCCCAGATCGCTTCCGAAATTATTTCGGCTTCGATCAAAGGGCTCGCCGACACGGATGCAGAGCTCTTCGCCTTCAACCGGTGAGTGTAGCCCGCAAACAATCCATCATCACCTGATTGTAACGCACCTGAAACACACTTAAGTCTTTGGTGAAGCTGGTTGCGCGGGAATGGCTCGCGTGGCCCGCTTCCGAGGGAGAGCCAAATGGGTTTCAGTGGTTTTGATATTGCGATTGGTGCACTTGCACTTCTGGTACTGGTGCTTCTCATCAAAGGCATCAGGACTATTCCGCAAGGCTACAACTATACGGTGGAGCGTTTTGGCCGTTACACCAAGACACTGAGCCCGGGCCTTAACTTCATCTTCCCGTTCGTCGACCGCATTGGCGCCAAGATGAACATGATGGAGCAGGTGCTCGACGTTCCGAGCCAGGAGATCATCACCCGCGACAACGCCATCGTCGGCGTCGACGGCATCGCCTTCTTCCAGATCCTCAACGCGGCGCAGGCCGCCTACCAGGTTTCCGGCCTGCAGAACGCCATCCTCAACCTGACCATGACCAACATCCGTACCGTCATGGGTTCGATGGACCTCGACGAGTTGCTGTCGAACCGCGACGCCATCAACGAGCGCCTGCTGCGTGTCGTCGACGAGGCGGCGCATCCATGGGGCATCAAGATCACCCGCGTCGAGATCAAGGACATCAACCCGCCGGCCAATCTCATCGAATCGATGGGCCGCCAGATGACCGCCGAGCGTAACAAGCGCGCGCAGATCCTGGCCGCCGAAGGCCTCAAGCAGTCGCAAATCCTCGAAGCCGAAGGCCGCAAGGAAGCCGCCTTCCGCGACGCCGAGGCGCGTGAACGCTCGGCCGAGGCCGAGGCTCGCGCCACCCAGGTGGTGTCGGAAGCGATTTCCAAGGGCGACGTGCAGGCGCTGAACTACTTCGTTGCCCAGAAATACACCGAGGCCCTGACCAGGATCGGTTCGGCCACGAACAGCAAGGTGGTGCTGATGCCACTCGAAGCCTCGTCGCTGATCGGCACGCTTGGCGGTATCGGCGAGATCGCCCGGGAAGTGTTCAAAGGCGACGGTCCGGCCGGTACGCAACGGCAGGCAGCGCGCCCGCCGGTCATCAAGCCAAGCGACAATTAATCCCTATGAGCGGATCAAGATCATGATCGACCGCATCGTTTCCGAACTCGGCCCGTGGAACTGGATGGTTCTGGGCTTCGTGCTGCTGGTGGTAGAGGTCATCGCGCCTGGCTTCTTCATGCTTTGGATCGGCATCGCCGCGCTCATCGTCGGCGCGGTGTCGCTGCTGATCTGGGATGCCACCATCTGGAGCTGGCAGATCCAGGTACTCGCCTTCCTCGTCCTGTCGCTCGTCTCGGCCTTTGTCGGCAAGAAACTCATGGGCGGACACGACCAGCCATCGGACCAGCCGCTTCTCAACCGTCGCGGCGCTCAGCTGGTCGGCAAGATGGCGACGCTGGCCGAGCCGATCAAGGATGGCCGTGGCCGTATCAAGCTCGGCGACACGCTGTGGCGGGTTTCCGGCCCGGATCTACCGGCCGGCACGCAAGTGCGCGTCACGAGTGCAGCGGATACGGACCTCGAACTGACGGTGGAACGGGTCTGAATTTCCAGACCGGCCTCACCTGAATATCAGCGCACCCTAGGCGGCGCCGATGCGCAGCAGATCATGGAAATGAACGACGCCCAGCGGCATGTTGTTCCTGGTCACCACCAGGGCGCCGATATTGTGCTCGTTGAGCAGCGCGATCGCGGTGCCGGCCAGCGTCTGCGGGTCGACCGTCTTGGGCGTGCGGGTCATTACCTCGTCGACGATGACGTCGGCCAGATTGCGGTGCAGGTTGCGCGCCACGTCGCCGTCGGTGATGATCCCTGCCAGTTCTCCATTGGCGTCGACGATCAGCACGCAGCCGACCTTCTTCTGCGACAGCGTCATCACCGCTTCCGGCATCTTGGTGCCGAGCGCGGCCAGCGGCATCTGGTCGCCGACCCGCATGATCTCCGAGACCACAGTCAAATTGGCGCCGAGCTGGCCACCTGGATGGAAGGTGCGGAAATGGTCCGGCGTGAAGCCGCGCGCCTCGAGCAGAGCGATCGCCAGCGCATCGCCGATGACCAGTTGCAGCAGCGTCGAGGTCGTCGGCGCTAGGCCGTGCGGGCAGGCTTCCGGGGCGCGCGGCAAAAGCAGCACGATGTCGGCCGCGCGTGCCAGCGCCGATGTTTCGCCTGATGTGACGGCGATGAGCGGAATGGAACAGCGCCTGGAGTAGGCGACGATGCCCATCATCTCCTTGCTCTCGCCCGACCAGGAGATGGCGATGATAGCATCGTCCCGGGCGATCATGCCGAGATCGCCATGGTTGGCCTCGACGGGATGGACGAAGAAGGCCGGTGTGCCGGTCGAGGCCAGCGTCGCCGCGATCTTCGAGCCGATATGGCCGCTTTTGCCAACGCCGGTGACGATCAGCCGCCCTTCGATCTTCGAGATCATCTCGACGGCCTGGGCGAAAGGCGCGGCCAGTCCGTTCTCGAGCGCTTCGGCCAGGGCGGCGATTCCAGCCTGCTCGGTCGCCACCGTTCTCAGTGCCGAATCAATCGACGCTTGCCTGTCCAGGGGCTTCTTATCGAGGGGTCGCGCATGCATGGATGATGCGATTAGCGCTTTGCCGCACGCCTGTCCAACAGAAATGGCACTGATGTCCGGGAGCGGCGGCCTCGCGCACCTGCAAACAGCGGCGCTTTGTCAGGTCAGGCGGCCGTCGCCTCAACCCTCCGTTAACCATCCCCATTTACGGTTCGGTAAGTATGGCGCGCACAGCGCCGCGCAAGCAGTGGTGGCGATGTCCGGGGTCCAGCCAGAAAAATCGACAGGACGACGGGGCAAGGCGGTATGCACCTTGCTGCTGGCGACCAGCATGCTTTGCTTGCTGCGCCCGGGGCAGCTTCATGCCCAGGAAACAGAGCTGCGCGGCGAGGTTTCGGAATCGGCGATCCTGTCCGACCAGCAGCGCAAGGCAAGGCAGCTTGCGCTTGCCGCCCAGGGCCAGCAACAGCCGGCCAACGCCCCCCAGGACGATACGCCGCCGCGCACCTATTTGCCAGCCAGCGCCGGCGCCGTTCCCGACGACACGAACACCGATGCGGCCACCGGCAGCATTTTCGACCCGCCGCAGGCGACCGACGATACCTCCACCGACAATGCGACGCCGCCCAAGCCTCGCCGCCGTCCATCGAGCACCGGGCAGAAAGCGGCTGATCAGGCCAAGGCCAAGCCGGACGCCAAGGCGACCGACAAGTCAAAGAAAAAGAAGAAGGCGACGACCGCGACCACGGACACCACAGCGGCGGCCGCCAGCGACACCGGCAACGCCACGACGGACCAGGAAGCGGCCAACCGCCGTGCCCTCACCGTCGACAGTGCCGACAGGCAGAAGCTCGACCCCGGCGCTGAACGGACTGCCGCCATCGAGGGCCAGAACAAGAAAGCCGAGGACGATCCATTCGCCGCCACCGGCGTCAAATGGGGCTCTTTTGTCATCCGGCCGTCGATCGAACAGGGCCTGACCGCCTCGACCAACGGCGATTCCAGCAGTGCCGGCACATCGGCGCTGCTGTCGGAGACGGCGTTGCGCTTTACCGCCGTTTCGGACTGGCGCGAAAACTCCGCCACCATCGATGGCTACGGCCTGTTCCGCGAGACCGTATCGGGCTACCGGGTTCACGACGCGCAGGGCCGCATCGAGGGCCAGCTCAATGTCGACCTCGACAACGAACTGCGCGCCATCGCCAAGCTTGGCTACGAAGCCGTGCCGGAAACGGCCTCATCGCCCAATGCCATTGCCGGCGTCAGCACTCAGCCCCTGCGGCAGACGATCGACGGCAGCCTCGGCGTCGAAAAGGCCGTCGGCAAAATGCAGTACACCTTGACCGGCGCGGTCTCGCACGACTTCTATGGCGATGCCGAGCTTTCTGACGGTACATCCTTGTCGCAGAAGGACCAGGACAACACGCTCTACACGGCGACCTTGCGAGCCGGTTACGAAATCTCCCCGGCCCTCACCCCGTTCTCCGAAATCGAGATCGGCCGCCGAGCCTACGTTCAGCGGGTCGACAATGAAGGCTTCGAGCGTTCCTCGACGCGGCTCGGCGCGCGCGCCGGTCTGCAACTCGACATGGGCGAAAAGCTCTCCGGCGAGTTTTCCGCCGGCTGGCTGCGGGAAGCCATCGATGACAAGAGCCTGGAGGCGGTTTCGGGCGCCACCGTCAACGCCGACCTCAAATGGTCGCCGGAGCGCGGCACCACGATCGGACTGACCGGCAAGACGACCGTCGAGACCACGACCACCGCGGGGGAAAGCGGCGATATCCTCTATTCCGGCCGTCTGACCGGTGAACGCCAGATCCGCGCCAATCTGACCGCCAATGCGGCCCTGGGTCTCGACTGGCGCCACTATGTCGGCATCGATGGCCATGACAGGATCTTGAGCGCCGAGACCGGGCTGACCTGGTGGCTGAACCGCTATGCCGGCCTCACCACGCGGGTGAGAACCGAAAAGCTGACCAGCAACCTGCCCGGCCGCGACTACACCGCCAACAGCATCTACCTCGGCCTGAAAGTGCAGCGCTGAAGGCGCCTACTGAAGGCATAGTGCCTTAGAAGGCGGCCCCGCGGCGCTCTGATGGCTTCATCTCGTCGAGCAGCGTTCGGATGACGCCGGCCATGTTCTCGTTCATGTCGCTGCGCCACAGCGCGAAGGCGACATTGGCCTCGACAAAGCCCTCAGGCGAACCGCAATCGAAGGTGCGGCCCTGATAATGGTAACCGTAGAAAGCCTGCTGCTTTTCCAGCTTCAGCATCGCGTCGGTGAGCTGGATTTCGTTGCCGGCGCCCTTTTCCTGGCCTTCGAGAATCCCGAAGATTTCGGGCTGGAGGATGTAGCGGCCGTTGATGTAGAGATTGGACGGCGCTGTGCCGGTCTTCGGCTTCTCCACCATCCCGGTGATGCGGAAGCCGTGATGCGTATCCTCGCCACGGCCGACGATACCGTATTTATGGGCCTCCGCCGGGTCGCACTCCTGCACGGCGATGATGTTGTTGCCGGTTTCCTCGTAGAGCTCGACCATCGACTTCATGCAGCTCTTTTCCGACTGCATGATCATGTCGGGCAACAACAGTGCGAACGGCTCGTCGCCGACCAGTTCGCGCGCGCACCAGACTGCATGGCCGAGCCCCATCGGCACCTGCTGGCGAGTGAAGCTGGTTTGTCCCGGCGCCGGCTGCAGCCGCTGCAGGCGGGCAAGCTGCTCGTCCTTGCCGCGCTGGGCCAGCGTGTCATACAGCTCGAACTGGATATCGAAATGGTCTTCGATGACCGCCTTGTTGCGGCCGGTCACGAAGATGAAATGCTCGATGCCCGCTTCCCGCGCCTCATCCACCACATACTGGATGACCGGCCGGTCGACGACGGTCAGCATCTCCTTGGGAACAGCCTTGGTGGCTGGGAGGAACCGCGTGCCGAGACCGGCGACCGGGAATACTGCCTTGCGAACTCTCTTCATGCTTTCAATTATCCGTTTGCTGGCCGGCTCCGCAATCCCCGTCTCGCGACATTTTCACGCCGGAATTGAAGATTACTGGTGCGGGTGAGGAAAACTTCCACCGGTTAAAGCATCGAGGTGTCTTTTCGTTCCAAGCGACACCTATGGTAAACTAATTCCTAACCCGGTTCGGCGATGAATGGTCTTTCCTGAGACAGAGAAGGAGGAAAACATGTCCGTTCGCAATGCCGCAAAAATTTTCACCAGCGTCATGACGGCCGCCAGCCTCTCGCTCGGATTGCTGATGCCCGCCGGACCCGCCTTCGCCGATGCCGGTTTCCGGCAATGGGTCGCCGGCTTCCGTGCCACCGCCGTCGCGGGCGGCGTTTCCGGCGCTGTCTACGACCAGGCCTTCAGGGACATCAAGGAGCTTGATCCGGTGGTGCTGGAAAAGGCCCGCACGCAGCCCGAATTCACCGCGCCTGCCTGGGATTATTTCGACAACCGCGTCCACGATCAGTCGATCGCCGTCGGCCAGCAGATGGCGAAAAAATGGAAGCCGTGGCTGGACAGGATCGAGGCGCGGTTCGGCGTCGACCGCTACATTCTGCTCGCCATCTGGTCGATGGAATCGAACTATGGCGAGATCCTCAAGCGCGACGACATCATGCGCAATGTCATCCGCTCGCTGGCGACCTTGGGTTATGGCGATCCGAAGCGCTCGAAATATGCCCGCACCCAGCTGGTCGCGGCGCTGAAGATCCTGCAGACCGGCGACATCGATGAAAGCCATCTGATGGGCTCCTGGGCCGGCGCCATGGGCCAGACCCAGTTCATCCCCACAAGCTACCAGCATTACGCCGTCGACATGGACGGCAACGGCAAGCGCGACATTTGGAATTCCATCCCCGATGCACTGGCAACATCGGCCAATCTGCTGAAGAAGAATGGCTGGCAGGCCGGCAAGACCTGGGGCTACGAGGTCACCATACCAGCCGGAAAACTGCCGGGCGGCTCGAAGACGCTGGCGCAATGGCAGGCGCTCGGCGTCGTCAGGGCCAGCGGCAAGCCGTTCAAGACACTCACCGACAAGGCGACGCTGAAAGTGCCGGATGGCCGCGGTGGGCCGGCCTTCCTGATGATCAGGAATTTCTCGGTCATCAAGGCCTACAACAATGCCGACAAATATGCCCTGGCCGTTGGCCTTCTCGCCGACGAGATTGCCGGCGGCAACGGCCTGGTCCAGGACTGGAAGCGTCCCTTCACCAAGCTCTCCTTCGAGGAAAGACAGGAGCTGCAGAAGCGCCTTTCGCAGCACGGGCTTTACGACGGCAAGTTCGACGGAAAGATCGGTGACGGCTCGAAAACAGCCATCATGGCCTATCAGGCAAAGGTCGGCTTGACCCAGGACGGCTATCCGAGCCTGGAAGTGCTCAAATGGCTCAGGCAAAAATAGAGCCGGCCACGGCGCCGTCTGCGTTTTTGGCGTACATAACGGTCGCCATGGCACTTTGAACTTGCGCCCGGCCGCAAAACCGGGTCCGTTCCGCGGGACCAGGCGCAAGGGGATGGAGGAGTGATTGGTCTCGGCCGCGCGTATCGCGATCCTTGTTCGTCGCACGCCGATGCTTTGTCTGGCGATCGTTCTGTTGGCGATTGCTGCCGCCGGTGCTTTCCATGCGCCAGCCATGGCGCAGGAGCAGCCGCAGCAGAATCGCGGCTGGTCGCTGCGCGACCTTCTGTTTCCGCGCCGCAGCGAGCGTATCGAGCCGCCGCTGGATGTCCAGAAGGCGACGCCCAAGGCCAAGAAGAAACCTCGCGCGCCGCGTCCGCCCGCGGAGCCTGAAACCCCCATCGTCGAAAAGGCGCCGGACGCCCGCACCGTGCTGGTGGTCGGCGACTTCATGGCGGCAGGCCTTGCCGAAGGCCTGGACACCGCCTTCGCCGACAATCCTGGCGTCAGGATCGTCGCACGCAGCAATGGCTCGTCAGGGTTCGTGCGCGATGAATTCTACAACTGGCCCGAACAGATCAAATCGCTGATCGAGACCGAGAAACCCGCCGCCGTGGTCGTCATGCTGGGCTCCAACGACCGCCAGCAGATGAAGGTCGGCGATGTGCGCGAACAGCCCCGGTCCGAGAGCTGGACCAAGGAATATGAACGCCGCACCGACGCGCTCGGCAAGGCGATCGCCGCCGCCAAGGTGCCTTTCCTATGGGTCGGCATGCCGGCCTTCCGCGTGCCGAAGATGACCTCCGACATGCTCGCCTTCAACGACATCTACCATCAGGCCGCCGAAAACAGTGGCGGCGAATTCGTCGATGTCTGGGACGGCTTCGTCGACGAGAACGGCGCCTTCGTCACCACCGGCCCCGACATGAACGGCCAGCCGGTGCGGCTGCGCGCCGATGACGGCATCAATGTCTCCAAGGCCGGCAAGCGCAAGCTCGCCTTCTATACCGAAAAGCCGCTGGCCAAGATCCTGGGCCTGGCCGCGCCCGGCAGCGTGGCTCCGGCGACCGCACCGGCGGGTGCGCCGGTCGAGGCACCGGCCTCGGCCGCCGCACCCATTGTGATCGACCGCACCGCGCCCATGCTGCTCAGCGACCCGGCACTCGACGGCGGCACCGAACTGCTCGGCGCCGCCCCCCCAGCAAAAGCCGATCCGGCTCTGCCTGGAGAAAGACTGGTGATCGAAGGCAGGGCGCCAGAAGCTTCGCCCGGACGCGCCGATGATTTCGCCTGGCCGCCCAAGGCCGAGCCGCCGGCGACGGCCGCTGCGACCGACACGACGACGGCGATCACCCCTTAACGGGGCAGTACCGTCGACCCCATCAGCGCCTCGTCGATCGAGCGCGCCGCCTGGCGGCCTTCGCGGATCGCCCAGACCACCAGCGACTGGCCACGGCGCACGTCACCCGCCGCATAGAGCCGGTCGACGCTGGTCCGGTAGTCGCGATCATTGGCCTCGACATTCCGGGAGCGGCGGCTGTCGGTGGTGATTTTCATTTCACCCTCGAGTTCCTTCGCCACGCCGGCGGCGGCCGGTCCGGCAAAGCCGATGGCGATGAAGGCAAGATCGGCCCGGATGACGAATTCGGTGCCGGCGATCGGCTTGCGCTTGTCGTCGACCTCGCAGCACTTGACGCCGGTCAGCTGGCCGTCTTCGCCGATGAATTCGAGCGTCGCCACCTGGAATTCGCGCTCGGCGCCCTCGGCCTGCGAGGATGAGGTGCGCATCTTGGTCGCCCAATAGGGCCAGACGGCAAGCTTGTCTTCCTTCTCGGGTGGCTGCGGACGGATGTCGAGCTGGGTGACGCGCACCGCACCCTGGCGGAAGGCGGTGCCGACGCAGTCCGACGCGGTATCGCCGCCGCCGACGACGACGACATGCTGGCCGCCGGCGATGATCGGATGCGACGGCCACGCCACCGACTGGATCGGTTCGCCGCCGACGCGGCGGTTCTGCTGCACCAGATAGGGCATGGCGTCGTGCACGCCGCCGAGATCGTCGCCTGGAATGTTGGCCGCACGTGGCGTTTCCGAGCCGCCGCAATAGAGCACGGCATCATGTTCGGCGAGCAGTTCGGCGACCTTCTTGTCGACGCCGACATTGACGCCGCAATGGAATGTCACGCCCTCGCCCTGCATCTGCTCGATGCGCCGGTCGATATAGTGCTTCTCGATCTTGAAGTCGGGAATGCCGTAGCGCATCAGCCCGCCCGGACGGCTCTCGCGCTCATAGACATGGACGTCATGGCCCGCGCGGCCAAGCTGCTGGGCTGCGGCCATTCCGGCCGGGCCGGAACCGATTATGGCGACCCGCTTGCCGGTCTTCTTCTCCGGCGGATAGGGCCGGATGTGGCCGGTCTCGTAAGCCTTGTCGGCGATCGCCTGCTCCACCGTCTTGATGGCGACCGGAATGTCCTCGAGGTTCAGCGTGCAGGCTTCCTCGCAGGGCGCGGGGCAGATGCGACCGGTGAATTCCGGGAAATTGTTGGTCGAGTGCAGGTTGCGGATCGCGTTATCCCAGTCCCGGTTGTAGACGAGGTCGTTCCAGTCCGGGATCTGGTTGTGGATAGGGCAGCCTGTCGGCCCGTGACAGAACGGAATGCCGCAATCCATGCAGCGCGCGGCCTGTTTCTCGACCTCCTTGTCCGACATCGGCAGCGTGAACTCGCGGAAATGCCGGATGCGGTCGGAGGCCGGCTGGTACTTGTGCACCTGCCGGTCGATTTCGAGAAAGCCTGTTACCTTGCCCATAGTCCAGTTCCTGCTGTCCAGAAGGTACGGTTTTCGCCGCACCCGTTAACCTCTTGAGGCAGCCATGGCAACCTTGCGCCAGAGGTCAAACTGTCGATGAAGGGGGCCGGGAAGCCTGGGGCTCCCCGGGAATTCTCATAAGTCTACTCGGCCGCGACGCCCATGCGCATGCGTTCCATCTCGATCAGCGCGCGGCGGTATTCGACCGGCATGATCTTGCGGAATTTAGGCCGGAACGTCGTCCAGTCGTCGAGGATCTCGCGGCCGCGCACCGAACCCGTATAGTGGACGTGGTTCGAGATCAGCTGATAGAGCCTTTCCTCGTCATGGCTGGTCATGTCGCCCGACACGTCGACACGGCCCTTGTGGTCGAGGTCGCCGCCATGGTGCAGCAGCTTTTCCATCAGATCGTCTTCTTCCGGAACCGGCTCCAGCTCGACCATCGCCATGTTGCAGCGCTCGGCGAAATCGCCGGCCTCATCCAGCACATAGGCGACGCCGCCCGACATGCCGGCGGCAAAGTTGCGGCCGGTCTTGCCGATGACGACGACGACACCGCCGGTCATGTATTCGCAACCATGGTCGCCGACGCCTTCGACGACGGCGGCGACGCCCGAATTGCGCACCGCGAAACGCTCGCCGGCGACACCGGCGAAATAGGCTTCGCCCTCGGTCGCGCCATAGAGCACCGTATTGCCGACGATGATGGAGTCGGCCGCGACGATCCGGGCCTCTTCAGGCGGCCGGATGACGATGCGGCCGCCCGACAGGCCTTTGCCGACATAATCGTTGCCGGCGCCGACGAGCTCGAACGAGACGCCGCGCGCCAGGAAGGCACCGAAGGACTGGCCGGCGGTGCCGGTCAGCTTCACCGAGATGGTGTCCTCGCGCAGGCCCTTGTGCTTGAAGCGCTTGGCCACTTCGCCCGACAGCATGGCGCCCGTCGAACGGTCGACATTGCGGATGTCGACCTCGATCTTGACCGGCTGCTTGGCCTCCAGTGCGGGCTTGGCCAGTTCGATCAGCTTGCGGTCGAGCACGTCGTCGATCGGGTGCTTCTGCCGTTCGGTCCAGTGCACCGCCTCATGCGGCGCATCGGGCTTGTAGAACATCTTCGAGAAGTCGAGGCCCCGCGCTTTCCAATGCTGGATGACGTCGCGCTTTTCCAGAAGGTCGCTGTCGCCGATGATCTGGTCGATATGGGTGAAGCCCATGTCGGCCAGCAGCGCCCTCACCTCTTCCGCCACATAGAAGAAGAAGTTGATGACATGCTCGGGCGTGCCCTTGAAGCGCTTGCGCAGAACCGGATCCTGGGTGGCGACGCCAACCGGGCAGGTGTTGAGGTGGCACTTGCGCATCATGATGCAGCCGGCCGCGATCAAGGGCGCGGTCGAGAAGCCGAACTCGTCTGCGCCAAGCAACGCCCCGATGATGACATCGCGCCCGGTGCGCAGACCGCCATCGACCTGCAGCGCCACACGTGAGCGCAAGCCGTTCAGCACCAGCGTCTGGTGCGTCTCGGCGAGGCCCATTTCCCAGGGGCTGCCGGCATGCTTGAGCGAAGTCAGCGGCGAGGCGCCCGTGCCGCCGTCATAGCCCGAGATGGTGATGTGGTCGGCGCGCGCCTTGGCGACCCCGGCCGCGACCGTGCCGACACCGACTTCCGACACCAGCTTGACCGAGACGTCGGCCGCCGGATTGACGTTCTTCAGATCGTAGATCAGCTGCGCCAGATCCTCGATCGAATAGATGTCGTGGTGCGGCGGCGGCGAGATCAGGCCGACGCCCGGCGTCGAGTGCCGGACCTTGGCGATGGTCGCGTCGACCTTGTGGCCGGGCAACTGGCCGCCCTCGCCGGGCTTGGCGCCCTGCGCCACCTTGATCTGCATCACATCGGAGTTGACGAGATACTCGGCCGTCACACCGAACCGCCCTGAGGCGACCTGCTTGATCGCCGAGCGTTCCGGGTTCTTGCCGCCGCCGGGCAGCGGCAGGTAGCGGTCGGCCTCTTCGCCGCCCTCGCCGGTGTTCGACTTGCCGCCGATCTGGTTCATGGCGCGCGCCAGGGTGGTGTGCGCCTCACGCGAGATCGAGCCGAACGACATCGCCCCGGTCGAGAAGCGCTTGACGATGTCGGCCGCGGACATGACGTCGTCGAGCGCGACCTTCTTGCGCCCGGTCTCGTCCGCCAGCTTGATCTTGAACAGGCCACGGATCGCCTGGGCGCGGGCCGTCTCGCTGTCGATCTGCGCCGAATAGTCCTTGAACGTCTCCCACGAGCCCTGGCGCACCGCATGCTGCAAGGTAGCGACCGCGTCGGGCGACCACATATGCGCCTCGCCGCGCATGCGGAACAGATATTCGCCGCCAACCTCCAGATTGTTGCGCAGCACCGGATCGTTGCCGAAACCGTCCGTGTGACGGCTGACGGTTTCGTCGGCGACCTCGTCCAGTCCGACGCCTTCGATCAGCGTCGCCGTGCCGGTGAAATACTTCTGCACGAAATCGGTCTTCAGCCCGATAGCGTCGAAGATCTGCGCGCCGCAATAGGACTGGTAGGTCGAGATGCCCATCTTGGACATCACCTTGAGGATGCCCTTGCCGATCGACTTGATGTAGCGCGACACGACTTCATAGGCGTCGACCTCTTCCGGCAGCTCGCCGCGCTTGTGCATGTCGAGCAGCGTGTCGAAGGCAAGGTAGGGGTTGATCGCTTCGGCGCCATAGCCGGCGAGGCAGCAGAAATGATGTACTTCGCGCGGCTCGCCGGATTCGACGACGAGGCCGACGGAGGTGCGCAGCCCCTTGCGGATCAGGTGATGATGCACAGCGGCCGTCGCCAGCAGCGCCGGAATGGCGATGCGATCCGGGCCGAGCTGACGGTCGGACAGGATGATGATGTTGTAGCCGCCGGCGACCGCCGCTTCCGCGCGCTCGCACAAGCGGTCGATGGCGCCCTGCATGCCGGCAGCGCCTTCGTTCGAACCGTAGGTGATGTCGATCGTCTTGGTGTCGAAACGGTCCTCGGTGTGGCCGATCGAGCGGATCTTTTCGAGATCGCCATTGGTCAGGATCGGCTGGCGCACTTCGAGCCGCTTGCGGCGCGAATTGCCGACAAGGTCGAAAATGTTCGGCCGCGGCCCGATGAAGGACACCAGGCTCATCACCAGTTCCTCGCGGATCGGGTCGATCGGCGGATTAGTGACCTGGGCGAAGTTCTGCTTGAAATAGGTGTAGAGCAGCTTCGACTTGTCCGACATCGCCGAGATCGGCGTGTCGGTGCCCATCGAGCCCACCGCTTCCTGGCCGGTGGTCGCCATTGGCGACATCAACAGCTTGGTGTCTTCCTGGGTGTACCCGAACGCCTGCTGGCGATCGAGCAGGCTGACATCCTTGCGCAGCGCGCGCGGTTCGACCGGCTTCAGATCCTCCAGGATGAGCTGCGTGTTGGCGAGCCAGGTTTTGTAGGGATGCTTGGTCGCGATCTCCGACTTGATCTCCTCGTCGGGGACGATGCGGCCCTTGGCGAGGTCGATCAGAAGCATCCGGCCGGGTTGCAGCCGCCACTTCTGGACGATCTTTTCTTCCGGCACCGGCAGCACGCCGGCCTCGGACGCCATGATGACGCGGTCGTCGTCGGTGACGATGTAGCGTGCCGGGCGCAGTCCGTTGCGGTCGAGCGTAGCTCCAATCTGGCGGCCGTCGGTGAAAGCCACCGCCGCCGGCCCGTCCCACGGCTCCATCAGCGCCGCATGGTATTCGTAGAAGGCCTTGCGATCGGCATCCATGAGCTTGTTGCCGGCCCAGGCTTCCGGGATCAGCATCATCATGGCATGGCTGAGGCTGTAGCCGCCCTGGAACAGGAATTCGAGCGCATTGTCGAAACACGCCGTGTCGGACTGGCCGTCATAGGAGATCGGCCAGAGCTTCGAGATGTTGTTGCCGAACAGTTCCGAATCGACAGAAGCCTGTCTGGCCGCCATCCAGTTGTTGTTGCCGCGCACGGTGTTGATCTCGCCATTGTGGGCGACCATGCGGTAGGGATGCGCCAGCTTCCACGACGGGAAGGTGTTGGTCGAGAAACGCTGATGCACGAGGATCAGCGCGGTCTCGAAACGCGGGTCCTTGAGATCCCTGTAATAGGCGCCAACCTGATAGGCCAGGAACATGCCCTTGTAGACGATGGTGCGCGCCGACAGCGACACGCAATAGGCGCCGATGTCCTTGTTGTCGTTCTCGGAATAGATTCGGCCCGAGATGACCTTGCGCAGCAGATAGAGCCGGGCCTCGTATTCTTCGTCGTCGGGAATGTCGGCCGTGCGGCCGATGAAGACCTGGCGATGGAACGGCTCGGACGCGACGATGTCGGGCGCCTTCGACAGCGAGGAATTGTCGACGGGCACGTCGCGGAAGCCGATGAGCGGGAGCCCTTCGGACTGCGCCGATTCGGCGATGATGTCCTCGATATGGGCGCGCAGGGCCGCGTCCTGCGGCATGAACCAGTGTCCGACGCCGTACTGGCCCGCCGCCGGCAATTCGATGCCCTGGGCCGCCATTTCCTCGCGGAAGAACTGGTCGGGAAGCTGCACCAGCACGCCGGCGCCATCGCCGACCAGCGGGTCGGCGCCGACGGCGCCGCGATGCGTCAGGTTTTCGAGCACGGCAAGCCCGTCCTTGACGATCTGATGCGACTTCACGCCCTTCATGTTGACGATGAAGCCGACGCCGCAGGCGTCATGTTCGTTGCGCGGATCGTAGAGGCCCCGAGGGGCAAACCCGGTTCGGCCAATGTCGGTTCGACCAGTATCGGTTCGCAAAGTATTTTTGACGGCAGCCGCTTTCGTCTGCGCGGCCTGGCCGTTCGTCGCAGAGAGCGTCATGTCCGTCATTGTCTTGTCCTCCGTTCCAGCCCTTCAGGCGCTGGCCATGTCTTCGGTCGCTAATTTGCCTCGGCAAGCGCTTGGCTCACCCTGATCCTTGCGGCACGTCTTGCGAAATCCTTGCCGAACCAGGCGGCTTTCCGCATGGTTCGCATCTGGTATCGTACAGGCCAGCGTCTGGCCGTCCACCTGTCGCTCGCGGCAACAGCCGGAGAGGCCAATATGTTACGCCAATCCAGCCTGTTTTGTGCGACAAAATAAGACAGCACTACTGTCCTAAATTTTTATGGCAGAATTCCCCGACGCACACAAGACCGATTCACAAAAAACTTGGGTCTTCCGCGACATAAAATTACGTGGAATTGAGGGAAAACGTAAGCTTCAGTCTTCGATCCCCAAGCCTGTTGGCTGGCTGGCTTTAACGGTTTTTCGGCGCCTGGCCCTTGCGGTTGGCCGCTTAAAACAGTCAACTTCACGCCGATTTCCCCAAACCACAGGCAGATGCATGTTCTTCGCTTCCGACAATTGGGCAGGCGCCCATCCCAACATCGTTGCCGGCCTGTCGGCCGCGGCCGGCGGCTTTGCCACCGCCTATGGCGACAGCACACTCGACCAAGCAGTCTACCAGCGCTTCGGCGAAATTTTCGAGCGCGAGGTCGCGGTGTTCTTCGTGGCGACCGGCACCGCCGCCAACTCGCTGTCGTTGACCACCTTCAACAAGCCCGGCGGCATTTCCTTCGCCCACCGCGAATCGCATGTCATCGAGGACGAGTGCGGCGCGCCGGAGTATTTTTCCGGCGGCGCGCGGTTGCATGCCATCGACGGCGCGCTCGGCAAGATCGACCCGCACAATCTGGAACGGACCATTGGCCGCTTCGCACCCGAAATCGTCCACTGGGGGCGGCCGATGGCGGTTTCGATCACCCAGTCGACCGAGGTTGGCACCATCTATGGCCTGAATGAGATCGAGGCGATTTCGGCCATCGCCAAAAGTCATTCCGTGCCGCTGCACATGGATGGCGCCCGCTTTGCCAATGCGCTGGTCGCGCTCGACACGACGCCGGCTGAAATGACCTGGAAACGCGGCGTTGACATCCTGTCTTTCGGCGGCACCAAGAACGGCTGCTGGTGCGCCGAGGCGATCGTTCTGTTCGACCTCGACCGCGCCAAGGAATTGGCTTTCCTGCGCAAACGCGCCGCACAGCTGTTCTCCAAGTCGCGCTTCGTCGCGGCGCAGTTCGAAGCCTATTTCAAGGACGGCCAATGGCTCGACACCGCGCGCCACGCCAACGCCATGGCCGCACGCCTCGCGGCGGCGATCGAGGATTCGGCCCACGCCAAACTGGCCTGGCTGCCGCAGGCCAACGAGGTGTTCGCGGTAATCAAGAAGACCGAAGCCGACAGGTTGCAGGCGGCGGGCGCCGCTTTCTACGACTGGCACAAGCCGCATGGCTTCGACGGCCATATGGGCGAGGACGAACTGCTCTACCGCTTCGTCACCAGTTTTGCCACGACCTCGGAGGACGTCGACCGCTTTGGCCAGCTGATCGCCGGATAACAACCCGTCGCACGGACAACAAAAAAGCGGCGCCTTTCGGCGCCGCTTCCGTCTCGGGAGGAGACGCTCTGTTCCTGGCTACGTTACGCAGCCGTCTTGGCCTCGATCTGCTTGGCCTTGGCCGGAGCCGAGGTGATCGCGATCTTGCGCGGCTTCAACTCCTCGGGAATGTTGCGCTTGAGGTCGACGAAGAGCAGGCCGTTCTTCAGCGCGGCGCCGACGACTTCAACGTGATCGGCAAGCTGGAAGCGGCGCTCGAAGGCCCTGGAGGCAATGCCGCGATAGAGCAGCTCGGAACCTTCGCCGGTGCCCTCGTCCTTGCGCTCACCCTTCACGGTCAGCACGTTGCGGTGGGCTTCGATCGAGATTTCCTCGTCCGAGAAACCAGCGACCGCCATCGAGATCCGGTAGGAATCCTCGCCGGTGCGCTCGATGTTGTAGGGCGGATAGGTCTGCGCGCCATCGGGCTGCGCAAGCGAATCCAGCATGGTGAAGAGACGGTCGAAGCCGACGGTCGAACGATAAAGCGGGGAAAAATCAACGTGACGCATGAGGTGTTCTCCTGTTGAGCAACATGGTTTGCGTATGGCCGGTGCGAAACCCGTAAGCGGCGTTTCGGAAGGACCAGCGGCCCCGACATTGGCGACCGCAACACACATCTGGGGAGCGCCGGAATGCATTTCAAGTTTCGTCTGACGGCAAAAGACGCAATGGCCGGCCAGTTGATGAACGGCAGATGAACCGGCGCTTCGGCGCCCGTTCAGACAGCCACCGCTAAAGTGCCTCCCAAGATCGGGATTGGCGGCGCCGGATTATCAGAGGTGCCGCAACGAGGCCGAACCGGGTGTTAACGTCCCTTCCTCCCGGATCGACAGGGGCCGGAAGCACGCCTTCGAGCGGCTTCCGGCCTTCCCCGTTGCAATCCCGGCGTAGGCCAGATTTGCTTTGCTTTTCATGCGTTGGCGTCTATCACCTTGACGGGGGCCAGCCGCGACAGGCTGGCACGTGAAGACGCCGAGCACAAAGCGCCGAATGACGGACCTTTTCCACGACACGCCGCTTTTCCACGAAACCGAGGGCAATCCGCGACCGGAAAATGCCACCGGCGGTTTCTTCACCACGCGCGACGGCAAGAAGATCCGCTACGGCCTGTTCGGCGCCGTCGCGCGTCCGCTTCGGGGTACCGTGGTGCTGTTGTCGGGCCGCAACGAGTGCATCGAGAAATATTTCGAAACCATCCGCGACCTTGCCGCGCGGGGCTTTGGCGTCGCCACGCTGGACTGGCGCGGCCAGGGCGATTCCGACCGGCTGATCCGCGATCGCCAGCGTGGCTATGTCAGGTCGTTTCGCGACTATACCGCTGACCTGGAGCAGTTCTTCGAGGAGATCGTGCTGCCCGACTGCCGCGGGCCGTATTACATCCTCGCCCATTCCGCCGGCGCCGTGATCGCGCTGCTGGCTTCGCCGTCGATGGTGAACCGGGTGCGCCGCATGGTGCTGATCGCGCCCTTCCTGACCTTGCCAGATCTGCCGGTCTCGATATCGACGGTGCGCCGGGTCTGTTCGCTCTTCTGTTTCATGGGTCTGGGCAGGCTCTATGCCGCCATGGGCCCACGGCCGAAAGAGACGCTGCCTTTCGAAGCCAACAAGGTAACGTCGGACCCCGAGCGTTATCGGCGCAACACGCTGCTTTACGAAACCTACCCGCAACTGGCGCTTGGTGGGCCGACCATCCGCTGGCTGCGGGCTGCCGCCAAGGCATCGGAAGCCATCAGCGATCCTGATTTCATGGCAAGGATCCAGGTCCCCCTGTTGATCATCGCCGCCGGTGCCGACCGGGTCGTCTCTACCAAGGCGGTGGAAGCCTATGGCAGGCAGTTGCGTCTCGGCTCGCTGCTGATGATCGATGGCGCGCAGCACGAGATCCTGCAGGAAATCGACCTCTACCGCGAACAATTTCTCGCTGCCTTCGACGCCTTCATTCCCGGCTCCGACGACCCGACGGCCTGACCCGCACCGCAGTCCCTCCACGAACCGGCATAGCTGACACACCGTTGTCAGGATGACCGGGCTGCCATGCCCCGCGGCACTCAAACTGCTAAAGATTCTGACAGCCCGCGCCTGGCCGGAATGCTCATCTGCATGCGTCGAATTTGAACGCCATGGAGATGAGATCATGACCGAGAAAACCTGCGCCGCCTGCGATTGCCAACTCGACGCCAATCCGATCCGCGTCAAGGTCGGCGGCAAGACCGTCGAGGTCTGCTGTGAGGAATGCGCCTTCGCGCTGAACGAAGCCGGCGCGTCGGTGGCCGCCGCGAGCGAGGACTGAGCCATGCGCCCCCATCATACAGCGGCACGGCAGCTGGCTGGCGAGGTTCCGACGCCGTTCCGCGACGCAACCATCCTGCGGGCCTTGCACACCCGATGCATCGCGGCGGCGAGATGGCTCACCCGCCAGATGGAGAAGCGCCGAAGCCGGCTTGCTTTGCTGGAAATGACCGACGAACAGCTCAAGGACATCGGCCTGTCGCGCGGCCAGGCCTATTCGGAATTCAGCCGCCGCTGGTGAAGCGCCTGTCCAGAAGTCTCCTGACAGGATTGGGCCGGCTGCTTGCGTACCCTGTCCGTCGCAATGGCGGAATCGGTTTCCGGCATGAGGGATGAGCGCTGCGGCCATGTCGCAATTCACGGTAAAGCCGCTTCTGGACACCGGCACTGTCAGGGTGCGGGATGTCGTGTGCGGCGGCGAATGCCGGCACAGGAGCGAAGAGGAATGCACGGCGGCCACGCATCTCGTGTTTCCCTATCGCGGCGTCTTCGTGCGCCACGTCGGCCGCAATGACGCCGTGGCGGAAGCCAATCAGCTGCTGTTCTTCAATGAGGCCGAGCCTTACCAGGTCAGCCATCCCGTCGAGGGCGGCGATGCCTGCCTCGACCTCGTCATCGAGGAAGGCCAATTGCGCGAACTGGCGCCGAAAGAGCAGTTGCGCTCCGGCGACGTCCTGGGGTTTCGTCGCCAGCGTCGGCGCATCGATCCGCGCGCGCAGGCGCTGGTGGCACTGCTGCGCCACAGCCTGAGCCGCAATGTCGCCGAAACGCTGGAGGCCGAGACGCTGGTGCGACGCTCGCTCGGCGACCGCACCTCGCATGTCGCGGGCGCCAGCCCCGGACGGCAGAAACTGGTCGACCGCGCCAAGCTCGTCTTGTCGTCGGACCTGTCGCGGCGCTGGACGCTGGCCGAGATCGCCGCCGAGGTCGGCGTTTCGCCGGTCTATCTGACGCAGGTCTTCCAGCAGGTCGAAGCCATGCCGCTCTATCGCTATCATCTGCGCCTGCGGCTGGCGCGCGCGCTCGACCTGCTTGGCCGCTACGACAATCTGACCACGCTGGGCATCGATCTCGGCTTCTCCAGCCACAGCCATTTCAGTTCGGCGTTCAGGCAGGTCTACGGACGCACGCCCGCGGAATTCCAACGCTCGATCAGAGTGCGCTAAAGCAACTGCTGCAAGGAAAGCGCGGAGATATCAGCCGCGCAGGGCGGCCATGGCGGCGGCGTGAAGCTCCGGCGTTGCCGCCGCCAGCACATCACCGCCCTTTTCCGCCGGACCGCCATCGAAGGTGGTGACGACGCCGCCCGCCTTCTCGATGATCGGGATCAGCGCCACGATGTCGTAGGGCTTCAGGCCGGGATCGGCGACGATGTCGACACTTCCTGAGGCGATCATCGCGAAGGCGTAGCAATCGGCGCCGTAGCGGGCGAGTTGCACCTGCTTCTCGAACGCGTCGTAGCGCATGCGCGCCTCGCCCTTGAACAGCGCCGGCGTCGTGGTGAACAGCGTCGCCTCGTCGAGCCTTGTCGTCTTGCGGGTCGAAAGTTTGCGCGGTCCGCCCGGCCCTTCATAGTGCGAGCCCGAGGCGTTGGCGTAGAACAGTTCGCCGGTGAAGGGCTGTGCCATCATGCCGGCGACCGCGTCGCCATCGACGGTCAGCCCGACCAGCGTCCCCCACACCGGCAGGCCGGAGATGAAGGCGCGCGTACCATCGATCGGGTCGATCACCCAGACATGCCGGCTGGCGATGTTCTCGCTGCCGTGCTCCTCGCCGAGAATGCCATGGTCGGGATACTCAGCCGATATCAGCGCCCGGATGGCGCGTTCCGCCTCGCGGTCGGCTTCCGTAACCGGGTCGAAGCTGCCCTTTTCCTTGTTGGCCACCGCACCTTGGGCGCGGAAGCGCGGCAAGGTTTCCGCCGCCGCCGCCCGCGCGATGCGACGCATGAAATCGATGCTGATGTCCAACTGATTCTCCCGCACTGCCGAGTGTCCAACCGGGCTCTGCCGACACTTTCCGGCCAAAACAAGCCTGTTTATCGATTTATTCGCCGGGACGGCTGTTGCCCTAATGTCACATCGACGTCATCGAAACGCGATTTCCACATCACTCTGAATTAAAAAAGCCTGAACATCGCTTGACATTTGTGCACCGCACAATAGGCTCGACCTCGGACAGGTTTTCCTGTCCATGCCCTCCTTGGGCGTTTCCTCCCTAGACTTCGACCGTATCGTGCAAACGATGCGGTCTTTTTTTACGCCCCGATTTCCGATGCATATCGCCCGAAAATGCTCAGCGATCTTGGGGCAACGACATGCATGAAAACAAAGGCCCGATTTCACTCTGCGGCCAGCGGCAGGTCGATGAAGTGATGGTCCGGCATCGCCATCAGATCCGCTGAAAATCGCGTCAGATCGTCGGCCAGCGCATCGAAGCCGGCGGCCTTTTCGAACGTCCGCTCGTTCATGTAGAGCCCGCGATTGACCTCGATCTGCAACGCATGCAGATGACGCGCCGGGCGGCCATAATGTTCGGTGATGAAGCCGCCGGCATAGGGCTTGTTGTGTGCGACGGTGTAACCCATCGCACTCAGCAGGCCGATCGCGGTTTCGGTCAGGGCCGCGGTCGCCGAGATGCCGAAGCGGTCGCCGATGATGAAGTCCGGCCGCAGGCCGTTGTCGCCGACGCGGATGCTCGCCGGCATCGAATGGCAGTCGATCAGCACGGCAAAGCCGAAGCGCGCATGGGTTCTGGTCAAAAGCCGTTTCAGCGTTTCGTGATAGGGCTTGTAGACGGCCTCGATGCGGGCAACGGCCTCGGCCAGCGGCAAGCGGCCGGAATATATGTCGAGCCCCTCGCCCACCAGCTTCGGCACGGTGCCAAGTCCGCCCGCCACCCGCGCCGAGCGGATGTTGCAGAAGGACGGCACCGGCTCGGCGAACATGCGCGGGTCGAGTTCCCACGGCTCGCGGTTGACGTCGAGATAGGCGCGCGGGAAATTCGCCGCCAGCATCGGCGCGCCGAGCGCCACGGCGCCGCCGAACAGCTCATCGACATAGCAATCCTCCGAGCGGCGGATGGCGTTGCGGTCGAGCCTTGCCATGGCAAGGAAACGCTCGGGATAGTAGCGGCCGCTATGCGGTGAGTTGAAGAGGAAGGGGACGCGCTGTTCGGCGCCCGATCGGATTTCGAAGGGTTGAACGACCGAAAAATCCTCGGCTGCCGTCTTCAATTTGCACGAACCCGAAAACACCGATGCATCATGATATGAAAGTGCCACCTTGCTGGCCGCATGTCCAGCATTTCGCCGCGCCGGCCGCCCTGTCGAATGCGGATAATGCTTCCGCGCGTTCACTTGATGTTTACCGTCACCTCCTCATATACAGGATGGTTAACGGGCCTGCCCGACGGCAGTCTCGAGCGGGTGATTCGGACGGGATATCATGGCACGCATTCTTCTGGCGGAAGACGACGACGATATGCGTCGGTTCCTCGTCAAGGCGCTGGAACGCGCCGGCTACCAGGTCAGCGATTTCGACAATGGCGCCAGCGCCTATGAGCGGCTGCGCGAGGAACCGTTCTCGCTGCTGTTGACCGACATCGTCATGCCGGAGATGGACGGCATCGAACTGGCACGGCGCGCCACCGAGATCGATCCCGACCTCAAGGTCATGTTCATCACCGGTTTCGCCGCCGTGGCGCTAAACCCGGATTCCAAGGCGCCGAAAGACGCCAAGGTGCTGTCGAAGCCCTTCCACCTGCGCGATCTCGTCAACGAGGTCGAGAAGATGCTGCAGGCGGCCTGAGCCGCCCTTCCGCTAAGGCATCGCCGCTGCGGCGAGACGACGCCTTTTTCCTTTTTTCCTGCTATTGACGCGCCGGACCAAAAATGGTGTATGCGCGGCTTCGGATGGGCGTGTAGCTCAGCGGGAGAGCACTGCATTGACATTGCAGGGGTCACAGGTTCAATCCCTGTCACGCCCACCATTCGAACCCAGACAATCTGATTTTCAGCCACAGAGCCCGGGGCCTGCTCAATCAAGAGCGCTACAGCCAGGACGTCATCAGCCGGCCAAGCCGCCATTTTATTCTCGCAAGGCCGGATTTCGGTTTCTTGCCCAACCGCACACGCCGTTTGATTCTCCTGAAGATTCGGTTTGCCGGCTCCATCGTCACCAGCCTCCCAGCCATCTCGACCGCCGCCTTCCTGTCTCCCAAAACTTCAAGAAGGATGTAGGCCGAGCATGCCATGGCGTAGGGATGGCCGGCCCGTGCCGCCGCGAAGAACACCTCGAAATCCCTCACCATTGTAAGCTGATCGCCGACCCGATCGACCAGGATATCCATCATCGGCAAGGGAATCTTGGTGCGAACCCGGGACTGGCTTGTCATCAGGGATTTCAGGATGGCATCGCCGGCCGGATAATTGCCCTCGCGAAAATGAGCCGCTGCCATCTTCAGGTCATAGGCATCGTTTTCCGGGTCCAGTGCTTGGGCTTTTTCCAGCAACGCCCTTGCCCGCGCCGGACTGATCTCGTCTTCCAGCGACAGAAACGACCACTGGTAGCCGAAGGCGGCTTCGAGAGGATGGTAGTCGGCTCGATGCGCCTGCAATTCCTCCACGATGATTTCCGCCGCGCGCGGCTTGCTGAACAGCGCGCCGGTGCCCACGCACGGGACCTCACCCATGACGGACGCGACCGCCGCGTAGATGCTGTTGCCGGCGTGAATCTGCTGGCACCTTGCCATCAGCGCCATCTCGAAGAATGCGCTGAGGGCCTCCTCGCCCTTGAAGTCCGCCGCGCCGAAGTCATCGGTCCGCAGCGCTCCGGTTTGTGCGCTGATATAATCGACCGTCGCTCGATCCTGGCCGACAAGCAGCGTCGTCAGGCCTTTCGACGAGAGTTCCGACACGATCGCCTTGGCCAGGGTCGACGGGATGACCTTGTCGGCGAACACCAGTCTTCTGCGGTGATGGCCGTAGACGATGTCGCCACTGCGAAGGTGCAAGGCGGCCATCGGGCCGGGAAAGCGGCATTTGCCGGCGGCATCCAGCGCCTGCCGCACGGCCGGCGCGAACCCGAAGGCCCGCAGCGCTTCGGATCGAGCCGGCGGGACACCCTCGTCACGAAAGAAATCTAGGACGTCGAAGTCGTCGCAGATCCAGCCGCGCAGCTTTCCCCGTCTTGCAACCGCCTCCAGGTCCGACGGCGCGAAGGCCGTCCCGCCAAGGACGCCGAAGTCGGCAGCCTTGATTGTCTCGCCCTGCCAATGCTTCTCGATGAAGTCGGCGGAGAATATCTTCCCGACCACATCGACGGTATGGGATTCCTGGTCGACGATATCCCTGCTGTTCCAGGTAAAGCCAAAACGATAGCCGAGCCGGTCTGCAAGGGACTTTGCGTTGGCCATCGCCAGCAGACGGCCACCCAACCCGTCTTCCCGGTTGACGACGATCAGCATCGATTTGTCGTCAAGCGGCCCCGAGCCGGACATCGCCTTTTTCCCGGACATCGCCTTCTTCAATGTGGCGGAGAAACCATGCATATGTCTGTTCCAGTTCATTGCGCAGTTCGAAGCGCCGACCGGCGGCTAGTGCATTTCGCCGTCTCACGGAAACGGCGAAACTCACTATCTCTTTGTTTTTACGCAATTCCGAAAGGAAACCGCTCACGCTTTTCCTGGAATTGCTCTAGCCGCGCAAGAGCGCGCTGTCATCTGCCGCCGCGGCTGTCCGAACCGCCAGTTCGACGTCCCGGAACAGGCGGTTGGTGGGTTCCGCTTCGAGCGATAGCGTAGCCATTGCCAGGGCGTCCTCGATTCTGCCCGGAGCCGTGCGAAGGATATGGGCCGAGCATGCCGCGGCGTAGGGATGGCCCGCCTTGCCAGCGGCAAAGTAGAGTTCGAAGTCACCGGCCATCATCTGGCGGTGTGACGAAGAGTGCGTCAGAACCTGCAGAATCCGCATGAAACCCTCAACGCGGGCATCGATTTCCTTGAGCATGAACGCTTTCAGAACGGCCTCGCCGTCTCGATAATTGCGTTCACGAAAATAGCCTGCCGCCAGCTTCAGCGCATAGGCGGGGTTTTGCGGATCGAGCGCGGCGGCCTTTTCGAGAATTCCCCTCGCTCGCGCCGGGGCAATGCTGTTTTCCGTCAGCACGAAAGCCGCCTGGTAACCGAAGGCCGCCTCCAGCGGATGGTAATCGGACTGCCGCGCTTTCAATTCGTCCAGGATGGCTGTCGCCGTTCCGCGTTCGCCGAACACGGCTTTCGGCCTGATAACCTGGATGCCGCCCATCACCGAGGCGATCGTCGCGAACACACTGCTTCCCGCGTGGATTTGCCGGCACCGAGCCATCAATGCCATTTCGAAAAACGCCTTGAGTGTCTCGTCTTCAAACTGACCGGCGCCGAAATCGTCGGCGACGAAGGCTCCGGTCTCCGATTTCAGATAGTCGAGCGTCGCCCGGTCCTGGCCGATCATCAGCGTCGCCAGGCCTTTCGACGCCAGTTTCATCACGATCGCCTTGGCCAGCGGTGCGGGAATGACCTTGTCGCAAAATTCCAGCTCCGAGCGGTAGTGCCCGTGGACAATGTCGCCGCTGCGCAGATGCAACGCGGCCATGGGCCGGGAAAACTGGGGCCTGCCGGCGGCGGCAATCGTTGCTCGCACCGGTTCGGAAAAGCCAAACGTGCCAAACGTCCGATGTCTCGATCGGGCCGACCTGTTGGCGGGCAGCATCGCCTTGAACCAGTCCTGCCGGTACGACTTCAGGATGCGGAAATTATCGCAGATCCAGCCCTCGTATCCGTTCCGACGGGCATCTGCCATCAGGCTGGACCGGGTAAACCGGATACCATCGAGGACGGAGAACCGGGCCGTGTCGATCTTTTCGCCCAGCCAGTGTTTTTCGATAAAATCGCCGGCAAAAACCTTGTCGACGGGATCGACACTATGGAATTGCATGTCGATGGATCGCCGGTTCCAGGTGAAGCCGAAACGGCACCCCATTTTGTCGGCCAGACATTTTGCATTGACCATGGCCAGCAGGCGCCCGCCAAGGCCATCTGTCCTGGTTGCCGCCAATGTCTTCATGGAGAAATCGCTCAAGCGGCGTCAACTTTCAGGCGCTGTCAGCCGGACCTGACCGCCTTCGATATGCCGAAGGAACCAGGCATAGGTTTCGTCCAACCCACTACGCAGCGAATGCCGGGGGCGCCATCCCATGCCAAACAGCCGCGAAACATCCAGCAACTTGCGCGGTGTGCCATCCGGTTTGGCCGCATCGAACGTAATCTCCGCGTCCGCGCCAACGACAGAGGCGACGGTCCTGGCCAGCTCGGCAATGGTGATGTCCTGGCCCGAGCCGACATTGACATGACAATCATCGCTGTAGGTTTTCAGGAGGAAGACAAGGGCATCGGCGGCATCGTCGACATACAGAAACTCGCGCATCGGCCTGCCCGATCCCCAGACTTGCAAGGTCTTGTCACCGGCCTGCTTTGCTTCGTGCGCCTTGCGCATAAGTGCGGGTATGACGTGACTGGATTCAAGGTGGAAATTGTCACCTGGACCAAAGAGGTTGGTTGGCATCGCCGAGATGTAGTCGACGCCGTATTGACGCCGGTAGGCCTGGCAAAGTTTCAGCCCGGCGATCTTGGCGATCGCATACCATTCATTCGTGGGTTCGAGCGGACCAGTCAGCAAGGCGTCCTCGGGAATCGGCTGAGGCGCCAGTTTTGGATAGATGCAGGAGGAGCCGAGGAACAGCAGTTTGCCCACTTCGGTGCGGAAGGCGGCCTCGATGAGATTGGTCTGGACAGTGACATTGTCATACAGGAAATCGGCCGGAAACCGATCATTCGCCAAGATACCGCCGACCTTGGCCGCGGCGATCACCACGGCATCCGGCCGACGGTCGGTCATCCAGCGGCGCACACCGGCCTGATCCAGGAGGTCGAGCTCAGCGCGTGGGGCGGTCAGGATCTCGCAATTCTCGCTCGCCAGCCGGCGCACCACGGCGGACCCCACCATGCCGCGATGCCCGGCCACGAAAACCCGCTTGCCTCTGAGGTCGAAGGGTTGGTCCACGGCTCAGCCTCTCACGAACCGCCGCCAGGCCTGCCATCGGCGTCGATATCTTCCAGATCGGCCCGCACCATCTCGGCCACCAGTTCCTTGAAACCGGTTGTATGCGACCAGCCGAGCTTGGCTTTCGCCTTGGAGGCATCCCCGACAAGCAGATCAACGTCGGTCGGCCTAAAATAGCGCGGATCGATCCGCACCAGAACGGCTCCCGAGCTGGCGTCGGCGCCGATTTCGTCGACACCTTGCCCTTGCCAATGAACGGTCCGTCCGGTCTGGGCAAAGGCCAGTTCGACAAATTCGCGCACCGAATGTGCCTCGCCTGTTGCCAGCACGAAATCATCCGATTCATGATGCTGAAGTATACGCCACATGCCTTCGACATAATCGCGCGCATGGCCCCAGTCGCGCTTGGCGTCGATATTGCCGAGGTAGAGCGCGTCCTGCTTGCCGCGATGAATGGAAGCAACCGCCCGCGTGATCTTGCGCGTCACGAAGGTCTCGCCGCGAACCGGGCTCTCATGATTGAACAGGATGCCATTGGATGCGAAAATGCCGTAGGCCTCGCGATAGTTGACCGTCGTCCAATAAGCATAAAGCTTGGCGGCTGCGTAAGGCGACCGGGGACGGAATGGCGTCGTCTCATGCTGTGGGACCTCGAAGGGATTGCCGTAGAGTTCCGAGGTCGAGGCCTGGTAGAAATGCACCTTTTGTTCTAGGCGCAGGATACGGATCGCCTCAAGCAGCCTGAGCGTTCCCAGTGCATCGGCATTGGCCGTGTATTCAGGTGTCTCGAAACTCACCTGGACGTGGCTCTGGGCGCCGAGATTGTAGATCTCGTCCGGCTGTGTCTCCTGCACCAGCCGGATCAGATTGGTGGCGTCCGTAAGATCGCCATAGTGCAGGAACAACCTGACACCGCCTTCATGCGGATCGACATAAATATCGTCGATGCGCTCGGTGTTGAACGAGGATGAACGGCGTTTGATGCCATGGACAACATAACCCTTCTGCAAGAGCAGTCGCGCCAGATAAGCCCCATCCTGACCGGTTACCCCGGTGATGAGCGCCACTTTGTCTGCCATTGCCCGCTGGTCCTCTGATCCTCCCAGACCGAAAGCAATACCGCAAATTCCCCGCGCTGGGGAATCTTCTGGCCATTTTTCGTTTGGATCAGACGCCGGCGACAGCACACAGGCTCTTCATCCGGGATATGGCCAGTTCCGGGTCGGCCAGCAATCCCGCCTGGTCGGCGAGCCGGAAGATATCGGCGTAGTGGCGGATGCCGCGCGCCGACTGCATACCGCCAACCATGGTGAAATGGTCCTGGTGGCCGTTCAGCCAGGCCATGAAGACGATGCCGGCCTTGTAATATTCGGTCGGCGCCTCGAAGATCTTTCGCGACAGCGGCACCGTCGGCGCCATCAGCGCGTCATAGCCGGCCTGATCGCCCGCGGCGAGCTTCGCTAGGGCGGCGTTGGCGACCGGCGCGATGGCGTCGAAAATGCCAAGCAACGCGTGCGAATGCCCACGGCTGTCTCCGGCGATCAGTTCGGGATAATTGAAGTCGTCACCAGTGAACATGACGACACCGTCCGGCAGCCTGTTGCGGAGCGCGACCTCCTTGTCCGCATCCAGCAGCGATATCTTTATGCCTTCGACCTTGTTCGCGTGACGTTCGATGATCGCGACCACCGTATCGAGCGCGGTCTCGAAATCGTGACTGCCCCAATAGCCGTTCAAGGCCGGGTCAAACATGTCACCCAGCCAGTGCAGGATGACCTTGCCGGAGGCCTGACCCAGAATCCGGTCATAGACGGCGGCGTAGTCGTCCGGACCCTTCGCCACCGCCGCCAGCGCGCGGCTGGCCATCATGATCGCCTTGCCGCCCTCTCCTTCGATGAAAGCGAACTGCTCCTCATAGGCGGCGATCACATCGTCCAGCGTCCTGGCCGACGCCGGCGCCAGATGGTCGGTTCCCGCGCCAGAGGCAAGGTCGGCGCCGGCGACGGTGCGGGATTCGGCGATCGACCTGCGGATCAACTCCCGGGCGCTTGTCCAGTCGAAACCCATGCCGCGCTGCGACGTGTCCATCGCCTCGGCGATGCGGAAACCGAGCCGCCACAAATGATGGCGGAATGCCATCGTCCTGTCCCAGTCGACCACCGGCCGCGACCATGGATCGGTCATTTCGAAGGGATCGGCAACGACATGCGCGGCGGCATAGGCGATGCGTGAAAACCGCGCGCCGATGTCAGGTCGCACCGGTTGTCCGACGACCATGTAACGGGTGATGCGGCCACCCTCATCAGGCAAGGCAATGTCCATCGATCGCTCCCTTTCCAGCGCCTATAAATGGAACGTTCCAATAAATCAAGAACCTTTAAGATCCGAAGTCGCCCGCCGACGAATGCTGCGATGCAGCACAGGAAGCCTTTGATGGCATGTCATTGGACCACCTACGATCGCATCTCCCTATCGAGGAAAAATCCCGATTGACTCATCCATGGCGCAAGGATTAGAACGTTCCAATAGATTTGCGAGAAAGCCGGGAGGAGATATCTGGATGGCCAGCCGGGCCAAGGCGACGATCTTCGACATCGCCCGCGAGGCTGGCGTGTCCAAATCGACGGTATCGCTCGTGCTCCAGGGCAGCGGGCTGATCCGGCCTGAGACCGCGGTCAAGGTGCGCAAGGCGATCGAGGATGTCGGCTATGTCTACAACCGCGGCGCCGCCAATCTGCGCAAGGCCCATTCCAACGTCATCGGCATGGTCATCAACGATCTCACCAATCCGTTCTTCGCCGAACTGGCGGTCGGCATGGAGCGCGTCTTCCAGTCGGCCGGTATCGTGCCTTTCATCGCCAATACGGCGGAAAATCCGGTGCGCCAGGAAGAGGTGCTGAAATCGCTGATGGAGCAAGGCGTCGCCGGCCTCATCGTCTCGCCGGCGCGCGGCACGATGCCAAGCGCTTTCCGCCGGCTGGAGATGGCAGGCGTGCCGGTCGTCTTTGCCATGCGGCGCCTGCCTGAAAGCCGCGTCCCGGTGATCGCGCCGGACAATCATCGCGGCGCCTATCTTGCCGCTGCCCATCTCATCGGCAAAGGGCATCGACGGCTCGCCTTCTTCGGCGGCTCTTCGGATCTCGTGGTCTACCAAGAGAGGCTCGGTGGCTTTCGCGAAGCCTGCGAGACGCAGGGCATCGCCGCCCGCGATGTGCTCGTGATCGAAGGCGAAACCAGCCGCAGAGGCGGCCTCGCTTGCCTTGAAGCCGCTCTTGCGATGGCCGAACCACCGACCGCGGCGCTTTGCTTCAACGATGCCGTCGCTTTCGGCGTGATGCTGGCGTTGCGCAAGCGCAGGCTTGAACCGGGTGCGGATTTCGCCGTGGTCGGCTTCGACGACGTGGTCGAGGCCGAGCACTACATGCCGGCGCTGACCAGCGTCGCGGTCGACACGGCCGGCCTCGGCGAGCGCGCCGCCCATGTCATGCTGAAGATGATCCAGTCGCGCACGACGCGCGCCGAAGACCATATCGGCGCGGTCAACCTCGTGGTCAGGGAAAGCTGCGGTCCGGACCGCCGCACGCGAAACAGGCCCGCGGGAACGGGAGGCGCCGCGTGAGTGTCAAATGGGGGCTGATCGGCGCCAGCACGATCGCCAGGCAATTCATGATCAACGCCATTCGTGCGCAGGCCGATGGCAAGATCGCCGCGGTGATGAGTTCCAGCCCGGAGCGGGCCCAGGCGTATGCCGTGGAAAACAACATTCCGCTTGCGGTCTCGACGCTTGATGAACTCCTTGGTGAGGATGTCGACGCCGTCTACATCTCGACCACCAACGAATTGCATCTCGAACAGGCGCTTGCCGCCATCGAAGCGGGAAAGCATGTGCTGTGCGAGAAGCCGCTGGCGCTGACCAGTGCCGACGCCCGTAGGATGGTCGCGGCCGCCAGGGACGCGGGCATCGTGCTCGGCACCAACCATCATCTGCGCAACGCCGGCGCCCATCGCGCCATGCGTGAGGCCGTCGCGGCCGGCCGCATCGGCAGGCCGATCGCGGCGCGCGTCTTCCATTCCGTCTATCTGCCGGAGAATCTGCAGGGCTGGCGCATCACCAAGCCGGAAGCAGGCGGCGGTGTTGTACTGGACATAACCGTGCACGATGCCGACACGCTGCGCTTCGTACTTGGTGACGATCCGGTCGAGGTCTCGGCCTTCACACAAGCCGCCGGCATGGCCGGCGGCAGCCTGGAAGACGGCGCCATGTGCATCTGGCGCTTCAACTCGGGCCTCATTGCCCAGTCGCATGAAGGTTTCACCACCAAATTCGCCGGTACCGGCTTCGAGGTGCATGGTTCGCAAGGCTCGTTGATCGCCAGCGACGTGATGACCCAGAGGCCGGGCGGCTCGGTGCTGTTGCGTACTGCCGAGGGCGAAGAGCAATTGAGCTTCGACCACGAGGATCTCTACGTCCGGTCCGTGCGCCAATTCCATGCCGCGATCAACAGCGGGGGCCAACCTGCCGCCACCGGCGAGGACGGCGTCTGGTCGCTGGCCTCGGCCGAGGCAGTGCTTCAATCGGCCAACTCCGGCAAAGCCGTCAAGATCGACCCGAAACTCGGGAGCATGAAGTGAGCAAGGTCGTTTCCGCAACGCAGGCAGCCAGCCTGATCAAGGACGGCATGACCGTATCCGTGTCGTCGTCGAGTGGGCTTGGCTGTCCGGACGCCGTGCTGGCCGCCATCGGCGAACGCTTCGACAGCGAAGGCCATCCGAAGAATATCACCACGCTGCACCCCATCGCCGCCGGCGACATGTATGGCATCAAGGGCATCGATCATCTCGCCAAGCCAGGCCTGTTGAAGCGCACGCTGTGCGGCTCCTATCCATCCGGCCCCTCCTCGTCCGAGCCGCCGCAAATCTGGAAGATGATCGGCGACAATTCGGTCGCCGCCTACAACGTGCCGTCCGGCATCCTCTTCGACATGCACCGCGAGGCCGCCGCCAAGCGGCCGGGCGTGCTGACCAAGGTCGGCCTCGATACGTTTGCCGATCCGCGTCATCAGGGCTGCGCCATGAACGACGCCGCAAACGAGCCCATCGTCTCGGTGCAGCAATTCGATGGCGAGGAATGGCTCTATTTCCGCTCGATCGTGCCGCAGGTGTCGATTATCCGCGCCACCACATCAGACGAGCGCGGCAACCTCACTTATGAACATGAAGGCGCCTATCTCGGCGGCCTCGAACAGGCGCTCGCCGCCCGCAACAATGGCGGCATCGTCATCGCGCAGGTCAAGCGCGTCGTCGAGAACGGCACGCTGAAGCCGCATGACGTGCGCGTGCCGGGCGTGCTGGTCGACCACATCGTGGTGGCGCCTGACCAGTTGCAGACGACGCTGACGCCTTACGACCCGGCGATTTCGGGCGAGATCTTCCGGCCGCTGTCGACCTTCCGCAACGCCGAGATGAACGTCCAGAAGGTGATCGCGCGCCGCGTCGCCATGGAGTTGCGCGACGGCATGGCCGTCAACATCGGCTTCGGCATCTCGGCCAATGTGCCGCGCATCCTTCTGGAAGAAGGCCAGCACGGCAAGGTCACCTGGGTGATCGAACAGGGCGCGGTCGGCGGCGTGCCGCTGCTCGACTTCAAGTTCGGCTGCGCCTCCAATGCCGAAGCGATTATGCCCTCGCCGCACCAGTTCATCTATTTCCAGGCTGGCGGCTTCGACGCCTCGCTGCTGTCGTTCCTGCAGATCGACCGCCACGGCTCGGTCAACGTCTCGAAACTGTCGGCGCGGCCGCATGTCACCGCCGGCGCCGGCGGCTTCGTCGACATCACGTCGCGGGCGAAGAAGATCGTCTTCTCGGGCTTCTTCAATGCCGGCGCAAAACTCTCGCTGGCCGAGGGTGGC
This sequence comes from Mesorhizobium erdmanii USDA 3471, assembly GCF_000472705.1. GTDB lineage: Bacteria > Pseudomonadota > Alphaproteobacteria > Rhizobiales > Rhizobiaceae > Mesorhizobium > Mesorhizobium erdmanii. The sequence goes on along the minus strand of NZ_KI421455.1, from coordinate 152,741 downwards.
ATCCGCATCGACCAGGAGGGCAAGGTCAAGAAGGTAGTCAACGAGGTCGAGCACATCTCGTTCTCCGGCAAGCGTGCGGTCGCGCAAGGGCAGGACATCACTTATGTCACCGAGCGCTGCGTGATGAAGCTGACGCCAGACGGTTTGATGGTGACGGAACTGGCGCCCGGCATCGACCTCGAGCGCGATGTGCTTGCGCAGTCCGAGATTCCCCTCGGCGTCGCCAACGACCTCAAGGTGACGCCGGCGGCGCTCTATCGGGACCAGCCGATTGGCCTGTCGCTCAATGGCGGCGCCTCGGTCGGAGGCGCGCATGGCTGAGCGCCTCGTCACCTTCGAAAAGGAGGGCGCCATCGGCACCGTCTCCTTGCGCCGGCCAGAGAAATTCAACGCGCTCGACATTCCGATGCTGCGCGCGCTGGAGACCGCGCTTGATGAGGCGGAGATGGCCGAAGGCCTGCGCGTCGTGCTGCTGCGCGGCGAAGGCAAGGGCTTTTGCGCCGGCGGCGATGTCGAGGCCTGGGGCGCGATGAGCGCCGCCGATTTCCAGGTGCAATGGGTACGCTATGGCCATCGTGTCTTCGACCGGCTGGCGCGGCTCAGGCAACCGACCATAGCCGTGCTGTCCGGCCATGCGCTGGGCGGCGGGCTGGAACTGGCGGTCGCCTGCGATTTCCGGGTCGCGGAAACACACATCAAGCTCGGTTTCCCCGAAACTTCGATCGGCGTCGTCCCCGGCTGGTCCGGCACGCAGCGCGCGGTGCGTCGCTTCGGTGCGCAAACGGTGCGCCGCATGGCGCTGGGCGGTGAAATACTTCTCGCTCCCGAAGCGCTGGCCCTTGGCGTGGTGGACCGGGTGGCGGAAACAGGTAACGGCTTGGTCGACGCCACGGCCTGGGCCGAAAAGATCGCAGAACGCGGCCCGCTGGCGACGGAAGCCGCCAAGCTGATGATCGCGGTTGCCGAAGGCGAGGAAAGTGCGGCGGCAACGGAAGCGCTCGCCAGCGGCTTCATCGCCTTGACCGGCGATCTCAAGGCTGGCGTCGACGCCTTCAAGACCAGGCAGAAGCCGGCATTTTCAAGAACCTAGAGAAAACAATCCTGATGAACGCTCCTCTCAACATTTCCATGCCCGCCGAGGCATCAGCCGCGCCGAAAACCTATCGGCTGCTGATCGACGGCAAGCATGTCGATGCCCGCGACGGCCGGACGCTGGAGCGCAACAGCCCCGGCCATGGCTTTACCGTTTCGCGCTATGCGCAGGCCGGCGGGGCCGAAGTGGAAGCGGCCGTGCAGGCCGCGCACAAGGCGTTCGAGACCGGCCCATGGCCACGCATGAAGGCCTCCGAACGCGCCGCCATCCTTTTCAAGGCGGCCGACCTGATCGAGGCGCAACTGGAACAGATCGCCCGGCTCGACGCCCTGGAATCCGGCAAGCCGATCGCCCAGGCGCGCGGCGAGATCGGCGGCGCCGTCGACATCTGGCGCTATGCCGCCTCGCTTGCCCGCACACTGCATGGCGAGAGCTATGCCAATCTCGGCGATGCCATGCTGGGCGTGGTCGTGCGCGAACCGATCGGCGTCGTTTCGATCATCACGCCGTGGAATTTCCCGTTCCTCATCGTCAGCCAGAAACTGCCTTTCGCCCTCGCCGCTGGCTGCACGGCTGTGGTCAAGCCGAGCGAAATGACCTCGGCCTCGACCTTTGTCCTTGGCGACATCCTGATGCAGGCCGGCCTGCCGGCCGGCGTCGTCAACATCCTCGCGGGCCTGGGCGCTGATGTCGGCGCGCCGATGGTCAGCCACCCCCTGGTCGAGATGGTGTCGTTCACCGGCTCGACCCGCGTCGGCAAGATGACCATGGCGTCCGCCGCGCAGTCGCTGAAGAAGGTCTCGATGGAACTCGGCGGCAAGAACGGCCAGATCGTCTTCCCCGATGCCGACCTCGAAGCGGCCGCCGACGCGGCGGTGTTCGGCGGCTTCTTCAATGCGGGCGAATGCTGCAATGCCGGCAGCCGGCTGATAGTGCATGAAGCGATCGCGGACGATTTTCTCAGCGCCGTCAAGGCGCTTACCGCCAAGGTGCAAGTCGGCGATCCACTCCACGACAGCACCAAGGTCGGCGCGATGATCTCGTCCGACCATCTGGCCAAGGTGACCGGTTACGTTACGGCAGCCGCGAGCGGCGGCAGCAATGTCTACAGCGGCGGCAAGCAATTGGCCTCCAATGCCGGCCAATACCTCGATCCAACCATCATCCGCGGCGTCACCGAGGATATGGCCATCGCACGCGAGGAAGTGTTCGGACCGGTGCTCTCCGTGCTCACTTTTGAAACGATTGAAAAGGCGTTGCACATCGCCAACAACACGCCCTATGGTCTGTCAGCGGGTGTGTGGAGCGCCAGCATCGACACTTGCATGTCGGTGGCGCGCGGGGTGCGTTCGGGGACGGTTTGGGTGAACACATTCATGGAAGGTTATCCCGAGCTGCCTTTCGGAGGCTACAAGCAGTCCGGTCTCGGACGCGAACTCGGCAAACGCGCCGTCGAGGATTATACCGAGGAAAAGACAATCCAGTTTCATCGCGGCCAGCGCACCGGTTGGTGGGTTGGCTGAGTTGGGAAGAACCCGGTGGCCTGCCACCGGTCGTGTAATGCAACAAGGGAGGAAGTACATGTTGCGCAAACTGCTTATCGGAACGGCTCTCGCGACGAGCTTTGCGTTCTCAGCGCATGCTGCGGACGTCAAGGAAGTGCAGATGCTGCATTGGTGGACGTCGGGCGGCGAAGCGGCTGCTCTCAACGTCCTCAAGGGCGATCTGGCCAAGGAAGGCTATGCCTGGAAGGACGTGCCGGTGGCCGGCGGTGGCGGCGACGCTGCCATGACCGCGCTGAAGGCGATGGTCGCGGCCGGCAATTACCCGACCGCGTCGCAGATGCTTGGCTACACCGTGCTCGACTATGCGGCTGCTGGCGTCATGGGCGACCTGACCGAGACGGCGAAGAAGGAAGGCTGGGACAAGTCGGTTCCGGCCGCCCTGCAGAAATTCTCGGTCTATGACGGCAAGTGGGTCGCGGCTCCGGTCAACGTCCACTCGGTCAACTGGCTGTGGATCAACAAGGCCGTCATGGACAAGATCGGCGGCACCGAGCCGAAGACCTTCGACGACTTCGTTGCCCTGCTCGACAAGGCCAAGGCAGCAGGCGTGATCCCGCTCGCTCTCGGCGGCCAGAACTGGCAGGAAGCCACCATGTTCGACTCGGTCGTGCTGTCGACCGGCGGACCTGAGTTCTACAAGAAGGCCTTCAACGACCTCGACGACGCTTCGCTCAAGTCGGACACGATGAAGAAGTCGTTCGACAACCTCGCCAAGCTCGTCACCTATGTCGACCCGAACTTCTCGGGCCGCGACTGGAACCTTGCCACGGCCATGGTCATCAAGGGCGATGCCCTGGTTCAGGTCATGGGCGACTGGGCCAAGGGTGAGTTCCACGCCGCCAAGAAGACCCCGGGCACGGACTTCCTGTGCTATCGCTTCCCGGGAACCGACGGCTCCGTGATCTACAACTCCGACATGTTCGGCATGTTCAACGTTCCGGAAGACCGCAAGGCCGCCCAGGTCGCACTGGCCACCGCCACCCTGTCGAAGAGCTTCCAGTCGGCCTTCAACGTCGTCAAGGGTTCGGTTCCGGCCCGTACCGACGTTCCCGACACCGACTTCGACGCTTGCGGCAAGAAGGGCATCGCCGATTTGAAGGCAGCCAACGAAGGCGGCACGCTGTTCGGCTCGCTCGCCCAGGGCTATGGCGCGCCCCCGGCGGTCGCCAATGCCTACAAGGACGTCGTTTCGAAGTTCGTCCATGGCCAGATCAAGACCTCGGACGAAGCCGTGACCGAACTGGTCAAGGCGATCGACGACGCCAAGTAAGCGCCACCTGAAGACACCTTCCCCGCTTCGGCGGGGGAGGTTCTATTTCAACGATTGGCCGGCCTGAACATCATGCCGACCAAGGACCCGTATGCATGGGCCGCCTCGCCGCCTGACGGCAGAGCACGGACGACCCGAAGCGGGAGGAGCTCATGAGCACGGTAGCAACAACCCAGATCAAGCTGACGCCGGAGCGGTCGCGCCCCACCGTGCGTGCGCGCTTGCAGGACGCCTTGCCGAAGATCGTGCTGGCGCCGAGCTTCGCCATCACCATCGTCTTCGTCTACGGCTTCATCCTGTGGACGATCTATCTGTCCTTCACCAATTCCAAGACCTTTCCGTCCTATGTCATAACCGGGTCGCGCGCCTATCAGCGGCTGTGGGGCTGGACCTTCGACACCGACCCGCCGTCGAGCTGGTACACGTCGATCACCAATATGGGCATTTTCGGCTTTCTCTACATCCTGATCTGCCTGGCGCTCGGCCTGTTCCTGGCCATCCTGCTTGATCAGAAGATCCGCGGCGAAGGCGTGCTCAGACCAATTTATCTCTACCCGATGGCGCTGTCCTTCATCGTCACCGGCGTCGCCTGGAAATGGTTCCTCGATCCCGGCCTCGGCCTCGAACAGACCCTGCATCAATGGGGCTGGACGAGCTTCCATTTCGACTGGATCAAGAACAAGGATTTCGTCATCTACACGGTGGTCATCGCCGGCGTCTGGCAGGCTTCGGGCTTCATCATGGCGATGTTCCTGGCCGGCCTGCGCGGCATTGACGGCGAGATCATGAAGGCGGCGCAGATCGACGGCGCCACCACCTTCCAGCTCTATCGCCGCATCGTCATTCCGCTGCTGCGGCCGATCTTCTTGTCGGCCTTCATCGTGCTCGCCCACCTCGCCATCAAGTCGTACGATCTGGTGGTGGCGCTGACCAGCGGTGGACCAGGCGGCTCGGCCTGGCTTCCGTCCAACTTCATGTATGAATACACCTTCAAGCGCAACGAGATGGCCGTCGGCTCGGCCAGTGCCGTGATCATGCTGATGACCATCGTCGCCATCATCGTGCCCTATCTCTATTCGGAACTCAGGGAGAAGCCGCGATGAGCGCTATCGCCACCCCTGCCCGCCAAACCGCGTCCCGGCAAAACTCCGGCGGCCTCAGCACCAAGACCATCAACCGCATCGTCATCTACGGGCTTTTGGCGCTGTTCGCCCTGTTCTACCTGATGCCGCTGTTCGTCATGCTGGTCACCTCGTTCAAGACCATGGACGAGATCCAGAACGGCAACATGCTGGCACTGCCCAAGGCGCCGACCTTCGACCCGTGGCTGAAGGCCTGGGGCGAGACCTGCGTCGGCCTCACCTGCGCCGGCATCAAGGGCTATTTCTGGAACTCCATCAAGATGGTGGTTCCGGCCGTGCTGATCTCGACCATGCTCGGCGCGCTCAATGGCTACGTGCTGACCAAATGGCGTTTTCGCGGCGCGACGCTGGTGTTCGGCCTGATGCTGTTCGCCTGCTTCATCCCGTTCCAGTCGGTGCTGCTGCCGATGGCGACCATCCTCGGCAGCCTCGGCCGTTTCGGCGTCTCGCTGCAGAACTCGGTCGGCACCAGCTTCGGCCTCGGCAATCCGACGGTCAATCTGGTCTTCGTCCACGTCGTCTACGGCATCGGCTTCACCACCTTGTTCTTCCGCAACTATTACGAAGCCTTCCCGAACGAGCTGATCAAGGCAGCACAAGTCGACGGCGCCTCCTTCTTCCAGATCTTCCGCCGCATCATGCTGCCGAACTCGATGCCGATCTTCGTCGTCACCGTCATCTACCAGTTCACCAACATCTGGAACGACTTCCTGTTCGCCTCGGCCTATGCCGGCACCGGCGACGCCATGCCGATGACCGTGGCGCTCAACAACGTCGTCAACACTTCGACCGGCGTCGTCGAATACAACGTCAACATGGCGGCCGCGATGATCGCGGCGCTGCCCACCCTGATCGTCTATGTCGTCGCCGGGCGCTATTTCGTGCGCGGGCTGATGGCGGGCGCGGTCAAAGGCTGACCTCTTTATCGAAGGAACGACCATGGCTTTTCTGGAAATTGATGGGCTGAAGAAGCGCTTCGGGAATGTTGATATCCTGAAAGGCATCGATGTCGAGCTCGAAAAGGGCGGCTTCCTGGTGCTGGTTGGCCCGTCCGGCTGCGGCAAGTCCACGCTGCTCAACACCATCGCCGGGCTGGAGCAGATCACGGAGGGCGAAATCCGCGTCGACGGGCGCGCCATCAACGATCTTCACCCGTCCAAGCGCGATATCGCCATGGTGTTCCAGAGCTACGCGCTCTACCCCAACATGACGGTGGCCGGGAACATCTCCTTCGGCATGGAGATGCGCGGCGTGCCGGCGGACGAACGCCAGAAGGCGATCGACAAGGTGGCCAAGGTCCTGCAGATCGGCCACTTGCTGCAGCGCAAGCCGAGCCAGCTTTCCGGCGGCCAGCGCCAGCGCGTCGCCATGGGCCGGGCGCTGGTGCGCGACCCCAAACTGTTCCTGTTCGACGAGCCTTTGTCCAACCTCGACGCCAAGCTGCGCGTCGACATGCGCATCGAGATCAAGCGCCTGCACGCCACGACCGGCACGACCATCGTCTACGTCACCCACGACCAGATCGAGGCGATGACGCTGGCGACCAAGATCGCCGTCATGCGCGACGGCGAGGTGCAGCAGTTCGGCACGCCGGCCGAAATCTACAACAACCCGACCAACCTGTTCGTTGCCGACTTCATGGGTTCGCCGGCCATGAACCTGATCCCGGCGACCATCGCCACCTCGGGCAATGCACTGTCCGTCGTGCTGCAGCGCGAGGCGCGCGAACCGATCACGCTGCCGATGGCCAACGCGCCGGCGGGTCTCTCGGCATTCCAGGGCAAGCCGATCATCTTCGGCGTGCGGCCGGAAGCGCTGACCGATCCGGAAGGCGCCGAGCGCAATGCCTCCAATATTGCCACCGCCGACCTGCATATAGAAGTGGTAGAGCCGGCCGGCTCAGACACGTTCGCCGTCACCAATCTCGGCGGCAAGGGCGTTGTGGCGCGATTGCGCGCCGACGCCAACATCCAGCCGGGCACCAACACGCCGCTCGCCTTCAACCTGACCAAGGCGGTGTTCTTCGATCCGGCGACCGAAAACCGCATACGCTGATGCATGTCGCCCAAAAGTGGATCCGGTTTTGAGGCAACGACATGCATCCCTACAAAAACCTGAAGCGCGTCGGGACGCGATTTAGGTCATGACAAATCCGGACATCGTCATCATCGGCTCCGGCATCGGCGGCGCCACGATCGCTTCCGGTCTGGCCGGCAGCGGCGCCTCGATCCTGATGCTGGAGCGCGGCGAGCCCTTGCCGGCAACGCCACATGCCCGCGACACGCGCGCGATTTTCCTCGACGGTCACTATCGGCCGAAGGAGATGTGGCGCGAGGCCGGCGGTGCGGCCTTCAACCCGGGCAATTACTACTATGTCGGCGGCAATTCGAAATTCTTCGGCGCGGTGCTGATCCGCTACCGCAAGGAAGATTTCTCCGCCATGGAGCACTTTGGCGGCATCTCGCCGGCCTGGCCGTTTTCCTATGACGAGTTCGAGCCCTGGTATTCGAAGGCCGAGCAGCTGTTTCGCGTGCGCGGCGCGCTGGGCGAGGACCCGACCGAACCGTTCCACTCGATTCCCTATGCCTTCAAGCCAGTGCCCGACGAGGCGCCGATTGCGCGTGCCCGCGCCGAGCTCAGGGGCCTCGGCCTGCATCCGGCCTCGCTCCCGCTCGGCGTCGACATCGACACCTGGCTGAAGGAGGGCAGGACCGGCTGGGACGCGTTTCCGAATACCGGCCAGGGCAAGATGGACGCCCAGACGGCACCGCTGGCGGCGGCGCTCAAGGACGAGAACATCCGGCTCGAGACCGGCTGCCATGTCGAATACCTCGAAGCGGCGCCCGATGGCAAAAGCATCGCCGCCATCCACTACCGGCAGAATGGCGGGCTGAAGAAACTATCACCAAAACTGGTCATCCTGTCGGCGGGTGCGGTCAATTCCGCCGTCATCCTGCTGCGCTCGCCTTCACCAGATGGCAAAGGACTCGCCAACCGTTCCGACCAGGTCGGCCGCAATTTCATGAACCACAATTCCAGCGCCATGCTGGCCATCGACCCGCGCCGCAGGAACGACGCCGTCTATCAGAAGACGCTGATGCTAAACGACTACTATCTCACCGACGGCAAGGGCGGCAAACCGCTCGGCAATGTTCAGCTGCTCGGCAAGATCGACGGCAACATGCTCAAGGCCAATGTGAAGTCCATACCGAAATTCGCGCTCGACTACATGGCCGGCCACGCCGTCGACTGGTACCTGATGTGCGAGGACCTGCCCGATCCCGAAAGCCGTATCATGGTCGACGGCAAGGACATCGTCATGCAGTGGCGCCGCTCCAACATGCAGTCGCTCGACGGGCTGACCAAGGTGATGCGCGAACACTTCCGCGCCTGCGGCTATCCCATCGTGCTGTCGCGCCCCTTCGACAAACGCACTCCCTCGCACCAGTGCGGCACGGTCAAGATGGGCGACGATCCGGCAACCGCGCCGCTCGACCCCTTCTGCCGGTCGTTCGACCACCGAAACCTGTTCGTCGTCGACGCCAGTTTCCTGCCCAACTCGGCTGCCGTGAACCCGGCGCTGTCGATCGCGGCTCAGGCGCTGCGCGTGGCCGACCATATCCGCAAGTCGGACCTCGTGGCATGACCCGGCCGGCGGCGATCGTCACCGGCGGCACGCGCGGCATCGGGCTGGCCTGCGCCGAGGCGCTGGCCGATTCGGACTTCGACATCCTGGTCGCCGATCTCGCTGAACAAGCGCCGGATAGGCTTGCTGCCGACATCGCCGGGCGTGGCGCAAAGTTCGCCTACATCAAATGCGATATCGCCAACCTCAACGATCACGCTGTGTTGGTCGATGCCGCCATGCGCGCCTTCGGGCGCATCGACTGTCTCGTCAACAATGCCGGCGTCGGCGCCGTAGTGCGCGGCGATCTCCTGGAATTGAAACCCGAGAACTTCGATCGCACGCTCGGCATCAACCTACGCGGCACGGTGTTCCTCAGCCAAGCTGTCGCCAAGGCGATGCTGGCCACACCCGGCGACCACCCGAAATCGATCATCACCATCACCTCGGTCAGCGCCGAGATGGCCTCGCCGGAACGTCCCGACTACTGCGTCTCCAAGGCCGGGCTTTCCATGTGGGTAAAGAACCTGGCGCTGCGGCTTGCTCCCGAAGACATCGGCGTGTTCGAGCTGCGACCGGGCATCATCCGCACCGACATGACGGCGGGTGTATCAGGCAAATACGATGCTTTGATCGACAGCGGCCTGGTGCCGGCCAAACGCTGGGGCGAAGCATCCGACATCGGCGCCGTGGTGGCGACGCTTGCAGCCGGCAGGCTCGGCTTTTCGACCGGCTCGATCATCAATGTCGACGGCGCCCTCTCCGTGCCCCGGCTATGAATGGATGAGACTATGACCGACTACATCATCGTGGGCGCCGGCCCGGCCGGGTGTGTTCTGGCCAATCGGCTGAGCGAGGATCCTTCCAATTCGGTGCTGCTGCTCGAAGCCGGCGGCAAGGACTGGCATCCCTATATCCACATGCCGGCGGGCTTCGCCAAGATGACCAAGGGCATTGCCTCCTGGGGTTGGTCGACAGTGCCGCAGAAGAACATGAAGGACCGTGTCTTTTGGTACACGCAGGCCAAGGTCGTCGGCGGCGGCTCCTCCATCAACGCCCAGATCTACACGCGCGGCAATGCCCGCGACTATGATGCCTGGGAGAAGGAAGAGGGGCTGACCGGTTGGGGTTACCGCGACGTGCTGCCCTATTTCAAGCGCGCCGAAAACAACCAGCGATTCGCCAACGATTTCCACGGCGACCAGGGTCCGCTCGGCGTGTCGAACCCGATTTCGCCGCTGCCGATCTGCGAAGCCTATTTCCGCGCCGGCCAGGAGATGGGCATCCCCTTCAACCCGGACTTCAACGGCGCTGCCCAGGAAGGCGTTGGCTACTATCAACTGACGCAGAAGGATGCCCGCCGGTCCTCCGCTTCCGTCGCCTATCTGAAGCCGATCCGCGCCCGCAACAACCTCACCGTCCGGACCGACGCGCTGGTGACCCGTATCGTCGTCGAGAGGGGCCGCGCCGTCGGGGTGGAGGTCGTCGACCGCCCCGGTGGCGAGAAGAAGATCCTGCGCGCCGAACGCGAAGTGATCGTCTCGTCCGGCGCCATCGGCTCGCCGAAACTCTTGATGCAGTCGGGCATCGGCCCCGCCGACCACCTGAAATCTGTCGGCGTCACGCCGGTTCATGACCTGCCGGGCGTCGGCTCCAACATGCAGGACCATCTCGATCTGTTCGTCATCGCCGAATGCACCGGCGATCACACTTACGACAACTACGCCAAGCTGCACCGCACGGCCTGGGCAGGTCTGCAATATCTGCTGTTGAAGAAAGGGCCGGTCGCCTCCAGCCTGTTCGAGACAGGTGGCTTCTGGTACGCCGATCCGACCGCCGCCTCGCCCGACATCCAGTTTCACCTGGGCCTCGGCTCCGGCATCGAGGCCGGCGTCGAGAAGCTGAACAATCCCGGCGTCACCTTGAACTCGGCCTTCCTGCGGCCGCGCTCGCGCGGCACGGTGCGGCTGAAAAGCGCCGACCCGGCCGATCATCCGCTGATCGACCCGAACTACTGGTCCGATCCCTATGACCGCGCCATGTCGATCAAGGGCCTGCGGCTGGCGCGCGAGATCATGCGGCAGAAGGCGCTTGCCCCTTACGTGCTGCGCGAAGTGCTGCCTGGCCCGTCGCTCGCCAGCGATGACGAGCTGTTCGACTATGCCTGCCGCACCTCCAAGACCGACCATCACCCGGTCGGCACCTGCCGCATGGGCCATGACGAGATGGCCGTGGTGACGCCGGACCTGCGGCTGCGCGGCATCGAGGGGTTGCGCGTCTGCGATGCCTCGGTGATGCCGCGCGTGCCGTCCTCCAACACCAATGCACCGACCATCATGGTCGGCGAAAAGGGCGCCGACCTGGTCCTCGGTCGCGAACCGCTGCCGCCGGCTGTGTTCTCCGGAAACCGGGCTGCTTAAGGGGGAAAAAATGATCAGGCACTGCGTTTTCGTCAGGTTTCGCGACGATGTCCCCGACGGCGAGCGCGCGGCGATCCATGCGGAGCTGGAAGCACTCCGGCAAGTGGTGGACGGCATGGACACCGTCCGGTTCAGCGCCAATGTCAGCCCTGAGCCTTTTGCGCGCGGCTACAGCCATGGTTTCACCATCGATTTCCGCGATGCAGCCGCCCGCGATGCTTATCTGGTGCATGAAGCCCACCAGCGCGCCGGCGCCCGGCTGGTCGCCGCACTCGAAGGCGGCACCGATGGATTGATGGTCTTCGATCTCGATCTTACGAAAAAGTGACCGCCGGCTCTTCGAAAGCCGGCTGATCGCTGTTCTCTTTTGCGAACAGGGCGACATATCGTTCCTTTGGGGGTGCAAAGGAGGACGCCTTGAATCTCACTGCCGAGCAGAAGAAAACCGTTCTGGCCTCATTCCTGGGCTGGACGCTCGACGCTTTTGATTTCTTTCTCCTGACATTCCTGCTCACCGATATTGCGAGTGAATTCCACACGGATGTCCCGGCAGTCTCGAAGGCATTGTTTCTGACCTTGGCGACGCGCTTCATCGGCGCGTTCTTCTTTGGCATGCTCGCCGACAAATATGGGCGCAAGCCCATCCTCATGCTCAACATCGTCAGCTACTCGGTGATCGGCGCGCTTGCCGCCTTCTCGCCCAATCTCGGCATTTTCCTGGCGCTGCGGGCTCTGTTCGGCATCGCCATGGGCGGCGAATGGGGGCTCGGCTCCTCGCTCGCCATGGAATCCATCCCGCCGAGCGCGCGCGGCATGGTTTCGGGCATCCTGCAATGCGGCTATCCGGCCGGCTACCTCTTGGCGGCGGTGGTCTATGGCCTGCTCTACCAGCAGACGATCGGCGGCTATACGGTGGGCTGGCGCGCCATGTTCCTGCTCTCTTTCGTGCCGGCGCTGATCGTGCTCTTCATCCGCTCGCACGTGCCGGAATCACCGGCCTTCGTCGAAGCGCGGAAATCGGTGAGACCAGGGGTTCTGGAAACGCTGCAGAAGCACTGGGGCGTCGCGCTCTATGCTGTCGTGCTGATGATGTTCTTCAATTTCTTCAGCCATGGCACGCAGGACCTCTACCCGACATTCCTGAAGAAGCAGCATGGCTTCGACCCGCACACCGTGAGCTGGATCACCATCGTCGCCAATCTCGGCGCCATTGTCGGCGGCCTGGCCTTCGGTTCGCTGTCCGAGAAGATCGGCCGCGTCAACGCCATCACGCTTGCCTGCCTGATCGCCTTGCCGGCGATCCCTCTGTGGGCCTACAGCACCACGCCCTTCATGCTCGCCATTGGCGCCTTCGTCATGCAGATCGCGGTCCAGGGCGCCTGGGGCGTCATCCCCGTGCACCTGAACGAATTGTCGCCAGGGGCGGTGCGAGCGACCTTGCCCGGCTTCATCTACCAGGCCGGTAATCTCGCGGCGTCCTATGGCGGTCCGTACCAGGCGGGAATCGCGGAAAGCGTTGGCGGCAGCTACGGCTACGCGCTGGCGCTTTTTGCCGGCGTGGTCGCCGTCTGCATCATCGTCGTCATCCGCTTCAGCCCGGAGCGGCGCGGCCAGGTGATGACGGTGCTCGGCTGAAAAGTCCTTTTTGAGCATGATCTTTGTCCGAAAAGTCTGCAACTTTTCGGGACCATGCCTTAACCGAGCCGAAGCGCAATGACCCCGGCGACGATGCTAAGCGCGGCGGCACCGCGCCAGCCCGTCATCTTCTCGCCGAGCGCGTAGACCGAGATCAGCATGGCGAACAGGATCGAGGTTTCGCGCAACGACGCCACGGAGGCGATCGGCGCCTTGGTCATCGCCCACATCACGATCCAGTACGCAGCACCGCTGAGCACGCCGGTGAACAGTCCGGTCTTCCAGTCGCGCGCCAGCACCGGAAGCGCCTTGGGACCGCGGAAGACGAGGCACAGCACCAGCGCGCCAAACGCGTCGCAGATGAACAGCCAGGCCGCATAACTCTGCGCTGTCGCCGCCAGCCGCGCACCGCTGCCGTCGGACAGCGTGTAGCTGGCGATGAAGATCGAGGTGCCCAGCGCAAAGCCGACGGCGCGCAGATTGAGCTTCTCCAGATGCGCGCCGCCGCGAAACGACATCACCAGCGTGCCCGCCGACAACAGCAGGATGCCGACAATGGCAAGCGGCGCCGGCACTTCGGCGACGACGAACATGCCGCCGATCGCCGCCAGCAAAGGTGCCGTGCCACGCGCGAGCGGATAGGTCTGGGCGAAGTCGCCGGCCTGGTAGGCGCCGATCAGGAAGGTGCGATAACCCATATGGAAAATGACGGAAGCGACGATGTAGGGCCACACTTCCGCCTTCGGCACCTCGACGAAGGGCAGCGTCACGAGTGCGGCGGCGCCCATGCCGAGCGTCATCAGCGTGATCGACAGGAAGCGGTCTAGATGCACCTTGACCAGCGCGTTCCAGATCGCATGCATGGCGGCCGCGGCAAGCACCGCGAAGAAGACGAAAAGCGTCATTTCGGCCTTATCGACCTCCCGAGCCGAAGGGCGTTTCGAGATCGATGTCGATCCGCACCGGGAAGTGATCGGATGCCACCTCGCCCATGTCCGAGACAACCGAGCGCACCCGTCCGGCCAACATGCCGCCGACGAAACAATGGTCGAGCCGGCGCTTTGCCAGCCTGCCGTCGATGATCTTCTCATGCGTGTGGAAATCGGCTACCGGTTCGATCGCCACGGCAGCGGCATCGACGAACCCGTCGAGATAGGCCGCGCCGCGATGGTAGGGCGTGCCGCCGACGATGCGGCGGTATTCGGCGCTGCCCGGCTCCATGTTGAAATCGCCCATCCAGATCGCCGCCAGCGGATTCTCAGGTTCGGCTTCGCCGCTGGTCCAGTTGCGCATGGGCTCGTCGTCGATACCGCTCCACGGCCCGCCGTCGGAAGGCGCTCGGCGATGTTCGGCCATGAGATAGTCGATCTGCTCCAGCCGCTCTTCAGCCGCGATGTGGGCGAGATGCAAGGACAGTACCCTGAGCGGGCCGGCTGGCGTGCGGATCATGCATTCGAGTGCGGCATTGCGGGTGTTGAGCGGCCGCAAGGTGCGGCGCATCGGCAGCGCATGCAGCCGCGACCAGACGATGGGCAGCTTCGACAGCACCATGGTGCCGAACTGCCGGCGCCGGTTGACCAGGCGACCCTGATGCCGCTCGCTGGCATCCATGTCGAAGGCCGGGCCGTAGACCCAGTAGTAGTCGGGCAGGAGACGCGACAGCAGTTCCGGCTGGTCGTCGAAATTGCTGCGCCGCCAGTGCCGCTCCACCTCCTGCAACGCAATGATGTCGGCGCCGTGGACGATCCGCGCCGCGCGCTCAAGATCGTAGCGGCCGTCGCCGCCGAACCCGTACTGGATGTTGTAGCTGACCAGCTTCATTGATTAATCGGCTCAGTTTCGATTTTGGCAGTAAAGGTTCGGTCAATCGCTTGCAATGTGCAGGAAGCCGGGCGGAGTTTGGGCCAGCAAAGCCGTCGAAACGCAGGATCTCCTAGTCTGTCGTCAGCGGCTGGAACCGGCCTGCCGGCGACGCCGCCAGTTCCGCCCAATCGATCTCCTCCTCCAGCCGGTGATAGGCTTCGTCGCCGATCGTGCCGTTGCGGCGTAATTCCTCGAGCGTGTCGCGCTGGCGGTTGATGGCATAGAGGCGCAGCCGGTCGTATTCGGTTGCCGCCTGCGCGTCCTCCGGATTTTGAGCAATCACACGCTGAGCCTCATATTGTTCGCGCACGACAGCCGCGGCGGCGGACGTCTTGCGGCTCAACACGTCAAGCGCTGCCTGCATGACGGCAACGCGCGCCTGCGCCACCTCGTTGTCGATCGTTCTGTCCGGGTCGAAGTTGAGGATGCGCAGCAGAGGCTTCAAGGTCATGCCTTGCAGCACCAGCGTGCCCAGAACCACGGCGAAGGCGGCAAGCACGATCGGATCGCGGCCGGGAAAATTGGCCGGCAGGGCAATGGCCACCACCAGCGTCACCAGGCCGCGCATGCCGCACCAGCCGACGAGCACGGCGCCGCGAAACGTCGGCGCCTCCCGCATTCTGTCTTCGCCGCCGAAGCGGGCAAACCAACGGATGATCGCAACATAACTCGCCACCCAGACCAGGCGTGCCACAATCACCACCACCAGCACCGTCGCGGCGAAGAGAAAGGCCTCGCCTTGCCCGCCGCCGGACAGCCGGCCGACGATCGATCGGGCCTGCAGGCCCATCAGCACGAACGCCAGCACGTTGAGCACGAACACCGCCGACTCCCAGACCGAATAGGTGCTCACGCGGCGTCTCGCCGGCATGCGGCGTGGCGCCCTGCGCGCAAGCGTGATGGCGTAGACGACTATGGTGATGATGGCGGAAAGGCCGAGCCTGTCGGCCAGGATCCACACGCCGAACGTCCCGGCGAACTGCACCACGGTGCTGCTCGCCGCGTCCTCGATCCGGGTGAGCGTCAACAGCGAGAACCGGCCAAGCACATAACCCGCGACCAGGCTGCCTATGGTCGAGAGCAAAATCGTCGGAACGGCATTGCTCAGCATGATCGAGCCGAGTGCTGCCGAAACCGCCAACCGGTAAATCAGCAGTGCCGTGGCATCGTTGAGCAGGCTCTCGCCCTGCAGGATGGCGGTGATGCGGTGCGGCACCTTGAATTGCCCGAGCACGGCGCTCGCCGCCACCGCATCCGGCGGTGCGACGATGGCGCCGAGCGCGACCGCCGCGGCGAGCGGCAAGCCGGCCATCTTCCAGCCGACGAAGGCAACGACGACAGTGGTGAAGACAACGGCGCCAAGCGCCAGCAGCAGCAGCGACAGCCGGTAGCGCTTGAGGTCGCGCAGCGAGGTGTCATAGGCGGCATCGAGAAGCACCGGCGCGATGAACAGCGCAAGCGCCAGTTCCGGATCGATCTCGATCATCGGCGCGCCGGGCACGAAGGCAATCGCGACCCCGGCCAGGGCCAGCAGCGACGGATAGGGAATCTCCAGCCGCCGCGACAGCGCCGTCAACGCAACGGCGGTCAAAAGCAGGACAAGTGTGAGTTCGAAAAGGGCCATGGGCTGTTACTTCAGTGAGACAGGATTGCCGGCGCGAATATGCCCGCAGGATGCGGTGAATTGGCCATCAAACTCAAGCCCTCTACGCCTCGATCCGCCTCCCGCCGTACAACAGCCGCACGATCTTCATCGGCCAGTATGACTCGCCCCTCGTGCGCCGCGTCGGTATCGCGCTGACCCTGTATGGCATATCCTCGAGCACCGTCCGTGGTCGGCCTTCGGCGATGCCGACAGGATTCGGCCCTATAACCCGCTGACCAGGGTGCCGAGCTTGGTTCTGGACAATGGCCAGGTGCTGATCGAGATCCATTTGATGCTCGACTATCTTGATAGTCTCGTCCCGGCCGAGAAGAGGATGTTTCCGACAGAGGAGCCGCTGCGCCACCAGGCGCTGAAGGTGTCAGCCCTTGCCACCGGGCTCGGCGACAAGACGGTCAGCCTCTTCTACGAGGAGCGGCTGCACGAGAAGGTCTCCGACCTTTAGGCTGGGCGCTGCCGCACGCAGATCGAGACCTTGCTTGCCGTGCTGGAGGCCGACCGTGCCAAACGGTCGACACCTTACTGGCTGGGTGAGCGCATCGGCCATGCCGGCATCATGGTTGCCTCCGTGTTGCGCTTCATCGGCGAGGCGGATCCGGGGCTCATTTCGCTGGCGGACTTCCCGGCGCTGGACGCTCATGCGGCACGAATGGAAGCACTACCTGTCTTTCGGGCCATATCGCAGCTGTTCATCGCGCCGGCTTGATCAACCGCCGTCTGGTTAATGCAGCACCAGCATATCGTCTGACGAGAACGAGATCTCGGCCTTCTCGCCGACGGCCGGTGGCGGCGTCGCCGGGCTGTTGAAGGTATCGAGCGACACCGTGTTGCCGCCGATGCCGACGCGAACGCGGATCACCGAGCCGAGGAAATGCACTTCGGAGATCTCGCCGGACAGGCTGGAATCACGACCGGGCTGACGGCCAAGCGAAATCGCCTCGGGACGCAGCGCCAGCGACAGCGTATCGCCCGACTTGGATCCGTTGAGCTTGCCCTTCAGCGAGACCTGTTCGGAATTGACCCGCACCGTGCCCGCCGCTGCGTCGGTGACCGTGCCTTCCAGCACATTCAGTGTGCCGACGAAATTGGCGACGAACTTGGTCGCCGGGCGGTTGTAGATCTCGAACGGCGTACCAACCTGCTCCGCCTTGCCGCCATACATGACGGCGATGCGGTCGGAGATCGACAGCGCCTCCTCCTGGTCGTGGGTGACGAAGATGGTGGTGATGCCGAGCTTCTTCTGGATCGAACGGATTTCCTCACGCAGCGAGACACGGACCTTGGCATCCAGCGCCGACAGCGGCTCGTCGAGCAGCAGCAGCTTCGGTTTCGGCGCGATCGCACGCGCCAGCGCGATACGCTGCTGCTGGCCACCGGAGAGCTGGTAGGGATAGCGGTCCGCCATCTGCGGCAGCTTGATAATACCCAGCATCTCGGCAACGCGGGCGTCGATGTCCGCCCTGGGCATGCCAGCGACCTTCAATCCGAAGCCTATGTTCTGCGCCACGGTCAGGTTCGGAAACAGCGCATAGGCCTGGAACACCATGCCGACATTGCGCTGATTGGGCTTCAGCCTCGTAATATCCTTGCCGCCAACGACGATCTTGCCGGCGCTCGGCTCCTCGAAACCCGCGACCATGCGCAGCACCGTTGTCTTGCCGCAGCCGGATGGTCCGAGGAAAGAGACAAATTCACCACGTTCGACGTCGAGATTGAAATCCTCAACCACGGTGGTGGCGCCGAAGGATTTCCGAACGTGCTGGATGGAGAGGAACGGGTCGGCCATGGTGTTGTTCTTTCGATCAGTTCGGACGGTTCGCCGATCTCGGCGCGAAGCGGGACAATATCTGGATCAGCGACATGCAGCCCCAGGTGATGGCGAAGGCGATGATGGCAAGGGCTGCCGGTTCATAGGCTCGGTTGGCGCCGATGTTCTGCAGATAAGGGCCGAAGGCCGGCCGGTTGAGCAGGCTTGCCATGGTGAACTCGCCGATAACGATCGCAAAGGTCAGGAATGCACCCGACAACACCGCGATCAGCACATTGGGCAGGATAACCCGGGTGATGATCGTCCCCCAACCAGCGCCGAGAATCTGCGCCGCTTCCGTCAGCGTGCGCACGTCGATGGTGCGAAGCCCGGTGTCCACCGCGCGATACATATAGGGCAGCGCCAGCGTGGCATAGCCGATGACCAGCAAGGCATTGGTGCCCGTGTCGCTCGCCAGGAACGGCAGCGGCGAATTCGAGCCGTACATTCTGATGTAGCCGAAAACGATGACGATGGCGGGGATAACCAGCGGCAACAGCGTGATGAACTCGACGATGGGGCGCAGCTGCGGTAGGCGCAGCCGGATCCAGTAGGCGGCCGGCACCACGATGAGCACCCCGAGAATGATGGTGAAGACGGCGGCAAGCACCGAATAGCCGAAGGTCGCCTGGAAGCGTTCGTCACCCAGCACGACCTTGTAGGCGTCAAAGGAATAGACGCCGCGCCGCATGCGCATGGAGAACTCCACCGTCGCGATCAGCGGAATGAAGAAATAGGCAGCGCCCAGCGCGAAGACGACCCAGGCCCAGAACCTGCCAGCCTTCATTTGAGCCACCTCTCGGAACGGGTGCGGAACCAGATGTAGAAGACATTGGCAAGACCGGTGATCAGGATCATGCCGAAGGCGATGGCATAGCCGAGATGGGCATTGTGCAGCACGTCGCCACGGATCTGGGCATAGAGCAGGATCGGCACGATGTTGAGCGACGAACCGGTCAGCGCATAGGCGGTGGCGATGGCGCCGAAGGCATTGGCGAACAACAGGATCACGGTGCCGAGGAAGCTCGGCCAGATCACCGGAATGACCACCATGCGCCAATACTGGGACATGGTCGCACCCAGCGTTGCGGCGGCCTCGCCCCATTCCTTCTTCAGCCCGTCTATGGCCGGCACGATGATGACCACCATCAGCGGAATCTGGAAGTAGACATAGGTCAGCGTCAGTCCCCAGAACGACAGGATGTTGAAGCCATGCGCGTAGATGTTGAGACCGAACAGCGTGTTCAGAATAACTGTCGCAAGGCCGAGCCGGCCGAGTGTGGCAAGGAAGGCGAAGGCCAGCGGCACGCCGGCAAAGTTCGAGGCGACACCGGAAAACGTCAGCGTCGCCGAGCGTATCCAGTCCGGCAGGCCGCCACGCACGATGGCAATGGCAATCGCCAAACCCGCAAAGGCGCCAATCAGCGATGAAGCAAGGCTGACCTTGATCGAAATCCAGTAGGCGGCAACGATCGATGGCTGCGCCAGTGCAACTATGTTTTCGATTGTGAATTCACCAGCATCGTTCTGGAATGCGCCCAGCATCAGGTAGAGCGTGGGCAAGATCAGGAACATGATGGCGAAGATGAAGAAGGGCGCAACGCCGAGCCATTGCGTCGGCAATCTCATGCTGCGCGCCTCGGCGGGAGGCGCGGTCTTGCCGGTAACAGCGTGGTCGGACATAGAGATATCGGTCATGCGCCGGCTACCGTCTTCGAGAGAAAGAACCGGGCGGCCGTGAAGCCGCCCGGTGGATCTCAACTGTTACTTGACGTTGGCGCCGACAACGGCGTCCCAGTTCTTGGTGATGGCTTCCTTGGCCTTACCCTGCTCGTCGAGCGTCGGGAACACCGCGGCCGCATAGGACTCAGCCGGCGGCAGCTTGGCCAGCACGTCCGCCGGGATCTTGCCGTTCTTGGCGAGATCATTGAAACGGATCGGGTGGCAATAGCCCTTCAACCAGGCGATCTGGCCTTCGTCGGAATACAGGTATTCCAGCCAGAGCTTGGCCGCATTCGGATGCGGCGCGTAGGCGCTGATCGCCTGTACGTAGACACCGGCGACGACACCTGTCTTCGGCACGACAACGTCGACGGGCGGGTTGCCCTTCAGCGTGTCGCGGCCGGCGAGCGCGTTGTAGTCCCAGGTGACGAGGATCGGGGTCTGGCCTTGGGCCAGCGTCGCGGCCTTGCCGATGACCGGGACGAAATTGCCGGCGGCGTTGAGCTTCTTGAAGAAGTCGAGGCCAGCGGTGCCGGCAGCTTCACCAGCCGCCGCACCCGTCGACAAGCCAGCGGCATACACCGCCTGGATGGCCTGGTTCGAAGCGCGCGGATCACCGGCAAGAGCGACCGAGTTTGCGAATTCCGGCTTCAGCAGGTCTGCCCAGTCCGTCGGCGACGTCTTCACCAGGTCCTTGTTCACCTGGAAGGAGAGCACGCCGTAGTAGTCGCCCGTCCAGAAGCCGTCGGCATCCTTGGCGCTGTCGGGGATCGAGTCCCAGGTCGATACCTTGTAGGCCTGGATCAGACCGTCCTTCTTGGCGGACGGACCGAAGGACAGGCCGACGTCGATGACGTCAGGCGCCTGCGGGCCCTTATTGTCCTTGTTCGCCTTGATCGCCTCGACCTCGTCGCCGGAGCCGGCATCGGGGTTGAGTTCGTTGATGGTAATCTCCGGATACTTCGCCTTGAAGCCGGCGATGACGTCGCCGTAGCCGCACCAGTCATGCGGCAGGGCGATGGTCGTGAGCTGGCCTTCTGCCTTCGCGGCCTTGACGAGATCGTCCATCGAAGCCGAGGACGAAATCACCGTCGACGCAAAAAGCGTCGCGGCCGAAAGGGAAAGCACCTTCCCCGTGAATTTGAACATGTGTTCTCTCCGTTGAACTGACGCCGTTGGACGCCTGCGATGCGGTATCGTTTTCATGTGACAGCCAGATGAAAGCTTTATGAAAGCGGCTGCTCGCAGTACGAAAAAGTAAACTCTTTTTAACCTGATGTAGCAATCGCCTCGCGATTCTTTTTCCGGCTAACTAGTTTCTGCCTTGCCCGTCATCCTCCCCCTTGTTTTCGTAGCCCCTTTTCAGATCAATTTCCCGTGCGGAAAACGTCTCAGATCGTGCCCGCGATCGCGTTTTCCAGCAAGGTCAGCGCCGCCTTCTTGGTCAGCTTCACCGGGTTACCGCCAGCCGTCGGATCGACCACCGCCATGTCGGCGATCAGCGCCTTGCGCTTCTTGTCCATGTCGAGCCCCTTGATCAGGCCGGGCAGCGCATGCGGCACCTTCAACTCCTTGCGCAGCTTGATGATCGCCTTTGCAAAGCCGTCAAAGCCGCCCTTGATGCCGCAATAGGCGGCGAGCCGGGCAATACGCTCCTCGATCGAGTCGCGATTGAAGGCGAGCACATAAGGCATGAACACCGCATTGGTCATGCCGTGATGGGTGTCGTAGAGCGCGCCGACCGGGTGTGACAGCGAGTGGATGGCGCCCAGTCCCTTCTGGAAAGCGGTGGCACCCATGGCGGCCGCGCTCATCATATGGGCGCGCGCGACGAGGTCCTTGCCGTTGGCATAGGCCTTCGGCAGGTTCTCGAATACCAGGCGAATGCCTTCCACCGCGATGCCGTCGGCCATCGGATGGTAGCCCGGCGCGCAATAGGCCTCGAGGCAGTGGGCGAGCGCATCCATACCGGTGCCGGCGGTGATGAAGCCCGGCATGCCAACCGACAGCTCCGGATCGGCGATCACGATCGCCGGCAGCAGCTTCGGATGGAAGATGACCTTCTTGGTGTGCGTCTCCTCATTGGTGATGACGCCGGCACGGCCGACTTCCGACCCGGTGCCGGCCGTGGTCGGCACGGCGATGATCGGGGCGATGGCGTCGGAATTGGCGCGCGTCCACCAGTCGCCGACATCCTCGAAATCCCACACCGGCCGCGTCTGGCCTGCCTGGAAGGCGATCAATTTGCCGAGGTCGAGCGCCGAGCCGCCGCCGAAGGCGATGACGCCGTCATGCTTGCCCTTCTTGAACACCGCAATGCCGGCGGTGAGGTTGGACTCGACCGGGTTCGGCCTCACCTCCGAGAAGACGCCGTAGGGCACCTTGGCGTCGTCGAGGATCTTCAGCGTCGAAGCGACGACCGGCAGCTTGGCCAGACCCGGATCGGTGACGAAGAGCGGCCGCTTGATGCCGGTGGCCGCCAGGACCTCGGGCAATTCCTTGATGCGTCCAGCGCCGAAGCGGACGGTGGTGGGATAGTTCCATTTGGAGATCAGCTTGGACATTTTTTGTCTTTCGAAAATCAGATGGCTTCGCGCAGGTGGAAGGATTTCGGGCGAGTGAGATTGTCGTAGCCGAGCGCCGAAAGGGCAACGCCCTTGCCGGTGTCCTTGACGCCGGTCCAGACCAGCGCCGGATCGAGATAGTCGCAGCGGTTCATGAACACGGTGCCGGTCTCTACACGGTCGCCGATGGCGATGGCGTGCTCGGTGTCGCGCGTCCAGATCGAGGCGGTCAGGCCGTAGGGGCTGTCATTCATCAGCGCGATCGCCTCCTCGTCGTTGCGTACTTTCATGATGCCGACGATCGGCCCAAAACTTTCCTCGCGCATGACGCTCATCTGATGGTCGACTTCCGTCAGCACTTCCGGTGCCAGATAGGGCGAGCCGGCTTTGTCGTTAGCCACCTTCATGTTGATGTGCGCCTTGGCGCCCTTGCGCAGCGCCTCGGCCTTCTGCTCGCGGATCAGGTCGGCAAAACGCGCCTGCGCCATCGGCCCCATCGTCGTCGCCTGTTCCAGCGGATTGCCCACGACATAGTTCTTCGTCTCGGCGATGAAGCCTTCGACGAACTCGTCATAGACTTTCTCGTGCACATAGACGCGTTCGATGCCGCAGCAGCACTGGCCGGAATTGTAGAAGGCGCCGTCGACCAGATTGGCGACCGCATGGTCCATCTTGGCATCGGGCAGTACATAGGCCGGATCCTTGCCGCCAAGCTCGAGGCCGAGCGTCATGAAGGTGCCGGCCGCCGCCTTTTCGATGGCGCGGCCGCCGCCGACCGAGCCGGTGAAGTTGACATGGTCGATCTTGCCCGAGCCGAGCAGTTTCTCGGTCTGGGCATGGTTGAGCACGACATTCTGGAATACGCCCTTGGGCAGGCCGGCCTTGTCGAAGGCCTGTTGGAAGCGTTCGCCGACCAGCAGCGTCTGCGCCGCATGCTTGAGGATGACGGCGTTGCCGGCCATCAGCGCCGGCACGATGGTGTTGACGGCGGTCAGATAAGGATAGTTCCACGGCGCGATCACCATGACCACGCCGAGCGGATCCTTCTTCACATAACGGCGGAAGCCATCCTTCGGATTGGAAGCCGGCACGGATTTGAGCGCCGCCTCCGCGATCTCGACCATGTAATTGGTGCGTTCCTTGACGCCGCCGAACTCGCCGCCATAGCGCACCGGCCGCCCCATCTGCCAGGCAATCTCAGGCACGATCTCGTCTGATATCGCGACCAGCGCTTCGAGCATCGCCAGCATGTACTTGCCGCGCTCGACGATCGGTACCAGCGCCCATTTCTCTTGCGCTGCCCTGGCGCGCTCGACCGCGGCATTGACCGCCTGATCGGTCGCGATCGGCCGCTCGGCATAGATCGAGCCGTCGATAGGGGATATGATTTTGACCGTTTCGGTCATTTTGTAAGTCCTCGCACTTCTGCAACAATCGAAAAATCGCTTGGCTCGGCGCTGCCCCTCATCCGCCTGCCCGCACCTTCTCCCCGTATAGTTACAGGGAGAAGGGAAACGCTCCAGCGCTGGCGTCCCCTCTCCCCGTTCTTAACGGGGAGAGGGGGGTGAGGGGCGGCGTCAACGTTCGCAGGCTACCTTAATATCGCTCGAACCCCCTGTGCAGTTCCCAATCCGTAATGCGGCGGTCGTATTCGAACTGCTCCCACTTGGCGGTGTGGACATAATGCTCGAGCACATCCTCGCCGAGCGCCTCTTTCAGCATCTTCGACTTGGCCAGCGTCTCGGTGGCGTCACGCAGTGTCTTCGGGATCTCCGGCAGGCGTGAGGCTTGGTAGGCGTCGCCGACGAACGGCTTCTGCAGTTCGAGCTTCTCGTCGATACCGGCAAGGCCGGCGGCGATCAGCGCTGCGAAGGCAAGATAGGGGTTCAGGTCAGCGCCACCGATGCGGCATTCCATGCGGATGCCCTTGGTGCCCTCGCCGCACAGGCGGAAGCCGGCGGTGCGGTTGTCCTCGCTCCACATGATCTTGGTCGGCGCGAAGGTACCGGCCTGGAAGCGCTTGTAGGAGTTGATGTAGGGCGCCAGGAACCAGGTGAACTCCTTGGCGTATTTCAGCTGTCCCGCCGCCCATTGCTGGCCGAGCGCCGACAACGTCCAGTCAGCCTTCTTGTCGAAGAACAAAGGCATCTTGCCGTCGGCGCTCCACAGCGAATTGTGGATGTGGCTGGAGTTGCCGGCGAGCCCGTAATTGTATTTCGACATGAAGGAGATCGCCTTGCCCTCGGACTCGGCAATCTCCTTGGCGCCGTTCTTGAGGATGACGTGGCGGTCGGCCATGTCGAGCGCCTCGGCATAGCGCACATTGATCTCTTCCTGGCCCGGACCCCACTCACCCTTGGAGTTCTCGATCGGAATGCCGGCCGCTTCCATTTCGTTGCGAAGCCGGCGCATGACGCCTTCTTCCTTGGTGGTGATGCCGATCTGATAGTCGCCGATATAGGGCGAAGCGGTATCAAGACCCTGCCAGTGCTTCTTGCGGGCGGAATCGTAGGTCTCGTTGAACAGGTAGAATTCGAGCTCGGAAGCGAAGTAGCCGATATAGCCGCGTTCGGTCAGCCGCTTGACCTGCTTTTTCAGGATGGCGCGCGGCGAATGCGGCAGGTCGTCATGGGTGTGGTGATCGAGCACGTCGCAGATCACCAGCGCGGTCTTTTCCAGCCATGGAATGCGCCGCAGCGTGGCGAGGTCCGGCTTCATGACGAAATCGCCATAGCCCTTCGACCAGCTTGCCGCCTTGTAGCCGGGCACCGGCTCCATATCGATGTCGGCGGCGAGCAGATAGTTGCAGCCATGCGTTTCGTCATGGGCGGAATCGACGAAGTACTGCGCCAGGAAACGCTTTCCCGCCAACCGCCCCTGCATGTCGACGATGCAGGCCAGAACCGTGTCGATCTCGCCGCCGGAGACCGCTTTCTTCAACTGATCGAACGAGAAATTTCCAGCCATTCCTTTGGCACTCCAGTACTTGGTCGTTTCGGGCATGTAATATTGAAGGAGAATGAAACCGTGGCGAGCGAACCCGCCACGGTTTGATTGCTGTTCAGGCGGATTCGCCGACGGCCTTTTCTGCCGCCGCGATGGTCGCCCTGCGCTTAGCGATTGCCGCCTCGCCGATAGGCGGTCCCTGGAAGCGGCGGTTTTCAACGGCGAACCACAAAACGACGAGCAGAACGATCAAGCCGATGGCATAGTTGATCAGGATGTCGAAGGGCGGCTGGATGCCGGCATACATCAACACCAGAACACCAAGCACGGTGATGATGGCGAATGGCTTTGACCAGATGCCGAGCCGGAATGGCCCGAATTCGGTCCAGCTCTTTCCTTCCGCGAGAAGTCCGGCTGCGATCGGCATGGCGTAAGAGACGTAAAGGAAGAGAGCGCAACCAGCAGCGAGCGCCGCGAAAGCCGGCGAATAAAGCGTGGCGGCAATCGACAGCACGACGCCGAGCCAGATGGCCGGGACGGGCGTGCGCCAGGTTGGCGAAACCTGCTTCCACAAAGATGACCCCGGCAAACCTCCGTCACGCGAAAAGGCAAAGATCATGCGTGAGGTCGAAGTGAGTCCGGCCAGCGCGCACAGATAATTCGACAGCACGATGGCAACGCCGAGCAAAGCCTTTAGCCAGGTTGGCGCCGGCAGGTTGTTGAACAGGTTGAACCAGGCATTGCCGCCGTCCTTGGCCGTCGCCACGAGATCGGGGCTGGCAAGGACAAAGGAGACTGCCATGACGAAGCCGAAGACGAGAGACCACAGGACCGAGTGGATCATGCCTCTCGGCACAGCGACGCGGGCATTGTGCGTTTCCTCGGCGGTATGAGCCGAGGCGTCGAAGCCCGTGATGGTATAAAGCGGGTAGAGAAGGCCGATGAGGAAGGCCACAAGTGCGGTGCGGGCCGTCGGGACATAGCCACCGCCGGCATCGCCGGTCGTGTTGACGAAAGTCGTCAACCGCGCAAGATCGAAGCCATGCGCCCCCCAGATCAGGAAGGTCAACGTCAGCACGACCGCGACAACGAGGATGAGGTAGCCGGAAAAGTCGGTCAACATCGTCGTCGTCTTGATGCCGAGATGATTGAAGAGACCCTGGGTGACGGTAATCAAGACGACTGCCGCGGTCTGCTGCCAGAAACCCCATGCCGATGTGTCCCAACCAAAGATCGGACCCGCGACCAGCCCCTGAAACAGCAGGTAGACGCCGACATTCACCGAAGCGACAACGAAGATCAGGCCGAGCAGGTTGATCCAGGCCGTGGCCCAGCCCCAGCCGCGTCCGCCGAGGATCGACGACCAGTGATAGAGGCCGCCGGCTGTCGGATAAGCTGACCCAATCTGGCCGAGCGAAGCCGCGACCACGAGCGCAAAGACGCCGCCGATTACCCAGCCGATGGTCGCCTCGAAACCGCTGCCGGTGGCCATGGCCAGCGGGAAAGACGTAATGCCGCCCGCCAGAATGCAGATGATCGAGAAGGAAATGGCGAAGTTGGAGAAGCCGCTCATGCGGCGAGCCAATTCCTGGGCGTAGCCCATGTTGTGGAGGATTTTTGTGTCCTCCGACTTGTCGGAGTGATCAGGTGTTGTCATGTCAGAGTTCCCCTATTCTTAGCTGGCCGATTGAACTGACTTTCCGACTGCGATTGATCTAGAACCCCTGGCCTCCTGTGGTTCCAGATCTGAAAAAATGCCTGTGAGCAGATCCGCCCATTTCCGCTGCCCGGTCTCGCCGGAGATTTCATCGTTGCGGATTTCGATCATCGCGCAAGGGAGCCCGCGCGAGCGCGCATGCCGTTCCAGCGTGAAATAGACGCGATCGGCAGGCGAATAGGGTTCGTTGACGCCGACGGTGATGCCGGCAAGCCGCTTGAGCGCCGCTATCAGCGGCGACGCCAGCCGGCGGTCGTCGTCATGGATGATGCCGATATGCCACGGCCGGTCGTAGCCCTTGTAGACCGGCGTGAAGGAATGGACGGAAACCAGCCGCGTCTCCTGACCACGCGCCAGCCGTTCCTCGATGATGTGCTCTATCGCGCCGTGAAATGGCTGCCACGACAGGGCGACCCGCGCCGCGCGCTGCTTTTCCGTCAGGCCGGTATTTCCCGGTATGGCCGTCGTCTCGCTGACCGGCGGCACCAGGTCCGGCGCGTCGAGCGGCCGGTTGCAGTCGACGACCAGACGCGAGATGCGGGTCTCGACCAGCGTCGCATCGAGCGCCTGCGCCATACGCATCGCCACCGGCAGCGCGCCGGGATCCCAGGCGATGTGGCGGGACAGGTCCTCGACGGCAAGGCCGAGCGTGCCGAATTCGGCGGGCAGGAAATTGGAAGCGTGGTCGCAGGTAAGCACGAAGGGACTCGCTCCGCGCGGGTTCGTCACCCTCACGGAATCGGACGATGCATGGCTGGCGGGCCGCGCTGTCTCCATAGTCCTGCCGTCCCCGGGGAGCGCTGTATCGTATGTTACGTATTTTGCCTCATTGCGTCCCTATGGATGATTTCATACAGTTTGTCCGGCTTTGTCAAATGCGATCTCTAAGGCCAAGCCAACGGGTGGGGGAAAAGATGATTTCCAGCATTGCCGAACTGATCGCCGACCGCATCGGCACGATGCCGGCCGGCGAACGGCGCGCGGCGCAGACGCTGATTGCCAGCTATCCGATGATCGGCCTGAAGACGGTCGCCGAATTCTCGACCGCCGCCGGCGTCTCCTCGCCGACCATCCTGCGCTTCGTGGCCCGGCTCGGATTCCAGAACTATCCGGAATTCCAGTCGAGCCTGCAGGACGAACTGGCGGCGCAACTGCAGTCGCCGGCGATCCGCACGCTCAACCCGCCCTCGCCCGGCGGCGGCACGGCCTCACCGATGCTGGAGGCGACGCTCGACAATATGCGCGAGACCTTCCGCCACCTCTCCGACAAGCAGCTTGCCGACATCGCCGCCCGGCTCGCCGAACGGCGTGGCAAGACATTCCTCATCGGCGGCCGCTTCACCGACCCGCTGGCGCGTTACATGGCCGCCCACCTCGCCGTCATCCAGCCCGATGTCTTCCACCTCGCCGGACAGGAGAGCATGTGGCGCGACCGGCTGATCGACATGAGCAAGCGCGACGTGCTGGTGATCTTCGACATCAGGCGCTACCAGGACAGCCTCGTCCGCTTCGCCGAGAAGGCGCATCAGCGCGGCGTCCAGATCGTGCTGTTCACCGACCAGTGGCTGTCGCCGATTGCCAGGTTTGCCCGCCATGTCATCGCCGGACGGACCGCGGTGCCGTCCGCATGGGATTCCTCGGCGGCACTTTTCGTCGTCGCCGAAACGCTGATCGGCGCCGTTACGAGGCAGCTCGAGGCCGACGGCGCTCGGCGTATTCGGGAAATGGAAGGGCTGCGTTAAGCGGGCTCCGGGCAAGCGCATCCGCCCCTGATCAAGCGCGCGGACATCACGTTACCGAGATTTAATGTGCACGATTGCGTGATAATTGCCATAAACCGATGATATCGGGAGTGGGGGTGGCCGGTTTTGCCCCCCAGCCCTTGTCGTCGCTGCATCCGCTTTCACCTGGAACCGGCAGACGATTGTTTGCCGCTGGAGTGTCGATGTCGCGCTGGAAACAGATTGTCCTTGGGTTTGTCGTCGTGGTCGTCGCCGCGGCCGCGTGGGCGCGCTTCTACCCCGGCGCTCCCGAAGTGCTGGCGCACTGGGGCATGGACTGGACCCATGGCGCGACGGCGAAAGAAACGGCGGCTGGCTCCCGGCAGTCGGGGCGCCGCGGCGTCCAGATCGCCACCATCGTCGCATCGCCGGCCGCCTCGGCTGTTATCAACGACCGCCTGCGGGCGATAGGCACCGGCCGCGCCAACGCCTCGGTGACCGTCAATCCCTACAGCTCCGGCCGCCTTGCCGAACTGCTGGTCGAGTCCGGCAGTCATGTCGACAAGGGACGGATCATCGCCACGCTCGATTCCGAGACCGAGATCATCTCTCAGGACCGGGCCAAGCTCGCCTTGCAGGACGCGCAATCCAAGCTCGATCGCGTGAAATCGCTGCGTGCTTCCAATGCCGCGACGCCGGTCGCCGTTGCCGACGCCGAGGTGGTTCTGGCAGGCGCCAAGCTGGCGCTTCAGGATGCGGAGCTCGCATTGCAACGTCGGTCTGTCCTGGCACCGATATCAGGCACCGTCGGCATCCTGCCGATCTCGGCCGGCAACTATGTCACCAACCAGTCGGCGATCGCCACGCTCGACGACCGCTCGTCGATCCTCGTCGATTTCCAGGTGCCCGAGCGTTTCGCAGCCGCCGTCAAGGTCGGCGCGCAACTGACGGCGACACCGATCGCCAACCCCAGCAACGCCTATACCGGTACGGTATCGGCCATCGACAATCACATCGACGAGAAGAGCCGCACGCTGCTGGTCAAGGCCAAGATCGCCAATCCCGCGGATTCGCTGCGCGCCGGCATGTCGTTCTCCATCACCATGAAATTCCACGGCGAGACCTATCCGGCCGTCAGCCCGCTGGCGATCCTGTGGGGCTCGGACGGTGCCTATGTCTGGCAGGTCGAGGGGGGTAAGGCCAGACGCGTGCCGGTGCGCATCATCCAGCGCAACACCGAGACCGTGCTTATCGACGCCGAGATCGACAGCGGCGACATGGTCGTGACCGAAGGCACGCAGAGCGTCAGCGAGGGCGGCGAAGTCCGCATCGCCGGCCAGGACCAGCGCGCAGCCAACACCGCCGAAGGCTCATGACCGCACCCGTCAACGCCGCCAGCGATACCGGCTTCACCGCCCTGTTCATCCGAAGGCCGGTCATGGCCTTCGTGCTCAACGTCCTTATCGCGGTAGCCGGCCTCGCGGCCTTCTACGGCGTCGAGATCCGCGAATTGCCCGACGTCGACCGTGCCGTGGTGACGGTCTCGACCACCTTCGAGGGCGCCGCCGCCGAAACCGTCGACCGCGAGTTGACCGACACGATCGAGGGCGCCGTCGCCCGCGTCTCCGGCGTCAAGTCGATCTCGTCTTCCTCTTCCTTCGGCTCAAGCCGCGTCACCATCGAATTCAACGACGGCGTCGACCTCAATGTCGCCGCCTCCGACGTGCGCGATGCAGTCGGCCGCGTCGCCAACCAGATCCCGGACACCGCCGATCCCCCGCGCATCGTCAAGGCCGACGCCAATTCCGACGCGGTGATGCGGCTGGCGGTGACCTCCGACAACATGTCGATCCAGGACATGACCGTCGTGGTCCAGGACCAAATCGAGGACGAACTGGCCGCCGTGCCCGGCGTCGCCGACGTTCAGGTCTACGGCGACCGCGACAAGATATTCCGCATCGACGTCGACCAGAACAAGCTCGCCAGCCTCGGCTTCACGGTTGCCGATCTCAGGAAAGCCCTGGCTTCCGTCGCCTTCGATTCCCCGGCCGGTTCGATCACCACGACCAACCAGGACCTGATCGTGCGCACCACGGCCGACGTGACCACGCCCGAGGAATTCGAAAACATCGTCATCGGCGGCACGACCCGCATCCGCGACGTCGCCACCGTCACGCTCGGGCCCGATGTCGGCCAGACCACGCTGCGCTCCGATGGCAAGACCGGCATCGGCATCGGCATCATCCGCCAGGCGGAATCGAACACGCTGGATATTTCGACCGGTGTCCAGGCCGCCGTCGCCAAGCTGCAGGAGAACCTGCCCAAGGGTATGGCGATCAAGATCACCAGCGACGATGCCGTCTTCGTCAAGGGCGCGGTCCACGAGGTCGAGATCGCCCTCGGCCTGTCGGTAACGATGGTGCTGATCGTCATCTACATGTTCCTGCTCGACTGGCGCGCCACGTTGATCCCGGGCCTGTCGATGCCAGTCGCCATGATCGGCACCATCGCCGCCATCTATCTGGCCGGCTTCTCCGTCAACATCCTGACGCTGCTCGCCATGGTGCTGGCGACCGGACTGGTGGTGGACGATGCCATCGTGGTCCTGGAAAACATCGTGCGGCGGCGCAATGAAGGCATGGGGCCGCGCGCGGCCGCCGTGCTCGGCGCCCAGGAAGTGTTCTTCGCCGTCGTCGCCACGACGCTGACGCTGGTCGCCGTCTTCGTGCCGATCTCCTTCCTGCCCGGACAGACCGGCGGCCTGTTCCGCGAATTCGGCTTCGTGCTTGCGATGTCGGTGCTTCTGTCGTGCGTGGTGGCGCTCACGCTTTGCCCGATGCTCGCCTCGCGCATGCTGACCGGCGCCTCGCTCCACCACGAGGGCGGCCGCGGCATCGGCGCGCGTATCGGCGGCGCATTGAATGCAGCTTACAAGCGGACCCTGCACGCTTGCCTCGATGCGCCGTGGATCGTGGTTCTGGTCGCGGTACTGTTTGCCGGTACCGCCTTCACCCTGTTCGGCACCATCCGCCAGGAACTGACGCCGACCGAGGACCGCGCGGCCGTGCTGTTGCGCATCAATGCCCCGCAAGGCGTCAGCCTCGATTACACGACGCAGCAGATGCAGAAGATCGAGAAGCTGATCCAGCCGATGCGCGATTCCGGCGAAATCCGCTCGACTTTCGAGAATGCCGGGCAGAACGGCTCTTACAATTCCGGCTTCATGGTGATGACGCTGGCGCCCTGGAACGAGCGCAGCCGCAGCCAGCAGGAGATCATGGCCGAGATCAGCCAACTGACCAGGCAGGTGCCGAGCGTGCGCATCTTCCCGGTACAGCCCAACAGCCTCGGCATTCGCGGCGCCGGCAACGGCCTGCAATTCGCGCTGGTCGGCAACAATCGCAAGGCGCTCGGCGAGGCGGCGGTCAAGATCATCGCCGAGATGCAGAAAGACCCGCGCTTTCAGACGCCGCGCCTGTCGATCGACCCGACGCAGCCGCAACTGGCCGTCGCCATCGACCGCGAGCGCGCCTCGGACCTTGGCATCGACATTACCGGCCTCGCCAACACCATGCAGGCAATGCTCGACGGCAATGATGTCGTCGACGTCTACATCGCCGACCGCAGCTATGGCGTGAAGCTGGTCTCGACCACCAATCCGATCAACGATCCGACCGATCTAGAAAATGTCTTCCTGAAGACAGGCGACGGCCGCTTCGTGCCGATGTTGACCATCGCCACTCTTACCGAGCGCGCGGTGCCGCCATCGCTGTCGCGCGAGCAGCAGCAGCCATCGGTGGCCATCACCTCCAACCTTTCCGGCGATTTCGCGCTTGGCGATGCGCTGAGCCAAGCCGAGGCAATCGCCACGCCGCTGCTGCCGCGGGGCAGCCGCATCCTGCCGCTGGCCGAGGCCGCGACGCTGGGTGAAACCAACAGCGCCATGGTCACCATCTTCGGCTTCGCGCTGGTCATCATCCTTCTGGTGCTGGCCGCCCAGTTCGAAAGCTTCGTCAGCGCCGTCATCATCATGGCAACGGTGCCGCTCGGGCTGGCCTGCGCCATCTTCGCGCAGTTGCTGTCAGGCACCAGCCTCAACGCCTACAGCCAGATCGGCCTGGTGCTCCTGGTTGGCGTCATGGCCAAGAACGGCATCCTGATCGTCGAGTTCGCGAACCAGCTGCGCGACCGTGGGCTTGGTGTCCGCGAGGCGATCGAGCAGGCCTCGACGATCCGGCTGCGGCCGGTGATGATGACGATGATCTGCACCATCCTCGGCGGCCTGCCGCTGGTGCTCGCGGCGGGCGCGGGTGCCGAGGCACGCGTGGCGCTCGGCTGGGTGATCGTCGGCGGGCTGGGGCTGGCCACCATCTCGACACTGTTCCTGACGCCGGTCGCCTATCTCCTGCTTGGCCGCTTCGTCACCCCCAAGACCCATGAGGAGACGCGCCTCAAGCGCGAACTCGAGGAAGCCGCCTACACAAATATGGAGCCCGCGGAATAGGGTAAGGTCGGGACGCGGAATGGCTGTTTTGCGCCCAATTTTGCAAAGGAAGAGTGCGCTGCTACTTCAGCAGCCGGCCCTCGATCGACCAGCGCGCGGCGAGGAAATTCAGCACCGCCGCCACAATGACACCGCCGATCTTTGCCGGCCACACACCGGCAATGCCGGCGAAGAGTTCGATCGACAGGCTGGAGACACCGAGCGAAATCAGCGCTCCGAGCGAGACGAAACGCAGGAAGGCATCATGCAGACGGATGGCCTGGTTGCGCTCGAACGACCAGAAACCATTCGCCACGAAAGAGAAGACGACGGCGATCGACCATGAGATGACGTTGGCCGGCAATGGCGGCAAATGCAGCTTGAGCAACAGGAAAAAGCCGGCCAGGTCGATAGCCGTGTTCGCCAACCCGACAATGGCAAAGCGAACGATCTTGCTGCGGGTCGAGCGGCGGGGCTGTTCGGCGCCGCTCATCCCTTGCCGTCCATGATCTCGACACCGGCGCGGGCGAGGCTGGCGCCGAACGCGTCCGAGGCCAGGACGGTGAATTCCACTTCCCGCACGCCTTGCATCGGGTCGCGCGCCCGCAGCGTCTCGTCGACATGGCCGGGATGGCACATGAACAGGCCTCGTTCAGGCAGCGCCTCGACGGCTGCCTGTAGAGCCGGCGCGAACCGTTCGGGTTGCCGCCAGTCATAGATGCCGGCGAGCGGCTTGAAAATGCTGAAGCCGGCGCGCGCCATCGACCGGTTGAAGCCAGTGGCCAAGGCTGCGATTGCCGCGACTTTCGGCGCCACGGCGGCATGGCCTAGCGCCGGCGCACCGCGCAGCGCCGGCTTGCCGCCAGCGTCGGAGAAATGCCCCCGCAGCCACGTGCGCACGATGGGCAGGAAATGCACGTGCTGGTGTCCGTCGATGAAGTCAGGCTGGCGGCCAAGCGCCTCGACGAAGCGGTTGTATTGCGCGTCGAGCTCGGCATGGACGTCTCGCGCGTCAATGCCGCCGCGCAGGACCGGCAGCGCCAGTGAACGCAGCGGTGGCAGTCGGCCTCCCGGCGCCAGGCTAGACCGGCCGGTGACGGCCGGCTGGTCGGTGAGGGTCAGGTGCAGCCCGACCGCCGCGCGGCCGCACAGCGGCTTTATGCGCGCCGCCGCATCCGGCCATTCCGGAAAGCCGGTCATGCAGCCGGTGCCGGTCAAGCGGCCACGGTCGAGCAGCTCGAGAATCGCTGCGGAGACCCCAGGCGCCAGGCCGTAGTCGTCGGCGATCAGGCGGATGCGTCGCGTCATGCGCCGGGTGCGCCTGGCGGCCGGTCCAAAACATCGCCGCGCACGACATCACGCACGATATAGACCGGGCGGTCCTTGCTTTCCGAGAGCGTGACCCAGACATATTCGCCGATCAGGCCGAGCAAGGTGAGGTTGAGGCCACCGAGCAGGACGACGGCGACCATGAGGCTGGGATACCCGGGGACGGCGATGCCGTAGAACATCACCTCGAAGAACACTTTGGCTCCGTAAGCGAGGCCCGCCAACGCCGCCAGCATTCCGCTTAGGCTGATGATGCGCAATGGGATGACGGAAAAGGAAGTAAAACCTTCCAGCGAGAAGGCGATCAGGTTGAGCCGGCTCCATTTCGACGTGCCCGTGGCGCGGTTCTCCGGCGAATATTGTATGGCTTTCTGGCGGAAACCGGCCCAGGCGAACAGACCCTTGTTGAAGCGCCGCTTGTCGCGCAGGCTGGTCAGCGCGCGCACCACGGCACCGCGCATGACGCGAAAATCGCCAGCATTCTCGGGAATGTCGAAACGCTGGCTCGAGTTGATCAGGCTGTAGAAAAGCCGCGCCAGCTGGCTGCGCCGCCAGCTGGCCTCGCGGCGGTCGTTCTGCGCGTAGACGACATCGATATCTGGATTTTCCACCAGTTCGGCGATCATCTTCAGGCTGGTGTCCATCGAATGCTGGAGATCGGCGTCCATGACCAGCGCCATGTCGCCGCGCGACTGGTCGAGGCCGGCGAGCACCGCGACCTCCTTGCCGAAATTGCGGCTAAGCCGCACGATCTCCCAGGACCCCGAGAGCGCCCGCGAGAAGCGCTCGGCGCCATCGTCGCGGCTGCCATCGTCGACCAGGATCTTGTGGAGGGCCATGCCGAAACGCCGCGACACTTCGGCTTCGAGCTTGTCGAGCAGTGCGGCAAAGGCCGATGCCGATGGCGCCTCGTTGAAGAACGGCGCGACGATATCGAGAACGGGCCGCGACTCAGCCATTTGCGACGGGCCTTTCATTCATCACCTTGTCTCGCATCGTCGTGTCTCGCGCCCCCTTGTCGCCTGCTTTCGCCCAGAACCACCAGATCAGGGAACCGGCGATGACGGTGACCGCGACCGGCCTGAACCAGGGGTATGTCAAATCCTGGATATGGCGCTCGACCCCCGTCAATCCGGTCAGGAACAGCATCAAGGACAGCACCGAAGCCAGCACGCCACCTCGCTCCTCGCGCCACAACAAGGCAACAGCGAGACCGGCGGGCACCGCGATCATGGCATAGGTGTTGGGCTCGACGCGCGGGTTGAAGACGCACATGTAGAACGTCGCCGTCAGGAAGATGGCGAGACCGGCCGTTCCGCGTTCGAGCTTGCGGTCGAACCAGACGACCGCGCAAAGCGTGAACAGGGCCATGACGATGCGCACGATCGTGGCACCGAATTCCGGGAGAGGCAGCCCCATTTTGGTAAACGGCGCCGTGAAATCGGTGGGAACGAAATGGTTGGCATTGTCGACGGCCATCGAGGTCAGCATTTCTGCAAAAACACGATACTGGTCGTTGAGATAGCTGGCGGGAGCAAAGGCGTAGGGCAAAGCGAGCACGAACAGCACCGCCAGCACCAGCACCGGTATCAGCCGGAAACGCAGGGCACCCACCAACAGCAACATGATGACCGCGGTCGGCTTGGCGATGATGGCGACCGAAGCCCAGAAGAAGGTTTCGGCGCGCCGACCTTCGAGTGCCGACAGGGTGAGAAGCCAGCAGGCGCCGGTCAGAAGGATCGTCGCCTGACCGTTGCGGATCGCCCCCAGCGCCATCGGCAGGGCAAGGAACAGCCCGAAGGAAAGCAGCCACGGCAATTCCCCGCCGCCGAGCTTGCGCACCTGCCGCATCGCGGCGAAGGTCAGCACCGCGAAGCCGATAATATGCCACAGCAGGCCGCCGAGATGCGGACCGAGCTTTACCAATGGAACATAAAGCGTGGCAAAAGCCGGCGCGTAGAGATAGCCCATCTCGGATTGGAGATTGTAGAGCGGCCGGCGGGCCAGCAGCGCCTCACTGCCGTCTATATAGGCTTGCCAGACCGTCCGCGTGTGGGGAGACCACAGAACCAAGGCAAGAACGATCAGGAACGCCCCGATCCACAGGCCAAGTCCCAAACGGTCGAAAACCGGCTTGGACATCGTCATCAAAGACACCCCACAACACCCGGGACAGGCTCGGTCCAGCACTGTCCCGGCATTCGATGGCGGCGGCATATCACGGACAAAGCGGCGTGGCATAGGGGGCTGAAAGACGCGGCCGTAGCCCGGCGGGCCACCGCGAGTGGTGAAATGCCGGGGCACCCTGACCTTCAAGGGGCCTCTTGAAAGCCTCGTATTCAGGGCTCTGATACCCTTCGAACGGCATCAAGGCCGGATGAACACCTTGCCGTTGGGCTTGGCCAGTTCGGCCGGTACCCGCGTCATCGCCTCGGCGAACGGCACGACGGCCGTCACGTCGGTTGCCCAGCGCCCGTCGGAAAAACGCTGCTGCGCTTCCACGATCGCCGGACCCCGCCGCTCCTTGGATTGACGCATCCATTCGCTCAGCCAGAAACCTTCGATATGTTTGTGCTGGAAGATCAGTTGGCCGGGCTCGCGGATTACCGTGGCTTCAGGATCGAGTCGGCCATAGATGATCCAGCGCGCACGCTTCGGCATCGCATTGAAGATGGCCGTGGCCAGCGGTCCGGTGACCGCATCGAGGAAGATGCGCGGCTGTTCGGCCTTCATCACCTCACGCAGCGTAGCGTCGAAATCCGGCGCCTTCTCATTGAGCACATGGGCAGCGCCGATCTCTTTCAGCAGCGCGATCTGGTCGTCGCGGCGTACCGTGACGATTGGCCGGAACCCTTCCTCCCTGGCCAGGCCGATGATCAGCTTGCAGAGCTGGCTGGCGCCGGCGGTCATCACGAACGCCTTTTCGCCTTCCTGCTTGACGATGTCGAACATGGCGATCGCGGTGAGCGGATTGACGATCATCGCCGCGCCATCCTCGTCGCGCACCGTGTCGAGCAGCGGAATGCAGGCCGCCGCCTCGGCGACGGCGAATTCGGCCCACGACCCCCAGTTGCTGAGGCCAGTGGCGAAGGCGACGCGCTTGCCGACGAGGCTTTGGGGATAGGGCTCGTCACCGCTGGCGACGACGGTGCCGACACCCTCGAAGCCGGCCGGCCGGCCCTTGGCGCGCGGCTGGCCGTACTGGCCCTTGATGAAGGCGACATCGGACGGGTTGATCGACGCCAGGCTGACCTTGATCAGCACCTGGCTCGGTCCGGGCACCGGCACCGCGATGCTGCCCGGCTCGAGATAGGGCTCCATCGCCTCGAGCGCACTGCCGCTCGGCGTCTTGGTGTAGCCGTCGCCGACCAGGAGCAACGCCTTCATTTCGGAGGGAATGGTCATCGGTGACACTCCGTGGTTGTTGACAGAAGGTCCAAAGCGCGGCGGACCGGGCTGCCGCTCAGACCTTCTCCTGCGTGTATTTCCTCAGCTCCGTCCGCGCCACCTGCCGGCGATGCACGGCGTCAGGCCCGTCGGCAAGGCGCAATGTCCTCAGATGTGTCCACGAGCGCGCCAGCGGCGTGTCCTGGCTGATGCCTTGCGCGCCGAACATCTGCACCGCCTCGTCGGTGACCTTGAGGGCGACGCGTGGTGCGATGACCTTGATCTGGCTGATCCAGGGGGCAGCGGCACGCGCGTCGCCCTGGTCGATCATCCACGCCGCCTTGAGGCAGAGCAGCCGCGCCATCTCGATCTCCATGCGGCATTCGGCGATGATGTCGAAATTGGCCCCGAGTTTGGCCAGGGGTTGGCCGAAGGCCTCGCGGCGCACCGAACGCTGGCACAGCAGTTCCAGCGCCATCTCGGCCTGGCCTATGGCGCGCATGCAGTGATGGATGCGGCCGGGCCCGAGCCGCCCTTGCGCGATCTCGAATCCCCTGCCCTCGCCGAGGATCATGTTCGAGGCCGGGACCCGGACATTGTCGAAGCGAAGGTGCATGTGGCCATGCGGCGCGTCATCGTCGCCATAGACCTGCATGGCCCGCACCTTGGTCACTCCCTTGGTGTCGGCAGGGACCAGGATCATCGAATGGCGGCGGTGCTGCGGTTCTGCGTCGCCCCCCGTCCGCACCATGACGATGTAGATGGCGCAGCGCGGGTCGCCGGCGCCCGACGCCCACCATTTTTCGCCGTTGAGGACATAGCAGTCGCCTTGCCGCTCGCAGCGCATCGCAATGTTGGTGGCGTCGGATGACGCGACATCCGGCTCGGTCATCAGATAGGCCGAGCGGATTTTCCCATCCAGAAGCGGTTCGAGCCATGTTTTCTTGTGGTCGGCCGAGCCATAGCGCTCCAGCACCTCCATATTGCCGGTGTCGGGCGCGGAGCAGTTGAAGGTCTCGGCGCCAAGATGTGCCTTGCCCATTTCCTCGGCGAGATAAGCGTATTCGACGGTTGAGAGGCCGTAACCGCGTTCCGAGCCGGTCAGCCAGAAGTTCCACAGGCCACGCTCCCGTGCCGACTTCTTCAGCCCTTCGAGGATCTCGCTCTGGCGCGCCGTATAGACCCAGCGGTCGCCTTCCTTGCCCACCTCACCCAAAAACTCCTTGTCGAGCGGCATGATTTCGTCGCGCACCATGGATGCGACACGCGCGTGGATCGGCTTCAGCCGCTCGGTCATGCCGAGATTCATCTCCGTCATCGGTCGCTAACCCTTCATGCAGGCCTGGCATTTTGTCAGTGGCAAGGATGACTGTACTTCGGATAGCCTTGTCAACGCGAACTCTTTGCCCAGGCGAGGCGCGGAGGATTGGAATGGCCTATCTGGACGAGCTGTTTTCGGTGGCCGGGAAGACCGCGCTGGTTACGGGCGCCGCGACCGGCATCGGCCGCATGGCGGCAACCGCCCTGGTCAGGGCCGGCGCCAGCGTAATGATCTCGTCGCGCAAGGGCGAGGACTGCATCAAGGTCGCCGCCGAAGTGAACGGGCTGGGCGCGCCAGGCCGCGCCGAGGGCTTTGCCGGCGACGTCTCCAGCGAGGCTGGCATCGCCGCGCTCGTCGCCGAGGTCAAGGCGCGGACCGATAGACTCGATATTTTGATCAACAATGCCGGTGTTTCCTGGGGTGCGCCGCTCGAGAGCTTTCCCTATTCGGCATGGGCCAAGGTGTTCGGTGTCAATGTCACCGCTGTCTTCCACCTGACGCGCGAATTACTGCCGCTGCTCGAGGCGGCCGCCAGCGACGCCGATCCGGCCCGCGTGATCAATCTGGGTTCGGTGATGGGCACGCAGCCGCTGGCCGACGACGCCTATTCCTACACCGCGTCCAAGGCTGCGGTGCATCATCTGACACGCACGCTCGCGCTCGAATTCGCCGCTCGCCGCATCACCGTCAACGCTTTTGCCCCCGGCCCCTTCCAAAGCCGGATGACGGCCTTTGCCACCGGCACGGATGAGCAGGCCAGGCATGTCGGCAGCCATGTTCCGATCGGCCGCATCGGCGCAGCGGATGACATTGCCGGCGCAACGCTCTATTTGTGCAGCCGTGCGGGCAGCTATGTCACCGGCGCCATCCTGCCGATCGACGGCGGGCAGTCGGTGCAGCATGGTTTGACCTTGTTCAAGGACTGACCTTATTCAAGAATGACATTTTCCGGCCGTAGAAGTCGGAGGTGAACTGGAGGACATGAGCGTGGAACCGATCAGTCTCGATGTGCTTCTGGCCAGTGTCGGCAAGGAGGTTGGTGTCTCGCCGTGGCGGGTGGTGACGCAGCGCATGATCGACCAGTTCGCCGACGCCACCGACGACCACCAGTTCATTCACTGCGACCCCGAGCGGGCCAAGCGCGAGACGCCGTTCGGCGGCACCATCGCGCATGGCTTCCTGTCGCTGTCGCTGCTGTCGGCAATGACCTTCGAGACCATGCCGCCGCTGGAAAACGGCAAGATGGGCGTCAACCACGGCTTCGATTCGCTGCGCTTCCTGGCGCCGGTGAAGACCGGTGCGCGCATCCGCACCCGTTTCGTGCTGGCCGACGTCAAGGTCAGGCCGTCGGGCTGGGTGCAGACGGCGCACGACGTGACGATCGAGATCGAGGGTTCGAAGAAACCGGCGCTGACCGCCCGCTGGCTGACGCTGACGCTGATCGAACGCCAGCCCGAGACCGCATGAACGACCCGAACGCGCTCGACCAGGCAGCGCTCGCGCCTTACCTCGAGGCGGAAATCCCGGGCTTTTCCGGGCTCGCTTCAATCGAAAAATTCAAATCCGGCCAGTCGAACCCGACCTATCTCCTGACGGCGGCCAGCGGCCGCTACGTGCTGCGTGCCAAGCCGCCCGGGCAATTGCTGAAATCGGCGCATCAGGTGGACCGCGAATTCCGCGTGATGAAAGCGCTTGCCGCCACCGCCGTGCCGGTGCCCGAAATGCTGCATCTGTCGGCGGAAGAGTCGCCGATCGGCCGCATGTTCTATGTCATGGATTTCCTCGACGGCCGCATTTTCTGGGATCCGGCGCTGCCAGAAGCCCGCGACAATGGCGAGCGCGCCGCGATCTACGACGCCATGAACGCCACGCTCGCGGCCCTGCACGATGTCGACGTCGACGCCGTGGGCCTCTCGGATTTCGGCCGGCCGGGCAATTATTTCGAGCGGCAGCTGGCGCGCTGGACCAGCCAGTACCGGGCTTCGGAAACCGGCGGCATTGCCGACATGGACCAACTGATCGCATGGCTGGAAATGCACATGCCCGCGGACGACGGCCTGATATCGCTTGTCCATGGCGACTACCGGCTGGACAATCTGATCTTCGCACCGGACCGGCCACGGGTCATCGCGGTGCTCGACTGGGAGTTGTCGACCTCAGGCCACCCCTTTGCCGACATCGCCTATCAGTGCATGCAATGGCGGCTGCCGCATGCTTCGGGCTTTCGCGGCCTCGGCGGCGTCGACCGTGCCGCGCTCGGCCTGCCTTCCGAGGAAGACTATGTCGCCGCCTATTGCCGGCGGCGCGGGCTCACCGGCATCGGCAACTGGACGTTCTTCCTCGCCTTCTCCTTCTTTCGCCTGGCGGCGATCTGCCAGGGTGTCTACAAGCGCGCGCTGGACGGCAACGCCTCCAATCCCGAAAAGGCCAGAACCTATGGCGAGGCGGTGAAGCTGCTTTCGCACCTCGCAGCCAGACTGATCGACAGACAGGCATGATGGGGGGACATGATGGGCCGCTTTGATGGAGCAACAGTGCTGATCACCGGAGCCGCCGGCGGCCTCGGCAGCAGTGCTGCGAAAGGCTTCGCCTCCGAAGGCGCGCGGCTGGTGCTGTCGGACATCGACGAAAAGGCGCTCGCCGACCTTGCCGGCATGTTGCCGTCCGAAACGGCGATCCTGGCCGGCAACGTAGCCGACGAGAAACTGTCCGAGGATCTGGTCGGGCTGGCGATCGAAAAATTCGGCAGGCTGGATATCGCCGTCAACAATGCTGGCATTGTCCAGAGCTTTGTGCGTCTGCCGCAGGTCCCCTCCGACGAGGCGCGCCGTGTGCTGGAGATCGACCTGCTCGGCGTCTTCTATGCCATGAAGCACCAAATCCCGCAGATGGAGCGGCAGTTCAAGACATCCGGCAAAGGCGGCGCCATCGTCAACATCGCTTCGGCCGCCGGCCTGTCCGGCGCGCCGAAGCTGTCGGTCTATGCCGCCGCCAAGCACGGCGTCGTTGGCCTGACTCGCTCGGCGGCGGTCGAATATGCCAGCAAGGGCCTGCGCATCAACGCCATCTGCCCGGCCCACACCCGAACGGCGATGGTGGACAGCTTCGTGCGCGTCTCCGGCGCGCCGGAGGCCGAGGCGCTGGCTGAACTGACGCGAGGCGTGCCGATGAAGCGGGTTGCCGAAGTGGAAGAAGTCGTCACCGCCATCCTGTTCGCCGCCGACCCGGCCAACTCCTTCATGACCGGTCATGCGCTGGCCGTCGACGGCGGCGTCGGCGCGATCTGACCCCGTTCCGCTTGGGAACTTCCCGTGCCCTTGTCCGTTTCCGTACAGCGTATATAATTTAGCCAGACACCAACCAACCCAGACACCACCGAAAGGCACGGATTTGCCGCCGAGCGTCCAGAAACGCCGCGAAAAACAGAAGGCCGAACTGCGCTCCGAGCTGGTCGAGGCCGCTCATAAGCTTGTCCAGGAAGAAGGCTATGAAGGCCTGACGATCCGCAAACTGGCCAAGCGGGTCGGCTACGCGCCGATGTCGGTCTATTCCTATTTCGCCGACAAGCAGGACATCCTTTTCGCATTGGCCGAAGACGCCTTCGAGACGCTGGCCCGCCGCATCGAGGAGCACTCGTCAGATGATCCGATCGAAGCCTTGCGGGCGGTGATGACCGAATACGCCGCGTTCGGGCTCGGCAATCCCAATGAATATCGCACTGTCTTCATGACCGAAAAGACCAGGCCCCCGGAAGGCCGGAGTTTTCAAGAGATGCACGAGGCCAACCCGGCGATGAAGGCGCTGATCACCAGGGTCGAAGCCTGTGTCGCCGCTGGCAAGCTGCAGGGCGACCCGCGCGCCATCGCCACCATGCTGTGGGCGGTGGGCCACGGCACGATCTCGCTGCTGATCACCTTCCCTTTCTATCCCTTCGGCGACCCGTATGCCTTCGTGAAGCGGATGTGCGATTTCCAAATGGCCGCGCTTAGCACGCAGAACGTGCCCCCGCTGACCGAAACACCGGTCAACGGCTGAACGACATCTCCTTCTTTTCCATACTTTCTCGCCACTTTGCCCAGCCAGACCGGGGGCCCAGCCAGACGGGAGCCCAGCCAGACCGGGGCAAATTCTTGGTTAACAGAAAGTTTATCGTACGCGTACGATTC
Source organism: Mesorhizobium erdmanii USDA 3471 (assembly GCF_000472705.1). GTDB lineage: Bacteria > Pseudomonadota > Alphaproteobacteria > Rhizobiales > Rhizobiaceae > Mesorhizobium > Mesorhizobium erdmanii. Next base: position 109,302 of record NZ_KI421455.1, on the reverse strand, counting down.
TAACTTGAACTTCGCGATTGGCGGTCGTATCTGTACGAAACATCGTACATGTACGAAAAGAATTCAGCCGTCGAAACGGAGACCGACAATGAAAAAGACCCTCCTCACCCTCGCCGCCGTTCTGGCCCTTTCCGGCTCGGCCTTTGCCGCCAACACCACTCATCCGGTAAAGCACCCGGCAGCCACGACCTGCGTCGACACCAAGACCAATGTGAAGCTCGATTGCGCCTCGACCGGCTCGGTCGCGAAGAAGAACAGCACGGAAAACACTGCTGAAGCCAAGGGCCCGCGACTCGGCATCAGCGTCAACCCGTGGATCATGCCGAGCGCGTTCTGACAATTGCAAGAAATCGCTTATGGCCGGCACAAGCCGGCCAGCAGAGTAGATCAGCCGATCGAGACCGGCAGCTTGGCCGCTGAACTCTCGAAGGCGGCGTCGATCAGCTTCTGCATGTCGGCGGCGCGCCGGAAGGACGGATCGCCGTTCTGTCCGCTATCCAGCGCGTCGGCAAAACGCCGGGCGTTGCGCTTTACCTCCGGCAGTGCCAGCTCTCGCCAGAGCTGGACATCGACATCCTCGCCCATGCACGCCGACAGCCGCGCTGCCTTGCCGTCGGTCTCGACCTTGAGCGCTCCTTTTGTGCCGTGCAGGGCCAGTGACAGGTCATTGCCGTGGCCGGTCGTGTAGCGGCTCGCCATGATCGTTGCCAGCGCGCCGGACCTTAGCCGCGCCGTCATCGCAACGCTGTCATTGGCGTCCAGCACATAGTCCCCGATCTGGTCGCCCTCGGCCTTCGGAAACGTCACCAGATCGGCGTGCAGACTGACGATATCCTGAGCCGCGCCATAGGTGGCGAAGTCCAAGATGTGGATGCCGACATCGCCCAGAACCCCCGTCGAACCGTGCCGGGTGGACAGGCGCCACAGCCATTTGTCCTCGACCCGCCAGTCACCCCAGGATTTGCTGACCAGCCAGCTCTGCTTGTAGCTCGCCTCGACATGGCGCAATTCGCCGATCGCGCCGGCCAACACCAGACGCCGCGCTTCCTGGATCGCCGGTGAATTGCGGTAGGTGAGATTGACCATGTTGACGACGCCAGCCGCCTCGGCGGCTCGCACCATATCGAGCGCGTCGGCATGGTTCGGCGCCAGCGGCTTTTCGCAGAACACGTGCTTTCCCGCCGCAAGCAGCGCCAGCGTCGTTGCCTTGTGCACACCGTCCGGTGTCGCATTGATGGCGGCGTCGAAATTGCCCCAGGCGATCGCCGCTTCAAGGCTCTCGAAAGAAACGCCGATCTGGTTGGCGGCGGCAAACGCCGCCGCGCGGCCAGGCAGTTGATCGACACAGGCGACAATGCTGCAGCCAGGAACCTTTGCGAACTCCTCGATATGATGTCCGGCGATCCAGCCGGTGCCTAGCAAGAGCAGTCGATGCATCAGATCAGATCCCTCATTAACTCAAGCCGCCCATCAACTCAGGCCCTTGTCGCCGTCGGCATGCAGGCGCAGGCCCTTCTGGACGATCTTCTCCTTGGCCTTGTCCGTCGGCACGTTCGGCGCGTTGGTGATGCCGGACCATGCGGGTGCCGGGTTGTGCGCCCAGTGCACCGCATTGCGCAGCACCTGCTGCACGCCCTCATTGTGGTAGATCGGATAGGTCTCGTGGCCGGGTGAGAAATAGAAGATGCGGCCGGCGCCACGCTGGTAGGTCAGTCCCGACCGGAACACCTCGCCGCCCTCGTACCAGGAGACGAACACCGTCTCCAGCGGCTCCGGCACCGCGAACGGCTCGCCATACATTTCCGTCTCGCCGATCTCCAGGCATTCGCCGATGCCTTGCGCGATCGGGTGGCTGCGGTTGATCGCCCAGACCCGCTCGCGCTCGCCTGCCTCGCGCCACTTCAGCGAACAGGGCGTGCCCATCAGCCGTTTGAAGATCTTCGAGTAGTGGCCGGAATGCAGCACGATCAACCCCATGCCTTCCCAGACCCGCTTTTGCACGCGTTCGACGACCTCGTCCTTGACCTCGCCATGCGCCGCATGGCCCCACCATATCAGCACGTCGGTGGCCGCCAGGCGCTTCTCGCTCAGGCCGTGCTCTGGTTCCTGCAAGGTGGCGGTGGTCGCCTCGATGCGCTTGTCCTGGTTGAGCGCCGCGGCGATGGTGCCATGCATGGTCAACGGATAGAGGTCGCGCACGGCGGCATTGGTCTGCTCATGGACGTTCTCGCCCCAGACGACAGCTTTTATCGGCATTTTTCCTCTCCAAAGCGCTTTGAATATCTCAACTGGCAATGGCTTGGGAAGATGCCTCTCGACCAAAATTGCGGAAAATCAGGGCTTGCGGCTCTTCCGTCCGGGGACGGTCTTGGCCTTGCCCGGCTTGGCCGGCGCGCCGGGGATCGCCGAACTGATAATGGACACCGGGTCACTGGCCGGGAACGTGTCCTCGAGGCCTTCCTCGAGTTCCTCTTCGGCGTTGACCTCGTGAAGCCGCTCATGTTCAAGCGAACGAACGGCCGGCGTCTTTTTCACCGGCGATTTCGGCGCGGACTTCGACGGCATCGGCAGTTCTCCCTCGACCTGTTTCCGCACAACGGGCGCTGGCGGCAAACGTTCCGGGATCAGCCGGCCGCGTCGCGTGCCCCTTCGGACAGGAAAGTAAAGACATAGTCCGAGAAAGAACGCCAGCACTCGACCCGGAATGCGTCGGCGGCCGTGCGCAACAGCACGATCTCGGCCTTGCCGAGGATGGTGCGCGAGGCCGCTCCCACCGGGAAGGCTTCGAGCGAAAGATCCTGCGGGCAGCCCGAATTGATCGCGGCTTCGGCCGCCGGACCAGCGACGGAGATCGCGATGTTGCGATGCGAGATGCCGACTGCCGAATGCAACGCGGAAACCTTTGCGCAATCGGCGAGTGGGTCGTTGCCGGCCTCGTCGATGACCAACCATTCGTCGGGGCCAAGCCACAGTGCGGTGCGGCCTGCCTTCGATGCCGAGGTCTTGGGCTTTTTCGGCAAGGGCACGCCGAGCGCCTTCGAAAGCGCCGCGGCCGAAGCCTCCGGCGCGCGCAGCGAGATGCGTTCGGCCGGCGGCAGCACTTCGACCTTGACGCCTGTCGCGGACGTGCTGCGCCCGGCCAATGCAGGGCGGCGCTCGACCGAAGGCGATGCGACCGGAGCCGTTTTCTTTGCAGCGGCCTTAGCCATTGAGGCGCCCTCCCGTCTCGTCGAAGAACACCATGCCGGTAACCTCCACTTCGATCACCCCGTTCGGCATCGGCACATAAAGCGTATCGCCCACCCGATCGCGGCCGCCGGCAACCAGTGCCAGCGCGATCGAGCGGCCGCAATTCTGCGACCAGTAGCTCGAGGTGACATGGCCGATCATCTTCATCGGGATCGCTTGTTTGGGATCCTCGACGATCTGCGCGCCCTCTTCCAGCACCACCTTGGGGTCCTTGGTCTTCAGACCAACCAGTTGCTTGCGGCCCTTGGCGACCAGATCCAGCCGCGCCATGCCTCTGATACCGACGAAGTCGGCCTTCTTTTTGCCGACCGCCCAGTCGAGCCCGGCATCGTTCGGCGTCACCGTGCCGTCCGTATCCTGGCCGACGATGATGTAGCCCTTTTCGGCGCGCAGCACGTGCATGGCTTCGGTGCCGTAGGCCGTGGCACCATGCTTTTGGCCTTCGGCCCACAGCGCTTCCCACACGGCCTGGCCGTAATCGGCCGGCACGTTGACCTCGAAGCCGCGCTCGCCGGTGAACGACATGCGGAACAGCCTTGTCGGCACGCCGCAGATCTTGCCTTCACGCACCGACATATGCGGCAGCGCCTCATCCGACATGTCGATGCCTTCGACCAGCGGTGCGATGATGTCCCGCGACTTGGGGCCTTGCACCGCGATGACCGCCCACTGCTCGGTGATCGAGGTCAGCCAGACATTGAGATGCGGGAACTCGGTCTGGAGATAGTCCTCCATATGGTTCATGACGCGCGGCGCGCCGCCGGTCGTCGTCGTCACATGGAAACGATCCGGCGCCAGCCTGCCGACGACGCCGTCATCATAGATGAAGCCGTCCTCGCGCAGCATGATGCCGTATCGGCAACGGCCCGGTTCCAGCTTCTCCCATGGATTGGTGTAGAGCAGTTCCATGAACTTCGCCGCATCCGGCCCAACCACTTCGATCTTGCCGAGCGTCGAGGCATCGAACAGGCCGGCCGTGGTGCGCACGGCAACGCATTCGCGGTCGACCGCCGAATGCATGTCTTCGCCGGTCTTCGGGAAATACCAGGCGCGCTTCCACTGCCCGACATCCTCGAACACAGCACCTTGCGCTTCGGCCCACGGATGCGTCGCCGTCTTGCGCGTCGGATCGAACAGCGGCCCGCGTGCATGGCTGACGATCGCACCGAAGGTGACAGGCGTATAGGGCGCACGGAAGGTGGTCAGGCCGACTTCGGGGATCGGCTTGCCCAGCGTCTCCGCGGCGATCGCCAGACCGTGCATGTTGGAGGTCTTGCCCTGGTCCGTGGCCATGCCGTTGGTGGTGAAGCGCTTGACGTGCTCGATCGAGCGCATGCCTTCATGCACCGCCTGGCGGATGTCCTTGGCGGTGACGTCGTTCTGAAAGTCGACGAACGCCTTCACCGTGGTGTCCGGCCCGGCGCCGGGCGCCGCGCCCAGCATGCCGCGCGACCAGCTCTCCGAGGCATCGACCTTGGGCTTGGCGCCCTTGGCGGTTTTCGCCCCATAATCCCTGGCATTGGCGTCCTTGGCCGCCTTGGCGCCGGCCGCATAGGCTTCGTCCACCGTTGCCGACAGTCCGTCGGTGCCGTTGCAGGCGCCGACCGAGACGCAGTCTTGCGCATAGGTGCCCGGCACGAAGCGCTTGGTCTCGTCGTTGAAGGCGACCTTGCCGCGCGACTGCGAGAACAGATGTACCGACGGCGTCCAGCCCGCCGACATCAGGATCGCGTCGACGGCAATGGTGCGCTCGCCGCCGCCATTCTTCGGCTGCACGGTCATCGACGACACCCGCAATTTGCCGCCGGCGCGGATCACCGCGCGGCCGAAATTGATCTCGATGCCGAGCGCCCGCGCCTCGTCGATCACCGGTCCGGTCGGGTTGTCGCGCAGATCGACGATCGCCGCCACGTTGACGCCGGCCTTCTTCAGGTCGATCGCCGCGGCGTAAGCGGAATCATTGGCAGTGTAGACGCCAACATTCCTGCCGACCGCCACGCCATACTGGTTGAGGAAGGTGCGCGCCGCGCCCGCCAGCATGATTCCCGGCCGGTCATTGTTGGCGAACACCATGTGGCGCTCGATTGCGCCCGAGGCCAGCACGACACGCTTGGCGCGCACCTGCCACAGCCGCTCGCGCGGCAAGTCATGGCCGGGCGCTTTCAGGTGATCGCTGACGCGCTCGACCAGGCCGACGAAATTCTGCGCGTAATAGCCAAACGCCGTTGTGCGCGAAAGCACGCGGACATTGTCCATCGCGCTCAGCCTGGCGATCGCACCTTTAGCCCAGGCAAAACCGTCCTGGCCGTCGATCCTCGCCCCCGTCTCGAAACGCAGGCTGCCGCCGAACTCGGCCTGCTCGTCTGCCAGGATGACACGCACGCCGGTCTCGGCCGCCGCCAACGCCGCCGCGATGCCGGCGGCACCGCCGCCCAGCACCAGCACGTCGCAATGCGCGTAGCGCGAGGAATAATGGTCGGGATCGGGCTTGTCGGGCGAAACGCCAAGGCCGGCGGCTTCGCGAATCTTGGGCTCGTAAAGGCTCTTCCAGGCCGCCTTCGGCCACATGAAGGTCTTGTAGTAGAAGCCGGCCGAAAATAGCGGTGACGCCAGGTCGTTGACTGCACCGACGTCGAAGGCCAGCGACGGCCAGCGGTTCTGCGAGTTGGCGGCGAGCCCGTCATAGAGTTCCTGCACGGTCGCCCGCACATTCGGCGTCTTGCGTGCGTCGTCGCGCACGATCTGCACCAGCGCATTGGGTTCTTCCGCGCCGGCCGACAGGAAGCCGCGCGGACGGTGGTACTTGAACGAGCGGCCGACCAGATGCACGCCATTGGCAAGCAGCGCGGACGCCAGCGTATCGCCCTCGATTCCGGTATAGGACTGGCCGTCGAACGAGAATCGCGCGGTCTTGGCCTGGCTGAGGCGACCGGCTCTCGGGATGCGGAACGCGCCGCTCATTTGGATGCTCCCGGCAGCTTGGCGGGTTTGGGTTCGCCGGCCTTGTAGGTCATGACGAACTTATCGGTGACGGTGTCGCGCACCGCGTTGAAGAAGCGCGCGCAGCCATGCATGTGGCGCCACCGCTCATAGATGATGCCCTTGGGGTTCGAACGGATGAAGAAGAACTTCTCGAAATCATCATCGCTCTCGCCCGCCATGTTGGCCGAGCGCGCAATATGCGCCTCGCCGGCGTTGCGGAATTCGAGCTCCGGGCGCTCTTCCTCGCAATAGGGGCAGCGGATGAGAAGCATTTTCTTGTTCCCTAAAATTCGCTGTGGCCAAGTAGTCGGCAGGCCATGATCAATGCGCGACCGCCGCCGCCGCCGCCTCGTCGATGAGGCGGCCGGTACGGAAGCGCTCGATGGTGAAGGGCGCGTTGATCGGGTGCGGATCGTCCTTGGCGATGGTGTGGGCAAAGACATGGCCCGAACCCGGCGTCGCCTTGAAGCCACCCGTACCCCAACCGCAATTGACGTAGAGGCCGGGCACCGGCGTCTTGGCCAGGATCGGCGAGCGGTCGGGCGTGACATCGACGATGCCGCCCCAGGAGCGCAGCATCTTCATGCGCGTGAAGATCGGGAACATCTCGCAGATGGCGTCGAGCGTGTGCTGCAAGATGTGCAGGCCGCCGGTCTGCGAATAGGAGACATACTGGTCGGTGCCGGCGCCGATCACCAGCTCGCCCTTGTCGGACTGCGAGATATAGGCGTGCACCGTGTTCGACATCACCACGCAAGGCACCACCGGCTTGACCGGCTCCGACACCAGCGCCTGCAGCGGATAGCTTTCCAGCGGCATGCGCACGCCGGCCATGTTCATGATGACCGAGGAATGGCCGGCGGCGACGACACCGACCTTCTTGGCGCCGATGAAGCCGCGCGTCGTGTCGACGCCCACGACCGCGCCATTGGCCGCCCGTTTGACCCCGGTGACCTCGCAATTCTGGATGATGTGGACGCCGCGCGCCGAAGCACCGCGCGCATAGCCCCAGGCCACCGCATCATGGCGTGCCGTGCCGCCGCGCCGCTGCAGGGCAGCACCCACGACCGGATAACGGGCATCCCTGGAGATGTTCAGCGGCGGGCAGAATTCCTTGGCCTGCTCCGGCGACAGCCATTCATTGTCGATGCCGTTCAGCCGGTTGGCGTGGACGTGGCGCTTCAACACCTGGATGTCGTGCACATTGTGGGCGAGCATCATGACGCCGCGCGCCGAATACATGACGTTGTAATTGAGCTCCTGGGACAGCCCGTCCCACAGCTTCAGCGCATGGTCATAGATGCCGGCGCTCTCGTCATAGAGATAGTTGGAACGAATGATGGTGGTGTTGCGGCCGGTGTTGCCGCCGCCGAGCCAGCCCTTTTCCAGCACCGCGACATTGGTGATGCCGTGTACGGTGGCGAGATAATAGGCGGTGGCCAAGCCGTGGCCGCCGGCGCCGACGATGATGACGTCATATTCCTTCTTGGGCTCCGGCGAGGACCACTGTTCCTCCCATCCCTTGTGGCCGCGCATGGCCTCGCGGGCGATGGCGAATACCGAATATTTTTTCAACGTCGCAACCCTCGCGCCAAAGAGGCATGGCATATGGCGGCAGGGCGTTCACTCGGCCCCGGCCCGCGAGGTGTATCACTAGCGAAACAGCGCTGCCACCCTTGCGCTGTTTGCGACGGCGCTTGCCGTTTTGCGCCGTGCCATCAACACCCGCTGTTTTGGGCTTCACCTTTTGACGGTTCAGACGAGACACGCTTCACGATGGACGGACCCATCGCATAGGTCGGCCGCAAATAGCCTTGGCGGCAATCGGCGGCGATTTTACGAAGCTCTTCATCGTCCGACTGCTCCACCATGGCCACGAAGCGCTCGACAATCACCTCGCGCGGCCTGATAGCCACTGCCGCTGCAAAACGCCGCAACAGGGCATCCGGATGCGCCAGTAGCCGTGGCAGTTCATTGGAACCAGGACTGACGTAGTGACCATAAGCACTGATCAGCGCCTTGAAAGCCAAGTCCGGGCGCAGGACAGCGGCATTTTCCACCGCAAGCCTTAGCTGCCAGCGTTGCGCAAGGCAGATGAACTGGACGACCTTCCACCGAACGCCGGCATGTTCGTCATCGAGGCGCAGCATGAGGCGACCGAGAGCCGTGCCGTCGGCCGGCGTCGTACATCCCAGAAGCGCCTCGATTGCGTCGAACCGGATACCCGAAGATTCACTGTCGAGCAGATCGGCGATCTCCGCGACGACACAATTCATTTTGTAACTTATTTTGGAATTGGCTTCAGCCACCAAAAAAGCTGCAGCGCCCTGCGTGTAAAGGTTGCCGGACGTCAGCAGCGACCGAAGATTTTCAAGCGGAAAGCCTTTGTCAAATTCCGATTGAAGAGCAAACGTCAACTCGCTGTCACCCTCGAAGCCGGGGGCCAAAAACTTGCTCACTATGTCTTGGGGGGTCATTGGAACGGGTGGCTCGTCCACCCTCAAAGTTTGGATGGCTGTTCATAACGCGGCACTGGTCAGCAGGTCAACAAAGAACCCTACCCTCGTCTACAGGTGCAAAGTCTGCCGATGGTGGCGTCTCGATCAACCGGACGTGAAGGTTTTTTGCCGCGAACAGGCCGGTTTGCCGCTTTGACGCAGGCAGCCGGTCTTGCTTTTTCCCCGCGATTTGGCGATTCCGTTTCCTGTCGAAACGGGTCCCGAAACCATGATGCTGATCCGAACCTATGTGGCCGCGAGCGCGATCGAGGGCGTCGGCATGTTCGCCGCCGAGCCGATCCGGAAAGGCGCCTCGATCTGGCGCCTCGATCTGGATTTCGACCGGCTGATCCCGATGGACAAATACGAGGCGGCGCCGCGGCCTCTGAAGGAATTGCTCGACCGCTATGCCTATCCGAGCCCGGATCGGCCTGGCTTCATGGTCTATGAAGTCGACAATGGCCGCTTCATGAACCATTCGGCGACGCCGAACACCGACTTTTCGCAATATGGCGGCGCGACAGCGACCCGCGATATCGCGGCGGGCGAAGAGATCACCTGCGACTACGGCGAGTTCTTCGAGGATTTCGAGCGGCTGCACCTGGCCACGGCCTAGTTGGCGCCCTATCTCGGGGCGACCGTGGCAATTTGGCCGCCGTCCTTCATTTCGACTGTGGACAGCGCGGCCTGATTCTGCTATCAGCCGCCACAATTCGTGGTGTCGACCGCTGCGGAGGCTAGTGGCTATGGCTGCTTGCCTGATGATATCAAACCCGAAAGACAGGATTGCCCGTGCAGGTACTCGTCCGCGACAATAACGTTGATCAGGCGCTTCGCGCGCTCAAGAAGAAGATGCAGCGCGAAGGCATTTTCCGCGAAATGAAGATGCGCGGTCACTACGAGAAGCCGTCCGAGAAGCGCGCCCGCGAAAAGGCCGAGGCCGTGCGCCGCGCCCGCAAGCTGGCCCGCAAGCGCGCCCAGCGCGAAGGCCTGCTGCCGATGACGCCGCGTCCGGTGCCTGCTGGCGGTGCTGCCGGTGCAGCGCGTCCGCCGCGCTGATTATCGCCAATATTTCGTCCTTTTCGAAGGATACCAAGGTGGCGCGATGCGGAATCGCCGCCACCTTTTTATTTGATGTGACCCGGCCCGGAGGGGGGATCCGGGCCTGAACGGCGCGGCTTGAAGTGAGGACAGGGCAGACATGAACGCAACGAGCGTGGAGCGCGGAACCGCATTGCGTGGTTTCGCCCTGACAGCGGCCCTGCTTTCCGGACTGGTGCTTGCCGGCTGCCAGACGTCGGGTCCGACCGGCGAGTTCAACAACATCGACAAGGCACAAGGCTCGAGCGAGAACATCTCCTCGCTGTCGGCGGTCATCCAGCGCAATCCCCAGGATCCCGAGGGCTACAATGTGCGCGGCTCGGCCTATGGCCGCGGCGGCCAGTACCAGGCGGCGCTCAAGGACTTCAACCAGGCCATCCAGCTCAATCCGAACTTCTTCCAGGCCTATTCGAACCGCGCGCTCATCCAGCGCTTCCTCGGCAACCAGGAAGCCGCTCTCGCCGACTACAACCGCTCGATCCAGATCAACGGCAATTATGACGCCGCCTATATCGGCCGCGGCAATCTCTACCGCAAGGCAGGCCGCACCCAGAATGCCTTCAACGACTTCCAGAAGGCGATCCAGCTCGACACCACGGATGCGCGCGCCTACCACAATCGCGGCCTGATCTATCAGAGCCAGGGCCAGCACAAGTTCGCCATCGAGGACTTCTCGACCGCCATCTCGCTGGCGCCGGATGCCGCCGAACCCTACAACGGTCGTGGCCTCTCCTACCTGGCCACGGGCGACGAGGACAACGCCTTCTCCGACTTCAACATGGCCATCAAGCTCGACGGCCAAAACGCCGAGGCCTGGGCCAACCAGGCGCTGATCTACGAGCGGCGCGGCGACAAGGCGAAGGCCGCGAAATCCTATCGCGAAGCCGTGCGCCTCAACCCCAGCTACCAGCCCGCCAAGGACGGCTTGTCGCGTGTCGGCGCCGGCGCCAGCTGATATCGGCTTCAGCAGATCCGGCTGACCATTGCAGCTTGTTTGCGTGTCCAAAAGGACACGCGGCGCTGAAGATCGCCGCCAATCCGACAACCCGCGTTAACCCCCGCGACAAGCCGTCGACGCTTGCCTTGTTCGCGCCAAGTTTTCGGCGGAACGGTCTGGCCATTGAAGCCGTTGTTCAATGGCAATTACGAAAGGACGCTCCCATGATCAAGAAACTCGCCTGCGCCGCGGCGCTCGCCACGACGGTGTTCGCAGCCGCTCCGGCCAGCGCCGGCAAGCTGCAGCTCGGCACGCTCGACTGCACCATCGACGGCGGCACATCCTTCGTCGTCGGCTCAAACAAGGGCGTGTCCTGCGTCTTCCGTCCCTACCATCACGGGCCGTCGGAGATCTACACCGGCGTCATCTCCAAGCTTGGCGTCGATCTCGGCCAGACGCATCAGGGCCAGCTGATCTGGGCGGTTTTCGCCGCGACCCGCGACCGGGATGCAGGCGATCTCGCCGGCAACTACTATGGCGTCAACGCCGAGGCGAGCGTCGTCACCGGCGGCGGCGCCAACCTGCTGGTCGGTGGCTTCGACAGCGCCTTCATGCTGGAGCCGCTCAGCGTCCAGGCACAGACCGGTGTCAATCTCGCCGTCGCCGTGACCTCGCTGGAGCTGATCCACTCGCTCAAGTAAGTGGATGGAGCCACGCGCTCCACGACCCCTCACCCTGCGGCGCGGAACCAGATAGGATGGTTTCGCGCCGTTTGATTTTGGGGGGAAGAATATGCCGAGAACAGCCATCGCCGCTGCCGTGATTGCAACCCTGCTTGGCGCGACGCAGGCGCAAGCACAGGGCCGGGGCATCGAACTCGGCACTCTTGAATGCGCAATATCGGGCGGCACCGGCTTTATCTTCGGCTCGAGCAAGGATCTGAGCTGCACCTTCACGCCGACCGACAAGAGCTTCGCGCCGGAAGCCTATTTCGGCGCCGTCAACAAATACGGCGTCGACATCGGCACGACGAAGCAGGCGGTGATGCAATGGCTGGTGTTGACGCCGCTGAAGAACATCTACGCGCCCGGCGCGCTGGCCGGCGACTATATCGGGGCCAGCGCCGAGGTGACCGCGGCGGTCGGCGCCGGCGCCAATCTTCTGGTCGGCGGCTCCTCGCAGGCCTTCACCCTCCAGCCGCTCAGCCTGCAGACGCAGACCGGCATCAATCTCGCCATCGGCGTCAGCCAGTTCCAGCTGCGCAGCACCGAGAACTGACTGGTGCACCTCACCGGTGAAATGAAGAGGCGCATCCGAGGCTTCGTCATCCACGGGCGGAGCAGCCGCGTAGCGGCGTCGCGAAGACCCGAGGATGACGAAGTTGGGAAGGTTTCGGCCAATCTCGAACGTTGCGATGGTCCACTGAGACAAACCGCTTGAGCTCAACCGCGGTTGAGGTCCTACAAGCCAGCCCACTGAAGAGCGCCCGCCGCGCATGGTCCTGCCGGAAAGCCTTGCTGGCTTCTGGCGCCATGCGCAGGCATCGCGATATGCAAGACATGGGGTGGACATGACCGACATCAGCACAAACAGGGTCGACTGGCGCGCATTGTGGGCGAGCGGCGACCTGGCGCGCTTCTGTTTCATCAGCCTTGGCATCCTGCTGCACGCCACCAATGAGACGATGGTGGCGACCGTCATGCCGGCCATGGTCGGCGAACTTGCCGGGGTGCAGCTCGTCGGCTGGTCGCTGGCGATCTACGAGCTCGGCGCCATCGTCGCCGGTGCCGCCGCCGGACGGCTGGTGAGCTATGTGGCGCTGCGCACCAATATGGTGGTCGCCGCCCTGCTCTATGCCGCCGGGGCGCTGATCTGCGCCACCTCGCCTTCCATGCAACTGTTCCTGGCCGGTCGCCTGATCGAGGGTCTTGGCGGCGGCGCGCTGGTGTCACTGGCCTTCGTCTCGGTCGAGCGGCTGTTTTCACGCGCCATCTGGCCGCAGCTTTTCGGTATCATGTCGGCGATCTGGGGCGTCGCGGCATTCAGCGGCCCTTTGCTGGGCGCGATCATGACCGAATTGCTGTCGTGGCGCTGGGCGTTTGGCGTCTTCACTCTGGGCGGCACCGCCATGGCGCTGGCCAGCTTCCTTGTGCTCGACACGCCGGAGGCGACGCGACCCAGCACAAGCGGGGGCAAGGTGCCGCCCTTCCCGTTCGCCGCCCTTGGCTGCCTTGCCGTCGCCGTGGTGCTGATCGCCTCGGCCGGCGTCGACATCGCCGTGCTGCGCTCCTCGCTGCTGATCGTGCTTGGCCTCGCCGGCCTGGCGCTGTTTTTTGCCATCGACGCAAGGAAGCCTCGCTCGCGGCTGTTCCCGTCGCGGCTGTTCTCGTGGCGCACGCCGGTCGGCGCCGGCATGACCATGGTCGCCGCCTTTTCCGTCGCCACCTGTTCCTTCGGCGTCTATGGACCGTTGCTTTTGACCAGCCTGCATGACATTCCGCTGCTGACCACCGGCTACGTCATCGCCGCCGAATCGATCGCCTGGTCGATCCTGTCGATCCTCGTCGCCAACGCGCCGCCGCGACGCGAACGGCTGATCATCGTCTGCGGCGCGCTGATGATCGCGGCGGGCATTGCCGGCTTCGCCTATACGATACCGCTGGGCTCGATCCCGCTGATCCTGGTCTGCGCCCTGTTGCAGGGCGGCGGCTTCGGCATTGCCTGGCCGTTCCTGACCCGCGTCATCGTCGCCTCCGCCCCTGACGACGAGCAGACCATCGCCTCGGCGGCGGTGCCGACCATGCAGCGTATCGGATATGCCGTGGGCGCGGCGCTCGCCGGTATCGTCGCCAATGCCAGCGGCTTTTCGCAAGGCCTGAACCACGACGCGGCGGCCAATGTCGCGAGCTGGCTGTTCCTTGCCTTTGTGCCGCTTGGCATGCTCGGCTGTCTGGCAGCCTTGCGGGCCTCAGCGGCGCCAAACCGGCCGCTCGGAGCCTTAGGCTGACTCCATCAAGAGGACCCGTTCACTCGACGCGCAGCCGGTAGCCGACACCGGTCTCGGTGGTGATGTAGCGCGGCTGGTCGGGCGTCTTCTCGATCTTTTGCCTGAGCTGCCGCACATAGACCCTGAGATACTGCACGTCGGTCGTATCGCCCCAGATCTGTTTCAGGATGAAATGGTGGGTCAGCACCTTGCCGGCATGCTGCACCAGAATGCGCAGTATGTCGTATTCCTTCGGCGACAGCTTTATCTCCTTGCCCTCGACCTTGACGATGCGTTTGACCAGATCGACGCTGAGGTCGCCGCTCTGGAAGACCGGCTTCTCGCCTTGCTGCTGGAACTTGTGCCGTAGCGCCACGCGGATGCGCGCTACCAGCTCGTTCATGCCGAACGGCTTGGTGACATAGTCGTCGGCGCCGAGTTCCAGAGCCTGGACGATGCCGGCTTCGTCGGTGCGGCTGGAGAGGATGACGACGGGAATGTCGAGACCCTCGTCACGCCATTTGCGCAACAACTCATGGCCACCCATTCCTGGCAGGCCGAGATCGAGCAGCACTAGGTCCGGCCTTTCCTGTTCCATCAGCTCGATCGCCACCTTGGCGTTCGGCGCCTCGCTGATTGCGTAGCCCTGGCTGCCGAGCCCGACCCGAAGCAGCTTGCGGATCGGCGGCTCGTCATCGACGACCAGTATCCTGACATTCAGATTTGTCATCAAAGCTGATCCATGCTGGTCTCTTCGCCGCGATTGTCGATATCGGGCGCTTCTGTCGGCACCGGCATCCTGATGGTGAAGGCGGCACCGAGGCGGTCGGTCCGGTTAGCGGCCGAGATCGTGCCGCCCATCGATTCGACAAAGCCGCGGCAGATCGACAGGCCGAGCCCGGTACCGGCGCGGACCTGATCGCCCTTGCGCACCCGGTAGAAAGTGTCGAACACGCGTTCGAGGTCCTGCGCCGGAATGCCCAGCCCCTCATCCATGATCTGCACCATGACGGATCCATTGTCGGCCCATCCCTGCACGCGGATCGTCGAGCCGGGCGGCGAATATTTCGATGCATTGTCGAGAAGGTTGAACAGAACCTGTTCGAACAGCACGGGATCGAGCTTCAGCATCGGCAGGTCGGGCGGAATATCGACCTCGATCTTGTGTCCGCTGGTGATCTTGCGGGCGCGGTTGAGCGCCGTGCCGACGACATCGCCGACATAATGCAGGGCATAGTTCGGCTCCATCGCCCCGGACTCGATCTTGGTCATGTCGAGCAGATTGGCGATGAAGCGGTTCAGCCGTTCCGATTCGTCGATCACCGTCGATAGAAGCTCCGCCCGGTCCTGTTCGGGTAGATCAGGCGCGAATTCCTTGAGCGTACCGGCCGCTCCCATGATTGCCGAGAGCGGCGTTTTCAGATCATGCGAAATCGAGGTCAGCAGGGCCGAGCGCAGCCGGTCGGCTTCGGCCGCGAGCTTGGCGCGGTCGACATCGGCGACGAGCTGGATGCGTTCGATCGCCACCGCGGCCTGGTCGGCCAGCGCATCGAGCAGGCGCTGTTGCTCGGGCGTCAG
Organism: Mesorhizobium erdmanii USDA 3471; assembly: GCF_000472705.1. Classification (GTDB taxonomy): domain Bacteria; phylum Pseudomonadota; class Alphaproteobacteria; order Rhizobiales; family Rhizobiaceae; genus Mesorhizobium; species Mesorhizobium erdmanii. The sequence continues at coordinate 93,971 of NZ_KI421455.1, read as the reverse complement.
CAGCGGACCCTGCTTGTCATTGTCGAGGCCGACGACACCGATCGCGGTGCGGCCTGTCCGCAAAGGCAGATAAAGACGCTTGGCGCCGGGCAGCGTGTCGGCGCCGCGCCCCGCGGCACGGTTGTGTTCCCAGGCCCAGCGCGCGGCGGCGATGTCGGCCTCGGCCAGCGTGTCGTCGGGCGGATAGCCGGCCTTGACGGTGATGGTGCCGTTCTCGGGCAAAAGCAGCACCACGCGCAGCTTCAGCATCGAGGCGATCTGGAAGGCGGTGGCCCACAGCACATCGTCGAGCGTGCCGGCTCCGGCGAGCTTCTTGGAGAAGAGGTAGATGTCCTCGGTGGCCCGTGCCCGCGAGCGGGCGGCAACTGCCTGGCGCTGCATGCGCGCGGCGAGATTGCTGGCGATGACCGCGACGGCAAGGAAGACGGCGAGCGCGACGATGCTCTCGGGATCGCGGATGGTCAGCGTGTAGCGCGGCTCGAGGAAGAAATAGTTGAAGGCAAGGGCACTGAGGAAGCAGGCATAGAGCGCCGGCCAAAGGCCGCCGGCCACCGCCGACGTCAAAACCCCCAGCAGGAAGACGATGGCCAGATTGCGGACGTCGAGAAATTGGTCGAGGACAGCGCTGAGGGCCAATGACCCGGCGACATAGGTCGTGGCGAGCAGATAGGGCCAGATCTGGAACTGCTTCTGCTCGGCCGCCGCCTTGACCCTTCGCGACGTCGCCTCGGCATCCCGTTCGGTCCCCGAAATGACATGCACGCTGATGTCGCCGGCATTGCGGATCAGGTCGTAGGTGAGCGAACCCTCGATCAATTCGCGCCAGCGCGACCGGGTCGGCCTGCCGACCACGATATGGGTGAAGTTGTTCGCCGTCGCGTGGCGCACGATGTCTTGCGCGACGTTCTGGCCGGGAATGGTCGTCGCCTCGGCGCCGAGCTGCTCGGCAAGGCGCATGAGCGTGGCGAGCCGGTCCTTGTCTTCCTCGGACATGCCGGCCGAACGAGGCGTATCGACATGCAGCGCCGTCCATGGCGCACGCAGCCGGTCGGCCAGCCTGCGTGCGTAGCGGATGCGGGCAGCCCCTCCCGGGCGCGGGTCGACGCAGACGAGCACCCTCTCGCCCGCGGCCCAGGGACCCTGGATGGCATGGGACTGCATGTGATTGAGCAGTTGCTCGTCGACACGCTGGGCGGTGCGACGCAGCGCCAGTTCGCGCAGCGCCGTCAGATTGCCTGACGAGAAATAGTTCTCGATGGCGCGCTGCGCGGTGTTGGGGAAATAGACCTTTCCCTCTTCCAGCCGCTTGATCAGGTCGTCGGGCGTAAGATCGATGATTTCGACGTCATCGGCCTGGTCGATAATGGAATCGGGAACCGTCTCGCGCACCCTGACCCGGGTGATCTGCGCGACGACGTCGTTCAGGCTTTCGACATGCTGGATGTTGAGCGTCGTGTAGACGTCGATGCCGCGCGCCAGGATCTCCTGGACGTCGAGATAGCGCTTGGGGTGGCGGCTGCCGGGCGCGTTGGTATGGGCGAGTTCATCGACGAGAACCAGCGCCGGGCGCCGGGCGAGGATGGCGTCGATATCCATCTCGTCGAGGAAGCGCCCCTTGTAGTCGACCTTGCGGCGCGCAATGACTTCATAGCCCTCGACCAGGGCCTGGGTTTCCTTGCGGCCATGGGTCTCGACGACGCCGATCACCACATCGATGCCGTCGGCCAGCCTGGCACGGCCCGACATCAGCATTTCGTAGGTTTTTCCGACACCGGGTGCCGCGCCGAGGAATATCCGCAGACGGCCGCGTCCCTCCCGCTCGGCATGCTCGAGCAGCGCGTCGGGGGAAGGTCTGTTTTCGTTGCTTCTGTCTTCCGGCATCAGGATCGATCATGGAGAGGTCCGGGGATGCTGTCGATCCCCGGACCTTGCCATCGCCTATTTAGCGGCGTCCAGCGCCAGGTTGAGGGCCAGCACGTTGACCACCGGCTCTCCCATGAAGCCGAGTTCCCTGCTCTCGACCTGGCCGTCGACAAGCGCCTTCACCTTGGCCTCGTCGATGCCCCTGGCCTTGGCGACGCGCGGAACCTGGAAATAGGCGGCCTCCGGGCTGACCTGCGGATCGAGGCCGCTGCCGGACGTCGTCACCATGTCCATCGGCACCGGCGCATTCGGGTTCTCCGCTTTCAGCTTCTCGGCATCGCCCTTGATGCGCTCGATCAGCTTGGGGTTGGTCGGGCCGAGATTGGTGCCTCCGGAGGCCGTTGCGTCGTAGCCATTGCCGGCCGCTGAAGGCCGGCCATGGAAATATTTGTCGCTGGCGAAGGCCTGGCCGATCAGTTCGGAGCCGATGACCTTGCCATCCTTCTCGATCAGGCTGCCATTGGCCTGGCGCGGGAACAGCGCCTGGGCGATGCCGGTCATCCCCAGGGGATAGATCAGGCCGGTCAGGACCGTGAAGAAAACGATCATGATGATCGCGGGTCTGAGTTGTTTGAGCATCGGAATGATCCTTAAGCGAGGCCGAGGGCGGTGACGATCATGTCGATCGCCTTGATGCCGACGAAGGGGACGATGATGCCGCCGAGGCCATAGACCAGAAGGTTGCGGCTGAGCAGCGCGCCGGCGCCGATCGCACGATACTTGACGCCTTTCAGCGACAGCGGGATCAGCGCGATGATGATCAGCGCGTTGAAGATGATGGCCGACAGGATGGCGCTCTGCGGCGTCGACAGATGCATGATGTTGAGCGCCTGCAGCGGACCGGTGGTCTGTCCGGGCGCAACGTAGAAGACGGCGAACATCGCCGGGATGATGGCGAAGTACTTGGCCACGTCGTTGGCGATCGAGAAGGTCGTCAGCGAGCCGCGCGTCATCAGCAGGGCCTTGCCGATCTCGACGATCTCGATGAGCTTGGTCGGATCGCTGTCGAGATCGATCATGTTGCCGGCTTCGCGCGCCGCAACCGTGCCGGTGTTCATGGCGACGCCGACATCGGCCTGGGCAAGGGCGGGCGCATCGTTGGTACCGTCGCCGCACATGGCGACCAGCTTGCCCTTGGCCTGTTCGTCGCGGATCAGCTTCAGCTTGTCCTCGGGCGTGGCCTGGGCGAGGAAGTCATCGACACCGGCTTCCGCCGCGATCGCGGCGGCCGTCAACGGATTGTCGCCGGTGATCATCACCGTGCGGATGCCCATGCGCCGCAATTCCGCGAAGCGCTCGCTGATGCCGCCCTTGACGATGTCCTTGAGATGGACGACGCCGAGCAGGCGTCCGTCACGTTCGACCGCCAGCGGCGTGCCGCCGGACTTGGCGATCTCGTCGGCGACCGCCTGCAGATCCCGGACGGAATCGCTGCTCGGACGCATGCCGTGAGCGGCAACCGTCGGCTGGTTGACATGGGCAAGCACGGAATCGACCGCGCCCTTGCGCACCGACGAGCCGTCGACGTCGACGCCGCTCATGCGGGTCTGCGCGGTGAAGGGAACGAAGGTGGCGTGCAGCGTTGCCATGTCACGGGCGCGGATACCGTATTTCTCCTTGGCCAGGACGACGATCGAGCGGCCCTCCGGCGTTTCGTCGGCGAGCGAGGCGAGCTGGGCCGCGTCGGCGAGTTCCTGTTCGGTGACGCCCTTGACCGGACGGAATTCCGTCGCCTGGCGGTTGCCGAGCGTGATCGTGCCGGTCTTGTCGAGCAGCAGCGTGTCGACGTCGCCGGCCGCCTCGACGGCACGGCCCGACATGGCCAGCACATTGAAGCGCACCAGGCGGTCCATGCCGGCGATGCCGATCGCCGAAAGCAGCGCGCCGATCGTGGTCGGGATCAGGGTGACGAATAGGGCGACGAGGACGGTTACCGAAATATAGCCGCCCGAATAGGAGGCGAAGCTCGGGATCGTCGCCGTGGCCAGCACGAAGATCAGCGTCATGCCGACCAGCAGGATGTTGAGCGCGATCTCGTTCGGCGTCTTCTGGCGCTCGGCACCTTCGACCAGCGAGATCATGCGGTCGAGGAAGGTATGGCCCGATGCCGCGGTGATACGCACGCGGATCCAGTCGGACAGCACTTGCGTGCCGCCGGTCACCGCTGAACGGTCGCCGCCGGATTCGCGGATGACCGGTGCGGATTCGCCTGTGATCGCCGCCTCGTTGACCGAGGCGACGCCTTCGACCACCTCGCCGTCCGACGGGATGATGTCGCCGGCCTCGACCAGCACGGCATCGCCGACTTTCAGGCTGGTGCCAGGCACCAGTTTGTATTTCGTGCGATCCTCACCGGTCAGAAGCTTGGCCTGGGTTTCGGTGCGCGCCTTGCGCAGCGAGTCGGCTTGCGCCTTGCCGCGGCCTTCGGCGACGGCTTCGGCGAAATTGGCGAACAGCACGGTGAACCACAGCCAGATGATGATCTGCAGCGTGAACTTGAAGTCGCCGCCGCCGGTGATCAGGTCCCTGACGAACAGCACTGATGTCAGCGCCGAGACGACGGCGACGACGAACATCACCGGGTTCCTGATCAGGGTGCGCGGGTTGAGCTTCCTGAAGGCCCCGCCGATGGCGGGCCACAGGATGCCGGCATCCATGATGCTGGCGGATTTGGACTGGCTCATTTGTTGGCTCCAGTATCTGAAATGTTGGCAGGCACCGATCGATCGGATGCCGAAGGAAGATGCGGCGGCCCATAGACCAGCAGCCAGATCACGATCATGACGGCCGCTATGCCGAAGAATGTGGACACGGTCGGGAAAGGGGGAGGGATTGTCTCCCCCTCCCTGTCGCCTCGACGCTCAACGTTGCGCCGCTTGATGTTTAACCAGGACATGACTTTGACCCAAGACGGGGCGCTCTCAGAAGGTCTGCCCATGAATCATGGCCAGGTGTTCGACGATCGGTCCGATCGCCAGCGCCGGGAAGAAGGTGAGGCCCACGACGATCAGGATGACGCCGACCAGCAGCCCGACGAACAGCGGGCCGTCGGTCGGGAACGTGCCGGCCGACGCCGGCACCGTCTTCTTCGTCGCCAGCGAGCCGGCGATGGCAAGCGCCGGGATGATGACGAAGAAGCGACCCATCCACATGGTGATGCCGAGCGTGATGTTGTACCAGGGCGTGTTGCCGGAAAGGCCGCCAAAGGCCGAGCCGTTGTTCGCGGCCGCCGAGGTGTAGGCATAGAGAACTTCGGAGAAGCCGTGCGGCCCGCCATTGGCCATGGAGGCGACGCCGGTCGGCAGGACGACGGCGATTGCCGTGAAGGTCAGCATCGCCAGTGGCAGGCACAGGATGGCGAGCATGGCCATCTTGACCTCCTTGGCCTCGATCTTCTTGCCGAGATATTCGGGCGTGCGGCCGACCATCAGGCCGGCGACGAAGACGGCGACGACGATGAACATCAGGATGCCGTAGAAGCCGGCGCCGACGCCGCCGACGATGACTTCGCCGAGCTGCATGTTGATCATCGGGATGAAGCCGCCGATCGCGGTGAAACTGTCATGCATGGCGTTGACCGCGCCGCAGGACGCGGCCGTGGTGATGACGGCGAACAGTGCCGACAAGGCGACGCCGAAGCGGCTCTCCTTGCCTTCCATGTTGCCGCCGTCGATGCCCAGCGCGTGCACCAGCGGGTTGCCTGATGCTTCCGCCCAGTAGCAGACCGCGACGCCGGCGATGAACAGGACACCCATCGTGGCCAGGATCGCCCAGCCCTGGCGCTGGTTGCCGACCATGCGGCCGAAGACGTTGGTCAGCGCGGCGCCGAGCGCGAAGATCGTGACCATCTGGATGAAGTTCGAGATCGCGTCGGGGTTTTCGAAAGGATGCGCGGCATTGGCGTTGAAGAAGCCGCCGCCATTGGTGCCGAGCATCTTGATGGCGACCTGCGAGGCAACCGGGCCGAGAGCGATCGTCTGCTTGGCGCCTTCGAGCGTGGTGGCGTCGACATAGGGCCCGAGCGTCTGCGGCATGCCGAGCCAGACATAGACAAGGGTGAGCACGATGCTGAGCGGCAGGAGGATGTAGAGCGTGCAGCGGGTCATATCGACCCAGAAATTGCCGATCGACTTGACCGAGGCGCGGGCGAAGCCGCGGATCAGCGCGACCGCGATGGCGATGCCGACCGCCGCTGACATGAAGTTCTGCACCGTCAGGCCCGCCATCTGCACGAGGTAGGACATCGTGCTTTCGCCGCCATAGTTCTGCCAGTTGGTGTTGGTCACGAAGCTGACGGCGGTGTTGAAGGACAGCGTCTGCTCAACCGCGGTCATGCCGGCCGGATTGTAGGGCAGGACGCCTTGCAGGCGCTGCAGGACATAGAGGACCAGGAAGCTGGCCAGGCTGAAGAAAATGATGCCTGCCGCATAAACGGTCCAGTGCTGCTCCTCGCGCTCGCTGGTTCCCGAAATGCGATAAAGGGCGCGTTCGAAGGGCCCGAGTATCGGCGAGAGGAATGTGCGGTCGCCGTTGAAAACGCGGTACATATAGCCGCCGAGAGGCTTAACCAGCAGAACGACCACCACGCAGTAGGCGAGGATCTGTATCCATCCGTTGAATGTCATGGCTGTAGCTTTCCGTGCCTTGCTGTTGCCGTCAGAAGCGTTCTGGGCGAACGAGGGCGTATGTCAGGTAGGCGAGCAGGAACAAGGTCACACCGCCGCCAAGGATATAGTCGAGAAGCATGTTGCGATCCTCCGGTTTAAAGAATGTCGCAGACTTTGATGTAGGCGACGGAAAGGGCGAAGAACAAAATCTCCAGACCGACAACGACGATATCCATCGTGCATGTTCCTTATCTTCGTTTTATTTGCGTTTCGCACTGTACGCCTGCCATCGGCAGGCTGAAGCCATATGGAAGCACCCCGTCACGGCAGATTATCGCGACCGAGCTGTGTCTTCCCTGGAGAATATGGACCCGAACGCCATAAAGGTTCGAGACGGCGCGAGCAGGAAAGAAATAGGAATTTTATAAAGGTTTCCGTTCGCGAGAGCGGGAACAAATCTTCCAGCGCGAGGTTGTCGAGCCGAGGGCCCACGCATCAGAGGAGACGACGATGGCAAAGCAGAAAATGCTCGACGACCTGTTTCACGACACGCTGAAAGACATCTATTTCGCGGAAAAGAAGATATTGGCGACGCTGCCGAAAATGGCCAAGGCAGTGCAAAGCGCCGAGTTGAAAGCCGCCTTTGAAAAGCACCGCACCGAAACCGAAGGCCATGTCGCAAGGCTGGAGAAAGTCTTCGGCGTGATCGGCAAGAAGCCGGTGGGCAAGACCTGTGCCGCCATCATGGGCATCACCGAGGAAGGCGCCGAGATCATGGAGGAGTACAAGGAATCTCCCGCGCTCGATGCCGGCCTGCTGGCCGCCGCGCAGGCGGTCGAGCATTACGAAATCTCGCGTTACGGCACGCTGAGGACATGGGCTGGCGAACTCGGCCTGAACGACGCCGTGACACTTCTCGAAGCGACCCTGAAGGAAGAGAAGGCGACCGACGAAGCCCTGACGCAGATTGCGGAGTCGGCCGTGAACGTCGCCGCCGAAGCAGCGTAAACTCCTGAATGATCGTCGAGCCGCGTTCGGAAATTAGCTAGCGCGGCTCGCGCGTCATGCTGAGATAGGTTGGATCGAACTCGGCGATTTCCCGCAGCTTGTGCCAGTCCAGGATTGTGACGGTGTGGTTTGCCCAGCTGACGACACCGACCTTGCGCAAGGCGCCGATGACACGGTTCATATGCACGACGGAAAGGCCAAGCACATCGGCCATTTCGGCTTGTGAGAGCGGCAGGTGAAAGCTCATGCCGTTGGTGCGTTGCACCACCTGCAACCGCACGAAGAGTTCACAGACGAGATGGGCCAGATGCGAGGTCTTGGAGCGCCGTCCCATGGCGACGATCCACTCGCGGTGTATGGCGCCGTCGACCAGCGTGTCCAGCCACAACAGCCTTGTCAGGTGCGGCGCCTGCTCGGTGATGGCGCGAAGCCGGGCGTGATCGGCGAACATGACATGGCAGGGCGACAAGGCGACGATGCCGTGATCCATGGTCTTCAGCAGGAAAGCATGGAGATCGACGAAGTCGCCGGGCACCTGCAACGACGTGAACTGCCGGCCACCATTCTCCAGCACCTTGTAGCGCGCCGCCAGCCCGTCGAGGATCAGTGTCGAGTAGGTCGGGCGCGATCCCGATGCGACGATGTCCTGGCCGGTTGCGAAATGCCGCTCGAAGGTCATGGCGCCGGCCAGGAGCGCCTTCTCGGCGTCTGACAGAGCATCGTGCTGGCCCAGGTTCAGATAAAGGGATTCAAGCACCGCAATCTCCGGCGAAAGGGCTTCAGAAGCCGATCGCCAAGTGTTTCTGTCGGAAGCAAGGCGGCTCCGGATGCACTAGGCCTTTGGCCGCTGATAGGCATTAACATTTGTTGCACCCGCTTGTTCCACGGCAAATGCCACCGTTGGTGGAACAACTGCCCAGCCCGCGAATTGTCGGTTGAATATCTCGCTATTTCGCCAGCCTGAGGTCCAGCCCGTCATGCCTCGATATTATCTTGACCTCTATAATGGCGACGGTCTGACGGTGGATAATGAAGGCCAGGTCTTCGAAACGCCCGAGCGCATGCGGCGCGAAGCGATCCGCATTCTGCCCGACATCGTCCGCGACGAGATCATGGAAAACGACCACACCGCTATCACCGTCAAGGTACGTGACGAGGACGGACGCCAGATCTTCGAGGCGTCGCTCGTCGTCTCTTCGGGATGGTGCGGCTGACAACCCTCCCCCGCATCGATGACAAAAGTCCCGCGACCATCATTTGTAATCGCCGTCCCCGCTGCAACGCTGCAGCATGGGCGACCGGAAGATGATGGAGGCAGCGGATGTTCCGAAACCGCCTGCCTCGCGGAAGGAGTAGCGATCATGAACCGCGCAAAAGTCGACACACAGCGTGACGAGCGCGCCAAGCGCGAATCGGAAATCGTGATTGCCGCGGAGCGGGCGGCTCGCGAGGAAAAGACGGCGCGGCTGAAAGCACTGCGCCTTGCGGCACAAGCAGCGGACGAACCCAGCTCGGTGAACCCCAAGCCGAACCGCCGGCACGCATCTCCAAAACGGTGAATTATCTCGAGCACAGCAACGAAAAAGCCCGGCTCGGGAGGGCCAAGCCGGGCTTTGGGTGGTGGCACCACTGGCCACCGGGATGACAGATGCCGACGGTCAAGCGGCGTAGCCGCCATACCCGCGCGCGACGGCGCGGGCCACGATGACCGGCTCGATCTCGGGCCAGAGAATGCCGGCGGCCTTCGCGAATTCGACGAGCGCATGGCGCGCCTCGTCCCTGGTGATGCAGCCTTCCAGCGCAAGGTCACACGCCTCCACGGCATGACGATGCAGCGGGCCACGGCGCGAGGTCGTCCAATTGGTCAGGAAATCGTGCATTTCGGCCAGCGAGGCAATCTCGCGCTTGAAGCCGAGGCCGACGGTCAGTGCGACCGGTGAATGAAACAGCTTGTCGTGCATGAAGCGGGCTCCTGATTGTCGCAGCGCCAGGAGAGATATCCGGGCCGGTCCACGAACGGGACGCCGGGAAACGCGCGGGAGCGGCGAGAGGTTCCGGATGGATGCTCTGTTCCTGCTATTCGCGCCGACGGCTCGTGGAACTACATCAAATTTTCAGCAGCCGGAGACAGGACGGCCATCGAACCAACTCGGCCGGCAACGAGGCTAGATGGCTGGCTTACTCGCTTTGCCAAACGGGCTCGCTGAACCTAATCGCGGATCAACCGGCCAGGCGTTAGATTGCTCCAAGGCTGCCAGTGCCGCCGCGCAAAGTCGAGACGTGGGGACACAATATATTTCAATGATCTAGGCAGGGCTGGCGGAGAGAGCGGGATTCGAACCCGCGTTACGGTCTCCCGTAAACACACTTTCCAGGCGTGCGCCTTCAACCACTCGGCCACCTCTCCGTCCTTGCATTTTTTCGCGATGGCCGGTTGCGCCGCGCGGGTTGGGGACAATGCAGTCCCTTCAGGGAGGCCGGCACGCGATTTCCGCGCCGTGGGTGCCGCCAACCAGCAGACACCTTCCCGTCGCACCTGAGCCGTCAAAGCAACAGGCGCGGGGCTCATCTAGTCGATCCCGCGCCGAATGCCAAGCCATAAGCACAGTCTATTCGCTTTGCCGGCCACAAGGCGTTTCGCGAGACCGCCGCCTTACCTGTTTCCGGGGTGCAGACCCCGAATGATGTGCACAGGCAAGGCCGCGAGGCCCGCCGTGCTTGACTTCGCGGCCAGCCGCCTGTCGAGTGAGGCCGAGGCTTTGCGGGGGCATCGTCCTGATATGGCATCCGGCAGCGAACAACCAGGCAGTGGGCAGGCGCCAGCAGGCCGTCCGGGTGGCGATCTTTTTTACGTCCCGGTCGGCTGGCTCATCTTCGTCATGGCCTGGTCGGTCTATGGCCTGGCGTCGGCATGGTGGCTGGTCGGCAATTCCAGCCTGCCGGACAAGATCTTCTATTTCCTCCTTGGCGGGCTCGTCGCCAATGTCGTCACCATCCTGTGGGGGCTTTATTTGCTCGGCCTCGCCTTTGGCCGCTCGGGGCGTTTCCCCCGCCATTTCACCATCTGGCAGATCGCCTTCATCGTTTGGGTGCTGGCAAGGCAAGTCTATGTGCTTGCCGTGCCGGATTTCGTATTCTCCGCCAGGGGCGTCGGCATTGCCGCCATCGAGATCGGCATCGGCCTGCTTTGCATCTACCTGCTGCGCCGCGGTTCCGGCGCCGAGACCGTCTACGCCAGGCCGCGAACCGAGGCGCCGCCTGTCGGCTTTTCCATTCTCGCCGCCTTGCTCGGCATCATCCTCGGCGCCGTCGTCGGTGCCGTGGGCGGTTTCCTCGCCGGTTCGGTGATCGCCGATGTCGCCCAGGTAAGCTGCTTCGAGGGTGGCTGCGGCTATTTCGCCGCCTTCTTCGGTCTGGGCGGGTTGGTGGTCGGCGCCATTGGCGGTGGCATTCTGGCTGTCTGGCTCGTGCATCGGCGCGGGCGCGAGCCGGTGACATAGAGGAAGTGCCGGCCTTCAAATTCGCGTATCGCGGTTGCGGGCAAGCCATGCGCACTCTATTTCTCGTTTCGGGACAGGTGCCGGAGATCCTTGGGAACGCTTCCAGGATCGGCCGGGGGAGAGCTTGATGTTTCGCTTCGTTTTTCGCCTTGCGGCCATGGTCGCGCTATCGGTTTCCGTCATCATGGCGGTGCTCGACACGACGCGTACGGTGGCGGCTTCGACGCTGGTGCTGACCCCGCTCAACGCCAGCTGGCTGGCCGTCTCGCCCGACACGCGGGCGGCTTTCGAAACCTTCGTCCGTGCCAAGGCCAGCCCGCTGCTGTGGGATGGCGCCATCGCCTGGGTACTCAACCAGCCGGGCTTCGCCGTGTTCGCGGTGCTGGCCTTCCTGCTCTACGCCATCGGCTACAGGCGCCAGCGGCGCACAGGCCAATTCGCCGCCAACTGATCCATTCTCGCGATCCTGCCCGGAAAGGAAGGCCGCCGATGTTCTTTCTCAGCGACATTCTGAACAAAAAGCTCAATCCGCCCAAGCCATCCGAGGCGCTGCCGGGCCGTGCCAAGGCCATCGCAACCGCGCCCAGGCATTTCGTTTCGAAACGGCCGCTCAAAGGGCCTTACCCCGAGGAGCTGGAGACGGCGATGTTCGGGCTCGGCTGCTTCTGGGGCGCGGAGCGCCTGTTCTGGCGGATCGAAGGCGTCTGGGTGACGGCCGTCGGCTATGCCGGCGGCATCACGCCCAACCCGACCTATCAGGAAACCTGTACCGGCCTCACCGGCCATGCAGAAGTGGTGCTGGTCGTTTTCGACCCCAGGATCGTCTCCTATGGCGACCTTCTGCGGCTGTTCTGGGAAAGCCACGACCCGACGCAAGGCATGCGCCAGGGCAACGACGTCGGCACCACCTACCGCTCCGCGATCTATACATCGGGCGATGCGCAACACCGGGCGGCGGTCGCCTCGCGCGATGCCTATGACGCCATGCTGCGCGGTGCCGGCCACGGCAGGATCACCACCGAGATCGCGCCGGCACCCGCCTTCTACTTCGCCGAGGCCGGGCACCAGCAATATCTGGCGAAGAACCCTAACGGTTATTGCAACCTCAAGGGCACGGGCATCGCCTGCACCATGCCGGCGGCCATCACCTGACGGCCAGAGCAATTCCAGCCAGAGCGATTCCGGGAAGAGCAATTCCAGGAAGTGTGAAACGGTTTTCCGGGGAAAGCGCATGGCGCCTTCGCCGCGGGAATTGCGTCAAATCAAAAAGTTAGAGCGGTTCGGCGTTTCCGTGGAAACGATGAACCCTTGTGGCGTGCAAGGATCGCATTGCGGCGCGGCTTGCCCGTGGCACGCTTTTCCAAAAGGTCAAAATTCCGCGTGAATTTTGTTTCGGGCCGTGCCAGATTGCCCGCGAGCGGGAGGGGAATACACTCCTGGCTGACGTCGCATGCCTGCCGCAGAACCGGGCTGGCAGGCGGGGCGTAACGGAAAAAATAACCGACAGGGTGTGGATCACATGAAACGTATCGTTCTCGGCCTCCTGGCCGCAACCGCAATGGTTCTTCCGGCTTTGGCCGCGGATGTCCAGCCGGCCATCCTCTATGATCTGGGCGGCAAGTTCGACAAATCCTTCAACGAGGCTGCCTTCCATGGCGCCGAGAAGTTCAAGACCGAGACCGGCACGCCCTATGTCGAGTTCGAGGTCTCCAACGCCTCGCAGCGCGAGCAGGCGCTGCGCCGCTTCGCCGAGGACGGCCGCAACCCGATCGTCATGGCGGGCTTTGCCTGGGAAGATGCACTGAAAGCCGTCGCGAAAGATTATCCCGACCTCAACTTCGCCATCATCGACGACGCCGTCGATATGCCCAATGTCCGCTCGCTGGTGTTCAAGGAGAACGAAGGCTCCTATCTCGTCGGCATCATGGCGGCGATGGCATCGAAGTCGAAGAAGGTCTCCTTCATCGGTGGCATGGACATCCCGCTGATCCGCAAGTTCGAATGCGGCTATGTCGGCGGCGCCAAGTCGGCCGGCGCGACCGACGTCATCCAGAACATGACCGGCGACACGCCGGCTGCCTGGAACGACCCGGCCAAGGGCGGCGAGATCGCCAAGACGCAGATCGACCAGGGCTCCGACGTGGTCTATGCGGCCGCCGGCGGCACCGGCGTCGGCGTGCTGCAGGCGGCGGCGGATGCCGGCAAGCTCGGCATCGGCGTCGATTCCAACCAGAACGGCCTGCAGCCCGGCAAGGTGCTGACCTCGATGATGAAGCGTGTCGACGTTGCCGTCTACAACGCCTTCATGGATGGCAAGAACGGCACCTTCAAGGGCGGCCTGCAAAACCTCGGCCTCAAGGAGGGCGGCGTAGACTACGCCATGGACGACAACAACAAGGCGCTGGTCACCCCCGAGATGAAAGCCGCCGTCGAAAAGGCCAAGGCCGACATCATCGCCGGCACGATCCAGGTGCACGACTACACGGCTGACAACGCCTGCCCCTATTGATCGGCAGCGCGATACAGCCACGATCTGCAACCGCCGGGCGCAAGTCCGGCGGTTTTGCATTGGCCTATAATTTGCCGACGAGATAGCCCAGCGCGAAGACCGCGATCAGCACGATGGCGACGACAAATCCGCGCCGGCCGCCGAGCGAATGCACGCCAACGCCGTACGGTGACCGGGACAGGCTTCGGATCACCGGGCGCGGTCCGGCCTCGTTGCCGAGTCCAACGCTGCGCATCTGCGGCAATTCGGCGAGGCGTTGCGTAACCAGCGCCCAATGATTGGCGGGCAAGGCGGGTTTTTCGACACGGTCGAAGACATGCATGCGTTCGGCAAGCCGCACCACGGCATCGTGGAAGGCAGGGTCGATCTCGAGATCGCGCTCGGCCCGCTCGCGCTCCGCGTCGTTCATCAGGCCGAGCACATAGTCGCCGGCCCTTGCGATGCGGTCGCTTTCACTTGCCATGGCTTGCGCCTCCCCTTCTTCACCAGTGCGGCGGCTTGGTTACGGGCACGTCGGGTGCTGCCTGTTCTTCCAGCGCAAGGAAGCGGTCGGTCAGCGCATCGAGCTTGCGTTGCATGCGTTCGACCACTTTCCACTGCTCGGCGATCTGCCCCGACAGTTCCTCGATGGTCTTTTCCTGCTCGGCGGCGCGGATTTCCAACGTCGTCAGCCGGTCGGCGGGCATGGTCATTCGCAACCCCAGATGTTGCACCACAAAGTCTTGCGTCGTGGTGCCAAATTTCGACTTCGTCATATTAGCGAATATGACGCGGGCGGACACGTTGGAAATTGACAAGCGCACCGGGATTTGCCGAGAGTGGATGCTGCTCAATGCCGCTCAGGCCAATTGGCATGGGCGGAGCGTCATGCTAGGCATTTTGACCAAGCGATAAAAAAATAAGAGTGGGACTGGCTGCATGGCGCAAGCCGCAATCGAACTGATCGGCATCAACAAGAGTTTTGGCGCCGTGCGCGCCAACCGCGACATCAATCTGGAGATCGCGCGCGGCACCATCCACGGCATCGTCGGCGAAAACGGCGCCGGCAAATCGACGCTGATGTCGATCCTCTATGGCTTCTACCAGGCCGACAGCGGCGAGATCCGCGTCGGCGGCAACCCGGCGTCGATCAAGACGCCCAACGATGCCATCGCGCTCGGCATCGGCATGGTGCACCAGCATTTCATGCTGGTCGACAATTTCTCCGTGCTGGAAAACATCATCCTCGGCGCGGAAAGCGATGCGCTGTTGAAGCGCAGTATTGCCAAGGCTCGCTCCGAGCTGGAGCGTCTGGAGCGCGAATACGGGCTCGATGTCGATCCCGACGCCATCATCGAGGAACTGCCGGTCGGCCTGCAGCAGCGTGTCGAAATTCTCAAGGCGCTCTATCGCGGCGCCGAGATCCTGATCCTCGACGAGCCGACGGGCGTGCTGACGCCGGCCGAGGCCGACCACCTCTTCCGCATCCTCAAGCAGTTGAAGGACCAGGGCAAGACCGTGGTGCTGATCACCCATAAGCTGCGTGAGATCATGGCCATCACCGATACCGTCTCGGTCATGCGCCAGGGCACGATGGTGGCGACCAGGGAGACGAGGAAAACCACCGTCGAGGAACTGGCCGAACTGATGGTCGGACGCCGCGTCCTGTTGAGGGTCGAGAAGGGCGAAGCCGAAGCCGGTGCCGTCAAGCTCGCGGTCAAGAACCTGACGGTGAAGGATTCGCGCGGCGTCACCATGGTCGACGACATCTCCTTCGACGTGCGCGGCGGCGAGATCGTCGGCATTGCCGGGGTCGCCGGTAACGGACAATCCGAACTGCTCGAAGCGATTTCCGGCATCAGGCGCGCCGTTTCCGGCTCGGTCATGCTGGACGGCAAGCCGATCGACCTGACCGGGGCCGCCGATCCCGGCGAATTGCGCGACCGTGGGCTGGCCCACGTGCCGGAGGACCGCCATCATGTCGGGCTGGTGCTGGCCTTCGAGGAGAACGAGAATTCCATTCTCGGCTATCATGACGACCCGCGTTACCTCAGGGGGCCGTTCCTCAACGTCGATGCCATCATGGCCGACGCCAGGGACAAGATCGAGAAATACGATATCCGTCCCGGCAATCCGCGCCTGAAGACCGCCAACTTCTCCGGCGGCAACCAGCAGAAGATCGTACTGGCGCGGGAGATCGAACAGGATCCAGGCGTGCTGATCGTCGGCCAGCCGACGCGCGGCGTCGATGTCGGCGCCATCGAATTCATCCACAAGCGCCTCATCGCCATGCGCGACCAGGGCAAGGCGGTGCTGGTGGTTTCGGTCGAGCTCGACGAGATCCGTTCCCTCTCCGACCGCATCCTGGTGATGTTTGCCGGCCGCATCGTCGGCGAGCGCGGCCCGGAGGCAACCGAAGGCGAGCTTGGCCTGCTGATGGCGGGCGTCGAGCGCCAGGAGGCTGCCGCATGAGCACGCCTTACGCAAAACTGCCGGCCTGGGCCGACTATGGGCTGATTCCGCTGATCAACCTCTCAGTGGCTTTCATCGTCGCCGGCTTCGTCGTGCTTCTGGTTGGCGAAAATCCGTTCCGCGCCGCCGTCATCCTGGTCGAGGGCGCTTTCGGTAAGGGAACGGGCATCGCCTTCACCCTTTTCTATGCCACCACCTTCATCTTCACCGGACTTTCAGTGGCGGTGGCGGCGCATTGCGGCCTGTTCAACATCGGCACCGAGGGGCAGGCCTATATTGCCGGCCTCGGCATCGCCATCGTCTGCCTCTCCTTCGACAGCGTGCTGCCGTGGTGGCTGACCTTCCCGCTGGCCATCGTTGCTTCGGCCGCCGTTGGCGCGCTTTGGGCGCTGATCCCCGCCTATCTCCAGGCCAAGCGCGGTTCGCACATCGTCATCACCACCATCATGTTCAACTTCATCGCCGCTTCGATCATGGTCTATCTGCTGGTCGGAGCGTTGAAGCCGGCAGGATCGCAAGCCCCGCAAACCCGGAACTTCCTCGCCGGGGCCGAGTTGCCGAAACTGAACTGGATCATCGAGCTGTTTGGGGCCAAGATTCGCTCTGCGCCGCTCAACGTCACCTTCCTGCTGGCGCTCGCCATGGCATTCCTGGTCTGGTTGCTGATCTGGCGCACCAAGCTCGGCTACGAGATGCGCACCTACGGCCACAGCCCGAAGGCCGCGCGCTATGCCGGCATCTCGGAAACCCGCATCATCATCACCGCAATGATGATCTCGGGCGCGCTGGCCGGCATGATGGCGCTCAATCCGGTGATGGGCGACCAGCACAATGTCGCGATCGACTTCGTCTCCGGCGCCGGCTTCGTCGGCATCGCGGTCGCCTTAATGGGGCGCCTGCACCCGGTCGGCATCGTGCTGGCGGCGATCCTGTTCGGTATGCTCTACCAGGGCGGCGCCGAACTCGCCTTCGAGATGCCGGCGATTTCCCGCGACATGATCGTCATCATTCAAGGCTTGGTGATCCTGTTCGCCGGCGCGCTCGAACACATGTTCCGGCCTTACATCCAGGCGCTGTTCGCCTCGTTCAGCCCGCGGTCGGTCGGCATGGAAGCGGTCAAGGGAAAGGGCGCCTGAGATGGATTTCGTCAACGCCATCGTCCAGGTCCTGGACTCCACTATCCGCCTTTCGGTGCCGCTGCTGCTCGCCTGCCTTGCTGGGCTCTTTTCCGAGCGTTCCGGCATCTTCGATATCGGGCTCGAAGGCAAGATGCTGGTCGGTGCCTTCGCCGGCGCCGCCGCGGCCTCGGTCTTCCACTCCGCCTTTATCGGCCTTGGCATGGCCATCCTGATCTCGGTCGCCTTCGCCATGGTGCACGGCTTCGCCTCGATCACCCATCGCGGCAACCAGATCGTTTCGGGCGTGGCGATCAATTTCATCGCCGCCGGCTCGACCATCATTCTGGGCCAGGCCTGGTTCCAGCAGGGCGGGCGCACCCCGGCCTTGCAGCCAGGCGAACGGTTTGAATCGATAACGGCGTATGTGATCTCGAACTTCCTTTCCACATACAGCTTCAGCACCGCGAGCTTCGCCGATTTTCTCGCCTCGATACGCGGGCTCATTCTTTACCTGCCGGCGCTGCTGATCGATGCGCTGGCACGGATTCCCGGCTTCGGCCCGATTTTTGCCGAGCTCGTGCTCGGTCATTCGATTTTGGTCTACTTCGCCTTCGCGATGGTGCCGTTCACCTGGTGGGTGCTGTTCCGCACCCGCTTCGGCCTGCGGCTGCGCGCCGTCGGCGAGAACCCGGCAGCCGTCGACACCGCCGGCATCTCGGTCGCCTGGCTGCGCTATCGGGCGCTGATCTGCACCGGCATCCTCACCGGCGTCGCCGGCGCCTACCTGTCGATGGTGCAGAATGGCGGCTTCGTGAAGGACATGACCGCGGGCAAGGGCTATATCGCGCTGGCCGCGCTGATCTTTGCCAAGTGGAAGCCTGTCAACGCCATGTTCGCTTGCCTGCTGTTCGGCTTCCTCGACGCGGCTTCGATCCGCCTGCAAGGCTCGCCGCTGCCCATTGTTGGCAAGGTGTCGGCACAATTCATGCAGGCCCTGCCCTATGTCCTTACCGTCGTCCTGCTCGCTGGCTTCATCGGCAAGGCGATCCCGCCGCGCGCCGGCGGCGTGCCATACGTCAAGGAACGCTGAGGACCGATGCCTCGGCGCGAAGGACGCGCCGGGTTTTGGACATGATCATCGGAGAGAACAACTGAATGTCGCATGATCTGTTCGAAGCGGCCAAGGCCGCCATGGCCAAGGCCTATGCGCCCTACTCGAAATTTCCGGTAGGCGCCGCCTTGCGCACCGAGGACGGCCGCGTCTTCACCGGCGCCAACATCGAGGTCGCCTCCTATCCGGAGGGCTGGTGCGCCGAGACGACAGCGCTTGGCCACTACATCATGGCCGGCGGCGGCAAGATCGTGGAAATCGCGGTCCTAGCCGAACGCATGGCCAAATGCTCGCCCTGCGGCGGCTGCCGCCAGCGGCTGGCCGAGTTCTGCCGGCCGGACACGAAACTCTATCTCTGCGACAACACGGGCGTGGCCGAGACCGTGACCATGGGCGAGATGCTGCCCTACGGTTTTCGTGGCGACATCCTCAAATGAAGAATCGGCTCAAAATCAAGTATTGGCTCAAATGACCGGCTGGCTGCAATGACCCAGAAGACCGTGGACCATCTGATCGAGAGGCTGGACGGTCTGGCGCCGTCGACCGCAATGGTGCTCGGCTCGGGGCTCGGCGTCCTCGTCGACCGGATCGAGAACCCGATCCGTGTCCCCTATGCCGACCTGCCCGGTTTTCCGAGCAGCGGCGTCAGCGGCCATGCCGGCGAAGTGGTGGCGGGACTGTTTGCCGGCACGCCGGTGCTGATGCTTTCCGGCCGCGCGCATTACTATGAGCACGGTAACGCCGCGGCGATGCGGCCGGTGCTGGAAGTGCTTGCCGGCATCGGCATTACCAAACTGATCCTCACCAATGCCGCCGGCTCGGTCGATCCGGAGATGCCGCCGGGCTCGATAATGCTGCTCACCGACCACATCAATTTCTCCGGCAGCAATCCGCTGATCGGCGAGCCGAGCGACCGCCGCTTCGTCGGCCTGACCGAAGCCTATGATGCCGGTATCCGCAAGGCGATCGAGCATGCGGCGAAGGCGACCGGCACCGCGCTGCACAAGGGCGTCTATATGTGGTTTTCCGGCCCGTGTTTCGAAACGCCGGCTGAAATCCGCATGGCGCGCATCATGGGCGCCAATGCGGTGGGTATGTCGACGGTGCCGGAAGTCATTCTCGCCAGATTCCTTGGCCTGCGCGTCGCCGCCTGCTCGGTGATCACCAATTTGGCGGCCGGCATGACCGGAGCCGAGCTTTCGCACCAGGAGACCAAGGATATGGCGCCGGTCGGCGGCTCGCGGCTGGCGACGGTGCTGCAGCGTGTGTTCCGCGACGGGCTGCTGGAGAGCTGATGCTTCCGCAGGAAATCATCCGTCACAAACGCGACGGCCACAGGCTCTCGGCTGGTGAAATCGCCGCTTTCATAGACGGCGTGACCTCGGGTGCCGTCACCGACGGCCAGGCCGCGGCCTTTGCCATGGCGGTGTTCTTCAACGGCATGAACCGCGACGAGGCCGTCGCGCTGACGCTGGCCATGCGCGATTCCGGCGACGTGCTCGACTGGTCGGACCTGCCCGGTCCGGTCACCGACAAGCATTCCACGGGCGGTGTCGGCGACAACGTCTCGCTGATGCTGGCGCCGATCGTCGCCGCCTGTGGCGCCTATGTGCCGATGATCTCCGGCCGTGGCCTTGGCCATACCGGCGGCACGCTGGATAAGATGGACGCTATCCCCGGCTATGCCAGCCAGCCCGATGTCACGCTGTTTCGCCGCGCTGTGCTAGAATCGGGCTGCGCCATCATCGGCCAGACCGCCGATCTGGCGCCCGCCGATCGCCGGCTCTATGCCATCCGCGACGTCACCGGCACCGTGGAATCGGTGCCGCTGATCACCGCCTCGATCCTGTCGAAGAAACTGGCCGCCGGCCTGGGCTCGCTGGTGCTCGACGTCAAGGTTGGCAATGGCGCCTTCATGGAGAAGTCGCGCGACGCCACCGCGCTCGCCAACAGCCTGGTCGAGGTCGCCAGCGGCGCCGGGCTGAAAGTCTCGGCGCTGATCACCGGCATGAACGAGCCGCTGGCCTCGGCGGCCGGCAATGCCGTCGAGGTGCGCAACGCCGTCGATTTCCTCACCGGCCGTCTGCGCGACCGGCGGCTGGAGGATGTGACGCTGGCGCTGGCCGCCGAAATGCTGCAGTCGGCCGGGCTGGTGTCGTCAAATCAGGATGGCATGCGGCGCGCCACGGAGACGCTGGCCAGCGGCCGCGCCGCCGCCACCTTCGCCCGCATGGTGGCGGTGCTTGGCGGCCCCGTGGACTTTATCGAAAAGCCGGAAAAATACTTGCCCGAAGCGGCAACGGAATTCGCGGTCAAGGCAACGACCGGCGGCTTCGTCACCGGCATCGCCACCCGCGACATCGGCCTTGCGGTGGTTGCTCTGGGCGGCGGCCGCACCCGGCCCGACGACAAAATCGATCCCACGGTCGGCATCACAAGGCTGATACCGATAGGCGCGGAAGTACACGTCGGAGATGCTCTGGCGCTGATCCACGCCCGCTCGCCTTCCGACGCCGAAGCGGCGGCCGACGCTGTGCTCTCGGCCTATGCTGTCGGTGCTTCGAAACCACCGGCGGATAAAGCCGTGATCCGGCGGATCCTGCCGCGCGGTTAAAGCAATTCCAGGAAAAGTGTGAAACGGTTTTCCGCCCGGAATTGCGGAAAACAGAGCTACTGGACAAGCAGCAGCGTGCCGTCCTCGGCCTGGTACTTGCTGAGCCGTTTAAGAAAACTCATGCCGATCAGGTTGGTCTGCAAGGCCTTGTCGTCGAGCACGATGGCCTGCACGTCATCGACGACAACGCTACCGACCTGAAGGCGATTGATCATCACCACGGCCGCTTTGATCGTACCGTTGGCGGTGCTGACCTCGTGGCTGAAATCCGACGGATTGAGCGACAGCCCGATCCGACGCGCCGTTGACGTGTTGACGGCAACCAGGGTGGCACCGGTATCGATCATGCCGTCAACCTGGCGGCCGTTGAGCCTGAAGATCGACGTGAAGTGCCCGCGGGCGTCCGCATTGATGATCACCTTGCGGCCAGTCGCAAGCGGCGCCACCGGCTTGTCTGGAACCGATGCAAGGTTGATCTTCGGTTGCTGCCCGGCATCGGGCTTGGCAATCGTTGCCGATTTCAGCAGGTTTTCGAAGATCTGCGGATTTGACTGATAGACGACAGGGATCCACGCCGATGTGCCGGCGAAAACGCTGAGGATTAGAAGTTTGCGGAGCATGGACCGGCCTTTGTGACGGCCGATCCTTAAGCCCTGATGGTGTTTGCCGCTTTAACGCCCGCCGAAACCACGGCGTTGCGTAAACGTTTGGTAAATTATTTCGTCCCGTACATGCGGTCGCCGGCGTCGCCGAGGCCGGGCATGATGTAGCCCTTCTCGTTGAGCTGACGGTCGATGGAAGCGGTGAAGACCGGCACGTCCGGATGCGCCTTGGTGAAGCGCTCGATGCCTTCGGGCGCAGCCAGAAGGCAGAGGAACCGGATGTGGGTGGCGCCGCGCCCCTTCAGCTTGTCGATCGCCGCGATCGCCGAATTGGCGGTCGCCAGCATCGGATCGACGACGATCACCAGACGGTCGGCAAGATCGCTCGGCGCCTTGAAGAAATATTCGACCGCCTCCAGCGTCTCGTGATCGCGGTAGAGGCCGATATGGGCGACGCGCGCCGCCGGCACCAGGTCGAGCAGGCCTTCGAGCAGGCCGTTGCCGGCGCGCAGCACCGAGGCGAAGACCAGTTTCTTGCCCTCCAGCGTCGGCGCTTCCATGGTCTCGATCGGCGTTTCGATCGTCGTCGTCGTCAGTTCGAGATTGCGGGTGACCTCGTAGCCGAGCAGCAGCGATATCTCTCGCAAGAGCCGCCTGAAGCCGGCCGTCGAAGTCTCCTTCTTGCGCATGATGGTCAGCTTGTGCTGGACAAGCGGGTGGTCGACGACGGTGACGCCCTTCATGATGGTCTCCTGATGCGTGTCGCCCGAACCGCGCGCATGGATCCCCGGGGACATGTCGCGCTTCAGGCTGCCTGGGCGAACCCTAACGACAATGGGCCGGCCAAGGAACCGCTTGGCCGCCACCGACCACAGCTTTGTCGCCAGAAATCGTCGGTGAAGAAATCAGCGCGCCGCGCCGTTCAGCCGGGCGAGAAGTGCCGTCTTGGTCTTACGATCGACGAAACCGGCCTCGATGGCCGTCCGGGTGACCGTCGCGAGCGCTTTCTCATTCATCGAGAAATGCTCCGCCGCGATGT
Organism: Mesorhizobium erdmanii USDA 3471; assembly: GCF_000472705.1. Lineage (GTDB taxonomy): Bacteria > Pseudomonadota > Alphaproteobacteria > Rhizobiales > Rhizobiaceae > Mesorhizobium > Mesorhizobium erdmanii. The sequence continues at coordinate 71,489 of NZ_KI421455.1, read as the reverse complement.
CGTATTCGCGCTTCAGCGACGTCCAGAAATAGGGCGGATCGTCGGAGTTGAGCGTCACCTTACAGCCGGCGGCCCGCAAGGCCGGGAACGGATGGTCGGCGAAACTGTCGAAGACCTTGAGCGCGATGTTGGAGCCGGGGCAGCATTCCAGCACCACGCCCTCGTCGGCGATGCGCCGGACAAGGTCCGGATTTTCGATGGCACGCACGCCGTGGCCGATGCGCGAGGGACGGATATAGTCAAGCGCTGCCTGGACAGTCTCCCAACCCGTCAGCTCGCCAGCATGGATGGTGATGCCAAGCCCCGCCTCGCGCGCGATCTCGAAGGCCCTGACATAGTCTTCCATTTCGCCCATGCGTTCATCGCCCGCGACCCCGAAGCCGGTGACCAGAGGATGCCCGCAGCGTGCCGCGAAACGCGCCGCCTTCTCGATCGACTCGACGCCGGCATGGCGCACGCCGGTGACGATCATGCGACCCTCTATGCCGGTCTTGGCCTTGGCGCGCAGCATACCTTCGCCGAGCGCGTCGGTGTAGGCCTTGGGCGACAGGCCGGCTTTCGTCGCATGGTCCGGCGAGGTGAAGACCTCGGAATAGATGGCCCCGTCGCGGGCCAGGCTGGTCAGATAATGATCGGCGAGGCGCGCATAATCCTCCTCGGTGCGGAACAGATCGGCGGAAAAATCATAAGCCGCCAGGAAGGAGGTGAAATCGCGCCAGACAAACGAACCGTTCTGGATATAGGGCGAGGTGTCCTTGCCGTATTTCTGCGCCTGGCGGATGACGAGTTCTGGCGCCGCTGCCCCTTCAATGTGGCAGTGCAATTCCGCTTTCAAAGGCATTCAAACATCCCGTCGGTCAGTCCAGGTCTTGAAAACCCACCACCTGGAAGCGCGGCTGAACACCGCGCCTTAAACAATAGCGCCCACAGCATCGATCGGCTATGGTCCCGCCGGTTTTATGACGGATCAAAAAAATGTCAGTTGAGAGAACCACGGCCGCGGGCGGCATGGAAACCTCTTATGGTTTCAAGCGTGTAGGGGAAGGCGAGAAGCAGTCCCTGGTCAACGACGTTTTCCACAAGGTCGCCAACCGCTACGACCTGATGAACGACCTGATGTCGGGTGGCCTGCACCGGCTGTGGAAGGACGCCATGGTGACATGGCTCAATCCGCCGAAGCGGGCGGGCTGGAAAGTCCTGGACGTGGCCGGCGGCACCGGCGACATCGCCTTCCGCATCGTCGACGCCAGCCATGGCAACGCGCACGCCACCGTGCTCGACATCAACGGCTCGATGCTCGCTGTCGGCCGCGACCGGGCCGAGAAGAAGGGCCTGTCCGGCAACATCGATTTCGTCGAGGCCAATGCCGAGGAATTGCCTTTCACTGATGCCACATTCGACGCCTACACTATCGCTTTCGGCATCCGCAACGTACCGCATATCCATCTCGCGCTCAGCGAAGCGTTCCGCGTGCTGAAGCCCGGCGGGCGGTTCCTGTGCCTGGAATTTTCCGAGGTCGAGATGCCGTTGCTCGACAAGGTCTATGAGGCCTGGTCGTTCAACGCCATTCCCAGGATCGGCAAGATGGTCACCGGCGACGGCGAGCCCTACTCCTATCTGGTCGAATCGATCGCCAAATTCCCCAACCAGGCAAACTTTGCGTCCATGATCACTCATGCGGGCTTCGACCGCGTTTCCTTCCGCAACTATTCCGGCGGCATCGCCGCGCTTCATTCGGGCTGGAAGCTTTGAGGCTGCAGCGCATTTCCCATCCCCGATATGGCTCGCACCGGTCGCAAAGACCGGCCTGGGCGCGGCCATGAGCAGCGTCGGCGCTGGTTTCAGGCTCGCACGGGCCGGCTGGGTGCTGGTGCGCGAGGGCGTCATCGCCGCTCTGCCGGGCGAGGAATTGTCCGGCCTGCCGAAATTCGGCTGGCGGCTGGCGCGTCTGTTCACCCGCCGCCGCGCGCTGGCCTATGAGCGCAGCGACCGGCTGGCCAAGGCTGTGGTGCGGCTCGGGCCCTCCTACGTCAAGCTCGGCCAGTTCCTGGCGACGCGGCCTGATGTCGTCGGCAACGACATGGCGCTCGATCTCGCCATGCTGCAGGACAAGATGCACACCTTCCCGAGGGCCGAGGCAGTCGCGGCCATCGAAGCCTCGCTCGGGCGCAAGGTGGCCGATCTCTACGCTGAATTCGGCGACCCGGTCGCCGCCGCCTCCATCGCCCAGGTCCATGCCGCCGACACCATCCATGACGGCGCCGCCACCAAGGTCGCGGTCAAGGTCATCCGGCCCGGCGTGCGCCGCCGCTTCTTCCAGGATCTCGAAAGCTATTTCCTCGCCGCCCGCCTGCAGGAGAAGTACATCCCGTCGTCGCGCCGGCTGCGGCCCGTCGAGGTGACCGAGACGCTGGCGCAGACCACCAAGATCGAGATGGACCTGCGCCTCGAGGCGGCGGCGCTCTCTGAACTCGGTGAAAATACCAGGGACGATCCCGGCTTTCGCGTGCCATCCGTCGACTGGGAGCGCACCGGCCGTGACGTGCTGACCATGGAATGGGTCGACGGCGTCAAGATGAACAACATCGCCGGGCTTGAAGCCGCCGGCCACGATCTGAAGGCGATCGCCGCCAATCTCATCCAGTCGTTCCTGCGTCATACGCTGCGCGACGGCTTCTTCCACGCCGACATGCATCCCGGCAATCTGTTCGTCGAGGCCAACGGCACCATCGTCGCCGTCGATCTCGGCATTGCCGGACGGCTCGGCAAGAAGGAGCGCCGCTTCCTCGCCGAAATCCTCTACGGCTTCATCACCCGCGACTATCTGCGCGTCGCCGAAGTGCATTTCGAGGCCGGCTACGTGCCGCGCCAACATAATGTCGCGGCCTTCGCGCAGGCGATCCGCGCCATTGGCGAGCCGATCCACGGCCAGCCGGCCGAAACCATTTCCATGGCCAAGCTGCTGACGCTGCTGTTCGAAGTGACCGAACTCTTCGACATGGCGACAAGGCCGGAACTGATCCTGCTGCAGAAGACCATGGTGGTGGTCGAGGGCGTGGCGCGTACGCTCGACCCCGCCTTCAACATGTGGAAGACGGCCGAACCGGTGGTCGGCGGCTGGATCGCTGGAAACCTTGGCCCGCGCGGCATGATGATCGATGCGCGCGACGGCGCCAAGGCGCTGCTGACGCTCGCCCGCCAGGCGCCTGAGCTTGCCGCGCGGACCGACCGGCTGTCGCGCGAGATCGACCTGATGGCCGAGCACGGCCTGCGCTTCGACGAAAGCACCGCTCGCGCCATCGGCAAGGCCGAAGCCCGCTACAGCCGCTCCGGCCGCGTGGCGTTGTGGGTGATCGCGCTGACGTTGATTTATATCGCGTGGAAGCTTCTTTAGCCCAATCGCGGCGAACTCCCACAACTTGCCGTTGTTTGATTGCATTGCTATCATTGCTGCTGGACAAGATGAGTTGAGTGCAATCAAATGGCGAGCATCACGATCCGAAACCTTGACGATGAGGTCAAGGAGTTGCTGCGCCGATTGGCTGCCGAAAACGACCGCTCGATGGAAGAGCAGGCGCGGGTCATGCTGCGGGCCGCTGTCGACGGCCAGATCGCGCCCGGCCGAATCGATCAGATCGAAAGGACCTTGCGCGAACTCACCAGCGCGCAGGGTGCGGCCAACCCAGCGGCTGTCCTCGCAGGCAAGACCATTGCGCGCGGCGCACTGTCTGGCAAGCGCATCTTGCTCGTCATCGGCGGGGGCATCGCCGCCTACAAGGCGCTCGACTTGATCCGCCGGCTGCGCGAGCGCGAAGCTTCGGTGCGGGTGGTGATGACGCCGGCGGCACAGGAATTCATCACCCCTCTGACCGCCGGCGCGCTGTCGGCCGACCATGTTTTCACCGAATTGTTCGACCGCAATGACGAGCACGATGTCGGCCATATCAGGCTGTCGCGTGAGGCCGACCTTTTGGTGGTGGCGCCCGCCACTGCCGACCTGATGGCCAAGCTCGCCAACGGCCACGCCAACGATCTGGCCTCGACCGTGCTTCTGGCCACCGACAAGCCGGTACTGATGGCACCTGCCATGAACCCGAGGATGTGGGCGCACGCCGCCACCCGCCGCAACCGTGCGACACTGGGCAAGGACGGCATCGCCTTCATCGGCCCGGCCAGAGGCGAGATGGCCGAGAGCCATGAGGCTGGCGAAGGCCGCATGGCGGAACCGCTGGAGATCGTCGCCGCGGTCGAGGCGCTGCTCGATACGGGCCCCAAGCCGCTTGCGGGCCGAAAGATCATCGTCACCTCCGGCCCGACGCATGAGCCGATCGACCCGGTGCGTTATATCGCCAACCGTTCGTCCGGCAAGCAGGGCCATGCCATCGCGGCAGCCCTTGCCAGGCTTGGTGCCGATGTGCGCCTGGTCTCCGGTCCGGTGGGCATTGCCGACCCCGCCGGCGTGACGACCATCCATGTCGAGCGCGCGCGCGAGATGCGCGATGCGGTCGAACAGCTGCTGCCCGCCGACGCCGCGGTGTTCGTCGCCGCCGTCGCCGACTGGCGCAGCGAGAATTCAGCCGGTGAAAAGATCAAGAAGGTAGCGGGCGAAGGTCCGCCGGTGCTGCGCATGGTGGAGAACCCCGACATCCTTGCCGGGGTCGGCCATCACAGCCAGCGACCCGGCCTGGTCGTCGGTTTCGCCGCCGAAACGCAGGATCTCCTGAGCAATGCGGAGGCCAAGCTCAGGAAGAAAGGCGCCGATTTCATCGTCGCCAACGACGTGTCGCACGAGAGCGGCATCGGCCCCTCAGGCGTCATGGGCGGTGATCGCAACCGGGTGCGGATCGTGTCCAAGGCCGGCGTCGACGAATGGCCCGAAATGACCAAGGACGAGGTGGCAACGCGGCTTGCCGCTCTCATCGCCGAGCGGTTGAAAACAACAGTCGTTTGAAAAGCGCTGGCGGTGGACAGACCACCACCAGCATCCCGCAGGCTGCGTCAGTTGGACAAAAGCTCCGCCGTGCGGGCAAGCGCCCCGCCGAAACCGTTGAGCGGAATGGAGAAGCTCACGGCCTGCCCGGTATCCGCCGCGAAGGCGTCGATCTTGAGCGTGGTGCCGTTCTTGAGCAGCGGCGTCACATTGGCATCGAACGCCACCGGCACCAGACAGCCGACCACCTGGCAGGTGTTGAACGCCAGGCTGCCGTCGAGTTTCTGGTCATCGATGGTCAGCGTGACGCCCTTGGCCAGCGCCAGGCCGAACGGCAGGGCAAGGGTGCCGGTCGCATCGTCACCGGTCTTGCTCGACAGTTCGATCGCCAGCAGACGCTGGTTGTTTTGCTTGTTGAATTGCTGGTGCGACAGGCTGCAGACCTTGTTCGTGCCCGATATCTGGCAATTGACCGTCCAGTCGCCATGCGTCTCGGACAAGGCCGATGCACCGCCGGGCAGCGTTGGCGCGTCGGCGGCGGGAGCCGGTGCCGCAGTCACCTTGTCGCCCTTGGTCTGCGCGGCCACGGCCGGCAGACCGGCAATGCAGGCCGCACCAAGCACCGCAACGAAATACGCGTATTTCCTCATCAAGACTTCTCCCGCCCGGCTCCGTCCCGAACCAGCCTAGAAACTGACCTTGAGAGACGCGCTGACTGCATTCTGTTTGACCGTTTGCCCGAAGGCGCCGTTATACCTGACGGACGTGCCGACGCCGTTGACGCCATTCAATTCGAGGCCGGCTCCGACGCGATAGAGCGGCGAATCGACCGCCTCCGTCAAGTGCAATGCGGGGTTGCCGGGCAAATTCTCCGCAGCCGCGAAGCGACCTTCGATCTCCCACTCCTTGTTGGAGAACCCACCCCCGCCTTTCCGTAGATGCGAATGCTGGCGACGTCGCTGAGCCGCAAACCGGAAGGACGCGGCGGAGGCATGATCGACTTCAAGCCGGGTGTCGACCATGGCATCGCCGGACAAACGCCCTATATATCGATAATGAACAGGATTTTTCGCGGGAATGACCGGATGTTTGCGCGGCGACCATCGATGAAACTCGCATCGGCGATGCTGGCCGCGACGATTGTGGCCGGGTTTGCGCTGCCTGCCTCTGCACAGGTGCTCAATTCCACCACCAACCGCAACGTGCTGATCCAGCGGAACGACCTGCAAATCCTGCAGAACCAGATTCAGCGGCAGCAATTTCAGCAGCAGCAACAGCAGTATCGTGCCCAGGACCGCGTGATCGTCCAGCCGCCGCCGCCGGTGGTGCCGCAGGTCAGGCCGACCTGCCAGACGCAGATAATCGGCACCACCGCCGTGAGCACCTGCCGCTGACAGGCGAGCTCCTGCTTTTATTTAGCCGACTTACGTGATAGGGGCGTTCGGGTACCCGTGCGGCAGTTTGGGTTTTGCAAAGGCGCCGCATCACGCTATGGGGCACTGCACGACTGGATTTTTACGCATGGCAGCCACCAGGAAAAAGGCCGTACGCCGAGCCAAGAAGGGCGAACGAATCCGCCAGGTGGCGGCTATCCCCTTTCGGCTGAACGCCGATGGCGGCATCGAGGTGATGCTGGTCACCTCACGGACGACGCAGCGCTTCATCGTCCCCAAGGGATGGCCGATGAAAGGCAAGAGCGGCCGCAAGGCAGCCGCCATCGAGGCGATGGAAGAAGCCGGCGTGCTCGGCAAGACCCTGAAGGAGCCCGCGGGCACCTATTCCTATTGGAAGCGACTGACCAACCGCTTTGTCCGCGTCGACGTGATCGTCTATCTGCTCGACGTGACGGAAGAGCTTGTCAACTGGCAGGAAGCCAAGCGGCGCCAGCGGGCCTGGCTCGCGCCGGCCGACGCCGCAATGCTCATCGACGAGCCCGATCTCTCGACGCTGGTGGCGACCTTGCAGCTGCCCGAACTGGCGCCGCAGGGCCAGGCGTAAGCAATTCCAGGAAAGCCGATAGTGCTTCCCCCAGGAATTGCGCCAGGGCAAATAACTCCGTGCTTCATTCGCCAGCGTCGTCCTCTCCCGGAAACGGCCTCGGCGGCGTGCCAGTATAGGCCCACAGCCATTCGCGTGGCAGCGGCCCCTTGTTGCGCTCGCTCTGCTGCGATTGTTCCCAGGCATGCGCCAGGATGCCGACGGAACGCGACAGCACGAAGAGCCCGCGCGTCAGCGGTGGCGGAAAGCCGAGTTCGCCATAGATGACGGCCGTGGCGCCATCGATATTGAGCGGGATTTTTCTGCCTTTACGCCGCGCGACATCGGCCTCGATCGCCTCGGCGATATCGGCGAACCGGCCACTAACCACGCCCCGCGCGGCAAAGGCGCGGGTCAGTTCGAGCAGCCGCAGTGCGCGCGGATCGATCGGGTGAAAGCGGTGGCCGAGCCCCGGCACATAATCCTTTTCGCCGACAAAGAACCGGTCGAGCCGTGCCGAGACCGCCCCGTCGAGCGTCGCCCCGCCATCGATCGCCACGGCGATATCGCCATAGAACGACAGCGCCTGTTCGCCGGCGCCGCCATGCACGTCGCCGAGCACGTTGATGGCCGAGGCCATGGCGCTGTTGATGCCAACGCCGCAGGTCACAGCCATGCGCGCAATGGCGATTGACGGCGCCTGCGGTCCGTGGTCGACGGCGGCACCCAGCGCGATGCCGAGCAAGGAGGCCTGGTCCTCGCTGGGCAATTCGCCACGCAGCGTCAGCCAGACGACTGCCGGGAAGCTGGCGCGACCGATCAGGTCCTGGATTTCATAGCCGCGCAGCCGGATGATGCCGGGGCTCATCTCGATGATTGCGGTCTGCCACCATTCCTCGCCCAGTTCACGGCCTGACTTCTTCTCCGCGCCGCTCATGCCCGTGCTCCGGCCTTGGCACGCGGCGGCAGACCGGCGAAAATCTCGTCCATATGCGCGTTGAGCGCTGGTGGCGGCTTCGTCGGCAAAGGCGCCTCACCATCGACCATGAAGCCTCCACGCAGCACGGTCAGCGGCGTATCCATCCCGGCAACATCGTCAAAATTCGCTGTCAGCTGACGTTCCAGCACTTGCGGCTCGGCCAGCACTTGCGGGATCGTCAGCACCCTGCCCGCCGGCACGCCGGCACGATTGAGCGTCTCTTCCCAGGCAGCCGCCGGCGCGGCCCTCAGGGCGTCCTCGATCTCGACCTTCAGCGCCGCACGGTTCTTCTTGCGCGTCTCGCGCTCTGCGAAGCGAGGATCGGACGCCAGTTCCGGCCGCCCGATCAGCCGGCAAAGCGTCACGAACTGCTCCTGCTTGTTGGCGGCGATGTTGAGCAGCCCATCGCCGGTACGAAAGGCGCCGGAGGGCGCCGCCGTCATGTTCTCATTGCCCATCGGCTTGGGATCGAGCCCTGCCGTCAGATAGTTCGACACCGGCCAGCCAAGCGCCGAAAGCGTGCATTCGAGCATCGACACGTCGAGGAAGGCGCCCTCGCCCGATGTCTTCTGCCTGACCAGCGCCGATGCGATAGCGAAGGCGCCGACCAGCCCGCCCAGCGTGTCGGCGACCGGATAACCCACGCGCAGCGGCGCCGTTTCCGGCGTGCCGGTGATGCTCATGATGCCGGAAAGACCCTGGATGATCTGGTCATAGGCGGGATTGTCGCGCATCGGCCCGGTCTGGCCGAAACCCGATATCGCACAATAGACGAGACCGGGGCGGACCGCCTTCAGCTCGATATAGCCGAGGCCGAGCCGATCCATCACGCCGGGTCGGAAATTCTCCACCAGGGCATCGGCACTGGCGACAAGGTCGAGGAAGCGCTCGCGATCGGCTGCCGTCTTCAGGTCGAGCGTGACAGATCGTTTGCCGGCGTTCTGTGCCAGGAAGGAGGCGCCCATGCCAGCCTGGTTGAGCTTTGGCGAACCGCCGAGCTGGCGCGCCAAGTCGCCGCCTTGCGGCGCCTCGACCTTGATCACGTCAGCACCCAGCAGCGCCAGTTGATAGGCGCAATAAGGCCCGGCCAGAACATTGGTCAGATCGAGCACGCGGATACCGGAAAGCAGGTCGGTCATATCTTCTCAAATCGGTCAGGCATCGCCCGGCACATGCTCTGTTCCGCGCCGCCGGCGATGTTCGATGAAGGCCCAGATATGCGGTCCGACAAGGCCGATGAAGGCGAGCGTCAGCAGCGTCAGCGACAGCGGATGCTTGTAGAACACCGACCAATCGCCATTCGAGATGGTCATTGCCCGGCGGAACTGGGTTTCGGCGAGCGGTCCCAGGATCATGCCGATGATGACGGGCGCGGTCGGGAAATCGAAACGCCGCATCAGGAAGCCGGCCGCTCCCAGGAGATAAAGGATGACCAGGTCTATCGGCGATTGCGAGATGCCATAAGTGCCGACGGTCGCGAACACCAGGATGCCGGCATAGAGATGCGGCGCCGGGATCTTCAGCAGCCGCACCCACAGTCCGATCAATGGCAGGTTGAGGACGACGAGGATGACGTTGGCGATGAACAGGCTGGCGATCAGCCCCCAGACCAGATTGGCCTGCGTCGTCAGAAGCAGCGGTCCCGGGTTGATGCCATAGCTCTGGAACGCCGACAGCATGATCGCCGCCGTTGCCGAGGTCGGCAGGCCGAGCGTCAGCATCGGCACCAGCACGCCGGCGGCGGACGCATTGTTGGCGGCCTCGGGACCCGCAACGCCCTCGATGGCGCCGACCGTGCCGAACTCCTGCTTGTGCTTCGACAGTTTCTTTTCGACGGCGTAGGACAGGAAGGTCGGGATTTCGGCGCCGCCGGCCGGCATGGCGCCGATCGGGAAGCCGATCGCCGCACCGCGCAACCAGGCCTTCCACGAGCGGCCCCATTCGGCCGCTGTCATATAGAGCGAACCCTTGAGCGGTACGATCTCGTCCTTGCCGGCATAGCGGCGCGAGGCCATGTAAATCGTCTCGCCGACGGCGAACAGCCCGACGGCGGCGATGATGACGTCGACGCCGTCGAGCAGTTCGGTCGAGCCGAAGGTGAAGCGCGGCTGGCCGGTCTGCAGGTCGACGCCGATCATGCCGATGACGAAGCCGGCAAACAGGCTGGTGAGCCCGCGTACCGACGATGAGCCGAGCACGGCCGACACCGTGATGAAGGCCAGCACCATCAGCGAGAAATATTCGGCCGGGCCGAAGGCCAGCGCGAACTTGACCACCACCGGCGCCAGGAAGGCGACGCCCAGCGTGCCCAGCGTGCCGGCGACGAAGGAGCCGATCGCCGAGGTGGCGAGGGCCGCGCCGCCACGCCCGGACCGCGCCATCTTGTTGCCTTCCAGGGCGGTGACGATGGTGGCGCTTTCGCCTGGCGTGTTGAGCAGGATCGATGTCGTCGAGCCGCCATACATGGCACCGTAATAGATGCCGGCGAACAGGATGAAGGAGGCTTCCGGCGCCACCTGGTAGGTGATCGGCAGAAGCAGCGCGATGGTCAGTGCCGGCCCGAGGCCGGGCAACACGCCGATGGCGGTGCCGAGCGTGGTGCCGAGCAGGCACCACATCAGGTTCATCGGCGTGAAAGCGACCGAAAATCCGTGGGCGAGATGGCCAAGCGTTTCCATGGCATCAACCTCCCAGCGCGCCGATGATCGTATCGATCGCCGCGTTCAGCTGGTTCTCGATGAAACCGGCGCCGATGTTGACGCCGAGCGCCCTGGCGAAGCCGAAATAGGCCGCCAGCGCCAGGATTAGGCCGGTGAGTGCGTCACGCAGCGTATGCCTGCTGCCGAAGCCGTAGCAGACGAGAACGAACATGATGACCGATGCCGCGGTGAAGCCGAGTGGCCGGATGAGCAGCAAATTGGCCAGAAGGCCGATGATGACGAAACCCATCGCCTTCCAGTCGGTCGGCGTCTCCTTTTCCTCCTCGGGCTGCCAGCCGCCGCGAAACGCCGCGAGGATGAGCAGCAGCGAGAGCACCGCCAGGCCGACCATGGTGAGATAGGGGAAGACGGTCGGGCCGACCTTGGAATAGAGCGGCGACACCGGGATCGCCAGCGTCTGCCAGGCCACGGCACCGGCACAGGCGAGAAGGCCGATGCCAACAAGCAATTCCGGCACGGCAAGTCGTGATGGCGCCGCCGGCTGGTTGATGGTGCTCATGAATGTCCTCCCAAGACAGCCGGCATCCGCCGCCGGCTTCACGTACCTTCACGCGTTGACTGACCGCACTCGCTCCTGCGATCGGCTCGATCGGAAAACTGAGGGACGGCTCGCGCCGCCCCCTTGGCGAAAATCAGGCGAGGCCGAGATCCTTGAGGATGGCTTCGATGCGTGCCGAATCCTCGGCGACGAATTTCGCATAGTCGTCGCCGGTGAGGAGGATGGATGTCCAGTTGCGGTTCTTGCATTCGGTCGCCCAGGCATCGCTCTTGGCCATGGCCTCGACCATCGTGATCATCGCCGCCTTGTCCGCGTCGGACACGCCGGGAGGCGCGAAAACCCCGCGCCAGTTGAACAGTTCTACATCAATGCCGGCTTCCTTCAGCGTCGGCGCATCGATGCCGTCCTGGCGCTTGTCGGCCGAAATGGCCAGCAGCCTGAGCGCGCCGGCCTTGACCTGTTCGGAGAATTCGCCAAAGCCGGAGATGCCGGCCGCCACCTGATTGCCGAGAAGCGCCGACAGGGCCTCGCCGCCACCGGCGAACGGCACATAGGAAAGATTGGCCGCCGGAACGCCGACCGTCTTGGCGATCAGGCCAAACAGGATGTGATCGGAGCCGCCGGCCGAACCACCGGCGACGGGAACCTTCGTCGGATCGGCCTTGAGCGCGGCGACGAAATCGGCGGCGGTCTTGAATGGCGATTCCGCCGGCACCACCAGGGCCTCGAATTCCCCGGTGAGACGGGCGATCGGCGTCACCTGCGTCAGATTGTTGGCGGCCTTGTTGGCGATGATGGCGCCAACCATGACCATGCCGCCGACCATCAGCGAATTGCCCTTGCCGTTCCACTGGCTGATGAACTGCGGCAGCCCGACCGTGCCGCCGGCACCGCCGACATTGGTGATCTGCGAGCCGGAGATCAGCTTCTCTGAGCGCAGCACCTGATCCATCGTGCGCCCTGTCTGATCCCAGCCGCCACCGGGAGCGGCCGGCACGAAAATCTGGATCTGCGGTGCGCCTTCGGCGAAAGCGGGCGTGTGATGAAGTCCTGCAAGGCCGGCAGCGCTTGCCGCCGCCGTGCTCATCAAAAATCTGCGTCTGTTCAGCATGGGATTCCTCCAGATCACGACACCTCCCCCGGTGCCTGCCAAACGCGCCTGCATTCACAGACCCGTGATCGAGTTCAAGCAGATGTTACCGAGTTCTGTCAACGGGAACGATATTCTGCTGGACAGAACACTTTGGTGGCGCGACAGAGTGGCTCCGCTCGGGTTTCACCGAACTGGGAACCGCAATGGACTTGCCAGACAGATCGACTGATGTGGAAAACCGGCTCGCGTCGGCCGAAGGTGTTGCGGCCCTGGATCGGGCGATCGCCATCCTCGATGCCTTCACCACGGCTGACCGTTCGCTCAGCCTGGCCGAACTCGCCGCCCGCACCGGCCTCTACAAGAGCACGATCCTGCGGCTGGCGAACTCATTGCTGCGCGGGCAACTGCTCGAACGCCTGGACGACGGGCGCTACCGCGTCGGGCCGGCTGCATTCCGGTTGGGCGCGCTCTATCAGCGTTCGGTCGTGGCGGTCGACATCCTGCTGCCGATCATGCGCGACCTCTCCGAGCGAAGTTGGGAAAGCGTTGCCTTCTATGTCCGTTCAGGCGATGTCCGCACCTGTCTATACCGCGTCGAATCCAAACATCCGATCCGCTACACCATTCGCGAGGGCGACGTCTTGCCCTTGCTTGTCGGTTCGGGCGGACGCGTGCTTGCGGCGTTTTCCGGCCAGCCCGGTGAACCCTACGAGACCATCCGAAAAAACTGCCACTGCCTTGCCGTCGGCGATCGCGACCCCGACACGGCGGGCGTCTCGGCGCCGGTATTCGGACCGGGACACATCCTGCTCGGTGCGTTGACGCTGGCTGGCCCGAGCACGCGCGTCGATGCCGCCTTCCTTCAACGCATGAAACGTCCGTTGCTCGAGGCGGCGGCCCGCGCCACCCGCGCCTTCGGCGAGGATGCCTCCCTGCTGGAACAGGCAAGTCTTGCCGCGTAGGCTCAGCCCAGCCCGCGTTGTTACGGGCCGGTAAAAGACCGATACGCTTCGAATACAAACTGATTCAACTTCAAGCATTCACTTGACGTTGCGTAATATTCGGCTGCGCCAGCAAGAAAAGTCGTCTTAGAAAACGAAACCATTTATTTGCTGTTAAGCCCCTCATGATACCCGGTTTGTTGTCGCCATCGAGCGACATGTGGGGAAGAAAATCGTCTCAACCGGCGGATGAAACGGTCGGACAGACGCTGACAGGATCATGGCACGTCCATGAAGTCTATGAAGCTGTCATCGATAGACGCCAGCCCCCGTCTTCTCGGGCTCGTCTGGCCGTTCATCGCCGTCGTCCTGATCCAGGCGCTGGTCGCCAGCCTCAGCCTCTACACGCTTTCGGCGGTTCGCGCCTATGTCGGCGGCGAAAGCCATTGGTCCAAGGGACAAAAGCACGCCATCTATTTCCTCAGCCTTTACGCGGACACCGGCAATGATCAATTCTTCGGCGAATATCGCCAAGCGATCGCCGTTCCGTTGGCCGACCGCTCGGCCCGCCTGGCGCTCGAGCAGCCCACCCCCGATGCAGAGGCAGCGCGCGCGGGCTTTCTGCAGGGCAGAAATCATCCGGACGACGTCGCCGGGCTGATCTGGCTGTTCCAGAATTTCCGGAATTTCAGCTATCTCGACACAGCCATCCGGGACTGGGCGGCGGCCGATACGATGATCCTCGCCATCCAGCGGCTCGGCGACACGATGCATGCGACGCTGGTGAAGGGGCCGGCGTCGGCGGCCGAGATCAGCGCCTGGAAGGCGGAAATCCATCGGCTCGACCGTCAGGTCACGCCATTGTCCAAGGCCTTCTCGGACAGTCTGGGCGAGGGATCGCGCTTCATCCGGAGGCTCACCTTTGCCAATCTCGTCACCGCCGCCTCGTTGATCCTTCTTGCCGTTTGGCGCACGCGCAAGCTCTTGGCGCAACGGCAGGCCTTCCAGCTGGCGCTCAATGCCGAGCGCGAGCGCGCCCAGGTCACACTTGCTTCGATCGGCCAGGCCGTTATCAGCACCGGCCGTGACGGGCGGCTGGACTACATGAACGCGGTTGCCGAAAAACTGCTAGCCTGCCCGTTCGGCACCGCCAGGGGCAGACCGATCGCATCGCTGTTTCGTCTCGTCGACAAGGACACCAGTGTAGAGGAAACGCAGCTGATTGAGCGTCTCCTGGCCGGCGAAGCGCGCCGTTCCAGCGCCCGTCCGCAATTGCTGCAGCGGCCAGACGGGTCCGTCGTTCCCGTCGCGCTGACCGGCGCGCCGCTGCTCGTTGCCGGTGAGGTCGTCGGCGCCGTGCTCGCCTTCCACGACATGACGCGCGAAGAGGACTATATTGAGCGGCTCTCATGGCAGGCCTCGCATGATGCGTTGACCGGGCTCGCCAACCGGCGCGATTTCGAAAGCCGGCTGGAAAGGGCGATCGTCGATTTGCAGGGCCAGCCCCGGCAGCACGCTTTGATGTATCTCGATCTCGATCAGTTCAAGCTGGTCAACGATACGTGTGGCCATGCCGCGGGCGACCAGTTGCTGCGCCAGATCTCGGCACTGCTGACCCACGAATTGCGGCCGGGCGACGTGCTGGCGCGTCTGGGCGGCGACGAGTTCGGCGTGCTGCTGGTCGATTGTGAAGCCGATGATGCGGCCGACATCGCCGAACGGCTGCGCGCGGGCGTGCAGGACCTGCATTTCGCCTGGGACGGCAGGCCATTCAACACCAGCGTCAGCATCGGCATGGTTGAGATCGCCAACGCGCAGGTGACGATCGAGGAGACACTGCGGGCCGCCGATGTCGCCTGCTACATGGCCAAGGAGAAGGGCCGAAACCGCGTCCAGATCCACAGCGACGGCGACGTGGCCTTGCGAGAGCGTTTCGGCGAGATGACGTGGGTACAGCGCCTGCACGCCGCCTTGGAGCAAAACCGCTTCAGGCTGCATGCCCAGGAAATCCGGCCGCTCAACGACGACGTCGCCGAGGCGGGCGCGCATATCGAGATCCTGTTGCGGCTGACCGACGAGGACGGCAGCTTCGTCACCCCGCAGAGCTTCATTCCGGCTGCCGAGCGCTACGGCCTGATGCCGTCGATCGACCGCTGGGTGGTGCGCAACACCTTCCGCATCCTGGCCGCCCGGCAGGCGGATCCGGGCACGCCGCCGATCGCCACATGCGCCATTAATCTTTCCGGCGCGACCTTCGGCGACGAGACTTTCCTCGGCTTCCTGCTGGAGCAATTCCTCGTCCACCGCATTTCGCCTGCCATGATCTGCCTGGAGATCACCGAAACCAGCGCCATCGCCAATCTCACCAACGCCATGCGCTTCATCGCCGATCTGCGCGGGCTTGGCTGCCGTTTCGCGCTCGACGATTTCGGCTCCGGCATGTCGTCCTTCGCCTATTTGAAGCATCTGCCGGTCGACTACCTCAAGATCGACGGCAGCTTCGTCAAGGACATGCTGGACGACCGCATCGACCGCGCCATGGTCGAGATGATCCACCACATCGGCAAGGTCATGGGCAAGCGCACCATCGCCGAATTCGTCGAAAGCGACGGCATCGCCGCCGCGCTGAAGGCGATTGGCGTCGACTATGCCCAGGGCTATGGGATCGCCAGGCCGAAACCATTCGATGCTTCGATGGTGCTGCTTGGCCGCGGCGTCACGCCAGCCGCCGGGAGCGCCGATCCATGGGCCGACGTGGCGCGGAAGCTGCGCCGCAAGGCCGGCTAGCCCGGGAACCGCAATCCCTGTTTAGGACAGCCGCTCCAGCAGGACGGTCGGGGCGTCGTGATAAGTGGTTCGCAGCACTTCGCGATAACCGACCTTGCCAGCCACATTCAACGAGGCGGTGTTCTCGGGATCGATGATGCAGACGGTTCTCGCCCGTCCAAATGCTTCTTCACCCCAAGCCAGGATACGGCTGACGACCTCGGTAGCAAGGCCGGCACCGTGCACGGCCGGAGCCAATGCCCATCCGGCCTCGGGAATGCCTTCGATCGGCGGCGCGATGTCGCGCTTCAGATCGTGAAACCCGGCCTCGCCGACGAAGCGGCCCGTCGCCTTGTCCTCGATCGCCCAGAAGCCGTAGCCGAGCAGCGACCACAGGCCGGCGTGACGCAGGAAGCGCATCCAGCTTTCCTCGCGCGTACGCGGCTTGCCGCCAATGAAACGGGTGACGGCCGGATCGGCCCACATGGCGACATAAGCATCGAAATCGTCCAGCCGGTGCGCCCGCAGGATGGTTCGTTGCGTCTCGATGACGGGGGCGACGGTCGGTTGGCTGTTGTTCATGGGACTGCCTCGCTGATGGTGCCTGCGCTTAGCAAATCGCCCCTGCGGTGCAAGGGCCAGCGGAAGATGCGCCATCATCCAGGCAAGCAGCGACGGACAACGTTCAGAAGCGGCAAGTCCGTTATGGGAATTCTGCCCGGCGGTGTTAGTTTCCAGGCAGGCTGATTCAGCAGCTGCCGGCGTGGGATTTTTCTGACGCGGCTGGTGCTCAACCCAAGGGAAGAAGCATGGAAACGACCGACCTTGCGCTTGCCATTGTCCATCACCTGCTGGTGTTTTCCCTGGCCGGGATCATCGGCGCCGAATTCGTTCTGATCCGCGGCGACCTGCCCGCGGCGACGCTCAAGCGGCTCGCCGGCATCGACCGTCACTATGGTATCATCGCCGCGCTGATCATCATCGTCGGCATCGGCCGGGTCTTCTGGGGCCTGAAAGGTTGGGAGTTCTATATCCACAACTGGGTGTTCTGGGCCAAGATGGCGGCCTTCGGCGTTGTCGGCCTGCTATCGATCGTCCCGACCGTGCGCTTCATTTCCTGGAACCGGCAGGCTGGCGCCAATCCCTCCTTCGCTGTACCCGCGAGCGAGCTGGTCTCGGTCAATGCCTATATCCGCGCCGAGGCCTTCGTCTTCCTGCTGATCCCGGTCTTCGCGGCGGCGATGGCACGCGGTTACGGCATTTGATTTTCCGCTGACGCCGTTTCAAGCGAGGCGATCGGCACCAGCGGCGCCGGCACGTCGGTCGTCTTCTCCTCGGCCTTGCAGATATCGGCGATGACGCAGGCTGGGCAGTCCGGCTTGCGCGCCTTGCAGACATAGCGGCCATGCAGGATCAGCCAGTGATGTGCATGGCGCATATATTCGTCCGGGATGATCCTGAGCAGCCCTTGCTCGACCTGCTCAGGCGTCTTGCCAGGCGCCAGGCCCAGCCGGTTGCCGATGCGGAAGATATGCGTGTCGACCGCCATCGTGTGCTGGCCGAAGGCCATGTTGAGCACGACATTGGCGGTCTTGCGTCCGACGCCCGGCAGCTTGACCAGTTCATCGCGGTCATCAGGCACCGCGCCGCCATGGTCGCGTATCAGCGCTTGCGACAGCGCAATCACGTTCTTGGCCTTGTTGCGCCAGAGCCCGATGGTTCTGATGTATTCGCCGATCTTTGCCTCACCCAGCGCCAGCATTTTCTGCGGTGTGTCGGCGACCTTGAACAGCGCCCGTGTCGCCTTATTGACGCCGGCATCCGTCGCCTGCGCCGAAAGCACCACCGCCACCAGCAGGGTGAAGGCGTTGACATGTTCGAGTTCGCCCTTCGGCTCTGGCCGCTGGACGCAGAAGCGCCGGAATATCTCGTGCACTTCGGCCGGACTGTAGCGCGAAGTCCGCCGCACCGGCCGTGGGCGCGGCTTGGCGTTCGAGCCATCGCGTCGGCCGGGGAACCGCTCTTTTTTGGGCATCGGAGACTCTTTGGACTTGGGGCGCGCCATTCCCTTCCTATAATATCCAGTCATGAGCGACACAAACGCCTCATTCCAGGCCGACGAACCCTTCTTCCGCGCATTGCTGACCCCGCACCGGTCGCTGGGCAGGACGGGTTTTCTGGTCCTGATGGGCGCGCTGCTGTTCGGCTGGCTGGTGACAGGCGCGTTTTTCCTGTCGCGTGGCGCCTGGCCGGTGTTCGGCTTCTTCGGCCTCGACGTGGTCGCCGTCTACATCGCCTTCCGCGCCAACTACCGCGCCGCCCGCGCCCGTGAGGAAGTGTCGGTCTCGCGCACCAGCCTCGACATCCGCAAGACAACTCCCTCGGGAAAATCGGAAGCGCACCGCTTCAACCCATTCTGGGCACGATTCTCGGTCGCCCGGCACGCCGAGATCGGTATCACCAAGATGACGGTTGAAGGGCAAGGCCAGAACGTGCCGATCGGCGGCTTTCTCGATCCTGAGTCCCGCGAGAGCTTTGCCACCGCCTTTTCGCGGGCGCTGGCAACCGCCAAGACGCGCTAGAAGCAATTCCCGGAAAAGCGTGAAGCGGTTCCCTAGAAAAGCGCGCAGCGCTTTCCCTTGGGAATTGCGACAGACAAAGTGCTTAGAACCGATACCGCAAAAGCCTGCCGACCTTGCGCAGCGCCGGAATGTGTTTCCAAAGGCGAACGAACAGTTTGGCGGACCAGCCCATGCGGGCGGCATGTTCAGGCTTGTAGGCGGAGATGTCCTCGACGAACCGCAGCTTGGGAACCGCCTGCTCCAACTCGTGCGGATCGTCGATCGCCCAGTGAACTTCTGCGCCTGTCGCCTTGATGGTCGGATTGAGGCGAAGCAGCGTCAGGCCGAAACGACTATAGGCGTCGAACATCAACTCGCCGCCGGCAAGATGCGAGACAAGCCGAGAAACCAGACGCAGCCCCTCGTCGGCGGGGAGATAGGGCGTCAGCCCCTCCGCCACGACGATGGCCGGGCGGTTGCGAGGCACTTCGGCCAGCCAGCCGGGCTCGGTCACCGACGAAGCGATGAGGTGGTAATGGTCGCGCGACGGGTAGAGCTTGCGCCTGAGCTCGATAACTTCTGGATAGTCGACATCGAACCAGTCCACGCCCGGTCGCGGATCGACACGGAAGATGCGCGTATCGAGCCCGCAGCCCAGATGCAGCACGATGGCGCCGGGATTTCTCGCCAGGAAATCCTCGACACGAACGTCCAGTGTCTTGGCCCGGATCGCCAGGCCGATGCCGAGATTCTCGTCGACCTTGAGCCTGGCAAAATCATAGTCGATCTTGCGCACCGCCTTGTCGGCGAAATGATCACCGAGCAGCGAATCGGGCAGCCGGCTTTCCAACGCCTTGCCGTAGAGCGTCATCAGCAAGGTTTCCCTTGCCCCGGTCAGATGCACTTTCTCGCCGGCCATGAGCGACTCCTCGCAAGAACATGATCCCGAAATGTGGATGCCGGGATTCGGAAAAGATCATGCTCGAACACAAAGATAGAGCCCCATCCCGACACGTCGGGATGGAACAGGCTCACGAAACCCGAGTCTATCTGGGTATGCGCGGCAAGAAGGCAAGTTTCGGGTGGCGATCGGCGCCCCAAGGGGCGATATTCCTGGCCAAGGAGACAGTCCGATGAGCACACAGACAGCAATCCTCAAGAAGGACATCACGCCGCAAGGCAGCGACTATGAGATCGTGCGCCGCGCAATCGAGAAGATCAGCCTCGACTATCGCGATCAGCCCTCGCTCGAGGAGCTTGCGGAGGAGGTCGGCGAGACGCCGACTGGTCTGCAGAAACTTTTCACCCGCTGGGCCGGCCTGTCGCCAAAAGCGTTTCTGCAGGCGGTGACGCTGGATCACGCCCGCCGGTTGCTCGATTCCGGCATGCCGCTGCTCGAAACCTCGTTCGAACTGGGCATGTCCGGTCCCGGTCGGCTGCACGACCTGTTCGTCACCCACGAGGCGATGTCGCCGGGCGACTACAAGACGCGCGGCGCCGGTCTCACCATCCGCTACGGCTACCATCCCTCGCCTTTCGGCACCGCCCTGATCATGGCCACCGACCGTGGCCTTGCCGGCCTCGCCTTCAGCGATCCAGGCGAGGAACGCGCGTCGTTCGCCGACATGTCCAGCCGCTGGCCGAACGCCATCTATGTCGAGGACATGGCGGCGACCGGTCCCTATGCTGCGCGCATCTTCGACCAGACGCTGTGGCGCCCCGACCAGCCGCTGCATGTCGTCATGATCGGCACCGACTTCCAGGTTCGCGTCTGGGAGGCTCTGCTGCGGATTCCGATGGGCAAGGCCCGTACCTATTCCTCGATCGCCGCCAGCATCGGCGCGCCGAGCGCCAGCCGGGCGGTCGGCGCCGCCAATGGCGCCAACCCGCTCTCCTTCGTCGTGCCTTGCCACCGCGCCATTGGCAAGTCCGGCGACCTCACCGGCTATCACTGGGGCCTGACCCGCAAACGCGCCATATTGGGCTGGGAGGCGGGGCAAGTGTCATCCTGAATATCGATTTTTCAGTCTTCAGCGAATGAATATATGAATATTCGCATCTCTAAGTATTAGTGCGATTTATTCTACGAATTTCGGATTACAACCTGGGACAACCGTCGGTTTATTCACTGGTGTTATTTCAGTGCGTTATTTAAGTTTACGCTAAATTAACCATGATAAAGCGATCATGACTCCTGTTAATTCGGGCAATCCGATTTGATAGGAGGGGCGCGATGAAGTCGTTCGGCACCGCCATCGGTGCAACATTGCTGGTCGCGTGCATGGGCCAGGCCGCGTCGGCCACGACGCAAAATGTCATTTTCAATGGCACAATCAGCCCGACCTGCACGCTTGTCATCGCCACCAATGGCACGATGACGGTCAGTCCCGATCTCCAGTCCCTCAGTTCCCACAACAGCGGCGGCTCGGCCGGAACCGTCACTCTGACGACGACCGGCGGCGTGTCGCTGAGCGTCGATCCGGTGACCACCACGACGGTGCCGTCGGCCGACACCACGTCGACCACCTGGACACCGACCTATTCGGCCGCGGGCGCGCATTCGATCGTGGAGACAGGCTCGGCCACCGCAATCACCACACCCGGCGCCGATCTCGTCTCGGTCAATCTGGCCGGCACCAAGAGCGGCAGCAACCGCTTCTCGAACGGAAACTATCAGGCAACGGTGACGCTGCGCTGCGAATAGCCCTCAGGAAGGAGGGGTCCTTGACACATGTTCGAACCTTGGCGACGGCAATGGCCGTGGCGCTGATGCCTATTGCCGCCGGCGCCCAGTCGATGTCGCCGATGCGTGGCGAGATCAACAGTTTCACCGACGTCTTCGCCGTCCGTGTCTTCCCGGCCAATCCCTACGACCAGAAGATCAGGGTCGAAATCCACGTCTACGATCAGGACTTTCAGCCGGTTGACGCCAGGATCTCTCCGAGTGTCTTCCAACTCGGCTCCCAGGCCTCCCGATCCGTCCTCGTGGTCGTCCCCTTCGGCGGCGCCGTCGAGCGCAAAGTCCGTATCTGTACCGAAAGCATCCCCTTCCCCAATCAACAGACGCAGATAAAGGCACAGATATGCGGAAAGTTTTTTGGGCATCGCAAGTCCTGACGCTGGCACTTGCAGTTGCTGTGACAAACACCGCTCCAACCCAGGCGCAGGACCAGATCTATAATCTCAACCAGAACGAGAACGGGTTCAATTTGCCCGGTGTCACCTTGCCCCAAGGCCAGGACGAGGTGCATGCCGCGGACGGCACCACTTGCCGTTCCGCAGTCTCCGGTTCAGGTGCCTACGTCGATCTCGGCGTTATCAGGGGTAACGGCCAGACGGACAATGGCGTCGCCACCTATGGCCGGGTGGTGATCCCGATCGGACGTACGCCGAAGCGTCTCGACTGCAGCCGCCTGTACGAACTCGAGGTCCAGCGCCTGCAGTTGGAGTTGAAACTCCTCAAAATGGGTCTCGGCGCCGACGGCCAGACCGGGAGCGTGGCCGCCACCGCTCCCGCCGCTGCCGCGACCGCGTCACCCGGATGGGCCAATGAGGGCTGGAGCCTCAGAACCGGAAATGCCAATGGCAAGAAAAAGAAGAGGAAATAGCCGCGCGCTGCTTGCGGTGGCGGCGCTGGCCGGCTTCTGCCAGCCAGCGCCGGCCGCGATTATCGGCACCTGCACCATCATGGTCGGGACATCGGGAACGATGAAGGCAAATCCCGCCATCAGTATACTGGGCTCCAAACAAGCAGGCGGATCGAGTGCGAACGCCACCATCGTGGCAAGCTCACTGCTGTGTTCCTTGTTCGACTTGCTTGACTGCTATTCGGTTTCGGCGCCTGCGCCTGCCGCATTTTCGTCCGCGCCGAGCGGCGGCGGCACCAATGTGACCTTCGCCTCGGTCTTCCGCCTCGACGGCTCCGGGGTCGACATATCGGGAAGCGTGCCGCAAAAGGTCACAAACGGCACCCACTCCATGCAGGTCGATCTCTCCGCCACCAAGTCGAGCGGCATCTTTCCTGCCGGCACCTATCAGGGCACGGTCACGGTGCTATGCGAATAGGTTGATATAACACAAAACCGACTGGACCCATCCGTGTGGTCTGGCAAGCTGCTGCCTTACAGGTTAGCTTCCCGCGCGATTGGAGCGACGTGCATCTGGCCGGAACGCGCCAACACGTTTTTGTACCGACAGGAGGCCTTGCTTGATCATCGTCATCGGCTCGATCAACCTCGACCTCATCGCCAAAGTCGACCGCCTGCCGAGCCCCGGCGAAACGGTGAGCGGCTCCGGTTTCACCACGGCGCCCGGCGGCAAGGGCGCCAACCAGGCGCTGGCCGCTGCACGTGCCGGTGTCCCGGTGCGCATGGTCGGCGCCGTCGGCAGGGACAGTTTCGCCACCGAGGCGCTGGCTTTGTTGCGCGAGGCCAAGGTCGACCTGTCGGGCGTGGGGGAAACCTTTGCCTCGACCGGCACGGCGCTGATCATGGTCGGCGACGACGGCGAGAACATCATCGCCGTGGTTCCCGGCGCCAATGCGTCCGTGTTGCCCGGGGACCTGTCCAAAGCTTTTCTGAAAAAGGGCGATGTCGTGCTTTTGCAGCATGAAATCCCGCTGGCGACCGTCGATGCCGCGCTCGAGCAGGCCCGCGCGGCCGGCGCCATCACCGTGCTCAACACCGCTCCTTTCCAGGGCGATGCGGCGGCTTTCCTCGGCAAGGCCGATTATGCCGTCGCCAACGAGACCGAGTTCGACCTCTATGGCGAGGCGCTGGCGTTGAACGGCCGCGACCGGGCGGCACGCATGCGCGACTTCGCGGCGAAAACCGGCCGCACCATCGTCGTCACGCTCGGCGGCGACGGCGTCATGGCGGCGACACCTGCTGACTTCCTGACCGTTCCGGCAATGAAAATCACGCCTGTCGACACGGTCGGCGCCGGCGACACCTTCTGCGGCTATTTCGCTGCCAGCCTGTCGTCCGGCCTCGCGCTCGACAAGGCATTGGCGCGCGCCGGTGCGGCCGGTTCGCTGGCTTGTCTGAAGCCTGGCGCCCAGCCGGCGATCCCGCTGGCCAAGGATGTCGACCAGGCATTGCAAGAAGCCAGCTGAAATGACGCGTCCCCGCACCAAACACGCCGTGCCGCCGGCCGGCGATATCTGCCGCCTGTCGGCTGTAGAACTGGCCGAGTCGATCCGTCGCAAGAGCCTTTCCGTACGCGAGGTGGTGACGGCTTTCCTCGACCGCATCGATGCGGTCAACCCGCTGGTCAACGCCATCGTCTCGTTGCGCGAACGCGGCGACATCCTGCGCGAGGCCGATGCCGCCGATGCCAGACGGGGACCCGAAACCGGGACGCTCTTTGGCCTGCCGATAGCCATCAAGGACCTCGCCTCGACCACGGGCCTCAGAACCTCCTTCGGCTCGCCGATCTTCGCCGATTTCGTGCCGCGGGAAGACGATTTCTTCGTCGAGCGCATCCGCGACGCCGGCGCCATCATCATCGGCAAGACCAATGTCCCCGAATTCGGGCTGGGATCCAACACCTACAACACTGTCTTCGGGCCGACGCTGAACGCATTCGACCCGGCACTCACCGCCGGCGGTTCGAGCGGCGGTGCGGCGGTGGCACTGGCGCTCGACATGGTGCCTGTCGCCGACGGCAGCGATTTCGGCGGCTCGCTGCGCAATCCGGCGGCCTGGAACAATGTCTACGGTTTTCGGCCCTCGCAGGGGCTTGTGCCCGGCGGGCCGGACGTCGAGGTTTTTCACGCGCAGATGGGTGTCGACGGGCCGATGGGCCGCAACGTCGCCGACATGGCGCTGCTGGTCGACGTGCAGGCTGGCCACCATCCCCAGGCACCATTGTCCTATGAGAAACCGGGCTCGTTCCTCGAAGGGCTTGCAGCTCCCTCGACTGGCGGCCGCATCGCCTGGCTCGGCGACCTCGGCGGCCATTTGCCTCTCGAACCCGGCATCCTTGATCTGTGCGAGGCGGCGCTTCGTCGGTTCGCGGACGCATCCTTCGTGACCGAGCCGCTGCTGCCGGATTTCGATTTCGAAGCACTGTGGCAGGCCTTCGTCACACTGCGCCAGGCCAGCAGTGGCTGCGCCCTCAAAGTCCATTATGACGACCCCTCCAGGCGCGGCCTGCTGAAGCCGGAAGCCGTCTGGGAGGTGGAAAATGCGATGCGGCTGACGGGGCCGCAGATCCGCGCGGCCTCGGTCGTCCGTACTTCCTGGCATCGCACGCTGCTGTCGATCTTCGACCGCTTTGATCTCATCGCGCTGCCGACGGCGCAGGTCTTCCCCTTCGATGTCGGCACCCATTGGCCGCGCGAGGTCGCCGGACAGGCGATGGATAGCTATCACCGCTGGATGCAGGTTTCCGCCTACGCTACGCTAGGCGGCTGCCCGGCGGTCAACGTGCCGGTCGGCTTCGACGGCCAGGGCCGCCCGATGGGCATGCAGCTGATCGGACGGCCGCGCAGTGACCTTGCCGTGCTGAGGGCGGCGGCGGCCTATGAGGCGACGCTGCCCTGGCCCGTCGGCGCCTGAAGCGCCCATCGGCGCGGCGCTTCGCCGATGGCTTGCGTACCCGGCTGCCGCCATGCATTGATTGTTCCCGGTTGCGCCGCATCGGCAGAATTTTTGAGGAAAACTTATGTCGCTGGAACTCTACGCCGCCTATGTCCTCGCCTGCATCGTCATCATCCTGGTGCCCGGACCGACAGTCACGCTGATCATCGCCAACAGCATCCGCCATGGCGCCCGCGCTGGTCTTGCCAATGTCGCCGGCACCCAGGCCGGCCTTGCCATCATGATCGCCATCGTCGGCATCGGCCTCAACACGCTGATCTCGGGCATGGGCCACTGGTTCGAATGGGTCAGGCTGATCGGCGCCGCCTACCTGATCTGGATGGGCGTGCAGATGTTCCGCTCCAAGGGAACGCTGAATGCCGACGGAACGGCGAGAAAGCCGCGTGGCGGCTTTTTCCTGCAGGGCCTGCTGGTGGCGCTGAGCAATCCCAAGACGCTGATCTTCTTCGGCGCCTTCTTCCCGCAGTTCATAGCACCGCAAGGCAACTATTCGCTGCAGATCGTCGTCATGGGCCTGACCGCCATGATCTTCGCCGCCATGTCGGACTCGACCTATGCATTGGCCGCCGGCCGCGCCGGCCGCATGCTGTCGGCCCGCCGCGTCAAGCTCCTGTCCAGGATCAGTGGCAGCTTCATGGTCGGCGGCGGCCTGTGGCTGGCTTTTTCACGGTCGAAGTAATAGCGGCCCTTCCCTCGCCCGTGTACGGGCAGAGGTGGTCGCGAAGCGATCGAGCGAGGGGCAGCGCCGAGGATGCAGGCATACTCTCGGCGGTTGCGCTGCCCCTCATCCCCTTGCCGGGACCTTCTCCCCGTGAACGGGGAGAAAGGAGTTTTCACAGCCTTCCCAGCCTCCCCACCAGCAATGCGAAGAGACCGTCATGGTCAATGTCGCGCATCACCATGGCGTTCTTTTCCCTGGCTGTGACACCCCACCAGTCGATGACGGTCATGCCCATGGTTAGCTCCGAGGCGGTCTCGACGGTGACGTTGCAGTTGCGGCCCTTGAACAGTTCCGGCTTCAACAGATAGGCGATGACGCAGGGGTCGTGCAGCGGCCCGCCATCGGTGCCGTACTTGCGCTCGTCGTAGCGCTCGAAGAATTCCAGCATCTCGGCGGTCGCGATGCCGACCTTGGTGCCGAGGTCGCGGAAGGCCTTGATGCGTTTCGTGGTGGTCAGTGCCTTGTGGGTGACGTCGAGCGGCATCATCACGATCGGGATGCCGGATTTGAACACCAGATCGGCGGCCTGCGGATCGACATAGATGTTGAACTCGGCCGCCGGCGTGACGTTGCCGCCCTCGAAGAAGCCGCCGCCCATCAGCACGATTTCCTTGATGCGCGGTGCGATGCGCGGTTCGCGGATCAGCGCCAGCGCGATGTTGGTCAGCGGCCCGAGCGGGCAGAGCGTGATGGTGCCGCTCTCTTCCTTCATCAGCGTCTCGACGATGAAGTCGACGGCATACTGCTCCTGCAGCGGCATCGTCGGCTCGGGCAGTTGCGGCCCGTTGAGGCCGGTCTTGCCATGCACTTCCTCGGCGGTGACCAGTGTGCGCGCCAGCGGGCGGATGGCACCGGCATAGACCTTGATGTCAGGCCGGCCGGCCAGTTCGCAGATCCTGCGGGCATTCTTTTCGGTAAGCTTCAGCGGCACGTTTCCGGCAACGGCTGATATGCCGACGATCTCCAGTTCGCTGCTGCCGAGCGCCAACAGAATGGCGACGGCATCGTCCTGTCCAGGATCGGTGTCGATGATGATCTTGCGTGGTTGGGGCATTTCAATTCCTTGTTTGGCTGGCCGTGGACTCACCGGATCGAGAGCACGCCCGAAGCAGGACCTTGGCGCTTCTCCTTGCATCCAAGCGTCATTTCAAGCGCCATCTCGATTATTCCTGTGAGTCCAAGGCCTGGTCTTTTTGGGCGGGTCTTCTGGTGGCTTGAACTTGGTCGCGGGGCGGACCATATCAAGAGCATCGGGAAAAATGCCATCCGGGTTTTTCCAGTTTATGTCGCTCTTGAGAGGACAGTGTAACATGAGCCGAATGACGCCTTTTTCCAGCCCGCTTCTCCTTGGTTTCGACGCCATGGAAAAGACCCTGGAGCGCCTGGCGAAATCCGGCGACAGCTACCCTCCCTATAACATCGAACGGCTCAGCGGCGCCGACGGCAAGGCCGAAAGGTTGCGCATCACGCTCGCCGTCGCCGGTTTCGCCGAAAGCGATCTCGATGTGACCACGGAGGAAAACCAGTTGGTCGTGCGCGGCCGTCAAACCGACGACACCGAGCGCGAATTCCTTCATCGCGGCATCGCCGCGCGCCAGTTCCAGCGCTGTTTCGTGCTGGCCGACGGCATGCGGGTGATCGCGGCGGAGCTGAAGAACGGCCTGTTGTCGATCGACCTCGATCGGCCGGAGTCCGAACGGCTGGTACGGAAAATAAACATATCGGTGAAAGACTGATCTTCGCCGATGGCTCTGTGCGGGGCGGCCAATCGTGGCGTCCGCGCGCCAAGGAGGCTTGAAATGACCAGAACTGACGAAACCATCACAATGACCAGCGGCGAATTCGCCCATCTCGGCGAAGGCTCGGTCGCTTACCTCCGCAAGGTCTCGAGCGACGATCTGCTTGGTCGTTTCCCCAACATCGGCGAGCTAGCGCCCGGCATGACGCTGTGGGCGCTGTTTGCGGCCAATGGCCAGCCGATCCTGCTTTCCGATGCGCGCGACCGCGCACTGGCCGGCGCCATGGAAAACGACCTGACCACCGTCGCCATTCATTAAGACCTTTTCCGGCGAAAAGCACCTCGCGCTTTCCCTGCGGGATTCCGTCGAGAGGCGATCGGTTGGCTAAAACAAAAAGGGCCGCTTGAGGCGGCCCTTGGCGGTCACACTCAAAAATGGCGTCAGGCCGCGTGCGAGGCCTGGGTATCCGACAACAGCGCGTGGATCGCAGCGGCGTCGCGCGTGCCCCTGACCTTGGCCACCGTGTCGGCGTCGCGCAGCACGCGGGCAATGCGCGACAGGGCCTTCAGATGATCGGCGCCCGCCCCTTCCGGCGCCAGCAGCAGAAACACCAGGTCGACAGGCTGGTCATCCAGCGACTCGAAATCGACCGGCGTTTCCAGCCGGGCGAAAACGCCGGCGATGCGCTTCACGCCGGCGAGCTTGCCATGCGGAATGGCAATGCCGTTGCCGACACCGGTCGAGCCCAACCGTTCACGCTGCAGGATGGTGTCGAACACTTCCCTCTCCGGAATGCCCGAAATCGCCGCTGCCCGTTCGGACAGCAATTGCAGAAGCTGCTTCTTGGAGTTCGCCTTCAACGCCGGCAAAATCGCCGGAACGCTGATAAGATCGCTCAGATCCATGCTTGAAAATCCCTTGTTCGCCTGCCGTCACCAGTCCCCACCCCTCGTGCGGCTGGCTTTATCCCTGTGCGATCTCGGTCGTCACCTGTGCGACCTTGGTCGTCACGCTTGTGCGACCTTGGTCGTGGACGGGTCGATCCAGCCAATGTTTCCGTCGGGCCGGCGATAGACGATATTGAGATGGTCGGTTCCGGCGTTGCGGAAAACGAACACCGGGCTGTCCTTGTTATCGAGCTCGATTACCGCCGAGGCCACCGACATGGTCTTCAGCGTCATGGTTGATTCGGCGACGATGGCCGGTGCGAAATCCTCCGGGATATCCTCGTCGTCATCGGCAAGCGGCGCCATCACCGTATAGGCGATGTCGGTCAGATCGCCGTTGGCATTGCCGGAGTTGTGCGATTTGAGACGGCGCTTGTAACGCCGGAGCCGGGTCTCCAGCCGATCGGCCGCGGCCTCGAAGGCCAAGGTTGGGTCCTGGGCATCGCCGGTGGCCTGCAGCGAGGCGCCGGAATCCAGCCGGATCATGCAATCCGCCTGGTAGCGCGAGCCCGATTTGATGACGGTGACGTGTCCCGCAAAGCCGCGATCGAAATATTTGCCGATCGCTTCGCCGACACGATCGTTGATGCGTGTGCGGAACGCATCGCCGATATCCATGTGTTTTCCCGATATGCGCAGATTCATCTGAAAACTGACCTTCCTTGCTCAGGCTTCAAACTGGCCTGAGTTTATACTCGTGATCCGTGCGCACAAGCTTTGCGGCGTCACTCGCGCCGATTTAAATCCGAACTTTCCGGTTGATCGCAAGCCGCCTTTTTGACCGTCCCGAGGCCATTGTCGTGACGGACCATCCGCTAGCGGGCATCGGGCCCGTCTCATGCGGGCGGGCTTCTAGACACTTCCCCGCGGCTTGTCAATGAAGCTCGAAAGCTGTGGAAATGCCCGAGGCCTGGAGCAGTTCATCGTTTCAGGGAAACGTTGAACCGCTCCATCTCTTTGTCTTGACGCAATTCCTTCTGGAAAACCGCCTCACACTTCGCCGGAATTGCTTTAACGACCGGCGCTGGCAAGCGCCCGCTTTTCGCGCCGGCGCTGCACGGAAGACGGAATATTCATGCCTTCCCGGTACTTGGCGACCGTGCGCCGGGCGATATCGACGCCGCTCTCCTTGAGCATATCGACGATCGCGTCGTCGGAAAGGACATCGACGGGTTTCTCCTCGTCGATCAACTGCTTGATGCGGTCGCGCACCGCTTCCGAGGAATGCGCGTCGCCGCCGCCCGACGCGGCGATCGAGGCTGTGAAGAAATAGCGCAGTTCGAACACGCCGCGCGGGGTCAGTATGTATTTGTTGGCGGTGACGCGGCTGACGGTCGATTCGTGCATGCCGATGGCGTCGGCCACCGTGCGCAGGTTGAGCGGCTTCAGATGGCGCACGCCATGGACCAGGAACGCATCCTGCTGGCGCACGATTTCCGAGGCCACTTTGAGGATGGTCTTTGCCCGCTGGTCGAGGCTGCGCGTCAGCCAGTTGGCGTTTTGCAGGCACTCGGCCAGGAAATCCTTTTCCGCCTGATTCTTAGCGTGCGGCGAGACCTGGGCGAAATAGATATGGTCGACCAGCACGCGCGGCAGCGTTTCGGCGTTGAGTTCGACGGTCCAGCTGCCGTCATTGGCCGCGCGCACCTCGACATCGGCAACGATGGCGTC
Organism: Mesorhizobium erdmanii USDA 3471; assembly: GCF_000472705.1. Lineage (GTDB taxonomy): Bacteria > Pseudomonadota > Alphaproteobacteria > Rhizobiales > Rhizobiaceae > Mesorhizobium > Mesorhizobium erdmanii. The sequence continues at coordinate 41,343 of NZ_KI421455.1, read as the reverse complement.
GCTGACGCCGCCCGAAAACGCCATGCCCGGACGCGGATCGAGTGCCCGGATCTCAGCCAGCATGTCGAGCAGATCCTCCTCGTCGACGCCGCAAATCCGCTTCAGCGTCTGGAAATCGCGCCGCGCCAGGAGTTCGAGATTGGCGACCAGGGCCTTCATCGCCGGATCGAGGCGATCGCGCGCCGCAAGCTGCAGTGACAGGCACTCGGCAAGGTCGCGGGCGAACAGGCCGGCCGGCTCGAACGTCTGGCACACCGCCAGCACCTTGGCCACGGTGGCAGCGTCGGTGCCAAGCCTTGCTGCGACCTCGGCCGGGTCCGCGCGCAGATAACCGGCCTCGTCGAGCCCGTCGGCAAGGTCGGCGGCGATCAGCCGCGCCACCGGTTCGGCGAAGGCAAGTGCGACCTGCTCGCCGACATGGTCGCGCAAGGTGATGGCGCCCGCTGCCATGTCACCGGCGTCAAGCCCCTCGGACGAGGAGCCGCCGCCATTGCCGGAAGCCGATTTCCATTGCGCCGTCAGGTCGGGTCCGAGCCGCTCGCTGGTGCCGGGATCATCGGGAAACAGGTTCTCAAGCGACGTATCGAGTTTTTCCGAGATCGCCTCTGCGCTCCATCCCGCCTCGTTCTCGAACCAGTCGCCATCGGCCGCCGCCTGCGGCTCCGCCTCGGTCTTCTGCGCCTGGTCGCTGGCGGCGTCGTCCTGCGGCTCGGCGCGCTCCAGAAGCGGGTTGCGCTCGATCTCCTCGTCGATGAAGTGCTCGAGCTCGACATGGGTGAACTGCAGCAGCCGAATCGACTGCATCAGCTGCGGCGTCATCACCAGCGACTGCGACTGTCGGAGTTGTAGTTTCGCCGCCAACGCCATGGTTCGGTTTCAAACGCCTCCTCTAGCGTCCGGACTTGCCGCAAATGAATTTCGCGGCTGGCCATAGAAACTGGCCCGGCTTTTGCTTGTCAAGGCAAAGCCTAGCAAAAGCCGCTTACCGGAGCGTTATCCCGGAGCAAAATCGCCGAAAATCAGGCCGTCACACCCAAAAAATCGTGTCAGGAAACAAATTTCACGCCCAGGGCAAAATCCCGGAAGCGGTCCCGCCGTCCGCGATTGCATGGAAAAGTCAGAGCGTAAAACCCTCGCCGAGGTAAAGACGCCGCACATCTGGATTTGCCACCACTTCGTCGGCGCGGCCATGGGTCAGCACCTGACCGGCATGGATGATGTAGGCGCGGTCGATCAGCCCGAGCGTCTCGCGCACATTGTGGTCGGTGATGAGGACACCGATCCCGCGCGCCGTCAGGTGACGAACTAGCTGCTGGATATCGGCGACCGCAATCGGATCGATGCCGGCGAAAGGCTCGTCGAGCAGCATGTAGGCCGGGCGAGTCGCCAGCGCGCGCGCGATTTCCAGGCGCCGCCGCTCGCCGCCGGAGAGCGACATGGATGGCGCCTTGCGCAGATGGCTGATGTGGAATTCCTCGAGCAGTTCGTCGAGACTGCGCTCGCGCGCCTTGCGGTCCTGTTCGACCACTTCGAGCACCGCGCGGATATTCTGCTCGACATTGAGGCCGCGAAAGATCGACGCCTCTTGCGGCAGGTAGCCGATGCCGAGACGCGCACGGCGGTACATCGGCATCGAGGTGACGTCGAAGCCGTCGATCTCGATCGTGCCTTCATCCACCGGCACCAGGCCGGTGACCATGTAGAAACAGGTCGTCTTGCCGGCACCGTTGGGGCCGAGCAGCCCGACGGCTTCGCCGGCACGCACGCCCAGCGTGACGCCACTGACCACCTTGCGGCCCTTGTAGCTCTTGGTCAGGCCCTTGGCGATCAAGGTTCCCTTGAACTTCGCCTTGTCGACGTTGATCGTGGCCGGAGCCGAAACCTTAGCCGCGGCTCGTCCCGGAAGACGCGCCGTCAGCGATGACAGGCTGGCCATCAGGGGTTCGTCGCTCCCGATTTCGGCGCATCCGATTTCGGCGGCGGCGTGATCGACATCTGGACGCGCTGCCCGGCGCATGGATCAACCTGGGCCAGCCCGCTTTTCATCTGGACGGTCAGCTTGCAGCCGACCAGGACGTTGTCGTTTTGCGAAAGGACGACCTTCTTGCCTGAAAGCACCAGCACCTGGCTCTTCATGTCGAAGCTTCCTTGATCACCGGTAGCTACCTGCTGATCCGACTTGATGTAGACCTTGTCGGAGATCTCCAGATGGTCGATGTTGGCCGAGCCGGTCATCGCCGCGCCGGCAGCTTCCGTGCCCTTGGCCGCCGCATTCGGATCCTTGATGTAGTAGACCATCATCTTGCCGGCCTTCATCAGCGTCGGTCCCTGGACGACGGTGACATTGCCCGTGAAGATGGCGACATTTTCCGCCTGCCGGACTTCCAGCTTGTCGCTTTCGATCTGGATCGGCTTGTCGCCCGCCAGTTTGAGGCCCGACACCTGACTGGTGGCGCCGGACTGCGCCAGCGACGGCGCAAGGCCCAGCAGAAGCAACGCCGAAGTTGCGGCCGCAAGCCGTGTCGAACTATTGAGCCACATTCGCTTCTTTGCCCTCTGCCTCAGCCGCCTTCAGAGCGGCAGGATCGATGTTGACGCGCACCCTGTTCTCGAACACCAGGACCTTGCCATTGTCCTGGACCGTCAGGGAATTCGCAGTGATCTGTGACCCGCCACGGCTGACATCGACGGGATCATCCGTCTTCATAGTGCCTTTGCCCATGTCGAGGAAGACCGATTTGAACTTGGCTTGCATGCCGTCGGTCGTGGTGATGATGACGTCGCTGGTCATTTTCATCGTATTGCCGTTGCGATCATAGGTACCGCGCGAGGCCTTGATCGCAGCGACATTGTCCGGCCCGACCGGCACCTTGGCATCTATCCCTTCGAGTTCGATGATGCCTTGCGTGCTGACATCCTGTATCGCCCGCAGGGCGGTCATCGAATAGGGCTGCTTCTGCTTGGTGAACCCGTTGAGCTTGGGGTTGGCCATCACCAGCTTGCCGTTGGAAAAGGCGGTGCCTTCCGACTGCACCGCCACGGAGACGGGTGCGGCCAGATAGGAATAGACCGGGAAGGCGACTGCGATCAGCGCCGCGGCCAGCGGCACGGCGAATTTGAGCACGCGCACGCGGCGCGAATGGCGCTGGGCACGGTCGAACGCTTCGCCCCGCGTCCAGCCATCCGCCGGGGGAGCCAACTCCGTCTCCGGGCTGGTCGGTTCATTGGATCGCGCTAACATGACTGCTTTCTTCTAGCCCCCTGCCCGCCAGGAAGCACCGCCTATAGGTGGGGGGCCGGTGCCTTCAGGCAAGCACAAGCCCACGAAAACCGCAAAAATGTGACAACTGTGGTTGAACAAACGAAAACGAGGTCGGCACAACAACCGGTACTTCATAGCAGAAATGGGCACGCCTGCGCCGTTTTTTCATCGCCGCCTTTCCTCCCTTATCTCGCGTCCCTTGCGCGGGCCAGTCACAAAACAGACAGCGCCGGGATCGCGGCGGGCGGATTGCCGCGCCATCGGCAAGACGGAACCGCTTCCCGATGCGTTCATCATGGTCTAAAAGCGTCTCTTCCCGCCGACCGTGAGGCTGACCATGGCATTGAGAGCCGACGACCTGATCGACCGCCGCCGCTTGCGGCGCAAGCTGACATTCTGGCGTGTTGCGGCCATCGGCATCGTCGCGCTCGGAGTGATTGCGCTGTCGGCCTGGTTCTATCGCGACGATCTCGGCGGCTCGTCCGTCGACCATATCGCCAAGGTCAGGATCGAAGGCACGATCACCGAGGACGAGGAACTGATCAAGCGCCTGGAGGACATCCGCAAGTCGTCGAAGGTGAAGGGCGTGATCCTGGCGATCGATTCACCCGGCGGTACGACTGTCGGCGGTGAATCGATCTATGAGGAAGTGCGCAAGGTGGCAGCCGACAAGCCGGTCGTGGCCGAAGTCGGCACGCTCGCCGCGTCGGCGGGTTACATGATCGCCAGCGCCGCCGATCACATCGTCGCCCGCAAGACCTCGATCGTCGGCTCGATCGGCGTGCTGATCCAGTACCCCGACGTCAGCGGCCTGATGGACAAGCTTGGCGTCAAGCTGGAGGAGGTGAAATCCTCGCCGCTCAAGGCCTCGCCCTCTCCCTTCAAGCCGACCAATGACGACGAGCGCGCCATGGTCCGCAAGCTTATCCTCGACAGCTACGACTGGTTTGTCGGCATTGTCGCCGAACGCCGCAAGATGACCCGCGAACAGGCACTGGCGCTTGCCGACGGGTCGATCTTCACCGGCCGCCAGGGTGTCGCCAACGGGCTGATCGACGCCGTCGGCGGCGAGACCGAGGCGATCGACTGGCTGGCGACCAAGGGTGTCGACGCCAAGCTCAAGGTGGTTGAATGGAAGGACACCGACCGGCGCGGCAGCTTCCTGTGGTCGAAAGCCATGGTGAAAATGGTCGGCAGCGCACTCGGCCTGCCGGACTCCAGCGGCGATGTCATCCACGAACTTGGCGCCGACCGCTTGTTTCTTGACGGCCTCGTTTCCGTCTGGCACCCTTGAGTGCGGTTTGGGACAGCTGAAAAAGCCAATAAAATCATCCTCATAATTTTGACCGCACTGCTTTCACGGGGACACGTCTGATGATCAAGTCCGAACTTGTGCAGATTATTGCCACGCGCAATCCGCATCTTTTCCTGCGCGACGTCGAAAACATCGTCGGCGCGATCTTCGACGAGATCACCGACGCCCTTGCCGAAGGCAATCGGGTCGAGTTGCGCGGTTTTGGTGCTTTTTCGGTGAAAAACCGACCCGCCCGCACCGGCCGCAACCCGCGCACCGGAGAATCCGTCGAGGTCGAGGAGAAATGGGTGCCGTTCTTCAAGACCGGCAAGGAACTGCGCGAAAGGCTGAACGGCGGCAAGTAGGCGCGGTCTCAGCGCCGGCTTCCGACGGAAAACATAATGCTCAATCGTTTCATGCTCATCGTGGTCTTCGTGCCTCTTGCGATCATCCTGATCGCGCTCGCCGTCGCCAACCGCGAACTCGTCGCCTTCACGCTGGACCCTTTCAATCCCGGCAATCCGAAGCTGACGCTCACCTTGCCGCTGTTCATTTTCCTGTTCCTGGCGCTCGCCATCGGCATGATCGTCGGCAGCCTGGCGACCTGGGTCAAGCAGGGCCGCTACCGCAAGCTGGCGCGCCAGCGCGGCGTCGAGGCGGAAAACCTGCGCCAGGCGGTCAGCCGCGCGCCGGCGGCGCCACAGGGGCCAGCCCAAGGATCAGCTCAGGGACTGAGCCAAGGATCGGCCCAAGGATCGGCATTGCCAAAGCCGACCAATTGATGAGCCGGCCGGCGCCTTTTCTTCCACGGAGCTTGTCATGCTGACCATTTCGGCCGCCGAGGTCGATCATGCGCTGACCTTCCCCGGATTGGTCGAGACGTTGCGCACGGCTTTCCGTGACGGCGCCGTACAGCCCGTCAGGCATCATCACGCGGTCGAGCGGCCGGATGGTGCGGCCTCGACCTTGCTGCTGATGCCGGCATGGACCGATTTCAACGCCGCCGGCAGCTCGGCCGGTGGCCATATCGGCGTCAAGATCGTCACCGTCTCGCCCGACAACAACGCCATCGGCAAGCCGGCGGTGATGGGGCTCTATCTCCTGCTCGATGGCAGCACCGGCGAACCGGAAGCCCTGATCGACGGCCAGCGCCTCACGCAGTGGCGCACCGCCTGCGCGTCGGCGCTGGCGGCGTCCTACCTGGCCCGCGACGATGCCTCGCGGCTGCTCGTGGTCGGCGCCGGCGCGCTGGCGCCGTTCCTCGCCAAGGCGCATTGCGCGGTGCGGCCGATCAAGACCATCCGCATCTGGAACCGCACCTTGGCAAACGCCGAGAAGGTCGCGGCCGATTTGCGCGCGGAAGGTTTCGCGGCCAGCGCCGCGACCGATCTCGATACCGAGCTTGGCGACGCCGACATCGTCTCCTCGGCCACGATCTCCACGACGCCACTGATCAAGGGAGCACTGTTGCGGCCGGGAACCCATGTCGACCTGGTCGGCGGCTTTACACCAACGATGCGCGAAAGCGATGATGACGCGATCACGCGTGGCCGCGTCTATGTCGACACCCGCGCCGGCGCCACCAAGGAGGCCGGCGACATCGTCCAGCCGCTGGCCTCCGGCCTGCTGAAGCCGGACGCCATAGTCGCCGATTTGCACGAACTGGCGCGCGGCCAGAAGAAAGGCCGCCAGAGCCCCAACGAGATCACGCTGTTCAAATCGGTCGGCGCGGCACTCGAGGACCTCGCCGTCGGTATTGCCGTTTATGACGCGCTGAAAGCGTAGTCTAACTCGCCGTCTCCATTCCTGCGCCCATCGCGTCGGCGATCAGACGAAAATCGTGATCGGTGATTTCGAACAGGCCGAAGCGCAGCTGATATCCCCAGTTCGACTTGCCAGCTGTGAAGGCCAGTTCTTCGAGCAGCGGCTTGATCGGCGCTTCCTGCGCAGGTGCCCAGTCGACGTCGCGCCGGAACGGGGTGAAGCCGCCGCCCATATCGCCCTGATAGGGTTCGCCTTCCCGCACGGTGCCGATTGCCGTGAAGGCCTGCAGGCCATCCTTTTCACCGAGAATTGTAGTCGGCGAATAATAGACGATGCCGTCGCCGGGCTTGATGCGGCGCAGCGGCGCCGCCTTGCCGTGGTTGACCTGCATGAAGCCGTCCCTGCGGCCGCGCCGGACGTGCTCGGCCGATGCGACCGCGATCCAACACGCGCTCATTTCTGTTCCCCATTGGCCTGTTTCCCATCGGACAGCCAGTAGACACGCAGGCGGTGACTGTCAGGATCGAGCGCGACGAAAGTGCGGCCGAAATCCAGATCGGTCGGCGTCTGCAGGATCTTAAGGCCGCGGCCGGACCAGTCGGCATGGGTGGCGTCGACCGCATCAGACGTCTCCATTGCGAACACGATCTCGCCGCCGCCACCCGTCGCGGCCGCCGCCGGTTCGACCGTATGACGCGACCAGAGGCCGAGCTTGAAGCCGTTGTCGAGCACGAACAGCACGAAGGTCGGCGCGCTTTCGGCCGGCTCGCGTCCGAGCAGGGCGCTGTAGAAGGCACCGCTCCGCAATGGCTGGTCGACAGAGGATGACGAAATTCGGGGTGGTCATGTCTGCTCTCCAAAGGTCAGCGTTTCGATGCGCTGAACCTAGAGCAGGCTACTGTCAGATTCTGGCAGTAGCCGTCATGACTCACGCGGCTTGTCGAACGTCGCCCGCCATTCCTTGAGCAGCACCTGGCGGCGGCGCGGATAGCGCGTCTCGGTGGCGTTGAGGCCGGATATGCGATCGGCGCGAAAATGCCGGAAATCCTGCCGCATCTCGCACCACGCCACCACCACCCGCACCTTGTCGAAGAAACCGAGCGCAAACGGCCAGACCACACGCTGTGACGCGGCACCGCCGGCGGTCTGGTAGAGAAAACCGATCTTGCGTTCGTTGCGGATGGCCTGCCGAACGGTGCCGAGATCGATGCCCTCGATGGCTTGCGCCGATGGCCCGACCAGCAGCGTCGAGGCATCGAGATCTTCACGCAGATCGTCCGGCAGCACGGCCGCGATCTTGGCCAGCGCATTGACGGCGGCGGCGGAAAGACGCCGGTCCGGCTGCCTGGCGACCCAGCGTGAGCCGAGCACGATGGCTTCGATCTCCTCGTCCGAGAACATCAGCGGCGGCAGCATGAAGCCGGGCTTCAGCACGTAGCCCAGACCCGCCTCGCCCTCGATCGGCGCGCCCTGCCCCTGCAGCGTGGCGATGTCGCGGTAGAGTGTGCGGATCGAAATCCCGAGCTCAGCGGCCAGCAGCTGCCCGCTCACCGGCCGGCGATGCCGCCGCAGGCACTGAATGAGGTCGAGCAGGCGTTCGGAGCGGGACATCCAGCAGATTTGCCTGTTTCTTTGACATCGGTCCATCTCTGACCGACATGAGCATTAGAACGGCCGCAGCGGACTTGGTTGCGAAGCCGGTTGCCCTATGCCAAAAGCGGCACGCCGCTCGGAGATGCTCCCGCTTGAAGTCTTTTCGCGACAAACGCCGCGACAACCGCCCGCCCGCGAAAGGCGGAACCGCGGAATTGCGTCCGAACGAGCCCCGTGGAGCCGCACGACCGGATGCCAGGCCGCGCGAGCGGCATGAGACCAGAACCGATGATCGCGCCGAACCGAAATCCGCACCCCGCATCCTCGCCCGCCGCGAAGGGTCACTGCCAGCCGAGCAGCTTCCGGTAATCCTCGAAGTGGCGCCCAACGCCGATTATGCGCTGCTCGACAGCGGCACCGGCCAGAAACTCGAACGATATGGACCCTACCGCATCGTGCGGCCCGAGGGCCAGGCAATCTGGCAGAAGGCCTTGCCGGCGAGGGACTGGGAACGCGTCGACGCCATCTTCACCGGCGACACAGACGAGGAAGGCATCGGACGCTGGCGCTTCCCGAAAGCGCCGCTCGGCGAAACCTGGCCGATGAAGCACGACGGCATCGACTATCTCGGCCGCTTCACCTCGTTTCGCCACGTCGGCGTCTTTCCCGAACAGGCCTCGCACTGGGGCCATATGGCGGGCTTGATCGCGGCGGCCAGGCGGCCGGTCAAGGTGCTCAACCTGTTCGGCTATACCGGCCTTGCCTCGCTGGTGGCGGCCCGCGCAGGTGCCGAGGTCACTCATGTCGATGCCTCGAAGAAGGCGATCGGCTGGGCGCGTGAAAACCAGCAGATGGCCGGGCTCGGCGGCAAGCCGATCCGTTGGATCGTCGACGACGCGGTGAAATTCGCCGAGCGCGAGGAGCGCCGCGGCAGCCGCTACGACATCGTGCTCTTCGATCCGCCGGCCTATGGTCGCGGTCCCAAGGGCGAGGTCTGGCAACTGTTCGAGGACCTCCCGGCATTGACCGATCTATGCCGGGCGATCCTGACGCCGAAACCGCTTGCCGTGGTGCTGACCGCCTACTCGATCCGCGCCTCCTTCTTCGCCATCCATGCTCTGATGCGCGACACCTTTGCCGGTATGGGCGGCAGGGTTGAATCGGGTGAGCTGATCATCCGCGAAAAGTCCGCCGGCCGGGCGCTTTCGACCTCACTGTTTTCGCGTTGGTTGGCCTGAATGCCCGGGAGTCCCGAATGAACGAACGGCACGTCGGTGCACCCGGCCAGGTGAAGGAAGTCACCAGCCTCGCCAATCCGCTGATCAAGGACATCAAGGCGCTCGCCCTGAAGAAATTCCGCGACCAGCAGAACGCCTTCATGGCCGAGGGGCTGAAGCTGGTCATCGATGCGCTCGACCTCGGCTGGCAGATCAGGACGCTGGTGTTTGCCAAGGCCGGGCGTGGCAATGCCGCGGTGGAAAAGGTCGCGGCGCGCACGGTTGCCGCCGGCGGCACGGTGCTCGAAGTGTCGGAAAAAGTGCTTGTCGCCATCACCCGCCGCGACAATCCGCAGATGGTGGTCGGTGTCTTTACGCAGAAATTCCTGGCCCTGAAGGACATCCGCGCCGACAATGGCGATGTCTGGGTGGCGCTCGACCGGGTGCGCGATCCCGGTAATCTCGGCACCGTCATCCGTACCGTCGATGCCGTCGGCGCCAAGGGCGTCATCCTGGTCGGCGACACCACCGATCCGTTTTCCGTGGAGACGGTGCGCGCCACCATGGGTTCCATTTTCGCCGTGCCGGTGGCGAGGGCAAATACCGAGGCGTTCCTTGCCTGGCGCGGCGGGTTTTCAGGTCTGGTCGCCGGCACGCATCTGAAAGGAGCCGTCGACTACCGCTCGGTCGATTTTTCCCGTGGGCCGGTGCTGTTGATGATGGGCAATGAGCAGCAAGGCCTGCCCGAAAGCCTGGCGGCGAGCTGCGACAGGTTGCTCAGGATTCCGCAAGCGGGCCGTGCCGATTCGCTCAATCTCGCCGTCGCCACCGGCATCATGCTGTTCGAGATCCGGCGCGGCGCGCTGAAGCTTGAACCGATCGCCGACCAACAATGAAGGTTGCCGCCTTGAGATCATGGTCCCCCTACGCCCTTCTCGTCGTCGCGGCCATCGCGCTCGATCAGTGGATAAAGCATCTGGTCGAGACCGGCCTGCCCTTTCAGGAAAAGCTCGATCTGGTCCCGTTCCTGGCGCTGTTTCGCACCTACAACACCGGCATCGCCTTCTCGATGTTCTCCTCCTTCGGCGACACCGGCCTGGTGGTCATCGCCGCGCTGGTCGTCGCTTTCGTGCTCTACCTTGCCACCCACACGCCGTCAGGCCATGTCGTCGCCCGTATAGGCTTTGCCCTGATCATCGGCGGTGCGCTGGGCAATCTGATCGACCGCGCCGTCTACGGCCACGTCATCGACTACATCCTGTTCCACACGCCGGTCTGGTCCTTTGCCGTCTTCAACCTCGCCGACGCCTTCATTTCCGTGGGCGCGGCTCTTGTCGTCTTCGACGAACTCATCGGCTGGCGGCGCGAGCCCAAACCTTCGAACGCCACGCCTTCCAAAGCCAAGCCTTCCAAAGATTGACCGCGCGCGGCCATCGCCGCACAGTCCAGGACGCCAAGCAAGCTCGCGGAGAAAAAGATGTCGCAAACCTTCAAAGCCATTCTCGTCTCGCGCGACGCCGACAAGAAGCAGTCGGTCGCCGTGACGGATCTGACCGAAGCCGACCTGATGGAGGGTGACGTCACCGTCGCGGTCGAGGCAACGACGGTGAACTACAAGGATGGACTGGCCATATCAGGCAAGGCGCCGGTGGTCCGCCGCTGGCCGCTGGTGCCGGGCATCGACTTTGCTGGCACGGTCATCTCGTCCTCCAATCCCGACTGGCGCAAGGGCGACAAGGTCATCCTCAACGGCTGGGGTGTCGGCGAGACGCATTTTGGCGCCTATGCGGGGCGTGCCCGAGTCAAGGGCGACTGGCTGGTGCCACTGCCGGAGGGCATCAGCGCGCATGACGCCATGGCGGTCGGCACCGCCGGCTACACCGCCATGCTCAGCGTCATGGCGCTGGAGCGTCACGGCATCCTGCCCGATCGCGGTCCGGTCGTGGTGACGGGTGCGGCCGGCGGCGTCGGTTCGGTCGCGGTCTCCATCCTGTCCAGCCTCGGTTACCACGTCATTGCCTCGACCGGGCGCAATGCCGAAAGCCCCTATCTGATCAACCTCGGCGCCGCCGAGGTGATCTCGCGCGACGAACTGAGCCAGCCGGCCAAGCCGCTGGCCAAGGAACGCTGGGCGGGCGGGATCGATTCGGTCGGCAGCCACACACTGGCCAATGTGCTGTCGATGACCTCCTATGGCGGCGCGGTCGCGGCCTGCGGTCTGGCCGGCGGCATGGATTTGCCGTCGAGCGTCGCCCCCTTCATCCTGCGCGGCGTCTCGCTTCTTGGTATCGATTCGGTGATGGCGCCGAAGGCCGTTCGCCTCGAGGCTTGGCGGCGCATCGGCGCCGATCTCGACCTGGAGAAGCTCGCCAGCCTATCCACGACCATTGGTTTCGACGGCATCATCGATGCCGCGCGCGACATCGTCGACGGCAAGATCCGCGGTCGCGTCGTCGTCGACATGTGAGTTCGCCAGGCCGGAAGGTTGGCGGAATTGACACTCTGCGACGACAAATCGGGCGCCGCGGGCAAAAAGCGGCGCATCCGCTAAAATTCGAACGATCCGCCGCAATTTTCCATAATCTCTCTCTGCCAAGGGTTTCGCATGATCGCGGAATCCGACAGCCAGCAGGTGGACAAGGGCGACGACGTCGACGCAGTTGCCGTGCCGGCGCCGGGACGGCGGTTTATCGCCGCGCCGCCGCTGGTGCCCGAGCAGCAATTGGTCAGACGGGAAGGCCTGCCGCCGCTCACCTTCGTTGCCATCATGATCCTGGCGGGCCTTGCGTATCTCACTGGGGCGCCAATCTTCATCAGTCTCGCATTGCTGGCAACCGGCCTCGCCGGCCTGGGAATGCACCTGCATGCCAGACGCCGCGTCCACCGGACCGTGGTGCTGCTCGACGAGACCACCGCTCGCAGCCGCGCTGAGATCGAGACGCTGGCCGACCGCATGTGGGAAATGCAGGAAAGCGAGGAGCGCTTTCGCGGTCTCATCGACGCGCTTGGCGATCTCGTCATCCACCGCGACCGTGACGGCTACATCGTCTATGCCAACAAGGTATTCGCCGATCTCGTTGAAACCGATCCGCGCGATCTTGCCGGCAAGACGCTGGCCGAACTCGGCATCGAGGTCGGCATCGTTCCCGACGCCGCCTTTTCCGACCACGAGTGCCTGAGTTCCACCGATGTCGCCATCCGCGCGCCGGGCGGCTCGCGCTGGTTCTCCTGGATCGAGCTTTCGGTGCGCGAAAAGGACAGCGGTGCGGTTTCGCATCGCGCCATCGCCCGCGACATCACCGCCCGCAAGCGCGCCGAATCCTCGCTGATCACCGCGCGCGAACGGGCCGAATACGCAAGCCAGGCCAAATCGCGCTTTCTCGCCACCGTCAGCCATGAAATCCGCACGCCGATGAACGGCATCATGGGCATGGCGAGGCTGCTCGCCGACACCAGCCTGTCGCCGGAACAGCAGACCTATGTCGGTGCCATCTCGACCTCGGCCAGTGCCTTGCTCGCCCTGATCGAGGACCTGCTCGACTATTCCAAGATCGAGGCCGGTCGCTTCGACCCGGAACCGCAACCGATGTCGGTGCGCGAGATCGCCGACAACATCATCGAATTGCTCGCCGCGCGCGCCTTCGCCAAGGGTATCGGCCTCGGCTGCCACGTCGAGCCGGATGTACCGCAATTGATCACCGCCGATCCGGGCCGGGTCCGTCAGGTGCTGCTCAACCTGATCGGCAATGCCATCAAGTTCACCGACGGCGGCGGCGTGCTGGTCAGCGTCGCGCGCGCCCGCACCGAAAACAGCGACCGCATCTGCTTCACCATTACCGACACCGGGCCCGGCCTGCGCGACGAGGACATGGAGCGCATCTTCGAGGAGTTCGAGCAGGCCGACGGCACCTCGACGCGCGCGCATGGCGGAGCGGGGCTGGGGCTTGCCATTTCCAAGCGCCTGGTGGCTGCCATGGGCGGCACGATTTCGGTCTCCAGCCGGCTTGGTCAAGGCTCGGAATTCGTTTTCGAGATCCCGGCCAGGGAGGCCACCGAGGCGCCACAGGGCCGGCAGAACGCGCTTGCCGGCAGGCACGCGGTAATCCTCTCCAGGAATGCCGTCGAGGCCGAGGCCATCGCCCGCACCATCCGTGCCAATGGCGGTACCGCCGGTATTGCCAGCACCATGGCGCAGGCGGCGCCGCTGGCCGAGGGCTGCGACGCGCTTCTCGTCGATGCGGCCATGGAAGAGAGTGACGGAAGGCTGCTCAAGCGGTTGCGCCAAAGCGGTTTTTCCGATTGCGAAGCCATCACCCTGATCGCGCCGACCGACCGCGGCATGCTCGGCGAGTTCCGCGCCAGCGGCTACGCGACTTTCCTGGCTCGACCGGTGCGCGGGGGGACACTTTTGCGTGTGCTTTTGACCAGCCATGCATCGGCCCTCGCTCAGCCGCAGCCGGAGAAGCGCCGTGCCCCGGCCAGTGCCTCGAGCGGCCGCCAGCAGGGCTTGTCCGTGCTGATCGCTGAAGACAACGACATCAATGCCATGCTGGCCCGCGCCACGCTGTTGAAGGCGGGGCACCGCGTCACGGTGGTCGGCAACGGCAAGGCCGCGGTCGAGGCCGTCACCAGTGCCGGGCACAAGCACCGCTTCGACGTGGTGCTGATGGATCTGCATATGCCGGTCATGGACGGTCTGGACGCCATTGCCGCGATCCGCCGCCATGAGGAGGAAATATCCGCGCCGCCGGTGCCGATCATGGTGCTTTCGGCCGACAGCCAGGAAAAGACCCGCCATACGGTGCTTGCCCACGGCGCCTCCGGCTTCGTCACCAAGCCGCTCGACCCCGACGCCCTGGTCAACGCCGTCGAGGGCCAGGCCGCCGCTTGAGCGGCCTGTTTTCAGGTGCAAGGCTGCCCTATGTCGATCAAAAATTGTCGCGGTTTTGCCGCGACGGCACGCATGAAAACGAGAAACTGAAGCGGCTCGTGCGGATCGGTGCAAACGCGACGCGCTTGCTTTTTCCTGACCCAACGTAGCCGGTTGACCGTTTTCGCCAGCCGACGAAGTATTGCCCGCGACGCCGTATCACGGTACTGTCATAATCCTGTTGCACCTACACCGTATCCCCGTGCCAAGAGGGATGGCTCGAAGGAGAATCACTCGTGCATACAGTTATGCCTGAATGTGACACTCGGCCGAACGCCGGCAGCGCCTTGCTTGCCGGACGTAATGTCGATTGCGTCATAAAAGGCGCAGCGCTCGGCCGTATCGGCAATCTCGAAGTGCGGCTCGCCCGCAACGAGGCCGAGATCGCGGCGGCGCAGGAAGTGCGCTACCGGGTATTTTATGACGAGCTTGGCGCCAGGAAGGACCTGTTCCAGGCGCAGGACCGCCGCGACGCCGACCGGTTCGATCCGCTTTGCGACCATCTGCTGGTGCTGGACACGACGCTTTCCGGTCCCGAACACCGCCGTATCGTCGGCACCTATCGCCTGCTGCGGCAAGAAATCGCGGCCACCGCCGGCGGCTTCTATTCAGAAGGCGAATTCGAGCTGACCAAGCTCATCGCCCGCCATCCCGGCCAGCGTTTTCTTGAGCTCGGACGTTCCTGCGTTTTGCCGGAATACCGCTCGAAGCGCACCATCGAGGCGCTTTGGCAAGGCATCTGGGCCTACATCAACCACTACGAAATCGGCGTGATGACCGGCTGTGCCTCCTTCCATGGCACCGTGCCGGCGGCGCATGCCGAGGCGCTCACCTATCTCGCTCATCACTGCCGCACCAACTCCGCCTGGGACGTGCGTGCGGTGTCGGGGCGCTATTGTTCCATGGACCTGATGCCTATCGAGGCGGTCAACACCAAGGCGGCGATCGCGGCGATGCCACCTCTGGTCAAGGGCTATCTGAGGGTTGGCGCCCGCATCGGCGACGGCTGCGTCATCGACCGCGAATTCTCGACCGTCGACGTCTTCGTGGTGATGCCGGTCAAGGAGATCGGTGCCCGCTACGTCAACTATTATGGCGGCGAAGCGCAGCGTTTCGCCGCATAGCGAGTAGCGAGGGCTCCGCGGCAATCTTGCTGGCCGTCATGCCCTATTCGCTATTCGCTTTCCTTTTCACGGAATGTCTTCAGGCCTTCTTCCCGGCCGGCTTTTGTACGACGGAAACGACCAGCCGAGACGCAGCGCGCCGCCGCGCACAACGAACGCCACGACGAAGCCGGCCAAGCCCGAGACAATCTGCGGCAATCCGGCAACGTCGCCCAGCGTGAAGATGGCGGCGCCGGCCAGGGCGGCCGTGACGTAGATTTCGGGCCTCAGCAGCACCGACGGCTCGCCCGCCAGGAGATCGCGCAATATGCCGCCGAAGGTCGCGGTCAGCATGCCTGTGATGATCGAAACCACCGGCGAACCGGTGATTGCCAGCCCCTTGGCCGCGCCCATCACAGAAAACGCGGCGAGGCCGATGGCATCGAGCCACAAAAGCAGCTTGTAGCGGGATTCGACGCGGTGCGCGGTGAAGAAGACCAGGACCGCCACCACCGCGCAGATCAGCACATAGTCGCGGTTTCCCACCCAGAAGACAGGCACATTGAGGATGAGATCGCGAAACGTGCCGCCGCCAATACCGGTGACACTGGCCAGGAACAGGAACCCGATAATGTCGAGCTGCTTGCGCGACGCGGCCAACGCCCCGGTCGCCGCAAAAACGGCGACGCCGGCGTAGTCGAGAAGGGCGATGGGGTTAAAGGGCATGAGGCAGTAGGGATTAGGAATTAGGAATTAGGAATGGGGCATATGCATAGCACGAAGCCGCGCGATTGATACGACTGCCTATTTCCCTACTGCCTACTGCCTAATCCCTATCAAGCATCCTTCTCCGCCTGCTCGTTGACCGGCCCCGGCTCGACCGGCGCCTCGGCGGCAATCTTCGGGCCGCCCTTGGCGACGCCCACCATGGCCGGCCGCAGCACGCGCTCTCCGATCGAATAGCCCGGTTGCACCACCTGGATGACAGTGCCGGCGGGAACCTCCGGATTAGGAATCTCGAACATGGCCTGGTGGAAGTTCGGATCGAACTTCTCGCCTTCCGGCGTCAGTTTCTTGACCCCGTGCCGTTCCAACGCCGACAGCATGGCGCGCTCGGTCAGGTCGACGCCTTCGATCAGCGCCTTGAAGCCGGCGTCGCCAGACGCCTTGGCCTCGGCGGGGATGGCGTCCAGCGCGCGGCGCAGATTGTCCGACACCGACAGCATGTCGCGGGCGAAATTCGCAACCGCATAGGTGCGCGCGTCGTGCACGTCGCGCGCGGTGCGGCGCCGCAGGTTCTCCATCTCCGCCGCTACGCGCAGCGCGCGGTCCTTCAGCTCTTCATTTTCCTTCAACAGCCGCACAAGCGCTTCATAATCGCCGTCAATGCCGCCTTCCGTGCGCTCGGCATTGGCCTCGGCCGCCTCGGCTTCACTGGGCGCGCGTTCGTCTTTTGCCTGGTCGCTCATCGCCGTTTCCCGTCATCTTGAATGGTATGGATTTTGTGCCCGATATCGAGGTTTGGCGGTCAAAAATCAAGGGGCAAGCCACCATTGAAGCTTTGACCGGACCTGGAAGGCGATCAATGGGGATGCCTCGATTTTAATTCAAATTTTACCGTGCTTGCCAGCTTGGCTTGCCACGGAAGCGTGATGGGGGAACCATTCCCTTGCTGGAGGAGTTTTGGAGCCGACACAGGATTTTGAAATGATGACCCGCGACAAGGCTGAAAAAGGAGAAAGGCTCGCCGCCGAAGTCAGGCGCCAGTTCGGTGCCGAGGCGATGACGCGCTTTCTGCGCACCTTGCCGGCTTTCCGTGCGGAAGCCGACATTCCCAATCGCTTCAGGGAATTGCTTGACCATCTCGATCGGATGGAGAGCAAAAGCCTTGGCGGCGGTCGCCGATAGGCAGCCGACCGGTCAATCGCCGCCTCTCAGGACGCAAGGAGCGGTTCAAAATCGTCTTTCGCGCGACAATTACGCACAGTAATTTTACGTGATGGTCGCCTTGCGGCGGCCACACGCCCCGCCTATGATTCCTGATGAACATGATTTCCCCCGACGCGGCCGCCAACAGCAAGCGTGCCTGGCTGAAGATTCTGGCACGCTACAAGAAGCCGGACCGGCGACGCAGCGCCGTCGAACTCGCCATCACCCTCATTCCGTTCGCCACGCTCTGGGCCATGTCCGCGGCGGCCTATGCCTATGGCCATTGGTGGGGACTGATCCTGGTTCTTCCGGCGGCCGGGTTCCTGGTGCGCATCTTCATGATCCAGCACGATTGCGGCCATGGCTCCTTCTTCGCCAACCGCTACGCCGACGACTGGATCGGCCGCGCGCTCGGCGTGCTCACACTGACGCCCTACGATTGCTGGCGGCGCGCCCACGCGACACATCATGCCAGCGCCGGCAATCTCGATGAGCGCGGTATGGGCGACATCAGGACGCTGACGGTTGCCGAGTACAGGCAATTGTCCTGGCGCGGGCGCCTTGGCTATCGTCTCTATCGCCACCCGCTGGTGATGTTCGGTCTTGGACCGATCTGGCTGTTCATCTTCTCGCAAAGGCTGCCGATCGGCATGATGCGCGGCGGCTTGACGCCTTGGGTGTCATCGATGACCACCAATCTCGCCATCGCGCTTGCGGCGGCCCTGCTTATCTGGGCCGTCGGCCCGGGTGCGTTCCTGGTCGTCCACTTGCCGATCGTCGTTCTCGCCGGTTCGGCCGGCATCTGGCTGTTCTACGTCCAGCACCAGTTCGAGGAGACGGAATGGGCGAAGGATGACGACTGGGAATTCCAGCATGCCGCCCTGCACGGCTCGTCCTATTACGACCTGCCGCCGGTGCTGAACTGGTTCACCGGCAATATCGGCGTCCACCACGTCCATCACCTCTCCGCCAAGGTGCCGGGCTACCGGCTGCAGGAAGTGCTGCGGGATTATCCGGAACTGCGTGGCATTGGCCGCGTCACGCTGCTCGACAGCCTGCGCTGCGTCAAACTGGCCTTGTGGGACGAAAACCGCCGTAAGCTGGTGTCGTTCCGCGAGGCACGCGCCTTGGCGTAGAAAGCCTGCCGCGCCATGGCGCGGCAGCTTGCCATCGGATCAAGCCGCCTGGCGCTCGTCACGCATCAGGATTTCGCCGTGACGGATTTCGGTACCCAGCACCTTCAGGCATTCGCGGATGAAGTTGGACAGGCCAGGCCAGCCCTTGGCTGAAACGAGATTGCCGTCGACATGGGCGCCGGTCGGCGCGACGTCGATGTAGATGCCGCCGGCCAGCGTCACTTCCGGCTCGCAATAGTGCAGCGCCGCCACTTCCCTGCCGCGCACCACGCCGTCGACCGCGATCAGGATCTGCACGCCATGGCAGATGGTGAAGATCGGCTTGCCCGCCTCGTGGAAATGCCGCACCAGGGCCTGCACCCGCTTGTCGATGCGGATGTATTCGGGGCCGCGCCCGCCCGCCGCATAGACGGCGTCATATTTGGCCACGTCCACTTCGGAGAACGTCTTGTTGAGGATGTAGTCGTGGCCGGGCTTTTCCGTGTAGGTCTGGTGGCCTTCGAAATCATGCAGCGAGGTCTTCAGCACCTCGCCCGCCTTCTTGTCCGGGCAGACGACGTGCACGGTGTGGCCGACGGCGTGCATGGCCTGTTCAAAGACGAAAATCTCATACTCCTCGCTGAACTCGCCAACGAGCATCAATATCTTCTTGCCAGCCATTCCCGGTTCCTCCCTTGTGGCCATATTTATTTCTGGTCACGAAATAATACCCGTATCCTAGGGGGCGGATGTCAAAAGGAAAAGCATAAATCGCACAATTGGTCCGACCAGCCTGATTTGCGATCGGCAAAAGACGACACACAACCCTCCCTGGTGGACGAAAACAGCACCTCTGGTTCGACCAAAATATCAGTCAGGCAGCCGCCTTGATCATGTCGGCCGCCTTTTCGGCGATCATGATCGTCGGCGCATTGGTGTTGCCGCCGATCAGCGTCGGCATCACCGAGGCGTCGACGACCCGCAGCCCTTCAAGCCCGTACACCCTGAGTTCAGGATCGACCACGGCCATGTCGTCGACGCCCATCTTGCAGGTGCCGACGGGGTGATAGATGGTGTCGGCGCGAGCCCTGATATGCAACATCAAGTCAGCGTCGCTGGAAACGCCGGCGGTGTAGATTTCCTTGTCGCGATATCTGGCCAGCGCCGGCGCCTCCAATATGGCGCGCATCATTCTGGCGCCCTTGAGCAACAGGTCGGCATCGCGCTGGTCGGACAGAAAACGCGGATCGATGCGCGGTGGCGCCAGCGGGTCCGGTGACGACAGCCCCACCTCGCCGCGCGAATGCGGACGCAGCACACAGACATGGCAGGAAAAGCCGTAGCCCATATGCAGCTTGCGACCATGATCGTCGACGATGGCGATGCAGAAATGCAGTTGCAGGTCCGGCCGGTCGATCGCCGGATCGGATCTGAGGAAAGCGCCACCTTCGGCGTAGGGCGTCGCGATCATGCCACCGCCATCCTTGCGCCAGCGCAGCATGTGCCGCAACAGGCCGGGCAGGCCGCGCAGGCCGATGCCCATCATGTCGGCATTCCTAGACGTCCAGCCCATGATGAAATCGAGATGATCCTGCAGGTTCTTGCCGACGCCTGGCAGTTCGTGCGCAACCGCAATGCCATGCGCGGCAAGCTCGACCGCCGGACCGATCCCGGACAGCAGCAGGAGCTGAGGCGAGCCGAAGGCTCCGCCACAGACGATGACCTCGCGCCGGGCCTTCGCGATGGCCTCGCTTTTGCCCTTGCTATAGCGCACGCCCGTAGCCCGCTTGCCGTCAAGGACGACGCCGGTGGCACGCGCTCCAGTGATGACGGTGAGGTTCGACCGGCTCATCGCCGGGTGCAGATAGGCGGCCGCAGCCGAACAGCGCTCGCCATTGCGGCGCTCACCCCAGAATTGCGTGACCTGGTAAAGCCCGGCACCTTCCTGCTCGATGCCGTTGAAATCATCATTGCGGCGTATCTGGTTTTCGCCGCAGGCCTCGACAAAGGCCCTGGAGAGTTCACGCGGATCCTGCTGCTCGGCGACCCGTAACGGCCCATCGTCACCGTGCAGCGCGTCAGCCCCGCGCTGGTTGCCTTCGGCGCGGCGGAAATAGGGCAGCACCTCGTCCCATGACCAGCCGCTGCAGCCTAGTTCGGCCCATCCGTCGTAGTCGCTGCGATGGCCCCTGACATAAAGCATGGCGTTGATGGCACTGGAGCCACCCAGCGCTTTGCCGCGTGGCTGGTAGCCCTTGCGGCCGCCGAGACCTTGCTGCGGCACCGTGTCGAAGGCCCAGTTGTTGATCTTCGGTCGGCCCGGCAGCAGTGCGATCACCCCCGCAGGAGCGCGAATCAGAAAATCCTTGCCCTCGCCGCCGGCTTCGATCAGGCAGACCGTCTTCGAAGGGTCTTCGGAAAGCCGTGAAGCAAGCGCGCAACCGGCCGACCCGCCGCCTGCGATGACATAGTCGAAAGCCATGGTTTCCTCCTCGCGCCCGGCGGATGTTTCCGTCCGGACAGCCAAGAGAAGGCCTGATCAGAGCTGATGTAAAGACGCGCTCGATTACCGCTGCGTCAGCTCTCGCGAACGCGCCGCCAAGAATATTTCGGCCCTTTTGGCTCCGCCACGGCGGTCGGCTGGTAATAAAGACCCAGCCCGCCGGTGCGGCCCTCTTCCAGGCGCTTCAACAGCACCGGGTTCGAGATCTCGAACTCATCGAAGCCCAGCCGCAGCATATGCGGCAACGGGTCGACCAGCACCTGGCCGGTGGCGCGAACGACGCCTTCGAAATGATAGCGGCTACGCAGCAGCTCAGCCTTGGAGAAGGAGCGGCCGTCGCTGAAGGCCGGGAAGACCAGCGCCACCAGCGACAGCTGGTCGAGCAGGTCGGCGATCTTCTCGAGCTGGTCGCCGGGCTGCAGTACCACGCCGAGCCGCTCCTTGGCGGACCGGCGCACCTCCGGATCAAGACCGAGGAATGCCTGCAACGGCAGGATGAAGCGGCCATTGCCCGAAAGCGCGTCCGCACTTTCGGCGTGAGCCCATTCGTCCTCGCGAAAACCCTCCGGGGTCCAGAGCCGGGTCTCCGGTGTCGTCGTTTCAGTCATAAAAGGTCCTAAATATTCAAACGAGCCAAGGACGTGTTGAGATTCAGGTCAGGCTGCGCCGAAAATGGCGGCTTCCGAGAACCGGAGCGGAGCGTACTTGAACTACGTCAGCACCGGAAGCGTAGGAAGCTGCCGTTTGCAGGCCAGCCTCACCTGAATATCAGCACATCCTAGAGGGATGCGTCGGTCAGCGATACTTCCAGTCCCGACAGGTGAATGCCGCACTCGGTCTTGGCATGACCGGCCCAGCGGCCGCTGCGCGCGTCCTCACCCGGCTGCACCGGTTGCGTGCACGGGAAGCAGCCGATCGACAGATAGCCATAGGCGACCAGCGGATTTTCGCGCAGCGCATGCGCGCGCATGTAGTCCGCCTGGTCCGATGTCGTCCAATGCGCCAGCGGATTGATGCGGATACGCGCGCCGACCGCCTCGAACACCGGCAGTGCCGCCCGCGTCGAGGCCTGGAAGCGCTTGCGGCCGGTGAACCAGGCCCGGAACGGCGCCACGCCCCTAGCCAACGGCTCGACCTTGCGCACGTCGCAGCAGGCGTCGGTGTTGCTCTGATGCAGATTGCCCGCCGGGTCGATCCGCGCGAGCGCCGCTTCCTCGGGTTTGATGACCTGGATGTTGGTCAGCCCGAAATCCGCGACGAGCGCGTCGCGATAGCCGAGCGTCTCCTCGAAATGCTTGCCGGTGTCGAGGAAGATGACCGGTAGCGTGCGGTCGATCTCCGCGATCATGTGCAGCAGTACCGCCGAGTCCGCCCCAAAGGACGACACGGCGGCGATTTCGTCGTGAAACAGTTCGCGCGCCGAACGTTCGATGATCTCGAGCGGCTTCAGATGGCCATAGAGCGCATCGAGCCCCGCCGCCTTGGCGGCGACGCCGTCATCGACGTCGGCTATATGGTCAAGCGGCCTTGGCTTCGCCAGCATAGAGCGCCTCCTTGAACGGCGCGGGACCGACACGGCGGTAAGCGTCGATGAATTTTTCTTGGGCATTGAGCCGAAGGCCGAGATAGGTCTCGACGATCTGCTCGATGGCGTCGGTGATCTCTTCCGAAGAAAAGCCGCGGCCGATTATCTCGCCGACCGACGTATTCTCGTCGGCCGAACCGCCCAGCGTCACCTGATAGAGCTCGGAGCCCTTCTTCTCGACCCCAAGGATGCCGATATGGCCGACATGGTGATGGCCGCAGGCATTGATGCAGCCGGAGATCTTCAGCTTCAACTCGCCGATCTCGCGCTGCCGCTCCATCGAAGCGAAGCGCTGCGATATCTCCTGTGCGATCGGGATCGAGCGGGCCGTCGCCAGCGCGCAATAGTCGAGGCCTGGGCACGAGATTATATCAGATATCAAATTGGAATTAGCCGTCGCCAACCCGATGTCGACCAGCGCGTCATAAACCGCCTTGAGGTCGGCGCGCGCCACGTGCGGCAGGATCAGGTTCTGCTCATGGCTGACGCGCAGCTCGTCGAAAGCGTACTTTTCGGCGATGTCGGCGACCGCTTCCATCTGGCTGTCGGACGCGTCGCCAGGCACCTCGCCGATGCCCTTGAGCGAGATCGTCACCGCCGCGTAGTCGGGATGGCGATGCGTCACCACATTCTGGTCGAGCCAGTCGGAAAAGCCCTTGGAATCGAGGCGCGCCAGCTTGACCGCCTGGTCGCCTTCCGGTCGGTCGGTCAGCGCCGGCGGGGCGAAATAGGCTTCGATGGCACGGATGTCGGCATCCGGCAGCTTCAGCTCGGCGTCCTTCAATTCCTGCCATTCGGCCTCGACCTGGCGGGTGATCTCCTCGACGCCGGTCTCGTGCACGAGGATCTTGATGCGCGCCTTGTACTTGTTGTCGCGGCGGCCATAGAGGTTGTACACGCGCAGGATCGCCGTGCAGTAGGACAGAAGATCGGCTTCCGGCAGGAAGTCTCGGACCTTCTTCGCCACCATGGGCGTGCGGCCCTGGCCGCCACCGATATACACAGCAAAGCCGAGTTCGCCGGCGGCGTTCTTCTTCAGATGCAGGCCGATATCGTGCGTCTGGATGGCGGCGCGATCGCGCTCTGCGCCCGTCACCGCGATCTTGAACTTTCTCGGCAGGAAGGAGAATTCCGGATGCACCGATGACCATTGCCGCAGGATTTCCGCATAGGGGCGCGGATCGGCGACTTCATCCGCGGCAGCACCGGCAAAGTGGTCGGCGGTGACGTTGCGGATGCAGTTTCCGCTGGTCTGGATGGCGTGCATCTCGACGCTGGCCAGATCGGCGAGGATCGCTGGAATATCCGACAGCGCCGGCCAGTTGAACTGGATGTTCTGGCGCGTGGTGAAATGGCCGTAGCCCTTGTCGTATTTGCGGGCGATGTGGCCCAGCATGCGCAGTTGCTTGCCGTTGAGCGTGCCATAAGGCACCGCGATCCGCAGCATGTAAGCGTGCAGCTGCAGGTAGACGCCGTTCATCAGCCTGAGCGGCCGGAACTGCTCCTCAGTGATCTCGCCGGACAGCCGGCGCTGGACCTGGTCGCTAAACTCGGCGACGCGGGCCTGGACAAAATCGTGGTCGAACTCATCGTAACGGTACATGCTTCGTCTTTCAGGGCGCGTCCGCCCGTTTCACTCAAATCCTGGCTATGCCGCCCGCTCGGCCTGCTTGCCGAGATCGCCGCGGATGGTCGGGCCTGCTGCGCGGATCTTTTCACGCAACCGCACCGGCTCGACGACGCCGTCGACGACGTCCGCGTCGATCAGATTGACATCGACCACTTCATTGTCGGCATAGGCCTTGGCGCCGATTGCCTCCAGGCGGTCCTCGGCAGCCTTGTCATGGGCAAGGTCGGCCTGGCCCACCGTCTCGGCCCAACCGCCATCGGCGTACCAGACGGCTATGCCATCTGTCAGGCGGTTGGCGGTCAGTATCTTCATGGCTGAACTCCTTCGGCGGCGACGGACGCACTTGCAGTCCTGTATGCCGCAAGCGGCTCGGACCGCTCGAAATTGGCGCCGGCGACGGCATCGCCGATAATGGTCATGACCGGGCCGGAAAGATCGCCACGCGCTTCCAGCGACGGCAGGTCGGCAAGCGTGCCGTGGAACCGGCGCCGGTTGGCAAGGCTGGCATTCTCGACCACGGCGACAGCCGTGTCCGGCGACAGGCCGGCTTCGATCAACCGACCGGCAACTTCGGCCGCCACCGAGCGGCCCATGTAGACGGCGACGGTGGCGCCGGAAATGGCGAGCTTGGCCCAGTCCGGCAATGAATTGCCCTTGAGGTCGTGGCCGGTGGTGAAGACCATCGACGACGACACACCGCGCAAGGTCAGCGGCAGTTCGAAATCGGCGGCGGCGGCAAAGGCCGCGGTGACGCCTGGAACCACCTCATAGGCTATGCCGGCATCACGCAGCGCCGCCATCTCCTCACCGGCGCGGCCGAACACCAGCGGATCGCCCGACTTCAGCCGCACCACGCGCTTGCCCTGGCGGCCGAGTTCGACCAGCAGCGCATTGATCTCGGCCTGGCTCTTGGTGTGGCAGCCCTTGCGTTTGCCGACCGGCAGGCGCTCGGCGTCGCGGCGGCCCATGGCAACGATCGCCTCCGGCACCAGCGCGTCATGGACGATGACATCGGCTTCCATCAGCAAGCGATGCGCACGCAGCGTCAAAAGATCCTCGGCGCCGGGACCGGCGCCGACCAGGGCGACGTGGCCGCAAGCCGGTGCGTTCGACAGCAGAAGATCCACCGCGGCGTCATGCGCCCGCGACAGCTGGCCGGCTTCCACGGCATGGGCTGGCGCACCCTGGAAGAAACTGTTCCAGAAGCGGCGGCGGGCATTGCCCTTTGGAAGCAATTTCTCGGCCGCGCCTCGCAGCGAAGCGGCAAGCGTCGCCAGCGACCCGAGCGACGGCGGCAGCATCTGGTCAATGCGGCCGCGCAGCATCTGGGCCAGCACCGGGCCCGCGCCCTCTGTGCCGATGGCGATGGCGACCGGCGCGCGGTTGACCAGCGCCGGGGTGAAGAAATCGCAGAGCTCCGGACGGTCGACTGCATTGACGGGAATGCCTGAGCGACGCGCGTCCACGGCAACCTGACGGTCGAGCGTCTCGTCGCCGCTGGCGGCAAACACCATCACCGCGCCGTCGAGCTGCGAGGCATCGTAAGGCGCCGCGACATGGCTGGCTCCGAACTGAGCGATGAAGGCAAGCAGTTCCGGCTCGGCATTTTCGGCGATGATGCGCAGCACCGCACTCGACTGTCCGATCAGCCGCGCCTTGGCCAGCGCTTCCTCGCCGCCGCCGACAATGGCCACGGTTTCGCCTTCGACCCGCACGAAGACGGGGAAGGCATTGAGCTTGGCATTGGCTTGCGGCATGAGAAGTGCAATCCGGGAACAGTTTCGCAGTTTTACGCCCGGGCGCGAAAAACCAGAAGCAAAGCACTCGCGCATCCTGCGATGGCAGGCAATCGCTTTTTCGCAACTGCGAAAGGCAGGAGAAAAATATTCCACATTTGGAGAATGAATGAATTCAAGCCGCTGAAACGGGCCTTGATTTCAGGCCTTTTTAGCCGCCGACCCCTGGTTTCGCAAAACAGATTTTTCTAATTTCTACTAATTCAGTAGATTAAAGCGACCGCCAATGGGGAGTGCCGTTTCGCATGGAATGGCGAGCCGCCCGGCGCGATCCTTCGGTTGGAACATTACCGCTTCAGGGCGCGTTCCCCATCCGTCTATCGCCTGAAGAGCAACCATCGGGCGAAGCATTCACAAACGCCACCCTGTTGAGAAGGAACCCGTCATTATGAGCATCAATCTGAGACACGGCATATGGGTCATGGTGGCCGATGGTGAGAAGGCGCTTTTCCTGAAAAATGCGGGCGACAATCTCTATCCCAACCTGGAAGTCGTGCACCAGATGGAGCAGGAAAATCCGCCGACCCGCGAACAAGGCACCGACAGCCCGGGCCGGTACAATGATGGCCCGTCAGTGCACCGCAGCGCGGTCGAGGACACCGATTGGCACCGGATCGGCAAGGAGCGTTTCGCTGACGAAATCGCCGCCTGGCTATACAAGCTGGCCCATCGCGGCGAGTTCGACGAGATCGTGCTCGTCGCACCGCCATTGGTGCTTGGGACGATGCGCAAGAAGCTGCACAAGGAGGTCG
The DNA here is from genome assembly GCF_000472705.1 of Mesorhizobium erdmanii USDA 3471. Lineage (GTDB taxonomy): Bacteria > Pseudomonadota > Alphaproteobacteria > Rhizobiales > Rhizobiaceae > Mesorhizobium > Mesorhizobium erdmanii. The sequence goes on along the minus strand of NZ_KI421455.1, from coordinate 14,870 downwards.
GGGACAAGGTCACCGCCGAGATCCCAAAGACACTGACCAATCACGCTGTATTCGAAATAGAGGCATTGCTGAAGGCGGCCTGATCATCAGGCCGATCGGCGCCGATCAAGACGCCGCGCCTTGGTGAAAGACTTTACCGCCGGCCTCGCCGCCGCCGGTAAAGTATTGAGGCCTGACTGTCGATTTTCGCATCCGTGCGGGTTGCATCACCGTCACCCCTTCCACCATATTGCAAACAGGCGGCGGCTTCGGGCGGCGCACATCCGACATCGCAAACTTGAAAGGCGCTCCATAGACAATGCCGCATGACACGCCCCTTATCGCCACCATCGTCGCCGGTCTGGGGCTGGCTTTCGTCTTCGGCGCTCTCGCCAATCGTTTCCGCATCCCGCCGCTGGTCGGCTATCTCGTTGCCGGCGTGCTGGTCGGGCCGAACACGCCTGGTTTCGTGGCCGATGCCGGCCTTGCCAATGAACTGGCCGAGATCGGCGTCATCCTGCTGATGTTCGGCGTCGGCCTGCATTTCTCGCTCAAGGACCTACTATCGGTCCGCGCCATCGCCGTGCCTGGCGCCATCGTCCAGATCGGCTTTGCCACTCTGCTCGGTGTCGGGCTTGCCTGGATGCTCGGCTGGTCCATGGGCGCTGGTGTGGTATTCGGCCTGGCGCTGTCGGTCGCTTCGACCGTGGTGCTGCTGCGCGCGCTTCAGGAACGCCGGTTGATCGAGACCGAACGCGGTCGCATCGCCGTCGGCTGGCTGATCGTCGAGGATCTCGCCATGGTGCTGGCGCTGGTGCTTTTGCCGGCTCTTGCCGGCGTGCTCGGCGGCCAGGAACAGGCGGATGTGCACGCAAACGGCCTGCTGTCGCTGCCGGCTAGCTACGGCATCTGGGGCGTCGTCGGCATTACCCTCGCCAAGGTCGCCGCCTTCGTCGTCATCATGCTGGTGGTCGGCCGCCGGGTCATTCCCTGGATCCTGCACTACGTCGCCCATACCGGGTCGCGCGAACTGTTCCGCCTTTCCGTGCTCGCCATTGCGCTCGGCGTCGCCTTCGGCGCGGCGAAACTGTTTGGCGTCTCGCTGGCGCTGGGCGCCTTCTTCGCCGGCATGATCATGAGCGAATCCGAGCTCAGCCACCGCGCGGCGGAAGAATCGCTGCCGCTGCGCGATGCCTTCTCGGTGCTGTTCTTCGTCTCGGTCGGCATGCTGTTCGACCCGTTCAGCCTGTTCAGCAACGGCCTGCCGATCCTGGCGACGCTGGCAATTATCGTCATCGGCAAGTCGCTGGCGGCCTTCGTTATCGTCGTCGCCTTCGGCTATCCCGTGGCAACGGCCTTGATGATTTCGGCAAGCCTTGCCCAGATCGGCGAATTCTCCTTCATCCTGGCCGAACTCGGCGTTGGGCTGAAACTTCTGCCCGAGCAGGGCCGCGACCTGATCCTGGCCGGCGCCATTCTGTCGATCGTGCTCAACCCGCTGATGTTCCTGGTCATTGATTGGATGAAGCCGTGGCTTGAGGCCCGTGCCGCCAGGACAGCCCCGCCGGCGGACGCCAAGCCGGTCGGCCCGGCGACGGAACCCGGTCAGGTCGCCTCGGTGGCTTCGGCGTCCAAAGAAGATGGCCCACCGCCGAAGACGGCCCTTGCCGGCCATGCCATCCTGATTGGCTATGGCCGTGTCGGCAGCCTCGTCGGCGCGGCGCTTAAGGAAGCGGCGCAGCCCTTCCTCGTCATCGAGGATGCCGACAAGACACTGGCCAGGTTGAAAGCCGACGGTATCGAGACCGTCGCCGGGAACGCGGCCAACGCCGAGGTATTCGCCGCCGCCAATCCCGAAGGCGCCAGGCGGCTGATCCTCGCCATCCCCAATGCGTTCGAGGCCGGCCAGATTGTGTTGCGCGCCCGTGCGGCCAACCCCAGCATCAACGTCGTCGCCCGCGCCCATTCCGATGCCGAGGTCGAGCATCTCAAGGGGCTCGGGGCCGACACCGTGATCATGGGCGAGCGTGAGATCGCACGCGGGATCGTGGAAGAGGTGCTCGGTCACAAGCCTTCCGCGACTGAGCCGTCCGCCGCCTGATCACGCCACGAACGCAGAACCGCCATTACGGGCGATGCTGCCGAGATATTGTGCGGGAGGCTTGCCGAGCGCCTTTTTGAACATGGTGATGAAGGCTGTGACGGACCCATAGCCAAGATCGCCGGAAACCCGCTGAACACTTGCGCCCGAAGCCAGCTCCCTGATCGCAACGATCAAGTGCAATTGCTGGCGCCAGCGGCCGAAGCTCAAGCCGGTCTCCTTGACGACGAGACGGGCGAGACTGCTCTCGCTGAGCGCAAGGCGATTGGCCCACTGCGCCAGCGTGCTGCGGTCCGCGGGGTCTTGCGCCAACGCTTCGGCGATCCGCCGCAGGCGCGGCTCGGAAGAGATCGGCAGATGCAATTGCTGGACAGGCATATCAGGCAGTTCGGCGAGCAGAACGCTTCCCAGGAAAGCGCACCGTACGTCATCAGGAGCACACTCCGACAGCTCGATGATGAGTTCGCGCAGCAGCGGCGAGATCGAAAGCGTGCAGCACCGATCCGGCAGTTCGGCCGCCCCAGGCTCGATGTAGACGAAGAATAGCCGGGCATTGGCGGTCGCGATGTTGCTGTGTTCCATGGTGCTCGGCACCCACACGCCGCAATGCGGCGGCACCATCCAGAGGCCACTGGGAACACGGCAGGTGACGCCGCCGCCAAGCGCGAAGATGAGCTGCCCTTTGCGATGCCAGTGCTGCGACACCTCGGCCTTGGTCTCGGTGACGTCGACGCGCACGGCGATCGCCGGAGCAAGAACGTCATCGACGTCGAAATTGAGCCATGGGTAGCGAAGAGGCTGTCTCATCATTGCCGATTTTTAGCGATCGATTGCTTCTATATCTAAATTATTCGTTCACACAAATCGATAGGCTTGGGTCGTTCTCGCCGCAATTGGCAAAGGTGCACCCATGCTCGCCCTCACCATCTCTTCCGAAGATGCAGCCCGATTGAAACGCACCGAGGTCGATGAGCCACGACCTCGCGCGAACGAAGCGCTGATCGCCGTCCACGCGACCTCTTTGAACCGCGGCGAGCTGCGCCTGCTCGCCATACGCCCGGACGGCTGGATACCCGGCCAGGATGTCGTCGGGTTCGTCGAGCGGGCGGCGGCCGACGGCTCCGGACCGGCCGTGGGCACCCGGGTGGCGGCTTTGGTCGACGAGGGTGGCTGGGCCGAACGCGTCGCCATTCCGACCGATCGCCTCGCCATCATGCCGGATGAGGTCGGCTTCGCGTCCGCGGCCACGCTTCCGGTCGCGGGCACGACGGCGCTGAGGACCTTGCGCCACGGTGGTGACCTCGCCGGCCAAAAGGTCCTGATTACCGGCGCAAGCGGTGCGGTCGGCCGTTTCCAGATCCAGATCGCTCGCGAGCAAGGTGCCTCGGTGACCGCGATCGCCGCCGCCCGGCATGAAGAGGATCTCCACGGACTCGGGGCCGGGCAAGTTGTCGGGGCGATCGATCAGGCCGAGGGGCCGTTTTCGCTGATCACCGAGTCGGTCGGCGGCGAAAGCCTCGCCCGCGCGATCGACCGCATCGCCCCTGGCGGGACGATCGTCATGTTCGGTTCGAGCAGCGGCGAACTGACGCCGGTCGGATTCCGCCAGTTCGTTCCCGACCACGAGGGGGCGAGGCTTCAGACTTTCGCCTACTACACGTCTGGTGCGGGCATCGGCGCGGATATCGCCTCCCTGCTTGCCCTGGTTGCAGCTGGCCGGCTGGAAACCCGTGTCGCCTTGACCGTACCTTGGACGGACATCGCCCAGGCTCTCGGCGCCCTGCGCCAGCGCAGCTTCAGCGGCAAGGCCGTCCTCACTATGACCGGATGAGCAAGCTTTGGCCCGAACGGCTCAAACGTGCTGGCCGCCATTGATGTGAATTTCCGAGCCGGTCACGTAGGAGGCCTGCTGCGAGCACAGGAAGAAGATGATGTCGGCGACCTCCGCCGTGGTGCCGAGGCGCCTGAGCGGGATCGTCTCGACGATCTTTTCCGTGCCTGGCGACAGGATTGCCGTGTCGATCTCGCCTGGCGCGATGGCGTTGACGCGGATGCCGTGCGGGCCGAAATCATGCGCCATCTCGCGCGTCAGCGAGCCCAGCGCCGCCTTCGAGGTCGCATAGGCGGTGCCGGCGAAGGGATGCACGCGGGTGCCGGCGATCGAGGTGACGTTGACGATCGAGCCCTTGGCCGCGGCTAACTCTTTAAACAAACCCCGCGCCAGCATGATCGGCGCGAAGAAATTGACCTGGAACACGTCGCGCCAGACATGCATCGGCGTGTCGATCGAATTCATGCGGCCGTTGCCGTCCTTGAGCTTGGGCGAAATGCCGGCATTGTTGACCAGTGCGTTGAGCTGGCCGCCATGTGCTTCCAGCCGATGGCGGATTTCCGAGACGGCGATGCCGACATCTTCCTGGTCGGCGAGGTCGACCTTGATGTGGTCTTCCGGACCGGCCGGCCACGGGCAGTCCTCGGCAAAGGCCTGCCGCGAGCAGGTGATGACGCGCCAGCCCTCGCGCGAAAAACGCTTGACCGTGGCATGGCCGATGCCCCGGCTGGCGCCGGTCAGCACGATGGTTTTTCTGGTGTCGAGTTCAGCCATGTCACGGTCTCCGGCCGGAGATGTAGCCGAACACCGTGGCGCTGGCGAGAGGCGGATTGACGCCGCTGCCGACCGCCGGGGCGACCGCCATCAGCCGCCGCCCAGAATATCCAGGATCGAGGTCTGCTTCTTCTTCAGCGGACCGCCGACACTGCCCGGAGGCACCGGATGCCCGACCGAGGCGGTCGTGCCACTGTCAGCCGGCATATCGAAACCATCGGCATCGACCGTCTGGGCGGGTCGCACCGGGCGGACCGGCGTTGGCGCTTGAGCAACGGGAGCGGCTCGCGGCGCCGCCGGAGCCTGCTGGCCAACCGACGCGGACGGAACCGGCGCCGGCTGGTTGTTGTCGGCCGAGGGTATGTCGTCGGGCACGATCGTGTCGGCCGGCGTCGATTTCCAGGTGCCTGGCAGCGGCCGCACGGGTACGCCCTCATGTGCCGCGACCATGAATTCGTGCCAGGCCTGCGCCGGCAGCGCGCCGCCGGTGACCTTCTTCATCGCCGTGCCATCATCATTGCCGAACCACACGCCGGTGGTGAGATTGGCTGTGTAGCCGACGAACCAGGCATCGCGCGAATTCTGGCTCGTGCCGGTCTTGCCGGCCGACGGCCAGGCAAAAGCCGCCTTCTTGGCCGAGCCGAACTCGACCGTGCCCATCATCATCGAGTTCATCATGCCGACGATCTCGGTTTTGACGACGCGCGGCGCGCTGCCGCTGCCACCGCTGTCATAGAGCACCTTGCCGTCGGCCGAGGTGATGCGGCGGATGAAATGGATGTCGGGCTTGTAGCCGCCATTGGCGAACGGCACATAGGCCGAGGTCAGTTCCAGCGGCGTCACTTCCGAGGTGCCGAGCGCGATCGAGGTGTTGGCCTGCAATTCGGACTGGATGCCCATGCGGTGCGCCGCCTCGACCACGGCGTTCGGCCCGACTTCCATCGCCAGTTGCGCCGCCACCGAATTCAGCGACTTTGCCAGCGCCGTCGCTAGCGTCACCTTGCCGAAATACTTGCCGCCGTAATTGTCCGGCGTCCAGTTGCCGATCTTGATCGGCGCGTCGTTGCGGATGCTGTCGGGCGTGCGGCCGGCTTCGAGCGCCGCCATATAGACGAACGGCTTGAACGCCGAGCCGGGCTGGCGGCGCGCCTCGGAGGCGCGGTCGAACTGGCTGGTCGAATAGTCGTAGCCGCCGACCATGGCGCGCACCGCGCCGGAATCGTCGATCGACACCAGCGCGCCCTGGGTGACGTTGAGCTTCTTGCCGCTCTCGTCGATCAGCCGGCGGATCGACTGCTCGGCGAGCTTCTGCAGATTCAGGTCGACGGTCGAGTCGATGACGATGTCGCCGCGCACGTCGCCGATCAGGTCGGGCAGTTCTTCCATGATGGTGTCGGCGACGTAGTTTTCCGAGCCGGTCCAGTAGGACGGCGCGCGCGTCGCCGGCGCGCTGAGCGCCGTCTTCAGCTCCTTGTCGCTGATCTTGCCCTCCTCGCGCATGGCGGCGAGCACGAGTTGCGAGCGCTCTTCGGCGGCTTTCGGATCACGGGCCGGCGACAATTTCGATGGCGCCTTCAACAGGCCGGCAAGCAGGGCGGCCTCCGACAGCGTGACATCGCGCGCGCTCTTGCCGAAATAGCGCCGCGAAGCCGCCTCGACGCCGTAGGCGCCGGAGCCGAAATAGACCCGGTTGAGGTACATTTCGAGGATCTGGTCCTTGGTGTGCTTGTGCTCCAGCCACAGCGCCAGAAGCACCTCCTGCACCTTGCGCTCCAGCGTGCGGTCGGGCTTCAGGAACAGGTTCTTGGCCAATTGCTGCGTCAGCGTCGAACCGCCTTGCGAGAAATGCCCGCCGAGCAGGTTGGTCACCATGGCGCGCGACAGGCCGATCGGATCGACACCGAAATGCGAATAGAACCGGCGGTCCTCGATGGCGATGACGGCTTCCGGAATATAGGGCGACATTTCGTGCAGGCCGACGGCCTCGCCGCCGCTCGTGCCCCTGTTGGCGAGCAACTGGCCATCGACCGAAACGATCTTTATGTTGGGGGCGCGGTCGGGGATCGACCAGGTGGTGGCCGCCGGCATCTTGGCGCCGTAATAGACGACGACGCCAGCCACGGCGATGCCGCCCCAGATGGCGAGCACGAAGCACCAGTAGAACAGCCGGCCGAGCAGGCCGAACAGGCCGCGCCGGCTTCTGCCGCGTCCGCCGCGCGACGATTTCGCCTTCGACGATTTGCGTTTGGCGGAGACTTTGCGGTTGCTCGGCACGACGCGGTCCTCCTCGCTCACCGAAAGACCCGCCTCGGATCGCGCCTGTGGCGGTCCCTCGAAACTGGGCTCGATGCGACTGTCTCTGCGGTTCGCCATGCGCTGCGCTTGATGTCCCCGGGGTGCCTATGGCGCTCCGGTTGCAGAGTAGATGCGGCGATTTAAGGGCGGGTTAAAGCAAGGTTTATGCAGCCTTTTGAAAAACCTTACGATTTTCTAAATTCGTCACCGCCATTGGCGCTGGGTTTTGGCCGGGCGCCTCAAACGGAAGCGGTACCGCCGTCCGTGAACCGGTCATCGACGCCCGCGAGCAAAACGCCAGCGTCTGGTCCTCACAGGGATCGCGAACTGTCCAACTGCTCCCTGTCATCGACAGCTGCCTGCCCCGCTTCGATGTCGCCGACTAAGCCTGATCACGGCCCCCGACGGTCAAGCGCAATGCAGGAGTTTGGGCCATAACGGTGAGAGACCCGCCGCCTTTGCCAGATCGGGCACCAGCGCGTAGGTCACCGTCATACGGTTGATGTCGCCGCCCAATCGGCGCCGGGCTCAGTTCTGCTGGATCGAAATGCCCTTGTCGTCGATCTTCAGTTCAACGCCTTTCGGCTTGGTCTGCTCGCGGTAGACATAGACGCCAAGCGCGATGACCACGACGATGAGCGCGCCAATGATGAGATAGAGCGTATTCTGCTTCATGGCGCGCTCCTTTGAAGCAATTCCAGGACGGTGTGAAGCGGTTTTCCCACAGGAATTGCGTTGGTTGAAAAGCTCGAGCCTCAGGCTCGTTTCAAGACCTTGACCAGCACCAGCAGGATGATGGCGCCGATCGTGGCATGGATAATGGAGGCGATGATGCCGCCGCCGATGGAGAAGCCGATCCGCGGGAACAGCCAGCCGGCGATGAACGCGCCGACGATACCGACGATGATGTTGCCGATCAGGCCGAAGCCGAAACCGGAAACGATGAGACCGGCGAGCCAGCCGGCGATGGCACCGATGATGATGAAGACGAGCAGGCTTTCGACACCCATGACGATTTCCTCCGAGGAAGAGCACGATCGCGCAGCGGAAGGCTCCGAATCGGCTCCGATATCAACGGCTTCAGGCTATTCGAAAGCAGCCGGCCTCGCCAGTTTGGCGCTCACTAACCAATTCCAGGAAAAGTGTGAAGCGGTTTTCCCGGAAAAAGCGCACAGCGCTTTTCCTTGGGATTGCATCAAAACAACGAGTTACGGCAGCTCGCCGTTTCTGTGAAACGGTGAGCCGCGCTAATCGTCGTCGTCGCTGGAAGCGGGCCGCCAACTGGTCGGTTCGACCTTTTTCTGGGTGTCGCTGTCGGTGTAGACCCACCATCCGCCGTCGCGATATTGCGCGATGGATTCGCTGACGACGCCGTCGCTGTTCTTCCACATGACGGAAACCTTGGAGCCATCGGTCGGCGCGGTCGATATCGGCTTTCGATCGGTCATCTCATCCCCTCTTCGAGCCCAACAGAACGCGTCCGTATGCGTCTGGTTCCCTGGCAGCGGACACGGCAGCGGCCGCGAGCCGTCAGCTGTGGGCGAAGATATCCTCTTCGGCCCAGCCCATCAAATCGAGTTTCGCGCGCGTCGGCAGGAAGCGGAAGCAGGCATCGGCCTCCTTTGTCCGCCCTTCGCGGGCCAGCCGCCCGGCCAGCACATCGCGCAACCGGTGCAGGTAGAGCACGTCGGAAGCGGCATATTCGAGCTGTTCGGGCGACAGCGTCTCGGCCGCCCAGTCCGACGATTGCTGCGCCTTGGAAAGGCCGACGCCGAGCAACTCGAAGCAGATATCCTTCAACCCGTGACGGTCGGTGTAGGTGCGGGTCAGCCGTGACGCGATCTTGGTGCAGAACACCGGCTCGGGCATCACACCGAACGCGTTGTAGAGCACGGCAAGGTCGAAGCGGCCGTAGTGGAACAGCTTCGTCACGCTGCGGTTCCTGAGCAGGCTGACGAGGTTCGGCGCCTTCTTCTGGCCGGGGGCGATCTGGATGACGTCGGCGCTGCCGTCGCCCGGCGAAATCTGCACCACGCAGAGCCGGTCGCGATGCGGGTTCAGCCCCAGCGTCTCGGTATCGATGGCCACCGCCCCGACATTGTAATGGGTGAGGTCGGGCAGATCATGCTTGTGGAAACGGATGTCGGCCATTGTCTTCTCCGGTCGCGGCGTTCCCCGTCCTCGCCGCGATCCGGTGAAAAATCAACAGGAAAACATCTTTGGCTCCGCTCAGCGCGTCAGTGCGTCGAGAATGCGCGCCCAGGAGCGCTGGCCCTTGTGGAAGGAGGAGAGCTCATACTTCTCGTTGGGCGAGTGGATGCGGTCGTCATCGAGGCCGAAGCCGACCAGCAGCGATTCCATACCGAGATAGGTCTGGAAGTCGCCGACCACGGGAATGGAACCGCCGCTGCCGGTCGTCACCGCCGGCTTCGGCCATTCATCGGAAAGTGCATCCTTGGCTTTGGCGAGGAACGACGAGTCATAGGAAAGCTGGATTGCCGGCGAGCCGCCATGCGGATGGAACTCGACCGAACAGTCGGCGGGAATGCGTTCCTCGACGAATTTCTGGAACGCGTCGCGGATCTTGGCCGGGTCCTGCTTGTGGACGAGACGGAACGAAACCTTTGCCGAGGCTTCCGCCGCGATCACCGTCTTGAAGCCCTTGCCGGTATAACCGCCGATGATGCCGTTGAACTCGGCTGTCGGGCGTGCCCAGGTCAATTCCAGCACCGAGCGGCCCTTTTCACCCGACGGGATCGACAGGCCGACAGGCCCGAGGAACGTCTCGGCGGTTTCGCCCAGCGTCTCCCAGGATTTCAGCACCTGCGAGGGCGTCTCCTCGACGCCGTCATAGAAGCTTGGGATGGTGATGTGGCCATCCTTGTCGTGGATGTCGGCCAGGATCTTGGACAGGATGCGGATCGGGTTGGCGGCCGCGCCGCCGTAGAGGCCCGAATGCAAATCGCGGTCGGCGGCCTTGACCGTTATCTCTTCGCCGACCAGCCCGCGCAGCGCCACGCAGATCGACGGCGTGTCGCGGTCCCACATGCCGGTATCGCAGACCAGCGCGAAATCGGCCTTGAGCTCCTCGGCATTGGCCTCGAGGAACGGCTTCAGCGACGGCGAGCCGGACTCCTCCTCGCCCTCGAACAGGATGGTGACGCGGCACGGCAGACTGCCGTGCACCTGTTTCCAGGCGCGGCAAGCCTCGACGAAGGTCATCAGCTGGCCCTTGTCGTCGGCCGAGCCGCGCCCTGATATCACCTTGTGATCGGGTCCGACCTCCTTGATCGCAGGCGCGAACGGGTCGTTTTCCCACAACTCGATGGGATCGACCGGCTGCACGTCGTAATGGCCGTAGAACAACACATGCGGCGCACCGGCCGGTCCTTGATGATGCGCGACCACCATCGGGTGGCCTGGCGTGTCGCGCACGCTGGCGTCGAAGCCGATCAGCTTGAGTTCCGCCACCAGCCACTCCGCCGCCTTGCGGCAGTCGGCGGCATAGGCCGGATCGGTGGAGATCGACTTGATCCTGAGCAGGCCGAACAGGCGTTCCAGGCTCTGGTCGAGATTCTGGTCGAGGCGGTCGAGGACGGGGGAAACTGCGGACATTTGGCAAGCCTTTCGATTCAGTGCCGGAACCGTAAAGGGAGCGGGCCAAAACGAAAAGCCCGCGATCGTTGGACCACGGGCTGCAAATGCTGCCGCAAGGCAAAAAAAGACCGCCGTGGTGGAGGGGGAACCACGGCGGCCTCATACTCGAAACGATGCGGCAGCCCGGAGAGGGGGGATAGGCTGCCGCAGGTGTCCGGGATAGGCGGGGGACGGGCCTTGCTCCGGACTTCGGCGAAAACTGCCGATGACGTGTATTTGGGTCCGCGAACGTGGCGATTCAAGGGCGTCAACGTTACACTTTTGTAACGTGGGCGTGATCGCTGCCGGTTAGCCAGCGGCGTGTGCGACATTGACCCCAAGTTCATAAACCAGTTGGCCGCCATAGTAGGCGGTGGTCATGACCAGTGCCGCGCCGAGGAATTCCATGGCGGGTACTGCCGCGCCAAGCCGGCCGCTCAAGCGAATGTCGCGCCACCATAGAAAGGCACGCACAGCGGCCCAGATGACAAAGGCAGTCGCGGTGGCCATGCCGAGACTTTCATGAATCTCGGCAATGTCACTTGAGAACCCTCCATTCTCGGCAATTGTGAGTGCCAGATCGCCGAAGAAGTACGCGACGATAGCGGAAAGCCCGGCCAGGAGGGCCAACCCGGTCGAGGCATTTGCCGCGGAAGAACGTCCGGTCACCGCTTTGCCGCGAAATGCTGCGACCATGTCGAACGCTGCGAGCGTGAGAAAGAAAACGATGGGAAAGTGGACGAGAACAGGATGAACATGCTGTAGTGAAATCATATTGTAACCTCGGTTTCCGGTTGTCCGCCGGTTCCGTCCGCGGGACCGGTTACCGGCCCGACTAGCAACGCGGACCTGTCAACTCGCTGTCAGTCGCGACTGCCATGCGCGAAGCTGGATGGCAGCAAAAAACCAGCCTTGTCAGTGGACGCGATGCCGGCCCCGCGCTATCCCTGCCGACATGAAAAAAGGCGATCATCTCTTCCTTGTCGACGGCTCCGGCTACATCTTCCGTGCCTATCATGCGCTGCCGCCGCTGACCCGCAAATCCGATGGTTTGCCGGTCGGCGCCGTTTCCGGCTTCTGCAACATGCTGTGGAAGCTGATGCTCGATGCCCGCAACACCGATGTAGGCATCGTGCCGACGCATTTCGCGGTCATCTTCGACTATTCCTCCAAAACCTTCCGCAATGACCTCTACCCCGAATACAAGGCCAACCGTTCTGCGCCGCCGGAAGACCTGATCCCGCAATTCGGCCTGATCCGCCAGGCCACCAGGGCGTTCAACCTGCCCTGCATCGAGATGGAGGGCTTCGAGGCCGACGATCTCATCGCCACCTACTGTCGGCTTGCCTGCGAAGCGGGCGGCGATACCACCATCATCTCCTCCGACAAGGACCTGATGCAACTGGTCGGCGACACCGTCGGCATGTACGACCCGATGAAGGACCGTCAGATCGGCATTCCCGAAGTCATCGAGAAATGGGGCGTGCCGCCGGAAAAGATGGTCGACCTGCAGGCGCTGACCGGCGATTCCGTCGACAATGTCCCCGGCGTGCCCGGCATCGGGCCAAAGACTGCGGCGCAGTTGCTCGAGCAGTTCGGCGACCTCGACACGCTGCTGGCCCGCGCCGGCGAGATCAAGCAGGACAAGCGACGCGAATCGATCATCGCCAATACCGACAAGGCGCGCATTTCGCGCCAATTGGTGACGCTGAAGAACGACGTGCCGGTGGCCGAGGGGTTGGACGATTTCGTCCTGCATGCCCCGGACGGGCCGAAGCTGATCGGCTTCCTGAAAACCATGGAATTCACCTCGCTGACCCGCCGCGTCGCGGAAGCGACCAGCACCGAGGCCGGCGACGTCCAGGCCGTGGCGGTGACCGTCGAACGCGCCGACAATGCGCATGGCCCTGACGTCGGTGCCGGAGCGCCGGCCCGCGGCGCTGTCGAGCCCGGTCAGGCCAACGGAGCGGCGCCATCCGCGACGGACGCCGCCAAGCAAGGCGATACCCCTTCCCTGCTCTCAGCCTTGCGGCTGGAGCGCGCGACCACCGGCAAGATCGACACGGCGGCCTATCACTGCATCCGCGATATCGAGACGCTGAAGGCCTGGGTCGCCGAGGCGCGCGAGGCCGGCATCGCCGCCTTCGACGTCAGGGCGACGTCGAGCGATCCGATGCAGGCCGAACTGATCGGCATGGCCATCGCCACTGCACCAGGCCGCGCCGGCTACATTCCCTTCGCCCACAAGAGCGGCAATGGTGATCTGCTCGGCGGTGGCACGCTCGAAAACCAGATCCCGCTGCGCGAAGCGCTGGCGGTGCTGAAACCGCTGCTCGAGGACAAATCGGTCCTCAAGATCGCGCAGAACCTGAAATACGATCTGGTCATCATGAGCCGCTACGGCATCGATGTCGCGCCGTTCGACGATACCATGCTGATCTCCTACGTGCTCGACGCCGGCACGCCTCACGGTCACGGCATGGACGCGCTGGCCGAGAAATGGCTCGGCCACACCCCCCTCCAGCTCAAGGACGTGACCGGGTCCGGCAAGAGCTCGGTCGGTTTCGACCAGGTCGACATCGACAGGGCGACCGCGCACGCCGCCGAAGACGCTGATGTGACGCTGCGGCTCTGGCTGGTGCTGAAGCCCAGGCTTGCCGCCAAAGGACTGGTCTCGGTCTATGAGCGGCTGGAGCGGCCCCTGGTGCCGGTGCTGGCCCGCATGGAACAGCGCGGGATCTCCGTCGACCGGCAGATTCTGTCCAGGCTATCGGGCGAACTGGCGCAAGGTGCTGCCCGGCTCGAAGAGGAAATCTACCAGCTCATCGGCGAGCGCATCAACATCGGCTCGCCCAAGCAACTCGGCGACATCCTGTTCGGCCGCATGGGCCTGCCCGGCGGCTCGAAGACCAAGACAGGCCAGTGGTCGACCTCGGCGCAGCTGCTGGAAGACCTCGCCGCCGAGGGTCACGAACTGCCGCGCAAGGTCGTCGACTGGCGCCAGCTGACCAAGCTGAAATCGACCTATACCGACGCGCTGCCCGGCTTCGTCAACCCGGACAGCAAACGCGTCCACACCTCCTACGCGCTGGCCGCGACGACGACCGGCCGACTGTCATCCTCCGACCCGAACCTGCAGAACATTCCGGTGCGCACCGCCGAAGGCCGCAAGATCAGGACAGCCTTCATCGCCGACAAGGGCAACAAGCTGGTTTCGGCCGACTACAGCCAGATCGAACTGCGCGTGCTTGCCCATGTCGCCGAAATCCCGCAACTGCGGCAGGCTTTCGCCGACGGCGCCGACATTCATGCCATCACCGCCTCGGAAATGTTCAACGTGCCGGTGGAGGGCATGCCATCGGAAATTCGTCGCCGTGCCAAGGCGATCAATTTCGGCATCATCTACGGCATCTCGGCCTTCGGCCTCGCCAACCAGCTGTCGATCCCGCGCGAGGAAGCGAGCAACTACATCAAGAAGTATTTCGAGCGTTTCCCCGGCATCCGCGACTATATCGAGGAGACCAAGGCCTATGCGCGCGAGCACGGTTTCGTTGAAACGATCTTCGGCCGCCGCATTCATTATCCGGATATAAGGTCCTCGAACCCGTCGCTGCGCGCATTCAACGAGCGCGCCTCGATCAACGCCCGCCTGCAAGGCACGGCCGCCGACATCATCCGCCGCGCCATGGTGCGCATGGAGGAAGCGCTGGACGAGGCAAAATTATCGGCCCGCATGCTGCTGCAGGTGCATGACGAACTGATTTTCGAAACGGTGGAAGGGGAAGTCGAGGCGACAATCCCGGTCGTGCGCCACGTCATGGAAAACGCCGCGATGCCGGCGGTATCGATGTCGGTGCCGCTGCACGTCGACGCCCGCGCGGCGAACAACTGGGACGAGGCGCATTAGCACTCGGCCGCCTCGTCATCCACGGGCGAAGCAAGGAGCTAAGCGACGCAGCGCAGACCCTAGGGCGTGGACTCAACATGCCGTAGCCATATTCGGAGCGAGGCAAGGTTGAGGGTGGCCATGTAATTTCGCGCGAGTTTGTCGAAGCGGGTTGCGGCGCGGCGGAATTGCTTGAGCCTGCAGAAGAAGCGTTCGATGCGATTGCGCTCCCGATAGAGTTCTGGCGGGACCACGCGTTTATTCTTAACGTGCCGGCGGGTTGGAATGTTGGCGCAGCCCCCGGTTCTGGCGATGAGATCAACCAACCGCCAGCTGTCGTAGCCTTTGTCGGCGACAAGCGCTTTTGC
>NZ_AXAE01000045.1 GCF_000472705.1 Mesorhizobium erdmanii USDA 3471 | reverse complement strand
CACTGCCCGCGACAACGCTCTGATGGTCTCCGTGCCCGGGGTCTCCAAGGTCACCGCGCTCTCGCTCCTGGCGCTCCTGCCCGAGCTCGGCCAGCGCTCACCCAAGTCGATCGCCGCACTCGTCGGCCTTGCCCCGTTCGACAACAAGAGCGGCAAGCTCAGGCGCAGGAGCCAGATCCAGGGTGGCCGATCGCGTGTGCGCCGCGCCCTCTACATGGCAGCTCTCGGCGCCATTCGAGCCTGTGACCGGTTCAAAGCGTTCTACAGCACCATCGCTGCACGATCCGGCTCCAAGAAACTCGCCATCATCGCCGTCGCCAGGAAGCTTCTCGTCGTCCTCAACGCTATCATCCGAGATCAAAAAGCTTTCGCTTGAACACAGTTGCCATTCCGTGACCTTGGCCAAGAAGTGCAGCGGAGCAGAATTCTGCGCCGTCGCGGCACGTAAGAGTCCCGGCATGGATCCTCGGGTCTGCGCTGCGTCGCTTCGCTCCTTGCTTCGCCCGTGGATGACGAAGTCCGCGAGGCTCTGACAATCTGAATCCGCCATCAGCCTCAAACCGCCATCAGCCGCTTAACCTCTCTCATATCGGCTAAAAACCGCTCCCGCTCGGCCTCCTTGTCGGCCGGCTCATGGATGCGCAGGATGAAGGAGGGATGGATGGTGATGAACACGCGCAACCCATCTTCGCGCTCGATCACCTGGCCGCGCATTTTCGTCACCGGGATGGCCTTGCCCAGCAGCGACAACGCTGCCGTTGCACCGAGTGCCACGGCAAGCTCAGGCTTGATCAGCTCGAATTCTCGGTCAATCCACCAGCGGCAAGCTTGGACCTCGCCGGCATTCGGCTTGGAATGGATGCGGCGCTTGCCGCGCGGCTCGAATTTGAAGTGTTTGACCGCGTTGGTAACGTAGACCTTTTGACGGTCCACACCGGCGTCATCGAGGATGGCGTCGAACACCTTGCCGGCTGGGCCGACGAAAGGTTTGCCGGCGAGGTCTTCCTGGTCGCCGGGCTGTTCGCCGACGAAAATCACCCTGGCATTGTCCGGCCCTTCGCCAAACACGGTCTGCGTCGCATCGCGCCAAAGCGGGCAACGGCGGCAGCCTTTCGCGGCCTCGCGCAACTCCGAAATGCTGCCGGCGTTGTCATCTTCCGACGTCTGTGTCGGCTCACGCTTCGGCCAATGTTTCGCATGCACCTTGGCGTGGTGCGGCGCCGGCTTTGTCGGCATCTTCGCAATCATATCCTTGGCGGCCTTGTCCGCTCCCGCGATCAAGCCTGGAATGAGCGAGGCCTCGGGAAGGTTCCGCCAATATTTCTTCGGCATCTCCTTTTGCATGGCTTTCACCTTCAGCCGCGCCGGGTTGAAGATGTTCTCGAAATAGGTGCGCCACAGCGCCTCGGTGTCGTCCTGATCCGGCGCATCGCCCTTGGCCACGCCCGGCCCGATCGCCAGTCTTTCGCCATCCCAGTCGGCGGAGGCGTAAGGCGTCAGAATCGTCCAGCGCATGCCGGTGAAGCGCCTGACGAAGAAATCCGCATTGCGCTCGACGATGAAATGGTCTGGCTCGAACCAGGCGACATAACGCTCGTCGGTGCCGTCGCCGATCTTCCGGAAACGCACGAAGGCGTGCATCTTGTGGCTGTCGCGCCGCACCGCCTTTTCCATGGCCTCGAGCCGCCTCGTGTCGGGGTCCGACGCGATCGCCAGCAGCTTGGGCTCCGTGCGCAACCGCCACAGAAGCCGGTAGAGAAAAGCAAAGCGGGCGGGATCTGAATGACAGAAGGCCGTTTCGGCATGCTCGATGAAGTCACGCGGCACCACGAGCTGCGCACCAGCAGGTATGGCCGGCAAATCGGACCGGCTCTGGTCCGGGTCGGATGCGACATGCCAGCTGATATCCTCGGGCCTGACCTCGTTCAAGGCCAGTCGCCGTGCCGCGTCGCGCCAGCCGGCAAAGTCGGTCTCGCTGTCGAGCGAAACATTGTATCGGGCAAGGTTGAGCTCTGCCGGCTGCATGGTCAAAACAGCGCCAGTTGTTCGCAAGGAGCGACGATCTTGTCGCGCAGGCCGGCCTTGTCGGTGAGCGCGCCGGGCGACCAGCCTTCGGCGATGATGAACGGCCTGAGCTTGGCGATCGACTGGCAAATCCGGCCGACGTCCTCGAGCCGCAGCCGGCGATGGCGGCGGGTCTCCAGGATTTTCGCCACCACCTTGGTGCCGAGGCCAGGCACGCGCAGCAGCGCCTCGCGGTCGGCGCGGTTGATGTCGACGGGAAATTGACCCCGGTTGCGCAGCGCCCAGGCGAGCTTCGGGTCGATGGCGAGATCGAGCATGCCGTCGCTGCTGCCGGCTAGGATCTCCGGCTGCGAGAAGCCGTAGAACCGCATCAGCCAGTCGGCCTGGTAAAGCCGGTGTTCGCGCATCAATGGCGGCTTCTGCAGAGGCAGGGATGACGAGGAATCCGGGATCGGGCTGAAGGCGGAATAATAGACGCGCCGCAAAT
The DNA here is from genome assembly GCF_000472705.1 of Mesorhizobium erdmanii USDA 3471. GTDB lineage: Bacteria > Pseudomonadota > Alphaproteobacteria > Rhizobiales > Rhizobiaceae > Mesorhizobium > Mesorhizobium erdmanii. The sequence continues at coordinate 15,826 of NZ_AXAE01000045.1, read as the reverse complement.
GATAGCTGCCATAGAGCCGGGCGCTGGTGTGCAATATGCGGTCGTCGGAGGTCTTGTCGGCGCCGACGATCATCTGCGTCGACTGGCCACCCGGCGCGAAGCGTTCGCGCTTTTTGGTTCGCAGCGTCGGCTCGGCCTTTTCCTCCATCTTCCGGCGCAGCCGGGCCATCGAAAGGCGGATCGTTTCCGGCTTCTTTTCCGGCGCCAGTTTCTTGACACCCTCATCGGTGGGGAGCTCGACATTGATCGACAGTCGGTCGGCATAGAGGCCGGCCTTCTCGACCAGTTCGGCAGAGCTTTCAGGAATGGTTTTCAGATGGATGTAGCCGGAGAACTTTTCCTCCAGCCGCAGCCGCCGCGCCACCTCGACCATCTCGCCCATGGTCTCGTCTGGTGAGCGGATGACGCCCGAGGACAGGAAGAGGCCCTCGATATAGTTGCGACGGTAGAAATCCATGGTCAGCTTCACCACCTCGTCGATGCCGAAGCGGGCGCGCTGCACATTTGAGGACGAGCGGTTGATGCAATAGCTGCAATCGTAGATGCAGAAATTGGTGAGCAGGACTTTCAGCAGCGAAATGCAGCGCCCGTCCGGTGCATAGGAATGGCAGATGCCCATGCCTTCCGTCGAACCGATGCCACCGGATTTCAGCGAATCCTTCTTCGCCGACCCAGACGAGGCGCAGGAGGCGTCATACTTGGCGGCGTCGGACAGGATCGCCAGCTTTTCACGGACGGTGAGAGCGCTCATCCGTTCATGATATGTTCTGAGAAGCCGCCGCGCTACCTCATTTGATATCGGCGGCGAAAAAGTGATCGCCGCCGATCATTAGGTCGTCAAACCTCATGCAGATAGAGATGATAATCCAGTTCGCTGACCGTGCGTGCCACGCGCAGATATTCGGACTGCTTGATCGCCACGAAGGTGCGGTGCAAATCCTCGCCGAGCGCGCCCTTCAGGAAGCTGGACGCCCTGGCCGCCTCGATGGCGGCGCGCCAATCCGCCGGCATCGTCGTGCGGGTGACGGCTGCTTCATAGCCATTGCCGGTTGTCTCGGGGCCGGGATCGAGCCCTTCATCGAGACCTTTGATGATGCCCGCAAGCACCGTTGCGGCGATCAGATAGGGATTGGCATCGACGCCGGACGGCCGGTGTTCGATGCGCCGGTTTTTCGCGTCGCCCGCCGGCACGCGCAGGGCCACCGAGCGGTTGTTGACGCCCCAGGTCGGCGCCACCGGCGCATAGGATTGCGAAACGAAGCGCCGCCAGGAATTGGCGTGCGGGGCAAACACCAGCATCGATTCCGCCATCGTCTGGATGAGCCCGCCGAGCCCTTGCAGCAAGGGCAGCGACCAGCTTTCGCCGCCCGCCTCGGCAAAGACGTTTCGGCCGGTCTTGTCCTGCAGCGAGACGTGGAAATGCATGCCTGAGCCGGCATATTTCTCGATCGGCTTGGCCATGAAGCAGGCGGTGACGCCATGGCGGCGCGCCTGCGCCCGCACCAGCCGCTTCAGCATGACGAGGTCGTCGGCCGCCCGCATCACATCCTTACGGTAGTTCAGCGTCAGTTCGTACTGGCCCGGCGCATATTCTGAAATCACCGTTTCGGCCGGAATGCCTTGCGCCTTGGCCGCCGCATAGATGTCGGAGAACAACGGCTCCATGCCGTGCAAATGGTCGACCGAGTAGACTTCCGTCTTGCCGGAGACGCGGCCGTCGAGCACGGCACGCGCCGGCTGCACCTTGCCGTCGGCATCGCGCTCGTTGGCAAGGAGAAAGAACTCCAGTTCGAAGGCACCGGCCGGATAAAGGCCCTTGGCCGCGAGGATATCGACCTGCCGGGCCAGCGCCAGCCGTGGGTCCGACGACATGGGCTGGCCGTCGAGATGGTACATCGCCATTAGCACTTGGCCGCGCGGCGGGCTGGTGCCGTAGAGCGGCACCAGCGTGCCGGGAATCGGCCAAGCCCTGAGATCGCCGTCGCCGGTTGTCCAGATCAGTCCGGTCTCGTGTACGTCCTCGCCGGTGATGTCGAGGCCGAGGATTGAGATCGGCATGTGCCGGCCACCCTCGAAAATGCTTTTCAGCTCATGCCGGCGTACGATCTTGCCACGGCCGACACCGTTGGCGTCGGTCAGCACGATATCGAAAGCTTCGATCTCGGGATGGGCGTCGAGAAAGGCTTGCGCCTCGGTGGGTGAAGACCCCGACGGTGAGGTCACGATGGCATTGTCCATGGCCGCTTGTCTCATGCCGCAAGCTTTGCCGCAACCGCGGCGAAGGCGGTGATCAGCCGGTTGACCTGGGCGCCCGTGGTTGCCGGCGAAATCAGCATCATGTTGTGGAAGGGCGCGATCAGCACGCCGCGATTGACCAGCGCGACATGGATGGCGGCCTCCAGTTCCGGCGCATGCGCGCCTTCAGCCTCCGCACCATTGCGCAGCGGGCCGGGTGCGCAGATGAATTCGACCCGGGCACCGACGCGGGCGACGTGCCAGGGCAGGCGATAGCGGTCGATCACCCCGGTCAGCCCGGCATCCAGACGCCGTGCCAGATGGTCCATGCGGTCATAATTCTCCGGCGTCATCACCTCTTCCAACGTGGCGCGCATCGTGGCGAACTGCAGCGGGTTGGCCGACAGCGTCGTGCCCATGCCGGAATAGCCGGGTTCCTTGGTCCTGTTGTAGTCGGCGTAACGCGAGGCGACCTCGTCGCTCATGCCCCAAACGCTTGCCGGCACGCCGCCGGCGATGGGCTTGCCCAGCACGAACAAGTCCGGCTCCAGCCCATATTTTCCGGTGTAGCCGCCGGGGCCGGTCGAGATGGTATGCGTCTCGTCGATCAAAAGCAGCGTGCCGGTTTCGCGGGTCAGTCTGCGCAGCGCATCATGGAAGCCCGGATCGGCCAGCACCATGCAGGAATTGGTCAGCACCGGCTCGGCGATGACACAGGCCACATCCCTGTCCTTGAGCGCAGCCTCCAACGCCGCCACGTCATTGAACTCGATCACCTTTGCCGTGCGGGTCAGGTCGCGGGATTCGCCCGCCAGCCCCGGCCGGTTGACGGGCTTGCCGTCGATCAGCCGGACCATCGTCTCGTCGACCGAGCCGTGGTAGCAGCCGTTGAAGACCAGGATCTTTTCCCGCCCGGTGACGGCGCGGGCAACGCGCAATGCAAAGCGGTTGGCGTCGGTCGCCGTCGTCGCGATCTGCCAGAACGGCAGGCCGAAACGCTGCTGCAGCAGCGGCCCTATCGCCAGCGCATCTTCCGAGGGCAGCATATACGTCAGGCCGCGCCCGGCTTGGCGGCGGATCGCGCGCGCCACCGGCGGCGGCGAGTGGCCGAACATCGAACCGGTGTCGCCGAGGCAGAAATCGTCGAGCTTGTTGCCGTCGATGTCGGTGATGGTGGCGCCCCTGGCGCTGTCGACCAGGATCGGAAACGGCGTCGGCCAGTCGTTCATCCAGTGCATCGGCACGCCGCCGAAGAAGCCGGGCAGGCCGTTGCCGACCTTGGCCTGCGATTGCGGCCGCGCCGCACGGAAGGCCGCGCCTTCGCTCTCGCGCAATTGCGCGATGCGGTCACGGCCGATGCCGCCGATGGATGTCTTTGAACCGTCGCTGCTGTGCATGGAAATCCCTCTGATGGGTTCCTCTTAACCAAGGAGCCTCCGCGATCGCAATGGCCCCGCATCTGTCCTGCATTGGCTCAGCCGCCAGGACCGACGCTTGACGCTCTCCGCGAAGTCAGCGCCAATGCTTGTCGGCCATGGCGAGGCGGGGACAAGATGCGGACGATTATCTGCGTGACGATGCTGTTCCTGTCGGCCAGCACGGCCCACGCAACCGGTGGCATCTGGTGCTCCGTCGATGACGCGGCGGTGAAATTCCAGGTCGATGCCGGCGTCACCACCGGCCTTGGCAGCCCGACCTTCAATTTTCGCGGCGACGTCGAAATCAAGGCGAGGCTGGCTGATGACCAACTGCGAAAGACGACATTCGAGAATTCCAACCTTACCCAGTATTGGCTCGACGCCAAGGAATTGCGGCTGAACATCTACCACGAACAGGAGGGTGGCCAAGAGGTTCAGCTCGGTCGAGTTGACGATCCTGACCAGGGCCAGCGACGAGAGCGTCTATGACGGAGACTACAAGCTTGCCGTCTATGACGGCGCGGCCGACAAGGACGGTGACGGCAAGACCGCCGATCTGAGCGGGGCAGTATCCAGCGGCGCCGAGTAGATCGATCGGATGCGGCAGCGCGCAAACACGCTATGACAGCGGCGGCGCGTTATTTCCGGGAGGTCGCGGCCGGATCGACGAGATTGATCTTTTCGCCGGGCGGAAAGCCGAACACCCGTTCAAAGTGCTTGGGGCCAAGCAGCAAGGCCGCCTGATCGATCAAATGCTGGTTGCGCGCATTGATCGTTTCCGGGCTTGGCGGCACAAAGCCTGGAATTCGCTGTGCGGTGAAATTCTGCACCTCGCCCTTCAGCGACAGGAGCTTGGCCAGCAGTTCCGGTTCCTCGTCGCCGAGCACCGATCGTGCATGCTCCTCGAAATCGTCGGGCAATCCTTGCATCTTGGTCACTCCGCCCGCTCCACCAGCCGCCAGGGCACTCGTTCCCAGGCAATGCTGAATCTTGCTGGCCCATGCCGCGTGCCGCAGCCCATAGGTTCCATATAGGAAGCTGCTCGCCCCGTAACCACGCGCATTCTTCACCGTCAGCCGCGTCCCCGTGGTCGCGTAGAGCACCTGATTGGCAAGCTGGTGGCAGACGCCATCGATGCCGTAAATCAGTATGGTTCCCTGGGCGGCGGGAACTGTCGCGGAATCCGCATTCGACTGGACCAGGCATCGTGCCAGCGCCAGATGCCCGGACTGGTTGCCGAGAGTTCCCGTCGAATTGCCGGGCGTTCCACCGGTTGGATGATAGCTACCCCAGCAGAACCAGTAGTCCTTGCCGGCGGCGGCGACAGCGGCTGCATTGGCATAGTGATGTCGCTGGTTGTCGTAGGTGGTGACCCAGGTATGGTCGACCGGCGAGCCGCCGACAAATGCCGGCGTCGCCCAGGCATGAAGCGTAACCGTGCTTGGCAAGGTGTCCTCCCATCGGAAGCTTGTCCAACGGAAAGAGGATGCGCTCAGGAAGGGCGGCGCGCAAGCATGGTGTCGGGCTTGAGCCCGATGGCGCGGGGTTTCAGGCCGTGATGTCGATGACGCCGCAGTCGCCTGCGGCACTGCCGAAGGCGATACGACGTTCTTCCTTGTCCCACATCATCGAGGTGATCGCGCCCTTCCCTTGCCGGCGCAAAAGCACTTCCTTGGCGTCGGCGAAGCGCGCGGCGATCACCATGCCGTCCTCATAGCCGATCGCGACGACATCCTGGCTTGGATGGCAGGCGACCGAGGTCACCATCGAATTGCCGCGCGTACCGAGCTCCAGCGGCGCCTTGCCCATCGGACCGTCCTTGCCTGAGAACGGCCAGACGATAGCCGCCGGCGCGCCGGAACTCGCCAGCCATTTGCCCTTGACGCTCCACGACAGGCTTTTGACCTTCCCGGGATAGCCGGTCATGCGCATGTGCTTGCCGTCGGCGAGCTTCCAGCCATGCAACGCATTCTCCTGCATTGATGTGACCAGGAAGGCGCCGTCCGGCGAGAAGGTGATACCGGTATGTGCGCCGGCCCATTCGAGCTCCACCGGCTTGCCCTCGGCGGCCGGGAAATGCAGCGTCGCGCCATTGTAGCGTGCAACGCCGAAGCGCATGCCCTTGGGCGAAAACGCCAGCCCTTCGACGGAGCGTGGATGGGCAAATTCCCTGGTCTTGCCATCGGCGAAACGCACGAAAGCGGTCTTGCCCGTGGCATAGGCGATGGCGCCTTGCGGCCCGGCGGCAACGCTGGTGATCCACTTTTTCCCGGCGCTGGCCAGGTCTTGTACCGCGCCGCCAGACGTCACGGCAAAAACCTTGCCGTCCTCGCCGCCGGTGATCAGCCGGTCGTTGGCCGCATCATGGAAGGCGGCGAGCAGCCCATCATTGGCCTGCACCGTCTTGTGGCCGTTGTCGAGCCGATGGATGGCACCGTCGGCCAGCGCGAAATGCGGCACGTCGCCCAGAAAGACGGCGGCGACGCAATGGCCTTCGAGGTCGAGAGGGGCAACTGTTGGCATCAGAACCATTCCAATGAAATCTGTCGCCAACCCGGGAAGGCGCCGGCGCGACCAAGTGTAGCGCCAACCTTCTCCTACAAGGGAGAGAAGGAAGAACGGGCAGCGCTAGCGCCATAAAGTACGGAAATCAAGCCACCTGGCAGGCGTCGAAACTCTTCTTCAGCCGCTCGGCGTCCAGCTCGCGGCCGATGAACACCAGCCGGCTCTCATGCTTCTCGCCGTCTTTCCAGGCGCGCTGATGGTCGCCCTCGATGATCATGTGCACGCCCTGGATGACATAGCGCTCATCGTCGCCCTTGAGCGCGATGATGCCCTTCAGGCGCAGGATGTTCGGCCCTTCCATCTGGGTGATTTTCTCGATCCAGGGAAAGAATTTCTTCGGGTCCATCTCGCCGCCGCGCAGCGATACCGACTGCACCGTCACGTCATGGATGTCCGAGGGATGGTCGTGGTGGTGATGATCATGCCCGTCATGGTCATGATGGTGGTGATCGTGACCTCCATGGTCGTGATGATCGTGATCATGGGCCTCGAGGAAATGCGGATCGTTTTCCAACGCCCGCGACAGATCGAAGGCGCCGCGGTCGAGCACTTCCGAGAGGGCGACGCCGGCACGCGTCGTGCGGTGGATCCTTGCCGCCGGATTGATGGCGCGGATCGTCGCCTCGACCTTGGCTAGTTCTTCCGAGGTGACCAGGTCGGTCTTGTTCAGCACGACGACGTCGGCGAAGGCGATCTGGTCCTCGGCTTCCTTGGAATCCTTGAGCCTGAGCGGCAGATGCTTGGCGTCGACCAGTGCCACCACCGCGTCGAGCTTGGTCTTGGAGCGCACGTCGTCGTCCATGAAGAAGGTCTGCGCCACCGGCACCGGATCGGCGAGACCGGTGGTTTCGACAACGATGGCGTCGAAGCGGCCGGGCCGGCGCATCAGGCCCTCGACGACGCGGATCAGGTCGCCGCGCACCGTGCAGCAGACGCAGCCATTGTTCATCTCGTAGATCTCCTCGTCGGATTCCACGATCAGGTCGTTGTCGATGCCGATTTCGCCGAATTCGTTGACGATGACCGCATAGCGCCTGCCATGGTTCTCCGACAGGATGCGGTTGAGCAGCGTCGTCTTGCCGGCGCCGAGATAGCCGGTGAGAACGGTTACGGGGATCTGCGTCTGTGCGTCGCTCATGGCTTGCCTCGAAATGACTGGGGCCCTGAATCCAGGCCACGAAAAAGGGATTGTCGGATCCATATAGGATGTGCGCGGGGCTTTTGCACGGGGCAAACCAATGGGCCAAAGCGGCGATCGGGATTGTACCGGGTTCAATGGCCGCGCGGCGCCGGCGGCAGGATGGTCCAGGGGCGGGTTGCCGATCGCTGCGGCCTGCCTGCGATGCGGCGGCTGCGAATACGCTGCTTTCGAAAACTCGTTTGTCATCTAACTGAAATAAACATCTGGCATTAGCCACGGCGGGTAACGCAAAGCTTGCCGGCAAAGCTGTTTCAAGTGCCGGAAACTTTTCGATCGTCGATTGCCAACGGGCCGGCTGCGTCTATGCTGCCGCTACCGGTATGGCCGAAGAGGGATGACCATGGCCAAGGCGGACAAGACTGCGACAATGAGCCGGCTGCATTCGGCGGCAAGGCTGGCAAGAACCGCGCTCGCCGCCCGGCTGCTGGCGCACGGCTTCTATGCCGGCCAGGACCAGATCATGCTGGCGCTCGACCGCGAGGACGGCCAGACGCCGGGCAATCTTGCCGGTCGCCTCGGCGTGCGGCCGCCGACCATCACCAAGACCATCAACCGGCTGCAGGCGCAGGGTTTCCTGGAGAAGCGCGCCTCCGAGGCCGATGCCCGCCAGGCGCATATCTTCCTCACCGAGAGCGGCCGCGAGACCATCCGCGCCATCGAAAAGTCGGTGAAGAAGACCGAAAAGCAGGCGCTGAAGGGCCTCGACAAGAAAGACCAGAAGGCGCTGTTCAAGCTGCTGGCCCGCATCGAGGCCAACCTCTCCAACGAGGAACTGGTGCTGATCGACGACGACGCCGAGTCGGACGACTGATCGCAACGATCAGGCCGCTGCCAGGCCAGAGTCCCGGGTCAGCGACGACCAACGTCCTGGTGTCATGCCGAAAGCTTTCTTGAATTGCCTGTTGAAGTGGCTCTGGTCGGTGAAGCCGGCCTCGACCGCGATCTGCGCCAAAGGCTCGCCGGCGGCGATCATCCGCCGCGCGCCCTGAAGCCGGCGCATCACCAGGAAACGATGCGGACTGGTCGAGAAAGCGGCGCGGAAATGCCTCGACAGGGCATAACGGTCGAGCCCGGTGATGGCTTCCAACTCGCCGGAACGCACGGGGCGCGCTGCATTCTCGGTCAGATAATCGCGCGCCAGCACTGCCGCCCGCCACGCCGTCCTCGCCATCGGCTTTGCCGGCTGGCCGGCATGGCGCGCCAGGCCCTGCATCAGTTGCGTGAGAAAATCGTCGACGAACAGCTCGTCGAGCTCCTGCTGTAGCGGCCCCAGCGCCGAAAGCAGCGTTGCGCGGAAGGCCTCGTCCCTCACCACGGCGTTCCTGACGAAGGGCAGCGACAAGCCGCCAAGGCAGTCCAGCATCAGCGACGGTTCGAGATAGAGCATCCTGTAGCGCAGACCGTCCTCGGTGCCGGCGCCGCCATCATGCAATTCGTCGGGATGCAGCACGATGATCTGGCCGGGCAGGCTCAGCCGCGTCGCGCCACGATAGCGAAAGGTCTGCACACCCTGCAGGGTCACCCCGATCGCGTAGGTGTCGTGGCGGTGCAGATCGAAGGCGGAGCCGTGGAACCTTGCTTCGATTCGCTCCATGCCTGCAGGGTCGGGAGCGGAGATGATGCAGTCTTCCGCCGCCTCAGTGCACAAACGTCCAAGACCCTCGAAGGCCTGGCGGTCTAGTTCGAACGGCATCTGCTCCTTCAGCCTCGCAATCGGGGCGCAATAACGAATGGTCTATTTTCTCATGTTCGATACGAAATTTGCAATCGTCCTGCGGGAGGACCTGCCCGTCTGGCAGAAACTCAACGTCACCGCCTTCCTGACCAGCGGCATCGTCGCGCAGTTTCCCGACATCATCGGCGAACCCTATCGCGACCGCTCAGGCAATCTCTACAACCCGCTCTCGATCCAGCCCGTCATCGTGCTCTCGGCCGATCAGGCGACGCTCGCCACGATCCACCAGCGCGCGCTGGAGCGCGGCGTGACGGCCTCGCTCTATGTCGAGGAGATGTTTTCCACCGGCTTTGACGCCGCCAACCGCGCCGTCTTCTCCGAGTTCGCGCCTGAAGACGCCAAGGTGGTCGGCATCGCGTTGCGCGCGGAGAAGAAGGTCGTCGACAAGATCACCAAGGGTGCCCGCATGCATGCCTAGTGGGGGAGATCTGGACTAAGCTTGACAGGTGTTGTTGTGCCAGCAAGTTCAGGCGGGGCGGCGGGCGACAATTGACTTGCCGGCACGCGACAATTCCCGCACAGGTGGGCTCTAGTCCAGCTTTTCCCCGGCCTGCAAGTGACTGCTTCCAAAAAATATGTCGAAAGCGCGACGCCGCCGGTGGCGATCCTGTGCATGCTCACCACCTATGTCTTCTTCACCTTCCTTGACACCTCGAGCAAATATCTCGTCCTTGCCGGCGTTTCGGTGCTGATCGTCGCCTGGGTGCGCTTTGCCGTGCATGTCGTGCTGGTCGGCACGCTTTTGCGCGGCTGGCGCCAACCCATGCGGTTTCGCCCGGTCAACCTGCCGGCGCATGTGCTGCGCGGCGTGTTCCTGTTCGGCTCGACCATGTGCAACATCCTTGCGCTGCGCTCGCTGCAGCTGGCCGAGACGACGTCGATCTATTTCTTCGGGCCGATGGTGATCACCGCGCTTGCCGGCCCGTTGCTTGGCGAATGGGCCGGCTGGAGGCGTTGGCTGGCCATCCTAGCCGCCTTCGCCGGGGTTCTGATCATCACCAGACCGGGTGTCGGCGTTTTCGGCATCGGCCATCTCTTCGCGCTCGGCTCGATGCTGTCGAACAGCTTCTATGTCATCATGACGCGCCGCATGTCGGCGACCGAGACGTCGGAAAGCCTGATCCTGTTCGCGGCGCTGGCGCCTGCGGTGCTGCTTTTACCCATGTTGCCGTTTTCATTCTCGCTGCCGCATGATGGCTGGCACTGGTTCGTCCTGCTCATGCTTGGCGTGTTCGGCGGCGTCGGGCACTGGCTGCTAGTGCAGGCCTATCGGCTGGCGACGACCACGGCGCTCGCGCCCTATCCCTATTCCCAGATGGTGTGGATGATCATCTCCGGCTGGATCGTCTTCAAGCAGTTTCCCGATCGCTGGACGCTGGTCGGTGCCGCGATCATCGTGGCCAGCGGCCTCTACATCGTCCACCGCGAGCATCGGCTTCGGCTGCAGAGCCGCGCCGCCTCCGATGTCGAGGCCGAGGCGCTGGCAAAAAAACTTTGATTTGCCCCCGATCAGTGGCATAACGCCGCCTTTAAACAGTTTAGGTCGGAATTCAGGTCGTTCGGGGGGCGCAAGGCGCTGGCACAAAAAATCAAGCTTTCGACGATCGCCGATGCACTCGGCGTGTCCACGGCCACCGTGTCGCTGGCGCTGCGCGACAGCCCGCTGGTTGCGGCCTCGACGCGCGACCGCATCAAGGAACATGCGCGCGCCATCGGCTATATCTACAACCGCCGCGCCGCCAGCCTGCGCACCTCGCGCTCGGGCATTGTCGGTGTCGTGGTGCACGACATCATGAATCCGTTCTTCGCCGAAATCCTGCGTTCGATCGAGAGCGAACTCGACCGCAGCCGGCAGACCTTCATCCTGTCCAATCACTACGACCAGCTCGAAAAGCAGCGGACCTTCATCGATACGTTGCTGCAGCTCGGCGCCGACGGCGTCATCATGTCGCCGGCCATCGGCACCCCGGCTGCCGACATCTTGATGGCCGAGGAGAATGGCTTGCCTGCGGTGCTGATCGCGCGCACCGTCGAGGGCGCCGACGTGCCGGTGTTTCGCGGCGACGATTCCTATGGCACCGGGCTTGCCACCAACCATCTGATCTCGCTCGGCCACAAGCGCATCGCCATGATCGGCGGCACCGACCAGACCTCGACTGGCCGCGACCGCTACCAGGGCTATGTCAACGCCATGGATGCGGCTGGCCTCGAGGTCAGGCCGTCTTGGCGCATCGCTGGCCCGCGTACCAAGCAGGCCGGCTTCGAGGCCGCCGGTCAGTTCCTGGCGCTGAAGGACAAGCCGACCGCCGCCTGCTGCTGGAATGATCTCGTCGCCATCGGCCTGATGAACGGCATTGCACGCGCCGGGTTGATGCCGGGCATCGACATCTCCGTCACCGGCTATGACGATCTCGAGGAGGCGGCGATCGCCACGCCGGCGCTGACCACCGTCTGGAACGGCCAGCGTGAGGTTGGCCGCCGTGCCGCCAGGGCGCTGCTCGACAAGCTCAACGGGCAGACCGTGCGGCCCTCGCAGGAATTGATCAAGCCGGAACTGCATGTGCGCCAGTCGACCGGCAAGCCGGTGGAGCGGGCATGACCAAGGCCGACCAACTGCAAGCCGTCACCATCCTGGTGCCGGCCGACTTCAGCGACCCTGCCGTCAGGCGTATCGATCGTACCTTCAACCAGGTCAGGATCGAGCGCGCCGATCCGACTCTGGTCACGCAGGAGATGCGGAGCAACGTACGTGGCATCGCGTCCTTTGCCGGCATCAGCGCGCCGATGATGGATGCCTTGCCCAATCTCGAACTGATCGCCTCCTTCGGTGTCGGCTATGACTCGGTCGATGTGGCCCATGCCGCGGCGAAGAATATCATGGTCACCAACACGCCCGACGTCCTGACCGAGGAGGTCGCCGACACCGCGATCGGGCTGCTTATCAACACGATCCGCGACCTGCCGCGCGCCGAAACCTGGCTGCGCGACGGCAGCTGGGCACGCAAGGGCAACTATCCGTTGAGCCGGCTGACCTTGCGTGCGCGCCGCGTTGGCATTTTCGGCATGGGGCGCATCGGGCAGGCCATTGCCCGCCGGCTGGAAGCGTTCGGCCTGCCGGTCGCCTATCACAACCGGCGCCGCGTCGAGGGCCTTTCCTATCAGTACCATCCGACGCTGAAGGGCCTCGCCGAAGCGGTCGATACGCTGATTTCGGTGGCGCCTGGCGGCGCGTCGACGCAGAAGGCGGTCAATACAGAAATCCTGTCGGCGCTCGGCGCCAACGGGGTCTTCGTCAATATCGGCCGCGGCAGCACGGTCGACGAGACGGCCCTTGCGGCGGCCCTTGCCGACGGCACCATCGCCGCCGCCGGGCTCGACGTTTTCGCCGACGAACCGAACGTGCCCAAGGCCCTGCTCGATGCGCCCAACACCTCGCTGCTGCCGCATGTCGGCTCGGCCTCCGAGCACACACGCCGCGCCATGGCCGATCTGTGCGTCGACAATCTGGTGTCCTGGTTCACCGAGCGCCGGCCGCTGACTCCGGTTCCGGAGACGGCGCATGTGAAAGCGCGCGGCTGAGTGCCCGGCTTCGCCATATTTATTAACGTCGGCTTAACTCCTTGGAATCATCCTTTATCCTGACTGCGTGCAGGGGTAACGATCAGGATGAGGAGTCTTTCCGCATTGATCGGGGCCGCCGTCCTGTTTGGCGGCGTTCAGCTGTTTCATGACGGCGGTGATGAAAGCGCCGCCGAAGGGGCCACGCCGTCCAACATCTACAGGATGGCAGCCAATGGCGGCGAGGCAACATGCGCGGTCTCACGAGGCGCCTTTGTTTCGGACGGCTTGTCGCTGTTGACGGTGGCGCCGAATTGCCGTCGGCTCTTGCCGGGCATAGAGCGGGCGAAATTCTGGCGCGAACAGAACGACGGCACGGTCGCCTTCAGCGCCAACGGCATCGATCCGATCGTCACCTTCAGCGTTGCCGACGGAGACGGCTACGAGTCCTACGCCCCAGCTACACCCTTGCTGGCACTGGCGAGCGACCGAAAGACCGACGACTGATTACTCCGCCGCGGCCCGCGAGCCGGCCTTCGCCGCTGCGTGAAGGCGTACCGCGTCGCCGAAGGCGCGAAAAATCTTGGCCGAATTGCTGTCCGAGTTGACCCAGTATTCGGGATGCCACTGGACGCCGATGGCGAAAGCGCGGGCTCCCTTGACCGAGACTGCTTCGACCGTGCCGTCAGTGGCGACGGCCTCGATCTCGAGCCTCGACCCCAGCCGGTCGATCGCCTGGCGATGCAAGGAGTTGACCTTGATGTCGCCGGCCCCGAACACGCCGGCGAGGCAACTGCCCGGCTTGATCGAAATGGTCTGATGGATGGCGAAGCGCTCTTCCTGCTTGTCGCTCACCGGCGCGCGGTGGTCGAGCGAACCCTCGCGCTCATGGATCTCGGTGCCCAGCGTACCGCCGAGCGCCACGTTCAACTCCTGGATACCGCGGCAGATGGCGAGCAGCGGCACTCCACGCTCGATCGCCCGACGGATCAACGGCAGCGTCGTGGCGTCACGGGCCGGGTCGTAGGGGCCGTTGGCTTCGCTGGCATCACCACCGTAGAGCGAGGGGTGCACGTTGGATTTCGAGCCGGTGACCATGACACCGTCGACCGAGGACAGAAGTTCGTCGAAGTCGAGCCTGTCGCCGAACGAGGGCACCAGCAGAGGGAAAACGCCGGCACCGGCAACGGCCGCTTCCAGATATTGCTGCGGGGCGGCATGCCAAGTGTAGTTGTCGAACTGACGGACGTCGGTCGATATGGCGACGAGCGGCTGATGCATTTTGGGTCGGGTTTCCATCTGGACGCAGCTATGTTGCCCGCAAAATAAGCGATCTCCTGGCATTTTTCCATGCCAAGTTTACGCGTGTCGCATAGGCCACGAAATCCCTCGTTAGACTATAGTTGCAGGGCTGCGGGGCTTTGCCGCCAAATCCGGTCGCCGTGCTGGACTAGACGTCTCGCCCGTGTATTGTTTCGGTCAACCGATGCGGGAGCCGAGGATGTCCCGGACGTCGGTCTGTTGATCCAAAAGGGAGGAACTTCATGGATCGTCGTGCATTCATTCGCAAGGCCGGCGTGACCGGCGTCGGCGCGGCCGCTGCGGCGGCCACGTTTGCCGCGCCGGCAATAGCCCAGTCCAATCCCAAGGTGACATGGCGGCTGGCGTCGTCCTTTCCGAAATCGCTCGACACCATCTATGGCGGCGCCGAAGTGTTCTCCAAGATGCTGTCGGAAGCCACCGACGGCAATTTCCAGATCCAGGTCTTCGCCGCCGGCGAACTCGTGCCCGGCCTCCAGGCCGCCGACGCCACCACGGCCGGCACGGTCGAAGCCTGTCACACGGTGGCATATTATTACTGGGGCAAGGACCCGACATGGGCACTCGGTGCGTCGGTTCCCTTCTCGCTCAACGCGCGCGGCATGAATGCCTGGCACTACCATGGCGGTGGCATCGATCTGTTCAACGAGTTTCTCGCCACACAGGGCCTTTTCGGTCTGCCGGGCGGCAACACCGGCGTGCAGATGGGCGGCTGGTTCCGCAAGGAAATCAACACGGTCGCCGACCTGTCGGGCCTCAAGATGCGCATCGGCGGCTTTGCCGGCAAGGTGATACAGAAGCTCGGCGTCGTGCCGCAGCAGATCGCCGGCGGCGACATCTATCCGGCCCTGGAAAAGGGCACCATCGACGCCGCCGAATGGGTCGGCCCCTATGACGACGAGAAGCTCGGTTTCTACAAAATCGCACCCTACTACTATTATCCCGGCTGGTGGGAAGGTGGCCCGACCGTCCACCTGCTTTTCAACAAGGCGAAATACGAAGAACTAACGCCGGCTTACAAGTCGCTACTGCGCACCGCCGCTCAAGCCGCGGACGCCGACATGCTGCAGAAATACGACTATGTGAACCCGCCGGCGGTGAAGCGGCTGGTGGCCGGCGGCGCCAAGCTGCGCCCGTTCAGCCAGGACATCATGGCCGCCTGCTTCGAGAAGGCCAACGAGGTCTATGCCGAGATGGAAGCCACCAACGCGCCCTTCAAGAAGATCTGGGAATCGATCAAGGGCTTCCGCAAGGAGCACTATCTCTGGGCGCAGGTGGCCGAGTACAATTACGACACCTTCATGATGGTGCAGCAGCGCAACGGCAAGCTGTAGGCAGGAATTGGTCCCTTCTCCCCGTCACTATACTGGGAGAAGGTCCCGGCAGGGGGGTGAGGGGCAGTGCCGGCTTCGGCGATTGAATCGCTCGGGCTTGCGTAGGGGCTGAAGCCCAACCTCGTGCCTTATCCATCCACCATTGGCGCCGCCCCTCACCGCCTGCCGGCATCCTCTCCCCGTATAGTGACGGGGAGAGGGGAGTTTGTCCGAACCGGATAGATAGGTAACAGAATGGACTGATTAGATGGGTGACAGTTTTCTTGTCCGCCGGGAGGACCGGCGATGGTTTGGCGAGAGACTGGCATCATGGATGAGCGGCTCCGGTTTGTTGTGGACTGCCTTTCTGGCGAGGAGACGATGACGCAGCTGTGTGCGGCCTACGGCATCTCGCGCAAGAGCGGCTACAAATGGCTAGGGCGTTATCGGGAGTTTGGTCCGGAAGGTTTGCACGATCGGC
>NZ_AXAE01000044.1 GCF_000472705.1 Mesorhizobium erdmanii USDA 3471 | reverse complement strand
GTCGGCCTCAACATGCTCGGCCGCGCCAAGAAGGTGTCGATCTCCAAGGAGAACACCACCATCGTCGACGGCGCCGGCAAGAAGGCCGAGATCCAGGGCCGCGTTGCCCAGATCAAGCAGCAGATCGAGGAGACCACCTCGGACTACGACAAGGAGAAGCTGCAGGAACGTCTCGCCAAGCTGGCGGGCGGCGTTGCCGTCATCCGCGTCGGCGGTGCGACCGAGATCGAAGTCAAGGAAAAGAAGGACCGCGTCGATGACGCCCTCAACGCGACCCGTGCGGCCGTCGAAGAAGGCATCGTTCCCGGCGGCGGCGTCGCTCTGCTGCGCGCTTCGCTGACCATCAAGGCAACCGGCGCCAACTCCGACCAGACCGCCGGCATCAACATCGTGCGTCGCGCTCTGCAGGCTCCGGCTCGCCAGATCGCTGCCAACGCCGGTGCGGAAGCATCGATCGTTGCCGGCAAGATCCTTGAGAACAAGGGCGCGACCTTCGGCTACAACGCCCAGACCGGCGAATATGGCGACATGATTGCCATGGGTATCGTCGATCCGGTCAAGGTTGTCCGCACGGCTCTCCAGGACGCGGCCTCGGTCGCCGGCCTGCTGGTCACCACCGAAGCCATGATCGCCGAAGCTCCGAAGAAGGAAGCGGCTGGCGGCGGCATGCCTGGCGGCATGGGCGGCGGCGGCATGGGCGGCATGGGCGGTATGGGTTTTTAAGGTCCACGCATCTCAACAATCCCGGAAGGGCGGCAGCAATGCCGCCCTTTTCTTTGGGGCGGATCCGGTCGGAAAATTCGGCGTTCGCGAAATTTTGTACCGACGGCCGCCATCGGCGTTAGCCGATGTCAACGGAGTTTCGGGGGAAATATCCGTGCGCGGCCCTATCGGCGGGTGCGGGTGAGCAGGTGTTTATCCCGTGCCTTGCGGGACTATCTGCAGCGGAGGGACCAGGTTCCAAGTCCTCGTCACTACCGACCACGGCGGGAGAAGACAGGTGCGAGCAAGGCCGGTGCTCGCTCTTCCCTGAGGGGCCATATAATCGCGAATGTCAATTGGCTGCCACAGGCGTGCCGGGCGTTTCCCACGCGCTCGAAGATCAAATACAGGCCCGTTGTCTTCAAGCTGATGCCATCGGCCTTCACGCTATTGCAACTGCAGCGGGCCGTGGAAGCGCTCGCCGGCCGGCTTATCGACAAGCAGAACTCTCGCCGGCTGATAGAGCAGCAGGAACTGGTGGAGGAGACCGGCGAAAGTGCTTTTTGATACCGGCGGTCGGCCGGCGAAGGTTTATCGCTTCCGCCAAGATGTCCCCGACGAAACGGCGGCCGCCGGGACAAAATTGTCGCTGGCGCGAGCTTGACATCCTTATAGTCAACGTAGTGATATGTCCTTATAATCAATTCGATTATAACAGGATATTCCTTCGCACTGTCCGAACCTACGATTTCGCTGCCGGGAAGCCCCTAGGAGTGGATCGAAGTGATCTTGGAAATTATCCGCCCGAGGACGGGATTTCAACCTTTGTCATGAAGGAGGTGCCGCGCACCTGGCCAATGCGACGCCATCAAAAGCGAGCATCACAGTTGCGATCGCATGTACAGTTCGTCTAAATGTGCAATACGTTCAATTTGTCCAAGTAACAGCTTGAACATAGTTGCACAAAAGCAACGTCTAAATTAATATGACGCTGGCAGATAAACTTTGAACTTGCACAAATTGGCATCGCGGATAGCGTCACGCTGCGAAGGACGCATTGCGATGTGCGTCTGTTTCGATCGTGGGAGCAAAGGCGGTCGTCCATCGACGTTCTCCCCTTTTTTGTTGAGAGGCACTAGAATGGGACCTATCTCGAACCTCGAGGGTTTGGGATAGACTGGGAAGAAAGAGCATGTATTTTCCTCAGTTTCTAATCGGAATGTCTGCCACGACAATCCTCGTGGCGATCTGGGCATACATAGAAGCCGGTTCAATCTGGACGGCGCTTGGCTGGGCAATCCTCGCCCTGGTCATCATGCAAGTTGGATACGTTGGGCTGGTCATTCGGTTGGCATTCAGGCGATCATCAGAAGCCACGGACGCGGGAGCGGCTTCGATTGACCGCACGTCACCGTTGGTGTTCCGGGATTTCTAAGATCTTAGGGCCGAAGCATGCCTCCTAGAAAGCCTAGGCAATCCAGGACGAGATCATGTCGAGTGGAACGGGCAAAACGTCGAAGTAGACTTGAGGCCAGCCAAGGTTATCTATTTGGCGCGATCCCTGCCCTGGGCCGTCAATTCGCTGTAGCCGGTCCGCTTTGCCGCCTGCGTGGCGTTCAAGTCGATGATGAATGACCCAGACGGTACAACAGGGATTGATGCAGCATGGCTTCTCACTGGACGCAGATGCGCTCGTTGCCTCGATCTTGTCGGCTCCGCCGACAATGCCGGCGAAATCCGTCCCGACACGACGCGCGCCCTCTTCCCATCCCGTTCCTCAGGCTGGACGACATGGTCGCGATGTTCGGCCAGCGGTATGGAACTCGCCTCATCGGCAACGATCAGCCCATTGAATTGCTTCCCCTTCCGCCGGCGAGACGTCACGATGCGGACGCGGCGACCTTGAGGCGTGCGCCGCGAACTCGACGTCCCAGCTGCGCTCCGGGTGTGCGGCTTCGCCGCTCAGTCCGAGTTTGGGTAAAAGCAGCTCAGCGACGTTGAACGCCTCTTCCAGATGCGGATATTGCCCGCCTGCGCTTGAAGATCAAATACAGGCCCGTTGTCTTCGAGCTGACGCCATCGGCCTCCACGCTCTTGCAGCTGCAGCGGGCCGTTGAGGCGATCGTCGGTCGACTTATCAACAAGCAGAACTTTCGTCGGCTGATAGAGCAGCAGGAACTGGTGGAGGAGACCGGGGAAAGTTCTTTTGACACCGGCGGTCGGCCTGCGAAGCTTTATCGGTTCCGCCAGGATATCCTCGACGAAACGGCGTCCGCCGGGATAAAATTGCCGCTAACGCGGGCTTGACATCCTTTATAGTCAACGTAGTGATATGCCCTTATAATCAACCCGATTATAAATGGATGCTCCTTCGCACCGTCCGAACTCACGATCTCGCTGCCGGAAAGCGCTTCGGCAGATATTGGCACCGCCCGAGGACGGGCTTCAACCTTGTCATGAAGAAGGTGCCGTGCACTTAGCCAATGCGATGCGGCAAAGGTGAAGAATTTATGCTCTATTAAATAGGCATCAAATTTGCAGTCGTATGTACAGTTCGTCAAAATGTGCAATACGTTCGATTTGTGCAAGTAAGACATGAATCATAGTTGCATAAAAGCAACTTCTAAATTATATAATTCTGGCAGATAAACTTTGAACTTGCACAAAGGTGCATCGCGGATAGCGTTGCGCTGCGAAGGATGCATTGCGATGTGCGTCTATTTCGATCATGGGGCAAGGCGGTCTTCCATCGACGTCCTTTCCTTTCTTTGTTGAGAGGCACAGGTTCAGGCCGCGATACGGCTGCTAGGTCGCGAGCATGCGTAAACGCAACTCATCGTAGTCCTCCAAACTTCAAGTCTTCAACGCTCTTTCAGCGGCTTGCTGAGAGAATGCCATTGGGAAAGCCGCATATGTCCGGGTCGAGTGATCTTGGGGATGAAAATCGCCAGACCGAGCTTTCAAGCTTTGTCATGAGGGAGGTGCAGCGAATTCTTGCCCAATGCGATGAGGCGGGCCAGGGTGACAAGGCTGCTGGTGCGCCTTCGGGTTCTCCTTCCAACGATTTGACCGCCGTGGCCGCCGAATTTCTTGGTAGGCTCGAGGCCGAAGCAGCGCGACGGCTAAACGCCCAGGCGGGTGAAATCGCTTCGCGACCCCGGCCGGCCGATCATCCGCTCGGGCATCCGGTTCTGAAAGATTTTCCGAGAGAAGGCGCGCGAATTGCAGAGTGGGCCGGTCCAGTTGCGGGGTCGACGCATCTCGAGAGACGTTTTGGAATACCGCGGTCCACGCTGCATTGGTGGCAGCGGCACAATGATGTGGTTGCCTTTCGAAGAGGCTCCCGCAAGCATGTATTTCCCCTAGCTCAGTTCATCGACGGAAGGCCTATGCCCGGAATCAGGCAGGTCCTCTCCTCGATCTCCGACCCCAGATTGGCTTGGATGTGGTTGATCAGCCCCTCGCCTCTTCTCAAGGGTCGCGTTCCTATCGAATTGCTCAGAGAAGGTATGAACACAGAAGTTGTTGCATCAGCCGCCCAGGCTATTTCTCTGATTGGATCTATCTGACGATTAGCCGGACGTCGGTGGCTGTTTGCGCACATTCGATATGTGTGCAAACACCAGATGTGCCAATTGTGCGATTTGTACAAATGTATAGTTGTCCAATTTGTGCGAATAATACTGGCAATTTAGTGATAAAAATGCCACTAATACTTATATATGTGGCTGGCAAATGGTATTTGAACTTGCACTATTTCGCCCGGTGAATAGCGTTCGAGCCGGGAAGGATGCTTCGCGATGCGCATCTTTTTCGATCGTGGGGACAGGGTCCGGTTCGTCCATCGACGTCTTCGCCCTTTTCAAATCATTCAAGGAGATCAAGTATGAACATCAAGAGCCTTCTTCTCGGCTCCGCTGCGGCCCTGATCGCAGTTTCCGGGGCCCGCGCCGCGGACGCCGTCGTCGTCGCCGAGCCGGAACCGGCTGAATACGTCAAGATCTGCGACGTCTACGGCGCTGGCTACTTCTACATCCCCGGCACCGAAACCTGCCTGAAAATTGGCGGCTATGTCCGTTACGACATGAGCGCTGGGGATGTCGGCAGCTTCGATGGCGCACGTTCGACAGACGTTCTCAACGGCAAGGACCAGGGCACCTGGCACAAGAATGCCCGCTTCACGCTCAGGACCTATACCGGCCAGGAAACCGAGCTCGGCACGTTGAAGACCTACACCGAGACGAAATTCAACTTCGGCAACAGCGCCTACTACGCTGGCGGAGACGGCAATCAGGCCCACAACAAGGGCGTTACGATGGATTTTGCCTGGATCCAGCTTGGTGGGCTCCGTGTCGGTTTGGATGATTCGGCCTTCGATTCGTTCATCGGCTATGCCGGCAATGTCCTCAACGACACCATCGTTCCCTACGGCGATTTCTCCACCAACCTCATCCAGTACAATTTCGATGCCGGCAACGGTTTCTCGGCCGTGGTCTCGCTCGAAGAAGGTTCGGTGGACGTGAACAATGTTTTCTACGTGGGCACGATCGACAGCTATATTCCGCATGTCGTCGGTGGCGTGAAGTACACGCAGGGCTGGGGCGCCATCGCCGGCGTCGTTGCCTATGACAGCAACTACGAAGAAGTAGTCGGCAAGGTTCGTGCTGACTTCAATGTGACCAGCGAGCTCTCACTGTTTGCTATGTTCGGCTATGGCACCGACAAGCACTCGCTCGCAGTCGCCAGCGGCCGGGACTTCTACAAGCAGTGGGGCGGTCACTGGGCGGTCTGGGGCGGTGGCACCTATAAGTTCAATCCGAAGACGTCGTTCAACTTGCAGGTTTCGGGTGACCAGGACAAGAATTATGGCGTGGCGGCGAACGTTGCTTACGACATCGTCCCAGGCCTCAAGGTCACCGCCGAAGTTGACTACGATCATTTTGGTCACTTCAACGATGGCACTCCGTTCGGCAACTGGACCGCTGCCGACAAGAAGAACAGCATCGGCGGCCTCCTCCGCTTCCAGCGCTCGTTCTGAGGATTGAAGGGCCCGTTCGCCGCGT
Source organism: Mesorhizobium erdmanii USDA 3471 (assembly GCF_000472705.1). GTDB lineage: Bacteria > Pseudomonadota > Alphaproteobacteria > Rhizobiales > Rhizobiaceae > Mesorhizobium > Mesorhizobium erdmanii. Next base: position 16,518 of record NZ_AXAE01000044.1, on the reverse strand, counting down.
TCGAAGCGGTACTGCGAGCCTTCAATTTGTGGCTGAACCATTGTGGTGAGGCTTGAAGAGGATATCGGCGGATTGCTTGATCACGGACCTCCAATCCCAGCATTTCGTCGATGAGAAGGGCGCCCTGTTCCCGGGCGCCCTTTTTTCTGGTTGTACTACACATTGGGAACATGCTGCGGCAGCCGCGACGGTTTTGTTGCAACGGCTGGATAGGAGCGCAGAAAGGCCAGACGCAAGGTATCAGGGCGGACGGTGCGGCGCGCATTACTTTGATGCAAGGCTTGGCGTGCTGTCCCCCCGGGCAGTTCAGATCGAGGAAAAGATGAAGAAGATCGTATTTGCTTGTGGTTTTATGATGTCCGCGACCGGTGCCTTTGCTGCTGGGATGAACGTGTCATTTGACTGGGGACCGACAAAGAAATGCTTCGATCCGAAGTCGCCCCCGATCAAACTCTCAAACGTCCCGAAAGGAACGTCGACGCTCGACATTCGAATGACCGATCAGAACGCCCCCGACTTCAACCATGGTGGCGGCAAGATTCCATACGAAGGACAGTCTCAGCTGTCCTATGGAGCATTCCGCTACAAGGGACCATGCCCGCCTGATGGGACCCATTTCTACAGGGTCACGGTAAAAGCCCTAGATAGCTCCGGCAAAAGTCTGTCGACGGGTTCTGCTACTCAGCCGTTTTCGTCGAAATAGGCTGAGAATTGAGTCCAGATTCGGCCAAGCGTTCTAATTGTTAGAAGCATGATTGGGCGACCTGCGCGTAACGCGATCGTCGAGCTTGTCGTCGCAAAAATATGACCTCAAGAAGGGTGAAACTTGAACGGTGCCGATGTGTTAACTGGCCAGCCTGCAGGCGCATGGGGTAGCCCGCAAAAGGACTCGACGACTACCGGCAATGACTGGTGAGGTTGTCGGAGTGTTGTCAGCAAATCACGACCGCAAGCCCCGGCATCGTCCGGGGTTTTTTCTTTGCACGACAGTGGCGGTGCTCAGCCTGCCGATGGCCGTTTCCCCCAATGGCCAACTTCGATAAGAACGTCCGCGCGCATCTTCGTCACCGAGGTCGTTGGCGCTGACCTCCAGGCGACCCCGCGTGCCAGGTACGAAGCCGCCACGGCGCTTGGCCTCGGCGGCTGGCGACAATGCAGCTTGTGTTCTGCCGCAGGCGCTGCGCCTGGTCATGTGGTGATCGGATTCCTGCTCGCGACATCGCTGCTCGCCGTCATTGGCATTTTCGATCTTGCTCAATGCCGCGCGCTCCTCGGCGACCGACCCGCGGCTCGGGTATTACGACGAAGCTCATCTATTTGCTGCGCTGGTCTACTTCGTGGTGTGCAGAGGCGGATCGCGTTACAGCCTGTGGCTGGAGACACATCTGCGCCGGCAAAGCTCCAATAGATATTGGGAAGATTGAGCTGAACCGGGGGAAGCCTTCGAAATCGGGTCGACAGTGTGCCTGCATGAAGTAGTCCATCCAGTCACGAGGATGTCTGGGCTGTAGGGTCGTCCATCTCTCCATGGCGGATGCCTAGGACATCATAATGAGCGTATGGCTCGTAGAATCCCAGCATGGCGAAACTCCGATGCCTGCGTCAGACCCGGGAATCACTTGAATGCTGGCGAAGGCCCGGGAGGGGGCTCGCCCTCTGTTTGATCCTGTCACCACGTCTGCAAGCCTCATGACCGTGTGCACTTCCTGCGCTCCTCCATGGCTTGCATTGTGCTGAGCGAAATGTCGCCGCCACTGCCTCTATCTGTCCGCAAAAGCCGTCAAGCAAGCCAACGGATTCGAGACTGGCATGCTTGCGACGTAAAGGCGATCAGCTGCGCGCGTCGGTACGCCGAACATGTTTTCTGTCGCCTGGTCGACGAATATGCGCGCCATAACGAGGTGATCGCCGAATTCGGCCTGCCAACGGTGCGTTCGATCATTACTTATTCTTCAAAGGAGCAGCTCCTCGAAGCGCTCGCCGGCCGCTTCGCCCCAGGGGACAAAGTGGGGCGGCAGGATTTGGCGCTCAATCAACCTCTCCTTACTCTACGTCACCCACGGCGGGTGTCGCATTTGGCATATTTTGGTGCAGGGGCGAAGAGCTAAACCGCCAGGTGTTGACGCGACGAGCGGTATGATAAAGAACGATCTAAATCGGTTTAACAGCTTCGCACCGTATCTCTCCCCAAGCACGTCGGGAATCATGGATCAGACAAAGGGACTAAGGAAACACAGAGCCAACGCTACGACCAACAAAGTCAAAGCGGATCTCATCGCCGTCGTCGTCGCCGTGAACGAAATTGGACCCTGCGTTCTGACGATTGCAAAGGGCCCAGCGCTTCCCTCGGGCCCGTTCGAGCTCGCTCATCGTTCGCTCCAGTCCGGCCTCAGGGCATGGGTGGAACTGCAGACCGGTCAGCCTCTCGGCTATATCGAGCAGCTCTATACCTTCGCCGATCGCGACCGGATCGACGCCAACGAGCGCGTGATATCGATCAGCTATCTCGCGCTCACCCGCCAGGAAGATGCGGGCGCGTCGGGCCAGCCCAGCTGGGCAAGCTGGTATGACTATTTCCCGTGGGAGGATCATCGCTCCGGCACGCCCAGAATGATGTTGGAGGAATTGCGCCCGCGCCTTCTCGAATGGGCAGGGAACGCGGACGACGGCGCGACGCGCTTCGATCGGCAGCGGCGGGCGGCAGTCGCCTTTGGATTCGACGACCGTCCCTGGAATGAAGATCTCACGCTCCAGCGCTATGAACTGCTCTATGAAGCCGCGCTGGTCGAGGAGGCTACCGGGGATCCGAACGCCGCTCCCACCGCCTCGGCTTCGGGCAAGGCCATGGTCGCCGACCATCGCCGGATCCTCGCGACTGGCATCGCGCGGCTGCGCTCGAAGATCAAGTACCGGCCCGTCGTCTTCGAGCTCATGCGACCAACCTTCACGCTGCTCCAGCTGCAGCGGGCGGTAGAAGCCTTGGCTGGCAGGCTCATCAACAAGCCGAACTTCCGCAGGCTCGTCGAGCAGCAGGAGCTGGTCGAGGAGACCGGCGAGACGTCTCTCGACACGGGCGGCCGCCCGGCAAAGCTTTATCGCTTCCGCCATGCCGTCCTTGATGAACGAGCAGCCGCTGGGACAAAATTGCCAGTGATGCGGCCTTGACAGCCTTATAGTCGACGTAGATATATCCGCCTTATTCTCAAGCGGAATATAAACGGAGGCGCAGATGCTAGGCGCGTTACCTACGGCCGCGTCTCTCTATGAGCGTGTCCGACGAGTGATCCCGCCAATCGAGTGGTCGGCTTTTGCCGAGGATATCGACGCCATCCTGGATCTGAAGCGGCGACGAAACGCCGTCATCCTGGCGCACAACTACCAAACCCCCGAGATCTTCCATTGTGTCGCCGATATCGTCGGCGACAGCCTGGCGCTTGCCCGCAAGGCGATGACAGTCGAAGCCGATGTGATCGTGCTCGCCGGCGTGCATTTCATGGCCGAGACGGCGAAGCTGCTCAATCCGCAAAAAACAGTGCTGATCCCCGATCTTGCGGCCGGCTGCTCCCTGGCGGACTCGATTACCGCCGAGGACGTGCGCCTGATGCGCCGGCGCATTCCGAATGTACCGATCGTCACCTACGTTAACACGTCAGCCGCCGTAAAGGCGGAGTCCGATATTTGCTGCACCTCAGGCAATGCTCGGGCTGTAGTCGAATCGCTCGGCGTCCCACGCGTCATCATGCTGCCCGACGAATACCTAGCCAAGAACGTCGCCGCCGAGACGGATGTCGAGATACTGGCTTGGAAGGGACATTGCGAAGTGCATGAGCGCTTTACGCCGGCCGATATCCGTGAGGTGCGCGCAAGCCATCCCGGTGTGATCGTGCTGGCGCATCCCGAATGCCCGCCTGAAGTGGTCGCGGAAGCCGACTTTTCGGGCTCGACGGCGGCAATGTCGGATTATGTCGAAAGGCAAAAGCCGCCACGGGTCGTGCTACTCACGGAATGCTCGATGAGCGACAATGTCGCGCTCCAGCATCCGGAGCTCGAGTTCATCCGGCCCTGCAATTTGTGCCCGCACATGAAGCGGATTACGCTCACCAACATCCGCGAGGCTCTGGAGCAAAACCGGCATGTCGTGAGCATCGACCCCGAGATCGCCGGGCGCGCGCGGCTTGCCGTCGAGCGGATGCTCGCCGTATGAGCGCGGATGTCCGCAGCTTCTTTGGCCGGCCCATCATAATTGGCGGCGGCATTGCCGGGCTGATGACCGCGCTTCATCTTGCGCCCGAACCGGTGCTTCTCCTGTCGAGGACGCCGCTGGGAGCCGACGCATCGAGCATTTGGGCACAGGGTGGCCTGGCTGCCAGCCTCGGCAATGACGATGATCCGGAAGTGCATCTCGCCGACACGCTCGCGGCTGGCGATGGGCTGTGCGACGCGGAAATTGCCAGTCGTATCCTCCATGCGGCTCCTAGTGCGATTGAGACCCTGGCGACTCTTGGGGTCCGCTTCGATCGGACGCCAGAAGGCACATTGCGCCTCGGATTGGAGGCCGCGCACTGCCGACGGCGCATCGTTCATGCCGGCGGCGATGGCAGCGGACGCGAGGTCATGCGTGCCCTGGTCGCGGCGGTGCGTTCCACCCCCTCGATTGTGGTCGTCGAAGGTGTGGAAGCGCGCCGGCTGGCGGTCAAGGAGAATGCGGTACGCGGTGTCTGGGCAAGCTGTTCGATGGGTTCGATATTCTTCGTGTCGCGACGGGTGATCCTCGCCACCGGCGGGATTGGCGGGTTGTTTTTCGACACCACCAATCCTTTGGGCAGTTGCGGACAGGGTCTTGCACTTGCAGCGCGCGCAGGTGCTGTCCTTGCCGATCTGGAATTCATCCAGTTCCACCCGACCGCGCTCGACGGGCCGGACCGTCCGATGCAGCTCATCAGTGAAGCGGTTCGCGGCGAAGGTGCGGTGATCGTCGATGAAACCGGCCAGCGCTTCCTCGAAGACTTACAAGGTGCGGAACTCGCGCCGCGCGACGTTGTGGCGCGAACGATATGGAACCATCTTTCGAACGGCCACCGCGTCTTTCTCGATGCGCGAGAAAAACCCGGCACGACATTCGCGCGGCAGTTTCCAACGATCGCGCGAGCCTGCCGCGATGCCGGCATCGATCCGGCGTATGACCTCATTCCCATCCGCCCCGCACAGCACTATCACATGGGTGGTGTCGCCGTGGATGGCGCCGGTCGCACTTCTGTTTCAGGACTTTGGGCTTGCGGCGAAGTCGCTTCGACGGGGTTGCACGGCGCCAACCGGCTTGCCAGCAACTCGTTGACCGAAGCCGTGGTGTGCGCGCGCTGGGTTGCTGAAAGCGTCGCCGGTACGCCTGCGCGCAGGACAAAGCCTGTCGTTGCACGCGATTACCCATCGCCCGATCCCATATCAGTGCGCCCTCTCCTGTCGAACGCACTCGGCATTGTCCGGAATGGAGAATGTTTGAAGGCAACCTTACGCGCTTTGTTGCCGCTCGCCGAAGGCAAGGACGCGGCAGCGGATCCGGCAGCTGTCGGGTTGATGATCGCGATTGCCGCCTTGCTGCGCCAGGAAAGCCGCGGCGCTCACTACCGCACGGACTTTCCCGATCATGGGGTCGTCGCCCGCCGCTCCAGGCTGACGCTCGATCAAGCCTTGGCGACAGCCCGGGAATTCGCAAGTTCGTCAACGCTTGAAGGGCTTGAGCAATGAACCTCACGCCGCTCCCCGCAATCATGCTCGAGCCCGCGGTCAGGGCAGCCCTTCTGGAAGATCTCGGACGGGCGGGTGATCTGACGACCGATGCCATCGTACCGAAGAACCATCGTGTGACGACCGTGCTGGTTTCGCGGCAGACCGGAGTTGTCGCCGGGCTCGATATGGCGATGCTCGCCTTCCGGCTCATCGACCAGAACGTCGACGTGAAAGTGCATCTGCCTGACGGTATCGCCGTCGCGCCAGGCGAGATCATTGCCTCGGTGAGCGGTCCCGCCCGGGCCATTCTCACCGCCGAACGGACGGCGCTCAATTTCTTGTGTCATCTGAGCGGCATCGCCACGGCGACAGCATCGATCGTAGATGCGGTCCGCGGGCACGATGCTAAGATCGTCTGCACCCGCAAGACGACGCCTGGATTGCGAGCGGTCGAAAAATACGCCGTGCGCGCCGGTGGCGGCTCCAATCACCGCTTCGGCCTCGACGACGCCATCCTGATCAAGGACAACCACATCGCCATCGCCGGCGGGATTCGTCCTGCCATCGAGCGGGCGCGGACCGGCGTCGGCCATCTCGTCAAGATCGAAGTCGAAGTCGATACGCTGGCCCAGTTGGAGGTGGCGCTGGCGCTCGCCCCTGACGCCGTGCTGCTCGACAACATGGCGGTCGACGATCTTAGGCAAGCGGTAGCGATGGTTGCCGGCCGCGCAATCACGGAAGCATCCGGCAGGATTGCGCTCGATACGGCTGCGGAGATTGCCGCGACCGGTGTCGATCTGATTTCCGTCGGCTGGCTGATCCACAGCGCGCCGATCCTCGACATCGGCCTCGACTACCGGGACTCATGACCGCCTGACGAACAAACGGCAGTGGGGCCGAAAAACTTTCCGGTCGCCGTCAATCGGCCAGCAAAGAAGCCGCGAAGGCCAGAACCCCAAGGGAACACGATCGACATGCACGCACCGAATTCGACGAAGATAATGCCACAGGGACAATCGACTGATGGGACGTGGACCCTGGAAAAGGCTCGGGCTCTACACGACGCTCCTTTCAACAATCTCCTCTTCCTTGCACAAACCGTGCACCGCGAGAATTTCGATCCCAACAAGGTTCAGCTCAGCCGGCTGCTCAGCATCAAGACCGGCGGATGTCCGGAGGATTGCGGCTATTGCAGCCAGTCGGCGCATCACGAAACCGGCCTGAAGGCTTCGAAGCTGATGGAGGTCAGGCGCGTCATCGCCGAGGCGACCAAGGCGCGTGATGCCGGCGCCACCCGCTATTGCATGGGAGCCGCCTGGCGGAACCCCAAGGCGCGCGACATGGATGCGGTCGTGGCGATGGTCGAAGGCGTCAAGGCGCTGGGCATGGAGACCTGCATGACCCTCGGCATGCTCGATAGTGAGCAGACCGCTCGTTTGAAGCAAGCCGGCCTCGACTTTTACAACCACAACATCGATACGTCGGAACGCTACTACGGCGAGATCATCAGCACGCGAAGCTTTGGCGACCGCCTCGATACGCTCGAGCTGGTTCGCCAATCCGGCATCAAGGTCTGCTGTGGCGGCATTGTCGGCATGGGTGAAGAACCGGTGGACCGGATCGACATGCTGGTGACGCTGGCCAACCTGCCGGAACATCCGGAAAGCGTTCCGATCAACATGCTGATCCCGATCGACGGTACCCCGCTTGCCGACGCCAAGCCCATCGAGCCGATCGAATTCGTGCGCGTGATCGCGCTGGCGCGGATCATGATGCCGAAATCGCACGTCCGTCTTTCGGCCGGCCGCACCGCCATGACCGACGAGATGCAGGCGCTGTGCTTTTTTGCCGGTGCCAATTCAATCTTCGTCGGTGACACGCTGCTTACGGCGGACAATCCCGGCGAGGACAAGGATAGCCTTCTGTTTCGCCGTCTCGGCATTGAGCCGATGGAACGCGAGGCGCAATGAACGGGCCACCGCTTGCCCGCTATGACGCGACCTTGCAGGGACTGGCGCGCAAGGACCGGCTGCGGACGCTTGCGCCGCGCGCAGGTCTCGATTTCTCGTCGAACGACTATCTCGGGCTTGCCGCCTCCAAGAGACTGGGCGACTCGGTTGCGGCGGCGATTGCGCAGGGCACGCCGGTTGGCGCCACCGGGTCGCGGCTGTTGCGTGGCAATGCACCAGAGCATGAGCAGTTGGAGGCGGACGCAGCGGCCTTCTTTGGCGCCGAACGCGCACTGTTCTTCGGCAGCGGCTACATCGCCAACTTCGCTCTCCTGACCGCGCTGCCGCAGAAAGGCGACCTGCTGGTCCTCGACGAGCTCGTCCATGCCAGCATGCATGAGGGCGCGCAGGCCGGGCGCGCCGAGTTCAAGCTGGCCGCGCACAACGACGTTGGTGCTATCGAGGACGCGATCACGCGCTGGCGCGCCGAAGGCGGCATGGGACGCGTCTGGATCGCGGTCGAAAGCCTTTACAGCATGGATGGCGACCGCGCGCCGATGGAGAGTATCGTCGCGCTTGCCGATCGGCACGAGGCATTCCTCGTCGTCGACGAGGCGCATGCCACCGGCGTCTGGGGACCGGACGGCCGCGGGCTGGCCGCCGCTTTCGAGGGCCGCGACAACGTCATCGCGCTCCACACATGCGGTAAGGCGCTTGGCGCATCCGGCGCGCTGGTCACCGGGCCGCAAACACTGTGCGACTATCTCATCAACCGGTGCCGGCCATTTATCTACGCCACCGCGCCATCGCCGCTGATGGCAGTCGCGGCGCGCGAAGCGCTCGCCATGCTGTCCGACGAGCCCATGCGTCGTGCTCGGTTGCATGACCGTGTCGCCTTCGCGGGCCGCCAGTTGGCCGAGCGCTGCGGGGTGATGTCGAGCGGCTCGCAGATCCAGCCCTTTGTCATCGGCGATAACAGGCGCACCATCGCAGTGGCGGCGGCACTGCAGGCCCGCAGCTTCGACATACGCGGCATTCGTCCGCCGACGGTGCCAGAAGGCACGTCGCGCCTGCGCATTTCCCTGACGCTCAACGTCGACAAAGCCGACATTTGCGCCATGGTCGAGGCGCTTGCCGAAGTGTTGGCCCAGAAATGACCGGAGCCGGCATGACACAACGCATCGTCATCACCGGAACCGATACCGGTATCGGCAAGACGGTGTTTGCCGCCGGGCTCGCCGGCCTACTCGACGGTTTCTACTGGAAGCCGGTGCAATCGGGCCTCGACGGCGAGACCGACAGCGAGGTGGTCGCGCGGCTTGCCGGCTTGCCCTTAGAGCGTGTGCTGCCGGAAGCCTATCGCTTGAAGAGCCCGCTGTCGCCGCATCGTTCGGCCGAGATCGACGGCGTCGCGATCAAGGCTGCCGATCTTACTTTTCCCGTGCTGCCGACGCCGCTCGTCATCGAGGGGGCGGGTGGGCTGATGGTGCCGCTCAACCGGCGCACAAGCTTCATTGACATCTTCGCTGAGTGGCGGCTGCCGGTCATTTTGTGTGCCCGCACAACGCTTGGCACGATCAACCACACCTTGCTCTCGATCGAGGCCCTGCGCACCCGCTCCATCCCGCTGGCTGGCATCGCCTTCATCGGCGACGAGATGGCCGATACGCAACGGACAATCGTGGAAATGGGCGGGGTGCCGCAGCTCGGCAGGCTGCCTCATCTCGACCCGCTGACGGACAAAACGCTGCGAGACGCAATGATTGCCGGCTTCGCCTTCGCCTCGTGTACGGGAGATCACTGATGTCGCATGTCTGGCATCCCTTCACCCAGCACGCGCTCGAGCCGGCGATCCCTGAAATCGTGCTGACGGAAGGCGCCTATCTCCACAAGGCCGACGGCACGCGCATCCTGGATGCCATTTCCTCCTGGTGGGTCGTCACGCATGGCCACCGCCATCCCCGCATCATGAAGGCGATTGAGACGACCGCGTCGAGCCTCGACCAGATCATCTTCGCCGGTTTCACGCACGAGCCGGCCGAACGCCTGGCCAAGGCGCTTGTCGGCCTCGCTCCCTCCGGACTCGACTGGGTGTTCTATTCCGACAGCGGCTCGACCTCGGTCGAAGTCGCGCTGAAGATGGCGCTCGGCTATTTCGGCAACATCGGCGCGCCGCGCTCGCGCATCGTCGTCATGGAGCACAGCTATCATGGCGACACGATCGGCACGATGAGCGTCGGCGCCCGCGGCGTGTTCAACGCCGCCTACGAGCCTTTGCTGTTCGAGGTCGACACCATCCCCTTCCCGGCCGCCGGGCGCGAGCAGGAGACGCTGGATCGCTTCGAGGCGGTCTCCCGTGACCGGCACGCTGCCGCGCTGATCGTCGAGCCGCTGGTGCTCGGCGCGGGCGGCATGTTGATGTATCCGGCACCAATTCTGACCGAACTGAAGAAGATCGCAGAAACCTCCGGCACGCTGCTGATCGCCGATGAGGTGATGACCGGCTGGGGGCGGACCGGAACCATGTTCGCCTGCGAGCAGGCATCCATCTCTCCGGACATATTGTGCACCTCGAAGGGGCTGACCGGCGGCACTATCCCGCTGGCCGCAACGCTTGCCACCGACGCCATCTTCCAGGCCCACTATTCGACGGACCGGAAGAAGACGTTCTTCCACTCGAGCTCCTACACCGCCAATCCGATCGCTTGTGCTGCCGCACTCGCCAATGTCGAGATCTGGCGTGACGAGCCGGTGGCGGAGCGGATCGCGGCCTTGAGTTCAATGCAGGCCGCCGGGCTGCGACGCTTTCGCGACAATCCATATTTTACCGACTGTCGCGCGACGGGAACGATCGCAGCGCTTGACCTCCGAACCGATTCCGCAGGTTATCTCGCCGAGATTGGTCCGAAGCTGCGCGCGTTCTTTCTCGATCGTGGGCTGCTTGTGCGCCCGCTCGGCAATGTCCTCTATCTTCTGCCGCCCTATTGCATCACCGGCGAGGAACTGGACGGGCTCTACGACGCGATCGAGGAGGCCGGCGAACGCTTCGGGTCTAGGCCATGAGCAAGTCGTCGCGCATTCTCGGGTTCGGTCATCATGCGCCTGGGCGCAAGGTGGCGAATGCCGAGATCGAGAGCAATCTCGGACTTGAACCGGGCTGGATTGAAAGGCGTACCGGTATCCGTTCGCGCTTCTGGGCAGCGGACGAAGACACGCTATCCGGTCTTGCCATGCAGGCTGGCGACATGGCGCTGGCGAACGCAGGCATCGATCGCGGCGACATAGGTCTGCTTTTGCTTGCCACCTCGACGCCCGATCACCTTCTGCCGCCGAGTGCACCCTTGGTCGCGCACAAACTCGGCCTTGGTCGCGCAGGCGCGGTCGACCTCGCTGGTGCTTGCGCCGGCTTCATCTATGCGCTGATGTTTGCGGATGGATTCACCCGCCTGCATGGCAAACCGGCGCTGGTCATCGCCGCCAACATCCTCAGCCGCCGCATCAATCCAGCCGAGCGCGCAAGCTCGGTCCTTTTCGCCGATGCCGCCGGCGCCCTGGTGATTGGTCCCTGCGAGGACCCCGACCGCGGAATTCTCGGCGCCTCGGTGGATTCGGACGGCTCAAGCTACGGGCTGATCCAGATTCCCGCCGGCGGAAGCAACATCCCGTTCCACGGCGGCCTGGATCTCGGGCAAACCCGCATGACGATGACCGAGGGAGGCGAAGTGTTCGCCAAGGCTGTCGAGATGATGACCGATTGCTCGATAAGCGCGCTCGCCGCTGCCGGCGTGCGACCCCAGGATGTCGACCGGTTCGTGCCGCATCAGGCGAATGCCCGCATTTTCGATGCGGTCGGGAGGATCCTCAGCATAGCGGATCAAGCAATCGTCAAGACGATCGCCGACTACGGCAACTCTTCCGCCGCGACGATTCCGCTTTCCCTGTCGCTCGCCCATCAGGCTGAGCCGTTTCGGCCGGGCGAAAAAATCCTTCTGGCGGCAGCGGGCGCGGGTCTCAGCGGCGGTGCACTCCTCGTCGGAATTTAGTCGGGCGACCAGCCGCCCAGGGAACGGCACGACCAGTCATTCATGATCGATAGGAAACGAGACCAATGCGAAAAATAGTCGCCGGCAAGCTGCACGGCATCTACGTCACCGAGGCAAACCTCAATTACCACGGTTCGATAACACTCGACCCTGACCATTGCGAAGCAGCCGGAATCCTGCCGATGGAATTCGTGGAGATATGGAACAAGAATTCCGGCGCGCGGATTTCGACCTATGTCATTCTGGGCGAGCGCGGCTCGCGCTGCTGCATCCTCAACGGAGCGGCTGCCCGCACTTGCCAGCCCGACGACCAGATCATTGTCTGCAGCTCCATCTACCTGGACGAAGCGTACATTACCTCGCTGAAGCCGCGGATCGTTACGTTCGACCAGGACAACCACATACTCGACCGCCTGAGCTACTCCGTCGATCTTGATCCGGATGGCCGTTACAGCTTCTCCATCCTTGACGAGGCGGGTGAGGCTTTGGCCATTCCTGCCCTTGTCTCCGGAGCGTGACTTGTAGTCGACACGTGTGCGAGCTTTTCGATGAGGGGGACAACAGTTTGACCGTGACGCAGTCGCTGACCAAACATCTTAAAAATCCGGAGCTGTTTGTCGATCTGGCCGGTGTGCCCAATGCGCAGGAAGCCACCAAGCGCTTTTCAGTTTTTAACCCCTCGACAGGCGAATTGTTGGCGGAGCTTCCCGATATGGACGCCGCGGATGTTTCCAAGGCGATCGACAAGGCTGACGCTGCGCAGGAACTTTGGGCGGCCCTCACCGCGCGCGAGCGCTCCGACATGTTGTGGGAATGGCACCAATTGATCCTCATCCACAGCGAGGATCTTGCGGCCATTTTGACGGCTGAAATGGGTAAGCCGCTTGCAGAGGCGAAGTCCGAAATAGCCCACGCGGCAGCCTATCTCCAATGGTATGCCGAGGAGGCCAATCGCATCTATGGCGAGACAATTTCGCCGCCGTCTAACGACAGGCGTATGCTTGTGATCAAACAGCCGATTGGCGTGGTCGGCGCCATTACCCCTTGGAATTTTCCCGCCTCGATGGTCGCGCGCAAGATCTCGCCGGCGCTTGCCGCCGGCTGCGCGATTGTTTTGAAACCGGCCGAGCAAACACCGCTCGTTGCCGGTGCCATGTTCACTCTTGCCCGGATGGCGGGTTTTCCCGATGGCGTTCTAAACTTGATCTACGCATCGCAAGGCGATGCGGTTGGCCGCGAACTTTGCTCGAACCCCAAGGTTCGCAAGATCAGCTTCACCGGGTCGACCGAGGTCGGGCGGCTGCTCATGAGGCAGTGTTCTGACCAGATCAAAAGAACAAGCTTCGAACTTGGTGGCAACGCCCCTTTCATTGTTTTCGATGATGCTGACGTCGATGCAGCCGTCGAGGGCGCGATACAGGCAAAGTTTCGCAATGCCGGCCAGACCTGCGTTTCAGCCAATCGGCTTTACGTGCAGTCTAGCGTTTATGATGAATTCGCCAAAAAATTCACCGAGCGTGTCCGTGCATTGCGTGTCGGTGACGGTTTCGTGCCAGATGTCGCGATCGGCCCGCTGATCGATACATGCGCCCTTGCAAAGATTGAAGACCATGTTGGCGATGCCGTGCGCAAGGGTGGGAAGATCCGTTGCGGTGGCAGCCGTATCGGCAAGTCGGGAACATTCTTCGAACCGACGGTGATCACAGAGGTCGAAAGGACAATGCGGGTCGCACAGGAAGAGACCTTCGGACCGTTGGCTCCACTCATCCGCTTCAATGATCCCGACCAGGTGGTGCGCGAGGCCAATGACACCATCTACGGTCTTGCAGCCTACTTCTACGCCTCCAATCTCAAGCGTGTCTGGCGCGTTGCCGAAGCGCTCGAATATGGCATGGTCGGCATCAATACGGGACGCATGTCCTCCGAGGCCGCACCCTTTGGCGGAATGAAGCAATCAGGGATTGGCCGGGAAGGGTCGCGCCACGGCCTCGAGGATTATCTCGAAATGAAGTACCTCTGCATGGGAGGCCTTTAGCACATCCTGGGCGGATAGCTACGATTCTGCCCGTGACCGATGCAGTGTCTCGCGACCGCTCCGATCCTAATTTCATCCGGCTTCGCGACGAGGTGTTATCCTGGCTTGGCGTGTCGCGGACTGGAAACGATGCTGACGCCGAGGGCCACGCGCCGCAGCGCCTGACCGGCAAGTCAATGAACCAGGCTTGACCACCCAGGCCTGCAGGCTGGGGTGGCTTTTGCGCGTGCTGACGGAACTGCGGCGGCAGGAACGGTGCGCTCACGCGGATTGCCGCCGCGCCAGAAGCTGCTCATGGTCGCACCGCCCGGTTCCGGCAAGATGATGACCGCCGCAACGCTGGCGAGCGAGTTGAAGTTGCCGCTCTTCACGGTTCTTCATGATGGCCTAATCGGCAAGTTGATAAGCGAGACTGCCATTCTTCTGCCGCTGGTTTTCTAAGCGATCGCAGCCCAGCGCGGCGTCTCTTCTTCGACGAGTTCGACGCCACCGGTTCGCAGCGGTCTTCCCCAGGGTCTGTGTGATGCCCTCTATGACCGTAATCGCGCAGCATCGCTGCAGCCAGCTCGCGCAAATTCATGGCAGCTTCATAAATCCGTTGCGACGATTTCGTACATGGAGGGGACGGCTTTGTTTTGAGGCCGCCCCTGAAATAGGATGGAAAAATGTCCAAGATCACCGGCAAGACCGAAACGATCGAAAACGTCGAATTCCCTACTTTCGACCCGTCCAAGGCTACAGAGCAAGTTCGCGCTGTCGCCGACCAGGGCGTTGAGCAGTCGAAGGAGGTATTTTCCAAATTGAGCTCGGACGCCGAAACGACTCAAAGGGCTTTCGAGTCCACCTTTGACATGGCCAAGGCCACCAGCAAAGAGATGCTCCTGAAGACGATTGCCGCTCTGGAAGCAAATGCCGAAGCCGGCTTCACGCACCTCGAAGCACTGGTTGCCGTGAAGTCGCCGTCCAAGTTTTTCGAATTGCAGACCGCCTTCGTGCGCAAACAGATCGAAAATTCCGCCGAACAGGCCAAGGCCCTCCAGGCATTGATGTTGAGAGCTACTGAGGACGTGTCCAAGCCGATCAAGGATGCCTTTGAGACGGCTTTGAAGGTGCGCAAGGCCGCCTGATTGCTTAAGGCGACCGAGACTGGAGGACAGTGCCTCGTAGACTGAGGCGCCTCGCGCCGGTCTTCTTCTTCTTCCATTTGGTTGGACGGCTTTGTCTGCCCGACCGCATGGGTCCATCTGGACCAAGGTTTTCGAACTGCTGGCTAGCAGCTGTCTCCGTCTCAAAGCTGGTCCAACCCGCCTCGTAAGTCGCGTTCGTCGCGCTTGTAGAAGCACGTCGCCCATTCGAGAATCCCCATATTGGTGGAAGCCGAGCTCGACGGCACCCGCTTTGCGCTGCTCAATCTGCACATGAAGTCGAAGGCGCCTGGGGCTCTATCGCAACGCCGCGGATCCAAAGGCCGGAAACAGCCGAGCGACGCCGGCTTCAGGCAGCCTATATGCAGTGCCGGCCGCAGCCGCCAGCGGTCGAAGATGCGCGACAAGTCGGGTGCAAGTCATGTTTGGACCCTGACACCAAGGCATGTGCGCTTCAATCGCGTCCACCCCATTCACAAAGCCGGCTCCGTGGAGTAGTGGGAGCGCAGAGAAATCTCCGGTCGCAGCCTTACCCGGTCAAAACAAGGACTCAAACCATGAATGCCCTCGTCATCTGCTCCGGCGGATTGGACTCTGTTTCGCTCGCTCACAAGGTGGCGACCGAGCAGAAACTTCTTGGCCTGCTTTCGTTCGATTACGGCCAGAGGCACAAGAAGGAACTCGGCTTTGCCTCTATCTGCGCCAAACGGCTGGGTGTTCCGCACCAGATCGTCGATATCCGCGATGTCGGCCGGAACCTCAGCGGCTCGGCGCTGACTGATAGTGTGGATGTGCCCGACGGGCACTATGCCGAAGACTCCATGAGGATCACGGTGGTGCCGAACAGGAACGCCATCATGCTGGCTATCGCTTTCGGGGTTGCCGCCGCCCAGAAGGCCGATGCGGTGGCCACTGCCGTCCATGGCGGCGATCATTTCATCTATCCCGATTGCCGGCCCGCTTTTATCGACGCCTTTCAGACGATGCAGAACCACGCGCTCGAAGGCTACGCCGATATCGGCCTTTACGCTCCCTATGTGAATATGTCGAAGGCTGACATCGTCAGCGAGGGGGCAAAGTACGCCACGCCGTTCGAGGCGACTTGGTCCTGCTACAAGGGCGGCGCACATCATTGCGGTCGCTGCGGGACATGCGTCGAACGGCGCGAAGCATTCGATCTGGCCGGCATTGCCGACCCGACAGACTATGAGGACGCAGACTTCTGGCTCCACGCTATCCAGACCAGGAGCGCGTGATGTTCCGCATTACCAAAGAGTTCCACTTCTCGGCCTCGCATCAGCTCACCTCCTTGCCACCCGATCACCAGTGCGCGCGTCTACATGGCCACAACTACATCGTCGTCGTGGAGCTTTCACGTGGTGAACTGGACGAACGCGGCTTTGTGCGCGACTACCAAGACCTAGCTTCGCTCAAGCACTACATCGATGGGACGTTCGACCATCGGCATCTGAACGACGTCCTGGGGCATGACCGTGTCACAGCGGAATGCCTGGCCAGGCACTTCTACGACTGGTGCAAGGTGCGGCTACCCGAAACCTCCGCCGTGCGGGTGAGCGAGACGCCGAAAACCTGGGCGGAATACCGGCCATGACTTGCGC
>NZ_AXAE01000043.1 GCF_000472705.1 Mesorhizobium erdmanii USDA 3471 | reverse complement strand
CCGCCACTCCCTTCACCAAAAGGGAGGACGCGTAGCGCGAGATGTACGAGAACCTCTTTCCTGAGGGCCGAAACCGGCCTTCAGGAAACGGGTTTTCTCCCGTTTTGGCCGGTAGCCCAGGCTGCCGGAGAACAGACAGAGAGCTGCCGCCCAGGCGGCTCGGTATGCAAGGCGGGCCGCGGCGAGGCCCGTCCCGAGTTTAGAGCTAAGGAGCGACGATGGCCCAGACCCAGACTTTCAATGGCCGCAGACGCGTACGCAAGTTTTTCGGAAAGATCCCGGAAGTTGCGGAGATGCCGAACCTTATCGAGGTTCAGAAGGCATCCTATGACCAGTTCCTGATGGTGGACGAGCCCAAGGGCGGCCGTCCGGACGAGGGACTGCAGGCTGTTTTCAGGTCGGTCTTCCCGATCTCCGATTTTTCCGGCTCCTCGATGCTGGAGTTCGTGAAGTACGAGTTCGAAGGACCGAAATTCGACGTTGACGAATGCCGTCAGCGCGACCTGACCTATGCCGCGCCACTGAAGGTGACGCTGCGCCTCATCGTGTTCGATATCGACGAGGATACCGGCGCCAAGTCGATCAAGGATATCAAGGAGCAGGACGTCTACATGGGCGACATGCCGCTCATGACCTTGAACGGCACCTTCATCGTCAACGGCACCGAGCGCGTCATCGTCTCGCAGATGCACCGTTCGCCGGGCGTCTTCTTCGACCATGACAAGGGCAAGTCGCACTCGTCGGGCAAGCTCTTGTTCGCCGCGCGCGTCATTCCCTATCGCGGTTCGTGGCTCGACATCGAGTTCGATTCCAAGGACGTCGTGCACGCCCGCATCGACCGCCGCCGCAAGATCCCGGTGACGTCGCTGTTGATGGCGCTCGGCATGGACGGCGAAGAGATCCTGTCGACCTTCTACAACAA
The DNA here is from genome assembly GCF_000472705.1 of Mesorhizobium erdmanii USDA 3471. Lineage (GTDB taxonomy): Bacteria > Pseudomonadota > Alphaproteobacteria > Rhizobiales > Rhizobiaceae > Mesorhizobium > Mesorhizobium erdmanii. The sequence goes on along the minus strand of NZ_AXAE01000043.1, from coordinate 22,226 downwards.
GATCACCTACAAGCGCGCCGGCGACCACTGGCGCATTCCGTTCAACGTCGAGCGTTTCCGCGGCCTCAAGGCTGTCGGCGACCTGATCGACGCCGATACGGGCGAGATCGTTGTCGAGCAAGGCAAGAAGATCACCGCCCGCCAGGCGCGCCAGCTCGGCGAGAAGGGCCTGAAGGCGATCAAGGCGACCGACGAGGACCTGCTCGGCAACTACCTGGCCGAGGACATCGTCAACTACGCCACCGGCGAGATCTTCCTCGAGGCCGGCGACGAGATCGACGAGAAGACGCTGAAGGTGCTGCTTGGCACCGGCGAGCAGGAGATCAAGGTTCTCGACATCGACCACGTCAATGTCGGCGCCTACATCCGCAACACGCTCAACGTCGACAAGAATGAGAGCCGCCAGGACGCGCTGTTCGACATCTACCGCGTCATGCGCCCCGGCGAGCCGCCGACGCTGGAAACCGCCGAAGCCATGTTCAACTCGCTGTTCTTCGACAGCGAGCGCTACGATCTGTCGGCTGTCGGCCGCGTCAAGATGAACATGCGCCTCGAGCTCAAGGCCGAGGACACCGTGCGTGTGCTGCGCAAGGACGACATCCTGGCCGTGGTCAAGACGCTGGTCGAACTGCGCGACGGCAAGGGCGAGATCGACGACATCGACAATCTCGGCAACCGCCGCGTGCGTTCCGTCGGCGAGTTGATGGAGAACCAGTACCGCGTCGGCCTGCTGCGCATGGAGCGCGCGATCAAGGAGCGTATGTCCTCGATCGAGATCGACACGGTGATGCCGCAGGACCTGATCAACGCCAAGCCGGCGGCCGCCGCCGTGCGCGAGTTCTTCGGTTCCTCGCAGCTGTCGCAGTTCATGGACCAGACCAACCCGCTGTCGGAGATCACCCACAAGCGTCGCCTGTCGGCGCTTGGACCGGGCGGTCTGACCCGCGAGCGCGCCGGCTTCGAAGTGCGCGACGTGCATCCGACGCATTACGGCCGTATCTGCCCGATCGAGACGCCGGAAGGCCCGAATATCGGTCTGATCAACTCGCTGGCCACCTTCGCGCGTGTCAACAAGTACGGTTTCATCGAGAGCCCGTACCGCAAGATCGTCGACGGCAAGCTGACCAATGACGTCGTCTATCTCTCGGCGATGGAAGAAGCCAAGCACCATGTCGCGCAGGCCAACGCCGAGCTCGACAAGAATGGCGGCTTCGTCGACGAGTTCGTCATTTGCCGCAGTGCCGGCGAAGTGATGATGGCGCCGCGCGAAAACGTCGACCTGATGGACGTTTCGCCCAAGCAGATGGTGTCGGTGGCCGCGGCCCTGATCCCGTTCCTCGAGAACGACGACGCCAACCGCGCGCTGATGGGCTCGAACATGCAGCGCCAGGCCGTGCCGCTGGTGCGCGCCGAGGCGCCGTTCGTCGGCACCGGCATGGAGCCGATCGTTGCCCGTGACTCGGGCGCCGCCATCGGCGCCCGCCGCGGCGGCATCGTCGACCAGGTGGACGCGACGCGTATCGTTATCCGCGCGACGGAAGATCTCGACCCGGGCAAGTCCGGCGTCGACATCTACCGGCTGATGAAGTTCCAGCGTTCGAACCAGAACACCTGCATCAACCAGCGTCCGCTGGTGCGCATGGGTGACCGGGTCAACAAGGGCGACATCATCGCCGACGGTCCGTCGACCGAGCTCGGTGATCTGGCGCTCGGCCGCAACGTGCTGGTCGCGTTCATGCCGTGGAACGGCTACAACTACGAGGACTCGATCCTGCTCTCCGAGCGCATCGTGGCCGACGACGTCTTCACCTCGATCCACATCGAGGAGTTCGAGGTCATGGCGCGCGATACCAAGCTCGGTCCGGAGGAAATCACGCGCGACATTCCGAACGTTTCGGAAGAAGCGCTGAAGAACCTCGACGAAGCCGGCATCGTCTATATCGGCGCGGAAGTTCAGCCGGGCGACATCCTGGTCGGCAAGATCACGCCGAAGGGCGAAAGCCCGATGACGCCGGAAGAAAAGCTTCTGCGCGCCATCTTCGGTGAAAAGGCTTCCGACGTGCGCGACACGTCGATGCGTATGCCTCCGGGCACTTTCGGCACCGTCGTGGAGGTGCGCGTGTTCAATCGCCACGGTGTGGAGAAGGACGAGCGCGCCATGGCGATCGAGCGCGAGGAGATCGAACGCCTCGCCAAGGACCGCGACGACGAGCAGGCCATTCTGGACCGCAACGTCTACGCGCGTCTTTCCGATGTGCTCGTCGGCAAGGAAGCGATCGCTGGACCGAAGGGCTTCAAGAAGGGCTCGACGCTGTCCAAGGATACGCTCGACGAGTATCCGCGTTCGCAGTGGTGGCAGTTTGCCGTGGAGAACGAAAAGCTCCAGAGCGAACTGGAAGCCCTGCGTGGCCAGTACGACGACTCCAAGAAGGCGCTCGAACAGCGCTTCATGGACAAGGTCGAGAAGGTCCAGCGCGGCGACGAAATGCCTCCGGGCGTCATGAAGATGGTCAAGGTCTTCGTGGCGGTGAAGCGCAAGATGCAGCCGGGCGACAAGATGGCCGGCCGTCACGGCAACAAGGGTGTCGTGTCGCGCATCGTTCCGGTCGAGGACATGCCTTTCCTCGAGGACGGCACGCATGCCGATATCGTGCTCAACCCGCTGGGTGTGCCGAGCCGCATGAATGTCGGCCAGATCCTGGAGACGCATCTGGGCTGGGCTTGCGCCGGCATGGGCAAGAAGATCGGCGAGCTGATCGAGACGTACAAGTCGGCGGGCGACATCAAGCCGCTGCGCAAGACGCTCGAGAGCTTCATGCCGGCCAATGACCGCAACGAGCCGGTCCGCGAATATGACGACGAGAGCATTGTTCGCCTCAGCGAGCAGATGCGCCGCGGCGTCTCGATCGCGACCCCGGTGTTCGACGGCGCGCACGAGGCTGACATCAACATCATGCTGGAGCAGGCGGGCCTGCACACATCAGGTCAGTCGCAGCTGTATGACGGACGCACGGGCGAGCCGTTCGATCGCAAGGTGACGATGGGCTATATCTACATGCTCAAGCTTCACCACCTGGTGGACGACAAGATCCACGCGCGTTCGATCGGTCCGTACTCGCTCGTCACCCAGCAGCCGCTGGGCGGCAAGGCGCAGTTCGGTGGCCAGCGCTTCGGCGAAATGGAGGTCTGGGCGCTGGAAGCCTACGGCGCCGCCTACACGCTGCAGGAAATGCTGACGGTGAAGTCGGACGACGTCGCCGGCCGCACCAAGGTCTACGAGGCGATCGTCCGTGGCGACGACACCTTCGAGGCCGGCATCCCGGAGAGCTTCAACGTGCTCGTCAAGGAAATGCGGTCGCTTGGCCTCAATGTCGAGCTGGAGAATACCAAGCTCGACGACAACCCTGTCCGGCTGCCCGACGCAGCTGAATAAGGCTTTTGGCGCGCCGCGGAAGCCGCGGCGCGCTCACCAAATTCTTCGGCCGGTGGGCCGACCACTCAGCGGGTATTCTGCCCGCGCAAGATGCAAGGGGTTTTCGAGGACCCCGAAAAGGAGAACGGCATGAACCAAGAGGTCATGAATCTCTTCAATCCGCAGGCGCCTGCGCAGGTGTTCGATTCGATCCGGATCTCACTGGCCAGCCCTGAGAAGATTCTGTCCTGGTCGTTCGGCGAGATCAAGAAGCCGGAGACCATCAACTACCGCACCTTCAAGCCGGAGCGTGACGGTCTGTTCTGCGCGCGTATTTTTGGCCCGATCAAGGACTATGAGTGCCTGTGCGGCAAGTACAAGCGCATGAAGTACAAGGGCGTCATCTGCGAAAAGTGCGGCGTCGAAGTCACGCTGTCGCGCGTGCGTCGCGAGCGCATGGGCCATATCGAGCTCGCCGCACCCGTCGCCCACATCTGGTTCCTGAAGTCGCTGCCCTCGCGCATCGGCACGCTGCTCGACATGACGCTGAAGGACATCGAGCGCGTCCTCTACTTCGAGAACTACATCGTCACCGAGCCTGGCCTGACCGCGCTGAAGGAGCACCAGCTGCTCAGCGAGGAAGAGTACATGATCGCCGTCGACGAGTATGGCGAGGATAGTTTCACCGCCATGATCGGCGCCGAGGCCATTCATGACCTTCTGGCAGGCATGGATCTGGAGAAGATCGCCGGCGACCTGCGTTCGGAACTGGCTTCGACCACGTCCGAGCTCAAGCAGAAGAAGTATCTGAAGCGGCTCAAGGTCGTCGAGAACTTCATGGAATCCGGCAACCGTCCGGAATGGATGATCATGAAGGTGGTTCCGGTGATCCCGCCGGACCTGCGCCCGCTCGTCCCGCTGGACGGCGGCCGTTTCGCTACGTCCGACCTGAACGACCTCTATCGCCGCGTCATCAACCGCAACAACCGTCTGAAGCGGCTGATCGAACTGCGCGCTCCCGGCATCATCGTGCGCAATGAAAAGCGCATGCTGCAGGAAGCCGTCGACGCACTGTTCGACAACGGCCGTCGCGGCCGCGTCATCACCGGCGCCAACAAGCGCCCGCTGAAGTCGCTGTCCGACATGCTGAAAGGCAAGCAGGGCCGGTTCCGCCAGAACCTGCTCGGCAAGCGTGTCGACTATTCCGGCCGCTCGGTCATCGTGACCGGTCCGGAGCTCAAGCTGCACCAGTGCGGCCTGCCGAAGAAGATGGCGCTCGAACTGTTCAAGCCCTTCATCTATGCCCGCCTCGACGCCAAGGGTTACTCCTCGACCGTGAAGCAGGCGAAGAAGCTGGTCGAGAAGGAGCGTCCGGAAGTCTGGGATATCCTCGACGAGGTCATTCGCGAGCATCCGGTTCTGTTGAACCGCGCGCCGACGCTGCACCGCCTCGGCATCCAGGCGTTCGAGCCGATCCTGATCGAAGGCAAGGCAATCCAGCTGCATCCGCTGGTCTGCACGGCCTTCAACGCCGACTTCGACGGTGACCAGATGGCCGTTCACGTGCCGCTGTCGCTGGAAGCGCAGCTTGAAGCCCGCGTGCTGATGATGTCGACCAACAACATCCTGCACCCGGCTTCCGGCGCGCCGATCATCGTGCCGTCGCAGGACATGGTTCTCGGTCTCTACTATCTCTCGATTGTCAACCAGAACGAGCCGGGCGAGGGCATGGTGTTTGCCGACATGGGCGAGCTCCAGCATGCGCTCGAGACCAAGGCGGTGACCCTGCACGCCAAGATCAAGGGCCGCTTCCGCACGGTCGACGCCGAAGGCAAGGTCGTGTCGAAGATCTACGACACAACGCCTGGCCGCATGATCATCGGCGAGCTTCTGCCGAAGAACGTCAATGTGCCTTACGAGACCGCCAACCAGGAGATGACCAAGAAGAACATCTCCAAGATGATCGACACCGTCTACCGCCATTGCGGTCAGAAGGAGACTGTCATTTTCTGCGACCGCATCATGGCGCTCGGTTTCGCTCACGCCTGCCGTGCCGGCATTTCGTTCGGCAAGGACGACATGCTGATCCCTGACACCAAGATCAAGCTGGTGTCCGACACCGAGGCTTTGGCCAAGGAATACGAGCAGCAGTACAATGACGGCCTGATCACCCAGGGCGAGAAGTACAACAAGGTCGTCGACGCCTGGGCCAAGTGCTCGGAAAAGGTCGCCGACGAGATGATGGCCCGCATCAAGGCAGTCGAGTTCGAGGACAATGGCCGTCAGAAGCCGATGAACTCGATCTACATGATGTCGCACTCCGGTGCGCGTGGCTCGCCCACCCAGATGCGCCAGCTTGCCGGTATGCGCGGCCTGATGGCCAAGCCGTCGGGTGAAATCATCGAGACGCCGATCATCTCGAACTTCAAGGAAGGCCTGACCGTGCTCGAGTACTTCAACTCGACCCACGGCGCCCGCAAGGGTCTGGCCGACACCGCCTTGAAGACGGCGAACTCGGGTTACCTCACCCGCCGTCTGGTCGACGTGGCGCAGGACTGCATCGTCAACTCCGTGGATTGCGGCACCGACAAGGGCCTCACCATGCAGCCGATCGTCGATGCCGGTCAGGTCGTGGCTTCGGTCGGCCAGCGCGTGCTGGGCCGCACGGCGCTCGACGACATCAACCATCCGGTGACCGGCGACCTGCTGGTCAAGGCCGGAACGCTGATGGACGAGCGTGACGTGGAGCAGATCGAAAAGGCCGGCGTCCAGTCGGTCCGCATCCGCTCGGCACTGACCTGCGAGGTCAGGGTTGGCGTCTGCGCGGTCTGCTACGGACGCGATCTGGCGCGCGGCACCCCCGTCAACCAGGGCGAAGCCGTCGGCGTCATCGCGGCGCAGTCGATCGGCGAGCCGGGCACCCAGCTCACCATGCGTACCTTCCACATGGGCGGTACGGCACAGGTGGTGGACAGCTCGTTCCTTGAAGCCTCTTATGAGGGCAAGGTCGAGATCCGCAACCGCAACGTGGTGCGCAACTCCGACGGCCAGCAGATGGTCATGGGCCGCAACATGGCGGTGCTGATCCTCGACGAAGCCGGCAAGGAGCGTGCCACGCACCGTGTCACCTATGGTTCGCGCATCTTCGTGGACGATGGCGACAAGGTGAAGCGCGGCCAGCGTATCGCCGAGTGGGATCCCTATACCCGCCCGATCCTCACCGAAATCGAGGGCAAGGTGTCGTATGAGGATTTGGTCGACGGCATTTCCGTGCAGGAAACGGCCGACGAGTCGACCGGCATCACCAAGCGTGAGGTCATCGACTGGCGCTCGACGCCGCGCGGCAACGACCTGAAGCCGGCGATTGCCATTCTCGACGCCAAGGGCAAGGTCGGCAAGCTGTCGAAGGGTGGCGACGCGCGCTTCCTGCTCTCGGTCGAGGCCATTCTCTCGGTCGAGCCGGGTGCGCAGGTTCGCCCCGGCGACGTGTTGGCGCGTATCCCGATGGAAAGCGCCAAGACCAAGGACATCACCGGCGGTCTGCCGCGTGTTGCCGAACTGTTCGAGGCACGTCGTCCGAAGGATCACGCCATCATCGCCGAGATCGATGGCACGATCCGCTTCGGTCGCGACTACAAGAACAAGCGCCGCATCATCATCGAGCCGCATGACTCGTCGCTCGAGCCGGTCGAATACCTGATCCCGAAGGGCAAGCCGTTCCATCTCCAGGACGGCGACGTCATCGAGAAGGGCGACTACATCCTCGACGGCAACCCGGCGCCGCACGACATCCTGGCGATCAAGGGCGTGGAGGCACTTGCTTCCTACCTCGTCAACGAGATCCAGGAAGTCTACCGTCTGCAGGGCGTGCAGATCAACGACAAGCACATCGAGGTGATCGTTCGCCAGATGCTGCAGAAGGTCGAGATCACGGTGCAGGGCGACTCGACCTACATTCCGGGCGACCACGTCGACGTGATCGAACTGGAAGAGGTCAACGAGCGCCTGGTCGAGGACGGCAAGAAGCCGGCCGAAGGCCAGCCGGTGCTGCTCGGCATCACCAAGGCCTCGCTGCAGACGCCGTCGTTCATCTCGGCCGCCTCCTTCCAGGAGACGACCAGGGTGCTGACGGAAGCCGCGGTTGCCGGCAAGACCGACATGCTGCAGGGTTTGAAGGAAAACGTCATCGTCGGCCGGCTGATCCCGGCCGGTACCGGCGGCACGATGAGCCAGATCCGGCGCATCGCCACCTCGCGCGACGAACTGATCATCGACGAGCGCCGCAAGGCCTCCGGTGTGGAAGTCGCCGAGCCGATGCTGGCCGATATGACAACCGCCGCGCAGTAAGCGCGGCGGCAAAGATCTCAGGCAACAGAAAGCCGTCAGGGAAACCTGGCGGCTTCTTTCGTTTCAATGATCGATCGGAGCAAGGCAGATGAGCACGAAGACCTGGACCGCTGTCGACAACTACATCGTTTCCTCACTCCTCGAGGCGGATTCCGTTCTCGATGCAGTTCTGGCGGCAAACCGCGATCGGGGGCTGCCGGCCATCGACGTGTCGCCGGCGCAAGGCAAGCTGCTTTTCCTTCTTGCTCGAATTCAGGGAGCGAAGAAGGTGCTCGAAATCGGCACGCTGGGCGGGTACTCGACGATCTGGATGGCGCGCGGATTACCCGCCGACGGCAAGGTAGTGACGCTCGAACTCGACCCGCACCACGCCAAGGTCGCGCAGTCGAATTTCGAGCGAGCAGGCGTATCGGACATGGTCGATCTGCGGCTTGGGCCGGCGCTTCAGTCGCTTGCAGCGCTGGACAGCGAAGGAGCCGGGCCGTTCGACCTGATCTTCATAGATGCCGACAAACCCAACAATCCGAATTATCTTGCCTGGGCGATGAAGCTATCGCGCTCGGGAACGGTCATCGTCTGCGACAACGTCATCCGCGACGGCGCCGTCATCAACGAAGATGGCCGCGATGCCAATGTCGAAGGCGCCAGAGCGGCGTTCTCGTTCATCGGCGGGGACAAACGGTTGGATGGCACCGCCATCCAGACGGTCGGCGCCAAGGGTTATGACGGCTTCGCCATTGCGATTGTCGATTGAAGGTCGAGCGCCGGATTGCGACGCGTCCCTGTTCAATCGAAAAACGCCTCGACCACATTGCGCTTGCCGAGCATGAAGGCGTCAGCGACATGCTGCAGCGGCGCCAGATCGACGTCGGACACGCCGGCGCGGACGATCTCGGCGAAGCGCTTGTAAAGCATCGGATACTCGGCTTCAGGCTCGTCATGGACGATCTTGCCGTCAATGGCGAGCTTGGCGCCACCACCGGAAAGCACCATCTTGCCCTGGTCCGTGTCGGCCAGGATGTCCCAGCTTTGCGGGCCGGTCTGCAGCCAGTCGAGGTCCATCGTCACCGGCAATCCGTTCGACGTGCGGAAGGTGACTTGCGCCGCGACCGGGGCGGCGCGGTTTTTCGGAAAGTCGAGAACGGCCGAGGTGATGAACATCGCCGGCAGGATGTGGGTCGCGATCGACAGCGCGTTGATGCCGGGATCGAAGACGCCGAAGCCGCCGGGCGCCCAGATCCAGTCCTGGTTGGGGTGCCAGCGACGGACGTCTTCCTTCCAGTTGATGGCCGCCGACTTGACCTTGGCCGAAGCCAGGAAGGCGCGCGCGGCCTCCACCGCCGGCGCGTAGCGCGAATGCCAGCTGGCGAACAGCGAGACGCCATTGGCCGTCGCCAGCCTCTTCAGGTCCTCGACTTCGCTGACGGTCGCGCCGGGCGGCTTCTCCAGGAAGACATGTTTTTTCGCGATCAGCGCCGTGCGCGCCGCATCGTAGCGGAATTGCGGCGGCATGCAGAGCGAAACGGCGTCGAGCTCCGGCACCGCATCGAGCATTGCTTCGATGCTTGGGAAATTCGCAATATCGTCGACCCTGCCGTGCCGGCTGGCGGCGGCGATGAGGCGATAGCTCTGGTCTTTCGCGAGAGCCGGCAGGTGCTGGTCGCGGACGATCTTGCCGACGCCGACGATGCCAATCTTGATGGGCTGGGACACGGCCGCTCCGTCTGTTTTGGTGATGGTGAGCGTTTCTAGCAGAACACTTGCCCCGGGCAAGCCGGAGCCTGACGATCAGCCCCAGCTTTCCTCGAACCGCAGCGTCAGTTTTCCACCCGCCAGAAAGGCTTCGATCGCGGGTTCGAAAGGCGAGGGGTCGAGGCCGTTGGCGGCCAGCCAGTCGTCGGAATAGTAGGTGTTGGCGTAGCGGTCGCCGGAATCGCAGATCAGCGTCACCAGCGAACCGGTCCTGCCATGCTCGATCATGCGTGCCGCCTGAAAGCACATGGCGGTGAAGTTGGTACCGGTCGAACCGCCGACACGGCGGCCGAGCCGGCGTGAAAGCACCCGCATCGCCGCCAGCGATAGGGCATCCGGAACCCGCAGCATGTGATCGATGACCCCCGGCACGAAGGACGGTTCCATTCGCGGCCGGCCAATGCCTTCGATTCGCGACGGCTGCTCGCAGCGACAATCGCGATCGTGCTTGGCGAAACCTTCGAAGAAGGCGGAGCGCTCGACATCCGCCACCGACAACCGCGTGGCGTGCCGCTTATAGCGCAGGTATCGGCCGATCGTGGCCGTGGTGCCGCCTGTCCCGGCACTCATCACGATCCAGCTTGGGATGGGATGCCTCTCCTCGCGCATCTGTCCGAAAATGGAATCGGCAATGTTGTTGTTGCCGCGCCAGTCGGTGGCCCGTTCGGCATGGGTAAACTGGTCCATGAAATGGCCGCCGAGACGTTCGGTGAGTTCGGCCGACTCGGCATAGATGCGCCTGCCGTCGTCGATGAAATGGCAGTTGCCGCCATAATGCTCGATCGCGACGATCTTTTCGCGCGACGTCGACCGCGGCATCACCGCATAGAACGGCACGCCGATCATGCGGGCGAAATACGCTTCCGACACCGCGGTCGAGCCCGATGAGGCTTCGATCACCGGGGTACCTTCGCCGACAAGGCCGTTGCACAGCGCATAGAGAAACAGCGAACGCGCCAGCCGGTGCTTCAGGCTGCCGGTCGGATGGGTGGACTCATCCTTGAGATAGAAGTCGATGCTATTCAGCGCCGGCAGGTCGAGTTTCCAGAGGTGGGTGTCGGCCGAACGGTGCTGGTCGGCCTCGATCGCGGCGACCGCCCGGTCGGCCCAGGCTCGGGATGCAGGTTCAACCGTTCTAGATCCGGCCATCGTCGGTGCCTTGGTTTCAGATCGGTTCGTCGAAGGTGACGATCGACACCTCGCCTTCGAGCGCGCCCTGATAGGCCGACAGATGCGGCTCGTCGTCGGGCACGCCGTCCATGTCGCCGATCTGGTCGAGCTCGGCTTCGGCGTAGCCTTCCGCCGCGAGCGATTCGAGGGCACGGCGAACCGCCGAATCGTCGTCGGGCGCGACCAGCATGACATGCACGCCTTCCACCTTGCCGCCTTTGCGTTTCCACACCCGGCCGGTGATGATGGTGACCGGGCGTTCTTCATTGTCGTTCACGGGCTGATTCCTCTGGCAAGGGACGGGCGAGGGGATTTCGAGTGCTTGAGGCGGCCTTTTTCGCATGAAGCGGGGCCGCGCAACAGCCAAAAGCCATTCTCTTTGCCAAAGGCTCGGCACTTTCTTCCTTCTCCTTGCAAATTGACGAAAGAAAATTACATGCGGTTTTCGCATGGCTGCCAAGCCTCGGCTTCAATGCAATATTTGCCGCTCCGGGGTTGACGGTTCGCGGGCTTGCGAGTAGAAGCCGCCCAGTCAGAACCGATGTGAGGCTTTCCCTTCCGAAGCGACACGCTTTGGAGTTTGCCTCAAACAGGGTTCGTTTTACGAGCGAAAAGACATTTCCGGCGTGCACGAAGCGGCTTCCGCTTCCTCTGCGATTTGTTCGGGCAAGACCGCGAGGCGCGGTTTGTGGCCCGAATTTGCGTATGGAAATGACGCTTTGAGCGGCCCTGACCGGGCGAGACACGGAATTGAGAGACAAGAGGGTTTAATGCCTACCGTCAACCAGCTGATCCGCAAGCCGCGCATTGCGCCGGTGAAGCGCAACAAGGTCCCGGCCATGCAGCAGAACCCGCAGAAGCGGGGCGTCTGCACGCGCGTCTATACGACGACGCCGAAGAAGCCGAACTCGGCGCTGCGCAAGGTGGCCAAGATCCGCCTGACCAATGGTTTTGAAGTGATCGGTTACATCCCCGGCGAAGGTCATAACCTTCAGGAGCACTCCGTGGTCATGATCCGCGGCGGCCGTGTCAAGGACCTTCCGGGCGTCCGCTACCACATCATCCGCGGCGTGCTCGACACGCAGGGCGTGAAGAACCGCAAGCAGCGCCGTTCGAAGTACGGCGCCAAGCGTCCGAAGTAAGAATTTTCCGGCCCTGGCGCTGCTTGAACGCGTCGGGCTACGAGATTGAGAGACAAAAGCCATGTCGCGTCGTCACAGTGCAGAAAAGCGTGAGATCAACCCGGATCCGAAGTTCGGCGATCTGATCGTTACTAAGTTCATGAACGCCGTCATGTATGACGGCAAGAAGTCGGTCGCCGAGACCATCGTCTACGGCGCGCTCGACCAGGTCCAGTCGAAGACCAAGCAGGAGCCGGTCACCGTCTTCCATCAGGCGCTCGACAATGTCGCGCCGCATGTGGAAGTGCGTTCGCGTCGCGTCGGCGGCGCCACCTACCAGGTTCCGGTCGACGTGCGTCCCGAGCGCCGCCAGGCATTGGCCATCCGTTGGCTGATCGCGGCTGCTCGCAACCGCAACGAGACCACCATGGTCGACCGCCTCTCCGGCGAGCTGATGGACGCGGCCAACAACCGCGGCACGGCCGTCAAGAAGCGTGAAGACACCCACAAGATGGCTGAAGCCAACCGCGCTTTCGCACACTACCGCTGGTAAAGCGCGAACAGGACTGAGAGGCAGCTACGATGGCCCGCGAATATAAAATCGAAGACTACCGCAATTTCGGTATCATGGCGCATATTGACGCCGGCAAGACGACGACCACCGAGCGCGTCCTCTATTACACGGGCAAGTCGCACAAGATCGGCGAAGTGCACGACGGCGCTGCCACCATGGACTGGATGGAGCAGGAGCAGGAACGCGGCATCACCATCACGTCCGCCGCCACCACGACCTTCTGGAAGGGCCGTGACGGCAAGATGCACCGCTTCAACATCATCGACACTCCCGGACACGTCGACTTCACCATCGAAGTCGAGCGTTCGCTGCGCGTCCTCGACGGCGCCATCGCGCTGCTCGATGCCAACGCCGGTGTCGAGCCGCAGACGGAGACCGTCTGGCGCCAGGCCGACAAGTACCGCGTGCCGCGCATGATCTTCTGCAACAAGATGGACAAGATCGGCGCCGACTTCTACCGGTCGGTCGAGATGATCGGCTCGCGCCTCGGTGCGCAGGCTGTCGTCATGCAGCTGCCGATCGGCGCCGAGACCGAATTCAAGGGTGTCGTCGACCTCGTCGAGATGAACGCGCTTGTCTGGCGCGACGAGACGCTGGGCGCTGCCTGGGACGTCGTCGAGATCCCGGCCGACCTCAAGGCTCGTGCCGAGGAATACCGCGAGAAGATGATCGAAGCCGCCGTCGAAATGGATGAGACGGCGCTTGAAAACTACCTCGAAGGCAAGATGCCGTCGAATGACGAGATCCGCGCGCTGATCCGCAAGGGCACGATCGCGGTCAAGTTCTACCCGATGTTCTGCGGCTCGGCCTTCAAGAACAAGGGCGTGCAGCCGCTGCTCGACGCCGTCGTCGAATATCTGCCGTCGCCGGCCGACGTTCCCGCCATCAAGGGCGTCGATGCCAAGACAGACGCCGAGATCGAGCGTCATGCCGACGACAACGAGCCGCTGTCGATGCTCGCCTTCAAGATCATGAACGACCCGTTCGTCGGTTCGCTGACCTTTGCCCGCATCTATTCGGGCAAGCTCACCAAGGGCGTCTCGGTCGACAACACCGTGAAGGGCAAGAAGGAGCGCATCGGCCGCATGCTGCAGATGCATGCGAATTCGCGCGCCGACGTCGAAGAGGCTTTCGCCGGCGACATCGTCGCCCTGGCTGGCCTCAAGGACACGACCACCGGCGACACGCTGTGCGATCCGCTGCACCCGGTCATTCTCGAGCGCATGGAATTCCCCGATCCGGTCATCCAGATCGCCATCGAGCCGAAGACCAAGAACGACCAGGAAAAGATGGGCCTCGCCCTTCACCGCCTGGCTGCCGAGGATCCGTCCTTCCGCGTCAAGACCGACGAGGAAAGCGGCCAGACCATCATCTCTGGCATGGGCGAACTGCACCTCGACATCATCGTCGACCGCATGCGCCGCGAGTTCAAGGTCGAAGCCAATGTCGGCGCTCCGCAGGTTGCCTATCGCGAGACGATCACCCGCAAGCACGAGCAGGACTACACGCACAAGAAGCAGACCGGCGGTACCGGCCAGTTTGCTCGCGTCAAGGTTGTGTTCGAGCCGAATTCGGAGAGCGAAGAGTTCGTCTTCGAATCCAAGATCGTCGGCGGCGCGGTGCCGAAGGAATACATTCCCGGCGTCGAAAAGGGCATCCAGAGCGTCATGGGCGCTGGTCCGTTCGCGGGCTTCCCGATGATCGGCGTCCGCGCCACCCTGATCGACGGCGCCTACCACGACGTCGACTCTTCGGTCCTGGCCTTCGAAATCGCATCCCGCGCTTGCTTCCGTGAAGCCGCACCCAAGCTTGGCGTGCAGCTGCTCGAGCCGATCATGAAGGTCGAGGTGGTGACGCCGGAAGATTACGTCGGCAGCGTCATCGGCGACCTGAACGGCCGTCGTGGCCAGATCCAGGGTCAGGAAGCGCGCGGCGTGGCCGTCGTCATCAACGCGATGGTGCCGCTCGCCAACATGTTCAAGTACGTCGACAACCTGCGCTCGATGAGCCAGGGCCGCGCGGCCTACACGATGCAGTTCGATCACTACGAGCCGGTGCCGACCGCGGTCGCTCAGGAAGTCCAGAAAAAGTACGCGTAACTCGAAAGAGCCGTCGCGGTAACGCAATTCAAAGCCCGCTTGGGCGAGCAGGAAATGGAGAGATCACATGGCAAAAGGTAAATTCGAGCGCACTAAGCCTCATGTGAACATCGGCACGATTGGTCACGTTGACCATGGCAAGACGTCGCTGACGGCGGCGATCACGAAGTATTTTGGCGAGTACAAGCGCTACGACCAGATCGATGCGGCGCCGGAAGAGAAGGCACGCGGCATCACGATCTCGACGGCTCACGTCGAATACGAGACGGCCAACCGCCACTACGCTCACGTCGACTGCCCCGGCCACGCCGACTATGTGAAGAACATGATCACCGGTGCGGCGCAGATGGACGGCGCGATCCTGGTCGTGTCGGCCGCCGACGGCCCGATGCCGCAGACCCGCGAGCACATCCTGCTTGCCCGTCAGGTCGGCGTGCCGTCGATCGTGGTGTTCCTGAACAAGGTCGACCAGGTCGACGACGCCGAGCTGCTCGAACTGGTCGAGCTCGAGGTTCGCGAGCTTCTGTCGAAGAACGAATTCCCGGGCGACGACATTCCGATCGTCAAGGGTTCGGCGCTGGCTGCTCTCGAGGATTCGAACAAGACGATCGGCGAGGACGCGATCCGCGAGCTGATGGCTCAGGTCGACGCCTACATCCCGACGCCGGTTCGCCCGCTCGACAAGCCGTTCCTGATGCCGATCGAGGACGTGTTCTCGATCTCGGGCCGTGGCACGGTCGTGACCGGCCGCGTCGAGCGCGGCGTGGTCAAGGTTGGCGAGGAACTCGAGATCATCGGCATCCGTCCGACGACCAAGACGACCTGCACGGGCGTCGAGATGTTCCGCAAGCTGCTCGATCAGGGCCAGGCTGGCGACAACATCGGCGCGCTGCTGCGTGGCGTTGACCGTGAAGGTGTCGAGCGCGGCCAGGTTCTGGCCAAGCCCGGTACGGTGAAGCCGCACAAGAAGTTCGTGGCCGAAGCCTACATCCTGACCAAAGACGAAGGTGGCCGCCACACGCCGTTCTTCACCAACTACCGTCCGCAGTTCTACTTCCGCACGACTGACGTGACCGGCATCGTGTCGCTGCCGGCCGGCACCGAGATGGTGATGCCTGGCGACAACATCACGGTCGATGTCGAGCTGATCGTGCCGATCGCCATGGAAGAGAAGCTGCGCTTCGCCATCCGTGAAGGCGGCCGCACCGTCGGTGCCGGCATCGTCGTCACCATTAAAGAATAATCGACACCGGCATTTGGCCGGATCGACAAAGAAAGGGCGGTCTTCGGGCCGCCCTTTTTCGTTTCCGACAATGCATGGGACAGCCGCGGCCGCGATCGTTTCAAAGCTGTTGCAAGCGCCATCGCGCCAACTAGTATAGGTTGCATTGCGGGAGCTTGGCGAAAGAGTGGTTCCAGGGCGCTGTTTCGAGGCATGGTGGTTGCGGGCGCTCGTCCGCCTCATGCTGTTTGCCGCCGTCGTGTTGGCGGTGCCAGTGGCGCGGGCTCAGGAGCAGTCGCAGGACATCCCGCCAATGCGGTTCGCCGTCGTGCGAAGCAATGCGCCGGGTTGCGAGCCCAATTGTCCGGAATGGATATCGGCCGAAGGCACCATCGAGGCGGACACGCCGTCGCTGTTCAAGCGCACGCTCAAGGCGCTCAAAGGCCGGCAATTGCCGGTGGTCGTCAATTCCCCCGGCGGCAATGTCGATGCGGCGGTGACGCTTGGCCAGATGATCCGCAAGAACAAGCTCGATATCGCCGTCGGTACGACGGTGTTCTACGGCTGCGAGCCGCAGATGAAAAATTGCCAGGACAATAAGGGCAGGGGCGCCGACTACTTAGGCATGGCCGAAGATAACGGCGCCATGTGCAATTCTGCTTGCCCGCTGATGTTTTCCGGCGGAATTCGCCGCGTGGTCGGGGATTTCGCCTATCTCGGCGTCCACCAGATCACCACCACCTACCAGCGCGAGAAGCTGCTCTACCGCACCACCTACCGGATCGTGAACGGCAGGAAGAAGATCATCAGCACCAGGATCGTCAGCCGCAAGAACGCGGGTAGCTACAAGACCTACGAAATGAGCAAGGCGGTCGAGAAGAAGCTTTCGGCCTATCTGAAGGGAATGGGAATAGGCGATGGCGTGCTCCTGACGATGAGGAACACGCCGGCCACCGAAATCCATCAACTGGTTCTCCAAAACATGCTGCGGATGAACCTCGTCACGTCCCTGGACACAGTCGAGCTTTTCACCGCCAGCGCGATCTGCAAGGCAGATCCGATGCCGGCGAACTGCCGGGAGATATTGACGGACAAGGACAAAGGGACAGGGCCCGCCAATGTCGCGGCCGCCCAGGCAAAACCCGCTCTGCCCTCGTCGGCCAAGACCGTGGCGCCGAAGGAGGCGGACATGCGTTTTGTGCTCGTCCGCGGCGGCAACCCGCTGTGCAATCCCGACTGCCCGGAATGGATCTCGGCGGAGGGTAAGATCACCGCACAGACGCCGGAAAGCCTGCGCCAGGCGCTCGATGCCGTCGCCGACCGGCGGCTGCCGATCGTCATCAGTTCGCAAGGAGGCGATGTCGAGGGCGCGCTTGCCGCCGGCAGGCTGATCCGGGAACGCAAGCTCGATGTCGTCGTCGCTCATACCGATTTCGTCGATTGCGATCCCGCGGCGGATTGCCTGGCCAAGGATGGCGTCCACACCGGACTCACCATCGAATCGGAGGGCGAATGTGCTTCGGTCTGTGCGATCATGGTTGCCGGTGGCGTCAAGCGCCTCATCGGGCCTGCCGCGCGTCTCAGTGTGAGCTCCGTTGGGCTTGGGGAGAAGGTCAAGGCGTATCTGGAGGAGATGGCGATTGGACCCGGCCTGTTCGCCGCCATGCAGCTCTCTCCGTCCAACCGGCAGCTTTACCAGCAGGCGATCCTGAAATTCGGGCTGGCGACCGGACGTCAGTCTGCTGACGAAATGACAGGCGCCACCATATGCAGGTCGGTTCCGAGGCCGGACAATTGCCGGGTTATGCCGTCCGCCAATGCCGAAGCCGACATGCCGGCCAAACTGTAGAGCCATTCCAGGAAAAGTGTGAAGCGGTCTCCGTCCGGAATTGCGTCAAGGCGAAGAGCAATTCCAGGAAAAGTGTGAAGCGGTTTTCCGTCCGGAATTGCGTCAAGGCGAAGAGCGTTGAACTGGCCATCGAGGCAGGTTGAGGCCGGGTGGGCGTTTCGGCTACCGTCCGTGGCGATCGAGGACGGGTGACCGCCATGCGCAAGGATGTTCCGACACTCTACGAATGGGCCGGCGGCAGCGACGCGCTGAACCGGCTGACACAGACCTTCTATGACAAGGTGGCGCAGGACCCGATCATCGGGCCGGTGTTCAAGACCATGTCGCCTGACCATCCCGCCCATGTCGCCGCCTTTATCGGCGAGGTCTTCGGCGGACCGAAAACCTACAGCGAGAAATTCGGCGGCCACCGCGAGATGGTCATGCATCATCTGGGCAAGCATTTGACCGAAGCGCAGCGCCGCCGCTGGATCAACCTGCTCGCCGATGCCGCCGACGAGGTCGGCCTGCCCGACGATCCCGAATTCCGCTCAGCTTTCACAGGCTATGTCGAATGGGGATCACGGCTGGCCAAGATGAACTCCAACCTCGGCGAGACCTGTGATCCGCAGACCGAACCGATGCCGGCCTGGGGCTGGGGCGTACCCGGCGGACCGTACACGCCACCGGCCGGGAAATCGTAGTCGTAGCCGTTGCGACAAGCCGAAGCGGCGGCCAGCCATCACCGGTCCGGATTTCTGGCAAAGGGGATGAAGCGCGTTTGCGTGCAAACCACTCTTTACACAGAGCGCGGAAGCTTTTAGGAAGCCCCTGCTGCGCCGAGGCGCGCACGATACGGGCATAGCTCAGTTGGTAGAGCGGCGGTCTCCAAAACCGCAGGTCGTAGGTTCGAGCCCTGCTGCCCGTGCCATTTTCCTAGAATGGTCATCGGAAACGATATTTTGTGGTCTGCCTTTGAAAATCGGCGACCCGCTTGCCATATTAGCCCGGTTGGGGCATAAGGGCGCCATAGCCGGGACGGAACGACTGGATGGTTCCGAGGCGGCGTTTGGTCATAAAGCGGGCACTTGCCACTTGCGTGGATCAAGAATCGGTTTTATGTAGACAGAACAGACACGCGACGCGTGGAGCTGGGAAGCCGGCTTTACGCGTCTGATTTGCATGGGCGAAATGATTGCGCTGATTCGGCGCGAGACTGGGCTCAGGCGGCACGTCCCGGCCAGCGGGATCATCCAGGGGGCCCGGCCAACGGGTCTTGAAGACAGAGCGGCATATGGCTTCGAAAACCACAAATCCTTTCGTCTTTCTCCAGCAGGTTCGCGCGGAGACCGCCAAGGTCACTTGGCCGTCGCGTCGCGAAACGATGATCTCGACGGTGATGGTTCTGGCCTTCGCTGTGATTGCGATGATTTTTTTCTTTAGCGCCGATCAGTTGATGGGCCTCGCGATCGAACAGATTCTGGGCATTGGACGCTAAGTCCGGCGACTACGGAGAAGTCTAAAAAAATGGCTGCGCGCTGGTACATCGTCCACGCTTATTCGAACTTTGAAAAGAAGGTCGCCGAGGACATCGAGAACAAGGCCAAGCAGAAGGGCCTGTCCGCCGATATCGAGCAGATCGTGGTGCCGACCGAAAAGGTCGTCGAGGTTCGTCGTGGCCGCAAGGTCGATGCCGAGCGCAAGTTCTTCCCGGGCTATGTGCTCCTGAAGGCCAATTTGACGGATGCCGTGTTCTCGCTGGTCAAGAACACGCCCAAGGTCACAGGCTTTCTCGGTGACTCCAAGCCGGTGCCGATCACCGAGGCGGAGGCGCAGCGCATCCTGAACCAGGTGCAGGAAGGCGTCGAGCGGCCGAAGCCCTCGGTCACTTTCGAGATCGGCGAGGCGATCCGCGTCTCGGATGGTCCTTTCGCGTCTTTTAACGGCTTCGTCCAGGAAGTGGACGAAGAGCGGGCGCGGCTCAAGGTGGAAGTTTCGATCTTCGGGCGCGCCGTGCCCGTCGATCTTGAATTCGGACAGGTCGAAAAAGGCTGATCCGAAATCCTGCCGCCAGGTGCGGCAGGGAGGGGCGGCGATCGCGCGGCTCCGAGAGCGGTGGGAGACGAATGCGGCTTAGCCGGCCGCATGGATCGAACCACCAGTCTGCAACCGCCGGCAATGCCGGCATGAGAAAAGGCAGGAAAAGAGATGGCTAAGAAAATTGCAGGCCAGCTCAAGCTCCAGGTCAAAGCGGGATCGGCAACGCCGTCTCCGCCGATCGGCCCGGCGCTTGGTCAGCGTGGCATCAACATCATGGAATTCTGCAAGGCGTTCAACGCGCAGACCCAGGAAATGGAAAAGGGTTCTCCAGTCCCCGTCGTCATCACCTACTATCAGGACAAGTCGTTCACCTTTGTCATGAAGACGGCACCGGTGAGCTATTTCCTGAAGAAGGCGGCGAACCTGACGGCTGGGTCCAAGGAGCCGGGCAAGGTCAAGGCTGGCACCGTTTCGCGCGACAAGGTCCGCGAGATCGCCACCGCCAAGATGAAGGATCTGAACGCAAACGACGTCGAAGCGGCCATGCGCATGGTCGAGGGCTCCGCCCGCTCGATGGGTCTGGAAGTGGTGGGCTAAGATCATGGCAAAGATTGCAAAGCGCGTATCGAAGACCCGCGAAGGCATTGATCCCAACAAGGCTTATGCCCTGGGTGATGCGTTGAAGCTGCTCAAGGATCGTTCGTCGGTCAAGTTCGACGAGACCGTCGAAGTCGCCATGAACCTCGGCGTCGACCCACGCCATGCCGACCAGATGGTCCGCGGCGTGGTCAACCTGCCGAACGGCACCGGCCGCTCGGTTCGTGTCGCCGTGTTCGCCCGTGGCGACAAGGCCGAGGAAGCCAAGGCCGCCGGCGCCGACATCGTCGGTGCGGAAGACCTGGTCGACATCGTCCAGAAGGGCACGATCGATTTCGATCGCTGCATCGCCACGCCGGACATGATGCCGCTGGTCGGCCGTCTCGGTAAGGTGCTCGGCCCGCGCGGCATGATGCCGAACCCGAAGGTCGGCACCGTCACCACCGACGTCGCCGCCGCCGTCAAGGCATCGAAGGGCGGTGCGGTGGAGTTCCGCGTCGAAAAGGCCGGCATCGTTCATGCTGGCGTCGGCAAGGTCTCGTTCGACGTCAAGGCGCTGGAAGAGAACATCCGTGCCTTCGCCGATGCGGTGACCAAGGCAAAGCCGGCTGGCGCCAAGGGCAACTACGTCAAGAAGGTGTCGGTCACCTCGACGATGGGCCCGGGCCTCAAGCTCGACGTCTCGACGCTCGCAGCGTCCTGATCAAGACCCTTTGGATCGGCCGCCATCAGGCCGATCCGTGATTGAATTCCGGGCCTCGGATTTATCCTGGGCCCGGTACCGGAAGTCGAAAGGCTTCCGGACATCCTGTCCGAGATTGCAGGCGGCCCAAAAGCCTTAATTCATGTGGGCCTGCATGAGACGGGTGAAGACCCGACAACGGAGCAAGTGCTCCAATGAAAGGTTCGAACCGTGTTTGCCTTTTGTCTGCGCATCGCCGGCTTGTCCGTCGGTGTGGCGAAAGGGGGCAGGATCCTCGAGCGTCGTTCGGGAGATCCGTTACTGGATGGCCCGGCCGGCAAAAGGCAACCCGACGCCTGTCCTGTCATTGGGAATGTTCCCTTTGACCAGGATTGGGGTCAACTGGAGGTAGGCAGTGGACAGAGCGGAAAAACGCGAACTCGTCACGGGCCTGAACGAAGCGTTCGGAAACGCGGGTTCAGTCGTCGTGGCCCACTATGCCGGTATCACCGTCGCGCAAATGAACGACCTTCGGTCGAAAATGCGCGCTGCCGGTGGCACCGTTAAAGTCGCGAAGAACCGTCTCGCCAAAATCGCTCTTCAGGGCACGGACTCCGCATCGATCATCGACCTGTTCAAGGGACAGACGCTGATTGCTTATTCGGAGGATCCGATTGCGGCGCCGAAGGTCGCGTCCGATTTCGCCAAGGGGAATGACAAGTTGATCATTCTCGGCGGCGCAATGGGCACCACCTCGCTCAATGCCGACGGTGTGAAGGCACTCGCCACACTTCCGTCGCTCGATGAGCTGCGCGCCAGGCTGGTTGGCATGATCGCCACGCCGGCAACCCGGATCGCCCAGATCGTCAATGCGCCAGCGGCTTCGGTCGCGCGCGTCATCGGCGCTTACGCCCGGAAGGACGAGGCGGCATGAGGCCGTTCCTCGCTATCAAAAACACACGTTCGAACCTAACGAAGGAATACAACAATGGCTGATCTCGCAAAGATCGTAGACGACCTTTCGAAGCTGACCGTCCTCGAGGCGGCCGAGCTGTCGAAGCTTCTGGAAGAAAAGTGGGGCGTTTCGGCTGCTGCTCCGGTGGCGGTTGCCGCTGCTGGCGGCGCTGCCGCTGCTGCTGCTCCGGCCGAGGAAAAGACGGAATTCGACGTCGTCCTCACCGACGCTGGCGCTCAGAAGATCAACGTCATCAAGGAAGTTCGCGCCATCACCGGTCTTGGCCTCAAGGAAGCCAAGGACCTGGTGGAAGCGGCTCCGAAGCCGGTCAAGGAAGGCGTTTCCAAGGCCGACGCCGACAAGTTCAAGGCCCAGCTGGAAGCAGCCGGCGCCAAGGTCGACCTGAAGTAAGCGTAGAAGCGGCGGG
>NZ_AXAE01000042.1 GCF_000472705.1 Mesorhizobium erdmanii USDA 3471 | reverse complement strand
AATATCGCGAAGCCATCGAGCCGTTCGACTATGCAACGGACGATCTTGTCCGCCGCGTCCAGCAGACCGGGGTTGTCAGCCTCCTCGGATGCGCCTTCAAGCTTGGCAAGGCATTTGCCAGGAAGGTCGTCGCCTTCCGGCCAACCGCAACAGACGGCGTCTTCGATGCTTTCTTCCGACACCAGAAAATAGAAACAATCGACCTCAATGCTCTCAAGCGATAACATCAAAAACTGTTCGCGATGTCTCCGAACACCTGTTCGCGATGTCTCCGGTCCAAACAACTGTACGAGGAGAAGGTGCCGGCAGGCGTAGGGGGGCGGCGCTGACGTCAGCTATTGATATTCGATGTCAGGTCTGCCCTCGTGGAGGGACTGGAAGAAGGGCAGCGTCTCGGCCGCCAACTAGCTCAAAAACGGCTTCGCTTTCATCGTCGCCGACACCGGCACGCCGAGCCGGCTCAGCACTGTCGGGGCCAGCTGCAACTGGTCGAGCAGCGTATCGGCTTCGGGCCCCTGGCCTTGGCCGAAATAATACAGCGCGAAATCCTGCATCTCGTCGTCATGGCCGCCATGGTGGCCGCGGTCGGTCTGGCCGTGATCGGCGGTGACCATCACCTCGTAGCCGGCCGCGATCCAGCCCGGCAGGAAGGCCGCCAGCATGCCGTCCATGGCGTAGACGGCATGGTCCATCTCATGGCAGTCGTGGCCGAAGCGGTGACCCATCGAATCCAGCGTGCAGGTGTGCAGGATGCCGTAGTCTATGCCGTGGCGTTTGGTCAGCATGGTCAGCGTCGCGAACAGGTCGACATCGCTCGGCGTCATCTGGTTGCGCGCGTTGTAGCCGGTCATGGTGTGGAAGCGGCCATGCGTGATCGGACCGCCAGGCTCGTCATACTCCATGTCCTCGACCAGGTCGAACGGGTAGGACCGGAAGAATTCGGACCAGTAGGAATGGGTGACTGCCCCGGTCTTGCCTCCGGCGTTGCTGACCTCGGAGAAGATGTCGGGCTGTTTGACGCGGAAGCGGTTCTCGTTGGAAAGAATGCCGTGCACCTGCGGCGACACGCCTGTGTGGATCGAGGCATAGCAGCAGGCCGAGGTCGACGGCAGCACCGAGCGCATCTTCCACACCCTCGCTTCGCCCGACTGCACCCAGCCCTCGAGATTGCCCATCAACCGACGCCAGTTGCGGTAAGGCACGCCGTCGAGGATGATCAGCAGAAGCTTGGTGTCGAGTGCCACGGGCGCCTCCATGCGTCGATGGTTTCAAAAAAGTGCGCCGCGTGTCGCACGAACACGCGGCGCTTTTCAGTGGCAGTCCAGCACTAGGCGTTCAGCCAGCATTCGGCGAGCGCGTAGCCGTCCATCATTTCGCCGATCGGGCTCTTGGCAAAGCCGCTGATCTTGTTCGTAGCTGCTGCGTCGATGAACTGGTTGAAGAACGGCACGATCAGGCCGCCTTCGTCGCGCATCAGGACAGCCATGTCGTGGTAGATCGCCTTGCGCTTGGCCTGGTCGAGCTCGCCACGCGCCGCAAACAGCATCTTGTCGAATTCCGGCCGCTTGAAGCGCGTGTCGTTCCAGTCGGCGGTCGAGACATAGCCGGTGGAGTACATCTGGTCCTGCGTGGCGCGCCCGCCCCAGTAGGAGAGCGAGAAGGGCTGCTTGTTCCAGACTTCCGACCAGTAGCCGTCGCCCGGCTCGCGCTTGATCTCGATCTTGATGCCGGCCTTGGCGGCGCTCTGCTGATAAAGCTGGGCGGCGTCGACCGCGCCGGGAAAGGCGACATCGGAGGTGCGCAGCAGGATCGAGCCGCTGTGGCCCGACTTCTTGTAGAGCGCGGCCGCCTTTTCCGGGTCGAACTTGCGCTGCTCGATGGCGGTAAACAGCGGATAGGCCTCGTTGATCGGGAAGTCGTTGCCGACCGAACCGTAGCCGCGCAGGATCTTCGTCAGCATCTCCTCGCGATCCATGGCGAGTTTCAGCGCCATGCGCAGGTCGTTGTTGTCGAAAGGCGCCGTGTCGCAGAACATGTTGAACGGATAGTAGCCCTTGCCCGACACATTCTCGATGGTGACGCCCGGGATGCGCTTGACCAGGTCGACGACTTTTGGCTCGACGCGGTTGATCATGTGCACCTGGCCACCCTGCAACGCGGCCAGACGGGCCGTCGCGTCGTTGATGACGACAATCTCGACCTGGTCGGCATGGCCGGCCTTGTCGCCGCGCCAGTAATTGGCGAAGCGCTCGCCGCCATGGCGCACGCCCGGCTGGTTGACGGTGACCTTGTAGGGGCCGGCGCTGATGCCGGCATTCGGATTGTCCTTGCCGCCATTCGGCTGGATGACCAGATGGTAGTCGGCCATCAGATAGGGGAAGTCGGCATCCGCATCGCCGAGCGTGAAGATGACTTCCTTGCCGCTCGCCTTGACGCCCTTGATGTTCTTGAGAATGCCGAGCGCCCCCGACTTTGATTTCTCGTCGGCATGACGCTCGATGGTCGCGGCGACGTCCTCGGCGCCAACCGTCTTGCCGTTATGGAATTCTATTCCGTCACGAATCTTGATCGTCCATGTCTTGGCGTCCTTGGAGGCGCCGATGTCCTCGGCGATCAGGTTCACCAGCTTGTTGTCGGGGGTCAGACGCACAAGATACTCGCCCCAAAGCTTGCCGAAGCTGAAGGTTACCTGGCTGAGGTTCAGCGCCGGGTCGAGGCTGTTGGTCGATTCGCCGCCCTGCAGGCCTGCCTTGAGGGTTCCACCCTTGACCGGCGTCTGCGCGAAGGCCTTTCCGGCCAGCGTCGTCGCCAGCGCCGCCGATACGCCGAGAGCCGCCGTGCGGCCAAGGAAGTCGCGCCGCGATATCCGGCCCTGGCCGGCGAGTTCTGCCAGGTGGTCGAGTTCAGTCTTCATGTCCTACCCCTTTGTTGAAAACAACGTCACGAACGGCGCCCGTCCAGAGGACGTGTGGCGTCCTTGTGTTGCACCCGGATGACGGCAGTCGGTGGTGCCGGCAGTTGGTCAGTTCCCCGCGCTGGCCATGCGCCGTCCCTTGATCGCCTTTTCCAGCCAGCCGATCTCCATCTCTGGAACCGACGACAGGAGAAGGTCGGTATAGGCGTCGAAGGGCGGCGTCAGAACCTTGCTCTTCGAGCCGTAGCGGACCACTTCGCCGCGATACATCACCGCGATGGAATCGGCGATCGACTTCACGGTGGCGAGGTCGTGGGTGATGAAGAGATAGGCGACCTTCTCGTGCTCCTGCAGGTTCAGCAGCAGCTTCAGGATGCCGTTGGCCACCAGCGGGTCGAGCGCCGAGGTCACCTCGTCGCAGATGATCAGCTTCGGCTTGGCGGCGAGCGAGCGGGCGATGCAGACGCGCTGCTTCTGGCCGCCGGAAAGCTCGGCCGGATAGCGGTCGATGAAGCCCTTGCCCATCTCGATCTCGTCGAGCAGTTCGGCAACGCGCTTGTCGCGCTCCCTGCCGCGCATGCCGAAGTAGAATTCGAGCGGCCTGCCAATGATGGTGCCGACGGTCTGGCGCGGGTTCATCGCCACGTCGGCCATCTGGTAGATCATCTGCAACTGGCGCAGATCCTCCTTCGGCCGGTCGGCAAGCCGGTTGGCAAGCGGGCGTCCGTCGAAGGTGACGGTGCCTTGCTCGGGCGGCAAAAGACCGGTGATGGCGCGCGCCAGCGTCGATTTGCCGGAGCCGGATTCGCCAACCACGGCCAATGTCTGGCCGGGGTATATGTCGACCGAGACGTTCTTCAGCACCTTGACCTGGCCGCCGCCGTAAGCGGCGGTGACGTTCTTGACCGACAGGAACGGCGTCGCGCCGGGGTTCTGTTCGGAATGCTCGATCTCATGCACCGAAACCAGGGCGTTGGTGTATTCCTGGCGCGGCTCCTTGATGATCTGGCGGGTGCCGCCCCATTCGACCAGCCTGCCATGGCGCAGCACCATGATCTCGTCGGAGACCTGGGCGACCACGGCAAGGTCGTGGGTGATGTAGAGCGCCGCCACATGGGTGTCGCGGATGGCGTCCTTGATCGCCGCCAGAACGTCGATCTGCGTCGTCACGTCGAGCGCCGTGGTCGGCTCGTCGAAGACGATCAGGTCGGGTTCCGAACACAGCGCCATCGCCGTCATTACGCGTTGCAGCTGGCCGCCTGAGACCTGGTGCGGAAAGCGTTCGCCGATGGTTTCGGGGCTCGGCAGGCTCAGCTTCTTGAAAAGTGCTATGGCACGCTTCTCGGCCTCGGCGCGTGTCGCCGTGCCGTGCAGCAGCGTGGCTTCCACCACCTGGTCCATCAGCCGGTGAGCCGGGTTGAAGGCCGCCGCCGCCGACTGCGCGACATAGCAGACCTCACGGCCGCGCAGCTTGCGAAAACCTTCCTTGCCGCCCTTCAATATGTCACGGCCGTTGAGGATCACCTCGCCGCCGGTGATGCGCACGCCACCACGGCCATAGCCCATGGACGACAGGCCAATGGTCGACTTGCCGGCGCCGGATTCGCCGATCAGGCCCAGCACCTTGCCTTTTTCCAGCGTCAGCGAGACATCGTGCACCAGCACGATGTTCTTTGGCGCTTCGCCGGGCGGGTAGACCGTGGCTTCGATGCGCAAGTTGCGGATATCGAGCAGCACGCCGGGTTTCGCTTTGCTCTCAGCCATCACCCGCGTCCTCCCTTCAGGCTTGTCGTGCGGTTGAGGATCCAGTCGGCGACAAGGTTGACCGAGATGGCAAGGGCCGCGATCGCCGCCGCCGGAATGAGTGCCGCGGCGATGCCGAAGACGATGCCGTCCTTGTTTTCCTTGACCATGCCGCCCCAGTCGGCGTCCGGCGGCTGCACGCCAAGGCCGAGGAAGGACAGCGTCGACAGGAACAGCACCGCGTAGATGAAGCGCAGGCCGAGTTCCGAAACCAGCGGCGACAGCGCGTTGGGCAGGATCTCTCGGAAGATGATCCAGGCGCTGCCTTCGCCACGCAGCTTGGCGGCTTCGACGTAATCCATGACGTTGATGTCGACGGCGACCGCGCGCGACAGGCGGTAGACGCGGGTCGAGTCGAGAATGCCCATGACCAGGATCAGCGTCACCAGGTTCGTCGGCAGCACCGAGAGCACGACCAGGCCCATGATAAGCGTCGGGATCGACATCAGGAGATCGACGAGGCGCGACAGGATGGTGTCGAACCAGCCGCCGAACACTGCCGCCGAGAAGCCCAGTATGGCGCCGAGTGAGAAGGACAGCGCGGTGGCCAGCACGGCGATGAACAGGGTAATGCGGGCGCCGTAGATCATGCGCGAGAGAAGATCGCGGCCGAGATTGTCGGTGCCCAGCCAATGCGCCGCCGACATCGGTTCCCAGACGTCACCGACGATCTCGGCATTATCGTGGGGGGAAATCCACGGCGCGAACACCGCCGCCAGCACGAACAGGGCGGTCAGCACCAGGCCGATCAGGGCGGGGATGGGGATGCGTTTTATATCGAGCATGCCCGCCCCCTCACTTTGGATGTCTGAGACGCGGATTGGCGACGATCGCCGCAATGTCCGCGATGATGTTGAGGCTGATATACACGGCGGCGAAGATCAGGCCGACCGCCTGCACGACCGGCACGTCGCGCTTGGTGACGTGGTCGACCAGATACTGCCCCATGCCGGGATAGACGAAGATCACCTCGACCACGACGACGCCGACGATGAGATAGGCGAGGTTGAGCATGACGACGTTGATGATCGGCGCGATCGCGTTCGGGAAGGCGTGCTTGCGGATGACGGCGAAGGCCGAAAGCCCCTTGAGCTCCGCCGTCTCGACATAGGCCGACTGCATGACGTTGAGGATCGCCGCGCGGGTCATGCGCATCATGTGGGCGAGCACCACCAGCGTCAGCGCTGTCGCCGGCAAGGCGATCGCTTGCATGCGCTCGCCGAACGGCATGCCGTCATAGACGGTCGAGATGGCGGGGAAGATCTGCCATTTCACCGCGAAGAAATAGACTAGCAGATAGCCGATGAAGAATTCCGGGAACGAGGTGGAGGCGAGCGCCAGGCCGGAGATCAGCTTGTCGACCCAGCCATTGCGGTAACGCACCGCGATGAGGCCGAGGATGATCGCCAGCGGCACGGCAACGATCGCCGCCCAGAAGGCGAGGAACAGCGTGTTCCACAGCCGGCCCTTGATCGAGGTCGCGATATCCTGGCCGCTCGACATCGCCGTGCCGAGGTCGCCGGTCAAGACGCCGCCGAGCCAGTGGAAATACCTGACATAGGCCGGGTCGTTGAGCCCGAGCTGCTCGCGCAGGTTGGCGAGGGACTCCGGCGTTGCCGATTGTCCCAGAATGGCTTGCGCGACGTCGCCGGGCAGGATTTGCGTGCCGGCGAAGATCAGGACCGAAATGGCCAACAGAAGGAGGATGCCCAGCGCGATGCGCTGGGCAATTAGTTTCAGGATGGGTGAGGACATCTCTGCAAAGCCGGACTCAGGCCTGCAGCCAGCACTTCGCCAGGGCGTAACCGTTCATCAGTTCCTGGTGCGGATCGTCGACCCAGCCATCGACCTTGGCGCCGGTTGCGTCGATGAACTGGTTGAACATCGGCAGGATCAGGCCGCCTTCGTCGCGCACCAGCACCGCCATGTCGTGGTACATCTGCTTGCGCTTGGCCTCGTCGAGCTCGGCGCGCGCCGCCAGCACCATCTTGTCGAAATCCGGGCGTTTGAAACGCGTGTCGTTCCAGTCGGCGGTCGACAGATAGGCGGTCGAGTACATCTGGTCCTGCGTCGAGCGTCCGCCCCAGTAGGAAGCGCAGAAGGGCTGCTTGTTCCAGACCTCGTTCCAGTAGCCGTCGCCGGGCTCGCGCTTGAGCTCGATCTTGATGCCGGCCTTGGCCGCGCTCTGCTGGAAGAGCTGCGAGGCATCGACGGCGCCTGGGAAGGCGACATCCGAGGTCCGCAGCAGCACCGTGCCGTCATGGCCGGACTTCTTGTAGTGGAACTTGGCCTTGTCGGGATCGTACTTGCGCTGCTCGATCTCGGTGAACAGCGGATAGGACGCGTTGATCGGGAAGTCGTTGCCGAGCGAACCGTAGCCGCGCAGCACCTTGGTCAGCATCTCTTCGCGGTCGATCGCCAGCTTCAGCGCCATCCTGAGGTCGTTGTTGTCGAACGGCGCCGTGTTGCAATGCATGATGAAGACATAGTGGCCCGGACCCGCATGGTTGCGGATGGTGACGCCCGGCACGCGCTTGATCAGGTCGACGATCTTCGGCTCGACGCGGTTGATCATGTTGACCTGGCCGCCCTGCAGGGCCGCCGTGCGCGCCGTCGCGTCGTTGATGACGATGATCTCGATCTGGTCGGCGTGGCCCATCTTGTCGCCCTGCCAGTAGTTGGCGAAGCGTTCACCACCATGGCGCACGCCAGGCTCATTGGTCTTGACCACATACGGACCGGCCGAGATGCCGGCGTCAGCCTTGTCCTTGCCGCCGTTCGGCTGGACGATCAGGTGATAGTCGCTGAGCAGGTAGGGAAGGTCGGCGTTGGCCTCCTTCAGCGTCAGCACCACTTCCTTGCCGTTGGCCTTGATGGTGTCGATGCCCTTCATGTAGCCGAGCGCGCCGGACTTCGACTTCTCGTCCGAATGGCGCTCTAGCGTGGCGGCGACGTCCTCGGCGGTCACGGTCTTGCCGTTGTGGAATTCGACGCCGTCGCGGATCTTCAACGTCCAGATCTTGGCGTCCTTGGACGAGCCGATCTCCTCGGCGATGCGGTTTTCGAGCTTGCCCTCGGGCGACAGCTCGACGATCATTTCGCCCCAGCACTTGCCGAAGGCGAACGGCACCTGCGTCATGAATAGGGCCGGGTCGAGACTATTGGTGGATTCGCCGCCGACCAGGCCGGCCTTCAGCGTGCCGCCCTTGACCGGGCCGGCCGCTCGCGCGGCACTCGAAAGCAGCGAGTTGGCGAAAGGTGCCGCGATGCCGAGCGCTGCCGCGCGACCGAGAAAATCACGACGGCTCAGTTTGCCTGCTGCAACGCGCCGGCTAAGGAATTCGAGTTCATTGGACATTTTGAGTTCCTCACTCTGTTGGTTCGACTCTGCGGTCGATTTCTTTGTTAATTCTCCCTGAATAATGAGGGTAAGCTAACGCCGTAAGCAAGACCGAATGCGACATGCCGTGGCGTAAATCGTACGTCGCATTTGGACCAACGACGTCGGCGTTCAGACCAGCGCGCGTGGAATATCTTCCTCGAAATTGCGCTCGAAGACGAGTTTTTCTCCCTCATAGGCCTCGATTCTGGCGCTCACGATGAAGTTTTTCGCTTCCGAGCGTATCTGCGCCCACGTCTCCGTGCGTACCGACCATCCATTTCGCGACAGCGTCTGCGTCCAGTGGGTTTTTCCCAAGGCCGACAGCGGATCGTCGGGATGGATTGTCCAGGTCTCGCGGGCAATGCTCCCATTGACGAGGCCGTGGTCGAGATCGCGCACCTCGCCGAAATCATCCGCTATGGAAAGCGTGACGATTCCGGTCTTTTCGTCGCGATCGACATGGCGTTCGGAATTGGCGGCACGGATCGTCTCGGTCGCCCAAGGCGCGGCGCCTTCCGGTTCGGCGAACGTCACTTCGTTGCCTGTCGCGAGCGGCCGCAGCGGCAGGAACAAGGTCGCTGCCGACAAGGCGAGGCTGACTGGTTCCGGCGAGGGCCAGATCATTGGCCAGTAGGCGTTCGACACGGCAATGCGCAGGCGGTGGCCGGCCGGCACGCGGTAGGCGCATTGATCGAGCACGACGCGTGCCGACACGGTTTCGCCCGGCACCAGGGCCCGCGGGAATTCATGCGAGGAGCGGTGTGTCAGGTTGAGCACGCCATAGGAGATCAGCTCCGACGCGCCGTCCGGGTGCACGTCGCATACCCGGACCGCGATGTTGGCTTGTGGGCGATCCGAAGAAAGCGTGACCTGAACTTCGGGCGCACCGAGAATGTCGATCGCCTCGGCCAGTTCCGGCTGGTCGAAACACACCGACAGAGCGTCGTCGGGACGCTGGTCGCCGGGCAATTCCGGGCCGAAGGTGAACGGGAAATACTCGCCGCCGGCGAGCCCGCAATTCTGCGGCGAGGCAACGATGGCCGGTTTGCTCCCCTTGGGCAGCAGTTCTATCGCCTCCGTCTTGATGGCGGGCGACGGCCATTCCTGCTCCGCCACCCAGCAGCCGGGCCGCTCCGGGTGCCAGCGCGCCGGGCGCACGCTGTCCATCACATAGGCGCGGTAGGCGGGATCGGCCTCAACGCCGGTCTCGGCCCCCTTCAGCCAGTGGTCCCACCAGCGCAGCGCTTCCTGCAGGAAGCCGATAGCCGGCTGGGGTCCGGCATAGTGCGGGTATTTGTGGATCCACGGGCCGACGATGCCCTTTACCGGCGCTTCGATGTTGGTGACGAGATGCGAGATCGTGTTGCGGTAACCGTCATGCCAGCCGCCGATCGACAGCACGGCGGCCTTGACGGCGGAATAATCCTCGCAGATCGAGCCGCGCTTCCAGTAGGCGTCGCGATGCTGATGGCTGAGCCACAGCGGCAAAAGGAAGGACTGGTTTTCCAGCCGGGTCAGCCACAGATCGCGCCACCTGCTGTCGCCGGCAATCAATGGATCCGGCGGCCGCGACGAATAGGACAGCATGGTCGAGGCCCAGCCGAAATTCTCCAGCAGCAGGCAGCCGCCCTTGTAGTGGATGTCGTCGGCGTAGCGATCGACGGTCGAGCACAGGCTGATCACCGCTTTCAGTGCCGGCGGCCCTTTGGCCGCCACCTGCAGGCAGTTGAAGCCGCCCCAGGAAATCCCCATCATGCCGACATTGCCGTTGCACCAGGGTTGAGCCGCCGCCCAGGCGATGACGTCGCAGGCATCCTGCAGTTCCTGCTCGGAATATTCGTCGTCCATCAGCCCTTCGGAATCGCCGTTGCCGCGCATGTCGACGCGGATCGACGCATAGCCGTGGCCGGCGAAATAGGGATGCGTCAACTGATCGCGAAAAATGGTGCCGTCGCGCTTGCGGTAGGGCAGATGCTCGAGAATGACCGGCACCGGATCGGTGCCCGCATCGTCCGGCATCCACACCCGCGCCGACAGCCGGCAGCCATCGGGCATGACAATGCCCATGTCGGGGAATTCGACGACCTTGCGGGGAAATTCTGTGATGGTTTTCATGGTCCGCATAACGCCCGGCGGCGCCGCAACTTTCAATCGCCATTCGCGACTGGAGCAGCGAATTATGCGACCTGTGCCGCTACCTGCTTCACCGCTCAGTTCAGTGGAATCTCGTTCTCGTCCTTGTTCGCCTGATAGACACCGGAAAGCTCGTCGTAACGGGCCGAAATCTCGCCGATGCGCGTCTCCAGCCTCTGTCGTTCGGCCTCGGGCAGCGACCGCACCAGCCTGCGGATGGAAAAACTCTTCCAGTAGGCGTTCTCGGCATTGTAGCCGCCCGGGTCGAGGGTGAAGACCTCTTTCAGGATTTTCAGGTCGTGCGGAATGGCAAAACTGTCGCGCGAATCCTCGTGGCTGAACAGGTAGTAGAAATTGTCGAAGCCGGTCCAGGTGATCGCCGACAGACAGAGCGAGCACGGTTCGTGCGTGGCGATGAAGATGGCGTCTTTCGTATCGACACGCTCCGCCTTCGGCATTTCGTAGAAGCGCTTCAGGCAATGCACTTCGCCGTGCCAGAGCGGGTTTTCGATCTCGTTGTTGGTCTCGGCCAGCACCAGCGAACGGTCGTCCTTGCGCAGGATCGCCGCGCCGAAAAGCTTGTTGCCGTGGGCGACGCCATCAGCCGTCTTCGGCACGATGTCATGCTCGATGACGTCGAGCAGGCGGTCGATCAGCGAAATGTCGGTCATGTCGGGAATCCAGGAAATTCAGGGGAGATGGATCTGGTAGGCGTGCGAGAAATGGAATTCCTCGAGGTTGGAGCCGTGGCCGCCACGATCGACGATCAGGAAATCCTGCGCCTCGCCGAGCGGCGTCAGCACGCCGTGCCAAAGATTGCGGGGGTAGTTGATGCCTTGTCCGGGTGCGGTGATGAAGGCATGCGGCTCGCCCGGCCCCTCCTTGCCGTCATGGCAGACGACGACCAGGAACGGGCGCGGCGACAGCGGAACGAAGGCCTGGCTGCCAAAGGGGTGACGCTCGACCATCGTCAGCTTCAGCGGCAGCTCGTAAGGCGTGCCGCGCACCATCGAGATCAGCACGCGGGCGTTGGGCCCAGCGGCCTCGGCCGTGGCGAGATCGTGGTAACGCTCGGCCTTGCCTCCATTGATCGGGTAGTGGTTGTCGCCGCCCATGTCGATGACGTCGCCGAACTCGGCAAAAGCCTCGCGGGTCAGCGGACGTGCTGTGATGCGGGTCACCGCGCGCGACCGCCAATGCCCGCCCCGCCGAGCTTGGCGTGCCGGTTGACGTCCTTGTAGAGCAGATAGCGGAATTTGCCGGGGCCGCCGGCATAACAGGCCTGCGGGCAGAAGGCGCGCAGCCACATATAGTCGCCGGCCTCGACCTCTACCCAGTCCTGGTTGAGGCGGTAGACCCCCTTGCCCTCGAGCACATAGAGCCCATGCTCCATGACATGGGTCTCGGCGAACGGAATGACGGCGCCGGACTCGAGCGTGACGATGGTCATATGCATGTCGTGGCGCAGGTCGGCGGGATCGACGAACCGTGTCGTCGCCCAGCGGCCCTCCGTGCCGGGCATTGGCGTCGGCGCGATCTCCTGTTCGTTGGTGAAGAAGGCTTCCGGCGTATCGAGCCCGTCGACCGCTTCGTAAGCCTTGCGAATCCAGTGGAAACGGACAGCAGCCTTGCCTTCGTTGCGAACTGTCCAGCCACTGGAAGGCGGCAGGAAAGCGAAACCGCCTGGCCGCAAGACATGCGCCTTGCCGGCAAGCATGACCGTCAACTCGCCTTCAACCACGAACAGCGCCCCCTCGGCGCCGGCATCGGGTTCCGGCCGCTCGCTACCGCCACCGGGCGCGACCTCGACGATGTATTGCGAAAATGTCTCGGCGAAGCCGGACAGCGGCCGCGACAGGATCCAGACGCGGGTTTCGTCCCAGAACGGCAGGGCGCTGGTGACGATGTCCTGCATCACCCCCTTGGGGATAACGGCATAGGCCTCGGTGAAGACGGCGCGGCCGGTCAAAAGCTCGGTCTGGCCGGAGTGGCCGCCATGTGGCGCATAGTAGGTTCGCTCGGGCATTCTGGCCGTATCCATGGGTTCAAACCTATTGCGGTAGCAGGTCCTTGAGGCGGAGCAGTGCGATGCGCTCGACCTGTTTGCAGGCGGTTTCGAATTCGACGCCGCGGCTATTTCCGATGCGGGCCTCGAATTCCGCCAGGATCTCCTCCTTGGTCTTGCCCTTCACCGCGATGATGAAGGGAAAGCCGAAGGTGGTGACGTAGGCGGCGTTGAGCTTGGAGAACAGTTCGCGTTCCTTGTCGGTCAACGCATCGAGGCCGGCGGAGGCCTGTTCCCTGGTCGATTCCGCCGTCAGTCGTTTGGCCTTGGCCAGCTTGCCGGCGAGGTCGGGATGGGCGTTGAGCACGCCGAGCCGTTCGGTCTCGCTGGCGGAACGGAAGATGCGGCAGAGCGCATTGTGCAGGCCGCCGGCACTATCATGTGCCGGGCCGAGTTCAAGCTCGAAGGCACGTTCGGCGATCCAGGGCGAATGCTCGAACACGCCGCCAAAAGTGTGGACGAAGGTTTCGAATTCCATCTTTGACGGACGCAGGGCCGCCGGCTTGTAGGGATGGTTCTCTTGCCAGTGGCGGGCGATGTCTATGCGCCGCGCCAGCCAGACCTTGTCGTGCGACTTGATGTAGTCGACGAAGCGCTTCAGCGCCGCCACCCGGCCCGGCCGCCCGACGAGGCGGCAATGCAGGCCGATATTCATCATGCGCGGCCGTCCGGCCTGGCCCTCGGCATAGAGCGTGTCGAAACTGTCCTTGAGATAGGCGAAGAACTGGTCGCCCGAATTGAAGCCCTGCGGCGTGGCGAAGCGCATGTCGTTGGCGTCGAGCGTATAGGGGATGATGAGCTGCGAGCCGCCACTGTGCTCGAACCAGTAGGGCAGTTCGTCGTCATAGGTGTCGGAGACGTAGTCGAAGCCGCCTTCCTCGGCGACCAGCGGCACCGTGTTGACCGATGTGCGGCCCGTATACCAGCCCG
The DNA here is from genome assembly GCF_000472705.1 of Mesorhizobium erdmanii USDA 3471. GTDB lineage: Bacteria > Pseudomonadota > Alphaproteobacteria > Rhizobiales > Rhizobiaceae > Mesorhizobium > Mesorhizobium erdmanii. The sequence goes on along the minus strand of NZ_AXAE01000042.1, from coordinate 15,216 downwards.
TCGGGCGCTGGCCGGTCACTTCGTAATGCAGCTTGATTGCCGCTTCGAGGTCGCGGCGCTCATCTTCGGCGCTGTGGTCGCGGTAGTCGATCCACCGCAACCCGTGCGAGGCGATCTCCCAGCCGGCGTCCTGCATGGCGGAAACCTGGTCGGGGGAGCGTGCCAATGCGGTGGCAACGCCGTAGCAAGTCACCGGAACCTCGGCCTCGCTGAACAGGCGAAGCAGCCGCCAGAAGCCGGCTCGCGCCCCATATTCGTAGATCGATTCCATGTTCCAGTGGCGCTGACCCACCCAGGGTGCCGCACCGACGATTTCCGACAGGAACGCTTCCGAAGCCTTGTCGCCGTGCAGCACGCAATTCTCGCCGCCCTCTTCGTAATTGACGACGAACTGCACGGCGACATGCGCACCGCCAGGCCATTTCGGATCCGGCGGATTGGCTCCGTAGCCGCGCATGTCTCTTTCGTAACGCATTACCCCTCCTGCCGGACACCGCCGGAAGTTATGATCAGGATATCGAAAGGGTGCTTCTCGCATTCCCCCGAAAATTTTTGAAAGTGTTTTTGTCGCACTCCGCTCGACCGGGACTTATGCATCGCCTTTAATTGGCGCACAATTCACCACTATTGTTCTGATGTACCTGGATGGGAGGCGGCCAATGGCAGAAACGTCGAAAGCCGATGGCGGGCGTCTGACGACCCACGTGCTGGATACGGCGACCGGCAAGCCGGCGGCTGGATTGTCGATCGCGCTCTATCGTCTCGATGGCTCGGCCAGGACGCATCTGAAGACCGTGGCCACCAATGCCGACGGCCGTTGCGACGCACCGCTGCTGGCCGGCCGAGAATTCGGCATCGGCGAATACGAGCTGGTCTTCGCGGCGGGTGACTATCTGCGCGGCCAGGGCACAGAATTGCCCAAGCCAGCCTTCCTCGACAGCGTGCCGATCCGCTTCGGCATGGCCGAGCCGGTGCATTACCATGTACCATTACTGATCTCGCCCTACGGCTATTCGACCTACAGGGGGAGCTGAGGGCATGGCCAGGGTTTCCATCCGCAACGAGATCCGCTTCATCCTCAATGGCAGGAATGTCGTGCTGTCGTCGGTGGCGCCGGACGCCACCTTGCTTGACTGGCTGCGGCTCGACCGTTCGCTGCGCGGCACCAAGGAAGGCTGCGCCGAGGGCGATTGCGGCGCCTGCACCGTGCTCGTCGGCAAGCTCTCGGCCGGTGGCCTGGTCTATGAAAGCGTCAACGCCTGCATCCGTTTCCTCGGCTCGCTCGACGGCACCCATGTCGTGACGGTCGAGCATCTGCGCGGAGAACCAGGTCAGTTGCATCCGGTCCAGCAGGCAATGGTCGACTTCCACGGCTCGCAATGCGGTTTCTGCACGCCGGGTTTCGTCATGTCGCTCTACGGCCTATGGATGAAGACGCCGGACCCGTCGAACGCGGCGATCGAGAAGGCCCTGCAAGGCAATCTCTGCCGCTGCACCGGCTATGAGGCCATCATGCGCGCCGCGCACGCCATCTCCAGCTATGGCAAGGCGGCAAAGGATCCGCTGGCGGTGGAGCGCAAGGCGATCATGGCGAGGTTGGAGGCCATGCAGGACGGCGCGCGGATCGAGATCGGTTCGGCCAAGGCGCGGCTCATCGTGCCCGCCAATGTCGATGATTTCGCCGCAATATTGGACAAGGAGCCCGGCGCCACGATCGTTGCCGGTTCGACCGATGTCGGCCTGTGGGTGACCAAGCACATGCGCGACATCTCGCCCGTGATCTTCATAGGCAACCTCGACGGGCTGTGCGCCATTTCCGAGGACCAGAGCGTCATATCGATCGGCGCCGGCGTCACCTACACCGATGCCTTCTCGACGCTGGCCAACCGCATCCCGGCGCTGGGGCCGCTGTTCGACCGCATCGGCGGCGAACAGGTGCGCAACATGGGCACCATCGGCGGCAACATCGCCAACGGCTCGCCGATCGGCGACACGCCGCCACCCTTGATCGCGCTCGGCGCCCGGCTGACGCTGCGCAAGGGCAGCAAACGGCGCACGATCCCGCTGGAAACCTTCTTCATTGCCTATGGCAAGCAGGACCGGCAGCCGGGCGAGTTCGTCGAGGCCGTGCACGTACCCGTGCCGGCCAAGGGAGAAAAATTTGCCGTCTACAAGATCACCAAGCGCCGCGACGAGGATATCACCGCGGCCCTCGGCGCCTTTTTCCTGACGCTGGCCCAGGACGGCACGGTCGCCGATGTGCGCATCGCCTATGGCGGTATGGCGGCGACGCCGAAGCGGGCAAGCGCCGTCGAAAAGGCACTGCTTGGCAAACCCTGGACCGAAGAGACGGTCGGGACGGCGATGGCCGAATACACTAGGGATTTCACGCCGCTCACCGATATGCGGGCGTCGGCGGAATATCGTGCGTTGGCAGCCAAAAACCTGTTGCTGCGTTTCTTTGTCGAAGCCACTGGCACCAAGGCACCCTTCCAGGTTTCAAGAAACGAGGCGGCATGATGAACAAGCACGCCACATCGAATCTCAAGGCCGAAAAGATCGCCGGCGGCGTCGCCACCGATCAGCGGCATGATTCCGCCCATAAGCATGTCAGTGGCGCCGCCGTCTATATCGACGATATGCCGGAACCGGCGGGCACGCTGCATGTCGGACTCGGCCTGTCGAAAGTGGCGCACGGCACCTTGAAAAGCGTGGACATTTCCGCGGTGCGGTCCGCGCCGGGCGTTGTCGATGTGCTGACTTATGCCGATGTGCCCGGCGAAAACGACGTCTCGCCGAGCGGCATGCATGACGATCCGGTGCTGGCCGAAGGCAAGGTGCAGTTCTTCGGCCAGCCGATCTTCGCCGTCATTGCCGAGACACGGGATGCGGCGCGCCGTGCGGCGCGGCTAGCCAAGATCGAGTATGACGAGATTCCGGCCATCCTCGGCATCTGGCCGTTGGACCCGGTCACGGACAGGCTGGTCACCACGCCGCTGACCTTGCGGCGCGGCGACGCGGCCGCCGCGATCGCCGCGGCGCCCCGTCGGGTGAAGGGGCGCATGAAGCTTGGCGGACAGGACCATTTCTACCTCGAGGGCCAGGTATCGTTGGCGGTGCCCGGTGAAGACGACGAGGTCACGGTCTATTGCTCGACCCAGGGGCCGAGCGAGACCCAGCATCTCGTCTCCCATGCGCTCGGCGTACCGAGCCATGCGGTGACAGTCGAAGTTCGGCGCATGGGTGGCGGCTTTGGCGGCAAGGAAACACAGGCCAATCAATGCGCGGCGATCGCCGCCATTGCCGCCAAGAAACTGAAACGCGCGGTCAAGGTCAGGCTCGACCGCGACGAGGATATGACCGCCACCGGCAAACGGCACGACTTCGCCATAGACTATGAAGTCGGCTTCGACGACGAGGGCAATATCCTTGGCGTCGACTTCATGTTCGCACTCAATGCCGGCTTCTCGGCCGACCTGTCCGGTCCGGTCGGCGACCGTGCGCTGTTCCATTGCGACAACGCCTATTTCTATCCGAATGTCCACGCCAAGTCGGCGCCGCTTTACACCAACACCGTTTCCAACACCGCCTTTCGCGGCTTCGGCGGCCCGCAGGGCATGATCGGCGCCGAGCGCATTATCGACGAGGTCGCCTTCGCGGTCGGCAAGGATCCGCTCGAAATCCGCAAGCTGAATTTCTATGACCCGATGGAGGCGATCGGCAGGCGCAACGTCACGCCCTATCACCAGAAGGTCGAGGACAACATCATCCAGCGCATCGTCGCTGAATTGGAGGAAAGCGCCAATTACCCGCGGCGGCGGCGCGAGATCCAGGCCTTCAACGCCAACAGCCGGTTCATCAAGCGTGGCCTGGCACTCACGCCGGTCAAGTTCGGTATCTCCTTCACCAAGACCGAATCCAACCAGGCCGGCGCGCTGGTGCATGTCTATGCCGACGGCTCGGTGCACATGAACCATGGCGGCACCGAAATGGGGCAGGGCCTGCATCTGAAAGTAGCGCAAGTCGTGGCGGAGGAATTCCAGATCGACCTCGAACGGGTCAAGATCACCGCCACCACCACCGCCAAGGTGCCCAACACCGCGCCGACCGCGGCCTCCTCCGGCGCCGACCTCAACGGCATGGCGGCGCAGAACGCAGCGCGCCAGATCCGGCAGCGGCTGACCGATTTCGCCGCCGAGAGATACCAGGTGCCGGTCGACCAGGTAGTGTTCCTGCCCAACAGGGTGCGCGTCGGCAACCAGGAGGTCAGTTTCAACGATCTGGTCAGGCAGGCCTATATTGCGCGCGTCCAGCTCTCGGCCGCTGGCTTCTACAAGACGCCGAAAATCCATTGGGACCGTGGCAAGGGCCAGGGCCATGCCTTCTACTACTACGCCTATGGCGCCGCCTGCGCGGAAGTGTCGGTCGACACGCTGACCGGCGAATATGTCGTCGAGCGCGCCGACATCCTGCACGATTGCGGCCGCTCGCTGAACCGGGCCATCGATATTGGCCAGGTCGAGGGTGGCTTCATCCAGGGCATGGGCTGGCTGACGACTGAAGAGCTGTGGTGGGACGACAAGGGCAGGCTGCGCACGCATGCGCCGTCCACCTACAAGATCCCGCTGGCGTCGGATCGCCCGAAGATCTTCAACGTGGCGCTGACCGACTGGTCGCAGGCCTATGAACCGACCATCCATCGCTCCAAAGCGGTTGGCGAGCCCCCGCTGCCGCACGGCATGTCGGTGCTGCATGCGCTGTCGGATGCGGTGGCAAGCGTCGCCGACCACAAAATCTGCCCGCGCCTCGATGCGCCGGCAACGCCTGAACGCGTGCTGATGGCGATCGAGCGGCTGAAGAAAGAGGTCAAGTCGGGCGCTTGAGGCCGCCAAACGTGCAATCCCAGTCGAAAAAACCTATATTCCCTATTCGGGAACGCGAACGATGAACTCGAAAGTGCAAAGCTTGAAAGCCTTTCTCGCCAGCGCCGGCCGGGTCGCGCTGGTCGAGGTGGCCGGAACCAAAGGCTCAACGCCGCGCGAGAAGGGCGCCTTCATGCTCGTCTCGCAGGAGGCGATTCTTGGTACGATCGGTGGCGGCCAGCTCGAATATATGGCGATCGACAAGGCCAGGCAGATGGTGGGTGAGGAAGCCCGCATCGAGGTCGATGAAGTCTGCGCCACGCTCGACGTCCCGCTCGGGCCCGAAATCGGCCAATGCTGCGGCGGGCGCGTCGAAGTCTTGATCCGGCTTGTCGATCCTTCACTCGCTGCCGAACTGGTTGCCGCCGCTGAATCCGAAGAAGCCCACCTGCCGCATGTTTATCTCTTTGGCGGCGGCCATGTCGGCCAGGCGCTGGCGGCGTCGCTGGCCCTGCTGCCCATCCACGCCGTCGTCATCGAGACCCGGGCCGAAGCGCTGGAAGGCACGCCGGAAACAGTCGAGACGCGGCTGACGCCAATGCCCGAGGCCGAGGTGCGCAACGCCCCGGCGGGTACCGCCTTCGCCATCCTCACCCACGACCATGCGCTGGATTTCCTGATCGTCACCGAGGCACTGAAACGCGACGACGCGGCCTATGTCGGCATGATCGGCTCGAAGACCAAGAAAGCGACGTTCAGGAACTGGTTCTTGAAATCGGCCGATGGCACGGAGGCCGAATTTGGCCGCCTCGTCTCGCCGATCGGCGGTGATGCCGTCAAGGACAAGCGGCCGACTGTCATCGCGGCCCTTGCGGCAGCCGAGATCATGACGGCGCTTGCCGTCCACAACACGGCATCGGATGCCGGCCGTCAGGTCCGGCAGGACAAGGTCATGGCCGGTTAGCCAGGGCTGCCCGTCCACTCATCCGTTTTTCAATCGCCCGAGCCATGCATTTGCGGTATCCACCGGCATCACGGCATGAGGTGGGTACATGGACGTTCTGAAGATCGCCGCCTTTTCGGATGGCAATACCGGCGGCAATCCTGCCGGCGTCCTGGTCGGCGATATCTTGCCCGAAGCGGCCGAGATGCAGCGCCTGGCGGCTGAGGTCGGGTTCTCGGAAACCGCCTTTGCCGCGCCGGATGGGAAGAACTGGCGGGTTCGCTATTTCTCGCCGGAAACCGAGGTTCCCTTCTGCGGGCACGCCACCATCGCCTTGGGGGCAGCCCTTGTCCGGCGGTTCGGCGACGGGATTTTCCCGCTGGTCCTCAACCAGGCCAACATCACCGTCGAAGGATTCCGTGATGGCATGAACGTTGCGGCCGCCTTGCAGTCGCCAGCAACGCACAGCAAGCCGGCGCCGCCGGCGCTGATTGCCGAGGCGCTGGCGCTGTTCGGTTATGCCGCGACCGATCTCGATCCGGCCATTCCACCGGCGTTGATCCATGGCGGCGCCGACCATCTGGTTTTGGCGCTCAAGTCACGCCAGGCGCTGGCCGCCATGCGCTACGAGTTGAAAGCCGGCCAGGCCCTGATGCGGCGCGAAGGGCTGGTGACGATCCTGCTTGCCCATTCCGAAACGCCTCGGCTTTTCCACACGCGCAATCCCTTTGCCTCCGGCGGCGTCTATGAGGACCCGGCGACGGGCGCCTCGACGGCCGCCTTCGCCGGCTATCTCAGGGATATTGGCTGGCCGCATGGCGGCGCGATCGATGTCGTGCAGGGCGAGGACATGGGCATGCGTTCGCGCCTGCATGCCGATATTCCACCTGAGATCGGCAGTTCGATCAGGGTTTCGGGCACGGCCCGGATGATGGACCCGGCGTAGAAATTCCCGGCTCAGGCCGGCCGTTTCAAGCCAAGATGGTCGCGCAGCGTGCGGCCCTCGTAGTCCCGGCGGAACAGGCCGCGCCGCTGCAGTTCCGGCACGACAAGCGTGGCAAAGGCATCGAGCTCACCCGGGAAATAGGACGGCATGACATTGAAGCCGTCGGCGGCACCACCCTCGAACCGCGCCTGCAACTCATCCGCGACCTGCGCCGCCGTTCCGACGATGCGCCAATGGCCGCGCGCGCCGGCGAAATGGCGGGCAAGCTGGCGGATGGAGAGGCCGTCGCGGCGCGACTGCTCGACGACCAGCGCCTGCCGGCTTTTCATGCCCTCGCTTTCGGGAAGTTCCGGTAACGGCCCGTCGATCGGATGGCGCCAAAGATCGGAGATGCTCAGATAGCTGGAGAGCAGCGCCACGCCGACATCGTCGGGGATCAGTTCCTGCAATTCCTCGTGTTTCTCTCGGGCTTCGGCCTCGGTTTGCGCCACCACGGGTGAGACGCCAGGCATGATCTTGATGTCGTCGGGCTCGCGCCCATAGGCGGCCATGCGCCCCTTGAGATCGTCGTAGAAGGCCTTTGCTTCCTCGAAGGTCTGCGCCGCCGTGAACACCACGTCTGCGGTGCGGGCAGCAAGGTCGCGGCCGACATCCGAGGCGCCGGCCTGGACCATGACGGGCGCACCTTGCGGCGAACGCGGCAAGTCGAGCGGATCATGCACCGAAAAGCTCTGGCCGTCATGGCCGGGAGCGTTGCCGTGCCAGAGCCCGGTCACCACCTCGGCGAATTCACGCGCCCGCTCGTAGCGGTCGGCATGCGGCTTGAGGCCTGTCGAGCCGAAATTGGCGGCTTCGATGGGGCTCGCCGAGGTGACCAGATTCCAGCCGGCGCGGCCGCCGCTGAGATGGTCGAGCGACAGGAAGGTCCGCGCCAGGCCATAGGGTTCGTTGTAGCTTGTCGAAGCCGTCGAAACGAGGCCGATGCGGCTGGTCTGCACGGCCAGCGCCGACAGCAGGCTGATCGGCTCGAAGCCGATCGATCGCGATGTCTGGCTGGCGATGCCGACATTGGCTTCGCGCAAGCCCGCGGCGTCCTCGCAGAAGATCATGTCGAACTTGGCCGCTTCCGCCGTGCGCGCCAGTTGGATGTAGTGGTCGATGTCGACGCCGGCCGTCACATGCGCCTTGGGGTGGCGCCACGCGGCGATGTGGTGGCCAGTCGCCCACAGGAAAGCGCCGAGCTTCATCCGCGCGGTCATTGGTCACCTCCGCCGGCCAGTCCCAGATGCGCGCGCAATGTTGCCCCGCGATAGGTCTCTCGAACGAGGCCGCGTCGCCGAAGCTCCGGCAGAACGCGCTCGGCGAAATCGTCGAGCGCCGGGTGCCGCGCGGGCAGCCGGATGTCGAAGCCGTCGCAGCTCTTCGCGCGGAATTGGGTCTCCAGCCTATCGGCGACGGTGGTCGGCGTCTCATCGGCCGCCAGTGGGACAGTCGCCAGCATCTTCACGGCATCCGGGTCGCGCCCGCGGGCGGCAACGCGGCGCTTCAGATCGTCAAATCGTATCTTCGTGCTCTCGACTGATCCGCTGTCCATGAAAATGACATCAGCGGTGCGGGCCGCATTATCCAGATCAGGTTCCGACAGGCCAGACAGCACCAGCACCGGCGTGTCCTGGGGTGAGCGCGCTACGTTCAGCGGCCCTCTCACCGAAAAGAATTCGCCCTTGTGGTCCAGCAAATGCATCTTTTCCGGGTCGTGGAAGCGGCCTCCGCTCTTGTCGAAAAGCAACGCGTCGGCATCCCAGCCCTGCCACAGGCCTTGAACGATGCCGATATATTCCTCGCTGCGACGGCGAAAGTCAGCGTCGGAAAACCCTTCCGGCCGGCTGAAATTGGCCGCCTCACCAGCGCTCTGCGCCATCGTCGCATTCCAGCCGGCGCGGCCATGGCTGATGATGTCGAGCGAAGCAAAGCGGCGCGCCAGATTGTAGGGCTGGTGGGCAATTGTCGAGGCCGACGCGACGAGGCCGATCCTGTTGGTCACCGTCGCCAGCGCCGCCAGCAAGGTCGTCGCTTCAAAGGGGCTGCTTGACGGCCCGTCCGCAGAGTCGGAGATCGCGACCATGTCGACGCCAGCCGCTTCTGCCTGTAGCACGAATTTGCTGATCCGGCTGAAATCCAGAACGGCCTCTCTGGTGGCGGCAGCGATGTCGAGCGAAATGGCGAGATGCATGCAGGCGGCCCATTCGGCTGCGACCGGCGTCGTGCAGCCATTCGGGTACCAACCTAGGCTCGCTTTCGCGCAAGGCAACGGGCTTCAGTGGGCCACCGGGCTGTCACTTGCCGGCCAGGCATCGCTTCGCTTGAGGTGGAAGTCTTGACGGCCCAAATGTCGTGTTGGTGGCCGCGTACTTCGGCAATTAGCTTGAACCCCCATCACGTCGTCATTCTAGGGCGGAGCAAGGAGCGAAGCGACGCAGCGCAGACCCTAGAATCCATGCCGTGACTCTGAAGCGCTGCGACGGTGCAAAATTCTGCGCCGCTACGCCCCGGTCAAAGGTCGCGGAATGGATCCTCGGGTCTGCGCTCCGCTTCGCGTCGCTCCGCCCGTGGATGACGACGTCGTGGAGGCTTCGGCCAATCCCGAAGCATAGCCAGCCTACTTCCCAGCCAGAATATCCTTGATCAGCCGCTGACAGCGCTCGGCCATGAAGTCGAGCAGCAGCCGCACCTTTGGGTCCTGCAGCTTCTTGTGCGGATAGACGGCGGCGAACTGCACCGGCGTCGGCGGCGTGTTGGCAAGGATCACTTTCAGCCGTCGGTCACGGATGAAGGGTTCGACCTCGAAGCGCGGCTTGTTGATGATGCCGCGCCCCGACAGCGCCCAGCCGGTCAGCACGTCGCCGTCGTCGGTGTCGTAAGGGCCGTGCACCTCGAATTTCTGGGGTCCTGTGGGCGTCTGCAGCGTCCACACATATTCGCGCGCGCCGGAATAGCGCAGCATCAGGCAGTCGTGCTTCTTGCCGATCAGCTCCTGCGGCTCGGCGGGTTCGCCGCGCGCCTCAAGATATTTCGGCGCCGCCACCAAGACGCGTTCGCATTCCATGATACCGCGCATCCTGAGGCTGGAATCCTCGATGATGCCGAGCCGGAAGGCGACGTCGATGCCTTCCTTCATGATATCGACATTGTGGTCCGAGAGCCTGAGCCGCACCTCGATATCAGGATACTTGTCATGGAAATCGGGAATGCCGGAGGCCAGCAGCCGCCGCCCGAGGCCGAGTGGTGCGGTCACCCGGATGGTGCCGCGCGGCTGCCCGGAGAGCGCCGAGACAGCCGCTTCCGCTTCGGTGATCGCCTCCAGCACCTGCTTTGCGCCCGCATAAAACACCGTGCCATGCTCGGTCGGCATCAATTGCCGCGTCGTGCGGTTGAACAGCCGCACGCCAAGATGCTTCTCCAGTTCCTTGATGCGGTTGGAGGCCACCGCCGGCGAAATGCGCATGTCGCGGCCCGCCGCCGACAGATTGCCGAGCTCGACGACGCGGACGAAGACGGCGATATTGTCGAGATAGGCCATGCGGTTTCGTGGCTCTTAGGTGGCTGCGTATGGTCAACCTATTATTTTCCAATTTTTTTTGAAAGTCATCGTGCACCTCGCCCCTTTTCGTTTACGCGCCACGCCGTAAAGTCACCCGATCGGCAGGGACGTAGCAAATGATGGATTTCGCGATTTTCTGGGACTGGCTGAGCTTCGCCGTGCGCTGGCTGCATGTCATCACCGGCATCGCCTGGATCGGCTCGTCGTTTTATTTCGTCGCGCTCGATCTCGGCCTGCGCCAGCGTCCCGGCATGCCCGTCGGCGCCTTTGGCGAGGAATGGCAGGTTCATGGCGGCGGTTTCTACCACATCCAGAAATATCTGGTTGCGCCGGCCGAGATGCCCGAACACCTCACCTGGTTCAAATGGGAATCCTACGCCACCTGGCTGTCCGGCTTCGCCATGCTATGCGTGGTCTACTATGCCGGGGCGGACCTGTTCCTGATCGATCCCAACGTGCTGCCGATGTCGGTGCCGGTCGGCATCCTGTTGTCGATGGCCACGATCGGCGTCGGCTGGGTGGTCTACGATCTCCTGTGCCGTTCACCGCTCGGCAAGAGCGACACCGGTCTGATGCTGGTGCTCTACTGCGTGCTGGTGTTCATCGCTTGGGGACTGACGCACCTGTTCACCGGCCGCGCCGCCTTCCTGCATCTGGGCGCCATCACCGCCACGATCATGTCGGCCAATGTCTTCATGGTCATCATCCCCAACCAGAAGATCGTCGTCGCCGACCTCATCGCCGGCCGCAAGCCCGACCCGAAATACGGCAAGATCGCCAAGCAGCGCTCGCTTCACAACAACTATCTGACGCTGCCGGTGCTGTTCCTGATGCTGTCGAACCACTATCCGCTGGCGTTCGGCACGCAGTTCAACTGGGTCATCGCCTCGCTGGTGTTCATCATCGGCGTCTTGATCCGGCACTATTTCAACACCGTGCACAAGCGTGCCGGCAACCCGCACTGGACCTGGCTCGGCGCCCTGGTCCTGTTCATCATCATCATCTGGCTGTCGACCGTGCCGAAGGTGCTGACCGGCGAGCCAAAGGCGTCCGCCTCGGCCGACATCTATATCGCCTCGGCGCATTTCCCGGCGGTGCGCGACACCGTGCTCGGCCGCTGCTCGATGTGCCATGCGCAGGAGCCTGTCTATGAAGGCATCTACCACGCGCCGAAGGGCGTGATCCTCGATAGCGACGCCGATATCGCCAACCACGCCCGCGAGATCTATCTGCAGGCCGGCCGCAGCCACGCCATGCCGCCCGCCAATGTCAGCCAGATCACCGACAAGGAACGGGCCCTGCTGGTGGCCTGGTTCGAAGGCGCGGGGAAATAGGCATGACTTCGACACTTCTGCGCGGCCGCACACTCTCCTTCGTGCGCTGGCCGCAGACCATGGATGACCATTCGGCGTGGCGCTATGAGGAGGATGGCGGCCTGCTGATCAGGGATGGCAGGATCGTCGCCACCGGCGCCTATGCCGACGTCGAGAAGCAGGCCGATGACGGAACAAGAAAGATCGATCACCGGCCGCATCTCCTGCTGCCCGGGTTCATCGACACCCATGTGCATGTCCCGCAGATGCAGATCATCGCGTCCTACGGCGCCGAACTGCTCGACTGGCTGAACACCTACACGTTTCCAGAAGAGACCAAGTTCGCCAACGCCCAGCATGGCCGCCGCATCGCGCGGCTGTTTCTCGACGAGATGGTGCGGCACGGCACGACGACGGTCGTCGCCTACTGCTCAGTGCACAAGGCCTCGGCGGAAGCCTTTTTCGCCGAGTCGCACGCGCGCGACATGCTCAACATCGCCGGCAAGGTGATGATGGACCGCAATGCGCCCGAAGGCGTGCTCGACACACCGCAATCCGGCTATGACGATACAAAGGCGCTGATAGCGGAATGGCACGGCAAGGGGCGGCAGCTTTATGCCATCACGCCGCGCTTCGCCATCACCTCCTCGCCGGAGCAGATGGAGATGGCCCGCGCGCTCCGGCGCGAGCATCCCGATCTGCACATGCAGACGCATCTGTCGGAAAACCACGCCGAAATCGTCTTCACGCAACAACTTTACCCGTGGTCGCGCGACTATACCGACGTCTACGAACATTACGGGCTGCTGGGCAAAAAGAGCCTGTTTGGTCACTGCATCCATCTGTCGGAGCGCGAGGCGGACGCGCTGTCGGGCTCAGGTTCCGTCGCCGTGTTCTGCCCGACCTCGAACCTGTTCCTCGGCTCCGGCCTGTTCGACTATCAGCGCTTCCGGCAGCGGGACAAGCCGCTCAGGATCGCCACTGCCACCGATGTCGGCGGCGGCACCAACTATTCCATGCTGCGCACCATGGACGAAGGCTACAAGGTGATCGCGCTGAACGGCGAGAAGCTCAACCCGTTCCAGTCCTTCTGGCAGATCACCCGCGGCAATGCCGAGGCGCTGTCCGTCGCCGACAAGATCGGCACGCTGGAAGAAGGCACCGACGCCGACATCGTCGTGCTCGATGCCAGCGCGACCCCAGCGATGCGGCTCAGGATGGAAACGGCGCAGACGCTGGCGCAGGAACTGTTTCTCCTGCAGACGCTGGGCGACGACCGCGCCGTGCGCGAGGTCTATGTCGCGGGGCGGGCGGCAAAGAGCGATATGGCGAATTAGAGCGCCATGGTGCGTTCCTTGCTTGACCCGGCGGCAGCCATCGGTCAAAGCGTGCGGCGAAGTTGACAGGGGAACGACATGGCCGTTGCTGACGACATCGCACTGATCAAGAGGCAGGAAGAGCTACTTGTCTTCCCGGCCTTCGATGAGGCCGCCGCTTTCAGGATCGGTTCCGCCATCCGCGATCGCGCAACCGCCGAAAATCTGCCCATCATCGTCGACATCAGGCTGTGGGATCGCCCCCTGTTCTATGCCGCGATGCCGGGTTCGAATGCTTCCAATCCCGATTGGGCGCGGCGCAAGATCAATGTCGTCAGGCGCTATCTCAGGAGCACCTACCGCCTGGTGCTGGAGCAGCAGCGCCCCGACCGCAGCTTCAAGGTTGGCGAAGGTCTCGACATAGCGGACTATGTGCTGGCCGGCGGCGGCTTTCCGGTGACGGTCAAGGGCGCCGGTGTCATCGGGGTGATCGCCGTTTCCGGCCTGCCCGAGCGCGAGGATCACGGCGTCGTCGTCGATGCGTTGTGCGCGCATCTCGGTATCGACAAGCGTGGACTGGCGCTGGCTCCGGAAGCCGAATGACCGTGCTCGACCCCAAATCCTTCCTCACCGCCATCTTCAACGCAGCCGTCGCCGCCGCCGACCCGGAACGGACCATCAAGGATCATCTGCCGGCCAGGCCCAAGGGGCGCACCATCGTCATTGGCGCTGGCAAAGGCTCGGCGCAGATGGCGGCGGCTTTCGAGAAGGCCTGGGACGGTCCGATCGAAGGGCTGGTCGTCACCCGCTACGGCTATGGCGCCAAATGCGACCGCATTGAGATCATCGAGGCGGCGCACCCGGTGCCGGACGCCGCTGGCCTCGAGGCCTCACGGCGTCTGTTGGCAAAGGTGCAGGGACTGACGGCTGACGATCTGGTCGTGGCGCTGATTTCCGGCGGCGGCTCGGCGCTGCTGCCCTCGCCGGCCGAAGGCCTGACACTTGCCGACGAGATCGCCGTCAACGAGGCGCTGCTCGCTTCCGGCGCGCCGATCGCGGCCATGAACACCATTCGCAAGCATGTCTCGACCATCAAGGGCGGCCGGCTGGCGGCCGCCGCCTGGCCGGCCAAGGTGGTGTCGCTGGTGGTCTCGGACATTCCTGGCGACAATCCGGCCCTCGTCGCCTCCGGGCCGACGGTGCCTGACAGAGGCAGCCGTCAAGACGCGCTGGCCTCCATCGCCGCCTACGGCATGAAGCTGCCGGCCTCGGTGATGGCGCACATCAACGCGCCGGCGGCCGATGCGCCAAGCCCTGATGATGAGCGCTTTTCACGCAACGAGGTGCATCTGATCGCCTCGGCCGGCGTGTCGCTGGAAGCGGCGGCAGTGGAAGCAAAGCGGCATGGCATCGAGGCCGTCATCCTCTCCGATGCCATCGAGGGCGAGGCGCGCGAGGTCGGCGGCGTTCACGCGGCCATCGCGCGCGAAGTGGCGACCCGCAACCGGCCATTTTCGAAGCCGGTGCTGATCCTGTCGGGCGGCGAAACAACGGTGACCTTGCGCGCCAAAGGCAAGGGCGGACGCAATTCGGAATTCCTGCTCGCCTTCGCCATCGCCGTCAACGGCCAGGAAGGCATTCACGCCCTGGCCGCCGACACCGACGGCATCGATGGCTCGGAAAACAATGCCGGTGCCTTCGCCGATGGCTCGACCGTCTCGCGCATGCGCGCGGCGGGCGTCGACGCCAAGGCGATGCTGGCCGGCAACAATGCCTGGACGGCGTTCAACGCGGTTGGGGATCTGTTCGTGCCGGGGCCGACGGGCACGAATGTGAATGATCTGAGGGCGATTCTGGTCCGGTAATTCACCAGTCGCAGCCTAAGCTTACAATGCTTGATCGACTACGATCGTGGGTGATTGGCCGAAGCTTCGCAACTTCGTCATCCCTGGGCGAAGCAGGAGCGAAGCGACGTCGCGGAGACCCTGGGATCCTGTGTGTTTGTTCAGTGTTATGGTCGAAGTGGGAAGGAAACCGAAGGGATCCTGGTCGCCCATTTCTGGACAGGCCGTGGCATGGCTCGGTTCCTTCCCACCGGTGAACCATCAACCTGAACAGTTGCACGGGGCTGTTAGCTGCAGACCCCGCACCACAGGAAGAGGCGTGGACATGATAATGCAGAACTATGTCGGCTGCGACATCTCCAAGCAGTGGCTCGATTTTTTTGATGAGGCA
>NZ_AXAE01000041.1 GCF_000472705.1 Mesorhizobium erdmanii USDA 3471 | reverse complement strand
GCTGACAACGACCGCTTGCCTCATCAAAAAAATCGAGCCACTGCTTGGAGATGTCGCAGCCGACATAGTTCTGCATTATCATGTCCACGCCTCTTCCTGTGGTGCGGGGTCTGCAGCTAACAGCCCCGTGCAACTGTTCAGGTTGATGGTTCACCGGTGGGAAGGAACCGAGCCATGCCACGGCCTGTCCAGAAATGGGCGACCAGGATCCCTTCGGTTTCCTTCCCACTTCGACCATAACACTGAACAAACACACAGGATCCCAGGTTCTCTGCGACGGAGCTTCGCCCTGGGATGACGAAATCCGTGGTCAGCTTTTATAAGAAGGAACTCGCCAATCCCGTTGGTAGTCGGGAAAAAATGGTGCCCAGAAGAGGACTCGAACCTCCACTCCTTGCGGAACACGGACCTGAACCGTGCGCGTCTACCAATTCCGCCATCTGGGCTGGTGCGGGCTCAATAAGCGGGCAAGCGATGGCTGTCAACGCGCTTTTTTCGGGGCTGCCGCTCGTCGGCTCAGTTTCGGGCGTTGGCGCCTCCCCTCACCTACCTGCCGACATCCTCTACCCGTATAGTGACGGGGAGAGGAACGCTCTTAACCCTCCAGCACTTCCTTCGACGCCACGGTCGAATCGGCGTTGAGCTGGTAGATGACCGGCACGCCGGTGCCGAGTTCCAGCTTGACGATCTCCTCGCCCGACTTGCCGTCGAGCGCCATGATCAGCGCGCGCAGCGAATTGCCGTGAGCGGCGACCAGCACGGTGCCGCCGCGCAGCACGTGCGGCTGCAAATCGTGCAGATAGTAGGGCCAGACGCGGGCGCCGGTGTCCTTCAGGCTCTCGCCGCCGGGCGGCGGCACGTCGTAGGAGCGGCGCCAGACATGCACCTGCTCCTCGCCCCACTTCTTGCGGGCGTCGTCCTTGTTGAGGCCGGAGAGGTCGCCATAGTCGCGCTCGTTGAGCGCCTGGTCGCGGATGGTCTTCAGGTCGCTCTGGCCGACCGCGTCGAGAATGTGCTGGCAGGTTTTCTGCGCCCGGGTCAGCGCCGAGGTGAAGGCGATGTCGAACTTCAGGCCGCGCGCCTTGAGCTTCTGGCCGGCGGCCTTGGCCTCGGCGTGGCCCTGCTCCGTCAGGTCGACATCGCGCCAGCCGGTGAACAGGTTCTTCAGGTTCCATTCGCTCTGGCCGTGGCGCACGAGCACGAGAGTTCTCGACATTTTTGCTCCTCTGGGATCTGAGAAATTCCAGGAAAAATGTTCACCGGAATTGCGTAAGGACGAAGATGGTTCAGGAACGTCTCAGGCGAGCCCGAGCACGTCCCGCATTGAGTAAAGGCCGGGCTTCTTGCCACGCCCCCAAAGCGCCGCCTTGACGGCGCCGCGGGCGAAGATGGCGCGGTCCTCGGCATGGTGGGACAGCGTGATGCGTTCGCCGGTGCCGGCCAGGATGACACTGTGATCGCCGACCACCGAGCCGCCGCGCAGCGTGGCAAAGCCGATCGAGCCTTCTCTTCGTACGCCCGTATGGCCGTCGCGTGAACGCACGTCGTTGCCGGCCAGCGCGATACCGCGCCCGGTGGCGGCGGCCTCGCCTAGCAGAAGTGCAGTGCCCGACGGCGCGTCGACCTTGTGCTTGTGGTGCATTTCGAGGATCTCGATGTCGAAATCACCGGCGTCGAGCGCCCGCGCCGCCTGTTCGACCAGCACCGCCAGCAGATTGACGCCAAGGCTCATATTGCCCGACTTGACGATGGTGGCGTGTCGCGCCGCCGCCGCGATACTGGCATTGTCTTGCGCCGAACAGCCGGTGGTGCCGATGACATGGACGATGCGCGCCTGCGCCGCGTAGCAGGCGAATTCGACCGTCGAGGCCGGCGTGGTGAAATCGAGCACACCATCGGCCTTGGCGAAGACCGGCAGCGGATCATCCGATATCGCCACGTCGATGCGGCCGACGCCGGCGAGTTCTCCTGCATCCTTGCCCAGATGGGGCGAATCCGCCCGCTCGACCGCGCCGATGACGCGGGCGCCCGGGATGGCGTGGATGGCGCGGATCAGCGTCTGGCCCATGCGGCCGGCCGCACCCACCACCACCAGGCCCATATCGCCTGTTTCGCTCATGTGCTCCTCACCGCAGTCTTTTTCGCGCGCGTGGTCCGGACCGGAGTTTGGATCGGCTTGCTGTCATCGACAAGCCCCAGCCCCTTCTTGCCCTGGATGCGGTGGAAGCGGGCATAAACGCTATGGGGGTCGGCCATCAGCGCGGCATGCGTGCCTTGCTCGACCAAACGTCCCTCTTCCAGCACGATGATGTGGTCGGCATTGACCACCGTCGACAGCCGATGCGCTATGACGATGGTGGTGCGGCCTTGCATGACATGGGTCAGCGCTTCCTGAACGCGGGCCTCCGCCTCGTTGTCGAGCGCCGATGTCGCCTCGTCGAGCAGCAGGATCGGCGCCTGGCGCACGATGGCGCGGGCGATCGAGACGCGCTGGCGCTGGCCGCCGGAAAGGGTCGAGCCGCCTTCGCCGACTGGCGTATCGTAACCTTGCGGCTGCTGGCGGATGAACTCGTCTGCGGCAGCCAGCTTTGCAGCCTGCTCGATCTCGGCGTCCGTGGCCGACAGGCGGCCGTAGCGGATGTTGTCGCGGATCGTGCCCTCGAACAGATAAGGCGCCTGCGCCACATAGGCGATCGACTGCCGCAGCGAATGCTTGGTCAACCTCGAGATGTCCTGGCCATCGACCGCGATGCTGCCCTGGTCGACGTCATAGAAGCGCTGCAAGAGCGCCACCAGCGTCGACTTGCCGGCGCCCGACGCACCGACGATCGCCGTCACCTTGCCGGCGGCGGCGGTAAAGCTCAGATCCCTCAGCACCGGCATGTCGGCGCTGTAGCCGAACGTCACATTGTCGAAGCGCACCTCACCGGTGGTGATCCTGGCCTCGACGGCATCGGGCGCGTCGCCCTGTTTCGGCTCCAGGTCGAGCAACTCGTAGATCATGCGGGCGTTGACCAGCGCACGTTCCATGCCCACCTGTGTGCGCGCCAGGCGTCTTGCCGGGTCATAGGCCATGATCAGCGCGGTGATGAAGGAAAACACCGCGCCAGGGGGCTGCCCGAGATACAGCGCCCGGTAGCCGGAATAGGCAAGCACGGAGGTAACGGCGAGACCGCCCAGTATCTCGGAAATCGGCGACAGCCGCTCCGAGACGCGGGCAATCTTGTTGTTACGCTGCTCGGCCGTATCCGCCATGATGCCGATGCGGCGGGCCAGCTCGGCCTCCAGGGTGAAGGCCTTGACGATAGCGATGCCTTGCGTGGCCTCCTGCACGGACCCGTTCAGCCGCGAATTGATCAACACGGAATCCCGGTTGATACGCCGCAGTCGGCGGGTGATGTAGACGACGGCCCAGATCAGCGGAGGGCCGATCAACAGCGAGCTTAGCGACAACACCGGATCCTGGTAGATCATGACGCCGACGAGGGCGACAAGCGTGACCGCGTCGCGGCTGATCGAGGTCAGTGTCAGCGACAGCAGATCGCGAACGCCGCCGACATTCTCGCTGACCTGTGCCGCCAGCCGGCCGGAGCGTGTATCGTTGAAGAAGTCGACACCGAGCTTCATCAGATGGTCGAAGCTGCGCTTCTGGTAGCGCGCGACCAGATTGTTGCCGATACTGGCCAACGCGACTGCCTGGCCGTAACCGGCGAAGCCGCGCAGCAGGGAGGCTCCCATGAAACCGGCGCAGATCAACCAGAGCATATCGCCGCGCCGTTCGTAGAAGATCTGGTTGATCATCGGGGCCATGATCCACGCCGTGAAGGCAGTGGTGCCGGAAACGATCAGCAGGCAAGAGACGGCAACGACATAGGTCCAGCGATACTCATTGCCGTTTTCTGCGAGGATGCGGCGGAGCACCGCTGTGACCTCGCCGGGCCGGGCTTTTTGTTTGTTTGGAGCTTGAAGTGTCAAATCGGGAGCGCTTTGTGGTTTTCCGCCTCGTGGGACCGGGCTGTAAATTCGGCACCCCTCTTAACGTCATGCAGCCGCATTGCCTATGCCCATGGCTGATTAACTTCGTCACGGGGGCTCAGGCGCGCCGGCCTGGAGCGCATATAGGCGCTTCCAGACGAAGAACTAGGCTTGCCAGCGCCGGCCCGCCGTCTGGACGCCGAACAGCGACGGGTTCCTCGCATAGGCGGCAAGGCCGAGAAGCGCGGCCAGCGGATGGGTGATGACATAGACCGGCATGGTGCGCATCAGCGCGCTGTGCGGCGCCTTGTCCTCGAAGGCGGCGCGGAAGTTGCCCGCCTTCAGCGCCGGTACGATCTTCTGCGCGATGCCGCCGGTCAAGAACACGCCGCCACGGCTCATGAACACCAGGGCCAGGTCGCCGGCGGTGCGCCCAAGGCAGGTGACGAAGGTTTCGAGCGCTTCCTCAGCCACCGGATCGGTCTTGGCCAACGCCGCGCCGGTGATCTCGGCCGGCGTGGTGAAGGGCGACGGCTTGCCGTCCGCCCGCGCCACTGCCCTATAGACGTTGACGAGGCCGCGCCCGCACAGGATCTGCTCGCCGGAAATGCGGCCCTCGAGCTTCTCGATATGCGGGAAAACCTCGAAATCGCGTGGCGTACGCGGGCCGATGTCCATATGGCCGCCCTCGCCGGGCACCGGAATCCAGCGGCGCAGCGCATGAACCAGACCGGCGACGCCGAGACCGGTGCCGGGCCCGAGCACCACGCGCCCGGCATTGGGTTCCGGCGTGCCGCCGCCGATCTTTTCCATATGCTCTTCGCCGAGCGCCACGACGGCCAGCGCCTGCGCCTCGAAATCGTTGAGCACGACGATGTCGCGCAGCCCGAGGCTCGCAAACATCTGCCTCGGCTTGACCACCCACGGGCAGTTGGTGAGTTCGATCTCGTCGCCGTCGACCGGACCGGCCACCGCCAGCACCGCCGAATTGGGGCGCACCGACGAGCGGTCGAGCACCGCCGCCTGGATCGCCTCGTCGATGGTGTTGAAATTGGCGGTCTGGACGATCTGCGGCTCGGTCGGTTCGGAATTGGCGTCGAGCACGATCGAGAAGCGCGCATTGGTGCCGCCAATGTCGCCGATCAGGATCGGAAACCGCAAGGACGTGTCGTCTTCGCCTGCCATGCTCTTCGTCCGCCTCGTTGTAGGCAGCCTCTCACCGCCCGGTCGTTGACTAGCGCATGGCCTCACAAAGGGAAAGCCGCTTCACTGCCAGTTTTCAAGCGCAGGCGCCGCGCCGGCTTCGGCGATCGGCTCGTCCGCGGAATTTTTGGACGCAGGAAATGACCCGCTGGCAATCAGTTCACCGGCGGCCGTGGCCGGGGAACGGGCGCGCCCATCCTGGGCGTTGCCGCGAAAGCATTTGCGGCGCCTGGCAGATCGCCGTCACTGGCCGGGGCGGTAGGCTGCGACGGCGTTTCCGGTTCGGGCCCCGCCACCGCGACCGGCACGGCGCCACCGTGATAGGTCGCGGCTTCGGCCGAGGGCGGCCCCGGCGCGTCGAGCACGGCGCGGCATTCCTTGGGCAGGTTGGCCATCGTCATCACGTCGCGGGCCTTCGGCGCATCCGGGTTCTTGTTGGGCCGCCAGGGCTCCTCGGTGAACCACCAGGCCAGCGGCTTGCCGCAGCCGTCATCATCCGGCGTCGCTTCCTGCCCTTTGCAGGTGGGCGAGCCCGGCTGGCAGCCGATGCGCATGTGGAAATGATAGTCGTGACCCCAGAACGGCCGGATCTTGCGCAGCCAGGTGCGGTCGCCCTTGACGGTGTCGCAGAGCTTTTTCTTGATGCCGGGATTGACCAGGATGCGCTCGACTTGCGGGTAGCTCGCGGCGCGCTTCAGCAGCGCCGTATGCTGCGGCGTCCACAGTGCGTCCTTCACCAGATGCGTCTTCTCGTCGACCATCAAGGTGGCGCTCATCGATTCGCGCTGCGCCCTGGTCATGGTGCGGTCAGGCATCGGCGTCAGCCAGATGTCGGCATCGAGGCCGATCTGGTGCGAGGCGTGGCCGGTCAGCATCGGACCGCCGCGTGGCTGGGCGATGTCGCCGATCAGAAGGCCCGGCCAGCCGTCGGCGACCGCATCGCGCGACAGCCTTTCGATCAGCGCGATCATCGCCGGATGGCCCCAGCGGCGGTTGCGCGATGGCCGCATGACCTGCCAGGTCGGGCCGTCCATGGGGATGGCGACACCGCCGGCAAAGCAGCCCTTGGAATAGAAGCCGAAGGATTGCGGGGCGGTTGCGGTCGGCAGTTTTTCGGCGCCGAACAGGTCTTTCGCGCGTTCCTCGGCCATTGCCGGCTGGGCCGTCAGGCCGGCCAGGGCGAAAAGGCCAAGTGCTGCCGCCAGCAACGCATTTCTGCCGGAAAGCGATCGCGCCGATGATTTCATGAACCGCACCCCCGCGCCTCCAACCGCCCGAATCATACCACGCTTCGATCGCCGGAGCGGTCCCCGTTCTGGTGAAACAGTGACTGCTCCAGCTCATTTTTTGATGCAATTCCTGAGGGAAAACCGTGTCACACTTTTCCTGGAATTGCTTTAGCCCCTCATTTGGCTGCGCGCCTCGCCGTCGCGCCAGTCGCCGCTTGCCCACATCTCATCAAAGGCGGCGCGGTAGTCCGGGAAGCGAAAACGATAGCCCGTCGCCTTGATCGCCGCATTGGCGACACGCTTGTTCTCGCCATAGAAGGACCGCGCCATGGGCGAAAGTTGGGCGGTGTCGAAAGGAATTTCGGGCGGCGGCTCGACGCCCATCAGCGACGCGGCATAGGCGACGACATCCTGCGGCGGCGCCGGCTCATCGTCGGTGACGTTGAAAATGCCGCCTTTGTTGGCTTCGACAAGCTGCCAGAGCGCGCCGGCAATATCGTCGCAATGGATGCGGTTGAACACCTGGCTGGCCTTGACCAGCCGCCTTGCCGTGCCGTTCTCCAGATTGACCAAGGCGTTGCGGCCCGGGCCATAGATGCCGGACAGGCGCAGGATCGCCACCGGCCGGTCGATCTGTTCGCCGAGCTTCAGCCACGCCTGCTCCGCCTCGACCCGCATGACGGAGCGTTTCGACACCGGCCGGCACGCGGCCGTTTCGTCGACCCAGGCACCCTGATAGTCGCCATAAACGCCGACGGTCGAAAGATAGCCGATCCATTCGAGCGCCGGCATCCCCGTGATTGCCTCCCGGGCGACATTCAGCACGGGATCGCCGGCCTCTTCCGGGGCAACGGAAATCACCAGATGCGTGGCCTCTCGCAGCGCCTCGCCGATTTCGTCCGTCAACGCGCCATCGAACAGCAGCGGGGCGATGCCGGCCTGGCGCAGCGCCGCGAATTTTTCCTCGGAACGGGTCGTGCCAAGGATTTCGGCGGCACCCTTGCTGGCGCGGGCAAAGGCCTTGCCTGAATAGCCCGCGCCGAAGATGACGATGTGCTTTTCGCTCATGCATGTGCCCTGTCTGGCTGTGCCAGACGCCATTCGTCACGCACCGCCGCATCTCTCTCGGTCTTCAGGCCGGCCGCGGCCCGCTCGGAATATTCGGCATCCGGCACCAGCCGCGCCAGCGCCCATATTGCCGCGCCCCGCACCAGCGGCGAGGCGTCACCTAGCAAGGCACGCACCGTTTCGGCCAACGCCGGCTCGCCGGAATTGCCGGCGGCGATCAGCACGTTGCGGACGAAGCGGTCGCGGCCGATGCGCTTTATCGGCGACCCGGAAAACAAGGCGCGGAAGGCCGCGTCGTCCAGACGCAAGAGATCGGCGAGCGCCGGCTCGCGCAAATCGTCGCGCGCGGCGAGTTTTGCCTCCGATGCGGCCCGGGCGAACTTGTTCCAGGGGCAGGCGGCCAGGCAATCGTCGCAGCCGTAGATGCGGTTGCCGATCTTTTCGCGGAATTCGTGCGGAATCGGCCCTTTGTTCTCGATGGTCAGGTAAGAAATGCAGCGCCGCGCATCCAGCCTGTAGGGCGCCGGGAAGGCGTCGGTCGGACAGGCATCGAGGCAGGCGCGGCAGGAGCCGCAATGGTCGATCTCGGCGCGATCGGGCGCAAGTTCGGCCGTGGTGAAGATGGTGCCGAGGAACAGCCAGGAGCCGTGTTCGCGGCTGACCAGATTGGTGTGCTTGCCCTGCCAGCCGAGCCCGGCGGCCTCGGCCAAAGGCTTTTCCATCACCGGCGCCGTGTCGACGAAGACTTTCACGTCGCCGCCCGCCCGCGCGACGATCTTGCCGGCGATTTCCTTCAGCCGACCCTTCATCACCTCGTGATAGTCGCGGTTTTTCGCGTAGACCGAGATGGCGCCGCGATCCCGCTTGGCCAGCAGATCGCGCGGATCATGGTCGGGGCCGTAATTCATCGCCAGCACGATGATCGAGCGCACGTCGGGCCAGAGCGTGGAGGGCGCGCTGCGTCGCGCAATCGTCTCGGCGATCCATTCCATCGAGCCGTGAAACCCGTCGGCGACGAATTCGGCCAGGCGCGCCGGCGCCAGCGGGATCGCATCGGGAGCGGTGACCGCTATGGCGTCGAAGCCGGCGCGATGCGCCTCCGCGTCGATCAGCGCGCGCAGCTTCGCGGCTCTTTCTATTTCAGCATGATCTTTTCGGAAAACCGGGGCCACTTTTCCGGATCATGCTTTAGAAGTCGAGGTCCGCATAATGCGACACCGGCGACAGGCCGCGTACGCGGTCGGTCAGGAGCGGCCGGAAGGAGGGCCGCGACTTGACCCTTGTGTACCATTCGCGCGCCGCGGCGTGTTCGCGCCAGTCGATCTCGCCGAGATAGTCGAGCACCGACAGCGTCGCGGCGGCCGCCAGATCGGCATAGGTGACCCTGCCGCCGGCCAGCCAGTGGCGGGTGCCGGCCAGCCAGTTGGTGTATTTCATATGCTGGCGGATGTTGGCGCGCGCGGCGCGGATCGCGCCCGAATCGGGTGAACCACCGCCCGCCGTCTCCGGCATGACCGGCTTCAGCACGCGTTCGCGCACCAGGTGGCGGGTAACTTCGCTCTCGGCCTTGTTGAGGTACCAGTCGGTCAGCCGGCGGATTTCGGCGCGCTGCATCGGATCCTCGGCGAAGAGACGTTTGTCGCGCTTCAAGACGCCGCGCGTCTCGTCGAGATATTCGGCAATGACGGTCGCACCGACGATCGGCACGTCGCCTTCGGCGAGCAGGATCGGCAGTGTGCCGGCCGGGTTGAGCGCCAGAAACTCCTTGCGCCGCGTCCACGGCTTTTCCTCGATCAGCGCCAGCTCCTCGCCATATTCGCCGAAAGCGAGGCGGACGAAGCGGCAGGTGGCGAACATGGGATGGTGGAAAAGCGTCAGCATGGTTCCGCGATGATAAAGCGCACGAGTGTGGACTGGCGAATCGCCGGGCGCACCGGTAAGTCTTGGCCGCCCGGTTAGCGGGCCGTCAGGGTGTTGCGACCTATAGGGGGACTTCAACGCCATGACAAGCAAGCCGTTCTGTTAGCCGTCGCGCAAAGCCGAGGTAGCCATGGAAAGCCAGACCATCGTCGAAGCCCTGCTACTCGGCCTGCTGGAAGGGCTGACCGAGTTCATCCCGGTGTCGTCGACCGGCCATATCCTGCTCGCCGGCCATTTCCTCGGCTTCCATTCGACCGGCAAGGCCTTCGAGATCCTGATCCAGCTCGGCGCCATCCTGGCGATCTTGAGCGTCTATTTCCGGCGCCTGTGGCAGATGCTGCTCGACCTGCCGCATGACCGGCTGACGCGGCATTTCGTCATCGGCATCCTGATCGCCTTCCTGCCGGCGGCGATCATCGGCGCGCTGGCGCATGATTTCATCAAGACGGTGCTG
The DNA here is from genome assembly GCF_000472705.1 of Mesorhizobium erdmanii USDA 3471. Taxonomy (GTDB): domain Bacteria; phylum Pseudomonadota; class Alphaproteobacteria; order Rhizobiales; family Rhizobiaceae; genus Mesorhizobium; species Mesorhizobium erdmanii. Next base: position 20,298 of record NZ_AXAE01000041.1, on the reverse strand, counting down.
TTCGAATCGCCACGGCTGATCTGCATCATGCTGATTATCGGCGGCGTCGTGCTCTTGGCGGTCGACCGCATGAACCTCAAGCCGGTCTATCGCGACGTCGAGCGCTTCCCGACCAGGCTTTACCTGCAGATCGGCCTGTTCCAGTGCCTGTCGCTGATCCCCGGCACGTCGCGCTCCGGCTCGACCATCGTCGGCGCGCTGCTTCTGGGCGTCGACAAGCGGGCGGCGGCGGAATTTTCCTTCTTCCTCGCCATCCCGACCATGGTCGGCGCCTTCGCCTTCGACCTGTTCAAGAACCGCAACGTGCTGACCACGGCCGATCTGCCGATCATCGCCATCGGCTTCGTCGCCGCCTTCTTCACGGCACTGGTCGTGGTGCGCTACCTGCTCGATTACGTCTCGCGCAATGGCTACTCGCTGTTCGGCTGGTGGCGGCTGGTGGTGGGAATCGTCGGTCTGGTGGCGCTGATGGTCTGGGGGTGAAGGCTTCTACGCCTTCGGAGAGGGACTGCCCCCTCAATTCCGCCCATAAAACGCATTCGGGACATGCACCGGCCAGCGCCAGGGCAGCACCGCGATCATGTCGAAGCGCATCGACAACTTGCCGTAGTCCGGCTGCCGCGACAGCCAGATGTCGGCCGCCCCTTCGATGCGGCGCTCCGATTCGTGGCCGATCGCCTCCATCGCTTCCATCAGCGTGCGCCGCGCCTTGACCTCGACGAACAGCACCAGATCGCCGCGCCGCGCGATCAGGTCGATCTCGCCGAAGCGGGTGCGATGGCGGCGCGCCAGGATGCGGTAGCCCTTCAGCATCAGCGCCATTGCCGCCAGCCATTCGCCGCGATGGCCGCGCCGATAGGCTTTCTGGCGGCTGGCGCTCGGGCGCTCAGCCACCGCCGCCCTCGCCCGAGGCATCCCTGAGTTCCAGCAGCCGCCTGTACAACGCCTGTTTCTGGCCGCCAGTCATCTTCGCCGCTTCGGCCGCCGCCTTGGAGGCCGGCATTTCGGCGGCGAGCGAGAGCAGCAGCCGATCGATGTCCTCGGGCTCGTCCGCCTTGGCCTCGGCCGGGCCGATACAGACGACGATCTCGCCCTTCGGCGTATCGGCCGCCGCATAATGGTCGGCGAGCGCCCGCAGCGTGCCTGTGCGCATTTCCTCGAAGGTCTTGGTCAGCTCCCGGCCAATCGCGGCCTTTCGCTCGCCGCCGAGCGCCTCGACCATGGCGCCGAGGGATTCGGCCAACCGGCGTGGCGATTCGAAGAAGATGAGCGTTGCCGGCACGGCCTTCAGCGCCTCCAGCCGGGTCAGCCGCTGGCCAACCTTCACCGGCAGGAAGCCGGCGAACAGGAAGGCGTCCGACGGCAGGCCGGATGCCGTCAGCGCGGCCAGCGGCGCCGAGGGGCCGGGGATCGGCACGACGCGAATAGCCTGCTCCAGCGCCTCACCGACCAGCCGGTAACCGGGATCGGAGACCAGTGGCGTGCCGGCATCGGAGATCAGCGCCACGCTTTGTCCGCCTTGAAGTGCCGCGATCAGCTTCGGCCCGGCCTCGCCGGCATTGTGCTCGTGATAGGCCGTGGTGCGGCGACGGATGCCGTAGCGGTCGAGCAGCACGCGCGACACCCGCGTGTCCTCGCAGGCGACGATGTCGGCGGCGGCCAGCGTTTCCAACGCGCGCAGCGTGATGTCGGCGAGATTGCCGATCGGGGTCGCCACCAGATAGAGCGCCGGCTCCAGCGGGCGCGCCGAAATCTCGGTCTGCCCGACCACATAGCTGCGCTTGCCCGTCTCATCCGTCACTGATGCCGTCTCCATTCAGCCTGTCCGGCCTGCCAAAGCTTGTCGGCCTGCCCTGTTTGGCCTGCCAAACCCTTGTTTGGCATGGCTAGCGCTCCCTTGCAAAAGCTCACTCCGATCGGCCGAAGAGCCGCATTTCAAGATGCGGTTCCGCGACCCTGGCGGGTGCGAGCAGGCCGCGCACCTTGGCCAGCCGTTTCAGCAGCCGGCTGTACGTCCAGTGGACTACCCGGCCGTCGGCGAGGTCAAACTCAACCCTGGCCCATCGCCTGATCGGAGCCTTTCCTGTCGGAGGCCCCAACCTTCGTATCTGGAAACCGAGCCTGACATTGCTACCGGCCATCGAAAGATAGATGCCGGGCACCGTTCCCAATACGCGCCATAGCCGTGCGACGTGCTCGATCGGCATTGTGGGAAGCACCATCATATGGTCGGGCTCGAGCTCGGCCCAGATGAATTCACCCGCCGGCTGTGGCATCCCCGACAGGGCGCCTCGGCAATAGGCCGGCACCGCACCGCTGACAAGCATCCTGAAAGCGGTTGCGGTGGCGTGGGCCAGGCTCTGCCTCGACACCCAATCCTCGTCCGAAAACGCCACCTGTGCGAGAATGTCACCCTCGTCGTAAGCCGCCGACATCCTGTGCAACGTCACCCCGCCATAAACCGCATGCTGGCCGTCGACGACCAGGCGATGGACAGGGTGCGGACCACGGTAATTGGGAAGCAGCGCCGGATGAAGATTGAGCCCGCCCTTGCGAAACCCGGCAAGCACGTCTTGCGGAACCAGGTTCGGGAACGCGTATGAGATCAGCACGTCGGCGCCGATCCCGGACAATGGGCGCCCAAGTGCGTCCCAGTCATACGGCTTGCCGAATTCGATCAGCCTGACCTCGGAATTACCCAGGTATCGTTTGAGCAGGCGCTTGCGCTGCAGCCTTCGTCGGACGTTGCCAACGCTGAAGCTCGTCGGCCGGCGCCGGAAGCCAGGCACGACGATGGCGCCGATCCGGTTGCCGGATTCCACCCATCCGGCAAGCAGCGGGCCGGTATGCCTATCGATGTTCAGCAGGAAAACTGCCGTGATCGGTTCATTCTGGCCGACATCATCGATTCCAGTCGATGTAGAGGGAGGCTGCCCCATCCTATCGAGCCCTTCGCCATCATTGCACGAAGCAAAGAAACAGCAGTGCAGCGGTTGCCTTCGGCCGGCAACCGAAAAGCTCTCGGCTTCGGCGGGAATATCCGCCGCCGCGTGCCCCCAGTGTCGTTGCGACTTGACAAGATGGGACGGCGCACGTCATTTCTGCAGTCGAGGGAAAGCGGGGAATATGCCATGAAGAAAATCTACGAGAAGCCTGCGCTGGTTAAGAGAGAGCGGCTGTCGGCTGTCGCCGCCGTTACCGTGTCGCCTCCGTCCAAGACGCCGCCACCCTGATCTGAGGTCGATTGGTGTGATACCGAAAGCCCGCTGGTTCCGTCCGGCGGATTTTTTGTTTGTCGAGCAGAGCTTCGATGCATGGCGGATCCCTCGGCGCAGCTCATCAGCAACCTTGCGATCGGAGCCCAGTCGTGGCGACGGTCACGATGTGAAAAACACGCCATTCCTTTGCCACAGTGGGGAACGAAACCGTCATTGGCAGATTTAGCCCCTGATTCCCCGGGAGGACAGGATGGACAGTCTCAAGATACAGGACGCTTTCGAACCTTACTATGCCGGCCGCAAGCGCGTTGCCGCCCCCAGGGACAAGCGCTTGACCGCCAAGACCGACACCAGCCTGACCGAGCGGGCGACGACCGCCCTGCCGACGAATGTCAGGCTTTGCGACAACGAACCACAAAGCACGACGGAGCACTGACCGGACGATGCCCAATCGCTTTGATATCTTCATCACTCGTCTTGAAACGAAAAGTGCCAGGGAAGGCGTGCCGCCGCATCCGATGAACGACCAGCATAGCGTGCGCCGCGAAAAGGCCGACGCCAAAACGGCCCGGAACGGACAGGCACATGCCGAGAAGGATCGCGGCAAGCGCCGTTTCAAGCACGACGCCTGACCAACGCGGCCTCCTTGACTGCCCTTGCCTCGTCACCGTGGGCGGACGAGCGCAAACTTGAGGACGACGAGGGCCCGGTTAACGCCAGATAGCGTGAAACGCGCGCCTTCAGAAGGTCGATCAGTTCCATATCCATGAATTCATAGTTGTCAGGGATATCGAGGCAGATGATCCGGGCCTTGTTCAGGCTCGTCTTGAATCTCTTCTGCAGCTTGGTGCGGTGCACCTTTTCCATGACGAAGATGATGTCGGCCCAGGCGACGAGGTCATGCGTCAGCGGCGTATCGGCATCGTGATTGGTTCCAGCCGACGCGACCTCGATATCCCGGCGCGTGGAAAACACCTGCTCGGCGGTCGGGCTGCGCAAGCGGTTCTGGCTGCAGACGAAGAGGACGTTTTTCAAAAGCTTCTTGGCTTCCCGGCTCAGCGTCGCCGTGGCAACGGCATTACTCATCGAACATTTCGCGTATCGACTTGGTCAGCGGTAGATACTCGTCAGGGGTCAATCCGTAGAGTTCGAACTCTACCGCGTGCTCGCGTGGCAATACCCGCAGATTTATGCCGACATAGGTAAGAAAACCACGGATCACATCGAATTCAGTCATGCCGGATCGTTTTATGTCGGAGATGACTTTCTGGTTTTTGATGATTACGGCGCGAGCTCGATAGAGATCTTCGTTGTCCTGTGGCTTCGAGATTTCGCTCAATCCAAACTCGAAAACATCATCCGTGTTCAGTGTGCGCAGCGTCTCGTGGATCAGGAACTTCATCGCACACCAGAATTGGAAATGGCGCCACAGCCTTCGACCAAAGCTAGCCGAACCTCTACCATCTTTGCCCCAGTCGATAAATCATCCACCGGTGGCTTGGACCCTGTCCTACCGCGCCAGATCCGCGACCACGGCGTCGAGAACGATCATGCCGGCCGGCGTGGCGCGCAGGCGCGCATTGCCGATCGGCGCCACCAGCCCCTCGCCCTGCAGCACCGACAGCCGGGCCGTCGACAGGCCGCGGCCGGAAAACGCCTCGTAACGTGAGAGGTCGATGCCCTCGGCCAGTCGCAACCCCATCAGCAGGAATTCGTCGGCCTCCTCCGAGCGCGTCAGGATCTCGCCGCCGGTGACGCCATGGCCCTTGGCTTCGACCAGATTGGCCCAGGTTTCAGGCATCCGTTCGGCGATGGTGACCGTGCGGCGGCCATGCTCGACGAAGCGGCCATGCGCGCCGGGGCCGACGCCGACATATTCGCCATAGCGCCAGTAGGTCAGATTGTGACGGCTCTCGGCGCCTGGCCGAGCATGGTTGGAAATCTCGTAGGCCGGCAGACCATGCGCGGCAGTGATCTCCTGCGTCAACGCATAGAGATCGGCGGCGTGGTCGTTGTCGGGGATGACGAATTTCTTCGCTGCGTGCAGCGCATGGAAGGGCGTGCCTTCCTCGATGGTCAGCTGGTAGAGCGAGAGATGGTCGGCGGCATGGCCGATCGCCTGTTCGAGTTCCGCTGCCCAAGCCTCCGGCGTCTGGCCGGGCCGCGCATAGATCAGGTCGAAGGAGAGGCGCGGGAAGATTTCCCGGGCCAGGCCGATGGCGTGCAGCGCTTCGTCGACATTGTGCAGGCGGCCGAGGAAGCGCAAATCCTTGTCGTTCAGCGCCTGCACGCCGAGCGAGACGCGGTTGACACCAGCCGCCCGGTAGCCGCGGAAGCGTTCGGCCTCGACCGAGGAGGGGTTGGCCTCCAGCGTCACCTCGATGCCGTCGGGCACGGTCCAGTTCTTCGCCACGGCCTCCAGAACCCTGGCCACCGTTTCCGGCTTCATCAGCGACGGCGTGCCGCCGCCGAGGAAGATGCTGGTCACCTCGCGCGGCCCGGTGCGCTGACGCATCGTTGCCAGTTCCGCCTCGAAGGCAGCGGCAAAGCGCTCCTGGTCGACTGGCTGGTGACGGACATGGCTGTTGAAGTCGCAATAGGGGCATTTGGCCGCGCAGAACGGCCAATGGACGTAGACGCCGAAGCCGGGGCCGCGGTCCAGTGGCATGGTCATGCCGGGTCCAGTCATGCCGAACCCAATCTCGCTTTGGCGAATTTCTGGAAGGCGCGGGCGCGGTGCGACAGCGCTGTCGGCTGCCCAGGCTTCCAGCCGTGCTTCTCCTCGGCGCTCATCTCGCCGAAGGTCTTTTCGAAGCCATCCGGCAAGAACACCGGATCATAGCCGAAGCCGAGCTCGCCGCGCGGCGGCCAGACCAGCGTGCCTTCGGCCTCGCCGCGATAATATTCCGCCTCGCCGTCGGGGAAGGCGAGGCAGATGACGGCGACAAAGCGGCCCTTGCGCTGCTCAGGCGTGGCGGCATCGACCTCCTGCAGCGCCACTTCGGTGCGCTGCATGGCCATGGCGAAATCGCGTGATCCATCCGGGGTTTCGGCCCAGTTGGCGGTGTAGACGCCCGGCGCGCCGTCGAGCGCATCGACGCAGAGGCCGGAATCGTCCGATAGTGCCGGCAGGCCGGTGGCCGTGGCGGCGGCAAATGCCTTGATGTAGGCGTTTTCCTCGAAAGTTGTGCCGGTTTCGTCCGGCTCCGGCAGACCATAGTCCTTGGCCGACTTCGCCTCGAAGCCGAACGGTCCCATCAAATCGGCGAATTCGCGCAGCTTGCCGGCATTGTGGCTGGCGACGACGATCTTCTTGCCATCAAGCGAATGAAGAGTTGGAGTATGCATCAAAAGCCCCAGATTCTCGGCTCGGCGAACTCGATCGAATTGCCCGAGGGGTCGCGTATATAGAGCGAACGGCCGCCTTGCGGCCATTCGAATTCGCTTTCGATGGCGATGTTTTTCGCCTGGAGACGCGCTTTCCAGGCTGCTAGCTCTTCGGCGCTGGCTGCAAAGCAGAGATGACCTTCGCCGACCGTGCCATGCGGCGGCACTTTCAGCCGGGCGTCGGGTGGAGGCGGGATCTTGGTCGCCTCGGCGTTGAAGATGAGCAGCACGCCCGGCCCGCAGCGGAAAAAGAGGTGGCGACCGTCGACCTTGCCGAGGAGGGTGAGGCCCAGGATGTCAGTGTAGAAGGCTTCGGCGGCGGCGAGGTCGGTGACGTAGAGCGCTGATTCCAGAATGGCTGAGGGTATCACGAGGCGCCCCCCTCTGCCCTGCCGGGCATCTCCCCCTCTAGGGGGGAGATCAGTGGCCATCGCGGCTTTCGCCAATCATTTGCGTTGCGGGATTGAGCGGGGCGCCAAAACCGCCAATCTCCCCCCTTGTGGGGGAGATGTCCGGCAGGACAGAGGGGGGCGCTCAAGCTCGGCATTTCGAAATTACGCGACCGCCATCTGCTGCAGGCTGACCAGCCGCGAAATGCCTTTCTTGGCTAGGCCCATCAAATCCGCGAACTGTGCTTCCGAAAAAGGCTCGCCCTCGGCGGTGCCCTGGATCTCGACGATGCCGCCCTTGCCGGTCATGACGAAATTGGCGTCGGTACCAGCCGAGGAATCCTCGAGATAATCGAGGTCGATGACCGGCTGGCCGTCATGGATGCCGCAGGAAATGGCCGCGACATGGTCCTTCAGCACTTTCGAAACACTGGCCATCTGCCGCGCTTCCATCCAGCGCAGGCAGTCATGCAGCGCCACCCAGCCGCCGGTGATCGAGGCGGTGCGAGTGCCGCCATCGGCCTGGATGACGTCGCAGTCGACGGTGATCTGCTGCTCGCCCAGCGCCTGCAGGTCGACCACGGCACGCAGCGAACGGCCGATGAGGCGCTGGATTTCCAGCGTGCGGCCGCCCTGCTTGCCGGCGGAAGCTTCGCGGCGCATGCGCTCGCCGGTCGAGCGCGGCAGCATGCCATATTCGGCCGTCACCCAGCCCTTGCCGGAATTGCGCATCCAGCCCGGCACCTTCTCTTCGAGGCTCGCCGTGCACAGGACATGGGTGTCGCCGAACTTCACCAGGCACGAGCCTTCGGCATGCTTGGAAACGCCGCGCTCGAAGGAGATGGCACGCATTTCGTCGAATTGGCGTTTGGAGGGGCGCATTCAGGCTTCTTTCTTGTCACTTTTTGGAATCTTGGCCGGCTTGTAGCCCCACGAAGCGCATGGCGCAAAGGAAAATGGCCTGACGGCCGCGACGCGGCACCAGCCGCCGCAAACATGCACCGATGGCCGCAAGCGCGGCACCGGGTTGCGCGGGCCTGGTGTGTGTCTATATCCTTGGGCTGGAGGTTTTTGGCCGCATGACCAAAGCAGTCGCCGAACCCAGTTTGCTGTCGCCCGCTCTTCAATCGCTGGATATGCGCTCACGCGATATCTTCCGGCGCATCGTCGATTCCTATCTCAGGGATGGCGAGCCGGTGGGGTCGCGCAGCCTGTCGCGCATTCTGCCGTCCTCGCTGTCGCCGGCCACCATCCGCAATGTGATGAGCGATCTCGAGCATCTCGGGCTGATCTATGCGCCGCACATATCGGCCGGACGGCTGCCGACGCAGGCGGGCCTGCGTTTCTTCGTCGATGCCTTCATGGAGCTTGGCGACCTCTCGGACGAGGAGCGCCGCACCATCGAGGCGCAGGTGCGGGCCTCCGGCTCGGGCGCGACGCTGGAGCACATGCTGACCGAGGCCAGCCAGATGCTGTCGGGCATGTCGCGTGGCGCCGGCCTGGTGCTGGCCGCCAAGAACGAGGTGGCGCTGAAGCATATCGAATTCATCCAGCTCGAGCCGACCAAGGCGCTGGCCGTGCTGGTGTCGCAGAATGGCGACGTCGAGAACCGCGTCGTCGAGCTGCCGGCCGGCATCACCGTCTCGCAACTGCACGAGGCCTCCAATTTCCTCAACGCCCATATTCGCGGCCGCACGCTGGCCGAGGCGCGCACCGAGATCGCCCGCATCAAGGAAGAGACGAGAGCGGCGCTGGACACGCTGTCACAGGACCTCGTCGAGAAGGGGCTGGCCGTGTGGGCGGGCGCCGAAAGCGGCCTGCCGGCGCGGCTCATCGTGCGCGGCCGCGCCAACCTGCTCGAAAACGTCACCGCCCAGGCGGACATCGAACTGCTGCGGCATCTGTTCGAGGACATGGAAACCCAGGACGGGCTGATCCAACTGCTTGACCTCGCCGAGCAGGGATCGGGCGTGCGCATCTTCATCGGCTCGGAAAACAAGCTGTTTTCGCTGTCGGGCTCGTCGCTGGTGGTGGCGCCCTATCGCGACAAGGATGCCCGCGTCGTCGGCGCGCTCGGCGTCATCGGTCCGACCCGGCTCAACTATGCCCGTATCGTACCGATGGTCGATTATACCGCGCAGCTGATATCGCGCATGCTTCGTTGAGCTGAGAACCGAGGAGAAAAAGAATGGCGCTCGAAGAATTCAAGGCCCGGATCAGCCTGCTGCTCGAGGAGATGGTCAACCAGCCGGAAGACCAGCACGAGATTCAGGAACAGCTGCGCGAAAAGCTGCGGGAAATGCGCGCCATGGGCCTGCCGTTGCCGGCCGATCTCGTCGCACTGGAAAAACGCCTCGACGACGATTTCTACGCCGCCGGGACATAGGCCGGAAAGCGGACTTCGCTTCCACCTCACCGTGCGTGGTGGAACCCGGGGGCGAGCCGGCCGTTGGTTTCCTTCGCGACCAGATGGAGGACAAGGTGATCCGATTGGCCGGGCTGGTGCTTCCCGCACTCTTTCTCACGTCGGCGGCATTCGCCCAGCAGGCGGACCAGCCGCTGCTGAAGGGCGCGGCCGCCTTCGGCGGCTGGCGCGCCGACAAACCTGGCGTGCGCCGGCTGATCAGGCCGGAAGACCTGCCAAGGCCTTTTGTCACCAAATCGGCCTCGAACAGCGCCGGCCTTGCCGACATGCCGGCAGACGCGAAGCCGCAATTGCCGCCTGGCTTTTCGGCCGAGCTGGTCGCGTCCGGCATCGACAATCCGCGCGTCGTGCGCGTAGCACCCAACGGCGACCTGTTCGTCGCCGATAGCGAAGCCAACCAGATCCGCGTCTACCGCCTGGCCAAGGGCAGCGCCAAGCCTAGCGAGCAAGGTATTTTCGCCGGCAATCTCAACCAGCCCTATGGCATTGCCTTCTATCCCCCCGGCAACGACCCGCAATGGGTCTATGTCGCCAACAGCGACAGCATCGTGCGCTTCGCCTACCGCAATGGCGCGTTGAAGGCATCGGGCGAACCCGAAACCATCGTCGACAACATTCCCTCGAACCATCACTGGACGCGCGACATCGTCTTTTCGCCTGACGGCAAGACGCTGTATCTGTCCGTCGGCTCCGGCTCGAATGTCGCCGAGGAAATGGACAAGGCGCCGAAGGGCGGCCTCGAAGCATGGGTGAAGGCGAAGCCGCTGGGTGCTGTTTGGGGCTCCGAGAACGGCCGCGCCGACGTGCAGGCCTTCGACCCGGACGGCAAGAACGGCCGCATCGTCGCCACCGGCTTGCGCAACTGTTCGGGCATGACCATCCAGCCGGCGACCGGGGCGCTATGGTGCGTCGTCAACGAGCGCGACGCGCTCGGCGACAATGTGCCCTTCGAATACGCCACCTCGGTCAAGGAAGGCGCCTTCTACGGCTGGCCCTGGTACTATATCGGCAACAATGAGGACCCGCGCCACAAGGACGCGCGCCCCGATCTCGCCGGCAAGGCAACCATTCCCGATGTGCTGATGCAGGCGCATTCGGCGCCGCTCAACATCGCCTTCTACGACGGTAAGGATTTGCCCGCCGACAGCAGTTTTCCCAAACAATACCAAGGCGATGCTTTCGTGGCTCTGCACGGTTCGTGGAATCGCGGCAACAGGACTGGCTACAAGGTCGTCCGGCTCAAGTTCAAGGATGGCAAGCCGACCGGCGAATACGAGGATTTCATGACCGGCTTCGTCGTCTCCAATGGCGAGGTGTGGGGCCGCCCGGTGGGTGTCACTATGGCGGCCGACGGCGCGCTGATCGTGACCGAGGATGGCAACGGCACCATCTGGCGCGTGACCTATGACGGCGGGCGGTCCTGACCGCATTTCGGCGTGGTGCAATCGAATTCCGGTTACAGGGAATATCCGCGAGCCTGCCATTGTGCGACAAGCCGCCGTCACAATGGCGTTCAACGGACGCAAGGTTCGATCATGACCCTCACCGGCTTTCTCGCCTACAGTGCCGCCCTTGGCATCGCCGCCGCCATTCCCGGCCCGGGCGTCACCGCGCTTGTCGCGCGGGCGCTCGGCTCGGGCTTTCGCTCGTCGCTGGCTATGTCCTTCGGCCTGATGCTGGGCGACCTCACCTATTTAACCGCCGTGGTGCTCGGCCTCGCCTTCGTCGCGCAGACCTTCGGCATGGTTTTCCTCGCCGTAAAATGGCTGGGCGTCGCCTATCTCGCTTTCCTCGGCTGGCGTTTCTGGACCGCTGGCATCACGCCGGAGACCGTCGAAGCGCGGAAGGGCAAGGGCGGCCTGGCATCGAGTTTCCTCGCCGGCCTGACCGTCACGCTCGGCAATCCGAAGACGATGATCTTCTACCTCGCCATCACGCCGACCATCGTCGACCTGAAGACCATCACGCTGGCCGACTACGGCATTCTCGCCGCGCTGACGGTGGTCGTGCTGTTCGTCGTGCTGGTGCCTTACCTGGCGCTCGCCGCCAAGGCGCGCTGGTTCCTGAAATCGCCACGCGCGCTGAAGCTGCTGAACCGCACGGCGGCCACGTTCATGGTTGGCGCGGCGGCGGCGATTGCCGCCCGGCAATAACGCCCCTCTCGCCAAAACATTCCTGATATTTGCGTTCCAGTGAAATGCCTTTCCGGGGCAAGGCTGTTTATGACACGGGCCTCACTCGGATATTTTCGAACGACAGCTTATGTTGCGCCGCTGAAAGCCCTATCTTGCCGGCAGGAATGCCAGTTGCCTGAAATCCTCCACTTGCCTGAAATTCTCACTTGCCTGAAATTCTGGGAGCGAAGCCAATGAACAAGCCCGTCACCTCCGCCCGCGTCCCCGGCCGCGGCCGTATCTACAATTCCATCACCGACACGATCGGCGACACGCCCCTGGTACGGCTCGACAAGTTCGCCAAGGAGAAAGGCATTGTCGCCAATCTCGTGGCCAAGCTCGAATTCTTCAACCCGATCGCCTCGGTCAAGGACCGCATCGGCGTGGCGATGATCGAGGCGCTGGAGGCCGCCGGCAAGATTTCGCCCGGCAAGACGACGCTGGTCGAACCGACCTCGGGCAATACCGGCATCGCGCTGGCCTTCGCCGCCGCAGCCAAGGGCTACAAGCTGATCCTGACCATGCCGGAGACGATGTCAGTCGAGCGCAGAAAGATGCTGGCGCTGCTCGGCGCCGAACTGGTGCTGACCGAAGGCCCGAAAGGCATGAAGGGCGCCATCGCCAAGGCCGACGAACTGGCCGCGACGATCCCCAACGCCATCATCCCGCAGCAGTTCGAAAACCCCGCCAATCCGGAAATCCACCGTACGACGACGGCCGAGGAGATCTGGAACGACACGCAGGGCGAAGTCGACATCTTCGTTGCCGGCATCGGCACCGGCGGCACCATTACCGGCGTCGGCCAGGTGCTGAAGAAGCGCAAGCCCTCCGTGCAGGTTGTCGCCGTCGAGCCGGAGGCTTCGCCGGTGCTGTCGGGTGGCCAGCCCGGCCCGCACAAGATCCAGGGCATTGGCGCCGGGTTCGCGCCAAAGATCCTCGACACCACGATCTATGACGAGATCGTCAAGGTTTCCAACGAGGATTCGGTCGCCAATGCCCGCCTCGTCGCCCGGCTCGAAGGCGTGCCGGTCGGCATCTCGTCGGGTGCGGCCCTGCAGGCGGCAATCGTCGTCGGCTCGCGGCCGGAGAACAAGGGCAAGACCCTGGTCGTGGTCATCCCGTCCTTTGCCGAACGCTATCTGTCGACGATCCTGTTCGAAGGGCTCGGCGCGTAAGCGGCCGCTTCTTGCTGGCCCGCTGAAAAACCGCCGGTGGCGCCCGCCACCGGCTTGAGCAGCGGACTGCTTCCGGTTCATATCGCTTCCGGCCCTCTCAGTCCGGGCCGGGGGAAAATTCGATGTACAAGCTCTATACCCGTCCCGGCAGCGGCGGCTTCGTTGTCGAGGCCGCCCTGGCGCTGGCGAATGTGCCGTTCGAGCAGATCGACGTGCCGAAGACCGATCGGCCCGATCCGGCCTTCCTCGACATCAGCCCGCTGAACCAGGTGCCGGTGCTGACCTTGCCGGACGGACGCTCGATCACCGAATCGGCGGCGATCTGCATCCTGCTTGCCGAGCGCCACCCCGACGCCGGCCTTGCGCCGGCGGTTGGCGCGCCGGCCCGCGCGGAGTTCCTGCGCTGGATGGCCTTCATGTCGTCGGTGCTCTACCCGGCGATCCTGCGGCTCTACTACGCCCATCGCTACACGGCCGACGCCGACGGCACGAAGGCCGTCAAGCAGGCGGCAGTCGCCGAGATGGACCGTGGCTTCGCCGTCGTCGACGCCGCTCTCAAAGGCCGTGACTGGCTGGTTGGCGAAGCAATGTCGCTGGCCGACATCTATCTCGTCATGCTGGTGGCCTGGCATCCCGACATCGAACACGCGCGGACAGCATGGCCAAACATTGAACGGCTCTGGGCCAAGCTGCGCGGCCATCCGTTGATGAAGACGCTCAACACTTCCCACGAGATGTGGCCGGGCTCGTTGCCCTGAAGGTCAGTTGCGCAGCGCTGCCCTTTTTCCCTGCAGGAACCGGCGCACCGCTGGATCGCGCTCGAGGCCGATGGCGCGATCATAGGCCTCGCTTGCCTGCGGCACCTGGCCGAGCCTGCCCAGGAGACCGGCGCGCGCCGCCCAATAGGGCTGATACTCATCGAGCCGCTTGTCGTCGCCCAGCACGTAAAGCGCAGCCAGCCCGGCCATGGCGCCCTCCGTTTCTGCCAGCGCCACGGCACCGTTGATCGCCACCACCGGCGATCCGGCGATCGAAAACAATGCGTCGTAGAGCGCGCGGATCGCCGCCCAGTCGGTACGGCCGGTCAACCGTCGCGCCGCATGCGCCGACTGAACGGCCGCCTCTAGCTGGTAGCGGCCGACGACGCCGCTCACCGCCGCGTGGGACAGAAGCGCCTCCGCCTCATCGATGAGGGCGCGGTCCCACAGGTCGCAATCCTGTTCGGCCAGCGGCACGAACTCGCCTTCGGCGCTGCGCCGGGCGGCGCGGCGCGCTTCGGCGAACAGCATCAGCGCCAGCAGGCCAAGCGCTTCCGGCTCTTGCGGCATCAGCGTCACCACCAGGCGGCCAAGCCAGATGCCTTCGGTGGCAAGGTTGCGCGCCCTGGTCTCGGTGCCGGCCGGGTCCGACCAGCCTTCGGCGAAAGCGGCGTAGATCGCCTCCAGCACGGCATCGAGCCGTTCGCCGAGTTCGGCCCGCTCCGGCACGCGGAATGGGATGCCGGTTTCGCGGATCCGGGCCTTGGCGCGCACCAGCCTCTGGCCCATCGTTGCCGGTGAGACCAGGAAGGCTGAAGCGATCGTGGCGGCATCGAAGCCGAGGATGGTCTGCAGGATCAACGGTGCGCGCACACCCGGCTCGATCGCCGGATGCGCGCAGGCAAACATCAGCCGCAAGCGTTCGTCGGGAAGGTCCTGGTCCGTCATGCGCGCCTCCACCTCTTCGGCGATCAGCTGGAGATGATCGCGGGCGGCCTCCCGGGTGAGCCGCCGCCGCACCGCGTCGACGCGTCGTCGCCGCGCCACGGCCAACAACCAGGCTTCCGGCTTTTCCGGCACGCCCGACTTCGGCCAGCGTTCGAGCGCCGCGGCAAAGGCGTCGGCCAGTGCATCCTCGGCGGCGGCGACGTCGCGCGTGCGCGCCGCCAGCCAGGCGACCAGCTTGCCGTAGCTCTGCCGGGCAGCGGCCTCGGCGGCCGCCCGCGCGATCTCCGGACGACTGTCCATCACAAGCTCATTTCTTGGGCATGTAGTCGGCCATTTCCCAGATCGGCCGCAACTCGACCGTACCAGTGCTGGCCGCCGGACAGCGCGCCGCCCATTCGATGGCGGTATCGATGTCAGCCGCCTCGATCATGTAGAAGCCGGCAAGCTGCTCCTTGGTGTCGGCGTAGGGGCCGTCGATCACGTTGGTCTTGCCGTCGGCGATCCGCACCGAGGTGGTCGCCTGGGTCGGGCGCAGCCTTTCGCCGGCCAGCCACGCGCCGGATTTCTTCAACGCCTCGGTATAGGCGCCATAGGCCGCGCTCATCTGCTGGGCCTTCTCGATCGGCGTGTTCGCCAGTACGGCTTCGTCATTGTTGATCAAAAGCATGTATCGCATGGGTCTTCTCCCGTGGTTCGAAGGCCGCGTCCTTGCGGGGCCACACGTATGTCGCGCGGCGGCAACCGATTTCGACATGTGCTGCGAGAAATCTTTCGGCCCTCATCGGGCAAGGTGCAAGCCTTCGCCACAGTCGACATGCCAGGAAGACGCGGCCGCTGCGCCAATCGCGGAAGCCCCTTCAGCGCATGCACATCGACTGCCCGCAAGAGAGCCTAAGCGCCTCCGGTTCGACCCAACCCGTCAAATGCCGGACTGGACACCTAGCCAAGGAACCGTCCTCTTAGCGCGGCCGGTGGAATCCCGCAGCTGTCCTTCCTGCCGAACAAGGCGTAGCGGTTTCTGGCGATGCTGATGTACAGCCCGTCGCGCAGCGGGCGCGGCAGCAGCAACAGCGCCTTCGCCACGCGCCACGGCCAACCAAGTTCCGACATGACGGCGACAAAGCTGTCGAGCTTCGTAAAGGCGACGCCGTCGATCAAGACCAAATTGGTTTCGTAAGCATCCGTGCGCAGCCCATGCTTCCTGAACAGCGCCTCGCCGAAGGGCGATTGCGCGGTGGCGAAGCGGAAACGGCGGTGGCGGTCGAGCCTTACCACCATGCGCACGAAACCGGAGCACAGCACGCAGACGCCGTCGAAGACGATCAGCGGATGGCTCACATCGAGGGACGTTTCAGCGGGAGGAGTGGGCTTGGTCGGACCTGCGTGGGACAGACTAGACTGGGAAAGGTCGGTCACGCGGGCCTCGGCTGCTCGTGTCCTGAGACACCAGGCCAGCCGGAGGCAGGATCAAAGACGTGGCGTTGTCGCACGCCGCCTGTCGCCCAGAGCCGGACGCTCGGAACGATAAGTCGTGGCACGGGTGTTGGCGCCCGGCCTGCAGATGCGGCTGTTGTGGCGGCTTTCGAATGTCATGGTCAGTGCGCGCCCAGCGAGGTGCCGCGACGGGCGCAGGCCGGGCCGGGGCCGCGCATGTAATAGCGCTCGGGCCGATAGGTCGGCGCGACGAATTCGCGGATGGCGGCGGCATAGCCGATGAGGTGCGTAAGGAAGTTCATTTACCCTGTCCCTGTCCCGATTTTCGGATGTCCCTTCCGAATTGCGAGAATGATAGCAACGAGGCGTGAATAGTCGGTGAACGCGATGTTAATTTTTGGTCGAAAACCCGTTGCTTCGTGGCCGGAATGCGGCTGATTCGGGGTCTTTCCGAGCCTTTTGTCGCCATTCCATCCAGTGTGACTTTTGCATCACATATGTTTCGTTTGAATGTCGCGCGCGCGCGCTTCTGTTTCAATTTATGGCCAGCGAGCGAATTTCCGTTCCGACCGCCAAATGGCTCGGGCGCGCCAGGACTTGCCTATTGTTCGGCGCAGGCGGAACTGGAGCTGGCCTTGGCCGTTCTCATCTTCATTCTGATCGCCGAAGGAAAATTGCCATGGCGCCGCGCCCGGCCTGGAAGGGTTATCTGAAGCTGTCGCTGGTCACTTGCGCGGTCGAGTTGACCAATGTCGTCACCCATACCGAAAAGGTTTCGTTCCGGGTGCTGAACCGCAAGACCGGCAACACGGTGAAGCGCATCTATGTCGACGCCGAGACCGGCAAGCCGTTGGGCGATGGCGACGAGATCAAGGGCTATGAGCTCGACGACGGCGATTTCGTCCGTATCGAGGAGGACGAGATCGAGGCGGTGCAGATCGAATCCTCGCACACGATGAGCCTCGACGGTTTCGTCGACAAAGCCTCGATCCAGCAGATCTATCTTGATACGCCCTATTATGTCGCGCCGGCCGACAAGGTTTCTGAGGAGGCTTTCGCCGTCATCCGCGATGCGATGGCAGGCAAGAAGATGGCTGGGCTGGCGCGCATCGTGCTCTACAACCGAGAACGGCCCGTGGTGATCGAGCCGCTTGGCAAGGGCATGGTGCTGACGACGCTGCGCTACGACAACACGGTGCGCCAGCCGGACAGCGTGTTCGGTGAGATCAAGGCGGTGAAGACCGACCAGGAAATGACCGATCTGGCCGAGCTGATTATCGACAAGAAGAAAGCAAAATTCGATCCGTCGAAATTCGACGACAAGTATGAAGATGCGCTGCTGGAGCTGATCCGGGCCAAGAAAGCCGGGCACAAGGCGCCGAAAGCCAAGGCGCCGCCGAAGCCTTCCAATGTCGTCAATCTATTCGACGCGCTGAAGAAGAGCCTGTCGTCGGATGCGAAGCCGTCGTCCGCCAAAGCCAAGCCGGCGGCCAAACGCGCCAAGCCGAAAGCCGCCGCGCCGAAACGCAAATCCGCCTGAGGACACCCAAGCAATGGCCAGCCTCGAACAATATCACGCCAAGCGCGATTTCAAGAAGACGTCCGAGCCGGCAGGCAAGGTTGCGCGGGCCGGGAAAAACGAAGCGGGCGGTATCTTCGTCATCCACAAACACGCGGCGACACGGCTGCATTACGACCTCCGCCTCGAGCATGGCGGCGTGCTGTGGAGCTGGGCGGTGACGCGAGGGCCTAGCCTCGATCCGCATGAAAAGCGTCTCGCCGTGCATGTCGAGGATCATCCGATCGACTACGCGCCGTTCGAGGGCACGATTCCGAAGGGCGAATATGGCGGCGGCTCGGTCATCGTCTGGGACGAGGGCACGTGGGTTCCTGAAACCAACCCGGCCAAGGCGATGAAGAAGGGCCATATCAGCTTCGAGCTCAAGGGCCACAAGCTGCACGGGCTGTGGCATCTGGTGCGGCTGAAACCCCGCCCGGGCGAAAAGCGCGACAACTGGCTGCTGATCAAGTCGGACGATGCGGCGGCGCGCCCTGGCGAGGATATTCTCAAGGAGGCGCCGCTATCGGTGAAGTCCGGGCTGACGATCGAAGAGGTCGGCGAGGGCAAAAGCGCCAAAGGCGAGAAGCCCGAAGTCTGGCACTCCAACAAGCCGGCAGCCGGCAAGGCGAAGCCCGGCAAGCGCCTCGACTTCATAGAACCGCAGCTCGCCACGCTGGGGCGGGATGCGCCCTCGGGCGAGGACTGGCTACACGAGGTGAAGTTCGACGGCTATCGCATGCAGGCGCAGATAGCAGGCACCGATGTGCGGCTTTTGACCCGCACTGGCCTCGACTGGACGGAGAAATTCGGCGGCGAGATCGTCGCGGAACTGGCAGCGCTGAAATGCAGCGATGCCATCGTCGACGGCGAGATCGTCGTGCTGGCCGACAGCGGCGTTTCTTCTTTCTCCCTGCTGCAGCAGGACCTGTCTGCCAACCGCACCAACCGATTCATCTACTACGTCTTTGACCTCATGCGCCTTGACGGCAAGGATCTGCGCCGCGAACCCCTGGTGGAGCGCAAGCAGGCCTTGCAGGATCTGCTGGGCAAACAGCCGGAGAATGCGGCGGTGCGTTTCTCCGACCACTTCTTTGATCCCGGCAAGATCATGCTGGAGCATGCCTGCCGCATGGGGCTGGAAGGCGTCGTCTCCAAACGCGCCGATGCGCCTTATCGCAGCGGGCGCGGCCCGACATGGGTCAAGTCGAAATGCACGGCGCGGCAGGAATTCGTCATCGGCGGCTATCTGCCATCGGACAAGACCGGGCGTGGCCTGCGCTCGCTGCTGGTCGGCTATTACGAAGCCGGCAAACTTCACTATGCCGGGCGAGTCGGCACCGGCTTCTCAGCCAAGGGCGCCAACGAACTCAAGAAGAGGCTCGATGCGCTGAAGGCGGCGGCTTCGCCCTTCGACGCGGCCGTACCCAAGGGAAAGGGGCTGGTCTGGGTGAAGCCGCAGCTTGTCGGCGAAGTGGAGTTCCGCAGCTGGACATCGGACCGTATAATACGCCATGCCTCGTTCCAGGGGCTGCGCGAGGACAAGCCGGCGGAGGACGTTGTGCAGGAAAAGCCCAAGGCAGCGACAGCCAAGGCAAGGCCGCCCTCAAGCGGCACCGGTACATCCGCCGGGACGATGACGACCAGCGTCAAACTCTCCCATCCCGACAAGCTGCTGTGGCCCGAGGAAAAGATTTCCAAGCAGGGCCTGCTCGACCATTACGCGCGGGTCTGGCCGCGCATGGAGCAGTTCGTCGTCAACCGGCCGCTCAGCCTGGTGCGCGCGCCGGACGGCGTCGGTGGCCCGCGTTTCTTCCAGAAACACGCCTCGGCCGGCATGAGCGACAAGATTGCCCGGATGAAGGACCCGACGGACGGCGAGGAGATCCTGTTCATCCGGGATTTCGACGGTGTCGCGGCGCTCGTTCAATACGGCGTGGTCGAGATCCACATCTGGGGCTGCATGATCGACAAGCTCGAACAGCCCGACCAGATCATTTTCGACCTCGACCCCGATGAAGGCGTCGATGTGAAAGCGGTGCGCGAGGCGGCGCTCGACATCAGGGCCAAGCTCGACGAATTGTCGCTGCCTAACTTCGTCAAGACATCGGGCGGAAAGGGCTATCACGTGCTGGTGCCGCTGAAGCCGTCGGCGGATTGGGAGGGGGTAAAGACCTTCGCCCATGATTTTGCCAAGGCGCTGGAGCAGGGTGCCCCCGACCGCTACACGGCGACGTTGTCGAAAAAGGCGCGCACCGGAAAGATCTTTGTCGACTATCTGCGCAATGGCCGGGGCTCGACCACGGTCGCGCCCTTTTCGTCGCGGGCCAAGAAGGGGGCTACGGTGTCGATGCCGGTGACCTGGGCCGAGATCGAGGCCGGCCTGGCACCAAATGCATTTCCGATCGGCGACAAGACGACGATGAAGCAGTTGACGGAAGCCGATCCGTGGGCGACGTTTTTCGAGGCGGCGAAGGTGTTGAAGCGGGGGTGAGCCTGTTCGACTTCGTCCTCGGAGGTCGCGGCATGGCAACTGTGTTCATGCGAAAGCTTTTTTGTCTCGAATGACGGCGTTGAGGACGACGAGGAGCTTCCTTGCGACGGCGATGATGGCGAGCTTCTTCGAGCCTGAGCGGACTGCGATGGCGGTATAGAAAGCTCTGAAGCGCTCACAAGCTCGGATGGCGCCGAGCGCAGCCATGTAGAGAGCACGGCGCACACGCGATCGGCCACCCTGGATCTGGCTCCTGCGGTTGAGCTTGCCGCTCTTGTTGTCGAAGGGGGCAAGGCCGGCGAGTGCGGCGATCGACTTGGGTGAGCGCAGGCCGAGCT
>NZ_AXAE01000040.1 GCF_000472705.1 Mesorhizobium erdmanii USDA 3471 | reverse complement strand
CCGTCAAATGGCAGGGCGCCGAAATCTACGTCTCGGCCACGCTGGCAGGCGAGCCGATTGCCATCGAAGAGACTGAGAACGGCGAATGGGCGATGCGCTTCTATGCCCATCCGCTCGGCTTCATCGACCACAAGCACATGAAACTGGTTCGCCGAAGCGCCACACCAACCAAACCGCCTGGCGCGGCGGCGAACCCATCATAAGGGGGAGAACTGTTACCCATGTATCCGGTTCAAACTGGTACCCATCTATCGGCTGGACACCGGCAGGGCAATGAGGGGCGGCGCCGACTTCAACAATTGGTCAACCCTTGGCTGGGCGAACCACCGGCGATGCTCCCCACAAACAAAAACGCTGCGGACAAAGCCGCAGCGTTTGTTGAACTCTATCATCTCCTGCTCAGCTCGATGGCTGCGGCTCCATGCCGCCTTCGGGCTCGGGACCCTTCTTGCGGCGGCCTGATTTCGGCACGGCCGAGCCGCGGCTCGGAGGGGTGTCGTCGCCGAGGTCGCGCGCGGGCTTTTCACCAGCGATCAGCTGCTTGATCTCGTCGCCCGACAGCGTCTCGTATTCGAGCAGACCCTGCGCCAGCGCGATCCATTCCTTTTTCTTCTTGGTCAGGATGGATTTCGCCGTCGAATAGGCCTCGTCGATCAGGCGGCGCACTTCGGCGTCGATGATCTGCGCGGTCTCTTCCGAGATGTTCTGCGTGCGCGCCACCGAATGGCCGAGGAACACCTCTTCCTGATTGTCGCCATAGGCGACATGGCCGAGCTTGTCGGAGAAGCCCCAGCGCGTAACCATGGCGCGCGCCAGCTTGGTCGCCTGCTCGATGTCGGAGGAAGCGCCCGAGGTGATGTTCTCTTTGCCGAACTTGAACTCCTCGGCGACGCGGCCGCCCATCATGATGGCGAGACGCGAGATCATGTATTTGTAGCTCATCGAATAGCGGTCGCCTTCCGGCAACTGCATGACCATGCCGAGCGCCCTGCCGCGCGGGATGATGGTGGCCTTGTGCAGCGGATCGGCCGACGGCACGTTGAGCGCCAGGATGGCGTGCCCGGCCTCGTGATAGGCGGTCAGCTCCTTCTCGGCCTGGGTCATGGCCGACGAGCGCCGCTCAGCACCCATCATGATCTTGTCCTTGGCATCCTCGAACTCGGCCATGGTGACGAGGCGCTTGTTGCGCCGCGCCGCCATCAGCGCGGATTCGTTGACCAGGTTCATCAGATCGGCACCGGAGAAACCGGGTGTGCCGCGCGCCACGACCTTGAGGTCGACGTTCGGCGCCAGAGGCACGTTGCGTACATGCACCTTGAGGATCTTCTCGCGGCCGACGATGTCGGGGTTCGGCACCACCACCTGACGGTCGAAACGGCCTGGACGCAACAGCGCCGGATCGAGCACGTCGGGACGGTTGGTGGCGGCGATCAGGATGATGCTTTCGTTGGATTCGAAACCGTCCATCTCCACCAGCAGCTGGTTCAGCGTCTGCTCGCGCTCGTCATTGCCGCCGCCAAGGCCGGCGCCGCGATGGCGACCGACGGCGTCGATTTCGTCGATGAAGATGATGCAGGGCGCATTCTTCTTGGCCTGGTCGAACATGTCACGCACACGCGATGCACCGACGCCGACGAACATCTCGACGAAGTCCGAACCCGAAATGGTGAAGAACGGCACGTTGGCTTCGCCGGCGACCGAGCGGGCAAGCAGCGTCTTGCCGGTGCCGGGAGGGCCGACCAAAAGCACGCCGCGCGGAATCTTGCCGCCGAGCCGCTGGAACTTCTGCGGATCGCGCAGGAATTCGACGATCTCTTCGAGGTCTTCCTTGGCTTCATCGACGCCGGCGACATCCTGGAAGGTGACACGGCCATGCGCCTCGGTCAGAAGCTTGGCCTTCGACTTTCCAAAACCCATGGCGCGCCCGGATCCGGACTGCATCTGGCGCATGAAGAATATCCAGACGCCGAGGATGAGGATCATCGGCAGCCAGGAGATCAAATAGCCAAACAGCGAATTGGAACCGTCGGTCTCAGGCCGCGCATTGATGGTGACATTCTTGTCCTGCAGCCGCGAGACCAGCTGCGGATCGCCAGGCGAATAGGTCTGGAAGCCAGTGGAATTGTCGGTGTAGGTGCCGGTGATGCGGGCGCCCGCAATGGTCACCGTCTTGACCCGGCCGGACGCCACGTCCTGCAGGAACTGCGAATAGGGCACGTCGCTCGAAGCCCCGCGCGTCTGCGGCGTCTGGAACAGATTGAAGAGAGCGATGAGCAGGACCGCTATGATCGCCCAGAGCGCGAGGTTGCGATAGTTCGGATTCATCAATTGTCCCGTTGGCGCCCGCGGACGGACGGCATCATGAGAGGAAACTTGGGCCTAACATAGGGAGAGCGTCTCCCCTTGCCAAGCAGAACAGCATGTCTGGGTTAAGCTTTCGACCATGATCAGCCGGCACTGTGGCCGCTGAAGGGCGAAGCGGGAAGCGGTGACGCGCCGATCAGTTCGGCGACGGCCCGCGCCGGCGCCAGGTCAAAGGACGGCAGAAAGCGGGAAAACGGCGACACGACCGGCCGCACCGCAAACGGTGGCGGCCCTGGCTCTCCCGGTGGCAAACCCGTGTTCTCAAAGGCTTGCCGGGATGTCGGTTCGCCGGCCAGGGCGGCGTGCATCAGGCTTGCCGGGGTTTGTCCGTCGTCGATCGCCAGGCGCTTCGCCGCTACCGCGCCAAGCGGGGCGATCAACAATGCGTCCGAACTGTCGTTCAAAGTGATGCAGCGGCGGCCATCCCAGACCATGTGGTCGACGGCCGCGGCGGCGGGCGGCAGACCCCGCGCTTCGCGACGCAGGAAGATGCCGGCACGCCGGAAATCGACCACGGTCCGCGACAATGTGGCGCAAAGAAATCCGGCCCTCAACCGATCGAACAGCGCCTCGCTGCGCGCCTGGTCGGGGAGAAAGGCAACGCCCCCGGCGGTGGCCAGCAGGATGCGCAACGCATAGATGGCCGCCCGATCCTCATGCGCCGTGAGCAGGGCGGGATCGAGCCGCATGAGGCCCGTGGCCGGCTGGCGGGCGAAGCGACGGACCAGATCGGCGGCGGCGGCGCCAAGCTGCCTGCGCTCCACGGCGGCCTGGCCAGCAAGCCGCAGCACATCTTGCATATGCTCGGCACCTTCGCCGTCAAGCGCGGCGCGCACGCGCGGCCGCTCGAAGGCCTCGTCGATGTTTGTCGGATCATCGGCCCAGCCGACATGCTGGTCCCGCAGGAAATCGCGAAGCGCTGCGCGCCGCGTGCCCAGGAGCGGGCGAACGATCCACTCGCTCCAGTCATGGACGGTGGCCGGTGCCATGCCGGCAAGCCCACGGCCTGCCATTTCGGCAGACTCCCGGCCCTCATTGCGCGCGCTCCGCATCAGCACCGTCTCGGCCTGGTCGTCCGATGTATGCCCGGTCAGGATCAGGCCGATACCTTCCGCGCGCGCCGCCTCGGCCAGCAGCCGGTAGCGTGCTACCCGCGCTGCCGCCGGCAGGCCGGTCGATGGCTTTCCTCCGGTCCAGACCATGATGCGGTGGGCGATACCGCGCTCCGCGCACAGCTTCGCCACCGCTTGTGCCTCGCTTGCCGAGGCCTGCCGCAAGCCGTGGTCGACCGTGACAGCGAGCAGCTTGGCGGACGGCGCGGTTTGATCGAGATGATGTTTGAGAAGAAGAAGCAGGGCGGTCGAGTCGCTGCCGCCGGACACAGCCGCAACGGAGCCGTGGGTAAAATCGATATGCGAGAAAAGTCTGGTCGAAAGATCGGGCTCAGTCGCGAGCATTAGAGCAATTCCAGAAAAAGTGCGTAACGGTTTTCCGTCCGGAATTGCGTAAAAACAAAGAGTTAGAGCGGTTCCGCGTTTCCATCAAAAGTTGAACCGCTCTAGCAGGCAGCCAGGGCCTTCTCCTGCTTGACGCGTTCCTTGAGTGCATTGGAGATATCGGGGTAGCGCTTGCCGACTTCGCTGAAGGTGGCGCAGGCGACGTCGTGTTGCTTGAGGCCGACCAGCGAGACGCCGAGCTTCAGGAGCATGTCGGGCGCCTTCTTGGCCTTCGGGTAGTCCTTGCTGGCGGCGAGGAAGACTTCGGCCGCGTCGCGGTATTTCTGCTGGCCAAGCAGCGATTCACCCAGCCAGTAATGCGCATCCGCCGTCTTCGCATCGCGGGGGAAGCGCGAGATATGATCGCGAAAACCCTGTTCGGCCGTGCCGTAATCGCCCGACAGAATGAACTGATAGGAATTGCGGTAAAGCTCTTCCGGATCCTTGGTGGAGGGCAGCGCCGCGACGATTGTGCCATTGGACTTGCCGGCCTTGGCCGGAGCGCCGGTGGCCGGCGCGGCATCTTGCATCGGCGCGGTCGACTGGGTGCTGCCGCCGGCGTCGATGACATTGCCGTTCTTGTCCACGGTGATGGAACCAAAGGTCTTCTCCGGCGCTCCGGTGCCGGGGATCACCTTGCCGGGATCGCCATCAGGTGATTCGACGATGACGTCCTCGACGGTCTTGCCGCCGGTCGACTGATCGCTGCCGGCAGCGGCACCGGCATCAGCCGGCGCCTGGCTTGCCGGGGCCGCGGCCACGGCGGTGTTGGTGTCGGTGGTTGCGTCGGACTTCTTCTTCGGCGCCGCCGGTGCCTGTCCGCCCTGCGATCCACCGTGTGAGCCGCCCTCGAGCTGCTGGAAGCGGAACTCGTT
The DNA here is from genome assembly GCF_000472705.1 of Mesorhizobium erdmanii USDA 3471. Classification (GTDB taxonomy): domain Bacteria; phylum Pseudomonadota; class Alphaproteobacteria; order Rhizobiales; family Rhizobiaceae; genus Mesorhizobium; species Mesorhizobium erdmanii. Next base: position 30,399 of record NZ_AXAE01000040.1, on the reverse strand, counting down.
GTCCTCCTGCTGTTTGCGGATCTGCTCCTGCATCTGCAGGACCTGGAAATTGAGTTCCTCGATCTTGCCGTTCATCTGCCGCAGCTGGTCTTCCAGGCTGGTGACGGCGGTAGCGTCGGACTGCACCATCTGAACCTGGTTGGGCTTTTTCTTTTCCCCGAAAATGCCGGGCAATTCGATGCTGGGGAGATGGAAGGAAAAGCCGCTGTCGGTCGATTGTCCTGTGCCGCCAGCCCCCGAGCCGCTAGCCAGGGCGGTGAAGCCTGATAGGAGCAGCGCCGCAAGCGTGCCGCTCAGAACCGATCTCAAATGCATGTGCCTCTCGCCGTGTGTCGTTGGTCTGTTTCGCGCCTTCCAACCAGAGTGGGACCAGCCAAGCGCCCCTCGGCTCATAGCAGGGCGCGAGACTTCGGCCAAATTTTGTTTCGGGTGCCACGATATGAAAAAGGCGGCCCGGAGGCCGCCTTTCGCAAAGCTGTGTTGCATTTTTGCCAGTCGGCGCGCCCGCGTCTTCCGACGCGTGGCAACTCAGGAACCGGCGCCGCTCAGCGTGGTGACCGCGCGGCGGTTCTGCGACCAGCAGGAGATGTCGTCGCACACCGCGACCGGACGCTCCTTGCCGTAGGAGATCGTCTTCAGGCGGCCGCCGGCGACACCCTTCGAAACCAGGAAGTCGCGGGTGGCGGCGGCGCGGCGGGCACCGAGCGCCAGATTGTATTCGCGCGTGCCGCGTTCGTCGGCATGGCCTTCGACGACGATGGCGTACTGCTTGTACTTGTTCAGCCACTGCGCCTGGCGCGAAAGCGTCTGCTGGGCGTCGGCACGGATCGAGGTAGAGTCCGTGTCGAAGAAGATGCGGTCGCCGATGTTGACGGTGAAATCCTGCGCCGAGCCGGGCGTTGCGGCACCGGCGCCATTGAGGCCAAGGTCGGCGGCGCTGTTCGGCGTCTTCTTCGAGGCGCAGCCGGTGATGGCAAGCGCTGCCACCAGCGCGATCATGGCCGGGTTTCTGGTAAGTGCTGCGATACGGCCCATGCCGCCTCTCCTTCGTATTTCGAGTGATCGTATTCGAGTGATTTCGTTGATCACCCAGTAACCACGTTTGGGTTAACCGGCTTTCAAGAAACACGGTTAAAATTTGGTTTAGGCTGCCCGTCCGCAACCTCTTGATACAAGGCCACAGTTGGCGCGGACCCTAGGCGGAAATGCGGCCAAAACGCGACGAAGGCGTGGAAAAGGGGCCGAAACGGCCCCTTTTCAGCATGTGTGGCAATTCAGCCGAACCTATTCCAGCAACGGCGACCAAGCCGGATCCGAAGCAAAATTCGCGGTCGGGATCGGCTGCTCGTTGCGGCCGGTCAAATCGACCGAGACCAGCTTGGGGCCGCCATTGGAGTCGCGGAAGAACATCAGCACACGGCCGTTCGGCGCCCAGGTCGGTCCCTCCTGCTGGAAGCCGGAAGACAGGATGCGCTCGCCCGAACCGTCGGTCTTCATGACGCCGATCTGGAATTCGCCACCGGTCTGCTTGGTGAAGGCGATGAGGTCGCCGCGCGGCGACCACACCGGCGTCGAATAGACGCCATCGCCGAAGGAGATACGGGTCTGGCCCGAGCCGTCGGCGCCCATCACATAAATCTGCGCGCGGCCGCCGCGGTCGGAGGTGAACACCACCTTGCTGCCATCGGGCGAATAGGAGGGCGAGGTGTCGATGGCGGTCGAGTTGGTCAGCCGCGTCGTCGAGCGGCTGCGCAGGTCCATGGCGAAGATGTTGGAATTGCCGTCGTCGCGCAGCAGGCTCATGATCACCTTCTGGCCGTCGGGCGAGAATCGCGGCGCGAATGTCATGCCCGGGAAATTGCCGACTAGTTCACGCTGCCCGGTCTCGATCTGCAGCAGATAGACCCGCGGCTGGCCGCTTTCATAGGACATGTAGGTGATTTCCTGCCGGTTCGGCGAGAAACGCGGCGTCAGCACGATCGAACGACCGTCCGAGAGATAGCGCACGTTGGCGCCGTCCTGGTCCATGATCGCCAAACGCTTCTTGCGCGCATTCTTGGCGCCGGACTCGTCGATGAACACGACACGGGTATCGAAATAGCCCTTTTCGCCAGTGATCTTCTCATAGATCGCATCGGCGATGATGTGTGCAACGCGGCGTTGATTGGCGTCGTTGGCGAAGAACTGCTCGCCGGCCAGCTGCGTGTTGCCAAAAATATCCCACAGCCGGTACTGCGCGCGAATGCGGCCATCCGCTTCCTTGCTCACGCTTCCGGTCACCAGTGCCTGCGCGTTTATGACCTTCCAGTCTTCATAACGGGGCGCGGCGTCGGGGTTCGTGATCTTTTCGACAAAGGCGGCCTTGTCGATCGGCGCAAACAGTCCTGACCGCTTCAGGTCGGCCGTGACGATCTCCGATATCTGCGCGCCAAGACCTCCCTGGAAGTCGGGAATGGCGATCGGCATCGGCTCGACATTGCCCTTGTTGACGTTGAGCTCGAGGGTCGCTCGGGCAGGCAAGGTGACGACAGCATTCATGCCCATCGCCATCGCGGCGACCATCAGGAGCGGCTTGAGGATGGATTTCATGTCTTCTCGCTTCTCTTGCTGATTTTTGGGTGCTCAGGCTAAAGGCCAAGCATCGCTCTTGGATCGAAGTTGACGCGAACGTCGGACCATATGTCCTGCTTCCCCGCAGGAACCTGCAATCCGGCAACATCACATTTCTGCACGGCGCGAACCGCGCTGGCGTCGAATTGGGGGTTGCCGCTGGACTTTTCGACAGTCGGGCGGCCTTCCAGCTTGCCTGAGGCGTCAAGGTTGAAGCGGATGACCACAGTGAAATCCTCGGATCCTTCGAGGCCGACCGGAAGGGTCCAGCAATGACCGAGCTGATCCTCCAACGCCCCTTGCTCAGACTTTGACAGCTTCTGACCTTGATCCTTTTCACCGCCGAGCGATGCCTGCTGCGTCGAGCGCTTGGCGCCGCCGCCGGATGGCTTCTGCTTGTCGAGCAGGGCCGAGATTTCGTTCGCATTGAACTGCTTGTCGTCGGACTTCGGCTTGGAAGAGGCTTCCTTGACTGGCTTCTCGGCATCCTTGCGATCCGGCGCCTTGGCGCTTTCGGCCTGTGCCGGTTGCGGCTTCGGCCGCGCTTCCGGCGCCGGCGCCGAGCTCGGCAGCTGCGTTTCTTCGGTCGGCGGATCCTTGGCTATGGCCTCGGCGACGGCATCCGGCTTGACCTCGGGCGTCGGATCGATCGCGGCGGTCTTGTCCTGCGGCGGCGGGGTCGGCGCCGGCTTGGCCGGTGTCGGCTTGGGCTCGGTCTGCTTGACCGGCTCAGGCTTGACCTCTTGCTTGGGTGCCGGCGCCGGCGCCACTTCCGTCGCCGGAATGGGCTTCGGCTTTTCCTGCGGCTTCGGCACGTCTTCTGTCGACGGCTTCTCCTTCGGCGTCGGCGCGGGCGGCGGCGCCGAGGTCATGTCGACGGGCTTCGGCTTGGCTTCCGGCGTTATCGGCTTGTCGGTGTCGACGCTGTTTTCGCCGACCTTCTGCGAAGCCGGCACGATGTCGGGACGCTGCGTCGGCAACGGCGCCGGCTTTTCATGCATTACGGCCTTCTTGTCGCCCTGCAACGTCTGCGCCATGGCCTCCATCGGCACGATATCGACCGCGACCGACTCGACATTGGCGGACGGGAGGGCAGCCGGCGCCGACAGTGTGAACAGGCCGAAGGCCAGCACCGCCGTGTGCAAGATCACCGATGTGGTGAGGCCGGTCTTCATCTCGCGTCTATTGATCCTGTTCCTGCAGTGAAACCAGGCCGATATTCTTGTAGCCAGCGGCCGAAATGCGGGCCATGACCTTCATCGCGGTGCCGTAGTCGGTCGACTTGTCGCCACGGATGAAGATGCGCTCCTCGTAACCGGTCTTCGAAATCGCCTGCAGCTTGGCTACCAGCTCGTCCATCGGGATCTCGGTTTCCTGGAGGAAGATCTTGCCCGTCGCATCGATCGAAACGGTGATCGGCTGCGTGTCGGCGTTCATCGCCTTGGCCTGCGTATCCGGCAGGTCGATGGGCACGCCGACCGTCAGCATCGGTGCGGCGACCATGAAGATGATCAGGAGCACCAGCATGACGTCGACCATCGGCGTGACGTTGATCTCCGACATCAGCGCATGGTGGCGCCCGCGCCGCCTATGACCTCGGCCGCCACGTCCACCACCTACGCCTACAGACATTCCCATGATCGTCCCTCAGGCCTTCGGCGCGACTTTTTCATCGATTTGGCGCGAGAGTATGGCGGAGAACTCGTCGGAGAACCCTTCCATGCGCACGGCTATCTTGCTCGCATCCGATGACAGCTTGTTGTAGGCGATGACCGCCGGAATGGCGGCAAGCAGGCCGATGGCCGTCGCCAGCAGCGCCTCGGCGATGCCGGGCGCAACCACCGCGAGGCTGGTGTTCTTTGAGCCGGCAATGGCCTGGAACGAGGTCATGATGCCGATGACCGTGCCGAACAGGCCGATGAAGGGGGCGGCCGAACCGGTGGTGGCAAGGAAGCCGAGACGCCCCTCCAGCTTCTCCATCTCGCGGGTCAGCGCCAGGTCCATGGCCTTGTCGATGCGGGTCTGCAGCCCAAGCGGCGTCTTGGCGCCCTTCTCGAAGCTCTTCTTCCACTCGCGCATGGCGGCGACGAAAATGGCGCCCATGCCTGTCGTCTTGCGATCGGCGAGCGTGCGGTAGAGCTCTTCCAGCGACTGCCCGGACCAGAAGACCTGTTCGAAGCGGTTCAGCGCCAGCCGCATGCGGCCATAGGCAACCAGCTTGTCGATGATGATCGCCCAGGTCCACACCGAGGCGCAGAGCAGGCCGATCATGACCAGCTTGACCACCCAGCTGGCCTGCATGAACAGGGCCCAAATCGACAATTGCGCGCCCGGTTCGGCGAGTGCGATATTTTCCATCGTTACGTCCTTAAGATTTTCCGGGCGAAGCTGGCGGCTGGCCCATGGCATCCCTTGTGGTCGGTTCGCACGAAGCTACCGGACACCCCAAACCGAGCCGTTAGCGGCCTTTTCAGGGCAAATATTGGTCAAAGGAAGGCGCTGGATAGCGCCGATCTTCACCAATCTCTTCATGAACCGTTATGGTTAAGGATGGGTTAGTAAATAAGGCGCGGCGCATTGCCGCGCCCAGGGCACTGCAAGCAATCATCCAGGCGCGACGCCAGGGCCGGTTGAGATTTGGGTGAGGCCGGTATCACCTGAATATCAGCCCACCCGAGGCATGAACGCCGCCACCCATTCCTTGGGAAAACGCCTCGGCCGGCCATTCTCGCCGATGATCGCCGCCTCGACCCTTGCCTCGACCAGCACCTCGTCGCCGCGCTTGAGCTGCTGTGCCATGAAAATGCGTGCCCCCGAAATCTCGTCGGTGCGGGTGTCGACGGTCAGGATGTCGTCGATGCGAGCCGGGCTGCGGAAGTCGATCTCCATGCGGCGCACCACCCAGACTATTCTCTCGCCATGCTTGCCGTCGGCGAGTTCCGTGTGATGGACGCCGGTGAGCCTGAGATAGTCGGAACGGCCGCGCTCAAGGAATTCGAGATAGCGCGCGTGGTAGACGACGCCCGAGAAATCGGTATCGGCATAGTAGACGCGCGCCATCAGCCGATGGCCGAACGCCGTCAGCGCGCCGGAAAGCCCGGCCAGCAGCGTCGCCGATTCACCATGATCGCCCATTGCGCTTCCTTTTTCCGTCGCGGCAAGGCACCTGTTTTGCGCGTGACCTGAAGCATGATCCCGAAAAGTGGAAACCGCTTTTTGGAAAAGACCATGCTCCAGACAGAAATAGATCAGGATGACGGCGCAACCCAAACGGCATCCTGATCTGACATCGGATGGCACTGTTGACGGCGATGATCAAGAGTTTGATGGCGGCGCTGTTCGTGCTGGTGGCCCTGGCGTTCCCTGGCCAGGCTGCGACTTTTACCATGAAACGCGGCCTCAATCTCGACCAGTGGGTCACCTGGCCCGGCGAGGACCAGTGGGGCGACGCCAAAGCCATCCTGCCCTATCCGGAATGGCGCAGATTCCTCAATCAGGATGATCTCAAGGCGCTCAAGGAAGCGGGCTTCGATTTTCTGCGCATGCCTGTCGACCCCTCGCCGTTCCTGTCCGACCAAACAATGGCGTTCCGGGACGATCTCTATGCCAGCGTGCTGGACTCGGTGCGCATCGTCAACGGCGCCGGCCTGAAGGTGGTCGTCGACATGCATCTGATCCCGGCCGGCGGCAGTCGTAAGATCGGCATGGCACAGGTGATGGACGATCCGCGGACCTTCGACCTTTATGTCGACATGGTGCGCAAGATGGCCCGCACCCTGGCCGCCGAGGATCCCGAAAAAGTCGCCTTCGAATTGATGAACGAACCGATCGTCGATTGCGACAGCGACGGCACCAATCTGTGGCCGGACCGCCAGCGCAAACTGTTCGCCGCGGCGCGATCGTCGGCGACGAAACTGACGCTGGTGCTGACCGGCGCCTGCTATTCCGCCGCATCATCCCTGGAGAAGATTGATCCCAGGGCGATCCCCGATGACAACGTCATCTGGACTTTCCATTCCTATGATCCGTTCCTGCTCACCCACCAGGGCGCGACCTGGGCCGGCGACTTCATCCCCTATGTCACCGGCTTGCCCTATCCGTTGACTTCGGTGCCGAAGACGCAGCTCGATGTGACGCTCGACACCATCCGCGCTCGCATCAAGTCCGAGGCGCCGTGGACACGGCAAAGCGGCCTGCTTGCCTATCTCGACGAGCAGGTCGCCAGCATGGACAGTCCCGAAAAGCTGCTCGGCCTCATGGATGCACCGTTCGAAAAGATCGAGGCGTGGGCGAAGGCCAACGGCATAAAGTCCGAAAACGTCACGCTCGCCGAATTCGGCATGATCCGCCAGGAATATGGCAATGCCTATGTGATGCCGGCGCGGTATCGTGCTGCCTATGTCAGGGACATGATCGGGCGCGCCGAGGCGCACGGCTTCTCCTGGTCGGTGTGGAGCTATGGCGGCGCCTTCGGTATCGTCGATGCCTTCAACGGCGACAAGGCCGAGCCGGATGTGATGGACGTGATCCGCTCGCTTCCCTGAAGCAATCAACCGAGATCGATCTGCAGGATCTCCGGCCGCATGCCGAAACGCACCGGCATGATGCTGAAGCCGAGCCCGCCTGAGACGATCAGATTACGGTCGTTCTCGACGACATGGCCATAGGCGTAACGATTGCCGTAGCGCGACGGCACGACGGGCGAATAGCCGAACAGCCGCACCTGCCCGCCATGGGTGTGGCCGGACAGGGTCAGCGAGACCCGCCGCGGCACGGTGGCGAAAATGTCGGGCTCATGGGCGAGCAGGATGACAGGTGCGGTGTCGCCGACCTTTGCCAGCGTGCCGTCGAGATCATCCAGCCCCGTCAATCCGGGACGTTCCGCGGTCGGCAGCAGGGCCTGTTGGTCGGCCAGCCCGGCGATCCACACGCCGTGGCCATCCTTCTCAAGGCGCACGACATCGTTCTCCAGCACCGAGATGCCGACCTTCTCCAAGGCCTTGCGCGCGATTGTCGGGCCGGCTCCGGCCCGCTGCGCGAAGCCGTCGTGCCACCAGTCGTGATTGCCGAGGATCGACAGCACGCCGAGCGGCGCCTTGAGGCCCGACAGGGCCGATGCCCATTGCGATGGCGTCACCGGCCCCGTCACCATGGGCATGCCGGAGATATAATCGCCAAGCAGCACGATCACGTCCGGTTGCAGCGCATTCGCGTCCTGGACAAGCGCGGCAATCCGGTCCGGTGTCATCCAGGGCCGGCAGGCATGAATGTCGGCAAGGGCCACGACGCGCAGCTTCAGGCCATCGGGCCAGTGCGGCGGCGTCAATGCGTAGCGCTTCACATGCGTCAAAAGCATCGGCTCGATGCCGACCGCATAGGCGCCGAGCGCGGCGGCCGTCAGGAACGACCCGCCGATAAAGCGCAGGAACCCGCGTCTGGTTATCATTCTATGGCCCCGGCCCATGGATCGCGGCGGCATGCCACGAGACAGCGCCGATAAAGTCCACGATTGCGCCGGCAAATCGGCAAAGACGAGTAGATTTTGCGCAGGCCCGTTCACTGATGCTTGATCACCGGTTCGGAACCCGCGCCTGATCGCTCCAGCGGCTATTCCTCCTGGAACAGGTTGATCTGCTGCTGCGCCAGGTCCTTGGGCGCATCGAGGCCGAGATGGCGCCAGGCATTGGCCGTCAGCATGCGGCCGCGCGGCGTGCGCTGGATGAACCCCTGCTGGATCAGATAGGGCTCGATGATGTCCTCGATGGCGTCACGCGGTTCCGAGAGGCCGGCGGCGATCGTCTCGATGCCGACCGGCCCGCCGCCGAAATTGCGCGCGATCATTGAAAGATACCGGCGGTCGAGCGCGTCGAGGCCGAGCGCATCGACCTCAAGCCGGGTAAGTGCCTCGTCGGCGACCTGGCGGTTGACATGGCCGTCGCCCGCGACCGAGGCGAAATCGCGCACACGTCGCAACAGCCGGCCGGCGATGCGCGGCGTACCGCGCGCGCGCCGCGCGATCTCCAGCGCGCCGTCGTCGCCGAGCGGCATTTGCAGGATGCGGGCGCCGCGGCGCACGATCTGCTCCAGTTCCTCGACGGTGTAGAAATTGAGCCGCACGGGAATGCCGAAACGGTCTCGCAGCGGATTGGTGAGCAGGCCAAGCCGCGTGGTGGCGGCGACGAGGGTAAAGCGCGCAAGATCGATCTTGACCGAACGCGCCGCCGGTCCCTCGCCGATGATCAGGTCGAGCTGGAAATCCTCCATCGCCGGATAGAGGATTTCCTCCACCGCCGGGCTCAACCGGTGAATCTCGTCGATGAACAGCACATCGCCTTCTTCGAGATTGGTGAGCAGTGCGGCGAGGTCGCCGGCCTTGGCGATGACCGGGCCTGAGGTCGAGCGGAAATTGACGCCGAGTTCACGCGCCATGATCTGCGCCAGCGTCGTCTTGCCCAGCCCCGGCGGCCCGACGAACAGCACATGGTCGAGCGCCTCGTTGCGGCCATTGGCGGCCTCGATGAACACTTTGAGATTGGCCCGCACCGCCGCCTGGCCGACGAAATCGTCGAGCGTCTGCGGCCGCAAGGTCTGCTCGGCATCCTCGCCGCGTTTTTCGGGAGCAATGAGGCGGGGCGACAGGCTCATGCTGTCTTCCTTGCATATGGCAAGGAACCGGGCAAGCGAGCCCTCACCGCGCCAGTTCCTTCAACCCGAAGCGGATCAGCTTCGAGGCATCCGCGTCCTCGCCCGCCGTCTTCAGCGCCGCCGCAACCGCATTGGCGGCGGTATCGCGTGAATAGCCGAGATTGACCAGCGCCGAGACGGCGTCGGTGATCGGCGCGGCTGCCACGCCTTCGCCAAGCTCCTGCTTCAGCCCGATCGTACCGGAGGCCGAACCCGCATAGGCCGGCGCCTTGTTCTTCAACTCGGTGACGATGCGCTCGGCCACTTTCTTGCCGACGCCCGGCGCGCGCGAGACCATGGCGATGTCGCGCAGCGCTATCGCATTGGCGAGGTCGGCCGGCGCCAGCGTCGACAGGATGGCCAGCGCCACCTTGGCGCCGACTCCCTGCACATTGCTCATCAACAGCCGGAACCATTCACGCTCCAGCGCCGACTGGAACCCGTAGAGCCGGATCATGTCCTCGCGCACATAGGTCTCGATGAACAGCACCACCGCCTCGCCGGGTGAAGGGAGTGCGGCCAGCGTGCGCGCCGAGCAATAGGCGACATAACCGACGCCGTGGATATCGACGAGGCAGTGATCCTCGTCGATCTCGTCGAGCGTACCCTTGAGTTTGCCGATCATTTCCGACAGCCCCTCATGACGCCAATGCCGCCATCCGATAGGCAGCGCTCTGCCGGTGATGCGCATGGCAGATCGCGATGGCCAGCGCATCGGCGGCATGTTCGGTATCGAAAATGGCTTTTGGCAGCAGCACCTTCACCATCATGTGGATCTGTTTCTTGTCGCCATGGCCAACGCCGATGACGGCCTTCTTCACCGCGTTGGGCGCGTATTCGGCGACGACCAGGCCGGCGCGCGCCGGCACCAGCATCGCGATGCCGCGCGCCTGGCCGAGCTTCAGCGTCGCTACCGCATCCTTGTTGACGAAGGTCTGCTCGACGGCGGCCTCATGCGGCATTGCCGCATGCAGGACTTCGGCAAGCCCATCATGCAATTGGCACAGCCGCGTTGCCAGCGCCGCCTTGTCTTCGGAACGTACGGTGCCGGACGCGACGAAGCGCAAGGAATTGCCGAGGCTTTCGACGATGCCCCAGCCGGTGCGCCTGAGCCCCGGATCGATGCCAATGATGCGAATCGTGTCCCCCATCCTGTCACCCTACCCCCTGGGCGGACAGCGATGCCAGCGAAATGTGAACAAACCGGAAACGGCAGCCTATCGGGACGGAATATTCCGAAGCTGCCTAATTGCGGGCGAACGCGGTATTCAGCAGGCTGATCTGGTCGGAGACCGGATTGAGCCGGCGGCTCACGGGCTGCATGTCGACCACGGCGCCGGCACCGTAGATCTCGTCGTCCATGCGACGCACCAGCGCCTGCAGGCGCAGCGAGCGGTTGACGAGGTCGAGGAAATCCTCGGGCAACTCGGCCCAGCCGGCGGCTTCGTCATGCGCGGACGCTGTGTCGAGGCGCACCTTGGACTTTTCCGACGCCACCTGGTCGCGGGTCATCTCGCCGGAATTGGCCGCGCGCTGCAAAAGCAGCCAGGAAGCAACCTGCATCAGCCTGGTCGTCAGCCGCATCGATTCGGCCGCGTAGAGCGTGGCTGCCAGCCGCGACAGTTTCTTGGCCTCGGCGCGACCCTTGCCGTCGAGATATTCAGCCGCCTGTTCGACCAGCCCCATACCCTCCTGGTAAAGCGGTTTGAAGGAGTGCGAAAAAACCCGACGCTCCGCCAGCTTGACGGTTTTCGCACTGCCCTTCGAAGGCTCGTTCATTGATACGCCCCTGCACTTGCAACCGGCCGATTCGGCTCACTGCCGATACACCCGGCACCCTATATGACTGAAGCTCGAAAATGCGCCTCGCCGGGGGTGAAGGCAAGCACATGTTTAACAGAAGGTTAACAGCGGACCGGCGCCCGGCTTGCCACCGGAATGCGGACAAAAAAAGAGCCGCGGATAAGGCGGCTCTCAGGAGTTTAACAGGGAGGCGTCAAACAAAGTGGCTCCAACCACTCGGTAAGAATCCAGATCACTGGATGCGCATAGTAAACACCTGTAAAGCTTAATGAACCTTTAACGGCACCGATGTTTTTTAGCCGAACGCCCGATTCCTGTGCCGTAACAGCACAGTCCCAGGAGCCCTCTCGGCACCCGGGTCAGGCCTTTTTCCAGACCACCGGCAGGGCGATGAAGGCAAACAGCAGCATGCCTGCATAGAAGCCGATCGAAGCAATTCCCAGCAGCGGCTCGATTGCCGGATGGCCGGCAAGCAGCACGTAGAGGCCGATCATAAGCCCGATCCCGCTGATCGCCGTCAGCCAGAAATGAACGACGGCGATCATCTTTTGCCCGACGGCCGGAAACAGATGATAGAAGAAGGCAAAGACCGCCGACATCAGCCAGCCGGCCACCATGGTGTGGGCGTGAGTCGGCATCTGGCCGTGGTCTTCGCTCATAGCCATGTGGATGCCGAGCGCCATGCCGCACAGCGCGTAGATGATGGCCAGTGTAAAGAAATTCCGTGCTACCCCTTGCATGCTTGTCCCCTCGAAATTGCCTTTTCCCGTTTTCGGGAATGGGTTGATCGTCAGGCGATTTCAGTCGCCACCGGGCTCCCGGCCTCGGCGCATCAGCATCGGCGGTGTTTCCGCACGATGTCACGCCGACCCTCCCGACACATTGTACATTAGCAGAGAACGAAGCTGGGCATCTGCGTTGGTTGCAGGTTTTGCACGGCAAAAAACCAGCCGAAACAGAGCCGTTTTTTCGCGACATCGTTCCGAAACACGCATCACGCTAAAGGCCCGCTCCTATCGCGGCTGGCGCAGGCCCGCTCCACCGCAAACCTACTCGAACACCTCGGGAGCAACCAATGGACTGGTACTCAATCGTCAAATTTCTCCACATCGTCTCGGCCACTTTGTGGGTCGGCGGCGGCTTCGTGCTGTTCCTGCTCGGCGTGCTTGCCGAACGCGCCGGCAATATCGAGGACAAGCTGCAGGCGATGCGTGCCAGCGGACAGCTGGGCGGGTATTTCTTCGCGCCGATGTCGATGCTCACCTTGCTCTTCGGCCTCATCATGTGCGGCTTCTGGGTCGGCTTCTCCGACCTGTGGATCATCATCGGCCTGGTCGGCTACGCCACGACATTCTCGATCGGCATGTTCATCTTCAAGCCGACTGGCGAGCGCATGGGCGCGATGATCGCCAAGGAGGGCGTGACACCTTCCGTGCTTGCCATTGGCCAGCGCATGATGAGCGCGGCGCGCTTCGACTATGCGGTGATGCTGGTAATCGTCGCCGACATGGTGCTCAAGCCGACCACGCATGATTTCGGCATCCTCGCCGGCATGTTGCTCGTCCTTGTGGTTGGCGCCACGCTGGCCTTCGGCGGCAGCCGCCGGCTGGTGGAAAGCGCCGCCTGACGCTTTGGCGGCAGAGCAAAGTTGCCGGCCTGTTATAGCAGGCCGGCAATACCATCCCACAAAAGCTTCAGCGCCACGACCGCCACGGTCGCGTAGGTGAAGGGATAGAAGATCTCAGGCCGCATGCGCCGCACCAGCCAGGCGCCGGCGATGGTCGACAGCGGCGCCAGCGGCATCAGCACGGCCGACGCCGTCAGATTGGCAGTGTCGAACTGGCCGAGCGCGAAATAGGGGATGAGCTTCAAGGCATTGGTCGCGGCGAAGAAGATCGCGGCCGTACCCGACAGCACCTTGGGGTCAAGGCGGATCGGCAAGGCATAGACCTGGAAGGGCGGGCCGCCGACATGCGCGACGAAGCTGGTGAACCCGGCGACCGTGCCCCATGTTGCGGCAGCCACCCGATTGGGTTCGGCGGCATGGTCGGAGCCGTGGCGGAACTGAAGATAGAGCCAGCGCAGCACGAAGATGATGGCGACGGCGCCGACGATCAGCCGCACCGCCTCCTCGGTGACCAGTGCCGCCGTCAGCCAGCCGAGGCCGATGCCGATGACCGCGCCCGGCATCATGTCGACCAGCATCTTGCGGTCATACACGCCCCACCACGTCCACACCGAGACGATGTCCATCAGGCACAGGATCGGCAGCAGGATGGCCGCCGCCTGCACCGGCGGCATGGTCAGGGCCATCAGCGGCACGCCGACGAAACCGACAGCGCCGCCAAACCCGCCCTTGGACAGGCCGACCAGAATGACCGCCGGAATGGCGGCCGCGTAGAACCACGGATCGAGAAGCGGGCCTGACATGGGGAGGGATTGGTCCGGAGGGAAAGCGCGTCAACGCCTGAATAGCCCAGAATTGCGCCTCGGGCGACTGAAAATCCGGACTGGTTGCCCACCCTCCGGCAATGTTCGGCCCGTTCCTATCGCCGGGCCGACACCAGCAGGAACATCGGCCGCTCGAGTTCTTCCGCCAGATCCGGTCGGGCCGCGATCTGGGCGTCCGTTGGACGGAATTCCTCGACATGTTCGATCGCGAAGCCGGATCGGATCAGTGTGTTGAGCGTGGTGCCGATGGTGCGGTGATATTTCACCACACCCTTGGCCAGCCAGTCGGTCTTGCGCGGGCCTTCCACCAGATAGCGGTCGACAGGCCATGTCCTGCGGCCTTCGGCATCGATCACCCAGCCGGGCCTGGTCGGCGCCATGTAGATCGGATGTTCGGTCGAGAAGACGAAATGCCCGCCGGGCGACAGCGCCTGATGCACCGTCCTGTACAGCCGCTCGACGTCCTCGACGTAATGCAGGGCAAGCGAGCTGTAGGCGAGGTCGAACCCGCCTTGCGGCAAGCTGAGCCGGTCGAGATCGGCCCGCTCATAGACGATGCCGGTGTCCTGGCCGGCGGCCTTCGCCCGGGCCAGCATCTTCTCCGACAGGTCCAGCCCGAGGACGTGCCTTGCCCCGTGTTCATGCGCCCAGCGGCAGAACCAGCCGAAGCCGCAGCCGAGATCGACGATGCGCGAACCGCCGACATCAGGCAGCATCGCGCGCAATGCCGGCCATTCGGCAGCGCCTTCCAGGCCTTCGACCGACCGGCCAAGCTGGCTGTAGCCCGCGAAGAATTCCGGCTGGTCGTAGATATTCTGTGCCATGTCTTCCTCGTCTCTCAGCCATCATCCGGCGGACTGACATTTGGTGGAACGGTCACGCATTTCCACCGCCGCCATGCGCAGTCAAGACGATGATGAAGATGGTGCCGCGAGCGGTGGCGGCCGCCGCCGGATCGGCTGCGCCTTGATGATGGCGGTGCTGGTCTCGGCCTTGTCGGCGATGCGGTCGAGAATGCCGTCGAGGTCGCCGATCGAGCGAACGAACAGGCGGGCGATGAAACAGTCGTCGCCCGTCACCTTGTCGCACTCGCCAAACTCGGCGATCTCCTCGATCAGCTTCTGCACGATGTGCAGCTTGCCCGGCAAGGGCTTGATGCGCACGATCGCCTGCAGCGTATAGCCGAGTGCCAGCGGATCGATCTCGACCGTGAACGATCGGATGACGCCACGCTCCTCGAGCCGCCGCAGCCGCTCCGAAACGCTTGGCGACGACAGTCCGACCTGGGCGGCCAGCTCCTTAAGCGAGGTCCGTGCATCCCTCACCAGGATTTCGAGGAGATTTCGGTCGAGGTCGTCAAGCATTTTCAGATTTCTCATAGATTCACGGAAGATGCCTAATATAATTAGGTAATACCTCTATATCGCCGTTCTCGCGAGATGGAAAGCGCCCATGTCGCATGAGACTATGCCGCCTCAACGGGTTGAGAGGTCTATCATGAGCGATACGGTACGCGGCACGGTCGAAATGTCGGCCGCAATGGCGATCCTGGGCACCATCGGATGGTTGGTCGTCATGTCCGGCCAGCCGATCATGGATGTGGTGTTCTGGCGCTGCGCGTTCGGCGCGGTCACGCTGCTCGTCATCTGCGCTTCGCTCGGCTTGCTGCGCGACACGCTGTCTTTGCGCGTCATCGGTCTCGCCGCGCTTGGCGGTGCCGCCATCGTCAGCAACTGGGTCCTGCTCTTCAGCGCCTTCTCGCGCGCATCGATCTCGATCGCCACCGCCGTCTACAACACGCAGCCGTTCATGCTGGTCGGCTTCGGCGCGGTCTTCTTCGCCGAGCGGCTGACCCTGACCAAGCTGACATGGCTGATGATAGCCTTCGCCGGCATGGTGCTGATCGTCGAGGCCGCCCCTGACGCCGGCAACGTCGGCACCAACTATTTTGCCGGTATCCTGATGGCGCTGGCCGCCGCCTTCTTCTGGGCCGTCGCGGCCCTCGTCACCAAGAAGCTCAAGGGCACGCCACCACATTTGATCGCGCTCATCCAGGTTTGCGTTGGCGTCGTCATGCTGGCGCCCTTCGCCAGTCTCTCGCATCTTCCGGCCGACACCTGGAGCTGGGCCATGCTGGCAACGCTCGGCATCGTCCACACCGGCCTGATGTACATATTGATGTACGGCGCCATCCAGAAGCTGCCGACGCATCTGCAGGGGTCGCTGTCCTTCATCTATCCGGTCGTTGCCATCCTGGTCGACGTCGTTGCCTTCGGCCATCGGCTCCATCTCAGCCAGGTCGTCGGCGCCGCACTGATCCTGACGGCGGCGGCCGGCATGAATCTCGGCTGGTCGCTGTGGAAGTCGGAAGTGCCGGCATAGCGCTCTCGAAAGCTCGACAGCGTCATGAAAGCCCGCAACGGCCTCCGTCCCACCTGATGGCGCCTGACAGCTGACGCCTGTTCAATCCCGGCAGTTTGTTCTATGCCGCAATCCAACCATCTTCGCCCGGCATAGGCGAAACCCGGGATCGAAGAGCCATGAACGACGCCACACCCCCAAATCGCTGCCGCATCGTGCTGATCGCGCCGTCCGGCGTGCCGGCCGCCCGCATCGCCACCGCATTCGACGGCGGCGACGTCGCCTCGCTGATCCTGCCCGAGAACGGCATGGACGAGGCCTCCTTCCAGGCGTTTGCCGAACAGATCGTGCCGGCGGCGCAGGCCGCGGGCGTCGCCGTGGTCATTGCCGGCGACACCCGCATCGCGGGCCGCGTCCAGGCCGATGGCATCCATGTCGAGGTCTCCAAGGCCGAACTCGCCGAGACGATCGAGCATTTCCAGGCGAAAATGATGGTCGGCGCCGGCGGCGCCAAGACACGTGACGATGCGCTCGAGCTTGGCGAGACGCGGCCCGACTACATCTTCTTCGGCCGCTTCGGCTACGACAACAAGCCGGAGCCGCACCCGCGCAACCTGTCGCTGGGGCGATGGTGGGCCGATATGATCCAGATCCCCTGCATCGTCATGGCCGGGTCCGATCTGGCTTCCATCGAGGACGTCGCCGCCACCGGCGCGGAGTTCGTCGCGCTGTCGAGCGCGGTCTTCGCCGATGGCGTCGATCCGCGGGCGGCGATTACCCAGGCCAACGCGCTGCTCGACGAGACCGCGCCGCGCTTCGAGGACTGATGTGGCTCCGGTGAGGCTTCCCCTCCAGGCCTTGCTTGCAGCGGCCATGATTCAGGCCGCCGCCGCCGAAACCATGCCCTTGCCACAGCCCAAACCTGAAACCGGCGTGCACACCGACAAGCCGATCGACAAGCAGCTGCCGCAGCCCGCCACCACGGCGGAACCCGCACCGCTGCCCTCGGCCGACAGCATCAATCCCGACCGCTTCGGCGCCAAGCCGGCGGACGCCGCCTATGGCGCCTTCCAGCGCGGTCTCTACAAGACGGCCTACAATCTGGCGCTGCCCCGCGCCCAGAATGGCGATTCGGCGGCGCAGACTTTGGTCGCCGAGATCCTGTCGCGCGGGCTGGGCGTGCCGTTGAACGCGGCTGAAGCGGCGAAATGGTATGCGCTTGCCGCCGAACAGGGCGTACCGGAGGCGCAGTTCCAGTACGCGCTGATGCTGCTCGATGGCCGTTACGTCAAGAAAGACACGAAAGAGGCCTATGCGCTGATGCAGGCCGCCGCCGAAGCAGGCAACCAGCTGGCGCAGTTCAATTTTGCGCAGATGCTGGTCCAGCAAGATCCCGGCGACACCGGTCTGACCAAGGCGGTCTCGTACTACGAGCGCGCCGCCGCGACCGGCCTTCCCGACGCCCAGTACGCCATGTCCCAGATCTACGCCAACGGCGTCGCCGGCAAGCCGCGCGACGATGCGCAGGCAAGGCGCTTTCTGGCGCAGGCCGCACGGCAGAACTACGACACCGCGCAGATCGATCTCGCCGCCTGGATGATCGAGGGCCGCGGCGGCGCCCGTGACCTAAAATCTGCGTTCGGTTGGACGAGGCAAGCAGCCGAAGGCGGCAACATCGCCGCCCAGAACCGCCTGGCAAAGCTCTATATGCAAGGCATCGGCACCGATCCGGACCTGGTGCTCGCCGGCGCCTGGTACATCGTTGCCCGCCGCGCCGGTCTCATCGACCCCGACATGGACGATTTCCTGCAAGGGCTGAGCGACGACCAGACCAAGCAGGCCCTGCAGAAGGCGAACCGCCTGCCCTGATGGCGATTGCTGGACTACCGCATGTAGTCAAGAACGACCTTGCCGAACGACGAGCCGTGCTCAAGATAATGACGCGACACCGCTTTGCTTCCTGATGGCATCGCTCTTGTCGATGCCGCGGATGTCGATCTCTCATTCCAGGTGGCGGCACTGCGCTCTCCGCACCTCAACCGGCTGGCAAAGGTCGCGGAGGCCATTGCAAAGGCCGTCGGCGAGGCCGTCAGGATCGAGGCCTGATGCCGGCTAGCCGGCTGAAGCCGATCCGGCGTCCCTTGCCTCTCCGGGCAATTTGTGGTCTTGGAGCCCCTAAATCGCTTGTCCAGGCGAAAATCTCATTCCGGATCCCATCATCATGGCCAAGATCAATGGCAACGAAATCCGTCCCGGCTATGTCATCGAGCACGATGGCGGCCTCTGGGTGGCGGTCAGGACCAACACCGTCAAGCCCGGCAAGGGCGGCGCCTACAATCAGGTCGAATTGAAGAACCTCATCAACGGCACCAAGCTCAACGAGCGCTTCCGCTCGGCCGAGACCGTCGAACAGATCCGCCTCGACCTGAAGGATTTTTCCTTCCTCTACGAGCAGGACGACGCGCTGGTGTTCATGGACACCCAAAGCTACGAGCAGCTCGAACTGAACAAGGATTTCGTCGGCGACCGCGCCGCCTTCCTGCAGGACGGCATGATGGTAACGGTCCAGCTCTATGAAGAGCGGCCGATCGGCATCTCGCTGCCCGACTACGTCACGCTGACCATCACCGAGGCCGACCCGGTGGTGAAGGGTCAGACGGCGGCATCCTCCTACAAGCCGGCGGTGCTTGAGAACGGCATCCGCGTCCTGGTTCCGCCCTTCATCGGCGCCGGCGAACGCATCATCGTCGACACCAACGAAATCACTTACGTACGCCGCGCCGACTAGAGCATGTTCCCGAACCGAAGGTCAGCGCAGCAAAAAGTTGCGGACTTTTCGGACAGGATCATGCGTGCAAAGACAAGCAGATGAGGCGGGGTCGCGATCCAATTTGAGTTGATCCGCCCCAGGCTTTTGGAGTTTCAACGATATGGCACGCTCAGCCCTTCTCAACGTCATGGTCCAGGCCGCTATGAAGGCCGGCCGCTCGCTGTCGCGCGACTTCGGCGAGGTCCAGAACCTGCAAGTCTCGATGAAGGGTCCGGGCGACTATGTCAGCCAGGCCGACCGCAAGGCCGAGGACATCGTCTTCGCCGAATTGTCGAAGGCGCGCCCTGGCTACGGCTTCCTGATGGAAGAGCGCGGCACGGTCGCCGGCGACGACAGCCAGCACCGCTGGATCGTCGACCCGCTCGACGGCACCACCAATTTCCTGCACGGAATTCCGCTTTTCGCCGTCTCGATCGCGCTGGAGCGCCAGGGCCAGATCGTTGCCGGCGTCATCTACAATCCGGCCATGGACGAACTCTACACCGTCGAACGCGGCGGCGGCGCCTTCATGAATGATCGCCGTCTGCGCGTCGCCGGCCGCACCAAGCTCGTCGACGCCGTCATCGGCTGCGGCGTACCGCATCTGGGACGTGGCCAGCACGGCAATTTCCTCATCGAGTTGCGCCATGTCATGGCCGAGGTGTCCGGCGTCAGGCGCCTTGGCTCGGCCTCGCTCGATCTCGCCTATGTCGCCGCCGGCCGCATGGACGGTTTTTGGGAAATCGGCCTCTCCGCCTGGGACATCGCCGCCGGCCTCCTGCTGATCCGCGAAGCCGGCGGCTTCGTCTCCGACATGGATGGCGGGCAGGACATGCTGGACAACGGCTCGGTCGTCGCCGGCAACGAAATCATCCAGCGCGCGCTGCTGAAGACGGTGAAGAAGCCGCTGGCGCCACGCTGAACCGATTCCAGGAAAGGCGCGAAGCGGTTTTCCTGGAATTCTGCAGAGACAGACGCCCCCCCGAGCTGAACGGCCGCAGTCGCAAAACCGCCACCTAAGCTTGAAATACTGTGCGGCGATTACCCAATTCAGGGGTGACGCAGGACTCCGGATGGCCAACACACCCCCGCAACTCGACATTCCGTTCACCGGGCGCTGGCACTACTCCCGCGCGGAGATGATCGCCGACGGCATCGTCCATGCTCTCGGCATCGTGCTGGCGATCGCGGCCGGTTCGGCGCTGCTGGCGCTCGCGGCGTTTCGTGTCGGTCCGGGCGAATACATCGCCGCCGCCTTCTACGTCGTTTCGCTGCTCACCGTGCTCTCGGTTTCGCTGACCTACAATCTGTGGCCCGTCTCCTCACCGGTGAAATGGGTGCTGCGGCGCTTCGATCACGCCGCGATCTATCTGCTGATCGCCGCCACCTACACGCCTTTTCTGGCCCAACTCGGCGCTTCGCCGCTGGCCCGCTGGATGATCGTGCTGGTCTGGATCGCGGCCGCGGCGGGCATCACCATCAAGGTGATTTTCCCCGGCCGCCTCGACCGGCTGGCGATCGTCTTCTATCTCGCCATCGGCTGGAGCGGCATCGTCCTGGTCAAGCCGCTCGTCGAGACCCTGCCGACGACATCGATCGTGCTCATTGTCGCCGGTGGCGTCGTCTATTCCTGTGGTGTCATTTTCTTCGCCTGGAAAGGACTGCGTTTCCATAACGCGCTGTGGCACGGCTTCGTCGTCACCGGCGCTGGCCTGCATCTGGCGGCCATGGTCGACTGTCTGGTCATTAACCGGCTCTGACTTCGGTTTCGATCGCCGAGCGGACGTGCGGCACACCGGCCCTGCGGCAATATTGCCAAGCGCCATTCAATTTGGTCACAATTCCGTTTAGAGTCGCGAACTACGTGATCGGCGGCGCTGGAGTAATTCCAGGGAAAGTGTGAGCGGTTTCCCGTTCGGAATTGCGTCAAGGCAGATAGAGCATCGGAAACGGGGCACGGATGGCTTTTCTCAGATCCTTCGGCATGGGCAGGCGCTCCGACGTCCTCATCTACGATCCGCACAAACTGTCGAGTCCGCAGGTCTTCCTGCTGACCATGGTCATCTTCCTGGCCATCGTCGCCTTCATAGCCGCCATCCTGACCCGCCAGATCTCGACGGCTTTCGTCACCAATCCCGGGCTCAACGGCCTGATCGTCGGCGTGCTCGCGGTCGGTATCCTGCTCGCCTTCGCTCAGGTCGGGCGGCTGTTCCGCGAGGTGCGCTGGGTCAACTCCTTCCGTGCCGGCTCGGAGACGACAGAACCGGTGCTGCTGGCGCCGATGAAGGCGATGATCGGCCGCTCCTCGGCGACGGCCTTTTCGACCAGTTCGATGCGCACCATGCTCGATTCCATCGCCACGCGCCTCGACGAAAGCCGCGACACCTCGCGCTATCTGGTCGGCCTCTTGGTGTTCCTCGGCCTGCTCGGCACCTTCTGGGGCCTGCTGAACACGATCGGCTCGATCCGCGAGACCATCGAATCGCTCGACCCCGGCACGGGTGACGCCGCGGCGGTGCTCGATTCGCTGAAGCAGGGCCTGTCGGCACCGCTGGCCGGCATGGGCACGGCCTTCTCGTCCTCGCTGTTCGGCCTCTCGGGCTCGCTTGTGCTCGGCTTCCTCGACCTGCAGGCGGGACGCGCCCAGACGCGGTTCTACACCGAGCTCGAAAACTGGCTCTCATCGGTGACCGATCTCTCCTCCGACATCGTCGTCTCAGATCCGGCCAAGACCGAACCATCCGACGAAATCCGTCTGTTGTCGGAGCGGCTGCGCAGCATGCAGGAGAATGGCGGCGGCTCCAATCCGCGCGTCGCCACCGCCATGGCCAATCTCGCCGACGGCATTTCCGGCCTGGTCAAGAACATGCGCTCAGAACAGCAGATCATGCGCGATTGGGTCGAGGCCCAGTCCGACGAGCAGAAGGCGATGCGCAATACGCTGGAAAAGATCGCCGAAGCCCTGAAGAAGCCTGGGGTGCACTGACATGGCGCTTGCCAGGGGCCGGCGTACGGATCGCCGCATCGACTACTGGCCGGGCTTTGTCGACGCTTTGTCGACGCTGCTGCTCGCCATCATGTTCCTGCTCACCGTCTTCGTGCTGGCGCAGTTCCTGCTCGGCCGCGAAATCTCGGGCAAGGATACGGCGCTGTCGCGCCTCAACTCGCAGATCAATGAACTGACCCAGTTGCTGGCGCTGGAGCGCTCGACGGCGCAGGACAAGGATGATTCGCTTGCCAACCTGCAGGCGTCGCTGTCGGCGGCCGAGGCGGAGAAGAGCAGGCTCGAACAATTGCTGGCGCAAGGCGCCGGCGCCGGCGCCGCCGCCAACCAGCGCGCCGCTGAACTGGGCGGCGAACTCGACAGCCAGCGCCAGATCAGCCAGCAGGCGCTGAGCCAGGTCGAGATCCTCAACCAGCAGATCGCCGCGCTCCGCAAGCAGATCGGCGCGCTCGAGGATGCGCTCAACGTCTCCGAGACCCGCGACCGCGATTCCAACACCAAGATCGCCGATCTCGGCCGCCGCCTGAACGTCGCCCTGGCGCAGCGCGTACAGGAATTGAACCGCTACCGCTCCGACTTCTTCGGACGTCTGCGTGAGATCCTCGCCGACCGCGAGAACATCCGCATCGTCGGCGACCGCTTCGTCTTCCAGTCGGAAGTGCTGTTCCCGACCGGTTCGGAGGTGATCAACGACGCCGGCAAGGTGGAGATGAAGAAGCTGGCCGATGCCATTATCGAGTTGCAGAAGGAAATACCTCCCGAGATCAACTGGGTACTGCGCGTCGACGGCCATACCGACAACAAGCCGCTCTCCGGCACCGGCCGCTACCGCGACAATTGGGAACTGTCGACGGCGCGTTCGACGTCGGTGGTCAAGTTCCTGATCGAGAACGGCGTGCCTGCCAACCGGCTGGTGGCTGCCGGCTTCGGCGAGTTCCAGCCGCTCGACCCCGCCGATACCGACGAGGCGCGCAACAAGAACCGGCGTATTGAACTGAAGCTCACCGAACGTTGATCCATCATCACGTCATTTCACGCGAAGTTGTTTGTCGGCTCAACTCTAGGGCGCAGGCCGGGGTCGGCAAGGCCTGAAAAGATTATCTTTTTTTAATTACACTTCACGCCGAACCGCTCCTAGCTTGCCGCGCAGGGCCGAGAACCGCCGGCGATGCCTCCCATCGCGACGCGACGGAACTGGACGACCCAACACGGTAGGAAGGCGAGGCGGCGTGGCCGCTCCCTTCCTAGCACGAGGAAGCGCCCCATGCGCACATCAGCATCTCTCAAGACTGCAACGCTTGCCGCAATTGTCATTGTCGCCCCGCTTGCCGGCGCCTATGCCGCGGGCCATCACAAGGGCGCTCTCGACGCCACCGATCCGACCGACCTGACGGGCCCGCGTGTCGAGGCCCTCATCGAACAGGCTCAAGGCGTCCGCCAGGGCATCGTCGACGCACGACAGGCCAACAACATCACCCCGGCCGTGGCGCAACGTCTGGAAATGCGCACCAACCAGATCAGCCAGGCCGCCGAGAAGATTGCCGCGTCGGACCACGGCAGGATACCGGCCGCGCAGTATCATGACCTGATGCGTCACCTCGACCGCGTGGACCAGCGGCTGAGGATCGATACCGGCAGCAGTTTCATGATGGGTGACGGGTCCGACGGCGGAAACTATCCGAACGGCTGAGGCCATCCCCTCTGGCAAGCTCAAGGAGGAGGAAGGGAACACCTGGCGCCTTCGGGACCCCAATCCCGCGGGCGTCCTTTTTCCTCACCAGCACGGCCTACCAGCCGAGCCAGACCGCGATCAGGGCGACCGCCGCCGGCACGGTCTGGATGAACAGGATTTTGCGGCCGACCGTCGCCGCGCCGTAGAGGCCGGCCACCGCCACGCACAACAGGAAGAAGACCTTGACCTGAAAACCGGCGCCGCCAAGGTAAAGTCCCCAGATCAGGCCGGCGGCGAGGAATCCGTTGTAGAGGCCCTGATTGGCGGCGAGCACCTTCGACGCCCTGGCGAATTCAGGCGTCAAGCGGAATGCCTTGTGCCCACGCGGCGTGTCCCAAAGCACCATCTCGAGATAGACGATGTAGACATGGATCAAGGCCACCAGCCCGACCAGGATGTTGCCGATCATTTTGCTCTCCCCGTTGAGTCGCCGGCAGCATTTCATGCGCTGCATTGCCTGCGCAAGGCGCATCTGCCGGACGGCATCCAGCGCAATTCCAGGCAAAGTGTGAAGCGGCTTTCCCGGGAAAAGCGCGTAGTGCTTTCCTGGAGAGTTGCGTCAAAAGAAGAGTTGGAGCAGTCCGCCGTTTCCGTGAAACGGCGAACCGCACTGAGGGTTGCCAACGCTTTTGCGTTGGTGTCTTTTCGCGCCGTCCTCAATCACGGAAGCCGCCATGTCCTTTCAGAAACTCGACGATCTCGGCCACAAGCTCGAAGCGCTTGAGCATGCGCTGGCCATTCTCGGTGCCGATGAAGCGACGCATATGGCCGTCGGCGGTGGCGCAAAGCGTGCCGAGGCGATGGCGGCACTGGCCGGCATGTACCACGCCAGGGCGACCGCGCCGGAAATCGCCGACTGGATCGCCGCCGCCGAAGGCGAGGCACTCGACGACGAGCAACGAGCGGCTCTGGCCGAACTGCGCCGGCAGTACACCAACCTGACCTGCCTGCCGGTCGAATTCGTCGAACGCCAGACGACGGCGCGCATGCGTTGCGAACAACTATGGCGCGATCTGCGCGCCAAGAACGATTGGGCGGGTTTCCAGCCGGCGCTCGAAGGCGTGGTGGCGCTGGTGCGCGAGGAGGCGGCTCTGCGCTCCGCCGTGCTGGGCCTCGCGCCCTATGACGCGCTGATGGAGCAATTCGACCCCGGCAACCGTACCGCGGACATCACCCGCGTCTTCGCCGACCTGAAGGCCTTCCTCAAAGGATTCGTGCCGGAGGCGCTGGCGATCCAGGAAGCGCGGCTGCGCAAGCATCCGCTGAAGCCGCTTTCGGGCACCTATGCGATCGACAAGCAGCGCGAACTCGGCCTGGCCATGATGGCGTCGGTCGGTTTCGACCTGACCCACGGCTCGCTGTCGGTGTCGCATCATCCCTTCTGCGGCGGCGTGCCCAGCGACGTGCGCATCACCACCCGCTACAAGACATCGGATTTCCTGTCGGCGCTGATGGGCGTGCTGCACGAGACCGGCCATGCGCTGTATGAACAGAACCTGCCGAAGGCATGGTCGCACTGGCCGCTTGGCAAGGC
Organism: Mesorhizobium erdmanii USDA 3471; assembly: GCF_000472705.1. GTDB lineage: Bacteria > Pseudomonadota > Alphaproteobacteria > Rhizobiales > Rhizobiaceae > Mesorhizobium > Mesorhizobium erdmanii. The sequence continues at coordinate 5,411 of NZ_AXAE01000040.1, read as the reverse complement.
GCGCGGCATGGCCGTGCATGAAAGCCAGAGCCTGTTCGTCGAAAAGCAGGTCGGCCGCAACCCCGCCTTCTGGCGCTGGGCGCTGCCGGTGGTGGAAAAGCATCTCGGCGAGGCCTGGTCGCTCGACGATCTCCTGCCGCATGTGCATCGCGTCGAGCGCGGCCTGATCCGCGTCGACGCCGACGAGGTGACCTATCCGCTGCATGTCATCCTGCGCTACGAGCTGGAGCAGGAACTGGTCTCGGGCAGGCTGGAGGTCGCCGAGTTGCCCGAGGCCTGGGATGCCAAGATGCGCGACTATCTCGGCCTTTCCACCATCGACAACCCGGCCGACGGACCAATGCAGGACGTGCACTGGCCGGGCGCAGCCTTCGGCTACTTCCCCTCCTACACGCTGGGCGCGATGATGGCGGCGCAACAATGGGCCGCGCTGACGCGGGAGCATCCGTCGGCCGACGACGATCTGGCAAAAGGGAATTTCGCTGCCATCAACGACTGGCGCCGCAGAAAGATATGGTCGCAGGGGTCGCGCTGGTCGACGCCGGACCTGCTCGAACGCGCCACCGGCGAAAAGCTCAACGCCGTGCATTTCGTCAATCACCTGAAGCAGCGCTACGGCGGATGAGATCGGCCATCGTGCCAACCCGATTTCGGTAAGCGACAGCCACGACAAGAAGGCTATACGACGTCATCGCCTGGCGACGACCGAGTTCCCGCATATTGCAGGATCGCCTTTACTTTTCTATCACTGGTAGCATCCGACGGTATGTTGAAAGACGTGCGGATCACAAGGGCGGGTGCTTCCGGTGACATCTTCTGCGATCTCACGGCTTTTCGTCTTGATTGCCTTTACGGTTTTCTGCACCCCGGCCTTGGCCGACGCCGAAATCCACAAGGGCAGCCCAGGGGCCTGGATCGACCGAATCGAGCTTCCGAAGGCGGACCCGCGTTTCGACAGCCGGATCAAGAGCGGCATCTCCAACCTTGTCTCGGAATATCAGATCCGGCAGCGGCCCGGCGGCATCGAAGCCTTCGACCGTTATGCCTACAGAATAGTCGACCGCACCGGGCTGGAGCGTGGCGCCGCCATCAATTTCGAATTCGACCCGGCGACGTCGCAAATCACGATGAACTGGCTGAATATCATCCGCGACGGCGTGGTCATCGACCGGCTGGCCGGAGCGACTTTCGATGTGTTCCGGCGCGAGAAGGATGCCGAGAAAGGCCTATTCGACGGCTGGCTCACGGCCTATGTGAATGTCGACGATGTCCGTGTCGGCGACATCATCGACTATGGCCGGACCACCGTCAGGACACCGATCGTCGGCGCCGATCTGTTCTTCCACTCGGTCGCCATGGCATGGGGCGAACCCGTCGCGCTGATCCGCGAGAAGGTGATCTGGCCGGCAAATCAGCCCTTGAACATCCACCAGGTCCGCACCGACATCCAGCCGGATATCAAAACCGACGGCGCGTCGAAGACTTATACTTGGCAAAGCATCAACCCTGCCCCGGTCAAGCCCGAGGAGAACCTGCCGGCGGATTTCCTGACCTATCCGACGATCCAGATTTCCTCGACAGCCAAATGGCAGGACGTCGTCGACGCGATGTTGCCTTACTATCGGCTCGACCAGGAATTGCCGGCCGCGTTCCAGTCGAAGCTCGATGACATCGCCGCCAGATATGCCAGCCCTGAGGACCGGATGATCGAGGCAATGCGGCTGGTCCAGGACACCATCCGCTATGTCAGCCTGTCGATGGGCCGCGGCTCCTATATTCCGCGCAGCCCAGGCACGGTGATCGCCTCCGGCTTCGGCGACTGCAAGGACAAGGCCCTGCTTCTTGCCTCCAGCTTGCGCCGGCTCGGCGTCGAGGCCGATCCGGCTCTGACGGATCTTGATGACGGACTGGCGCTTGGCGACATGCTGCCGACGATCCGCGCCTTCGACCACGTCATCGTCAAGGCAACCATCAAAAGCCAGATCTACTGGATCGACGCGACCAACTATCTGCAAGGCGGCAGAGCCGAAAACCTTGTTCCGCCCGACTATGGCTTTGCCTTGCCGATTGTCGCAGGCAAAGCGCGGATGGAGAAGATTGAGCGCAAGGAGCTTTTTCAGCCGACCACCTTCGTCAGCGAGGCGTTCGACTTTCCGAAGCTCAAGGGTGAGGCGCTCAAGCTGACGGTCAGCACGACCTATCGGGACGCCGATGCCGACTCGATGCGCTACAGGCTGGTTTCGCAATCGGCCACCAAGCTCGCCGACGACTATCTGCAATATTACAACCGGCAGTATCCGGGGATGACAAGCCTGGAGCCGTTGTCGACGCATGACGATCGCGACGGCAACGTCGTCAGCACGGTCGAATCCTACGAGCTGCCGGCCGATGATCTCGACGCGGATGATCTCATCAAGAACTTTCCGCTGAAGGCGGATGTCGGCATCAGCAATTTGCCGGAGCCGGACATGGTCGGCAGGGCTGGGCCGGTCTGGCTCGGCAGCCCGATGTTCAAGCGCCATCAGTGCATCGTCCGCAACCTGAAGGCGGAATTTGTCGGTCCGGAGAAATCCGACGATGTCATCACGCCCTATGTCGCCTTCAAGGCGCGCTGGTCGAGCACGCCGACCGAGTTCCAGGTCGACTGGTTTCTCAAGACGATCAACGAGCGCGTTCCCGCCAAGGATATCGGTTCGTATCTGAGGTCGCGCAGGAAGATGGGCGACAACGCCTCCTGGAGCTACAATTTCGGCTATTCAGAGCCGGAGGCGAACTAAGTTGCCAGCACGAAGCCGTATTGCGAACCAGACGGCTATCTGCGCCGACGAGAAGCCCTTTGTCCTATTCCGCCGCGCCCCTGAAGGCGCTGGCGCCGGTCTCGAACTGCAGCTTGGCCAGCCTGGCATAAATGCCGCCCTTGGCGACCAGGCTCTGATGCGTGCCTTCCTCGACGATGCGGCCGCCATCCATGACCAAGATCCTGTCGGCCTTCAGCACCGTTGCCAGCCGGTGGGCGATGACGATGGTGGTACGGCCCTGCATCAGCCGTTCCAGCGCCGTCTGCACCAGCGTCTCGCTTTCGGCGTCGAGCGCCGAGGTCGCTTCGTCGAGCAGCAGGATCGGCGCGTCGCGCAGGATGGCGCGGGCGATCGCCACGCGCTGGCGCTGGCCGCCGGACAGCGTCACGCCACGTTCGCCGACCTGGCTGTCATAGCCATTCGCGAGCTTGAGGATGAATTCGTCCGCTAAGGCATCCTTCGCCGCCGCCTCGATCTCGGCATTGCCGGCGCCCGGCCGGCCGAAGCCGATATTGTCGCGCGCGCTTGCCGCGAAGATGGTGACGTCCTGCGGCACGATGGCGATGCGCCCGCGCACCGAAACCGGATCGGCCTGGCGCACATCGACGCCATCGATCAGGATCTTGCCGGTCTCGGGATCGTAGAAGCGCAGGATCAGCGAAAAGACCGTACTCTTGCCCGCGCCGGAGGGACCGACAATGGCCACCGTCTCGCCGGGCATGACCTGAAAACTCAGGCCGTGGACGGCGGCACGGTCGGGCCGCGCTGGATAGGAGAAGGAGACGTCGTCGAAGACGATGGCGCCCTTGGCGACCGCCGGTAGCGGCTTTGGATCGGCCGGAGCCTGGATCGCCGGTTTCTCCGCCAGGATCTCTGTCAGCCGTTCGGCCGCCCCCGCTGCCTGGGCAAGTTCGCCCCAGACTTCCGACAATGCGCCGAGCGCGCCGGCGGCGAACACCGAATAGAGCAGGAACTGGCCGAGCGTGCCTGGCGATATCGCGCCGTCGAGGACGTCGCGCGAGCCAAACCACAGCACCGCCACGACGGACGAGAAGATGGTGAAGATGGCAAAGAAGGTAAGGAAGGAGCGGGCGAAGATCGAGGCACGTGCCGCTTCGAAAGCAGCCTCCACCGCGCCCGAAAACCGTCCGGTGACCAGTTTTTCGTTGGTGAAGGCCTGCAGCGTGCGCACCGCGCCGATCTGTTCGCTGGCATAGGCCGTGGCATCGGCCAGCATATCCTGCGCTTGCCTCGACTTGCGCCGCACCGAGCGGCCGAAGGCGACCAGCGGCAGCACTATGACGGGAATGGCTGCAATGACCAGGCCGGACAGTTTCGGACTGGTGACGACCATCATTCCCAAAGCGCCGAGGCCGAGGATGACGTTGCGCAGCGCGACCGAGGCGGTGGCGCCGACCGCCGACTTGACCTGCGTGGTATCGGCGGCGAGCCGCGACACGATCTCACCCGACTGCGCGGTGTCGAAAAAGGCAGGCGACAGCGTCGTCACATGGGCAAAGACATCGCGTCTGATATCGGCGACGACGCGCTCGCCCAGCGTAATGACGAAATAGTAGCGGCCGGCCGATGCCGCCGCCAGCACGGCGGCCATTGCCACAAGTGCCGCGAAATATTCGGCGATGAAGGTTGTGCTGGACGACGAAAAACCATGGTCGATCATGCGCCGTACGGCCAGCGGCAGCGCCAATGTCGTTGCCGCCGCGATGGCCAGCGAGATGAGCGCGCCGACGACCAGCGAGCGATATCTGGTGATATAGGGAAACAGGCGCCTGAGCGGCTTGAGCGAGCGTCGGCGCTCGTCTGCGCTGCTTGATTGCGCCATCTCGGTGTTCCTCTAGCCGCTTCAGCCCATGCGCCGCAATATGAGCTTGCCGCGGCCTTGTGATTCAATTCCGCCTGATGTATAGGCTCGCCGACCGTTTTAGAAGCCGTGGCTCCTCAATAGCTGCGGCTTCGAGTTTTAAAAAGAGGCGCATCGACGCAGGCTTATGCCCGTCAGCCGCGCCGGCAAGCCAGGAACCGAGCCATGAAGAGCGCCATTCACCCCGACTACCACACCATCAAGGTCGTCATGACCGACGGCACCGAATACACGACCCGTTCGACCTGGGGCAAGGAAGGCGATACGATGAACCTCGATATCGACCCGACCACCCACCCGGCCTGGACCGGCGGCCAGCAGACCCTGCTCGACCGCGGTGGTCGCCTGTCGAAGTTCAAGAAGCGCTTTGAGGGGTTCGGCCTCTAAGCCAAACAACAATCTGCAGATCGGAAACCCGCCCTTGTGGCGGGTTTTTTGTTGCTGCCGACGTAGATCACCTCGGGCTAGCGCTCACTCCTCCTGCACCCTGTTTGGACCGGAGACATCGCGAACAGGTGTTCGGAGACATCGCGAACAGTTTCTTGCGTTTGGCGCAGGAGATTCGGGATGCCGTTCGGGGACAGAAGCGTGGTGAGCCAGAGACTGGAATTTGTCCGATTGGCGTCGATGGAGGGCGCGAATGTAAGCGCGCTTTGCCGACAGTTCGGGATCGGGCGGACGTGCGGCCATAAGCTGATCGCCCGCTATCTTTCGGAAGGCGAAGCCGGGCT
>NZ_AXAE01000039.1 GCF_000472705.1 Mesorhizobium erdmanii USDA 3471 | reverse complement strand
CCTGGCCAGGCACTTCTACGACTGGTGCAAGGTGCGGCTACCCGAAACCTCCGCCGTGCGGGTGAGCGAGACGCCGAAAACCTGGGCGGAATACCGGCCATGACTTGCGCCTTGCATCCCGGAATCCGGGTGAGCGAGATTTTTGGGCCGACCATTCAGGGCGAAGGCGTGCTGATCGGCTTGCCGACGGTGTTCGTAAGAACCGGCGGGTGCGATTATCGCTGTTCCTGGTGCGACAGCCTGCATGCGGTGGACCGTCGCTTCCGCCATGATTGGGAGATGATGTCTCCCGACGCGGTTTGGCATAAGGTCATTGCGCTTTCCGGCGGTCAGCCCGTGATGGTATCGCTGTCGGGCGGCAATCCGGCCATCCAGCCGCTTGGCCAGTTGATCGACCGCGGGCACGGTGAGGGCTACCGTTTTGCATTGGAAACCCAAGGCTCGGTGTCTAAGCAATGGTTCGCGGATCTCGACGTGCTGGTACTAAGCCCCAAGCCGCCCTCAAGCGAAATGACGACAGATTGGGCCGCGTTCGACGCCTGCTTAGAGGCGGCGCAGGATAAGCCGCAGATGGCGCTCAAGCTCGTTGTCTTCGACGATGATGACTATGCCTATGCCAAAGACGCCGCGGCGCGCTACCCGCAATTACCCGTCTATCTGCAGCCCGGCAATCACACGCCGCCGCGTCCCGGCGACGAAGACGCGTTCATCGACATGGCCGGTGTGATGAGGCGCATGGAATGGCTGGTTGAAAAGGTGACCCGTGACAGGTGGTTCGAGGCGCGTGTACTGCCGCAGCTTCATGTTCTGCTCTGGGGAAACAAACGGGGCGTCTAGCCGAAGGGGAAGGATTGCCGACGAGCAAGACAGACATCTATAGCAATCTCACCCAACTGGGTGGCAGCAGCGTTGTTCCGGAAAGCCCCGAAAATACCGTGCTGGAAAAGGCACCGAATCCGCATGAGGGCTCGCCTTATTGGGGGCGCTTCACCGCTGCTCTGGGGCGTCACTTGCTCTCGATACTAGCATGCTTTTCCGCTGGGTTTGTTTGGTCGTCGATCACCGCTGCGGGACGAATGCGCTTGACAAAATAGCGCCGGCCCGTTCAACCTGAGGCATTCACCAGGGGAGTCCCGGCAAGGGGCTGAGATACTGCTGGCTTTCGCGGCGCAGTGACCCGTTGAACCTGATCCAGTTCATACTGGCGTAGGGACGGTGCAAGCGCTTTGCGGGAGTTTACGCCCGAGATCCTGTTTCGGCAGGTCGACAGAAGCGTCTTTTCATCCTTCCGGCACAGAACTGGGTCTCCAATGCATGAGCAAAGGAGCCTCAAGATGAATGCCCTCACCCCCGCCGTGTCGACGGGACCGCTGCCTGCCTCACGGAAGATCCACAAGTCTGGCGTCCTCCATCCGCACGTCAAAGTGCCGATGCGCGAAATCTCCGTCCATCCGACAGCCGGGGAGCCGCCCGTCACCGTCTACGATCCGTCAGGCCCGTATACGGACCCTGCTGTCGAAACCAGCATCGAAAAGGGCCTTGCCCGCCTTCGCCACGAATGGGTCACGGCGCGCGGCGATGTCGAGGCCTATGACGGCCGCCATGTCCGGCCGGAAGACAATGGATTCGTCACGGGCGAGCGCCTGACGCCGGAATTTCCCATTCGCAATCGGCCGCTCAGGGCCAAGGCAGGCAAGGCGGTGACCCAGCTTGCCTATGCGCGCGCTGGCATCATCACGCCTGAAATGGAGTTCGTCGCCATCCGCGAGAACCTTGGCCGCGAGAACCTCGGCCGCGAGATCTTGCGCGGCAAGCTTCAACGCGACGGCGAAGCCTTCGGCGCGGCGATCCCCGACTTCGTCACGCCGGAATTCGTGCGCGACGAGGTGGCTCGCGGACGCGCGATCATTCCCGCCAACATCAATCATCCCGAAAGCGAACCGATGATCATCGGCCGCAATTTCCTGGTGAAGATCAACGCCAATATCGGAAACTCGGCGGTCACCTCTTCGATGGCCGAGGAAGTGGAAAAGATGGTCTGGGCGATTCGCTGGGGCGCCGACACGGTGATGGACCTGTCGACAGGCCGCAACATCCACAACATCCGCGACTGGATCGTGCGCAACGCGCCGGTGCCGATCGGCACGGTGCCGCTCTACCAGGCGCTGGAAAAGGTTGGCGGCATTGCCGAGGATCTGACCTGGGAAGTCTACCGCGACACGCTGATCGAACAGGCCGAACAAGGCGTCGACTATTTCACCATCCATGCCGGCGTGCGGCTGCATTACATCCCGCTGACCGTCGACCGGGTCACGGGCATCGTCTCACGTGGCGGCTCGATCATGGCCAAATGGTGCCTGCACCATCACCGGGAAAGCTTCCTTTACGAGCATTTCGCGGAAATCTGCGACATCTGCCGCGCCTACGATGTGTCCTTTTCGCTCGGCGACGGCCTTCGTCCCGGCTCGATCGCCGATGCCAACGACGCGGCGCAATTCGCCGAGCTGGAGACCCTCGGCGAGCTGACTAAGATCGCCTGGGCCAAGGACTGCCAGGTGATGATCGAGGGGCCCGGCCACGTTCCAATGCACAAGATCAAGGAGAACATGGACAAGCAGCTCGCCATCTGTGGCGAAGCACCGTTCTATACGCTGGGACCACTGACGACCGACATTGCGCCGGGCTACGACCACATCACCTCCGGAATCGGCGCGGCGATGATTGGCTGGTTCGGCACCGCTATGCTCTGCTACGTCACGCCGAAGGAACATCTCGGCCTTCCCGATCGCAACGACGTCAAGACCGGCGTGATCACCTACAAGATCGCGGCGCATGCGGCCGACCTGGCTAAGGGTCATCCCGCGGCGAAAGTCAGGGATGATGCCCTTTCCCGCGCGCGCTTCGAGTTCCGCTGGGAGGACCAGTTCAACCTGTCGCTCGATCCCGAAACCGCGCGGTCCTTCCACGATCAGACCTTGCCCAAGGAGGCGCACAAGCTGGCGCATTTCTGCTCGATGTGCGGACCGAAATTCTGCTCGATGCGCATTTCCCACGACATCCGCGCCGAGGCGCAGAAGGCAGGCATGGCGGCGATGGCGGCGAAATATCGCGAAGGCGGCGATCTCTATGTGCCGGCGGACGAGACCGGCGCACCGCTCATGCCGGAGGCGCATGAGCCATCATGAGGGTGCTGGTCAAAGGGGCCGGCGTCGCCGGCCTCACCGCCGCCTTCGAGCTCGCCACACGCGGCGCGGCGGTGACCGTTGCCGAGATAAGGCATGGCCTCGGCGGCAATGCGTCGTGGTTCGCCGGCGGCATGCTGGCGCCATGGTGCGAGCGCGAAAGCGCCGAACAGCCGGTGCTGGATCTCGGACGCGATGCCGCCGATTGGTGGGAGGCGGCAACGCCCGGGCAGGTGACGCGGGCCGGAACGCTGGTAGTGGCCGCGCCGCGCGATGCGGGCGAGCTCGACCGGTTTGCCAGTCGCACGTCGGGGTACAGGCCTTTCGATGAAAACGAAATCGCACAGCTCGAGCCGGACCTCGCCGGTCGTTTCCGCCGTGCGCTGTTCTTCCCCGACGAAGCCCATCTCGACCCGCGCCGGGCGATGGCTGCACTGCATAACAGGCTGGCGGCGATGGGCGTCGAATTCCGCTTCGGTGCCGATGCCCGGCACATTTCCGGATTCGATCGCCGGATCGACTGCACGGGGATGGCGGCAGAAGACGATGGGTTGCGCGGCGTTCGCGGCGAAATGCTGATCCTGCGTACGCCTGATGTCTCGCTGTCGCGCCCGGTCCGTCTGCTTCATCCGCGCTTTCCGCTCTATGTGGTGCCGCGTGCCGACCACCATTTCATGGTTGGGGCGACGATGATCGAAAGCCAATCCGGGGGACCGGTCACGGCGCGTTCGATGATGGAGCTTCTGGGTGCTGCCTATGCCCTCCATCCGGCCTTTGGCGAGGCCGAGATCGTTGAAACCGGTGTCGGCATCCGTCCAGCCTTTACCGACAATCTGCCGCGTGTCGAGGCATGCGGAAGGGCCGTCGCGATCAACGGGCTTTATCGCCATGGCTTTCTTCTCGCGCCCGCCATGGCGCGCCAGGCGGCCGACCTGGTTTTCAATCAAGACGGAACCAAGGAGCTTGCTCATGAAACTGTTGGTCAACGGCGAAGCGCATGAGGTTGCCGCCACCACCCTGGCCGAGCTGCTTGCCGCGCTCGACTATGAGGGCGATTGGCTGGCGACCGCCGTCAACAGCGACCTCGTGCACAAAGCCAATCGGGCGGAATTCCGGTTGAGCGACGGCGATCGGATCGAAGTCCTCTCGCCCATGCAGGGAGGCTAGCATGTTCGAGCTTCTCGGGACGACGCTTCCTTCCCGCCTGCTTCTCGGCACCGCGCAATATCCTTCGCCGGCCATCCTTGCCGATGCGGTCAAGGCGTCGGGCACGTCGGTGGTGACCGTCTCGCTGCGCCGTGAGATGGCAGGTGGCAGGGCCGGCGAGAAATTCTGGTCGTTGATCCGCTCGCTGGGCGTCAGAATCCTGCCCAACACTGCTGGCTGTCACTCCGTCAAGGAAGCGGTCACCACTGCGAAAATGGCGCGCGACGTCTTCGGTACGAGCTGGATCAAGCTCGAAGTGATCGGCAACCACGACACGCTGCAGCCAGACGTGTTCGGCCTGGTCGAAGCCGCCCGCATCCTGTGCGAGGACGGCTTTTCGGTATTCCCCTATACCACCGACGACCTTGTAGTCGCCGAGCGGCTGCTAGAGGCGGGCTGCAGGGTCTTGATGCCGTGGTGCGCGCCAATCGGTTCCGCCCTCGGACCGGTTAACATGACGGCACTGCGCTCGATGCGCGGACATTTCCCCGACGTTCCGTTGATTGTGGATGCGGGGCTCGGACGGCCGTCGCACGCGGCAACCGTCATGGAACTCGGCTTTGACGCCGTGCTCCTGAACACGGCGGTCGCAAGGGCGGCCGATCCGGTCGGCATGGCGCGCGCGTTCGGCAAGGCGGTCGATGCCGGTCGCGAAGCCTTCAGTTCGGGATTGCTCGAGCCACGCGAGGTCGCCGTGCCGTCGACGCCGATATTCGGCAGGGCAGTTTTCTCATGAAGCTCGATCCCTTCTACCTGATCGTCGACAGCGCCGCCTGGATTGGGCGGTTGGCACCACTCGGCGTCAAGCTGGTTCAGCTTCGCATCAAGGACATGGGCGAGGACCGACTGCGCGCCGAAATCCGGAAGGCAAAGGCCTTGTGCGCCGAGCACCAAAGCCAGCTCATCGTCAACGACCATTGGCGCCTGGCAATCGAGGAAGGCTGCGACTTCGTCCATCTCGGCCAGGAGGATTTGCAGACCGCCGACCGCGCGCGGATTCGGGCAGCCGGCGTCAGGCTCGGGCTGAGCACGCATGATCATGTCGAGCTGGAAACGGCCATGTTTGCCGAGCCCGACTATATCGCGCTCGGTCCCATCTATCCAACCATCCTGAAGAAGATGAAATGGGCGCCGCAAGGGCTCGAACGGATCAGCGAGTGGAAGCGCCGGGTCGCGCCAATCCCATTGGTCGCCATTGGCGGCCTCAACCCTGACAGGCTCAACGGTGTTTTCGCGGCGGACGCCGATAGCGCGGCAGTGGTCACCGACATCACGCTGAATGCCGATCCCGAAGCGCGCACACGAGAATGGATCGAAAAAACGGAGCGATGGCGCTGAGGCGAGAACCGCATGTGCTTGTCGTTGGCGGGTCGGACTCCAGCGGTGGAGCTGGAATTGCCCGCGATATAGAAACGGTTTCCGCCTTCGGGCTGCGCAGTTGTCTTGCCATCACCGCCGTGACAGTCCAGACGCACTCGGCTGTCGAGCACGTCAAGCTTGTGCCGTCGGAGCTTGTCGCCGCTCAGATGCGCGCCGCGTTCGCTGCCAACGCTGTCGCAGCCGTCAAGATAGGCATGATTGGGACATCGGCGGCTGTTGAGGCAGTCAGCGCTGTTTTGGTCAACCGCCAAGTGCCTGTGGTACTCGACCCGGTCCTGGCCTCTACCTCGGGACGCAATCTGCTGGCGGACGATGCCATTAATATGCTGCGCCACGATCTGATGCCGATCTGCCGGCTTGTAACGCCTAACCTGGTCGAGCTGGCTGCGTTTACCGGCTCGTCACCGGCCGCGGACGAAGAAGGGGCTTGTCGTCAGGCTGAAGAGCTATCTAGGACGGTGAGGACCGCCGTACTCGTCAAGGGCGGCCATGCACAAGGAACCCGTTGCGTCGACGTGCTTTTGCAGCCGAACCAACCTGCAGTTCGGTTCGAGGCGCCCCGCTTGCCGCGAGGGATGCGCGGAACGGGTTGCATGATGGCCAGCGCAGTCGCCGCCTCGCTTGCTCTTGGAGCGTCGCTGGAAGCGAGCGTGCGCCAAGGCAAGCAATATGTTTTCGATGCGCTTGCCGGATCGAAGGACATCGGGCCGATAAGCTGATCGGGCCGAACGTATCCAACGCTCCGATCAAGTCTGGCAGGCGATCGTGGGTCTACTGCTAGGACATGAAGGCCCTATCCGAGGGGTGAGAATGCGGCATACACGGTCGCTTTCGCCTATGAACAACACGCCGCTTTGAGGAGGAAGCCGCATGCCTCTGTGCCAACCGGTTGATGGGTCATCCGAAACCCGCACCTAGTCGTCGCTAGCGACAGCATGCCGCTTGGCACGTTGTTGGGTGAGCGAACGTTCGAACCGGGGTTAGCCAACTCGAGCCATAATTGCGGATTGAATCGCCGTTGCGGTATATAGGGAAGCATCTAACGACAGATTCCCAAACGCCGGTTGACAAAGGAGGTAGTTTGCACCTGCCGCTTCCAGCTGATCAAGAAGAGCTTGTCCCGCAGATGCTGCCGTTCCTACTACGCACAATTCCTTCTCGATTGCTGCATCGAAGGTCAGCGGCAGGTTTGGTGGAGTCGGCATGCCATTGAGATCATAAAGGAATTTAAAGCTCTTGAGCCACCGTTCGTAAGCAGGTGCGGCGAGTGAACGTGCATCTGTTTCAGAACGCCCAATCACGACCATTCGGAGCAATCCAAGAAATGGCGCTTGGTCGTCCGCCTCACTGGTGTGCTCTCGACCGGCGCGGAAGGCATCAGTGATTCTTCGAACGGAAGAGGAAGGTCCCACGCACGCGATGTTCATGCCATTCGCAGCGGCCCAGCCTGCCGATTCCGGTCGATTGGTGGCGATCCAAGTCGGCGGATGTGGACGCTGATGAGTTCTTAGCGTCAGCGGAACGCTGTTCAACTCAAAATGGCGACCTTGATACGATAGCGTGCCGCCCTTCAGCGCATTGATAAGAATTTCGCTGGCTTCCGCATAGTGGTTTGGCGCCGCGTCCGAGCCAATCCCGAAGTAACCCAATTCGATCGGGAGCGAGCCGCGCCCTATCCCAAGTTCGAGCCTGCCACCGCTCAATTGGTCCAGCATACAGATCTCTTCGAACGCACGTAGCGGATGATAGAGGGCAAGCAGCATTACCAACGGGCCGACACGAAGGCGCCGGGTTCGCTGGGCTACGCTCGACAAGAACAGATTCGGTGAGGGACCTCTCCCATGTGGGGTACAATGGTGCTCTGCGAGATGATATGCATAGAACCCAAGGTGATCGCACGCCTCCGCTAACATCAGGCGATCTTCGTACTGTCGGGCGATATCGGGGCCGTCCTCGTCCAGATGATCGAAGATGCCGACAGCTAGGCCTGAAGGAAAGGCCTTATCCATGATATTGTCTCCATTTTTGACGCAACAAGTCCGGTTGCTTGCGTATTCCAAGCAATTTAAAGATTTCTCGCTTGTGTAATCGCTCGGATTATTGCCTGCGAAATGCTAAAGCAGAGCCTTAGCAACCTAATGCGGGGGCCTTGACATATTCAATATTCGACTAATACGACTAGCGGCACGAAGAAACGCATCCATTTGCTCTTTTGTACCGATGCTGACGCGGATGTAATTTTCCAAACCTTTATCGGGAAAGACGGCAACAAGTATTTTTTGCCTTGCAAAGGCTGATTGCCACCATGAGCCGTCCTGTCCCGTTGGCACGCGGGCAAGCAAGAAGTTTGCGTGGGAAGGGATTACGGAAAATCCAAGTTGCGAGAGCGCGAGCGTCACTCGCCGTCGTTCATGCCTGATGTGTCTGTGGTTGTCTGCATAGGCGGCGCGGTGCGCAAGGACGCTGATACCAACCGCCTGCCCGATCACATTCATGTTGAAGACGTTCTGGATGTTGCGTAGCCTGCCGATAATTTCAGGGTGACCGAAACCGAAACCGACGCGAACGCCGGCGGCAGCATAGCTTTTCGAAAATGTCCTTAAGACCAGAAGGTTCGAATAGCGATTGATGAGGCGTAGACCATTCTCGGGTGCAAAGTCGACGTAGGCCTCATCCAGCACGATCAAGCGGTCCGATTTCGCTACCAAGCGTTCGATATCGGCCACCGGAACGAACGTTCCGGTCGGGTTGTTCGGGTTAGCTAATAGAATGAACTTGGCGTCCTTTGCAGGACCGCAGAGCAATTGCTCCATCGGTAAGGAATGATCTTCGCTAAATTCGATTTCGACAAATTGAGCACCCTGCAACGTTGCAAGTTTGCGGTTGAACGAAAACCCTGGCGACATCATCGCCACGCTATCCCCCGGGGCAAGGAAAGCTCTGTAGACAAGTCCAAGCAGTTCAGACGATCCGTTGCCGGCGATCACCTGATCCGTGGAGACGCTGTAGGCATTCGCGGCTGCTTCCCTCAAGCTGATGTTATCGTCTTCTGGATATAGATACTGCCGTTCGAGAGCTGCAATCGCGCTTTGCATTATGATTGCTGGAAACGGGAACGGGTTCTCATTCGTGTTTAGTTTTACCCAACTTGAATCCGGCGCTGGTCTATCGGATGGCAGAGCATCTAACTTTCTCGCCACTTGCGAAAGAGACGAAAGCACACTCTGAAGTTTTGCATCGGACATGTTTTTCTCCGTTTCAGTCGCAGAGGGAATCCGCGATGAACTGATGGTCTAGAGCACATGGCCGACCGACGATGCGTTCACACCGCCATTGTCAGCACATTGACCCTCGAGGTCGGGCGGGCTGTCCTCCCGGGTCGGATTGACCCGACGCTCAGGTCCGCATCCACTCGTCATCGGGCCAAGGCTCCGCCTAACCACTAACTTGATTTGTCCCTGATATTTGCCTCGGTCGGCCTTTCAAGAACGCTTGATCTGATGCCGTATTTCCTCAGCGTGTATCCAATCTGGCGCGGCGTCAGTCGAAGCAGGCGCCGCCTTTGCCTGCACCGAGCCACATCTCTCCACGGCCGCGATGACACGCTCGCGATCTTACATACTCGCACCCTTAAAGAGGCTGCGCTGGCAGACGCCAGCGGTGCCTGGTCGCTGAGGACGGACGGGACCGTAGCGGCGGCCCAAGGAGCAGCCTCAGTCGGCCGCGTGGCCGGCCTGTCTGGCATCATCGGCCCCAGTTGCAGCACCTTGTTGCCCGGTCCGCTCTTCCACGGCGCCGCGGAAAAACACTGTCCGTGGCAGCAGTCAAAGTCGTTTCTGCCGATTGACGCTCCCGCTGCCAGAAAAATGCGATGCAGCTTCACTGTCTGCCCAACCAGATTGGCGATTGTGGTGAGGAGGCGGAGCTCGTAATCGAGGAGGGAACCTGATTTGTTGTCCAAGATGCGGTCGATGGTCGGCGTGCCCACGACGTTCGCATCGACGCGAACGGGTACGCCGATGAACGACACTTTCATGTTGTCGGACGCCCCGAGCACGTCCTTGTCGGCGGCGTTGAAAGCCGGATCCACCGCTTGGTTGCGGATTTTGACTGGTCACGGGCAAGCGCGAAAAACGCCTTGGCCGTAAGTCGGGGCGCTGCAAAGTGGTCGAGTGCACAGCGGTGCGATGCCTTGCCATGGGTTTCCTTTCATGAATCGCGACCGTCGACTGACTTCTGCACGCCGCAACCGCACGTTGATTCACGAGACCGGAATGGGCCGGGAGAGTCAATTGAGCTTTCTTTCATTCGCGAAAGGAAACTCGGCGCTCATGATAGAATTCCATCAGTTTCATATCTCCGGTAGATGATATCGAACGGCAGAATGTCTGCCCCGGCGTCGCCGCGATGCTGGGGCTGATGGCCCGGGCCATCAGCCTGATCAGCTCCTGGCGAAGCTGGCGCAGTAGCGTGGCGACCGCCATCGCGACGATCTCAGGGCCCGACCGCGACTCTGGCATGATTTCATTCACAATCGCGACAAGGTCTTGACCTTTGCCCACCTCGCGGAGCGGCTGATGGCCCCCTGGCCCCGCCGACCAGCTGCGCTGCGCCGTTTCCCAAACGTCTAGGTCACATTTTCGAAGTGCGTGTTGGAATCGGTGATTCCGTATCACATTATCGCCACGTTTTAGCCGCGACGTGGTCGCAATGTCCCACCAGAAAGCCGGCGTTGCCCTGACAGTTCGGTCCGGCATCGGCTCAAACCAGCCCCCCGCTTAAGGGTCAGTGCCGGATCGAACGCTTCTTGCATCTCTTTTTGAAGGAAATCAGGTGCGACGCCCGAAAAGCATACGGCGGCCATTAGAAGCAAGCTGATCCGCTCCATTGATCGATACATGGTCCGCCAAATTGACAGCGCGCCAAGGATCTGCAAATCAACGATGGTTTGAGGCGGCGGCTGCCAGGCGAGACACATCTCGGGCCGGCAGGGCCATTCCGAGCGCCAGCGCGCGAGATGCTTCGGATCGGAAGTGTCGCAGTTCACTTCTCGAGGATCGATCCCGGTCGCAAAGACGCATCACGGATCGTCGTGCTCGACCAGTAGAATTAACATTGTCGGCCTAAGCATCTCGATCTTGTCGGCGACCTCGGCTTTTTCGGTCGCGTTTAAGCCGGCCAGTGGCTCGCCCAGCGGCATGATACGAGGTCCAGCCGCCAAAGCTGTCGAGATGCTAAGCATTCGACGGAGCCCGCCAGAAATTCCCGCCGAACTAGGTCGAGCACATGACGGCACTGACGGAACGCGATACTCAATACAGCGCGTGCATCAAGATAAATAACGTCGCCGTCGACGGGCCTGACGCGTGGGCCGTACAGTCCCGGCAACATCATGAATTGAATCGATATCAGGAACTGGACGGCCCTTATGCGCGCATCACTAGTAGCCGTGACCGTCTTGATAGTTTTCGCTGCACCGTCTTATGCCGGCGGCACACTGGCAGAGAAAATACGGGAAAATCCGACCTGCCAGCAGTTCAATGACGGATGCAGTATCTGCAAGATCAGCGAAGGCGTCGCGTCATGCTCAAGTCCCGCGATCGCCTGTATCAAAACCGAGTGGCGTTGCACGTTCGATCATTCGAAGACTGGCCAATCAGGGGGCGAAAAGCTTCCTCTGTAATGATCGGAAAACCGGGTAACGACGCATTGTAAAACGTCAATAGGGTTTGGCGAGGCTCACTTTCTTTCCAATATGATCTCGCCATAGCCCTAGCCGCTTTATTCGATATTCAACAAGTTCCGGTGAGGTCCCGAAGAAGGACGCGATCTCGGGGGCACTTTTGCCACCCGAGACCATACGCTTGATCGGGTCTCGTGGAAGCAAAGTTGCCGATGCCAAGAAATACGCGTCGTGCTCTTCAGCGCTATCATATGTTCGACCGAAGCAGCCAGCAATCTTAGCTATCTTGGTTAGCTTGTGCCCGGCAAGAATATGCCAATATTCCTCAAGGAGCGTCACTCTTTGTCTCTCAACGGTATGGTAGTCGTTTAAAAAGACAACCCACCTATCCTGATCGGAATTTAAGGGAACGCTCATAGCGGACCACTCGCCTCGCGACGGTCCAGCAAGTGTGTTCTTTGCCTTTCCAGTAATACAGGAGGTATCCCGCAATCGCTCTACCACAACAGAATCAACAACCAAATAGAATGGATCTAGCGGGTCGCTTTTCTTCAGCCCTAAATCTTTTCGGAAATCTTCGGCCGTCTGCTCCAGCTCTTCCTTTGACATGGCGATAACTTCGGCATCTATCGGCGCGCTGCTCGGTTCTGATATGTCACCCTTAGTGTAGTGCTGACGAAGACACACGGCAGCGTCCAGTAGGGTTTGCACAGTCTTGGAGGACGCGTTTTTGCCAGCGCGGAAGTGAACGAATGCCACCCGATCAAAGCCAAGCTCGTGTTCATCGGCATCGGGGCCGAGCCACTCGAGCAGCCTAATTTTGGAATTGTTGTCGGGCGACCCGTCGCCCCGCTCGATGCGGGCCAGCGTGGAGAAGCTGATTCCCACAATCCCCGATAATGCCCTTATACTAAGACCTTCGCGTTCCCGCTTCTCGCGGACCGCCCCGACGAGCTTTTCTTCGAATTCGTTCATGTTCACCATTGTGCGATCAGCACACCTTGACACGCTTCGCTCCAGAATGCATCCTGTGCTGGTGACACAGACTCGCACATTGGCAAGCAAAATGAAAGTGTTGTTGACCGACGATGCGCGGGCTGAGTTGCATCGGATTGGCGTCGGTTTGGACGCGCGCCGGCCCGTGCGGGTGAAGGACGGGGGCATCGTTATCCTCGACCCACAGCCCACATCACCCACTGTCCAGGAGAAAAGTAATGAGCAACAGCAAGGAGCGGGAGGACCCGCAGCCCGATCATGGCAAAGGTCCACCCGGCGGCAAAGGTCGTCCGGCAGATCACGGGCGCCCCGTGCCGGATCACGGATCGTCGGCCTCGCCGGCAACTACGCCGGGCAGCTAGAGAATGTGCAACGGGCATACCCCGGCGCAACTCTCCTCCCCGATGACCATGGAGTATGGCTTCTCGCTCGCAGCCAAGTGATAGATGGCTTATCGCGAGAAGCCATATTCCTTATTGCCCTACCAGAAACGCCAGCGGTCGAACCGCGTGGATGGGCGTTCTGGCAGCAAGATGGGCAGGTCGAATGGATCGGCCCGCGACATACCAATTTCCCTGACGGCTCGGTGTGCGCTTATCACCCCATGCTCGATAAAGCTTGGTCGCCAGGCAGTGATTTGTGCACGTTGCTGGACCTTTATAGCGTATGGGCGCTTCGCCAGCTTCATTTGGTGGTGTTTGATCGGTGGCCGGGACGCCAGTATGCGATGCTGGATGAACTGGGCCAAGCTGATCCCTATTATCGGCTAACCCAGTTTAAGGAGGCCGAGCTTTGCAACTGCGGATCAAATCGGCGCTATGGCGAATGCTGCCGGCCGCATGATCTGAAGCTACCCTTCCCGTCTATTCTGCACGCCTTCAAAAGCCGCAATCTCGGTCTCGGCATCTTTGATCGAGCCCCTCCCGCCGAAATTGCAGTGTTGATCGCCGAAGGAGGACAAAATCCCCCACCCCCCATGCTAGGGGTTCACTCTACTCTGCGGGCTCATGTCGCGGACGTAAGGGGGAATCCTTAGCTCCTCATCCCGTAAGAGATGCTCGATCGGGTCAGAGGGAAAAGCATTCCGCTTCTGACGAAATCCCCAATGCCAGGTGCCGACGACTTCCGAGCCGTCGAACCATGTCGAGAAGTTCAGCTTCGGAAAATGCAGCAACACGCGGGCCGCCCACCATATTTTCTCAATATCGTGATCGCCTGGACCCTTTGCCCATGGGGTCCAGCCCTTGCATAGCCGTTGCGCCAATTCGCTGTTTCGCATCTTCAATCCCACGGAATGATGGATAAAATAACGGAGTATATCCGTCGTAATAGGGAAGTCTACGAACTGCCAGCAGGTGGAATTTACCAGATTTGTTCATCACTCTTGCACCAAATTCAACTTTAGGAGATGCTGCCTCGGCCTTGGGAGGGCTGGGGGATGAAAATAAAAGCATTTGTGGCACTTGGTGCCATGGCAGCGCTGTGCGGCTGCCAAACAAGCAATCAAGCCGACTACATGCAGATAGGCTACGGGCCTAGTTTCGACGTCGCCCATGCTCAATGCGAAATGCATAAGGGGTCGGTTGACCAAGGCTATATTGCTATCGGGTCCCCGGGCTTTGTTGCGGGGGCCGGAATCGGCAATGCCCTCGGCAACTTGGCTGCCGAAGACCAGTATATGAAGAACTGCCTCATCCTAAGCGGGTGGAAGCGTGCCCCGCATGGCCAGGGTGCCACGGCAGCTCCAGCCGTTGCTGGTGGCGCGCCACCGACACCCTATGGGATCCAGCGCGCACCTGGCAGCTGGATCAATACGGCGCTGCTGGACTGGTCAGACGCGAATAACAAGTGCGTCGCCGGCGACAAGGCCGCGTGTGGGACTCGAGCGAAGCTTGGTGCGCAACTGAGAGCCGCCGGCATAAACCCGGCGCCGGTCTAGGGGCCATGCAGTGGAACCTGGGGATCTGCCTTGGCATCGTTCTGGCATTGAGCGGCTGCGCAGCGGATTATCTCAATCACTATGACAGCGTGACGCTCTCTGCCGGCGACGCCAATCGCGACAATAGTCTCGCCCAGACAGTCGACCCGTTCAACCCGAACAGTCAGAACACGCATATCGAGGGCGACGGCCAGCGAACAGCTGGAGTCATCCAGGCCTTTCGCGGAATCCCGCTGACACCGCCAGGCCAAGGTGCCCGCCAAGGTGGCGGCGGGGACTCTGGCAATCATCCATGCGATCTGCGCAATGGGGTTGACAGCCTAGGCCGGGCTTGTGGTGAACGTGCCGCCGAAGCGAAACCGGGCGGCCGCACCGGACATGAGGCGAACTAGCAATGCTGCGTAGAATGCGATCGCCTCGCCGGAGGCCACTTGGCGTGGTGCAAAGGCGCCTGATCTTGGTGACGGTGGCCGCGGCTGGCGCTCTGGCTGCGCAAACGGCCATGCAACACAGCGACCACATGCCCGAGCTCCATCTGCCGAATTGGACCAGCGCGGGCCTGGCGACGATTGCCGGCGTGGCATCCGTCATCGACGGCGACACGATCGAAATCCGCGGCCAGCGCATCCGCTTCAACGGCATCGACGCGCCGGAGAGCCAGCAGCTTTGTAAAAATGCGAACGGGGCCGACTATCCTTGCGGGCGGCGATCGGCCGCCGCGCTGGACGGCTTCCTGGCAGCCTCGAAGCCGGTGCAATGCACCTTCGTGACCTGGGACCGCTATCATCGCTATATCGGCGACTGCCGGCGCGCCGATGGCGCTAGCGTTGCCGCCTGGATGGTCGAGCACGGCCAGGCGCTGGATTGGCCCCGCTACAGCCACGGCACCTACGCAGAGAAGCAGGCGACGGCCGAGGCGTCGAAAGTCGGCATTTGGGTCGGCAAGTTTCAGTCGCCGTGGGATTGGCGCACGGAGCATGCAGACGGCGCGGCTCCGTCGAGCCAGCCGCTCGGCATCAGCCGCCAACAGGTCGCGCAGAGCTATTCGTGCCAGCCACGGCGGACCTGTTCGCAGATCGGCTCCTGTGAGGAAGCCCAATGGTATCTCAGCAACTGCCCTTGGGGCCGGAAGCTGGATCGGGACGGCGTGGCGTGCGAGACGTTGTGCTAACGCGGCGCCCTGAGTTGCGCTTCAAAGGCCCCAGCCCCATCGACATGGTCGAGACCCACATCGAGACCAGCGCCGAGGTCAGGGTCGAGCGGCGATGCTACATCTCCTCTCGCATCTCACCGCAAAAACTTTCGCCGAGGCCGCCCCATTGGCCATGGTCCGCCACCTCGCCCTCAACCTCATCCGAGCCATGTCCGGAAAACAATCCATCAAGGGAAAGCGAAAACTCGCGACCTGGGATACCGACTACCTGATTGCAGTTCTCCAATTCCGGGTGGTCGACCCATGCCAGCATAATAGGAGGATATTTGCTGCTCTCTCCTCGTCCCGCTATTGGAGGAAACGGCACCGCGACCTTGATGCAGTGTCATGGATGGATAGGGCATTATTCGGGAACCGAACCAATCCACAGAAATATTTTGTTGGTATTTTTGTTGGTCCGCGCTGCTATTGCTCCATGCCGAGGCGATTGAAAACGAATTCAAATTTCCTCTACTTGGATTCCGCCTCTGGGCACCATCACCTTCAGGACAACGAGACGCATTGCGGACGTTCATTCGCCTGATGCGTAAACTCGGCTTCAAAACACTGGGTGGCATGGTCCTGTCTGGAACGAGCCCCTACGCCGTGCGAAAGAGCGATCTTTGCGGAGCCCAGATCGAGGTTCATTGAATTCGCATCGGCAGCGGCCTATACGTCGCGGCCATGGAAACCATAGCCAGCGCCCAACAGAACGTGACCCCGCTAGCCCGGGTCAAGCCCCCTACTGGACGTGCAGCACCGTTCCTGCCGATGAGCCGCGCCGAGATGACGGCGCTCGGTTGGGACGAGTGCGACATCGTGCTGGTCACCGGCGACGCCTATGTGGACCATCCGAGCTTCGGCATGGCGATCATCGGCCGTCTGCTCGAATCCCAGGGGTTCCGGGTGGGCATCATCTCGCAGCCCGACTGGCAGTCGGCGGAGCCGCTCAAGGCACTGGGCAGGCCGAGGCTGTTCTTCGGCGTAACCGGGGGCAACCTCGATTCCATGGTCAACCGCTATACCTCGGACCGCAAGCTCCGCCATGACGACGCCTATACGGCGGGTGGCGAGGGCGGCCAGCGGCCGGACCGCTGCACGATCGTCTATACGCAACGCTGCCGCGAGGCCTACAAGGACGTGCCTATCGTGCTGGGCGGCATCGAAGCCTCGCTGCGCCGCATCGCCCACTACGACTACTGGTCCGACAAGGTGCGCCGCTCGATCCTGGCCGATGCCAAGGCCGACCTTTTGATCTACGGCAATGCCGAGCGCGCCGTCGTCGAGGTGGCGAACCGGCTTGCCGCCGGCGAGACGCCACGCCAACTCGACTCCGTCAGGGGCGTCGCCCTGTTCCGCCGCGTGCCCGAGCACTTCACCGAACTCCATGCCGACGACCTCGATTCCGCCGACGAGGGTGCGACCCGCAAGCCCGGCGACACGGTGATCCGGCTGCCCTCCTTCGAGCAGGTCGAGGGCGACCGCGACGCCTATGCCCGCGCCTCGCGCGTGCTGCACCGCGAGGCCAACCCCGGCAATGCCCGCCCGCTCGTCCAGCGCCATGGCGACCGCGACCTGTGGCTCAATCCGCCGCCCATCCCGCTGACCTCCGACGAGATGGACGCCGTCTACGACCTGCCCTATGCGCGCGCGCCGCACCCGTCCTACGGCGATGCCAAGATCCCCGCCTGGGACATGATCAAGTTTTCGGTGACGGTGATGCGCGGCTGCTTCGGCGGCTGTACTTTCTGTTCGATCACCGAGCACGAAGGCCGCATCATCCAGAACCGCTCCGAGGGCTCGATCCTGCGCGAGATCGAGAAGATCCGCGACAAGACCCCGGGCTTTACCGGCGTGATCTCCGATATCGGCGGGCCGACCGCCAACATGTACCGGATGGCCTGCAAGGATCCCAAGATCGAGGCGGCCTGCCGCCTGCCGTCCTGCGTGTTCCCCGACATATGCCCCAACCTCAACACCTCGCATGACGACCTTATCCGGCTCTATCGCAAGGTGCGCGAGGTCAAGGGCGTTAAGAAGGTCATGGTCGCCTCCGGCGTGCGGTATGATCTGGCCGTCAAGAGCCCCGAATACGTCAAGGAACTGGTGACCCACCACGTCGGCGGCTACCTCAAGATCGCGCCAGAGCACACCGAGCGTGGGCCGCTCGACAAGATGATGAAGCCCGGCATCGGCACCTATGACCGCTTCAAGGAGATGTTCGACGCCGCAGCCAAGGAAGCCGGCAAGAAATACTATCTCATTCCGTATTTCATCGCCGCCCATCCCGGCACGACCGACGAGGACATGCTCCAGCTTGCGCTCTGGCTGAAGAAGAACCGCTATCGCGCCGACCAGGTGCAGACCTTCCTGCCTTCGCCCATGGCCACGGCGACCGCGATGTACCATACCGGCGTCAACACGCTGAAGGGTGTGCGGCGCGGCGCGACCGACAAGGTCGAGACCGTTCGTGGCGGGCGGCAGCGCCGGCTGCACAAGGCATTCCTGCGCTACCACGACCCCGACAATTGGCCGCTGCTGCGCGAAGCCTTGAAGGAGATGGGCCGCGCCGACCTCATCGGGCCTCGCCCCGAGCAGCTCGTGCCCGCCCACCAGCCGCCCGGAACCGGCAAGGCCGCCGGCACCAAGCGGCCCGTGCGGCCGATCGGCCGGGGGCAGAGGTTTACCACCAAAGGCGTGCCGCTGCCGAAGAAGTGAGCCGACAGACCCGGCCTACTTCCGCTTTGTCCTTTGTCAACCCGCGCTTGGCGCAGGTGAAGCCTCTCGCTGCATGACAGCGGCGAAGAAGCCGTCGGTGTCGTTGCGCGCGGGCGTCAGCGACAGATAGTCGGGATGAGATGAGTTCGTCAGCCGCGGCGCGGCCTCGTGCAGCGGCACGACACGAAAGGCGGGATGCGCGCCAAGGAACGCGGCTACCTGCTCCTCATTCTCCTCGGACAGCATGGAGCAGGTTGCGTAGACCAGCCGTCCGCCAGGCTTTAGCAGACGCGCCGCGCTCGCCAGGACGCGGGCCTGCAACGCCACGAGATTGTCCAGACCCTGTTCCTCGCGGGCGCGCCAGCGCGCATCGGGATTGCGGCGCCAGGTGCCGGTGCCGCTGCATGGCGCGTCCACCAGCACGCGATCAAAACCGCCCTTGTGGCGCTTGATCCAGCGATCCGTTTCGCTGGCCAGAAGCCTGGTCTCGATATTGTGCAGCCCTGCCCGCCGGAAGCGCTCGGCGCCGCGCTTCAAACGACCTTCCATGACGTCGCAGGCGACGACGTGGCCCTTGTTGTTCATCTGCGCGGCGATGGCCAGCGTCTTGCCGCCGGCTCCGGCGCAGAAATCGACCACGCGGTCGCCCGGCCGGGCATCGACCAGCATGGCGACAAGCTGCGAGCCTTCATCCTGGATCTCGACCTCGCCGCTTTTCAGCATCGGCAGGCCTGCCAGGGAGAGGCGCTCATCCACCCGAATGCCGTAAGTAGCCATGGCTGACGGCCGCGCCCGCACGCCAATATCTTTCAACGCGCCAAGCATGGTCTCGCGCGTCGACTTGATCGGATTGACGCGCAGGTCGAGCGGCGCCGACGTCAGAAGCGCGGCCATCTCGTTGCCAAACGCTTCTTTGAAACGGCGCCGCAGGGGGTCGGCCGCCCAGGGCGGGCATTCAAGGCGCACCTCTTCCGGCATGCCGGGATGGTCGATCGTGCATCCCTGCAATTTGACCAGCAGCGCGTGCTCGTGATCGACCAGGACGGCAGGCGCGAATTTCGCGCCATTGAACAAGGCCTTGATCTGATCTGATGTCTTGCCTTCCTTCAGCGTAAGCCATGCGAGCAGCCGGTTGCGGGGCATATCCTCGCGCCCATGCTTGACCAGCCACCAGCCAAGCCGTGCCTGGTGCCGCAGAAGCGCGTAGAGCAACTCCAGAATTTGTCCACGTTCCTTGTCGCCGATAGTGCGTCGGGCACGGAACCAGGCCGAGACGACAGCATCCGCAGGGCGGGCAACACTATCGACTTCAGACATAAGATCGAGGGTAGCTTGCAGACAGGCGGAAGGGGTCACGGAACGATGATCAGGCTGAAAAACGACACCATAGGGGACGGACTTGCGCATGACCATTGCTCGCGCGTGCCGGCCTGCCGCCAGCGACACTACGCCGCCCATGGCGAGATCACATCCCAGCCATCGGTTGGCGCCGGCTCGCGACCCGCCAAGCGAAACGACTTTGCTCCCGTTGCCCCGTATCAGGATTCAATTTGCTTGGTGATCCCCCATCCCTAGGGCAAACTTGCGGTGGGGCTGCAGGAGGTGAAATGAGAGCACGCGCAGCTACGCTCGGGGATCTCGAGGATGTCTTTCATGGCCTGTCCAAGCGGATGTCGGACGAATACGCGGCGGCTGGCAAGGACAGCAAGATCGCCTACGACAATCTGATGATGAATTTGAAGGAAGGCCGGGCGCACGCGCTTGTCGAGGGCGAGAAGGCCGTGGCGATTATCGCCTGGCATGAGAACAGCGATGCCGCCGATACGCTGTTTGCGGCGCAGGAGGATTTCTTCCGCGCCTCGACCGTGCGTTTCTGCAAGCGGCATATAAGGCAGATCCAGGCGCTGGCTGGCAACCTTCCCGTCCATTCCCGCAGCTGGCTCCAGGGACCCGATGTCGCCCGGTGGTTCGGCGTCATCGGCTATGTCGAGCACGGCCGGGAGAGCGGCGCCAACCTGTACGAACTGCCGCCGGCTCGCCTCGGCTAAGGAACTCTGGCTGGCGGCGGTGTTCCTACCTGCCGCCAACGCCGACCGCATCTCGCCATCGTCCGCGCAAATTCGTCGATGCGGGTCACCGTCTTCGGCTCCCAATCGCTTCAACACGGCGGCCATGCGAATTGCACGCCCAGCCGCCTTACGGGCTGCCTCAGCAAGCGGCTTGCGCCGAGCGACGATTGGCGGGATGGTGCTGGAGGGCAACCGGAGGCAAACCGGCAAGCCGAGATCGATATGGCTGCTGAAAAATGTCGCGAGCCTGCTTCGCCTTTCTTACCTTTGTTGCCTTGCTGACCCCGTTAGAGGCAAGCGAGCGTAAGTCCCATCTGCTCGACCGTTCCGACCTGCCGATCGCATACTTTCGCGAATCGGATATCGTGACTGCATACACGACCGCCATGGCGCGCTTCCGTCTGCGGTTCGCGGGGCTTGCCGGCGAAACCAATCTTGCGATCCCTCTCGAACCATCGCTGTTGCGGGCGGAATTCCGCGCACGGACATGGCGCTCGGCGGACGGCAGCTTGTTGCAAGGCTTCGCCGGCAAGGGCGGCTTCCGGTTGACTATCGGTAACTGCCTGGCGCGTATTTGCGCAGCCAGCGAATGCAGTGACGCCGGTTGGCCGATGTACGCCTGCAGCGACGGACGCAAGCGCAAGATCTCCGTCACGGACTTTGTGACGGCAAGGTTCGATGGCATCCCCTATCATCGATTGAGCGCTCCACCTTCACAGGAATGATGGCCCAAGGTGCTTCTTGCCGAGGCAGGTGTTCAGGCAAGGCCGCATTCCCTTACCGCACCGCGAACGCAGCCTGCACCGCACGATTGACCGTTACCGGCAGGATCGACATGTGGTTTTCGCCGGCGTGCAATTCGAAACTCGCGCGCATTCCCGGCAATGCGTCGAGGCGCTCGGCCATTGCCCGCGCGAATTCGTCAGTGCGGGTCAGCTTCTTCTGCAGCAGGCGTTTTTCCTCGTCTTGCGCCCCTATCTGGAACGGCGCCAGCTTCTCGGTCTCGTACTCGCCGGCCGACAGGATCACGTCGGCCTTCAGGCCATCGGGGACAGCCGTCTCGAAAGGCTCGAGAAAACGGTCGATAGCACGGTCCTCCCAATAGATGGCGGGGCTGGCGACGATGAGGGTGCGGAACGAAAGCGGGCGCGTGAACAGTGCGTAGAGCGCGAACAGGCCGCCGAAGGAATGGCCGTAAAGCGCTTGGCGCTTCTCGTCGATCCTGGTCCGGCTGGCGACCCACGGCCTCAGCTCATGCTCGATAAAGGCCAGGAACTCGCCTGCTCCGCCGGTCCTCACCTCAGGCGTACCGTCGTAGAAGGGCGGATAGGTCTTACCTGGCGGCGGACCGAGGTCCCATGAGCGGCGCAGCGGGTCATAGGCGCCCTCGCCGGGATAGCCGATGGCGACGATGACGCCCCAGCCGACATTGGTGCCCAAGGGATAGAAGGCTTGTGCGCGCATGGCGTCGACCGCCGTGCCGATGACCGCATTGCCGTCGGTCATGTAGAGCACCGGCCAGCCGGCCTCCGGCGCCGGCTCGGATGGTATATGAATGAACACCCGCCAGGGATCTCCACCCCCCGCCAACGGAAGGTCATGGACGGTGGTATCGGCGATGAGGGCGGGCGTCGCCATCGACTTGAACATGGATATCTCCAAAGGTCAAAAAAGTCAGCTGCGGCGCAAGAGCCACATCAACACCGGGCCGCCGATCAGCGTGGCGACGATGCCGGCCGGGATCTGACGCGGGAAGATGGCGGTGCGGCCGATCCAGTCGGCACAGACCATGATCAGCGCGCCGACGAGCACCGCGCCGATCGCTTGCGGCAACGCGCGCGACAGGCCGAGGCGGCGCGCAAGGTGCGGCGCCATCAGGCCGATGAAGGTCAGCGGCCCGACCACGAGCGTCGAGGCGGCGGTGAGTGCGGCAACCATGAGGAGCACCAGCAGCCGCGTTGCCCGCAGGTTCACACCAAGGCTTTGCACCGCGGCGGAGCCGAGCGGCAACATGTCCAGCCAGCGCATGAAGAGTGGCGACGCCAGGAACAGGCAAAGGGCAACCGTCGAGGTGAAGAAGGCCGAACCCGCGTCGACGCCATAGGTCGAGCCGGTGAGCCAGTTGAGCAGAAGCATGGCGCGCGGGTCGCCGGTGGCGGTGAGCACCAGGATCAGCGCGTCAAACAGCGCGGTCAGCGCGACGCCGGCCAGCAGCAGCCGTTCCGGCGCGTAGGCTGCACGGCGGCCGATTGCGAGCGTCACCAGCAAGGCGGCGAAGGCGCCGATGGTTGCGGCCACGGTCTGGACGGAGCGGCCGGCATCGGCAAGCGAAAACAGCGCCACCATCATGCCGAGCGCGGCACCGGCGCTGATGCCAAGCACTTCGGGGCTAGCCATCGGGTTGCCGGTCAGCCGCTGCATCATCAGCCCGGCCAGCGCCAGCATGGCGCCGGCGGCAAGGGCGGCACACACCCGGGGCAGCCGCCAGGACAGCAAGGGCTGCAGCTGATCGCCGGAGGCGAATGTCCAGCCATGCGGCCCCGGTGCGTAGAGCAAGGCCAATGCGAGCAGCAGAAGCAGCAGGCCGCCGATCGCTGCTAGCACGAGGCCCGAGCGACCAGCGCGTGGCAGATGCTGCGACCCGAGCGCTGGCGTTTCCAGCCCGAGCGCCAGGCGCGGCAGCAGCCAGAGCAACAGCGGTGCGCCGAGAAGCGCCGTCATCGCGCCGGTCGGCAGAAGATCGCCCTGTGGCCCGGTCGCGACCTGCACGCCCTGGTCGGCGGCCCAGAGCAAGGAGGCGCCGATGAGCGGCGCCATCACCAATTGCTGGCCAAGCCGACGGGCGCCGCCGATGCGGGCAAGGGTCGCTGCGGCGAGGCCGACGAAGCCGATGACACCGACGGCGGCAACGACAAAGGCGATGAGCGCGACCGCCGCCGCCAGTCCGGCGAAGCGGTAGAGGCCGAGCGGGACGCCCAGGCTGCGAGCGCCTTCATCGTCGAGGCCAAGCAAGGTCAGCGGCCGCACCATCAGGCCGATCAGCAGCGCGGCGGCGCCCAGGCGCGGCAACAGCCATAGCGTCGTCGACCAGTCCTGCTGGCCGAGCGACCCGGCGCCCCAGATGAACAGGCTGGCCAGCCATTCATGCCGTAGTACCACCAGGGCGGCCCCGATGGCGCCGGCATAGAGGCTGACGACAAGCCCGGCGAGCACCACCGAAAGCGGCGACAGGCCCTTGTGCCAGGACAGAGCGAAGACCGCGGCAAGGGCTGTGAACGCGCCGGCGAGTGCCACCCATTCGCGGCCGTAGGCAAGCAGCGACGGCGCAAGCAGCGTCGCCAGCGCCAGCGCCAGATAGGCACCGGCCGAGACGCCGACGGTTTCCGGCGATGCAAGCGGGTTGCGCAGGACCTGCTGCAGCACCGTCCCGGCCAGACCGAGGGCAGCGCCGCTGAGAAGGCTGACGGCAAGCCTGGGCAGGAAGGCGTAATGGACCAGCACCTGCCGCATGTCGCCGATATCGGGGCCGGCGAGTGCATCGAGCCAGAGCGCCGGCGGCAATTGCACAGACATGTTGGAGAGGGTCGCGGCAGCGGCGGCGCCAAAAAGCACGACGCAAAGCAGGATCGCGCCCAAGGGATATCGGCCTGATAGGCGAGATGACGACGCCCGAGCGGGGAGAAGGCTGGTGTCGTCGGACAAGATTGCTTGCTGTTCAGCCACCGGCGCGCTCCGCTGTCAGCGCCTCGGCCAGCAGCCTGGCAAAGCGGCTCGCCGACGGCAGCGTGCCGAACATCAACACCGGGGGCAAACGCATGATCGAGCGGTTGCGCACGAACGGCATGGCGTTCCAGACCGGGCTTTCGGTCAGCGTGCTGCCCGCCCCTTCGGGCAAGGGTTCGAGATAGGCAAGGCGCGCGTCGTCCGACGTCGCCAGCCCGTCGATGCCGACGGTCGCAAATCCCCAGTAATTGGTCTCGCCTGTCCAGGCGTTGCGGATGCCGATACGGTCGAACACCGCCTGAAACAGGCTCTTTTCCCCATAGACGCGGACATTGCGCGGATCGAGGAAGTTGACGATGTAGACCGGCCGCGCCGAAAGCAGCGCCAATTGCCGCCTGACATCCGAGAAATACGTCTCCGTCGCCGCGATCAGCGCTTCGCCTTCCCTTTCCCTGCCGACGAGGGTGGCCAGTTGCCGGGTCGCCTCGATGGCGCGCCGATAAGGCTGGCCGTCAGGCGTATAGATGCCGATCGTCGTCACCGGCGCCACGCGTTCGAGCTGCGGCTTGATGCCGTCGAGATAGGGAATGGAGAGGATGATGTCGGGACGAAGCTGCTGCAGGAATTCGAGGTTGGGTTCCAGGATCGTGCCTATATCGGCAACCTCGGGCGGCAGCGGCGGCTCGACCACCCACTTCTCCCAGACTTCGCGGTCGGCGACAGCGACCGGCGTGACGCCGAGCATGAGCAAGGTTTCCGCCAGTCCGTCGTCCAGGCAGATGATACGTAGCGGCTTTGCCTCGGCTGGTCGCGACATGATGGCAGCCAGGGGCAGCCCGAACAGCGCGAGCGCGCCGCGCCGGGTCATCCAACCGCGCGAACGATAGCCTGTCCCCGCAGGACTGGTCTGCTGGTCTGTTTCCAATTTGGCGTGCCTGTTCGCGAACTCCGGCCTCGAGCGGCCCATGCCGGTTGACTATAAAACATGACTTTCATAGTCAAGATTGAAGATGCAGCCGGAAGCCAACAATCCATCTGGCTGGGCGCTGCGACTCCCCGCCGCAGCGCTCGGCGCACGGCGGCGCCGAGTTGATCGGCGCCATCTTCTTTTCCCCGCGACCACGGTCCATATGGAATGGGATGGCGGCGTACCGTCCGAGCGCGGACGCGTGTTGCATTGGAGCCAGGTGTCCGAAAAAACGGTGACAAGCGCCGCCGGAACGTGTTGAAGATGACGGCCAACGCATAGAGGGGCGTGCGATCGGGTTGCACTGGACAAGTGTTGATGGTTTGTTGCCCGTCAGCGGAGAACGAGTGATGCGAGAATCGATCGGTCAAGACGAATACGGGTCGGCGAACCCCTTCGACCCGGATGACCTGCCCAATCTGAACGCGATCGGGCCGGGAATCGGCAACAATGATTTCGAGAAATACGCGGTCGCCGTGATCATCGTCTTTGGCGCCCTGATCATCGGCGGGCTGATGGCCGCGTCGATGACCTTTGGCCATCGCAACGGGTTCCTCTTCGCGCTGGGCGGCGCAACATCGGCCTGGATTTCAGGAAATGCGCTGCTGCTCGACAGGCCGCGCATCTATGCGCTGTTCGTCGGTATCGCGGCGCTGATGCTGATCGCATCGACCATAACGCTGGTTACCTGACGGCCCCTGCGAGGCCTTGAACCGGCGCCCGGCCAGGGGGCCGTCCGGGTATCAATATCCCAGCGCCTCGCCTGAGGCCGCGCGGCTGTCGATAGCGCCGTTGTAGCGGGCGCCCCCACCCTTCTCGATCTCGCCCAAGCTGTTGCCGCCGACGAGAATGCCCGCCGCCTTGCCCCAGGTCTGATCGCCGAGATCGAGGTGGTAGCCCATGCCGGCCAGCAGCTTTTCGGTATCGGGCGAAAGTCCGAACGGCTCGACATAGATCTTGTCCGGCAGCCATTGGTGGTGGATGCGCGGCGCGTCGATCGCCTCCTGGATGTTCATGCCGTGGTCGACGACGTTGACGATGGCCTCCAGCGTGATGGTGATGATGCGCGAACCGCCCGGGCTGCCGATGACCATGAACGGCTTGCCGTCCCTGGCGACGATGGTCGGGCTCATCGATGACAGCGGCGTTTTCTTCGGCTGGATGGCGTTGGCCTCGCCCTGGACCAGCCCGTAGAGGTTGGGCACGCCGGGTTTTTGGGTGAAATCGTCCATCTCGTTGTTGAGCAGGATGCCGGTGCCGTCGGCGACGACGCCGGCGCCGAACGAACCGTTCAGCGTGTAGGTGACCGCCACCGCGTTGCCGTCATTGTCGATGATCGAATAATGGGTGGTCTCCTTCGATTCGCCGAAACCCTTGGGCATCAAGTCTTGTGACACGCCGGCCCGGAACGGATCGATCTTGCCGCGGATGTCTTTCGCATAGTTCTTGTCGAGCAGCTTCGAGACCGGATTGTCGACGAAATCGGGATCGCCGAGGGCCGAGTTGCGGTCGACATAGGCATGCCGCATGGCCTCGACCATGACATGCACCGTCTCGGCCGAGCCGGCGCCGAGATAGGACAGCGGATATCCTTCGAGGATATTGAGGATTTCGCAGATGATGACGCCACCGGAGCTCGGCGGCGGCGAGGAGATGATCTCGTAGCCGCGATAGGAACAGGTCACCGGCTTCAGCTCACGCACGGCATACTGCTCGAAATCGGACTTGGCCAGGATGCCGCCCTTGGCGCCGCTTGCCTTGACGACGGCGTCGGCGATAGCGCCCTCGTAGAAGGCATCGGCGCCCATCTCCGAGATCGCCGAGAGGGAGGCGGCGAGGTCCGGCTGCACCAGCCGCTCGCCGATGCCATAAGGCTTGCCGTCGGGTTTGAGGAAGGCGGCGGCGGCGGCGGGGTCCTTCGCCAGCCGGTCGGCGTTGCCGGCAAACGAGGCGGCATCACCCTGATCGAACACAAACCCATCCTTGGCGTAGGCAATAGCCGGCGCCATCAGGTCCTGCCGCGTCAGCGTGCCGTATTTTTCGCGCGCCATCTCGAAGCCCGCCACCGAACCCGGCACGCCGACCGCGAGGTAACCGTCGAGGCTCGCACCCTTCACCGGGTTGCCATCCTTGTCGAGATACATGGTTTTCGTCGCGGCGAGCGGCGCGCGCTCGCGGAAATCGAGGAAGGTGGATCTGCCGTCCTTGAAGCGGATGGTCATGAAGCCGCCGCCGCCGATATTGCCGGCGTTGGGATAGACGACCGCGAGCGCATAGCCGACGGCGACCGCCGCATCGACCGCATTGCCGCCTTTCTTCAGCACCTCGACGCCGACTTCCGAGGCCAGATGCTGGGCGGTGACCACCATGCCGTGCTCGCCCTTGGCGGGCGCTGGCGACGCGGCAAAGGCGATTGCCGACGGCGTGAGGGCAATTGCGAGCGAAAGAGTGACGCCAATCAGCGTCCGGCGGGTCAAAGGCATGGCGGTGCTCCCGGCGTTGCGTGCGCCTAGGAAAGACCCTGCCGGCGAACCTGTCCACCACCAATGGCGGTGGCCCAGATCAAATAGGGTGTTAGGCACATCACACGATGCCGCCGCTGCCGCCGGCAACCGCCGGGCGTTCCGCCGCGACCTTGGCGCGGTAGCCAGCTTCGCGATAGGCGGCGACGGGATCGACGGCGCCGCCGGTGTTCAGCCGCGCCATGGCCAGGATCGGCTCGACATCTGTGCGATAGGCTGCCTTCAATGTCTGCGTCGCCATCAGCGCGTCATTGCCGTCCTGGAAGCCTTCGAGCGCCTTGCGGTCGACCAGCAACGCCTGCGCATAGGCGCGCTGCACCTCGACCGCCGACAGCATCAGGCTTTCGATCGGATCGGTGACATTGTGGCTCTGGTCGAGCATGTGGGCCGGGTCGAAACCCTCGACGCCCGACAGTTCGGCGTCGACCAATTCGTTGAAGACGAGGAATAGCCGGTAGGGATCGATCGAGCCCGCATCGAGGTCGTCGTCGCCATATTTGGAATCGTTGAAGTGGAAGCCACCGAGTTTTTTGAACTGGATCAACCGCGATACGATCATCTCGATGTTGACGTTGGGAGCGTGGTGACCGAGGTCGACCAGGCAGAACGCCTTGTCGCCCAATTCCTTGGCGATCATGTAGTTGGTGCCCCAGTCCTGCACGACCGTCGAATAGAAGGCCGGCTCATACATCTTGTGCTCGGTGAACAGCTTCCAGTCGGCGGGCAGTCCGGCATAGACCTCCCTCATGGCGTCGAGGTAGCGTTCGAAGGCCTTGGCGAAATTGACCTGGCCGGGAAAATTCGAGCCGTCGCCGATCCATACGGTCAGCGCCTTGGAGCCCAGCGTCCTGCCGATCTCGATGCATTCGAGATTGTGCTCGACCGCTTGCCGGCGGGTGCCGGCATCGGCATGCGACAGCGAGCCGAATTTGTAGGACAGCTTCTGGTCCCTGGCGTCGGAGAAGGTGTTGGAATTCATGGCGTCGAAGCCGAGGCCGAAGCGTGAGGCCGCCTGCTTCAGCCGGTTCGGATCGGCCTTGTCCCACGGAATATGCAGCGAGACGGTCGGCGTCGCCCGCGTCAACTGGCTGATGACGGCGCAATCCTCGATCTTGTCGAAGATATCGCGCGGCTCGCCGGCGCCGGGAAACCGGGCAAAGCGGGTGCCCCCGGTGCCGACGCCCCAGGACGGGATGGCCACGGCGAATTTCTCGACTTTGGCGCGGATGACGTCGATGGCGATGCCGCGACGTTCAAGGCGTTCGCCGAGCGAGGCATAGTCGCGCTCGAGGCCGGCCTTGCGGGCGGCGTTGCTCTTTTCGATGACGTCGGCGGAGATGATCAATTCGGACAATGCACTTCCTCCCAAGACTACGTTCGGCTGACGCCGCCCCTCATCCGCCCTTCGGGCACCTTCTGCCCGTAAAACGGAAGGGAAGCGCGCCTAGCGCGTAAAACTTTGCGCGTTGCCGGCGTCGACGTTGATGATGTTGCCGGTCGACTTGGCCGACATGTCGGAGGCAAAGAAATAGATCGCCTCGGCGATGTCTTCGGGAAACACGGAACGCTTCAGCATCGAGCGCGAGCGGTAATGCTCCTCGAGGTCGTCGGTCGACATCTTGTAGGCAGCGGCGCGCTGTTCCTTCCACTCGCCGGTCCAGATCTTCGAGCCGCGCAATACGGCATCCGGATTGACGACATTCACCCGGATCTGCGCCTCCGCGCCTTCCAGCGCCAGACAGCGCGCGAGATGGATCTCCGCCGCCTTGGCGGTGCAATAGGCGGCGGCGTTGGGCGAGGCGGCAAGGCCGTTCTTGGAGGCGACGAAGATGACGTTGCCGCCAATTTTCTGCACCCTGAACAGCCGGAAGGCTTCCCGCGAGACCAGGAAATAGCCGGTCGATAGTATGTCCATGTTCTTGTTCCACAGCGCCAGCGTGGTTTCCTCGATCGGCGCCGAGGAGGCGAGCCCCGCATTGGAGACCAGGATGTCGATGCCGCCGAACTCGACCGCCGTCTCGGCAAAGCCGGAGACGACCTGGTCCTCGGAGGTGACGTTGATGACCACCGGGCGGACGAAATCGTTGCCATAGGCCTTGGCCAGTTCCTCATTGGCGCTGGCCAGTGCCGCCTCGTCGATGTCGGCCAGCACCACGCAGGCGCCTTCACGCAGCAGCCGGTTGGCGGTCGCGCGGCCGATGCCGCCGGCGCCGCCGGTGACCAGCGCGATCTGGCCGGCAAGCGACTTCGGCTTCGGCATGCGCTGCAGCTTCAGGTCCTCGAGCAGCCAGTACTCGATGTCGAAGGCTTCCTGGGCCGGCAGGCCGACATAGGAGGAGACGGTCGAGGCGCCGCGCATGACATTGATGGCGTTGACATAGAACTCGCCGGAGATGCGCGCGGTCGCCTTGTCGCCGGCGAAGGTGAACATGCCAACGCCGGGCATCAGGTAGACCACCGCGTTCGGGTCGCGGATGGCGGGCGAGTCCGGATGCTTGCAGCTGTCGTAATAGGCCTGATAGCCGACACGATATTCGGCGA
The DNA here is from genome assembly GCF_000472705.1 of Mesorhizobium erdmanii USDA 3471. Classification (GTDB taxonomy): domain Bacteria; phylum Pseudomonadota; class Alphaproteobacteria; order Rhizobiales; family Rhizobiaceae; genus Mesorhizobium; species Mesorhizobium erdmanii. Next base: position 12,287 of record NZ_AXAE01000039.1, on the reverse strand, counting down.
CGTCGTCGGCGAGGCGCGCGATCACCGCATCGACATCAGGCTTGGCCGGATCGAACTCGATGACCAGCGGCCGGATCTTGGTGCGCAGGAAATGGTCCGGGCATGAGGTGCCAAGTGCGGCCAGCGGTCGCAGATCCCTCGAATTAACGAATTCGAGCACGGCGGGTGAATCGTCGAAGTGGCCGAGCTTGTGGCTCTTTTCCGAGATCAGGCCGCGAATCCTGGGCATCAGCTTCGCCGCGATGGCGCGGCGGGCGGCAGCGTCGAGCGACTTGACCATTTCACCGCCGAAGATGGCCACCCCCTCGGAGCGGCGCTCGAACCACTCGATCGCCTGATTGATCACCGAGATCGTCGTCTCGTAGCATTCCTTGGGCGTGTCGCCCCAGGTGAACAGGCCGTGGCTTTCGAGGATGACGCCTTTCGCGGTGGGGTTCTCGAGGCAGAACTTCTCCAGCCACAGGCCAAGTTCGAAGCCCGGCCGCTTCCACGGCAGCCAGCCGATGGCGTCGCCGAAGATTTCCTTGGTCAGCGCCCTGGAATCCTTCGCCGCGGCAATGGCGATGATGGCGTCGGGATGCATGTGATCGACGAAAGGCTTCGGCACATAGGCGTGCAGCGGAGTGTCGATCGAGGCCGCGCGCGGATTGAGGTTGAAGGTGCAGTGGGGCAGATATCCCACCATCTCGTCCTCATGTTCGACGCCGCGATAAAGGCCTTTCAGCGCGCGCAACTTGTCCATGTAGAGGGTGGCGAAACCGTCAAGCTTGATCGAGGCGCTGTCGCCACCTGAGCCCTTGACCCACAGCACCTCGACAATCTCGCCCGAGAGCGGGTCTTTCTGCCGGATCTTGGAAGATGTGTTGCCGCCACCATAATTGGTGACGCGCTTGTCGGAACCCAGTGTGTTCGAGCGATAGACCAGAAGCTCGGGGTCGCTCATCCCCTTGGCCTTCGCATCATCCCAAAGATTGGCGAGGCGCGAGCCGGAGCGCTTGTCGAGCATGGATATCCTCCCTGGGACGCAAAAAGCCGCAGTCCATTTTGCCGGGAATGTCTACGCAAGCGCCTTGCTTGTCAATCACAAACGGTCAATATCGATCATATTGCACTGCACAATGAAATTATATGATCGGAAATGATTGACACTGCTCGTTTTGAGTGCCTAGATGGCCAGGCAGGGAGGAACCATGCACGAAAAAGAGCGCCACAGGATCATTCTGTCCGCCGTCCAGGAAAAACCTGTGGTGACGGTGCAGGAAATGGTCGACCTGACGGAGTCCTCCGAGGCGACGATCCGGCGCGACATCGCTGCTCTGCATGTCCAGAAGCGCCTGCGCCGGGTGCGCGGTGGCGCCGAGGCAATCTCGCCGCCACAGTTCATCGGCCTGGCTGGCCGGCCCTTTTCCGTCAACGAAACGATCAATGCTTCGCAGAAGCGGGCGATCGCTCGCGAAGCGGTCGAATTGTGCGGGGATGGCGAGCCGATCATCATCAATGGTGGCACCACCACCTTCCAAATGGTGCATTTCCTGACCGGCCGCCGTATGCCGATCTTCACCAATTCGTTCCCGATCGCCGAGCATCTGCTCAAGCATTCCAAGAACACGGTGATGCTGTCGGGCGGCACCATTTACCGCGAGCAGAACATCATCCTCTCGCCCTTCGACAATGACGTGACGCGCAATTTCTATGCGCGCCGCATGTTCATGGGCGCGCAGGGGCTTGGGCCACTCGGGCTGATGGAAGGCGATCCGCTGCTGATACAGGCGGAGCAGAAGCTGATCGACCAGGCCGACGAGCTGGTGGTGCTGGTCGATTCCTCGAAATTCCGCAAACGCTCCAGCCTGATCCTGTGCGGCCTGTCGCGCATCGCCACCGTCATCACCGATGACGGCATCGAGGATCGCGAGGCCAAGATGCTGGAAACCGCCGGCGTGACGCTGATCGTCGCCCGCAAATCGGCAAAGGAAGAATCTTCACTGCAGGCCTGAGACGCGCCCGCAGCGGTGATGGAATGCAACGCAAAAAGGGAGGATATACGATGAGCTTTCTGAAGAAATTGATGGTGACGGCCGCGTTCTCGGCCGCCATGTTCGTGAATGCCGCCTATGCCGAGAACGTCAAGATCGCGCTGGTGGTGAAGTCGCTCGGCAACGGCTTCTTCGATGCCGCCAACAAGGGCGCCGAAGAGGCGGCCAAGGAACTCGGCGATGTCGACATCATCTACACCGGCCCGACCAAGGCGACCGCCGAAGCGCAGATCGAAGTGGTCAACTCGCTGATCGCCCAGAAGGTCAACGCGATCGCGATTTCGGCCAATGACGCCGACGCGCTGGTACCGGTGCTGAAGAAGGCCATGGAGCGCGGCATCACCGTCATCTCCTGGGATTCGGGCGTCGCCAAGGAAGGTCGCCAGCTTCACCTCAACCCGTCCGACACCGGCCTGATCGGCGAGACCATCATCAAGCTCGCCGCCGACTATCTGCCGGAAGGCGGCGACGTCGCCATCCTGTCGGCCTCCTCGACCGCCACCAACCAGAACGCCTGGATCGACGCGGCCAAGAAGATCCTGCCGGAGAAGTTCCCCAAGATCAAACTGGTCGCGACCGTCTATGGCGATGATGACTCCGCAAAAAGCACGGACGAGGCCAAGGGCTTGTTGAAGTCCTATCCTAACCTCAAGGCGATCATCGCGCCGACCACCGTCGGCGTCGTTGCCGCCGCCCAGGTCGTCACCGACGAGAACCTGATCGGCAAGGTCAATGTCACCGGCTTGGCGCTGCCGTCGGAGTTCAAGAAGTTCATCGACAACGGCGCCAGCCAGGCGGTTGCGCTCTGGAACCCGATCGACCTCGGCTACTCCGCCGTCTACCTCGCCCACGACCTGGCGGTGAAGAAGGAAGAGGCCAAGCCCGGCGCGACGCTGTCGATCGGCCGCGTCGGCAAGGTCACGCTCGACGACACCAACTCGGCTGCGATGGCTCCGCCCTTCCAGTTCGACAAGAGCAACATCGAGAAGTTCTCCAAGATCTATTGATCTCGGACGCTCTCAAGCTGTCGCGGCGGGGCTCACGTCCCGCCGCGACTTTAAACGGACCTTGTTTCAGGGCTTGATACCACCATGGACACGACAGCCCAACACGGCACGGTGAAGGAGGGACCAGAGGCCTCCATGCCACGCCTGACGCTGTCCGGCATCTCGAAGAGCTTTCCCGGCGTGCGCGCGCTGCACGATGTCAGCCTGTCGCTCTATCCGGGCCAGGTGACCGCATTGATCGGCGAAAACGGCGCCGGCAAGTCGACGCTGGTCAAGATCATGACCGGCATCTACCAGCCGGACGCCGGCACGATCAGCATCGACGGCCAGGCGGTCACCTTGCCCAGCGCGCATGCCGCCTTCGGCCATGGCGTCACCGCCATCCATCAGGAAACCGTGCTGTTCGACGACCTGACGGTCGCTGAAAACATCTTTCTCGGCCATGCGCCGCGCTCGCGCTTCGGTACCATCGACTGGCGCACGATGCGCAAGAATGCCCGCGAAGTGCTGGACACCATGCATGCCGGCCATATCGACGCCGACGCGCGGCTGAAGGACCTCGGCATCGCTAACAAGCATCTGGTCGCCGTGGCCCGCGCCATGTCGATCGACGCCCAGATCGTCATCATGGACGAGCCGACCGCCGCGCTCTCGATGAAGGAGATCGAGGAGTTGTTCCTGCTGATCGAGTTCCTCAAGAGCGAAGGCAAGGCGATCCTGTTCATCAGCCACAAGTTCGACGAGATCTACCGCATCGCAGACCGCTACACGGTGTTCCGCGACGGCGAGATGGTCGGTGAAGGCCTGATCAGGGATGCCGGCCAGAGCCAGATCGTGCGCATGATGGTTGGCCGTTCGGTCGATCATATATTCCCGCAGCGGAAGGCCGAGATCGGCGCGCCGGTGCTTTCCGTCGCCGGCCTGTCGCATCCGACCGAGTTCCACGACATCGGCTTCGAACTGCACAAGGGCGAGATCCTCGGCTTCTACGGCCTTGTCGGCGCCGGGCGCTCAGAGGTGATGCAGGCGATATCGGGCATCACCCGCACGTCAGGCGGCACGATCACGCTGGACGGCAAGGTGATCGCGCCGAAATCGGCGGCTGACTCGATCGAGGCCGGCATCGTCTATGTGCCGGAAGAACGCGGCAAGCAGGGCGTGGTGATCGGCCTGCCGATCGTCCAGAACGTCTCGCTGCCGTCGCTCAAGCGCACATCCAAATCCGGCCTGCTGCGCTTGTCGGAAGAATTTTCACTTGCCCGCTCCTACACCGAGCGCCTCGATCTGCGGGCGTCCTCGCTCAGCCAGGACGTCGGCACGCTGTCGGGCGGCAACCAGCAGAAGATCGTCATCGCCAAATGGCTGGCGACCGCGCCAAAAGTAATCATCCTGGACGAACCGACCAAGGGCATCGACATCGGCTCCAAGGCCGCCGTGCACGGCTTCATGGCCGAACTGGTAGCGCAGGGCCTGTCAGTGATCATGGTGTCGTCGGAACTGCCGGAGATTCTCGGCATGTCGGACCGGGTCGTGGTCATGCGTGAGGGTCTTGTCGCGGCGGTCTATGACAACAAGGACCTGGACGCCGAAACGCTGGTGCGGACGGCAGCGGGGATCGCGGCATGAAGGCTTTCCTAAAATATCGCGAAATCTGGCTGGCTGCCGCCATCATCGCGCTGATCGGACTGATCTCGACGCGTTTTCCCGCCTTTGCCGACCCCGGCAATCTGCGCCAGGTGTTCAACGACACCTCGATCCTGATGATCCTGGCGTTCGGCCAGATGGTCGTCATCCTGACCCGGTCGATCGACCTGTCGATGGCCTCGAACCTCTGCTTCACCGGTATGGTGGTGGCGATGCTGAACGCCGCGCATCCGGCAATCCCGATCCCCCTGCTGATCGTCATTGCACTGCTGGTCGGGCTGGTGCTGGGCGCCATCAACGGCTTGCTGGTGTGGCGACTGAACATCCCTTCCATCGTGGTGACATTGGGCACGCTCACCATCTATCGCGGCGCCACCTTCGTGCTGTCAGGCGGCGCCTGGGTGAATGCCGACAAGATGAGCCCTGACTTCATCGGCTTCCAGCGCGCGGCCTTCTTCGGCATTCCGGTGCTGTCGTGGATCGCCATCCTGGTCATCGCGCTGTTCTTCGTGTTGATGACGCGCACCGCGCTCGGCCGCTCGATCTACGCCATCGGCGTCAATCCAACGGCGTCGGTCTATACCGGCATCGATGTCGGCCGCACGAAATTCATCGTCTTCTGCATCTCCGGCATGATCGGCGGCCTTGCCGGCTATCTCTGGATCTCGCGCTACGTCATCGCCTCGGTCGAGGTCGCCAACGGCTACGAGCTCAACATCATCGCCGCGTGCGTCATCGGCGGTATCTCGATCGCCGGCGGCATCGGCTCGGTCGGCGGCGCGGTGCTGGGGGCGCTGTTCCTCGGCATCATTTCCAACGCGCTGCCGGTCATCAACATCTCGCCCTTCTGGCAGATGGCGATTTCGGGGAGCGCCATCATTCTCGCCGTCGTGCTGAATGCTCGTGGCGAACGCCAGCAAGGCCGCATCATATTGAGAAAAGTGGAGGCGGTGACATGACCGACATCCCTGCCCCACGCCATATTCCCGACCGGCTCGACAAACCGCTGCGCTCGGCCATCTTCTCGTGGGAGTCGCTGCTGGTCGTGGTGGCCGCCGCCATCTTCGCCATCAACAGCTTTGCCTCGCCCTATTTCCTCGACCCCTATTCGCTGTCGGACCTGACTTTCAATTTCACCGAGAAGGGCCTGATCGCCTTTGCCATGGCGCTGTTGATCATTTCCGGCGAGATCGACCTGTCTGTGGCCGCAATCATAGCGCTCGCCTCGACCATGATGGGCATGGCGGTGCAGGCGGGTGCGGGCACGCCGGAGCTGGTGGCGATCGGCATCCTCGTCGGGCTTGGCTGCGGTGCCTTCAACGGACTGTTGGTGACAAGGCTCGGCTTGCCCTCCATCGTCGTCACCATCGGCACGATGAGCCTGTTTCGCGGCATCGCGTTCATCATCCTCGGCGACCAGGCCTACAAGGGCTATCCCGAAAGTTTCGCGTTCTTCGGCCAGGGCTACGTCTGGTGGGTGGTGTCGTTCGAGCTGGTGCTCTTCCTTGTCGCGGCCGTCGTCTACTGGTTCCTGTTGCACCGCACGAGTTTCGGCCGCCGCGTCTTTGCCATCGGCAACAATCCGGTGGCGGCGCAGTTTTCGGGCGTGCGCGTGGGTCGTATCAAATTCATCCTGTTCTGCCTGACCGGGCTGATGTCGGGCATCGCCTCGGTGCTGATCACCTCGCGGCTCGGCTCGACCCGCCCGTCGATCGCGCAGGGCTATGAGCTCGAAGTCATCACCATGGTGGTGCTCGGCGGGGTCAGCATTCTGGGTGGCGCCGGCAGCATTGTCGGCGTCGTACTCGCCGCCTTCATCATGGGGCTGGTGACTTTCGGGCTCGGCCTGCTCAACGTGCCTGGCATCGTCATGTCGATCTTCATCGGCCTGCTCTTGATCATCGTCATCGCGCTGCCGATCGTCTGGCGCCGGCTGCGTGGTAACAGCTGATGCCCGAGAAATATGCGTTCAAGATGCGGCTCAAGCCCGGCATGAAAGCCGAGTACAAAAAGCGCCACGACGAGATCTGGCCATCACTGGTCGAGTTGCTGAAGCAGGCCGGCGTTTCCGATTATTCCATCCATCTCGACGAGGAGACCAACATCCTGTTCGGCGTGCTGTGGCGGCGCGACGACCATGTCATGGGCGAGCTGCCGAAGCATCCGGTGATGCAGCGCTGGTGGGCTCACATGGCCGACATCATGGAGACGAAGCCGGACAACGAGCCGCTGGCCGTGTCCCTGGAAACCGTGTTCCATATGGCATGAGTGCTCCGCGCCATATCGCCGTCATCGATATCGGCAAGACCAATGCCAAGGTGGCGTTGGTCGACCTCGGCACGTTGAGCGAGGTGGCGTTGCGCCGCATGGCCAACGCGCCGGCGCGGCAGGCGCCCTACCCGCATCACGATGTCGAGGCGCTGTGGACCTTTATTCTCAACAGCCTTGCCGACCTCAACCGCGAGCAGCGCATCGACGCCATCTCGATCACCACCCACGGCGCGACCGGCGCGCTGGTCGACGCTTCGGGTGAACTCGTTTTGCCCGTCCTCGACTATGAGTTCGACGGCCCCGACAGGCTGGCTGCCGACTATGACGCGATCCGCCCGCCCTTCTCTGAAACCGGCACGCCGCGCCTGCCGCTCGGCCTCAATCTCGGCGCGCAGTTCTTCTGGCTTGAGAAGCGTTTTCCGGTGGAATTCGCCAGGGCCGCCGCGATGCTGATGTATGCGCAATACTGGGCGCTGCGGCTGACCGGCGTCGCCGCCAACGAGGTGACATCGCTTGGCTGCCACACCGATATGTGGAACCCTTGGGGCGGCGATTTCTCATCAATGGTCGACAGTCTGGGCTGGCGTAGCCTGATGGCGCCGGTGCGGCCTGCCGGGGAGCGGCTTGGCCCTATCCTGCCGGTGCTTGCCGAGCGCACCGGCCTTGATCCGCAAACGCCTGTCTTCTGCGGCCTGCACGATTCCAACGCCTCGCTGCTGCCGCACCTTCTGTCCGACACGCCGCCCTTCTCCGTCGTATCGACCGGCACCTGGGTGGTGTCGATGGCTGTGGGTGGCAAGATGGTGGATCTCGATCCGGCGCGCGACACGCTGGTCAATGTCAATGCGCTGGGCCATCCCGTGCCGTCGGCCCGCTTCATGGGTGGCCGCGAATTTTCCATGCTGACATCAGACAGGCCGCTGGATTGCAGCGGCAGCGATGTGCTGGCGGTCCTGACAAGAAAGATGCTGCTGCTGCCGTCGACCCAGCAGGGATCGGGACCCTTCCCGCACCATGAAGCGACATGGCTTGACGCCGACGGCATCGGCAAGGGAGAGCGCTTCGCCGCCATCTCGTTCTATCTGGCGCTGATGACGGCGACCTGCCTCGACCTGATCGGCGCCGACGGCCCGACCATTGTCGAGGGTCCCTTCGCCCGCAACAGCCTGTTTGTCGGCATGCTGGCGGCGGCGACAATGCGCACCGTCATCGCTTCGGAAGCAGCCACGGGCACGAGCATCGGCGCGGCATTGCTGGCATCGGATCAAGTTGCGATGCGTGGCAAGGGCGAGCGGCTCGAGCCGCCGGCGGATCCGGTCTGGGCCAGCTATGTCAGCGCGTGGCGTGCAGCGGTCGACACGCGGTCCTGATCACAAGATGCGCCTGCCAAAGACCGACAGGATTTGCGGTCCCGGCATCCTTATCCCTGGTAGACCAGCCCTTGCGGATCGATCTCCGGCTTGCGACCGGCGACGAGGTCGGTGATCAACTTCCCGGAACCGCAAGCCAGGGTCCAGCCAAGATGGCCGTGGCCGGTATCGAGATAGAGGTTGCTGTACTTCGCCCGGCCGAACACCGGGACGGAATTGGGCATCATCGGCCTCAGTCCTGCCCAGAGAAGCGCCTTTTTCTCGTCGAAGGCTCCGGGGAAAAGGTCTTTGCTGGTTTTCAGGATCGAGTTGAAGTCGCGCGGTTTGAAGGTGCGGTCAAAGCCGGTGAACTCCGCGGTCGACGACATCCTTAGCCGGTTGCCGAGACGCGAATAGGCAAGAAGCTGATCTTCATCCGCCCCGCCCATGGTCGGCCCCCTGAACTCATCCTCAAGCGGCACCGTCATCGTATAGCCCTTCACCGGATAGACCGGCAGGTCGATGCCGTAACGGCGGCCGAGCAGTCCGCTTTCCGGGCCCATGGAAATGACAACGGCATCAGCCGCCACCGGGCCGGCCGATGTCATGACGGCGCGAACCCTGTCGCCATCGATGTCGAGGCCAGTCACCGTTGTGCCGAACAGGAAATTGACGCCGAGCTTTTCAGCGGCGTAAGCGGCCAGCTTGTCGGCGAACTGCTTGGAATCGCCTGTCTGGTCTATCGGCGAATAGACGCCACCGGCAATCTTTTCCTTCACGGCGGCAAGGCCTGGCTCGAGCTCAACCAGACGCTCGCGGCCGACGATCTCGATCGGCAGGCCATGTTCCGCAAGGAAGCGGTAGTTGTCGGTGCCGGAGTCGAGGCTCTTCTGCGAGCGAAAGAAATAGACGATACCGCGTTTGCGTTCATCGTAGTGGATGCCGGTCTGCTCGGAAACGGCATTGATGCAATCGCGTGAATACAGAGCGAGCCGCAGTTTGACCCGCGTGTTGGCGCGCATGCGCGCCACGGTGCACTCACGCAGGAAGCGCAGGCTCCAGGCATAGAAATAGGGATCGAGGGTCGGCCTGACCTTGATGCCGAGTTCATGGTTCCAGAGCCCGCGAAGGAAGGTCTTCAACGCCGACGGAGAAGCCCAGGCGGTTGCATCGCCCGGCGAAACCAGGCCCGCATTCGACTGGCTGGTGCCGCGCGCCGCGGCCTCATGGCGTTCGATGACGGTCACCTCGTGCCCGTCGCTGGCAAGAAAATAAGCAGCCGCCGTGCCAACGACACCGGCTCCCAGCACCAATACCTTCATTCCGCCCCCACGGGATCAAACCGGGCGCCACGCCACGCGTCGCGTCGACCTGTCCTCAATAGCGTTTCCCGGCAAGGCGTGCGAGCCCTTGGCCCAACAGCTCGCCGGTTCAGCCCCTCGCGGAGTTCTTGCCGGTCAGGATGCGCTCCCAGGCAAGCGCATCGGCAACGATCTGGTCGAGGTCGTCACGTTGCGGGGTCCAGCCGAGTTCGGCTCGCGCGAGATCCGAATTGGCGACCACCGCAGCCGCGTCGCCGGGACGCCGGGCACCCATCTTCACTTCGAAATCGCGGCCAAAGGCGCGCCGAACGCTTTCAATCACCTCGAGCACCGAATAGCCGTGGCTGTAGCCGCAATTGGCGACAAGGCTCGGTCCCCCGGCGCGCAGCCGTTGCAGGGCCAAGCGATGCGCCGCCGCCAGGTCGCTGACATGGATATAATCACGCATGCAGGTGCCGTCGGGGGTCGGATAATCGGTGCCGAAGACCTGCATGAAGGGACGCTTGCCAAGCGCGGTCTCGCAGGCGACCTTGATCAGATGGGTGGCGCCCGGCGTCGATTGGCCGGTGCGGCCCTTCGGGTCGGCGCCGGCGACGTTGAAGTAGCGCAGCGCCGTATAGCGGATGTCATGCGCGAGGCCGGCATCGCGCAGCATCCATTCGCTCATCAGCTTGGACAGGCCATAGGGCGACTCCGGCGCCAGGCGGGCATCCTCGCGCACCGGCTCGAGCCCGGCGCCGCCATAGACGGCGGCGGTCGAGGAAAAGATGAAATGCGGCACACCCTCGCGCACCGCGGTTTCGATCAGCGTGCGCGTCTTCGAAGTGTTGTTCTCGTAGTAGGCGAGAGGATCGGCGACCGATTCCGGAACCACGATGGAACCGGCGAAATGGATGATCGCGTCGACCTTGTTATCCCTGATGATCGATCCGACCAGGTCCTCGTCGGCGACATCGCCGACGACCAGCTTTGCCTCCGGCGCCACCGCCCATTCGAAGCCGGTCGAAAGCCGGTCGAGAACCACCACGCTTTCGCCGGCATCCAGCAATTCCCAGACCATGTGGCTGCCGATATAGCCGGCGCCGCCTGTCACCAAAACCGTCATCCGCGACCTCGCTTACCCAAGATTTATTGGAAACTGTCTCAACAACCGCCTTACTGGAAAGCCTAACAGATGGCCATTAGAACCCTTGGTAACCGGCATTCACTTGATGTGGCATTGGGCTGAAACAAACGTGATCCACAAGGCGTGCCGTGCAGTGGAATAGGCCACGATCCGTCAGCGTTAGGAACAGGTGCGGGGCGTGGCATTTTGACCAAACCGGCCCGGTGGACGACCAATAGGGCAATGATTATGATCCCGCGCAAAATTGGGAAGCCGACATGAACTACCAGCGGTTCTTCGAAGAAGCGATCGACCAGCTCCATGCGGAGCGTCGCTATCGTGTCTTCGCCGACCTCGAGCGTATAGCGGGGAAGTTTCCGCGCGCCATATGGCGTTCCAATGGCCGCGCCGAGGAAATCACCGTCTGGTGCTCCAACGATTATCTCGGCATGGGCCAGCACCCCGATGTCATCGCCGCGTTCCAGAACGCGGCCGGCAAAATGGGTTCGGGCGCCGGCGGCACCCGCAATATTTCGGGCACCTCCAACCCGCTGGTCGAGCTCGAGCATGAGCTTGCCGACCTGCACGGCAAGGAAGCGGCACTGGTCTTCACCTCCGGCTTCGTCTCCAACGAAGCCTCGATCTCGACCATTGCGCGGCTTTTGCCCAACTGCCTGATCATCTCGGACGAGTTGAACCATGCCTCGATGATAGAAGGCGTGCGGCGCTCGGGCGCCGAGAAGAAGATCTTCCGCCACAATGACATCGCGCATCTGGAAAGCCTGTTGCAGGCGGCGGGACGCGAACGCGCCAAGCTGGTCGTCTTCGAAAGCGTCTATTCGATGGACGGCGACATCGCACCGATCAGAGAGATCGTCGAGCTCGCCGAACGCTACAACGCCATGACCTATATCGACGAGGTCCATGCCGTGGGCATGTACGGCCCACGCGGTGGCGGCATCACCGAGCGCGAGGGCCTGGCCGACCGCATCGACATCATCCAGGGTACGCTGGCCAAGGCGTTCGGCACGCTGGGCGGCTACATCACCGGCACCAGCGCGGTGATCGACGCGGTTCGCTCCTATGCGCCGGGCTTCATCTTCACCACGGCGCTGCCGCCGGCGATCGCCGCCGCCACCACCGCCTCGATCCGTCATCTCAAGCAATCGCAGGCCGAGCGCGACGCGCAGCAGCAGCAGGCGAGCCGGACCAAGCAGATCCTTTCGGCCGTCGGCCTGCCGGTGATGGAGTCGCCAACCCATATCGTGCCGGTGCTGGTCGGCGACCCCGAGCTTTGCAAGATGGCGAGCGACCGGCTGCTTGGCGTGCACGGCATCTACATCCAGCCGATCAATTATCCGACCGTGCCGCGCGGCACCGAGCGGCTGCGCATCACGCCGACGCCGTTCCATTCCGACGCGTTGATCGCGGGATTGCAGGACGCGCTGGTCGAGACATGGGATGCGCTCGGCATCCCCTACGGCTCCGCCGGCCGTCCGCCCGTGGCCAAGAGCGACCGGATCGTGCCTCTGCTGGTACCCAAGTCAGGCGGCTGA
>NZ_AXAE01000038.1 GCF_000472705.1 Mesorhizobium erdmanii USDA 3471 | reverse complement strand
GGTTCCTTCGGACCAGTCGGCAGATCGGCGACTGAAGTTCGCCTCTTCCACTTGGCGACCGTCTTCTGGTTGATCCCGTAGCGCTTGGCCAGAGCCCTCAGGCTCTCTTGACTATACTGTATCGCTCGACGGACCGCCTCTGTCGTTGTGGCGCTCCCATGCAGAACCTGGCCCATAGCGCATCCTTTGATTCGGAAGATAAGGATGCCCCATCAAAGCCTGGGATCAAACACCTAGGCTCCCAGCGGATAAGGCATGTAGCCGACGAAGCCGGCTATCTTCCAACTGCCGGCGACCTTCCTGCAGAAATACAGAGTCTGCCATTTCAGCCGGTCGACGCTGCCATCGGCCTTGGCGATGGAGCCGTCGAACTTCTTGTGCAGCACGGCGCGATCGCCGTCGACATCGATGTCGCGCAGGTTGGTGACGCGAAAAATCGCCTCGCGCAGCGGTTCGGTGAATTTGGTCGCCGCCGTTTCCCTGGCCTGGCGCAGCCACTCGTCGCGATAGATTTCCAGCCTGGGAAATTGCAGCCGCCATGCATCGGCATTGGCGAGAAAATGCGCATGCATGCCAAAGAAGCTCTCGGCGATGAAATCGTCCTCGACCATGGACCAGTCCTGGCCAATGAAGGCGTCGATGTCGCGCCGCACCAGCATCTCCCAAAGCGCGTGGCGGTCGGCGTCGCCCGAAGGGAACGGGTTCTTGTCGAAGGTCATTCTCGGTTTCTCCGGTCTCGCACAGGCATCGGTTCGCGGCGGCTTGAAAGCCGTCCGTCAGGCGCGCACGATGCAAGGGCTCTTGTAATAAAGCAACACGGATTTCGAAGAATGTTGCTTTCCAACAACGGCCCTATCGGGACAACCCTTATCGCGGTAAATCTGCGCCGAAACTCCGTCACGATCAAAGGAGGCAATTCCTTGCCCAAGCAGACTTTTGGAACGTCTCATGTGCCGCTGTCGCCCGCCGTGCGGGCCGGCGACTTCGTCTATATATCGGGCCAGGTTCCGGTCGGCAGCGACGGCATCGTGGTCAAGGGTGGCATCACCGAACAGACCGAGCAGGTGCTTGCCAATGTGAGAGCGGCGCTGGCGTTGGCCGGCTGTACGCTGGACGACGTGGTGAAGACCACGGTGTGGCTCGAAGATGCGCGCGATTTCGGCGCCTTCAATGCCGTCTATGGCCGGCATTTTCCGCAGAATCCGCCGGCCCGCACCACCGTCGAATCGCGGCTGATGATCGACATCAAGATCGAGGTCGAGGCGGTCGCCTACCGGCCGGTCTGAGACGACAAGGCAACGAAGCGGAGGTTTCCCCCATGCAATTCGACCTCCTGCTGAAGGGCGGACGGCTGATCGACCCGGCGTCCGGCATCGATGCGCCGCGCGATGTCGCCATTGCCAATGGCCGCGTCGCGGCCGTCGACGCCGCTATCCCGCCGGATCGCGCCAGCCAGGTGGTCGACGCGACGGGCTGCATCGTCGCGCCCGGCCTGGTCGATCTGCACAGCCACGTCTACTGGGGCGGCACCTCGCTCGGCGTCGACGCCGACCGGCTGGCGGCCAAGAGCGGCACCACCACCTTCATCGATGCGGGCAGCGCCGGCGCCGGCAATTTCCTCGGCTTCCGCCGCCATGTCATGGAGCGCTCGAAGGTGCGCATCCTGGCCTATGTCAACATTTCCTTTGCCGGCATTTTCGGCTTTTCGCAGACGGTCTCGGTCGGCGAATGCAGCGATCTCAGACTCTGCGAACCGCGCGAGGTGGTGGCGGCGGCGCGCGAGCACGCCGACGTCGTGGTCGGCGTGAAAGTCCGCTCCGGCAAGCATGCCGGCGGCACCAGCGGCATCGCGCCGGTGGATCTGGCGCTCGAAGCCGCCGACAAGGCCGGCCTGCCGCTGATGGCGCATATTGACGAGCCGCCGCCCGGCCGCTCGGAAGTGCTGCCGCGCCTGCGCCGGGGCGACATCCTCACCCATTGCTTCCGGCCGTTCCCCAATGCGCCGGTCTTCGCCTCGGGCGCGGTGCGGCCCGACATGCGGCTGGCGCGCGAGCGCGGCGTGATCTTCGATCTCGGCCACGGCATGGGTTCGTTCGATTTCGAGGTCGCCCGCGCCATGCTCGCCGAGGGGCTGGCGCCCGATGTCATCTCGAGCGACGTGCACCTTTACTGCGTCGACGGGCCGGCCTTCGACATACTGGTCTGCATGTCGAAGCTGATGGCGCTCGGCATGCCGCTGGTCGAGGTGCTGCGCGCCGCGACGCAAGGACCGGCGCGGGCGATCGCAAGGCCGGACCTCGGCACGCTGGCGGTCGGCACCGTCGGCGACGTCACTGTCCTTCGCCAACGATCGGGCCGCTTCACCTTCGTCGACGCGGTCGGCGCCGCGCTGGTAGCCGATCAGCGGCTGGTGTCGGAAGGCATCGTCATCGGCGGCACCTGGTGGCCGAACGAGGCGGTGAACGATGTCAGCGAAACCGAGCGTTTCGAGCGGCGTTCCGACCACACGCATGTCGAGGTTGCCGCCCGGCATTTCGGGCATCGGCACGAGTGAGGTCGTGCGCGGCGCGGAGCGCCGGGAGGTTACGCCGCCCCCACCACGCTCAGGAAACGCTCGATACCTGTCGCTGTCAGAAGCTCGATGCGTTCACGGATGAGGTCGTCGCTCCAGTTCCACCACTCCAGCGACTGCAGGCGTTGGATGACATCGGGCGCGAACCGGTACCGGATGGTGCGAGCCGGATTGCCAACCGCGATTGCGTAGGGCGGAATGTCCCGGGTGACGATGCTGCCAGCGCCAAGGACCGCTCCATTGCCGATCGTGACACCGCTCAGGACGATACAGCGAGCACCAATCCAGACGTCATGGCCGACTGTGATCGGTCCCTTGCCGGCGGTTCCATTTCCGTTGCGGATCTTGCCGTTCACAAACGCGATCGGAAAGGTGGTCGCGGTGTCGATGCGGTGCTCGGCCGCGCAGATAAAGAGAACATCCGGGCCAATCGAACAGAAGGATCCTATGCGCACCGGCACGTTTTCGCGCGGAACGAAGAACGATTTCTTGCTAAGACCATAGGTATGGCGACCGATCTCGACGCCGGGCAGCGGCGGCAGCGGATCCTTCTTCAAGCCCAGCTTTATGCGAAGCCCTCTCAGCAGTCCCACCGGCTTCCTCCCCGAATTGCCAGGCAATACTGGGGCGACTACTCACCCTATCTGAAAAGTTCGCAAGCAGTTTCGAGTACCGGCCCACCGCTATTTGCGTCACCCGGTCAGGAGTTGCTCGGCTTCCCGTAGACCGGCGTCGCGATCCCCTCCATTCGCGCCTTGATCTGCAGTGCGACATATTTCGAATAGAACCGCGATAGCGCGAGATTGCCGCCGTGGAACCACAACGCTTCCTGCGCCGTCGGTTTCCACATGTTGCGCAATTCGCCCTGCCAAGGGCCGGGGTCGCCCTTGACGCCGGAGCCGAGGCCCCAGCACGGACCGACCTTGTCGGCGACCTCGCGCGAGACGAGCGCGGCGACATTCTCGTTCATCGACTGGTAGCCGGTGCAGGCGATGATGGCGTCGGCCTCGAGCTCGCTGCCATCCTCGAACAGGATGCCATTTTTCGTCAGCGACTTGATGGCGGCGCCGCTGCGGATGCCGATCTTGCCGTCGATGATCAGATCCGAGGCACCGACGTCGATGTAATAGCCGGAGCCGGTGCGGTAGGCCTTCATCAGCAGGCCGGTCTCGTCGTCGCCGAAATCGATGGCGAAGCCGGAGGCGCGCAGGCGATCATAGAAGCCGGCGTCGCGCGCCTTGATCACCTCGTAGAGCGCGCGCTGGCCCTTGGGCACCAGGGCGAACGGCGTCGAGGCGACGATCATGTCGGCCTTCTCGGTGGTGATGCCGCGCGCCAGCGCGCTCTCCGAGAAGATCTCGAAGCCGACCTCCATCAGCGTGTCCGACTTGACCACGGTGGTCGGCGAACGCTGGATCATGGTGACCTCGGCGCCGCTTTCCCAGAGATCGACGCAGACGTCGTGCCCCGAGCTTGCCGCGCCGATGACGGCTACCTTCCTGCCGCGGAATTTTTCGCCGCTGGCATATTGGCTCGAATGCAGCAGCTCGCCCTTGAACTGCTCCGCGCCGGCCAGGTCGATCTTTCGCGGCGGGCCGTAGGCGCCGGTGGCGAAGACGATGTGTTTCGGCTTCAGCGTGACCTGCCGGCCGACGCGGTCGACCACCACGGTCCACTCCTTCTGCGTCTCGTCATAGGACGCGCTGAGGCATTTGGTGGCGACCCAGTAGGTGAGCTCCATGACGCGCGTATACATTTCCAGCCAGTCGCCCATCTTGTCCTTGGGCGTGAAGACGGGCCAGTTCTCCGGAAAGGGAATGTAGGGCAGATGGTCGTACCAGACCGGGTCGTGCAGCACGAGCGTGCGGTAGCGGTTGCGCCAGGAATCGCCCGGCCTTGCATTCTTCTCGATGACGATGGTGGGCACGCCGAGCTGCCGCAGCCGCGCGCCCAGCATGATGCCGCCCTGGCCGCCGCCGATGACCAGGCAATAGGGTTGCTCGGAGGCGCCGAGCTCGCGCGTCTCGCGCGCCCGTGCCTCCGACCACGTCTCGCGTTCGGGGTCGGCCTTGTGGCGCACGCCGAGCGGCCGATGCGAGCCTTTGCGCTCCTCAAATCCCCTGAGGTCGGTCATCGCCGTGAACAAGGTACAGCAACGGCCGTCGCGCAGCCGCAGTATGCCTTGGCCTGAGGCCACTGCCGTCTCGAATGTGAACCAGGCCTCGATCGTGCCTTCGTCCGAGGTCGCTTCGCCGGTGATCTGCCATGCGGTGGGCTTTGTCGCCGCCAGCGTTGCCTCGAGCATGGCGGCGATGGCCTCGCGGCCTTCCATGGTGGTGACGTTCCAGGTGAAGGTCAGGAGATCGCGCCAGTAGCAGTCGTCGACGAACAAATTGGCCGCACCGGCTACGTCGCCGGCTGCAAGCGCCTGCGCCAGGGATTCGAGCCATGCGGCGGCCTGTTTCGTCGGTGCCATCTCGAGCATTTTGTCCCTCTTGCTGCATGCGGATCTTCAATTGTTGAACTCGGCGCCGCCCCTCATCCGCCTGCTAATCCCCGAGCGGCTCCATCTCCTTGCCGGTGCGGTGGATCTGGGCGTTGTATTTGATGCGGCGGACCGTTTCGCGGGCGGAGCCGTCGAGCTTGTAGGCCGAGGCCACCGCCAACAGGTCGATCGCCGCCAGGAAGGCATAGCGCGACGCCGTCGGCTTCAGCGTGTCGGGATATTCGGGCACCGCCACCGTCAGCCTGACATCGCAGGCACGCGCCAGATCGGTGTCGGGCGCGGTCACCGCAATGGCGTTGGCGCGATAGTGCTTGGCGAGTTCGACCGCCTCGATCACCTCGCGCGTGCGCCCGGTCGCCGAAATGGCGATGACCAGGTCGCCGGGTTTCAGCGTCGAGGCCGTCATGCGCATCAGATAGGGATCGCACTGGGCGCTTACGGTGATGCCGTAGCGAAACAGCCGGTACTGCGTCTCCTGCGCCAGCGCCGAGGAACTGCCGCCGAGGCCGAAGACGGTGACCTGGCGCGCCTTGGCGATCAGTTCGGCGGCCTTGTGCAGCTCACCGGGATCGAGCTGCCGTTCGGCCTCCTGCAGCGCCCGGCGCGCCTCGCCGAACACGGCGTTCCAGAACGGCATGCCGGTATCGCTGTCCCTGCTAGGCGAGGTGTCCAGATAGAGCGCGCCGACGACGAGGCTCTGCGCCAGCTTCAGTTTGAAATCGCGCACGCCCTCGCAGCCGATGGCACGGCAGAAGCGGGTCACCGTCGGTTCGCTCACCCCGGCGCGCTCGGCAATCGCCGCATTGGAGGCATCGACAGCGTATCTGACATCGTCGAGCACGACATCGGCGACCCGGCGTTCGGCCGGTCGCAATTCCGCGTAGGAATCCTTGACCAGCGAGATGATGTCGGGGATGCGCCTGAGGTCGCGTCCGTCCGGCTCCCCATTCGAGGCGCTGCCTTGCCTGCTGTCAGCTTCGGTCATGAAGTCGGTCTTCCCTCGCCGATCAAATCGGTCTTCCCCTGCCCTTTTCGACCCCACCTCGTAGCATGTTTGCACGCTGTCGTTCCATGCGTCCGGCGACCGTGCAACCGCTGCGTGCCGCAACGGTATGTCCGTGTCCCGTCGCCAGAGCATGTAGGAACGGGCGGGGATCAGGCCCCCGCCTACCCAATCGCCTCCAGCCGTCTCGGCAGCCGGTTCATCGGCTTCGGTCCATCGGCCGCGATCAGGAACTGGTCCTCGAGATTGAAGCTGGCGAGGCCATCGATGTAGAGCGGAATTTCGAAGGCCAGCACCATGCCGGCCTCGATCACGATATCGCTGTCTTCGGCGATAAACGGCCATTGCTCGGAAAACACCGATTGCCCGACGCCGTGGCCGAAATGCCCACGGCGGTAAGAGCCCAGGCCTTGCTGGGCCAGGCTCTCGGTGGCGACGCGGTGGACTTGGGCGAGCGTGTTTCCGGGTATCAGTGCCGCCAGCCCGTCCTCGAAAGCGCGCTCGGCGATCGCGTGCAGTTCTGCCTGGTCGGCGGAAGGCGGCCCGAAGGTGAAATTGCGCGACATGTCGGAAGCGTAGCCGCCGACCGTGCACACCATGTCGCATTTCAAGGGATCGCCGGCCACGGCCCTGGCGTCGGCGCCCTTGGCTCGGGCGCCGAGCGTCACATATTCCGCCGTCACCACCGGATGCGACAGCCCGGCCGCCGCGTCGGCGACGCCTTTGCGGTAGAGCGCGACGAGATCGGCCTGGCGCATGCCGGCCATGGCATCCACCTGCAGGCGCTCCAGCCCGGCTTCCGACAGAAAAATGCCTTGCTGCAGCAAATCGATCTCGCGCTGCGATTTGACGGCCCGCAGCCTGTCCAGGACCGGTGAGCCGTCCACCATGGAACAGCGCGGCATCAGCGCCTGGATGGCGGAGAAGTCGGCGGCGGGAACAAAATCGAGGTCGATGCCGAGTGTCGCGCGCGCCAGGCCGAAATCGTCCAGCAAGGCCTGCAACTGGCGCACCGAGCCGGCGAGATCGAAGGTCGCGGGCCGCGAGAAATCCGGTGTGCGGCCAAGCGAGGCGAGGCCGGCCTCGATGCGCCCGGCCAGGGGCAGGCCCTGGGCTCCCGGGTCGAGCGGCGCGGATTCGATCCAGATGGGATGCGAACGCACGACCGCGTCAGGCATGGCGAGCCGCGTCTGCGCCGCGTTGAAATCGGCGACGACAATGCCGATCGGCAAATCCTGCCGGGCCGGGATGACGACGACGCCGCCGCCGGCACGCCGAAACAGGCCCGCCGGCCCCATCCACGCACCGGTCGCATAGTGGAAGGCCTCGGGTGCGCAAAGCACCAGCGCCCCGATGCCGGCGCGTTCCATCAGTTGCGCGGCGCGCTGGCGGTCGACAAAGCCCGTCATGGGTTTCTCCGGATGTCCGAAGCGGCAACGGAGCATTGCGGCCGCGGACAATCAAGTGCGTTGCTTGCCGATGACGGTCTGCGGGCACCTTGCATCGTCGACATTCGAGATTGCCGAGACCGCTCGAAGTTATGGGTGGCGCCCATCAATCTCAGGGCCACTAGATCCATGGGCGCAGCCAGCCCATCCAAACGCGCGGCGACTACTTGATCGTCTCCAGCTTGGCGATCGCCGCAGTGAAGCCGGCGAGCGACACCGGGATGGTGACCGGCTTGCGGGTGACCGATTCCATGCCGATGTTCAGATTGGTTCCTGACTTCATCGCCTTGACCAGTTCCGGCGACAGCGGGGTGGCGGCATAGGCGCCGTTCTGGTCGCTGGTCTGGATGGCGATGGTGGTCTTCTGGCCCTGGTCGATCTGATAGCTGACGCCCGACGGCAGGAACAGGCCGTGCGGCAAAGCCAGCAACATGGCCAGGCTGCCATTGCCGTTGTCGCGGCGCACGGTGACGGTGAGCACGCGCTGCCCGGTCTTGGCTTCGGTCAGGTTTTGCGACACCTGGCACTGAAGCTCGGAATTGGCCGAGCCGCTTGAACAGTTCACCGCCCAGGGATTGGCGTCTGCCGCCGGTTTGGCCTCCTTGGCTGGCGCCGGTTTGGCCGCGTCCTCGGCGCGTGCCGGGCCGACCGAGGCCGATAGCAGCCACAAGGCGGCCGCAGCCGCGACCAGATCTAGAAGATTAGCTTTCGCTAAAGTGGTTGTCATGTTCTTCACACCCCGCAGTTTTCCTTGGACCAACAGGTATTCCCCTGGAAAAGGCCTGATACAACAATGGGGACTGCTCCGAAAGTGCGCTTGCAGACCAAGCAAGCCGGCAAATTTACTGTGGCAGCAAGGCCACAGGACAGAACTTTGAGGACCAACAACAACGCACGGAACTTTCCGGACTCGCTATACAATAGAATTCGCGTAGAACTTAACACGCGGGACGTGCAGTCCCATAAGGACTCGCCTGGGATGGAAACTACCGAGAGCTCTCGGCAAGTTGGTGAGATGGCGGCGCGTGGGGAGGGGTTCCACATGCGCGCCGTCTATCGGCGTTCGCGAATCGCAAAACAACTCTGGAAGACGACTGCGCTGACCACGCTGGCGCTTGGCCTTTCGGGCGTGGCCGCCTATGGCGACGACGCCGGGCTCTGGCAGCCGCAGATCCGCGCCATCGTCGGCGCCGACAACAATGGCGGCAACGCCGCGCTCGAAGGCTTCATCCCGATCAAGCAGAGCGCTGAATCGGTACTGTTCCTGGATGTGCGGGCCAAGCACGACTTCAAGGACGCTTCCGGCCAGGACATCGGCCTTGGCATTCGCCGCATCGTCAATCCCGACCTGATGCTCGGCGGCTACGCCTATATCAACCTCGAGAACTACAACAGCACCCAGTTCACCGCGGCCACGCTGGGCGTCGAGGCGATCACGCCGAACTTCGACGCGCATGTGAACGTCTTCGTGCCGATCAAGGGCGACAGCACCGATCATTCGGTCTCTTCGAGCCTGTCGATGGTGTCGAACCAGCTGATCGAGCAGATATCGGTGCTCGACCACCGCGACTACGCGGCCTGGGGCATCGAGGGCGAGGTCGGCGCCCAGGTGCCGATCAACCTGCCCGACAAGCACTCGCTGCGGCTCGACATTGGCGGCTACCATTTCGAGGACCCGCATGGCGACGACGGCAGCGTCACCGGTGCCAAGGCCGGGTTCGAATATACGATCGGCGACGTCTTCGGCAGCGGCACCGAACTGGTCTTCGCCGGCGAGGTCCGCAACGACAATCGCGACGACACCCAGTTCGCCGGCAGTGTGCGGCTGAACATCCCGTTCAATCCCGGCCACAGCTCGGACACGACCGCGGCCATCGGGACGGAACCGGTCTATCCGGTGAGCGAAGGCCTGCGCAAGCGCGTCAACGAACGCGTGCGCGGCGATATCGGCGTCAGGGTCCAGTCGCAGGACAAGATCGGCGGCTCGACGACACGTGTCGCCATCAACGCCGCCACCAATGCGGCGTTCGGCAAATTCTACTTCGCCGATGGCGGCCTTGCCGGCGCCGGCACGCAGGCCGACCCGACAACGCTGGACGACGCCGTTACCAAGGCCGGCAATGGCGGTTTCGTGGTGGCGCTTGGCGGCAACGGCAATCTGACGACGGCCGGAACAACGCTTGCCACCGGCCAGACGTTGATCGGCGGCGGCGAGAGCGTCACGGCGAAACTGTTCGGCGGCGGCACCGCGACCTTCAACCTCGGCGGCAGCGACGGCACGATCCAGGGCACGAATGTCGCCAACAACGTCATCACGCTGGGCAACGGCAACACGCTCAACGGCATCACCATCACCGGCGGCGCAGACGGCATCTTCGGCAACAATGTCACGGGCACGACGCTCACCAATGTCACGGTGACGGGCGCCGGCGGCAATGGCGCCGAGTTCACCGGCAATTCGACCAACGTCAAGGCATCCGGTTTCACCGCCACCGGCAACGGCCTCGACGGCCTGCATATAGAAGACAACGGCACCTACAATTTCACAGGCACGACATTGCTGTCGGGCAATCTCGACGATGGCCTGGATATCACCGGCCAGGGCACCTACAGCTTCGCCACCGTCAATGCGCTGAACAATACCGATCGCGGCATCACCGTGCAGGGCACGTCGAGCGGCGGCAGCTTCACCACCACCGGCGGCACCGTGTCGGGCAATGGCGGCGTCGGCGTCTTCATCGACCCGATCACCGCGCATGTGGTGCTGGATTCGATCACGCAGACCGGAGGCACATCCGGTGTGGTGCTCGACCAAGTCTCGGGCAGCTTCACCGTCAACGGCGCGACGACGATTTCCAACACGACGGGACCGGCGATCGCCATTTCCAATTCGCCGGCGACGATCCGCTTCGGCGACATCGCCATCACCAATCCCGGCGCCGACGGTATGTCGTTCAGCGGCGTCAACGCGGCTGTGGTGGCCGGCAATATCGTCATCTCCGGACTTGGCCTTGGCCAAACCGGTCTCGACTTCTCCGGCAGCCAGACGACATTCACCGCGCTGTCGGCCAACATCAGCGGTGCCGGCGCCGGCTCGATCGGCATCGACCTCGCCGACACCACCGGCGACGCCGCGATCACCATCACCAATGGCGGTTCGATTTCCGGCGTCGACACCGGCGTGCGGCTCGGCATTTCGGGGTCGCCGACACATTCGGCCAATGCCGAGTTCACCTTCGGCGGCGGTTCGATCGCGGGCGTTACCGCCTCGCTCGACGCGCGCGGGCTCAACCAGACGCTCGGCCACTATGCATTCGGCTCGACCACCTTCAGCGGCCCGCAGCTGTTCGACGTTCAGAATGTAATCTTCGTCGGCGCCTCGGCTTCGGGTACCGGCGACGGCTCATCGCTCGGCAACCTCGCGACGATAGGCACGGCCGACGGCATCAGCGCCAGCAACGCGATCTTCGTGCTGGTCAACAACGCCGGCAACACGCCGATCGACGCCAGCGGCGGCTTCTCGCTCAGCGACGGCCAGACGCTGGCCTCGTTCGGCAATGGCCGCTCGTTCTCCCTCGGCGGCGTGCCGGTCAATGTCACCGGCGCCAATATCGAGCACGACCAGGTCGTCTCGGATCCGGGCGGTGGCGCGGCGACGCTGACCAATTCCGGCGCCGGCGCCGTGGTGACGGCTGCCAACGGCAATTCGCTGCTCGACTTCGACATTTCGGGCGGGTCGGCGGAGGGGATCAATGCGACCGGCATCACCGGCCTGACCATTCAGGGCGTGACGGTCAGCGGTGGCACGATAGGCCTGTTGCTCGACAACGTGGCCGGCACTGTGTCGGTCAAGGACCTCGACATCCAGAACCCGAGCCAGACCGGCATCGCGTTGGTCGGTTCGAGCGCGACCGCCAATTTCACCGGCAACACAACGGTTGCCGGCGCCACCAATGTCGCGCTGTTCGCCAACAACTTCGATGGCACCGCCACCTTCGACGATCTCGATATCACCGGCGGCGGCATAGGCGTCGGCGTCGTTGGCGGCTCGAGCGGGACCTTGACCTTCGGCAGCGGGAGTTCCATCGCCGGCACGACCAGCAACGCTGTCTCGATCACCAACTCGACGCCCAACTTCACCTATAACGGCACCATCAACCAGACCGCTGCCGCCAGCGCGGTGAAGATTTCCAACATGACCGGCGGCAGCGCCACCTTCGGCGGCAAGATCACCGCCAGCACGGGTGCTGCCAATGCCATCGACCTGACCGGCAACACCGGCGGCACGATCAACTTTACCGGCGGGCTCGATCTGACCACGGATGGCGGCTTCGGCTTCAGCGCCATCAATGGCGGCACGCTCAATGTCACCGGCACCAACACCATAGCCACGGGTGCTGGTCCGACCGAGAAGGGTATCCAGCTCGGCGGTGCAGGTGGGCTTACCATCGGCGCCAGCGGCGTCACCTTCGCCAGCGTCACGGTCGATGGGTCCGGCGGCGCGGTGCCGACCGGCATCCTCATCGAGAACACCAGCGGCGGCAACGTCACTTTCGGTGCCGTCAATGTCAGCCGGGTCAATGGCGATGCCATCCGGCTCAGCAACATTGCCAGCGGCACCTATACGTTCAACGGCACGACGACCATCGACACAGTCGGCGGTCCGGGTCCGGGCTTCGTCGTCCAGAACAGCGCCGCGACCGTCAGCGTCAACAACCTCGTCACGACCGGTGTTTCCGGCGCCGATGTCAGCCTGACCAACAACACCGGCACCATCGGCATTGGCGGCACCATCACCAATTCCGGCAGCGGCGATGGCGTCGTCGTTTCCGGCGGCAGCGCGGCAATCACCGTCTCGGCCGCCATTTCCAGCTCGGCGACCGCGGGCTCGGCAGTCAAGGTCGACGGCATCACCGGCGGTTCGGTGGCTTTCTCCGGTAGTGTCACCTCGACCGGCACAGGCAATGTCTTCAACATCGGCTCGACCACGGCGCCGACGGGCGGAACGATCAGCTTCACCGGCTCGGCGCTGACGGCGACCGGCGGCGGCGGCGGGGTGATCGCCGGCCTTGGCGGCAGCGCGATCTTCAATGCAACCGCGCCGGTGTCCATCACCAATGCGACCGGCAATGGGCTTTCGGTATCCAACGTTGCCAGCGGCGCCAGCGCCACCTTCGGCGCGGTCACCGTGTCGGGCGCCACGGGCAATGGCATCGACATCGGCAGCAATGCCGGCTCGGTGACCTTCGGCACGGCCACTGTGACGATGGGCGCGGCTGCCAACACGGCCGGCATCAACTTCAGCGGCACAAACGCCAATGTCAGCTTCGGCACGACCAATGTGACGCTCGGCGCCGGCGCCAACCAGACCGGCATCGACTTCAGCGGCTCGTCGACCGCGGCGGCTTTCGGGCTGACCACCATCACCGGCAATGGCGACCTGACCTCGCGCGGCATCGACCTGTCGTCGACGACTGGCAACAAGACCATCACCTTCCTGCGTGGCTCCAGTATCAGCAATGTCGGCGTCGGCGTCGACCTGTCGTCCGGCGGTACCACGGCGACATCGGCCAACGCCAATTTCACCTTCGGCGACGGCACGTCGGCAGACGGGCTGCAATCGTCCATCAGCGCGGCGGCCGGCGGCTATACGGTCAACACGATCGGCCTCGATCCGACGCTCGGCAACTACAATTTCAACGACGTGTTCTTCACCGGCAGCGCGCATCTGGCGAGTGCAGTCGGCGGCGTCATCATGGTCTCGCAGTCGGGCGGCGTCATCGCTGCCGGCACGGACGGACTCAGCGCCGCGGTGACGACCATTTCGGTCGCCCAGGCCGATGCCTTGCTCGGCACGCAGACCTTCGCCTTCGTCGGCACCGTCGATCTCAGCGGCACGCCGTTCACGCTGGATAGCGGCCAGTCGATCACCGGCTTCGGCAACGGCAACTCCATCCTCACCTCCGGCACCGTCCAGCCGGTCAACGTGCAGGGCAATCTCGGCGCCACCGGCGGTAACGTCACCGGCGACGAGGGCGTGGTCAAGAGCACGGGCAGCGATACGCTCCATCTGCTCGGCAGCAACCAGGTTCGCAACACCGCCTTCGATTTCACCGGCGGCAGCGGCTCTGTCTTCACCGTCGACCAGAGCGCGGGCGGCTTCAACAATGCTGGCGGCATCTTCATCGACGGCGTGACGGTCAGCAATGTCGCCGCCGGCCAGACGGCGATCAAGATCATCGGCGTCGACACCAATGTGTCGATCACCAATAACAACATCAACGTCGCCGGCACGCTGCTCGACGCCAATGGCGGCGCCGGCGACATCACGTTGACGCGCGGCACCTTGCCCAATAGCGGGCCGGCCGGCACGCTGACCGGCGGCGGCATCTCGATCGCCAACCGCACTGGAGGCACGGTCGACTTCACCGACAAGGTGACGGTCAACGGCAACAGCGTTTCGCTGACCAACAATACAGGCGCAACGATCACTTTTGCCGATCTGGACGTTTCCACATCAGGCGCGACGGCCTTCACCGCCACCGGCGGCGGCACGGTCAATGTCACGACAGGGACGATCGCGAACACGAACGGGCAAGCGGTGGCGCTCGAAGGCATCACGGCCGGCATCAACTTCGCGTCGACGAACGCGACATTCAGCGCCGGCACCGGCATAGACCTGCAGAATCTGGCCGGCACGGCCGCATTCGGCACCGGCACGCTGAGCAACACCGGTTCCGGCACGGCGTTCAATGTCGGCTCGGCCACCGCGGCCAGCGCCGGCAACGCTGTCATCAGCTATGGTGGAACGATCGCCAGCAACGGCACGGGCGCCGCCGCGTCCATCCAGGGCATGACCGGCGGCTCGGTCACGCTGTCGGGCAATCTCACCGATGGCAACGCGACCGATGGCGGCAACATCGTCGTTGCCGGCAACGATTCGGCCACGATTACCTTCTCGGGCTCGAGCAAGGTCATCAGTTCGGGCACGACCGATGCCGTCAGCCTGGGTATCCTTGGCAATTTCCCCGCGGGGACGCCGGCCCCCAACACCAACTCCGCGATCAATTTCACTGGCGGCGGTCTCGACATTACGACGACGACAGGCGCCGGCTTCGTCGTTCTCGGAGACTCCGCGACTGGTGCCATCACGGTTACCGGCGCCAGCAACACAATCAAGACAACGACGGGCACCGCGCTCAGCGTTGATGGCGCGACGGTCGGGGCGGGCGGCGTCACCTTCGATTCCGTCTCGGTCAATGGCGCGGCCACCGGCATTGCGCTGAACAATGTCAGCGGCGGCGGGATCGGCCTCGGCGTGGTCGATCTGCAAGGCATCACCGCGCATGGCATCGATATCTCCGGCACGCTCGGCTCCTCCATCAGCGCCACCAGCATCGACATACGGCTCAATGCCACCAACGCGGTCGGCCTCGATCTCAACGGCGCTCTGCTCGGCTCCAGCACCATCACGGCGGGCGATTTCGACGTCGACGGTGGCAGCTTCGCCGGCACGATCGGCATCGACATGGCCGGAACGACCGGCACCGGCACCATCCAGTTCGGCGATACGGTCAACAACAATCCGGCCGGCCAGACCTCGACCATAAAGAATGTCGGCTATGGCGTGCAGTTCTCCAGCGTCACCAATGCCAAGCTGGTGTTCGGCGACGGCGCTGGCCCGGCCGAATCGTCGATCGCGACCACCGGCGGCCAGGTCATCCACGCCACTGATAGTTTGCCGACCAACGGCGACTACAATTTCAACGACGTCAACCTGATCGGCGATACGTCGAATCTTGCCTCGATCAGCGTCTACTATGTAACAGCCGGCGGCACCGGCGACGGCAGCCTCGCCAACCCGGGCAGTTATGCCGGCGCCCAGGCCTCCACCGCCAATGTCGTGGTGCTGATCGACCAGAACGTCAACGGTGCCCAAGAGACCATCGACCTCGGCGGCACGTCGTTCCAGCTCGATGACGGCCAGGTGCTGCTCGCCTTCAAGAGTGGGGATGCGGCGGTCGATGTTTCGCAACTCGGCGTCGATGCCAGCGGCGGCGCCTCGGCGGCATTCCACTTCACCACGATCCAGAACACCTCGATCATCTCGGCGCCGGGCGGCATCGATACACTGCGGCCCGTCCTGCAGAGCAACACCGCCGGCTCGGTGGTCGATCTGGCGACGACCGGCACCGGCACGCTCACCGGTGGCATTGCCAACCTGATCATCCGCAACACAGGCACAGGCACAGGCGTTGCCGTCAACGCGGCGTCCGCCTCAAGCTTCTTCCTCCGCAACAACGACATCGCGGCCGGCGGCAGGGCGCTCGACTTCTCCACGACAGGCGCGCCGGCCAACACGCTGCTGCTGTCGATTGACGCCAACACGCTGCAGTCGACGGGATCGGCGCTCGCCGCGTCCTTTGCCGGCCAGAACATCAGCGCGACCGACAATTCGATCGCGGTCCGCTCCTTCGCCGGCAATACGGTGACCGGCGGCACCGGCGGCGGCATCAACTTCACCAATGTCCGCTTCGACGCCGACGGGGTTGGCGGCACCGTCAGCGCCGGCACGCTCACCGTCGGCAACCCCGGCGCGCGGGTCCAGGGCGACGGCCTCAGCTTCATCAACACCAGCGGCACGCTCGATCTCGGCGCGCTCAACCTCGCCAACAATGGCGGCACCGGCGTGCTGGTCGATACCAAGGGCGCGAACACCACTTTCACGCTGAACAACAGTGGCGGCACGGTCGACACCACCAACGGCGCGGCGTTCAATCTCGATCCGCTGACCGTCGACATGACGTTCGGCACCGTCACCGCCACGGGCGGCGCCAGCGGCATCATCTTCGACGGCGTCGCCGGCACGTTTACCGTCACGGGCACGACCACCATCACCGGTACGTCCGGCGCGGGTGTCAGCGCGATCAACACCAACACCGGCACCTTCAACTTCAACACGCTGACGGTCAACAACGCCGCGACGGCCGGCGGCGGCATCGCCCTGGCCAGCGGCACGCTCAACGTCACCGGCCTCGCCAATATCGATACCACCAGCGGCGCCGGACTTTCGCAGACCGGCGGCACCACCGCCTTCACCGGTGGCCTGACGATCGACACGTCAAGCGGCGACGGCTTCTTCGTCATCACTGGCGGCGCGGTGACCGTGACCGGTGCTGCCAACACCGTGACGACGGCCACCGGCCGTGTCGTCTCGATGCAGACCGCGACCATCGGCGCGGGCGGCGTCACCTTCCAGACGCTGAAATCAACCGGAACCGTAAGCAGCGGCGCGGGCATCCAGCTCTCGAATGTCAGCGGCGGCGTCTTCAACGGCGGCGATGTTTCCATCGCGGGTTCGAGCAACAACGCCATCACCGTCCAGAACGGCACGTCATCGACCGTCAATTTCAACAGCGCCGTTGTCAGCAACGCCACCTTCAACGGCATCGACATCAACACCGGCGTGACCGGCACGGTCACCTTCGGCACGGTGACGATCGACAGCACCGGCGCGTCCGGCGTGCGCCTGCTGAACACGTCGGGGACCGTCAACATCAATGGCGGCTCGATCGGCGCGACCGACGATCCGGCGGGCATCGGCGTCGAAGTTTCAGGCGGGGCAGCGACCTTGAATGTCGCCGCTGCCGTGACCAAAACCAGCGCCGGCAAGATCGTCGACATCTCCGGTGTCACCGGCGGCACGGTCACGCTGTCGGGCAATCTCAGCGCCACCGGCGGCGCCGACAACGGCATCAATGTCCAGAGCAATACCGGCGGCACCTTCAATTTCACCGGCGCCACCAAGACGCTGACTACCGGCGCCAACACGGCGGTCAATCTGGCGACCAACACCGGCGCCGCTATCAACTTCACTGGCGGCGGGCTTGCCATCACAACGACGTCGGGCGCCGGCTTCAGCGCCACCGGCGGCGGCACGGTGAGTGTCGGCACAGGTGCCAATGCCAACACGATCTCGACCGGCACCGGCGTGCCGGTCAACATGAATGGCGTTGCCGTCGCGGCCGGCGGTGTCAATTTCGCCTCCACCAGCAATGGCGCGGGCGGCACCAGCGGCGTCGTGCTCACCAATGTCACCGGCGCGGGAACGGTCAATCTCGGCACAGGCACGTTGGTCGGCGGTAGTGCGGCGGCGATCAGCATCAGCGGTGGCAGCGTCAACCTGACCTATGCCGGCAATGTCAGCCAGGCGACCGCCGCCCAGGCTTTGCTGTCGGTCGTTGGCGGCCACACCGGAACACTGACCTTCAACAGCGGCACCCTGTCGGCCACCAACGGCACCGGGCTGCAATTCGATAACGCCGACGGTACCTATAATTTCAACGGGACGACGACGCTCAACGGCGGCGACGCCGGCGTCGATATCGTCAACGGCTCGGCCGGCAACTTCGGTTTTGGCGCTGGCACCTCGATCACCAATCCGACCGGCGTTGGCTTCAATGTGAACGGCGGCACGGGAAACATCACTTATGCCGGCACCATCTCGAAGTCGAACAATTCGAGCAATATCGTCAGTATCCAGAGCCACACCGGCGGCACGACGGCGTTCAGTGGCACCATTTCGGCAACCGGATCTAGCGGCGGCATAGCGCTTTCGGGCAACACCGGCGCGACGATCAATTTCAGCAACACCTTGACGCTGACGGGCAGCAACACCATTGGCTTCAGCGCTACGGGCGGCGGCACGATCAGCGCCACCGGCACCGGCAGCGTCATCAGCTCCGGCACCGCGACAGCGCTCAATGTCACCAACACATCTATCGGCAGCGGCAATCTGGTCTTCCAGAGCATTTCGACAAATGGCGCGACCAACGGCATCGTGCTCAACAACACCGGTCTCGCCGCCGGCAATGGTGGCCTGACGGTCACCGGCACGGGCACAACGTCAGGCTCCGGCGGCACCATTCAGAACGCGGTGCAGGGCGCGCTGTTCACGTCGACCAAGAATCTGTCGCTGTCGAATATGAACTTCACCAACGCCAACAGCGGCAACGGCACCGTGAACAACATCGACGATCCGACGTTCAACAGTGCCGCTCAGGCGGCCATCAATATGAGTGGCGTTGCGACCGGGACCTTCACGAACCTCAATGTCGTCGGAAATGGCGGCGCCGGTGGCGCGCAAGTCGGCATCAATGGCCAGAACGTCTCGAACCTAACGCTCGCCAACAGCACCGTCACCGGCTTCGGCGACGCGGCCGGTGAAGGCAATGTCAAGCTCTGGAACCTCTCCGGCACCTCGGCGATCACCAATTCCACCTTCGGCTTTGTGCCAGGCGACACAACCGGCGGCGAGAATTTGGTAGAGGTCCGTAACAACACGGGCACGCTGACACTGAACATCAGCGGCAGCACATTCCAGAACACAAGGGATTCGACCAGCGGGTCCGGTGGCTTCGCCATAACCACCATCGGATCCGCGGTGGCGACGGTCAACGTGTCGAACAGCACTTTTACGAATCTCAAAACCTCGGGTGTCGAGGCTTTCGCGCGCGATACGTCAACCCTGAATGTCAACATCACCGACGGCGGCACCGCCGGCAACGGCAACACCTTCACGACGGGCGGGACGACCGAGGCCTTCACGGGGCGGGCCATAGGGCTCAACGCCGAGGATACCGCGCAGCTCAATTTCAACATCAACCGCAACAAGAAAATCTATGGTTTTGGCGGCCCGGTCATCAACATCTATGCCCAGGACAATGCGAGCATCCAGGGCCGCATCAACAACAACGCCGATATCGAAAACAACGCCACAGGGACGAATTTTGCAGGCAGCCCGATCTATATCCATCCGCAGGATAATGCCACCGGCGTGGTAGAGGTGATCGGCAATACGATCATCAACAATGGCCAGGATGCGGCGATTTCGGCGAATGTAGAAGGCGACGGAATATCCAGGTTCAATGCATCACTGGACCTCACCATCCAGAACAACAACATTACCCTTGCAGGCAGGAACCTGAACGCAAATAGCTTCAACAATGCCATCCTGCTTTCCTCTGGGGCGTCAGACAATGACGCAACCATTCTAACTGTAAATCTGCAAAACAATGTTATTGCACCTGCTTCGATCAATGGCACCACCGGAAACGTGGGGCTTGCCATTGAGAATACTGGTGGCGTCAATTCCCACCTTTACATGGAAGGATTCACCACGGATCCGACAACGACCTGGAACAATGCCGGCAATACGCCTGTAGGTTCCGTGATCGAGCTGGACAACATCGCGCCTCTGCCATCCGCGATCCCGGTTGGTCATAATGGCGGCCACACGAAAACGCCCACCAACCCCAATCAGTAGCAATGCAAGGTATAGTTGCAGATTCGTGTAAAACTTCCCGAGAAGGGAAGATCACTATTTCTTGTTAACGAAACAATTTGAAAATTGCTGGACAGTTCCCTTGGGGAAGGATACTTCTTGTCCTACGCAAATTGATTTTGGAGGGGCGCAGATGGCCGAGCCTTTTCTCTCGGAAATCCGAATTATGTCTTTCGGCTTCCCGCCGAAGGGGTGGGCGCTTTGCGATGGGCAGCTCTTGCCCATTAACCAGAATCAGGCGCTGTTTTCGCTGCTCGGCACCACGTATGGTGGCGACGGGCGTGTGAACTTCGCTCTCCCGGACATGCGCGGTCGTACGCCCAACCATACAGGAGGCATGGGCCATGTCCTCGGTGAGCGCGGTGGCGAACAGGCGCATACGCTTACTATCGCCGAGATGCCGTCCCACACGCATCAGGCGAACGCCTCCAGCAATGCGGGATCGGACCTGATACCGGCCGGCGATCTCCTGGGCGGTTCCGCGCCCAATTTGCTCTATGGCCCGACGCAGAATCTTACCAATATGCGGCCGGATACCGTGAGCAATGTCGGCGGCAGCCAGGCGCATCTCAACATGCAGCCATTCCTGACATTGAGCTTCTGCATCGCCTTGCAGGGCATCTTCCCATCGCAGAATTGACGGAGACGCGCCATGGCACAGCCCTATGTTGGTGAGATCCGCATGTTTGCCGGCAATTTCCCGCCGGCGGGATGGATGTTCTGCGATGGGCAGCTTCTGCCCATTTCCGAAAATGAAACGCTATTCAATCTGATTGGTACAACCTATGGCGGCGATGGTCAGGAGACTTTCGCGCTGCCGGATCTGCGTGGCCGCCTTCCAATTCATCAGGGCAATGGCTTTACCCTGGCGGAAACCGGCGGCGTCGAGGAAGTCACTTTGAACGTGAACCAGATGCCAATGCACAGCCACCTTTTCATGGCGTCGAACGATACCGCGAATTCGCCGAATCCGGGCAACAGCGTTATAGGCAGGTCGCCTCAGGTCAAAGTGTTCATCAACGCGGTTCCTTCGATCCCGATGGCCCCGCAATTCATCAACGGCGTCGGTGGAAATCAGCCGCACACCAATTTCCAACCTTATCTGTGCGTGGACTTCATCATCTCGCTATTCGGTATTTTCCCGTCACAGACTTAAGAGGACGTCATGGCTGATCCGTTCGTCGCCGAAATCCGGATTTTCCCCTTCAATTTCGCGCCCAAGGGCTGGGCGTTTTGCGACGGGCAACTCCTGCCGCTCTCGCAGAACACCGCTCTTTTTTCGTTGCTTGGCACCACCTACGGCGGTGATGGCAAGTCGAATTTTGCCCTGCCCAACATGCAGGGCAACGCGCCCATGCACCCCGGCCAAGGCCCTGGCCTTTCGCTGCACGATCTCGGCGAAACCGGCGGTTCCGAGACCGTCACCCTGCTGCAGAGCGAAATGCCGTTGCATCCACATACCGTGGAGAGCGTGCCCGGCAATTTCTCCGCCAACTCGAACGTTCCCGCAAACACCGCATTCGGGAAGTCGGCGCAAGGAAATGCCTACACGCCCGCGGCCAACATGGTGGCATTGTCGGGGCAAACCCTTGCTCCGGCCGGCGGCAACCAGCCGCACAACAACATGATGCCCTATATCACCTTGAATTTTTGCATCGCGATGCAGGGTGTCTTCCCGCCGCGTCCTTGATTTGTCGATGACCGATTTTCCCCGGGCGGCCGGCTGGATGCGCGCTGCTGGTGCCGGGCTCGCATTCCGCATGGCCACGGACGCAGATCTGCCCTTCTTGTCCGCGGTTTACGCCTCGGCTCGTGCTGAGGAGCTGGCCGCGACATCCTGGAGCGCCGGGCAGAAGACGGCGTTCCTCGACATGCAATTCCAGGCGCAGCACGCGCATTACCAGAAGTACTATCCCAATGCCGATTGGCTGGTGATGACGCATGAAGGCAGCGACATCGGCCGTCTCTATATCGAGCGCTGGCCGCGCGAGCACCGGATCATCGATATCACCTTCCTGCCGGCGTTTCGTCGCAAGGGGCTGGGCTCAGTGCTGCTCAGCGACCTGATCGACGAAGCAGACGCTGTTGGCAAGGGTGTCTCGATCCATGTCGAAAAGCACAACCCGGCCATGCGTCTCTATCTGCGGCTGGGCTTCACCGTCGCCGAGGACAAGGGCGTCTATGATCTGATGCTGCGGGCCGCATCCTCATTGTGATGCAAATTGCGAAGCTGCGTCACCTTCCCCTGAAACTGGTCCCGCGCCGCGATACCAGGAGACGATGGTGAACCGTTCGCCGCGCGTGACCGGGGTGACTTCGTGGGTGGTTTCCGACCGGAAGGCGACGAGCGAGCCCGGCAATGCGGGTAAGGCGATGCGCAGATCCGGGCCAGTGTAGGGCCCGTGCAGGACCAGCGAGCCGCCGGCGTAGTTTTGCGGCGAAGGATCGTCCGATTGGGCGTTGAGGAAGATAACCGCCGAGATTTTGCGGAAGCGCGACTCGTCGTGAATGAGCGGCGTGTTGCCGTCCTGATGCGGCACGAAGAAATCGCCCTCCCGGTAGTGCAGGAACTGCGATTTCTCGAACGCACCCAGCGCGACGCCAAAATGCCGTTCCAGATCAGGTTTTTGCCGCGCCAGCAGACGCTCGATCAGCGCCTCGGTCGCAGGCGAAACCTCCGCGCGCCTGGTCCGGCGCACCTGCGGCCACGCGGGCTTCTGGCCGGAGCGGCCGAGCAGCCCTGCGTCATGGCCGGCAGCGCCGCGAATTTCGCCGCACAGCGCGTCGCACGCCGCTTTGTCCAGCGCTTCCGGGATGACGAGATGGTCGACCATGGCCTAGGCTCAGTTGAACACGGCCTCGTAATGATAGCCTGTCGCATCAACCGAAACCGGCACGATAAAAATGTCATCGGCGATCGTGTCGCCGGCGAAATGATAGATGGCCTGCGGCAGCCTTATGTCGCGTGGTCCGTTGAAGAGCAGCGTGAAGCCACCGCCATCGCGAGGGCTGGCCTCGATGCGGCGAACCTGGGTCAGCTCGAGGGAGAGTTGCCTTCCACCAGCCGAAATGGTGAAAACCGACCCCGCCGCCTGCTCGAATTCCGCTACCGAAACCATGCTGTCCGCCTCGATCTCTTTACAAAGGCGGCACTGTCGCCGCTTCGCGGCAAGCTGTCCATAGGCCGGCGGCGTGCCTGGGTGGTGCGTGAGGCAATTCGCCGTGGCAAACCGCAAAATACAGCAGCGCACTGTCCTTTTATGCGTGCCTGGGACACTGTACTACTTTGTTCCTGCGACGGATTCTTGGCCCAGCCAAGATCAGCGCAACAAGAGCAGAGTCCAGTCTTGGGTCTGAGGCGAAGCAGCCGGCCCGGTCGCTGGCGGGAGAAAGGAACGGACCATGGCTGACAACGGGGCTAGGACGGGAACGGCGCCGGCGGCCGAAGCAATGCCGCTGTTCTACTCGAAGCCCGAAGCGCTCAACCCGACCCGACACGCCTCGCTTGGCTTGACGGCGCGCAACGATTTTTCCTTCGCGCGTGCCGCGCATGCCATCCCGGTGGTGGCGTCGGAAATGCCGGCGGCGATGCGCTCTTATCCGATCGTCTTCATCGGCCCCGCCAAGGCGCCGGTGATCATCACCGGCGTGCGCCAGAACGAGAACCTGTTCGTCGATGCCGAGGGTCGGTGGACCGCGCCGCACTACATCCCCGCCTATGTCCGCCGCTATCCCTTCATCCTGGCCGAGGACCCGACCTCGGCCGGCCGGCTGACGCTGTGTGTCGACCGGGCAAGCGACCGTGTCATCGACCAACTCATGGCGCCGTCCCGCGAAGACAAGATCGCGCCGTTCTTCAACGGCGCCGAACCGACCGAGGCGACGAAACAGGCGCTCGCCTTCTGCGACCAGTTCCAGATCGATTTCAGGGCCACCCGCGAAATGGTCGACAAGATCGACGCGCATGGCCTGTTCGCGCCGCGCCAGAGCAAAGTGACGCTGGAAGGCGGCGAAGTGCTCAACCTCACCGATTTTCAGGTGATCGACGAGGCGGCCTTCAACAAGTTGAGCGACACGGCTTTTCTCGACCTCAGGAAATCCGGTGCGCTCGGCCTGCTCTACTGCCACCTCGCCTCGACCAACAGCTGGACATCGCTGGTGCACCAGGCGTCGCTGCGCAAGGCGGATGGGGTGAAGAGCGCCTGAAAAGGAAAAACCCGCGGAACCCGCGCCTTTCGAAGCCTGGAGAAAACCAGAGCGGTGAGATGTCAGCGCGAGCAATCCAGTTCGTTGCCGACAGGCCAAAACAACGCCACGCAGCCTGAAATTTGGTTTGCGCGTCGGGGTTGGGAAGGGCGGTTCTTCAAGGCGTGTCAGGAATTGCGGATGTTTCGCGCACCCGCCCGGAGGCGCGGTTTGACCCATGCAACAGGCCATCTCAGTGTCGCCGACATCACAGATTCGCGATGCTTGGGATTAATGGTGCCCCGAAAAACGTTCCAGTCCTAGTTCGCCGGGTGCTCCTAAGACCGCGAGCGCCCTAAATCAAACTGCTTTTGGGAGAACAACGATGAAACATCGCCTTATTCCCATAGTGCTGGGCTCGCTCATAATGACTTCCACCGGCCTGGCTCTGGCCGCCAACGTCCATTCGGTAACGGGGACGAAAGGTCAACCCAATCAAACGATTGGCACCGCTCAGACAGGAAATGTTACGCCCGGCAATGCCAGCACCGCCCCGGGTTCAGCCTTCAACCCGGATGGCAACGCGGGGACACATTACGCAGGCACCCAGCCGCAGAACTCAAAGAATCCGAAGAGCGTATCTCAGTACGACGTTGCCGGCTTCCAGCAGTCCCATAAGTGACGACCGGCACATTGGCGGTCGAGGTTCCGCCCGCCCAAATGCGAAAAAGCCGCGGCGGACCGCGGCTTTTCGATGCTTGATTCCCTTGAGGAAATTGGAGCGGGTGAAGCGATTCGAACGCTCGACCCCAACCTTGGCAAGGTTGTGCTCTACCCCTGAGCTACACCCGCTCACACGGCGTCTCGGCCGCAAGCCGGGCCTATATGGCTGAAGAGCGCGGCGATTGCAACAGGGAAATCGCAGGCTTTTGCAACCTTTCGAGCGATGCCGGCAAACCGCCCGCGCGAGGCGGATTTCGTCGCCCGCTTGCGTCATGGTCTTGTGTCGGTCACCGCATTGGCCGTAAACGGCAAGACGGAAAAACGACGAAGAAGACAAGCGACGAAGAAGACAAGCGATGCCGAAGACCGAAGCTGAATTGATGGCCTTTCTTGCCGAGCTCGGCATTGCCGTCTCGACGATACGCCATCCGCCGCTCTACACCGTTGCCGATTCGCAGGCGCTGCGCGGTGAAATCGCCGGTGGGCACACGAAAAACCTGTTCCTGAAGGACAAGAAGGACAATTTCTTTCTGGTCACCGTCGGCGAGGACGCAGTCGTCGATCTCAAGCAGATCCACCAGCTGATCGGCGCCGCCAGCCGTGTGTCTTTCGGCAAGCCGGAAATGCTGATGGAGCTTCTGGGCGTTTCGCCGGGCGCCGTCACCGTCTTCGGCGTCATCAACGACAGTCAAAACCGGGTCAAGGTGGTGCTCGACAAGGATCTGATGGAGCATGCCGTCATCAACGGCCATCCGCTGACCAATGAGGCGACGACATCGATCGCTGCTGGCGATCTCCTCAGATTCGTCGAGGCAACCGGGCATGATGCTGCTATCTTGAAAGTCTCGGCGTGATCGCCACATGCATGGCGAAACCGACTTCCACTGACATGGCGCCGACCCGCGGGCCGGCGGCGCGACCGAAAGGGTGACGAGATGAGCGACAACAAGCCGTTTGGCGGGTCATTCGGCAGCAATGGCGGCCAGTATGCCACCACCGTACAGTATGGCGGAACGGCACCCGCGCCAGCAAAGGTCTCGCTTGGCGATGCGCCTGCCGCACCTGCCGCCGGCGATATCATCAAGGACACAACGACCGCGGCCTTCGCCGCCGACGTCATCCAGGAATCGCGCCGCCAGCCGGTGCTCGTCGATTTCTGGGCACCATGGTGCGGGCCCTGCAAGCAGCTGACGCCGCAGCTGGAAAAGGCGGTCAAGGCCGCCGGCGGCAAGGTCAAGCTGGTCAAGATGAACATCGACGATCACCCCTCTATCGCCGGCCAGCTCGGGATCCAGTCGATTCCCGCCGTCATCGCCTTCAAGGACGGCCAGCCGGTCGACGGCTTCATGGGCGCCATCCCGGAGAGCCAGATCGCCGAATTCATCACCAAGGTCGGCGGCAAGGGGAATGGCGCCCCGGCCGTGGCCGATGCGCTGGCGGCGGCGGCCGAAGCGCGCGAGGCCGGCGACATGCAGACCGCGGCCGACATCTTCGACGCCGTCCTGGCGCAGGCGCCGGAAACGGTCGAAGCGATCGCCGGGCTGGGCGACCTGCTGTTCGAGGCCGGCGACACGGAAGGCGCCGAGGCGTTGCTGGCAACGGCGCCCGAGGCCAAGAAGGATGCACCCGTGCTTGCGGCGCTGCGCGCCAAGATGGCATTGGCCGCGCAGGCGGCGAGCCTCGGCAATCCGGCCGAGTTCGAGCGCCGGCTGGCCGAAAACCCCAAGGACCATCAGGCGCGCTTCGATCTGGCCATGATCCAGAACGCAAGAGGCGAGCGCACGGCGGCCGCCGACAATCTGCTGGCGATCATCAAGGCCGACCGTGCATGGAACGAGGATGGCGCCAGGACGCAATTGCTGCAATTCTTCGAGGCCTGGGGCATGACCGACGAGGCGACGCTGGCGGCGCGGCGCAAATTGTCGGCGTTGCTGTTTTCCTGAGCCGGCGGCCGTTTCGTCGCATGGGCTTGGCGTCGCTGGTGGCCGCGCCAGATTAGGAGCTGAACTTCGGCAAGCCGATGATCCCGGCGGGCGGCAGCGAAGTCGATCGGAGGAATGAGGTGCAAGCGGGAAACGCGCATTATCGGATGGCCAAGGATTTGCCGTCGACGATCCCGCTCTTTCCGCTCGAAGGGGCGCTGCTGTTGCCGGGTGGCCGCATGCCGCTCAACATCTTCGAGCCGCGCTATCTGCAGATGGTGGACGAGGCGGTCGCCGGCTCGCGGCTGATCGGCGTCATCCAGCCCAGCCTCGACGGCGCGCNGNGNGNGGNNGGCGAGCCGCAGCTGTGCAATGTCGGCTGCGCCGGCCGCATCATCGCCTTTTCCGAGACCGGCGATGGGCGCTACCTGATTTCGCTGCAAGGCGTGTGCCGCTTCCGCATCGCCCATGAGCTGACGGTCAAGACGCCGTTTCGCCAAGCCAAGCCGGCGCCCTTCCTCGCCGATCTCGATGACGATCCGGCGGCAAACGAAATCGACCGGCCGGCGCTGCTCAGGGCCTTTCGCGCCTATCTGCAGGCCAACGATCTGGAAGCCGACTGGGAAAGCGTCAGCCGCGCCGAAAATACCATGCTGGTCAACGCGCTGTCGATGATGGCGCCCTACGGGCCGGCCGAGAAACAGGCGCTGCTCGAAGCCGCCGACCTGAAGACGCGGGCCGAAACGCTGATCGCCATCACCGAAATGGCGCTGGCGCGCGAGAATGAGGACTTTGGCTCGAGCTTGCAATAAGATGTGCCGATATTCAGGTGAGGCCGGCCTGCAAATGGCGGCTTCCTGCGCTTCCGGTGCTCGCGTACGAAAAGTACGCTCCGCTCCGGTTCTCGGAAGCCACCATTTCGACTCGGCCTGACCTGGATCTCGGCACATCTTTCGATCGTTGGTCAGGAGACAACACGGTGGCGGCGGACGGACGGGACGGAAAGAAGATCAATGTCGATCCCAAGCTGCTGGAACTCCTGGCCTGTCCGCTGACCAAGGGGCCGCTGGCCTGGGATCCCGAGCGCGGCGAGCTGATCTCGCGGGTCGCCAAGCTCGCCTATCCGGTGCGCGACGGCATCCCGATCATGCTGCCCTCCGAGGCGCGTACCATCTCGGCGGAGGATGTGCTGTCACCGCCGCGGCTGGGCGGGCCTTCGTAATTGGCGAAACCATTCCTGCTCCGCCCGTGGATGACGAAGGTAAGGGCCGCACCTACTGAAAATTACGCCCCTTGGGCATGACGCGTTCCGCCTCTTCCGACAGCGTTGCGAGATCCTGCCTGACCGGTGCGTCGCGTGGCGGGGCCCGGCTATCGTGATCCGGAGCGTCCGCCTTGATGGTCGCAGGGCCGGTACCCGGCAGCCCTGCCCCGCTGACTTTCTCCAGCAGCACGGTCAGCCAGGGCGTCAGATCCTCGATCTTTTCGGCGACGATGTGGATGACGCCGGATTCCGACTGCAATTTGCCGGTGACCTTGACGAACCGCGCGCCCATGACGATGGGGCGGAAGCGGGTAAAGGTCCGCTCCCAGAAGATGACGTTGGCGACGGCCTTGTCGTCTTCCAGTGTGAGAAAGATCGCGTTGCCCTTGCCGGGGCGCTGGCGCACCAGCACGAGGCCGGCGACGGAAACCCGCCTGCCGTCTCGCACGGCAGGCAGGTTGGCATTTGCCGTGACGCCGGTGCGGTCGAGCCGCTCGCGCAGGAAGGCGACGGGGTGCGCCTTCAGTGACAGGCCGAGCGAGCGGTAGTCGTGGATGACATGCTCGCCGAGCGGCATTTTAGGCAGCTTCGTCTGCGGCTCCAGTTCGCGCAGGCCGAGCGCCGGCTGGTCGAACAGCGGCAGCTTTTCGGCGGCACTCCTGGCGCCCAGCGCGCGCACGTCCCAAAGCGCGGCACGGCGGTCGAGGCCGATCGAACGGAAGGCATCGGCCTGCGCCAGCCGCTCGATCTCGCCGACATCGAGGCCGGAACGCAGCCAGACATCCCGGACGGTCGAGTAGCCGGAGCCGCGGCGCGCGACGAATTGCTCCATGCGGTCCTTGGAAAGTCCCTTGATCTGGCGGAAGCCGAGCCGCAGCGCATGGGCCGTCTCGATGACGCCGCGCATTTCGGCATGGCGCGGGAGGATGCGGGCCGGGTCGAAAGGCGCTTTTTCCAGGGTGCAGTCCCAGGCGGAGAAATTGACGTCGACGTCGCGGATGTCGACGCCATGGTCGCGCGCGTCGCGCACCAGCTGCGCCGGCTGGTAGAACCCCATCGGCTGCGAATTGAGGATCGCGGCGCAGAACACGTCGGGATAGAAGGTCTTGAACCAGCACGAGGCATAGACGAGCAGGGCGAAGGAGGCGGCATGGCTTTCGGGAAAGCCATATTCGCCAAACCCCTCGATCTGCTTGAAGCAACGCTCGGCGAAGTCCTTGGTGTAGCCCTTGCCGACCATGCCATCAATCATGCGCTGGCGGTAATTGCCGATGGTGCCGGTGCGTTTGAAGGTGGCCATGGCGCGCCGCAGTTCGTCGGCCTCGCCCGGCTTGAAGCCGCCGGCGACGATGGCGATCTTCATAGCCTGTTCCTGGAACAGCGGCACGCCCAGCGTCTTGCCGAGGATCTCCTTCAATTCCGCCTTCTGATATTCGGCCTTCTCCTTACCTTGCCGGCGGCGCAGATAGGGATGGACCATGTCGCCCTGGATCGGGCCCGGCCGAACGATCGCCACCTCGATGACAAGGTCATAAAAATCGCGTGGCTGGAGCCGCGGCAGCATCGACATTTGCGCGCGAGACTCGATCTGGAAGACGCCGAGCGTATCGGCGCGGCAGATCATGTCATAGACACGTTGGTCTTCCGCCGGCAGCGTGGCCAGCACATAGGGTTGCCCATATGGGTCCCGTGCCTTCGGATAATGGGCGGTAAGCAAGGTGAAGGCGCGTTGCAGGCAGGTCAGCATGCCGAGCGCTAGGATGTCCACCTTGAGGATCTTCA
This sequence comes from Mesorhizobium erdmanii USDA 3471, assembly GCF_000472705.1. Classification (GTDB taxonomy): domain Bacteria; phylum Pseudomonadota; class Alphaproteobacteria; order Rhizobiales; family Rhizobiaceae; genus Mesorhizobium; species Mesorhizobium erdmanii. The sequence goes on along the minus strand of NZ_AXAE01000038.1, from coordinate 16,565 downwards.
CCGAGTCGAGATCGTCCTTGTCCCATTCGACCATCTTGCGTTCGTCCATCGCCGTCTTGACGATGGGCACGATCTCGTCGAGCCGGTCCCTGGTGATGACAAAGCCGCCGACATGCTGGGAGAGGTGACGAGGAAAGCCCATGATCTCATTGGCCCGTTCCATCACATGCCGCGATATCGGGTCACTCCGGTCAAGACCGCCGGCGCGGGCTTCCTTCTCGCCAAGCTCCGAGGTCGACCAGCCCCAGATCGAGCCCGACAGCGACGCCCGGACATCCTCTGAAAGGCCCATCGCCTTCGACACTTCGCGTAGCGCCGAGCGGCCGCGATAGCTGATGACGGCGGCGGCAAGTGCGGTACGCTTGGAGCTGTATTTCGAATAGATGTACTGCATCACCTCTTCGCGCCGCTCATGCTCGAAATCGACGTCGATATCGGGCGGCTCGTTCCGCTCCTCGGAAATGAAGCGCTCGAACAGCGTATCGATCCTGTCGGGCCCGACCTCGGTGATGCCGATGCAGAAGCAGATGATCGAATTGGCGGCGGAGCCGCGCCCTTGGCAGAGGATGTTCTGGCCGCGGGCGAATTTGATGATGTCGTGGACGGTCAGGAAGTAGCGGGCGTAGTTCAGGCGCTCGATCAGAGCGAGCTCTTCCTCGATGCGTTTTATGACGCTGGTCGGGACACCGCCTGGAAAGCGCCTGGCCGCCCCTTCCCGCGCCAGTCTTTCCAGCTCGGCCTGCGGCCCGAGGCCCGATTCCGTCGGCTCGTCGGGGTAATTGTACTGGAGGTCGCTGAGCGAGAAGGTCAGCTCTTGCGCAAACCGCAAACTCTCAGCCAGCGCTTGCGGATGCCTGCGGAACAGGCGGGCCATTTCCAGCGGCGGCTTCAAATGGCGTTCGGCATTGGCGGCGAGTTCCAGCCCGACCTCGGCAACAGGCGTATTGAGGCGGATCGCGGTCAGCACGTCCTGCAGCGGGCGGCGTTCGGCGGTGTGGTAGAGGACATCGTTGGTCGCCATCAGCGGAATGCCGGCAACCTCGGCAAGCGCCGCCGCCTGCTCGATGCGGAAACGGTCATTGCCGGCATAACAGGGCGAGACGCCGAGCCGCAGGGCCGTGCCGAAGCGGTGCTTGAGCTGGTGAAGCAGGGCAAGACTGTCCTCGGCGTCCGCCGTCGGATCGGGCAGGACCGCCAGCGAGATCAGATCTCCCCATTCGAGCAGGTCGCCGCGCTGGAGAAGGGTGGCGCCCTTTTCGTTTTCGTCGCGCAGATTGGCTTGGGTGAGCATGCGGCACAGATGCCCCCAACCCGCACGGTCCCTGGGATAGGCGAGAATATCCGGCGTACCGTCGCCAAAAACCAGGCGGCAGCCGGGGTGATAGGAGAGCTTTTCGACCTTGGCCTGCTGCCAGGCGCGGACCACGCCTGCCACCGTGTTGCGGTCGGCAAGGCCGATCGCCGAAAAACCCAGGAGCTTGGCCGCGACCACCAGCTCCTCCGGCTTGGAGGCGCCGCGCAGGAAGGAGAAATTCGACTGGATGCCGAACTCGGCATAGGGAATGACGGTAAGCGCGTTCATGCGAAGACCCCGTGCATGAACCAGCGCGGCGCGACTTGAGAGCCGCCGTAAAGGCCTTGCCGGTAGAGCCAGTAGCGGCGGCCGTCGGCATCCTCGATGCGGAAATAGTCGCGGCTCGATGCCGACGGGTCGCCCGGCGCCTCGCGCCACCATTCGGCGGCGATGCGTTCCGGCCCTTCGGCACGGGTGACCCGGTAGAGCGCGCGCCGCCAGCGGAAATTGCGGGGCGGGCCCTCGGGCATTTCGGTCGCCGGAACCTCGATCGGTTCGGGCGCGCGGAACAGCCGGATCGGGCGTTCCGGCGGGAAGATGGTTTTTGGCGCCTGTACCTTGCCTGGCTTCCTCGGCGGCGTGATCCGGCGCGGCGCTTCGGTGAACGGGATGTTGGCGACGGCGCGTTCGGGCAGATGGCTTTCGAAGGCGACCGGCCGCAGAACCGCGCCCTCGCCGAGCCGGGCGCGGATGCGGTCGGCGAACAAAGCGATGTCGGCGCCGTCGTCGGCGACCTCACCGGTCAAATCGGCCTGCGCCATGTCGAAGGCGGCCGCCGCCAGCACCGAGAGCCGGACCAGATCGAAGCCGTAGCCGGCATCGATGTCCTGCTCGAGGGCGGCCAGCCTTTCATGGAACAGTTTCTGGATCAGCCGGGGATCGCGCATCGGCCGCGAGGTGCCGAGCGCGATGCGGCTGACGGCGCCGTCGACGCGGAAGAGCAGCAGCGCCAGGCTCCTTGCGCCCTCGCCACGGCGCTCGAGATCGGTCTTCAGGGTCGTTGCCAGCAGGCCAACCAGCCGTTCGATGTCCTCGGTCAGGGTGACGGGTTCGACCAGATGCCGCTCGACCGAGAGCGGCGCCACGGGAAGGCGGGGCGAAATCGCCTCGTCGAGGTGGCCAAGCGCCTGGTCGAGACGCAACAGCAGAGAAGCGCCGAAGCGGCGGGCGAGCGGCGCGCGCGGCGCCGCCATGACGGCGCCCGCCGTGCGCAGGCCCACACTTTCCAGGCTGGCGCGGGTTTCCGGCGCGATGCGCAATGCGGCGAGCGGCAAGGGGGCGAGCAGCGCCTCCTCCTCGCCTGACCCAACGATGCGGTCGCCGCAAAAGCGTGCCGCCGCCCAGGCCGCGCCCGGCGTCGGGGCAAGGCCGGCGCGGACATCGAAACCCTGATGGAAGAAGCGCGACAGGATGTCGTCCAGCATGGCGCGTTCGCCGCCGAACAGATGGGTGCAACCGGTGACGTCGAGAAACAGGCCGTCCACTCCGTCCAGCGCCACCAGCGGTGTGTAGCGGTCGCACCAGTCGGCCAGGCCTTCGAGCAGGCGCCGGTCGGCTTCCGGATCGGCCTCGACAATGTCGATACAGGGATGCATGGCGCGCGCATCGGCGATGCCCATGTCGCGCTTCAAATGCAGCGCCTCAGCCCGCTCGTCGAGGGCCGAAATGCGCTGCGCGTTGCCCTGGCGGTGGCTGACCACCAGTGGCGGATGATCCGACATCGGATGATCTTGGGGCCGGGAACGCCAGGACCGCCCCAGACGCTGCCGCAGGATCCTTTCGGCCGCGAGGTAGGGAAACCACAGGGACAGAATTCTCTGTCCGTTGGCCCCTTCTTTCGTCGAATGCGCGTTCATCGGGGTTCCACTCCAGTGTGAATTGTCCAGGCAGGGCCGTGCGGCTCTTGCCGATGGCGATGGTGAAGGCGGGGCGGCCGATCGAGCCGGCGAGCGGTCCGGCGACGGTGACGCGCGGCACCGCCGGCGCCGACGAGACGATGAGGCGGACGGGTGCCGCCGTCGGTTCGGGTTCGGCCGCCTGCCGCAGCAGGAATACCGGGCGGCCGGCGCTTGCCGCCCTTGCATGCAGCCGGCGCGTCGCGGTCAGGTCCAGCCGCTGCGGATTGCCGCGGATTTCGAGGATGACAGCGGCGAGCGCCGTCATCCGGGCGGCTTCCTCGGCGACCCACAGCGCATCGACGAGCTTCGGCGCCTCGGAAAACAGCAATTGCTCGGGCGCGATGCCGAACGAGGCCTGCAGCCCTCTCGCATAGGGAAAGCCGGCTTCGCGGAAGATTTCCGTAGTGCCGATCCACAACACCGGCAGCCCATGCGCCTGCTTGAGGATCAGGCTGGTGAGCGACAGGGCAAAGCCGGCGACGGCTCCGGCCTCGCGGGTTTCCAGGCCATGGATCTCGCTGAGCGCCGCTTTCGGCAGGCCGCCGCCCAGGGCGGCATCGAGGCGCTCGACGCCGACCGGCAGGAAGGCATCCGGCAAGGCCGCGGCAAGACCGCGCCGGACGATCGTGAGATCACTGGGTGCGGCATCGGCGCTGCCGTCAGTATCAAGCGGCGCGCCAGCCGGCGCCTGCAGGCGTTCGGGCAGCGTTCCCTCGATCTTCGCGATCTGGCGGCGCAGGGCAAAAACAGTCTCCCGCGCCACGGCTGATATCGCCATGACGGTCAGTGTCCACTCACAATTGTTCCTGTTATGTTCCTATAGATTCCAGAGGGTGACGGAAGAGTCAAGCAGAGTCACAAGGAATTTATTCCTGCATGGCTTGTCCGCCACCGACGGCATCGGTCCCGTCATTTGCCTCGACCGGTTCGAAAGCCTATATGCCGGGATCAAAGGACAAAGCATGGCTCGCATCTACAAAACCCGCACTTGGCATGGCGAACTCGCGCCCTCGATGGAGGAGCTGGAGTTCCTGGCGCTGGAGGCGTACGCCCATCTGCCGGAGGATTTTCGCAAGCTGACCGGCGAGATCGTCATCCAGATCGCCGAGTTCCCGACCGACGAGATCATGGACGATCTGTCGCTGGAGACGCCCTTCGACCTGCTCGGTCTGTTCGAGGGCCGCGGCATCGCCGAACGCTGGAACCCGCAGACCGGCGAAGGCCCGAACCGCATCACGCTCTATCGCCGCGCCATGCTCGACTACTGGGCCGAGAACGAGGAGACGCTGGGCGACATCGTCACCCATGTGCTTATCCACGAGATCGGCCATCATTTCGGCCTGTCGGATGATGATATGGAGCGGATCGAGGAAGCGGCCGAGTAGGCTATGCCGATATTCAGGTGAGGCCGGTCTGCAAACGGCGGTCCCCTGCGCTTCCCCGTTCTACTGCGTCGCAGTAGAACTGTGCTCACGTACCCAAAAGTACGCTCCACTCCGGTTCTCGGGTACCACCATTTTCGACTCGGCCTGACCTGAATCTCGACACAGCCTGCGTCGGCGCTTTGTAAAATCTACCAATCACTCAGCTTGGTGTCCGGCCCGTATTCCTGGCCGTCGACATCCTTCACCACGGCCTGGCCGCAGCGCATGGTCTTGGTTTTCTTGTCGTAGGCGTAGGTCGGCGAGCCGAACAGGTGCCAGCCCTCGTTCAGGGCCGCCGTCACCTTGTGGCAGAAGCTGGCATCGTCGGGGGCGGTCAGAAAGCGGTAAAGTTTCATTTTTCAGTCCTGTCGTGAGTAGCCCGCGAGCATAGGGCCGGCATCATGCGCCGACGGCGGCGGCTTTCGCCAGCAGTTTTTCGGCCTGCGCCAGATGCAGCCGCTCGACCATCCTGCCGTTCAGCGCGATCACGCCTTTGCCGGCATTCTCGGCACGTGAAAACGCGTCCCTTATCAGGCGCGCCTCGGTCAGCGCTGCCGTGGACGGCGCAAAGGCGCGGTTTGCCGCGTCAATCTGGGCCGGATGGATGAGGGTCTTGCCATCGAAGCCCATGGCCGCCGCCTCCGCGCATTCGCGGGCAAAGGCGTCGAGGTCGCGAAAATCATTGGCAACGCCGTCGAGCATTTCGAGGCCACCGGCGCGCGCGGCCAGCACCATCTGCAGCAGCCATGGCACGAGGTAGCGCCGGTCCGGCGTCGCCAGCACACCGGTGTCCTTGGCCAGGTCATTCGTTCCGGCAACGAAACAATTGAGCCGTGAGGCCGGATCGCGACCCAGTTCGGCAATGGCGCCGATGTTGAGCAGCGCCCTGGGCGTCTCGATCATCGCCCACAGCTTCACGCTGTCGGGGGCAGAATTGTCATCGAGCACGTCGCCGACCTCGAGGATATCGCGCGGTGTCGCGACCTTGGACAAGAGGATGCCGTCGGGCTCGAATTTTGCCGCGGCCAGCAGGTCGTCGGCGCCCCATTCGCTGGCCAGCGCATTGACGCGCACCACCATCTCGCAGCGGTGGCCAAGGTGGTTGGCACCAGGGCGGTTGGCGAAGATCGCCGGCAGTTTTTCGCGGGCGGCAACCTTGTCGGCCGGCGCGACGGCATCCTCGAGGTCGATGATGACGGCATCGCAGGACAGCTGCGCGATCTTGGCCAGTGCCTTGTCGTTGGAGGCTGGGACATAGAGCACCGAGCGGCGCGGGCGGTAGGGTTCGGCTGTCATGGCCGATCTATGCCGCGTGTGGACAGGTGAGGCAAGCGCGGAGGGCCGTGCCTGAGATGAGCCAGTCGTCGAAGTTGGCAGCGCCAGGGTCTGGAAAGGGATAGCGGGCAGCACACCAACGGTGGAAGCGCGGTCCCTGCACGAAAACTGCACAGGCCTGCGGAAAAGCTCCTCGGATCCGCCCTGCCAATTCCCCGCCCGCCTGCGAGACCGGCGGCATGCACAAACGAGCAAAACCCCGTTGGTCCCTGCCACAGCGCCTGCGCAGCGAGGGCTGGTGGCTCGTCGATCCGCCACGCGCGGTTCCCATGGCGACCCTCATCCCTTTCGCCCGCAAGAGCCCGCCGCCAAGGCGGCGATTGGACACCATCAGCAAGGCCAGCTCATGAAATTATTTCTCTCAGCAGCACCAAGCTATTGCCGCCGCTTCGGTGTTGCCGCGCTGCTGGTCGTGCTGGCGGATTTCCTCTTCTACGGCCAGCCCGCCGGTATCACCGTCTTCCTTTTCGCCACCCTCATTGCGGCCGCTGTGGTGGCCGTGCATCCAGCGGCCTTCAGCGACGGCAGGGTCTGGCTCAAGCCCGCCGCCTTGCTCGTCGCGCTGCTGCCGCTCACTGAGAATGTCAGCGCCTTGTCGGTGTCGATCGCGCTTGCGGCGCTGGTCGTCTTCGCGCTTTCGTCGAGCGGACGCCTGCGCCACGGCATGGCGCGCATTGCCGGCCAGGTCGCGCTATTCTGGCTCGCGGTGCCGTTCCGCTTCATCAGAGATTTCATTCGCTGGCGCAGGACGGCGCGCCGGTTCGGCCGGCGCCGCGTCCGGCTGGCGGCGGTCGCGGTATGGGTGATGCCGCTGACGCTCGGCGCTGTGTTCCTGGCGCTGTTCGGCGCCGCCAACCCGGTCATCGACTACTGGCTGTCGCTAATCGACCTGATGAAACTGCTCGAACTAATCCAGCTGGCGCGGATTGCCTTCTGGCTGTTCGTGCTTGCCGTCGTCTGGGCTTTTCTGCGGCCGCGCCTGCCGCGTTTCTCGAATCGCGTCTCCCGGCAAAATCCCGCCCTTGCCGCTCAACCGGCGATCAATCCGCAAAGGCATGTCATCGAAGACATCCTGTTCGGCAAGGCAGCCATCCTGCGTGCCTTGCTCGTCTTCAACATTCTGTTCGCGCTGCAGACCGGGCTCGACGCCACCTATCTGTGGGGCGGGGCGGCCCTTCCCGACGGGTTGAGCTACGCCGCCTATGCGCATCGCGGCGCCTATCCCCTTGTTGTCACCGCCTTGCTTGCCGCGGGTTTCGTGCTGGCGGCGCTCAGGCCTGGAAGCGAGACTTCGGCCGATCCGCTCATCCGCCGGCTGGTCTATGCCTGGGTGGCGCAGAACATAATGCTGGTCATCTCGTCGATCCTGCGGCTCGACCTCTATATCGGCATCTATGCGCTGACCTACTGGCGTATCGCCGCTTTCGTCTGGATGGGGTTGGTGGCGGCAGGGCTGGCGCTGATCATCGCCCGCATCGCGCTCGGAAAATCCAACGAATGGCTGTCCTCCGCCAATCTTCTGACGTTATCGCTGACGCTTTATGGCTGCTGCTTCATCAATTTCGCCGCCACGATCGCCAATTACAATGTCGACCATTCCCTCGAGATGACCGGCCAGGGCATTCCCCTCGACGCCTGGTATCTGCGCTCGCTCGGGCCGGGCGCGTTTCCGGCGCTCGACCGTTTCTTCGATCACCAGGGCAAGACGGCTGCCGCCGGCGCTGTGCGCGAACTCCAGGGATTGCGGGCCAGCGACGAAGACTGGTATCGCGGCGTCCAGCGGAACTGGCGCGCCTGGAGCTTTCGCGACTGGCGGCTGCTTCGATATCTCGACAGCAAGGGGTCGCTCGTGCTTCCTGCGCAACCTTCCTTGCCGGGCCGCTGACCGATGCCGCATCACATTCTCGTCGCCGACGATGATCCGCATATCCGCGAAGTGATCTGCTTCGCGCTGGAAAAGGCCGGCATGACGACGCTTGGCGTGGCCGACGGCGCCGCCGCCTTGCAGGAAATCGCACGCCGGGCGCCGGATCTCGTCGTGCTCGATATCGGCATGCCGGAGATGGACGGGCTCGAGGTCTGCCGGCGGCTCAGGAACACATCCGATGTGCCGGTGCTGTTCCTGTCGGCGCGCGACGAGGAGATCGACCGCATCCTCGGGCTGGAAATGGGCGGCGATGACTATGTGACGAAGCCATTTTCCCCGCGCGAGTTGGTCGCCCGCGTCAACGTCATCCTGCGCCGCGCCCGCCCGCCGGCGCCCGAACCGATAGACGACAGGCAGTTCGCGCATGGCAAGCTGACGCTGGCGCCGGCCAGCCACGCGGCCGCCTTCGACGGCAAGCCGCTTGCCCTGACAGGCATCGAGTTCGCGATCCTGAAGGGGTTTCTGGCGCGGCCGGCGCATGTGCTCGACCGCGAGGCGGTAATGGCCAATGCCTATGCCGGCAAGATCCATGTCGCCGACCGCACCGTCGACAGCCACATCCGCAACATCCGCGCCAAGCTGGCGGTGGTGGGGTGCCTCGATGCCATCGAAACCGTGCATGGCGTCGGCTTCCGGCTCGGCCGATGCGGCTGAGTGCCTCGCGCAAATGGATCGGCCGCAAATGGCGGCCACGGCTTGCCACGGTCGTCGTCGCCATCCTGATCCTTGTCATGGCCTTGCCGCTGGTCGGCCTGTTCTTCTTCCGCCTCTACGAGAACCAGCTGATCCGCCAGACCGAAGCGGAGCTGATCGCGCAAGGGGCCGCCATCGCCGCGATCTATGCGCGGGATGTCCGCGACGCCGGCATTCCATCGGAAAAGCTTGGCGCGCCGATGCCGCAGGCCGATGGCAGCGCTGGCCGAAGCGCCGATCCGGACGGACCGTACCGGCCGATCGAGCCGCGCCTCGATCTCGCTTCGGATTATGTGCTGCCCACCCGGCCGGCCGCAGAGCCCGCCACCGCCGATCCCGCCTTCGCCGCGATAGGCGCGCGCCTGTCGGGCATTCTCGACGCGACGCAGAAGACCACGCTTGCCGGCTTTCGCCTGCTCGATCCCCGAGGTGTCGTCATCGCCGGGCGCGGCGAGGTCGGGCAGTCGCTTGGCGCGGTCGAGGAGGTGCGCGACGCGCTGGCCGGCCGCTATGCCAGCGCGCTGCGGCTGCGCATTCCCGACCAGCCGGCGCCACCGCTCTATTCGGTCAGCCGCGGCACCAAGGTGCGGGTCTTCGTCGCCTTGCCGGTGGCCGTCGCCGGCCGGGTCGCCGGCGTGGTCTATGTCTCGCGCACGCCCAACAACATCATAAAACATCTCTATGGCGAACGCGGCAAGGTGACCCTGGCGGCGATCGCCATCCTCGGCGGCACGCTACTCATCGGCCTCGTCTTCCTGCGCACCGTCAGCCGGCCGATCTATGCGCTGATCGACCGCACGCAACGCATCGCCGCCGGCGAGCGCGACGCGATCCGCCCGCTCGACCATCACGGCACCTATGAAATGGCGGAGCTTTCGGCCGCCTTCCTCGACATGGCGGAAAAACTGCAGGCGCGATCGGACTCGATCCAGACGTTTGCCACCCATGTCTCGCACGAACTCAAATCGCCGCTGACGGCGATCCAGGGGGCGGCGGAATTGCTGCGCGATTCCGGCAGCGCCATGGACGATGACGACCGGCGGCGTTTCTCCAATAATATCGTCACCGACGCCGGGCGGCTCAACCTGCTGGTCCGGCGCCTGCTCGATCTGGCGAAGGCCGAAAATCTTGCACCCAGCGGCGAAAGCACCTCGATCAATGCCGCGCTGGCGCTGCTGCCCGTGGACAGCAGGCTGACGGTTCGCGTCGAGGCGGGCGGTGATCGCGCCTTGCGCATCTCGGCCGAGAACGCGGCGATCGTGCTCGCCAATCTCATCGACAATTCCGCCAGGCACGGCGCGACGCTGGTTTCGATCGCCACGACAAGCGATGGTGGCAAGGCAACGGTGCTGGTGAGCGACGATGGCGACGGCATTTCGCCAAGCAACCGGGCGCGCATTTTCGAACCGTTCTTCACCACCCGGCGCGATTCGGGCGGCACCGGCATGGGCCTCGGCATCGTGCTGGCCCTCCTGAAAGCGCATGATGGCTCGATCGGGCTGGTTGACTCCGAACGCGGCACGCGCTTCGAGATCATTCTGCCGGCGGCGTAGAGAGGCCGGCGGCCGGATCGGAGAAAAAATGCGCTACGACATCGTCATCATCGGCGGAGCCATCGTCGGGTCCTCCATTGCCTATTATCTGCGCGAGGAAGGGTTTTCCGGCTCCATCGCGCTGATCGAACGCGATCCGCAATTCGCCCATGCGGCGACGACACTGTCCATGGCCTCGATCCGGCAGCAATTCTCGATCCCTGAAAACATTAGGCTGTCGCAGTTCACGCTGAAACTGTTCCGGCGGCTGAAGGAGACCTTCGGCACCGATGCCGATATCGGTTTTCGCGAAGGCGGCTATCTCATTCTGGCCGGCGAGACCGGCCTGCCGATCCTAAAGGCCAATCACGACGCGCAGGTGTCCGAGGGCGCCGACATCGTGCTCGAGGACGCCGGCCAGTTGACGCGGCGCTTCCCCTGGCTGTCGAGCGAAGGCATTTCCGCCGGCGCCTATGGCCGCAGCGGCGAAGGCTGGTTCGACGCGCATGCCATGCTGACGCTGTTCCGCAAGGCGCTGCGTGACAAACAAATTGATTTCATCACCGCTTCGGTCACCGGCATCGCGCGCGACGGCAACCGCGTCACCAGCGTCACCCTCGACAATGGCCAGACGCTCGAGGCCGGCCTCGTCGTCAACGCCGCCGGGCCGAATGCCGGCAAGGTCGCGGCTCTTGCCGGGCTGGCGCTGCCGGTCGAGCCGCGCAAGCGCAACGTCTTCGTCTTCGAGGCGCGCGAGAAATACGCCGACATGCCGCTGCTGGTCGATCCCTCCGGCATTTATGTGCGCCCGGAAGGCTCGGTCTACCTTACTGGCGGCGCGGAACCGGAAGAGGGCGACGGCCCGGCCGACCCCGCCGATTTCGAGGTCGACTGGCCGCTGTTCGAGGAGGTGATCTGGCCGGTGCTGGCCACCCGCATTCCCGCCTTCGAGGCGATCAAGGCGACGCGCGCCTGGGCCGGGCACTATGACTACAACACGCTCGACCAGAATGCGGTCATCGGGCCGCATCCAGAGGTCGGCAATTTCATCTTCGCCAACGGATTTTCCGGCCACGGCCTGCAGCAGGCGCCGGCGGTGGGCAAGGCGCTGGCGGAGTTTCTGGTGCATGGCGGGTATCGGACGATCGACTGCTCGGCGTTCGGGTATGAGCGGGTGGCCGAGGGCAGGGCGTTCCGGGAGCTGAATGTGATCTAGAGGCGGGTTTCTTCCCTTCTCCCCTTGCGGGAGAAGGTGCCTCGCGAAGCGAGGTCGGATGAGGGGTGTTCCAGGGAACGCCAACGTCTCACTTCGCTGGAGCACCCCTCATCCCTCTCGGCGCTGTCGCGCCGATCCACCTTCTCCCACAAGGGGAGAAGGAAGAGGAGTCTGGGCAACCACGGCATCGACAGCAAGAGCGTTGCCAAGCGCATGTCCGGCGGCCGTGTTGTCGAAAATGCCCCAGACCTCGGCGCCCGACGCGGCCGCTGTTTGCACCTGTTGCCTGATCCGGGCGAGGCTTTCGGCGTCGTAGTCCGAATAATAGACGCGCGGCATGCCATGCCAGCTGAAATAGGCGAGGCCGGCCCAACCGCCCGGCACCGCTGCCGCAGGGACCGGAGCGGGATCGGCGGCAACGCGCGCGATCCGCCGGCCGGCCAGAAGGGCTTCCGCCTCCGCTTCGAACCAGCTCGCGTGGCGCGGCTCGCATGCCAGTCTTGCCTTTGTTCGCTTGCTGAGCATATCGAAGAAGCCGCCTGCGATGTCCGGCTCGTAGGGCAAGCTCGGCGGCAACTGCACCAGAAGCACGCTCAGCTTGCCGCCGAGGCCCTCGACCTGCTGGAGAAAGGCGTCGGCAAGCGCATGGCAATCCACTAGACGATGCTCATGGGTCATGGCCTTCGGCGTCTTGACGGAAAAGCGGAAGTGCTCCGGCACGGAGCTTGCCCAGCGTTCATAGGTCTCGCGGCGATGCGGCTTGTAGAAGGAGGTGTCGATCTCGACGATCGGAAAGTGCCTGGAATAGCGTTCGAGATGCGAGCCGGGCGGCGGGAATTCTTCCTTGTATCGGCTTGGAATTCCCCAGCCGGCCGTACCTATGAAACATCCCTGCTTCTCCATGCATTGGATGTGGACCAGATAAGGCACGGGTCAAGACAAGGTGCGACCGCTGCTCAGGCCGCCGCCAGTCTCCCTGCCGCGACACTAGCCTGCAGCCATATCAGAACCCGCCCCCAACCGTCGGCATGCTCGGCCGCCGCTCCGCTCAGCCCGGCAAAACCGCCATGGCAGATGGTGAGGCGCGTGCCCTCGGCGATCGGCTGCAGCAACCAGGCAACCGTGGTTTGCCGCCGGCCGAGTGTCGGATGGTCCCAATGATAGGCCCGAGTCTGCACGATCCGGCGCGACGCCTCGATCTCCAGGAATTCGCCACCGGCGGGCAGCTCGCTGCCGTCGGCGGTCCGGACGACAACGGACCAGCGGCCGCCGACACGAAGGTCGGCCGACCACTCAACCATCCGGCAGGTGTCGGTGGACCCCCACCACTGCTCGCCGTCCTTGCCGAGCAGCGCCGGGAAGATCCGCTCGGGAGGCGCCTCGATGGTGGCCGAAGCCATGATCGTCTCGCCATTGGTCATGCTCCGCACACGGGAGAAATGCATCATGACTCTCTCCTCAAAATCGTTCCGCCGTCGAAACGACCTATCATCCCTTTGACGGCGGACGCTCGAAGCCCTTGCCGGTCTCGAGCAGGCTCTTGAGGCTGGCGAGCACCAGCGGCCAACCCTTGGCGACGTTGCCGATAAGCCTGTGCGGCCCGTCCGCTTCGTGGGTGACGGCAAGTTTCATCAGATCGCCGTCCTGCTCGATGGCGAAGGTGCAGCGCGTATAGCCGTCTTCCTTCACGTCCGGCATCCATTCATTGCGCCATTTGATGACCAGGCGTCGCGGCGGGTCGACCTCCAGAATCTCGCCCGAGTCGGCAATGCTGCCGTCCGGGAAGATGAGCTTCCAGCTGGAGCCGACCTTCCACTCGCTTTCCTGATAGGAGCAGAGGAAGAACTGCCGGTTGAATTCCGGGTCGGTTAGCGCTTCCCAGAGTTTTTCGGGCGTGGTGCGGATGTAGGTCACGTAGACGAAGTTGTTGTTGCTCACGGCTCTTCCCTTTCGAGGCGTTTCTTCAAATTGCTGAGGGCATCGAGACGCCCCCGTTCGAATTTGCCGATCCAGCGCTCGGCGATCTCGTTGATGGGAACGGGGTTGAGGTAGTGCTCCTTCTCCCGGCCCCGCCGAAGCGTGGTGACGAGGTTGGCTTCCTCCAGGACCGCCAGGTGCTTGGTCACCGCCTGGCGCGTCATGTCCATCTCCCCGCACAGCGCATTCAGCGTCTGCCCGTTCCTGGCATGGAGGCTGTCCAGCAATTGCCGGCGTGTCGGGTCGGCCAGTGCGCGAAAGACGGCATCCATGCTCATGGCTTTAATATGCAACCATTTGGTTGCATGTCAAGCGGCTGGCGGATCACGAAAAGTTTGCCTGCCCATCAGGCAAGGCGATCGTGAGTGGAAAGCGTCAGCGCTTGCGGGAGAACCAGAATGCGTCGGCCATGCGCTTCATGCCGATGCGCTCGTAGAAGCCGACGGCGTCGGGCATGGAGATCAGGCTGATGGCGACGGACGGCCCGAGCCGGCGCCGAGCCTCGTCCATCAGGCCCTTGCCGATGCCAAGCCCCTGCGCCGATTGGGAAACGGCGAGTTCGGAGATGTAGCAGACCCAGGAAAAGTCGGTCATTGCCCTGATAACGCCGACCAGCGGCTTGCCCGCCACATCGAGACGTGCCGTCAGCACCAGATTGGCGCCTGACAGCATCGCTCGCAGTCGCGCTTCGTCATCTACGGGGCGCGTCTCGCCGAGGCCGGATTCCACCAGCACGCGGCGGAATTCGGCGACGTCGAGCGCGGGTTCGCGTGCGTAGAGGACGTTTGAGTTTTCCACCATGACTGCCAGACTGCATCAGCTGGCCAGGATTTCGAAGCCATTTTTGAGGTGGTTCAGTTTCAGCGTGCGGCATGATACAGCCATTACGGCGGCCCGTAGCTCAGGGGAAGAGCGCCAGCTATATGCTGGAGGCCCCCGGTCGAGACGGGGCGGGTCGTCGCCAGATTTCAAACTTGCCTTGCGCTGCCATAGGCGATGCGTCGCGCACAAACAGTTGGCTTTTATTTGCCCGCGGCTTTGTGTAAACCGGGCCTCAGCAAATTCCCCCGCAACGAAAACACGGGCAAAAGCCATGGAAAAATTCACCAAGCTCACCGGCGTCGCCGCTCCGATGCCGATCGTCAATGTCGACACCGACATGATCATCCCGAAGGATTATCTGAAGACGATCAAGCGCACCGGACTTGGCACCGGGCTGTTCGCTGAAATGCGCTACAATGACGACGGTTCGGAAAACCCGGATTTCGTGCTCAACAAGCCGGCCTACCGCAAGGCGCAGATCCTGGTCGCCGGCGACAATTTCGGCTGCGGCTCGAGCCGCGAGCACGCGCCGTGGGCGCTGCTCGACTTCGGCATCCGCTGCGTCATCTCGACCTCGTTCGCCGACATCTTCTACAACAACTGCTTCAAGAACGGCGTGCTGCCGATCACCGTCAGCCCCGAGGACCTCGAGAAGCTGATGGACGATGCTTCGCGCGGCTCCAACGCCACTCTGTCGATCGACCTCGAAGCCAAGGAAATCCGCGGGCCGGATGGTGGCGTGGTCAAGTTCGACCTCGACGATTTCAAGCGGCACTGCCTGCTCAACGGGCTCGACGACATAGGCCTGACCATGGAGAAGGCCGGTGCCATCGCCTCGTTCGAGAAGCGGAACGCCGAACTGCGCCCCTGGGCCTGAGCGGCTGCGCCTGACGACAGGCCCGGCCTTTCGAGGCCGGGTTCTTGGCGACTGAAGGGAGGGACAGTCATGGCACGTTCACTTCTTGCCGGCGTTTGCGGGCTGGCCATTTTGGTGGTGCCCGCCACGAGCGCGGTTGCGCAGACACAGACACCCGCCGCGCAACTGGCGCCCTCGACAGCCCAGAAGCCGGCCGACCAGCCGGCGACCGACCAAGGCGGGTCGAGCACCAGCGATGCGGCGCCCGCCGACGATGACAAGCAAGCGCCGATACCGTTCGAGGGCGGCCAGTTGACCATCACGCAGCCGGAGCAGGACGGCGAGAAGGTGCTGGCCTATGACGGCAAGCAGTTGGCCAGCAACTACGATGTCTTCTTCGACAAGATCGTGAAGATCGGCGACGTCAACGTGGCGCTGGTCGATGTCGGAGACGGCGGCAATCAGTGCGGACCGGCCAAGGTCATCGTCTGGAAGCCGAAAGACGGGGAGATAAGGACGACGACGGTCGAGCAGGACGAATGCGGCGCGCCGCCGGCCGCGATCTCCGACAGCGCCATCTATTTCGTGCCTTACCTGTTACCCGGCGATACCAAGCCGGCGCTGCAGTGGTCACCCACGGAGGGGCTGACGATCTCGGGCAATCTCACCTACGCGCCGGAACCCGGCACCGACTGGAAGGACATCGATCCGTCGAAATACGACAACATCATCGACGCCTTCCACAACGAGGCCGTCTACAAGGACGCTGTGAAACTGCTCGGCAAGGACATGCCCGACATGGCGACCAGCCTGCTGGTCGGCGGCGGCACGGAAAAGACGGCCACCGGCGCCTTCTACGCCACCGGCTGCGTGCCGCACGACTGTGGCGGCAATGACGGCTTCATGGCAATCGATCCGGCCAAGCACACGCTCTACTTCGCCCGCCGTGGCGACAATGGCGAGCCTCAGGCATGGCCGGCGGTCACGACCTGGCCGGCCGACATCAAGAAGGCGCTCGACGACGCGCAGGGGTCGGCGAATTAGGTTTCGCCGAAGTGCGACCATCGCGGCTTCGTCATCCACGGGCGAAGCGACGCGCAGCGGAGCGCAGACCCGAGGATCCATGCCGCGACCTCAGTTATGGGATGCAGCGGAGCAGAACCCTGCACCGTTGCGGCGCTCCGACGTCACGGAATGGCAACTGTGTTCATGCGAAAGCTTTTTTGTCTCGAATGATGGCGTTGAGGACGACAAGGAGCTTCCTTGCGACGGCGATGATGGCGAGCTTCTTCGAGCCTGAGCGGACTGCGATGGCGGTATAGAAAGCTCTGAAGCGCTCACAAGCTCGGATGGCGCCGAGCGCAGCCATGTAGAGAGCACGGCGCACACGCGATCGGCCACCCTGGATCTGGCTCCTGCGGTTGAGCTTGCCGCTCTTGTTGTCGAAGGGGGCAAGGCCGGCGAGTGCGGCGATCGACTTGGGTGAGCGCAGGCCGAGCTCGGGCAGGTGGGCCAGCAGGGAGAACGCAGT
>NZ_AXAE01000037.1 GCF_000472705.1 Mesorhizobium erdmanii USDA 3471 | reverse complement strand
CTGTATCGCTCGACGGACCGCCTCTGTCGTTGTGGCGCTCCCATGCAGAACCTGGCCCATAGCGCATCCTTTGATTCGGAAGATAAGGATGCCCCATCAAAGCCTGGGATCAAACATCTAGTCTGCAGCGTGTCGATGCCACGACCAAAAATCCAGTTCAGCACTGAGCCCAGCGTGTTGCCACGCGTGGCGACTAATGTTCGAAAGGCTCTCCCAGCGAAGCCACGCCGTTGAGCTTGAGCAGGCGCCGGTTCGAGGAAATGACGCCCAGCACTACGATTGTCACGAGATAAGGCAGGCTCGACAGAAGTTGCGAGGAAATGTCGAGCCCGGTCGCCTGGGCCGCGAGGCTTGCGAGGGAGACGGCGCCGAAGAGGCAGGCACCGAGGAAGATTCGGCCGGTAAGCCAAGTGCCGAAGACCACCAGCGCGATCGCGATCCAGCCGCGTCCGGCGATCATGCCGTCGGCCCACAGCGGTGTGTAGACCACCGACGCATAGGCACCGGCGAACCCTGCAAACGCGCCGCCGAAGGCGACGGCGGCGAAACGCACGGCGATCACCGGATACCCCAGTGCATGGACCGCCTTGGGATTCTCGCCGACCGCCCGCAAGACAAGGCCGGTCTTGGTGTAGGCGAATGTCGCCCAGATGGCGACGGTCGCGGCAAGCGAGAGCCACACCACCACATCCTCGGCGAACAGGCCGCCAACGACCGGGATATCCGAAAGCCATGGCAGTGCAAGTTTCGGCAGGCCTTTGACCGTGAGGCTCTCATAGCTCTTGCCGAACAGTGCCGAAAGGCCTTGGCCGAGTATGCCGATGGCGAGACCCACCGCGACCTGGTTGGCGCGGAATCCCAGCGCGATGATGGCAAAGACGAGGGAAAGAGCCGCGCTGGCGAGGCCGGCGGCGAGGAAGCCCAGGAAATGACCGCCGCCATGATAGACAATGATGAAGGCGATGACCGCCCCCATGGCCATCAGTCCCTCCACGCCGAGATTGAGGACGCCAGCCCGCTCGGCTACCATCTCGCCCAGTGCCGCCAAAAGGAACGGCGTGGCCGCGGCCAGCATTCCGGCGACGATGAATTCGATGGCATTCATGGAGCGTTTCCTTGAGCCGCTTGGCGCCATTCGAACCGGTAGCGGACGAAGGCGATGGCGACGAGATAGGCGAGCAGCAAGCTGCCCTGGAAGACCCGTACCGCGGCGATCGGGAGATTTGCAGAGACCATGGCGTTGTCGCCGCCAATGTAGAGGGCCGCCATGAGCAACGCGGAAAAAATGATGCCTATCGGGTGAAGGCCGCCGAGATAGGCGACGATAATGGCGGCATAGCCGTAGCCGGTCGAGATGGAGCGCTGCAATTGGCCGAGCGGCCCGGCCACTTCGGCCGCCCCTGCGAGGCCTGCGGCAAAGCCGCCTACGAGGAGAGAAAGCCAGATCGCACGTCCTTCGCTAAACCCGGCGTATCCCGCGGCGCGCGGCGCAAGGCCGCCAACCTGCAGCTTGTAGCCGGCGAAACTCCTCTGCATGAAAATCCAGGCCGCGACAGAGAACGCGAATGCGATAAGCAGCGAGACGTTGACCCGGGTTCCAGGGATCAGGATCGGCACCATCGCGTCGTACTGGAACATCACGGACTGCGGGAAATTGAAGCCGGCAGGGTCCTTCCAGGGACCGAGAAGCAGATAGTTGAGCAGTTGCGCGGCAACGAGCGCCAGCATGAGAGAGACGAGAATCTCGTTCGCATTGAGCCGCACGCGCCAGAACGCCGTTATCGAGGCCCAAAGCGCGCCGCCCAGTGCGCCAAGGATGAGCATGGCGGGCCAGATCCACTGGCCGGTTGCCTGCGGGAACCAAATGGGAATGGCTGACGCGAAGATCGCTCCGAGGATGAACTGGCCCTCGGCGCCGATGTTGAAGACCTTGGCCCGAAAGCCGATGGCAAGCCCCTGCGCGATCAAAAGCAGGGGCCCCATCTTGAGCAGGACTTCCGAGAATGAGGTCCAGGAGAGGAAGGGCTCCAGAAGCATCGCATGGAAGACGGCGCCCGGATCGCGGCCCATCAGCATGTAAAGCCCGAGATTGAGCAGCGTCGCCAGGCCGAGCGCCACGGCCGGTGCGACGAGCTTGATTGCCGGCGAGGCGGATTCACGTCGAACCAACACGGGAAGGGAAAGTCGCAACGAAGCGTTCATGCGGGGATCTTTTCGGCCGTCGAATGAGCGCCGATCATGTAACGGCCGATCTCCTCGGGCCTGGTGTCGCGCGTCACCAGCGGCGCGCTCAGCCGGCCTTGATGGATCACCTGGATCGCATCGCAAAGCTCGAACAGTTCCTCGAGTTCCTCCGAGATGACCAGAATGGCCATGCCTTCGTTGCGCAGGGCGACAAGGCGCTGGCGGATGGCGGATGCCGCGCCGACGTCGACGCCCCAGGTTGGTTGCGCCACAAAGAGTAGTTTCGGGGACAACATGATCTCGCGGCCCACGATGAATTTCTGGAGATTGCCTCCCGAAAGCGCCCCGGCCTCGGCTTCGGGACCCGGTGTGCGCACGTCGTACTGCCGCACGCACTCTTCTGTGAAGGCCTTCGCACGGGCCGTGTCGACGAGGCCGCGTCTCAAGAGACCCGAGGGATGGGCGGTCAGCAGGCTGTTGAGGACGAGCGACATTTCGGGCACCGCGCCACGGCCCAGCCGTTCCTCCGGAACGAAGGCGAAGCCCAGCCGCCGGCGGGCTGCCGCATCGAGCGCGCCGACATCCTTTCCCATCATGAAGATACGCTGTGACTTTTCTCGCGGCAGCATCGTCTCGCCCGAGATCAGCGCGGCGAGTTCGCTTTGTCCGTTACCCGAGATGCCGGCGATGCCGAGGATCTCGCCCGCCCGGACCGTCAGGCTGACATCGGAAAGCGCCGCGGCGAAGGGATCGTCGGGCCGATGGTCGAGACCGACGATTTCAAGGCGCTTTTCCCCGCCGGAATGTGCGACAGCCGGCATGGGCTGCAGCATGTCGCGGCCGATCATCATGCGGGCAAGGTCGTGCGCGTCGTGGTCGCGGGGATCCACATTGCCGGTGATGCGACCGCCGCGCAGGATGGTCGCGCGGTCGCAGACCGCGCGGATTTCGTCCAGCTTGTGCGAGATGAAAAGAATGGACACGCCCCCGTCGCGCAGCCGCCGCAATGTCTCGAAAAGCTTCTCCACCGATTGCGGCGGCAGGACGGAGGTCGGTTCGTCGAGGATCAACAGCTGCGGTTGGGTCATCAGGCAGCGGATGATCTCCACCCGCTGCCGCTCACCGACCGAAAGCGCGTGAACATGGGCGAACGGATCGACCTCCAGACCGAAGTCGCGGCCAAGCTTGCTTATGCCTTGTGCGAGGTCCGACTTCCTCCCGGGCACGACCAGCCGGACGTTCTCCACCACCGTCAGCGTCTCGAATAACGAGAAGTGCTGGAAGACCATGCCGATCCCCTTGCGCCGCGCATCCGCCGGGGACGCGAGCGCCAGGGGCTCTCCTTTCCAGTTCACCGTTCCGGCGTCCGGCTGCTCGAGACCGTAGATCAGCTTCATCAGCGTCGACTTGCCCGCCCCATTCTCTCCCAGAATCGCATGGATCGAGCGCGGAGCCACGTCCAGATCGATGTCCTGATTGGCATGGATCTGGCCGTAGCTCTTGGAAATGCCGCGCAGCGACAGGAGTGGAGCGGTCATGGTTACTTTGGTAACGGCGTGGTGACACCCTTGACGTGCCAGTCCATGGCCACGACCTCGGCCACGGTCATCGTCTTGCCGGCGGGGACACCTTCGCTGCCATCGGCCTTGGCGATCGGACCGGTGAAGGGCGAGAAGCTGCCGTCGGCGATCTTGGCTTCGATTTCCTTGATCTTGGTCATGGTGTCGGCCGGGATGCCTGGGTTCCAGTCGACGACTTCGACGACCTTCTCCCCGACACCCAGGAAGGCGCTGGCGCCCTTGAAGGTACCGGCAAGGTGGGCGTCGACCGAGGCCTTGAAGAAGGGCGACCAATCGGTCGCAACGCAGCCAAGATAGGCCTTTGGCGCGTATTTCTTCATCGACGAGTTGAGGTTGAAGGACGGAATGCCAGCCTCTTCGCAAGCCGCAACGACGGAAGGCGTGTCCTGCGCGTTGGAGAAGATGACGTCGCATTTCTGCGCCAACAGCGCCTTGGCGGCTTCCTGCTCCTTGGCCGGGTCGAACCAGGAGTTCACCCATACGACGGAGACCTCGACATCTGGCTTCACGGCCTGAGCTCCGAGCGCGAACGCGTTGATGGAGGTGATCAGTTCAGGAATGGCGAAGGCCGAAACCGAGGCGAGCTTGCCGGTCTTCGAAAGCGCGGCCGCCGCCATGCCCATCAGGTAGGTGCCCTGCGAATATTGGGCCGCGAAGGGTGAGAAGTTCGGCGCTACCTGAAATCCTGAAGCGTGCAGCACGGTGACGTCGGGATTGCGACGCGCGATCTGTAGGGCGCCGTTCTGATAGCCGAAGGAGCCGGCGATCAGGAACTTGTTCCCGTCCGCGACCGCCTTGTTCATGATTCGGTCGGCGTCAGGGCCTTCCTGAATGTTTTCGAGGATGGTGACCTTCACCTTGTCGCCGTAAGCAGCCTTGACCGGTTCGAGCCCGTCGGCCAGCGCACGGCCCCAGCCGACGTCGCCGACCGGCGAGGGGACCACGAGCACGATGCCCAGCGGTCCGTCGGCGGCGAGCACGCGGCTGCCCACCGCTGCGACAAGCCCGGTAGCGGCAGCGCCCTTCATCAATGTTCTGCGGGTAAGATTTGTCAGCATGTCGGTTCCCCTTGCTTTTGGTTTTGGCTGCTAGAATTCCACGGTGGCGAGCGCCGCCTCGGCTTGCGCGAACAGCCTCGCTTCGTCGAGCCCCGGTAACTCTCCCGTGGCCCAGACGATGCGGCCGTTGATCATCGTCATGTCGGTCGGCGTGCCGATGCCCACCTTGGCAAGCAGGCTCAGCGGATCATGCCGCGTGCCGACATAGTCCATTCGCCGCGTATCGATGGCGAAAAGATCAGCCGCCATGCCGGGCGAAAGCCTGCCGATGTCGCTGCGCCCGAGCAGCGCCGCGCCACCGGTCGTCGCATAGCCGAGGAAGTCGGCCGGCGGCGGAACAGGGTGGTCGCGTGTCGACGCCGCAAGGCACTGCAGCATGTAGGCGGAATGGATGCAGTGCATCAGGTTGGAATTGTCATTCGAGGCGGCGCCGTCGCAACCCAGCCCCACGATGAGGCCGAGGGCCGACATCGCCGGTATGTCGGTGATTTCGGCGCCGACGAGATAGACCGGCTCCGGGCAGTGCGCGACGCCGGTGCCGGTAGCGGCCATCTTGCGCAGTTCGTCGTGGCTCAGTTCCCAGCAATGGGCATAGAAGGCATCCGATCCGCTGAACCCGATCTCCGCGCAATAGTCCACCGTGCGCAGGCCGTGGCGGGCTTGCATGACCGGGCTTTCGCCTTCGCCGACATGGGTGTGCATGCGCACCTTGCGGTCGCGCGCCAGCGCCACCGATTCCACGAAGGTCTCGCGATAGCAGTTGACCGGCTGGCAGGGCGCGACGACGACCTGGCGCATGCTGAACCTACCGTCATCATGGTAGGTGTCGATCAGCCGGGCGCAGTCGGCGATGAACTCGTCCGTTGTTTCCAGCATGGCGTCGGGGATGGTCGAGCCTTCCGATTTCGGCAGCGTGTTGCCGCCACGTCCCGCATGGAAGCGCATGCCGAGCAGCTCTGCCGCCTCGAATTGCCGGTCGATCAGCCTTTTGCCGGCATGCCGCGGAAAGCAGTACTGATGGTCGAAGGCCGTGGTGCAGCCATGCTTGATCAACTCGGCCATGGCCGTGACCGATGCGTGGTAGAAGCACTCCTCGGTCAGCCGCGAGAAGATGGGATAGATGCGGTCGAGCCATTCGATGACCGACAGCTTCGTCCAGTCCAGATCAGCACGGTTGCGCACGAAGCACTGGAAGAAATGGTGATGGGTGTTGACGAGACCGGGATAGACGAACCAGCCGGTGGCGTCCCGCGCGATGGTCCCGACCGGCAACTCCCCCTTGTCGAGGGCTTCGCCGATGGAGCGTATCGCCGGGCCGTCGGTCAACACATCGACATTGCGGCGGACGTGCGGACCGTTGCCATCGTCCACGATGACCGCAGCGCAGTTCTTCAACAGATAACCCGCCACGTCAGGCCTCGCCTCCTTCAGGGCCGGGCTCGGGTTTGAGCTCGTGCAACCGGTGGATGCCAGGCATCTCGATGAAGCCGTCGAGACTGCGGACCGCCCGTGACCATAGGCGGATCGCGGGATAGGGATCGAGCGAAACTCCGCCGTCGGGCGCCAGCGCCACATAGGGAAAACAGGCGATGTCCGCGACCGTCGGCCGGTCCGAAGCCAAGAAGTTTTGGCCTCGGATACGCTGTTCGATAAGACCGGCTTCCAGTTCCCGCAGGGCCACCGTTCCTTGCCCCCGAAGGGCATCGATATTGCCCGGGCGCAGCAGCATCTCGTGCAGGCGCGCCGCCCCCAGGCTTGCCGTCAGTCGGTGCGAGAACGAAAGCCATTGTTGGACGCGCGCCGCCGGCATGGCCGTATCGTTGCCCAGCCATTGCTGTGCCGCCTTCGCGGCAAGGTAGACAAGCATGGCAGAGGATTCCGTCAGGACAAGGTCGCCGTCCTCGAAGATAGGGATCGAACCGGCCGGATTAAGCGCCATGAGTTCAGGGCCGCGATGCTCGGCCCCCGGATGGAAATCGACGGGCCAGATGTCGAGCTTCACTCCAGCAAGCGCGGCCATCAGGCGCACCTTGTAGCAACTGGGCGACAGCACATAGTCGTAGAGCTTCATTGCGCCACCAGTTGCGCGCCGTAGGTATAGCCATGGCGCTTCAGCCAGCGCCGGTAGGCAACCGAGGTCAGATCGGCTCGCGTGGGAATTTCCATGCCGGGGTCGAGCGGCAGCAACCCCGGAATCTGGTTTTCGAGGATCGACCGGTCCTGGACGAAGATCGTCTGCTGGAAATGGATCAGGTCCGTCATCGGTGTCTCGTCGTCGAACAGCGCCATCCAGGGCCACACGTCACACAGGTCCTCGGCGAGCGGCTGCACGAAAAGCGTGATCACGTCCCATTCACCCGGACGCGGCGGACAGGTCTTGTAGAGGATCGAGCATGTCGGCGCCGGCACGCGATACATGTATTCCGTCGTTATGCCGCCTTCCGCCGACTTGGCGGCCTGCGGCTGGTAGAATCTCACCTGGGTCGCCCAAACCTCGTCTTCGTCCTCACGGATTTCGACCTTGTAGTTCTGGACCTCGGTATGCGGCTCGGAGCCCAATATGTCGGTGTGGACGAACGGAAAATGCGCAATGTCCAGAAAGTTCTCCACCGCGCGCAGTGGCGAGCAGCGCACGCGAACCACGCCGACATCTACAAGCCGGCGGCCGGGCTGGTCGGCCTCGGGGATCGCAAACAGCGGCTTTTGCGGATCGCCGAGCGACGACCAGACATGGCCATAGCGGATGCAGACCGGAAGATGACGTCCGTCGCTCCTTGCGACGGTCGCAGTTCCGTCATCGCCGCGCTTCACCTCGATGGGCTCGCCCATCAGGGCCGTGCTGCGCCCGTGCGCATCGAGCTGGCTGACAAGGCCGACGGGATACCATTCGTCCATCATCGCGTTGCGGGTCATCGGCCTGTCCCGCCGCGCTCGATATGCTCGGCCGCCCGCCGCAGCGCCTCGGCGGCCCTCGACGCGGTGATGCGCTCGTCCGGGTTGCTGTCTTCGTCGATCAGAACATGCATAAGCGTGCGCGCCGGGCTTTCGGGGGCAAGCAGCAGGCGGACGGACGTGTCAGCATTCGTGTAGTCGAGCAGGCCTCCAGCGATGCTGGTACCCGTGGCCTCCTCCAGCGCAACGATGCCTGCTTCAACCGTCATGGAGCGGACCGGCGCGAGCCCCTCGAACCGGGGCGGCCCGCCAGTGGGTTCGCCGGCGGAGATCCAGATGATGCCGCCGCCGTCCTCGACGTGCTGCGTGGCGACACGAACCGTCTCCGGCGGGGTCAGCGCTGGATGAGCCGGAATGCGCACGCAATTTCCGGCCTGGGCATAGCCCCAGCCGTGATAGATGCAGGACAGGGTTTCACCCCGAACGAAGCCGTGGGAAAGGCGCATGCCGCGATGGGGGCATCTGTCGGCAAAGGCGGATACGCGGCCGGAACGGCCTCGCCAAAGCGCGACCCGCCCGGCCGGCGATTGCGCGGGCATTACGGTTCCCGCCGGCAAGTCCGCGGAGAGGGCTACAGGCATCCAGGAGCCGGTCGGATAAGGCGGCATACATCAACTTTCAAACAATCCCGCCATCTTCCCGAACGCGACCGCCCGGTCAAGCTCATGCCAATAGGCGGGGTAACGTTTGCACAATATTTCGTCACTGGCAATAATGCCCAAAAATAGGGCATGGCACCTTTGCAGGCAGAGGCTGCGGATCGAAAACTAGCCTGATTCGCCGGCGACCGGCGCCCGATGGATGGCGTCGACCCAGACATCGATTGGCCCAAGCGAGCATCCCATCTCCATCATGTCGATGAGCTCGGCCGGACCGGCAATCTCGAGTTCGATGCGGCCGGGACCGCCAACGCATATAGCATGCGCGAGCCCGAGCTTGGCGGCATGGCGTTCGATCCAGGGAAGGAAGGATGCCGCCTCGACATCGCCGAGGATCGTCATGCGCTCCCGCCAAGGAGATCGATTTTGCTCGCTCATGGAAGACCTCGGCAAAGAAACAGATATATATCTATCTGCATCGTACTCAATCGCCGAAGCACCTGACCAAAGCGCCATGAACAGGCTGTAGGGGTTTGTGGTCCCTCAATCCTCTGTGACGCCGCAAATTTTCTTATGTGAGTAGGTGTCTGTCGCGACGCCAACGGGAGTGTCATGCGGCGGATCGTCCGCCAGATTGCGACAAAGCCGAGCCGCCACCCGACCTACCCAAGTACCCGGACATGCCGGCCAAGAGACGGCATCACGTTCACGGGGAAGTTGGAGAGGCGTAGCTGGGAAAACGGTCCTCCGGGCCCACCAACTATTGGGGGCGTAGCAGGTCCATGTTGGCGCGAGGCGAAGAAGAACATCAAGGGCGCCGGCTTCCACGCCTCGCCTATTGAAATTGCAACTCGCCCCGAGAAGAGGGCGAAGGAACTCAAGTTCCGGAGCCGTCATGTCCAGCCACTGCAAGCGATCCTCATGGCGCAGCACCATCATCTGGCGGTCGTGGTAAGGCGATGTCGTCGTTGCCAGCCATCGTGAGGATTGCGTAGGCCCGAGGCCAATCGCGCGTCGCTGGCCGCAAAATGCCGGCGAAATAGAAGCAGTGATTATTGGCAAGCCGAAAGCTATAGTTTGGCTTACGCAGCTTTGACAATGGTTTGATCAGGCTGTTGACGTCTCGCGCACGAAATGAGTTGGTGAAACCGCATTCATCCGCAGACGGACCGGAACAAAATCGACGTCACGTACCGCGCTTGGAATCTCGTCAGACATTGGTTCGCGTCCAACTGGCCTTTGCGCTGGGTCAGCGACGGGAACCGTCGAGAGCAGCTTGCGCGTGTAAGGGTGCTGAGGATTGCAGAACACTGACCGGCGGTCGCCGATCTCCACGATTTCTCCCAGATACATCACGGCGACGCGATGCGCGATGCGCTCGACCACCGCGATGTCATGGCTGATGAACAGGGATGGCGATGCCCATGTCGCGCTCAACATCCATCAGCAAGTTGATGACCTGGGCCTGGATCGTAACGTCGAGCGAGGCGACAGCCTCATCGGCGATGAGCAGTCGAGGGTCGAGCGCCAATGACCTGGCGATACAGATACGCTGCCGTTGGCCTCCCGAGAATGCATGGGGGTAGCGTTCGAGGTGTTCTGGCGGCAGATGCACTTTGGCCAGCAGGTCCGCTGCCCGCTGCCCGCTGCCGCAACGCAGCGCCCCGCGCGATGCGGTGAACGCGCATGGGATCCTTCAGGGCCTGCCCAATGGTCATGCGCGGATTGAGAGAGGAAAAAGGGTCTTGGAAGACCATCTGCACCTCGCGCCGGAAGCCGGCCAACTTCGCCCGCCCTACGCCAATGATTTCTTGGCCGTCATAGCGGATGGAGCCGGACACGGGTCTGTCCAACTGCATGATGCTGCGCGCCACAGTCGACTTGCCGCATCCCGATTCTCCGACCAAAGCCAGCGTTTCACCGGGGAAAATGTCGAAGGAAACGCCCTCTACCGCGTGGACACGGCCGGTAATGCCGCCAAAGATGCCGCCCTGCAGGTCAAAACGCGTGACCAGGCGGGGCGCCGATAAGCAAATGCTACGTCGGCGCCGTGCTCCGCCAGTGCTAACGCGATCGCCGCCCCGATGCCCCGCGATCCTCCAGTCACCAATGCACGCTTTCCACTCAGATCGATCATGTGTCCGCCCTTTCCAACTTTTTTCAGGCATCCAGTTGGTTCGCGTAGGATGCGACACCCGCTCGACGGCCTAATCAAGGATTTAAGGTTCGTCATCGGTCCCAATTAGTGTCGAGAAATGCCAAACCGTGTTGCGGGGGGAGGAACGCCGCCCGATGGCTCACAGGGCAGCCATGGCAATCATCCTCAGGAGCGATGGCCCCTTAGTCCTGGAGCATAGGAAGGCACCGGCCCGTTGGGGCCTGGGTAAAGCCTGTCTGGACCCCGACCAGGCTGTTAGCATCGCCTCGGGCGGCCCCTGACGTGCGCTCCGGATAGGTGACACCGCGCCCGCCCGGTTCTGTCCGGGCGTTGGAAGTCGGTTCCTTGGTAAGGCCTTGAACGGTTCGCGTTTTAGGGGTCGAGACCCCAAAGATCCGGGTTCCGTTTGAAATACTCAATCAGCATCTCCGTGAGCATTCGCACTTTACGCGTGGGGCGCTGACCCGGCGGGCGGACGACATAAGCTGCGCCCGGAGGTACCGGATAGCGTGTCATGATCGGGACCAGCGCGCCGGAGACCACGTATTCGTGAGTGATGCAATCGGGCAGCCAGGCAATGCCGAGACCTGCTGCCGCGGCGGCGGCAAGCGCCGTGGCACTATCGGCCTTGAACTTGCCCTGCGGCTGGACGGTAACAATTTTGCTGCCATCCATGAACTGCCAGGCTTCCGTTCCTTGCATGAGTGCCTGATGGATGACGAGTTCGTCCAGAGTCTCAGGTGATCCGTGCGCTTTGATGTAATCCGGACTTGCGACAAGCTTTCCGTGGATCGGCCCGACGCGCTTCGCGACCAGGTTGGAGTCCGAAAGGTAGGCACTCCGGATCGCGCAATCGAAACCCTCTGCGATGAGATCGACGAAGCGATCGCTATAGGAGGTGTGAATGTAGAGCTGCGGGTGCTGGCGCGCCATTTCCGCGAGCACCGAGGCGAAGTGGGTGGGGCCGAAAGTAAGCGGCATGGCAACCCTCAGACGGCCTCGAAGCTCACCGGCTGGAAGGATGGTTTCCCGCGCCGCGTCGATCTCGGCGCTGGCTCGGGCCGCATGGTCTCTGAATATGATCCCTGCTTCTGTGAGCGCCGCGCCACGGGTCGTTCGTGCGAGAAGCTGAACGCCGAGTTCTGCCTCGATCCGGGAAAGCCGCCGACTGACGATTGACTTTGAGACGCCGAGCCGGCGCGCCGCGGCCGATACGCCACCCGTATCGGCCACTGCGACGAATGTCTGTAGATCCTCGATATTCATTTCGCGTTCCTCGTTCCGCGACACAGCTTGCCTGATCATGGCACTATCGCATCATCGAAAGGAACAGCAAATTGGGGTCAGGCAGCGTCGCCTGCTGGCGCATGTCTCCCGTGAACCATTGCCGTCCGTAGCGGCAAAGAAAGGAAGTCCTGATGACCCCTCGTAACGGCGTCGATTCGCTTCTTCGTCCTGAAGACTCGGTACTCGTTCTGATCGACCACCAGCCATACCAGCTCGCAAACCTGAACAGCCACGATCCCCATATGGTCGTCAACAACACGACCGCGCTGGCGAAGCTAGCAAAAGCTTTCAATGTTCCGACCATTCTCACGAGCGTGATCGCGGCGCGCGGTGGGCTTCTCTTCAAGCAGATCACCGACGTATTTCCGGATCAGGAAGTCATCGATCGCACCTGGGTGAACACCTGGCAGGACGAGAATGTGGTGAACGTCGTCAAGGCGACCGGCCGCAAGCAACTGCTCATCGCCGGTCTGTGGACCGAGGTCTGCGTCGCAATGCCTGTGATCCAGGCCGCCGGCGAAGGCTGGGACGTGACGGTGATCACCGACGCGTCGGGCGGGATTTCGAAGGAGTCTCACGAAGTTGCCATCCAGCGAATGATCTCGGCCGGGGCGAACGTAATGACCGTGATGGCGCTCGCTGGCGAATGGCAACGCGATTGGGCGCGCACCGAGCATGTCGAGGAGTTGACCGAGATTCTCATCCAGCACTTCGGCGGCAGCGGCATAGCGTATCTCTGGGAGCAGCAGCTTCTCAACACGCCGGTAGCTGGCTGATCCCGGCCGGGATGGCGAGCGTTTCGGCGAGGGGGTCGGAATCGATCCGTTTGCCGGACCTCGCCGTCCCCAAGGGCCTGGTTGGAGGGTTGTGCTGGTCCACTTTCAGGCGACATGTTCAGGTTCGCAGTTTGCCAACCCAACGCCACTGTCAACTGCGAAGGCCGTCACGGATGGACGAGAAATAGTGGTCGGTTCCTACCTGCCCGCCCTTCAGCGCAACCTCCAGCCCGTCAATGGCTTTGACGTGCGAATGAGCAACGCAAAGTGGTGAACCAGGCGAGGCGGGCAGAGGCATCCTGACGGTCAGCGCGTCGACGCCCATTTGCCCTAGCGCATGGCTTGACGTGTCACCGCCGGCAATGACCACGCGCCGCAAGCTCTGCTCGTCAGTCAATTGGCGCAGCAGCGCACCAAGGCCGCGGCCAAGTTTGTGGCGGGCGCCTTCCTGCCGGTCGATTTCGGCGCCCCTGTCGGCTGCGGGGCCAAGCGCGGTGTAGAGGATGACGCTTCGCCCAGCTTGCAGGCTGGCGCGGCCGCTTGCCGCCGCACGCTTGATCGCCGGCTCTGAACCCTCCGAAACCAGCTCGACAGGATCGACCTCGATGCCGTCGAAGCCGTCGCTCAGGGCATGGCGGATCTGTCGTTCGGTGGTCGGCGAACAACTGCCCGACACGACGGCGATCCGGTCCGCGGCGCCCGGCGGCGTGAAGCCGGGTCCGGCGCCGACGATGTCATTCGACGCCCATTCGGCCAGCAATGCATACTCGATGCCGGACGAGCCAGCGACAAAAGAGCCGCCCGGCTTGCGCATGCGCCAGATCTCTTTGCCTGCAAGGGCCTGAGTCTCCCGACTGTCGACGTCGACAAGCACGATGGCCGTGCCATTGTCCACGAAGCGATTGAATACCTGCGACCGCTGCTCCGACTGCAGGGTCGCAAGGTCGATCAACCCCGATTTGAGATCCGTCTGCCGCGACAGATGGATCAGCAGGTCCGATTCATCCATCGGCGTCGTCGGGTGGCGGCTCATCACCGGATGGCGGTCGATGCGGAAATATTGGTCACGATAGGCAGCGAACAGATGGCCAAAGGCGGTGTATCGCTTGAGCTGCGGCGCGCCGACCAGCAGAGGCACGCTATCCTGTTTGAAGACCTCGCGGCCAATCTCGATCGCCAGGCCGATGCTGCCAATCGTCGGGCTGGAATCGAAGGTCGAACAGACCTTGTAGTGGCAGATTTCGGCTTTCAGCATCTTCAGCCAGGCGAAGGCGTCGCGCAGATGCGTGTCCATCCAGTGTGGCGTCTCGCTGCGGCTGGTGCCGGCCAACCCGACCGCCTGGCAATGCTTGAATTGGGCAAGCAGAGCCTCGTCCGGCTGCCTCATGAACAGCACCGTCTGGACGCCGCCGAGCTCCAGCGCTTCCATGACGTCGGTTGAGCCGGTGAGGTCGTCGCCATAGTAGCTGAGCAGCAGGTTCTGCATGACCTCAGGCCGCCTTGCCGTCGCCGAACTTTTCGATCGACCGTGCCAGTTCGGGGTGGATCAGGGCGAAGTTCGCCAGCGGTATGCCGTCGACCGCCGCTTGCCAGGCTTGCTGGACGGCGCGCACGCCGGCGCCTGGCCCGTCCGGATGGCTGACGATGCCGCCGCCGCAGAGATAGAGCAGGTCGACCGTGCGGCCGGTTCGTTCGTAGGTCTCGGGCGCCTGTCCGCCCCACTGGCCGGAACCTGCTACCGGCAGCGCACAATCATCAGGCGAAAAGATCGGCGTCGTCACTGCCTTGAAGGATTCGATGAAGGATGCATCCGGCTCCCAGTATTTTGAAGAGATGCCATTGATCTGGAACTGATCGACGCCGAGCAATCGCCAGAACTGCTGCCAGACCTTGAAATCCATGCCGAGGCCGGGGTGGCGGGTGAGGATGTCCCAGCCGTTGCGATGGGCGTGCAGCACCAGGCTGGAGCGTTTTCTTAAATAGGCCATGCCGCCGAAGCCGATGGAGTTGATGTTGATCACCGCGCAATTGCCGCCAGCCTTCGCTACCACGTCGTGGTTACGCATCATCTCGTCCGGATCGGCATGCGAGATGCCGAAGGCGTACATCACCTTCTTGCCGGTCTTCTGCTCGTGGTCGAGGATGAGTGGCATGATCGCCTTCACCCGCTCGGCCAGCGGCGAATAGGCCGGGCTCATCAGCTTTTCGTCATCCTTGATGAAATCGACACCGGCGGCGATCAATTCACCGACCATCTCGGCTGTCTCATGCGGCCTCAGCCCCAGCGCCGGCTTGACGATGGTGCCGATGATGGGACGGCCCTCGACGCCGGTCAGCTTGCGGCTGCCGGCGACGCCGAACTGCGGGCCGGGATGGGCGCCGCGATAGTCATCAGGCAGCCTCATGTCGACGATGCGGATGCCCGACAGGCCCTTGATCGAATACGTTCCACCGATGGCGATGGTCATGAGCGCCGACAGGTCGGTACCGATCGCGTCGAACGGGAAGGAGATGTCGACATCGGCGCGCTTGAAAGGCCCGCCGCCGGCCTCGGGAATGGACGGTTGCTCCGCATCTGGCAGAGGCCGGATCGCCAGCACTCGCGCCGCCACGCGGGCCTTCAACTCTTCGGTCTCGCCGGGTAGGGCAACGAAGGTGCCGGTCGACTGGTCGCTGGCGATTTTGGCCGCCAGCGCTTCGATGTTGCCTGGCGTTTCGATGCGATAGGTGAAGGTGATCATGGGAAGGCCGGCCGGGTCGAAAAGGGTCCGAAAATAGTTTCGTCACATCTGAATTCTGGTATAATGAGTACATAAGTATTGCAAGCAAATATCCCACTTCGCGCAGCGAGGGGCGGGCAAAGTGCAGGCATTCCGGGAATCGCACCGGCAGTGCTAAACAGGAACCGGGCCAGGGAGTGATTCGTCACGATGAACCGTTCGGAGCCGATCGTCCGGCGCAAACTTTCCGACGAAGTCTTTGCAAGGCTGAAGCGGCTGATCACCAGCGGCGAGTTGCAGCCGGGCGACGACATGCCGTCGGAGCGCGAATTGATGGAGCGCTTCGAGGTTGGTCGGCCTGCCATCCGCGAGGCGATGCAGGCGCTGAGCAATATGGGCCTCGTCGCCATTTCGCATGGCGAGCGCGCCAAGGTGCTGCAGCTCACCGCCAAGTCGATCATCAGACAGGTCGACGGCGCGGCCAAGATCATCCTGTCCTCGTCGAGGGACACGCTAGAGCACCTCAAGACCGCGCGCATCTTCTTCGAGCGCGGTATGGTCAGGGAAGCTGCGGAGAAGGCCACCGTCGAGGATGTGCAGCGGCTCAAGGCAACCGTTGCCGAGCAGCGTGCCGCGCGAGGTGATTCCGAAACCTTCATTTCCGCCGACATGAAATTCCACACCCAGATCGCGACGATATCGGGCAACCCGATCTATGTCGCCGTCAGCGAGGCGATGCTCGGCTGGCTGAAGGAATATCATACCGAAATGCTGATCTGGACCGGCAAGGAACAGTTCACGCTGACCGAGCACGAAGAGATCATCGACCGCATCGAGAAGAAGGATGCCGATGGCGCCGAGAAGGCGATGATCAAGCATCTGGAGCGCTCGCGCGCCCTCTATGTGATGAATTCTGAAAAGTAATCTGATTCAGCCGATCCGAGCGATCGCGTAGGGTGTCATCACAAGATGGCCTCGATCAAACTCCGAAAGGTCGACCGCAACGTCGCTTGCCGTCAGGTTCGTCAGCCACACGACCGTCTTGCCCGAGGATGAACGCCCGGCCAACGCCAGTACTCGGGTCTCATCGCTCGTTCTGGCCGTGACATGTTTAAAGCCAGCCAGCTCGCAAAGCCCCTTGATGGCTTGGAAGATCGGCCGAGGTGACCCTTCCGCAACGGGTTCCCCGGATGCCGCCAGCACGCCGAATGGCCCGGTGAAGCCGGCCAGCGTCAGCATCTCCAGGCCGGCCGGCGCGACCCGCGCGGCATAGCCGATCGTCCAGGCGGCGGCGAGCTGGCCATTCTGGCGCGGATCGCGGTTCGCCATGGCGATGCGCTCTCCCCGCGGATTGTCCTTGGTGGCGCCGCCATACGGGTTCTGCCGCATGGCAATGGTCGAGGGTCCGATCCGGTAGGGCTTGTCGCCGAACATCGCTCGCGCCGACCGGGTGATGAACGGCAACGCCTCCAGCGACTGCATGACGCTGAGATCGTCGGCGGCATGCACGATCGGGCAGGTGCAATGGGTGACGAAATCGAGCAGCCCGGCCGGGACGCGCTTGCGGTTGAGCTCGGTAAAATAACTGAACATGCCGCCCCCGAGACGGATGTCGGAAAAGGCGCAGCGCGCGGCGCCATAGACATCTTCCAGCGGCGGGCACGCCGGCCAGGCACTGCCCGGCGGCGTCGACTGGCGGTCGACCGAAGGCGAAACCGCGATGGCGTCGAGCCGCAGACCCGCCTGACCCACCATGTCGGCGACATCGGAGAGCTCGGCATCGAGATCGCCGCTGCAGGCAACCACGCATTCGAGCGTTGTCAGAGCGGGATACGCAGCAGCGAGACGGGCGAAGGAGCGCAAGGCATCGAGCCCATGGCCGCGCGTCGGATCGTAGTGGAACAGCAATTGTCGCGGGCCGAGCACGGACAGGGTGGCGAGGTTAGCCAGCGCTGTCTCGACATCGTCGGGATAGATGATCACGCCGACATCCGGAAGCGCCGGGCCGGGCTCGCCGAGCCTAACGCGGATAGGGCCAGATGGCTCGGCGGCGGCCAGCGTCCTGCCGTCGCCGGCAATACGCAGGCTGATCGTCTGGTGGTTGGTTTCGCCGGCAGGCAACACATAGGGCCAAGGCAGCGCCAGCGGCCGCACATAGGTCTTGTAGGAGGCGTCGGACCAGTTGCGCTGGTCCTCCATCTCGAAAATGTCGCCTTCCATGCGGCATTCGGCGCTGACGCCGGGACGCACTTCATGGGTGATGGCGCGCAAATCCTTGAAAGGCTGCCAGGGGTCGATCAGGTCAGGCAGTTTCGTCGCCACCACACTGCCATCCGTATGCTCCACCGTTACCGGTCTGCCGGCGAGGCCGGCGATCGGATGCAGGATGCAGAAGCCGCAGCGGTTGGTCTCGAAATCACTGTCGGGCAGCGCGCTGACGTCGAAGACCAACTGCTCATCAGAAGAGCCTTTGATGGTGGCGCGGAAAGCGAGCCGGCTTCCGCGCGGCCCGGTGCAGCTTGCCGTATAGCCGACGGAGAAAGCATCGGCGTCCTGAGCGATGGTCAGGTTCGTCAGCGCTGGTTCGTAGGTGCCCCAGTCGCGGTCGCGCACGATATAGGCGATGGCACGCAGCACCTCGGTGCCGCCATGGCGGATCGTGCGCAGATTGCCGTTGACGAAATCGGCGCTGAGCGGTCCGGCGTTGAGCCGAATCGGTTCGGCTTCCGCCGCGCTTGTGCCGCAGAGGAGGAAGCGATCACCGGTCATTTCAGCAGTTCGTCGATCCGCACCGGTTGCTGGCTTGCGGCGCCGGTATAGGCAGCCTCGACCAGCGCGAATGTCTTGAGGTTGTCGGCACCGGAGGTCGCCGGCTCCTTGCCTGATGCAAGGCAGTCGACCCAGTGCCGCTGAATCGCCAGCACGCTTTCCTGGATGTTGTGCCACGGCCGTGAGGCCCAGGGCAAAAGCGGCGGCGAGATATCCCTGACCGTTGTGCCGCTCTTGCCGGTGACGGTCAGCTGGTATCCCTGCGCCAGCCGGAGCGTGCCGTCGCTGCCGTCGATCTCGATCAACGTCTCGGGAAACGGCTCGGCGGCAAGCCGCGTCGCATAGCTGCAATCGACCACCGAAGTGGCGCCGCTCTTGTGATCCATCAGCATGGTGGCCACGTCCTCGCCGGCGATGGCCGGGTTAACACGCGCGGTGCGAGCGGTGAGGCTCGACACGTCGCCCAGCAGAAAACGGGCGATGTCGAGGATGTGGATGCCGAGATCCTCGATGATGAAGCGTTTCCCCGTCGCCAAGTAGGGCTGGCCGGAAAACACATCATAGGCCGAGCGGAAGGAGATACGCCCGAAGAAGGGCGTGCCAATTTCGCGGCTGTCGAGCGTGGCGCGCACAGCCTGGACCGGCGACTGCCAGCGGAAATTCTCATGCACCATCAGCGGCACGCCGGCCTTGGCGCAGGCCGCGACCATCGCCTTGGCGTCAGCGAGCGTCGGTGAGAACGGCTTCTGGCAGATCACCGGGACGCGGTTGGCGGCCGCCATCTCGACCAGCGGCCGATGGCTGGCCACGGTGGTGGCAATGTCGACGAAGTCGAGCGTCTCGGCGTCGAATAGCGCCTCGGCTTCGGTATAGCGCCGCGCCACGCCGAACTGGTCGCCGACGATCCGGAGCCGCTCCGGGTCGCGGTCGCAGATGGCGACGATCGCGGCGCCCTCGATATCGCGCCAGGCATGCATCTGGTTGACGGCGAAGAAGCCGCAGCCGATCAGCGCTCCACTCAAAGTCGCCACGATCAACCCGCCTTTGCCATCTGCATCAACGTGACGCGCTGCTGAAGCCGGCGCTGCGCCTGGTCGACGACGACGGCGACGATGATCACCAGACCCTTGATAACCATCTGCCAGAAGGAGCTCACCCCCATCATCACCAGCCCGTCCGACAGGATGCCGATGACGAAGGCGCCGACAATGGTGCCGCCGATAGTGCCGCGACCGCCCGACATCGAAGTGCCGCCAAGCACCGCCGCGGCGATGGCATTCAGTTCGAAACTTTCGCCCGTTGCAGGATGCGATGCCATCAGTTCCGACGAGATGATCAGGCCGACGATAGCTGCGCAGAAGCCGGAGAACATGTAGACGAACATCTTGACCATGTTGACGCGCACGCCCGAAATGCGCGCCGCGCGCTCGTTGCCGCCGACGGCGAAGATGTGGCGGCCGAGCGGCGTGTACCGGGCGAGATAGGCCGCACCCAGCGCCACCACGATCAGGATCCAGATCGACACCGGCAGGCCGGCGAGCCGCCCTGCGCCGAGGAAGCCGAAACCGGTGGTGCCGAGTTCCGGCTTGCCGACCAGATTGGGGAAGGTGCGGCCGTCGGATGACAGCAGCGCCAGGCCGCGCGCCACATAGAGCACGCCGAGCGTGGCGATGAAGGGTGCGACGTTGAGCCTGGTGATCAGCAGTCCGTTGACGGCGCCGATCAATATGCCGACCGCCAGGGTGATCAATGCGATCTCCACCACGTTGAAATAGATGGTGTAGCCGACATGCAGGTCGATGCCGTTGAGCACGAGATAGCCGGCCACCATGCCGCACAGGCCGACGATCGAACCGACCGACAGGTCGATGCCGCCGGTGATGATGACGAAGGTCATGCCCATGGCGAGGAAGGCGTTGAGCGCCACATGCTTGGCCATCAGGATGAGGTTCGCCGCCGAAAGGAAGTTCGGTGCCGCGATGGAGAAGAACACCAGCACCGCGATCAGCGCGATGAAGGTCCTGAGCTTCATCAGCGTCAGCAGCGCGGAGCCGCCGGAGGCTGTAGTGGGAGCCGCCCTGGCTGGAATGTCAGTCATCGGCTTTGCTCTCCATTTACCGGGGCAGGGTGTGCGGGGGCAGGTCCATGGCCAAGCGCTGACGCGGCGACGATCGCTGCCTCGCTCGCCTCGGTGCGGTCGAACATGCCGGTCAGCCTGCCATTGCTCATCACCGCGATGCGATCGGACAGCGCCATCACCTCGTCGAGGTCGGAGGTGGCAAACAGGATGCCCAGCCCATCGCGCGACAGCTTGCGCATGGTGCGGAAGACGTCGGCCTTGGCGCCGACATCGATGCCGCGGCTCGGCTCGTCCATCAGAAGCACCTTCGGCCCGGTGAGCAGCGCCTTGCCGATCACCACCTTCTGCTGGTTTCCGCCGGAAAGCGATGAGACTTCCTGCGTCGGGTCGGCGACCTTGATCGCGAGCTCCCGCACCATCTGGGTCACGGCCTGCCGCTCGGCGCCGCCACGGATATGGAACAGGCGCACGAAGCGCGACAGGCTGGCCAGCGTCAGGTTGCTGGCAACGGATAGGATAGATACCAATCCCTCGCGTTGGCGATCTTCCGGAATCAGCGCCAGCCCGCGCCGTATGCGCCGCGTCGTGTCGCGTTCCATGATATGTTTTCCGTCGATGAAAATCTCGCCGCTGGCATGGCCGTGGCGGCCCATGATGCAATCGAAAAGCTCGCTGCGCCCGGCGCCCATCAGGCCGTAAATACCCAAAATCTCGCCGGCGCGCAGCGACAGTGAGACATGGTCGACCGCCATCCCGCCGGTGACGCGCGGCAGGCAGATGTCCTCGGCGCGGAAGATCTCCTCGCCCGGCTGATGGCCGTCGGCCTTGGCGAAATCCTTGGCGTCCGAGCCGATCATCTGCCGCACTATCCACTGCGTGTCGACGTTCTTCACTTCCTCCTGGCCGGTGATGCGGCCATCACGCAGCACTGTGATGTAGTCACCGATGCGGATCAGCTCTTCCAGCCGGTGCGAGATGTAGACGATCGCCACCCCCCGCGCCTTGAGGTCGGCGATCACCTTGAACAGGATCTCGACTTCCGCCGCACTGAGCGCCGAGGTCGGCTCGTCCATGATCAGGATGCGCGCATCGAGCGAGACGGCCTTGGCAATCTCGACCAGCTGCTGCTGGCCAATGCGCAAATCCTCAACCAGCGTGTCCGGCCGGATACCGGCTTCGAGCCGATCGAGAAATTCGCCGGCCCGCAGTTCCTGCGTCTTGCGGTCGATCTTGCCAAACAGGTTGGTGATCTCGCGGGTGGCGAAAATGTTCTCGGCGACCGTCATGTTTCCGAACAGGTTCAGCTCCTGGAACACCATGCCGATGCCACGGGCCACGGCATCGCCGGAGGAGGAGAAGGAAACCTCGTTGCCGTCGAGCATGATGCGCCCGGCCGTCGGTTGCTCGACGCCTGCGATGATCTTCATTAGTGTCGATTTGCCGGCACCGTTTTCGCCGACGAGCACATTGACCGCGCCCTTGCGCACCTCGAAAGTGGCCTGCTTGACCGCGACGGTGCCGGCATAGACTTTCGAGACGTCTTCCAGCTTCAGGATGACGTCGTGATCAAGCGCCGCGCTCATGGCTTGGGCCCGATCTCGGCCTCCGCCGGGGTCACCAACGGCAGGTCCTGGCCGCCTTCGATCGTGTAGGCCCCGAGCACCTTGGCGGTGCGGCCCTCCAGCGCTTCGCGCGGCAGCTTGGATAGCACGGTCTTGTCGGCATAGGCGTTGAACGCCTTGCCGAACTGGGCGAAGTCGATCTGGTTGGTGAAATCGTTGAATTGAACGAAATCGAGGCTGTCGCGCAGTGCGGTTCCACGCATCGCCGGCCCGATCTGCACGCGCGCATCCGCCTTGCCGTCGCCGTCGACGTCGATATCCATCGTCGCCGCGCGCGACTGCGTGTTGGCGGCGACGATCTTGCCCTCGAAGCGGACCGCGAAGGTCCATGGCGAATTCGCCTGCTTCTTGGGATTGCCGTATTTGGCGCCGGCCGCCGCCTGGTCGGTCTTCGCCAGCGCATGGACCTCGGCAAATGGCCCGGCCTTCTCTTGCAAATAGGGGATGACCTTCGAGGCCCAGATCTCCTCGACCATCTTGTCCGGGTTGAAGCCCGACGCGTTGCCCGCAACCCCTTGCGCCGATGGTGTCGGCAGGATCTTGCAGGCGCTGAGGCCGATGCCGGCGACCAGCGCGAGGATCGGCCAAGTTGCCTTAATCGGCCAGGTCGGCTTACTGAGCATGGCGGTCAAAGCTTCCCATTGAAATGGAGGCGAGGGACGAACCCAAGGTTCGCCCCTCGCTGTTTGCGTTGCGCCGGCTCAGTTCTTCAGCGCGAAGGTTTCCAGCTTGGCGGCATTGTCTCCATTGATGAGCACGCAGTCCATCAGCTGCTTTTCCTTCTCGGGCGACTTCTTGTTCTTGATGAAGTCGTTGGCCTGCTCGACCGCCATCTGCGCTTGGGCGTAGGCCGGCTGCAGCACTGTCGCCTTGATGCCGCCTGATGTGATGGAGTCGCGCACGTCGTTCGAGCCG
Organism: Mesorhizobium erdmanii USDA 3471; assembly: GCF_000472705.1. GTDB lineage: Bacteria > Pseudomonadota > Alphaproteobacteria > Rhizobiales > Rhizobiaceae > Mesorhizobium > Mesorhizobium erdmanii. Next base: position 28,899 of record NZ_AXAE01000037.1, on the reverse strand, counting down.
TCAAAGCCGACGACGATGACATCCTTGCGGTTCGCCGCGGCGAGCGCCGCATAGGCGCCCATTGCCATCGTGTCGTTGCCGGAGATCACGCCCTTGATATCGGGATTGGCCTGGAGGATCGATTCCATCTTGGAATAGGCCTCGGTCTGGCTCCAGTTGGCCGACTGCTGCGCCACCATCTTGAGGTCCGGATAGTCGTCGATGACGTCGTGATAGCCCTTGGAGCGGATGCCGGCATTGGTGTCGGATTCCTTGCCGACCAGTTCGACGAAGTTGCCCTTCTCGCCCATCAGCTTGACGAATTCCTGCGCGCCGAGTTGGGCGCCCTGGTAGTTGTTCGAGACGATCTGCGCCACGGCGACGCCGGTGGCATTGATCTCGCGGTCGATCAGGAAGGAGGGGATGCCGGCGTCCTTGGCCTTCTGCACAGCGGCGACGGTGGCGTCGGCGCCGGCATTGTCGAGGATGATGGCCTTGGCGCCGCGGCCGATCACGGTATCGATCAACTGCGACTGCTTGTTGGCGTCGTCGTCATGCACCAGCACCAAGGCCTCGTAGCCGAGCTCCTTGGCCTTGGCCTCGGCGCCGACGGCTTCGGCCTTGAAGAACGGATTGTCATGCGAGGGGGTGATGATCGCGATCAGGTCGGCCGCGAAGGCCGGCGCCGCCGTGCCCAGTGCCAGTACGCCGGCGAAAGCCGCAAGTGTCATTCTCCGAGTAAGTTTCATTAAGTCCTCCCGTTAAGAACATGGGCCTCGACCAGTCGAGGCCACTGTCTCCTTTGAAATCGTCAGACAGGGCGGGGCAAAACGCCGCCTGGATCGGCAAAGCCGTTTGCCGGCTTTCGACCTAACCTTATTTTCGCGCCCGTTCCCCGCCATTCTCCGCTCGTTCCAATCCCCTCTCCTAGTGGAGGATGATCAGTTCGAGTGCGTCAGCAGCTTAGCCAACTGGTATGATGAGTCAACGACTAATTCAGATGATCTGTATCTAACCGTGCGCCTTACCGCAGCGGAGGGAAATGCGCGCTTCAGGTGATGCGACGGATGCTGGCGGCAATCTCCTCCGGCTCGAAGACACGCTTCCAGTCATCGCGCATCAGTACCGGCTTGCCGAATTCAATGGCCTTGTTGCAGGCATCGGAGAACACGCCGTTGGTCTCGCCGAAGATGACGGCGCCGAGCACATTCATGTGGCCGAGCAGGAAATCGAGGGCGGCCTGCCGGTCGACGCCGCGTGCCACGACCTCGTCGAGCGCTTCCTTCATGACGACGAGCAGCGAAGCGCACACTGTCTCCGAAAGGCCGGGCTCCAGCAGCGCCATATGCTCGACCGTGACGCGGTGCGAGCGCATTACCGGCGCCCAGATGATCTGCGCGATCTTCTCGCCCTTGGCGTAGTCTTCCTCCGGCCCCTGCATCAGGGCGCTGACGAAATGCTGCTTGGCCTTGACGCCGCCGAAGAAGTCCTTCTTGGCGGCCATGTCGGTCTCGTCGTTGAAGATCGGCGGATGGCAGGGATGGGTCACAAAATAGGTAAGGTCGGGACGATCGGGCAGATGGCCGGCGAACGGGGCCGCCGCGTCAAGCACGATCACCATCGTGCCGGGCGAAAGCTTGCTTTCAATGCTGGCGGCGACCTTGCCGATATGTGTGTCCGGCACCGCCAGGATCACGACCTCAGCACCGTTGAGCGCCTCATCGACGCCGACCGCATCGAAGCCCAGGCCGGTTTTCAGCCGCTCCTTGCCGGCCTCGCTGATCTCGACATGGCGGATCGTGTAGTCCGATCCGCGAAAATTGGTCGACAGGCGGTAGCCCATTTTCCCGCCCGCACCGAACAGTGCAATCGTTGTCATCTGACCCTTGCTCCTTGAACCCTGGGTGATCGTCGCGCGATCGTCATCTTATATACTGGTATGATCACTCTACCATAACTTGGCAAGTGGAATTGTCGGCCTGCTGGTCACTCCGGCAACGACGCGGCCGCCTTTGCCTGCGTCTTCGGCGTCGCTCCATCTGCAGGCTCGGCAGTGGTTCGCCGCGTCAATGCCTGTCGACCGGCAAGGGCCAGGACAAAGATGACGACGATACCCTGGACGATGTCCTGGGCGCCGGGCGGCAGCCCGATGATCTGCATGGTCGTCACGATCAGGATGAGCAGGATGCTGGCGAGCAAAGTGCCGAGCGCTGTGGCCGAACCACCGAAGATCAGCGTGCCGCCGAGCACCACGGCGGCGATCGACTGCAAGAGATAGGGCTGGCCCATTTCGAGGAAGGCGCCGCCGATGTAAGCGCCGAGCAGCAGGCCGTCGAGCGAGGCCAGCACCGACGAGATGATAAAGGCCGCCGCGATCACGCGGCCGTTGTTGATGGCGGCGAGCCTGGCGGCCGCGCGGTTCTGGCCGACCGCCGACAGCAGCTGACCGAACACGGTGTAGCGCAGCACGAAGGAGGTCGCAGCGACCCCTGATATGGCGATGATGGCCATGATCGGAACACCCGAGATGCGGCCCGTCGCCAGATCTTTCAGCGCCGGGCTGACGGCGAAGCCGGGGATCGCCTTGTTCGAAAGCAGCGTCGCGGTGGCCAGCACATAGCCGGTGGCGAGCGTCGCGATGATCGCCGGAATGCCGAGGCCGACGACGAGCAGCGAATTGAGCAGGCCGACCGCGAGGCCGAGCAGGACAGCGGCGACGACACCTATAGCGAGGTTGGCGTCCTGCCCCTTGATGGTGAGCAGCGCGACGAAGGCGCTGAGTGTGATGACCGAAGCGACGGAAAGATCGATGTTGCCGCGTCCGGTGGTGACGACGAACATCTGGCCGATGCCGACGACGGTCAGGAACGATGCCGACAGGATGATGCCCGACAGGCTGGAGAGGCTGAAGCGATTGGTGACCACGGAAAGCACCAGCCAGAGCAGGAGCACGCCGATCGCGGCCCAGATCCAGCGGTTTTTCTGGGCCCACATGGTGAAGGCGGACAGCGTATTCATTGTTCGCTCCCGCGGTCGGCAGTCAGGCCGCGCAGCGTCAGCAGCGCGATCAGGATCAGGCCTTGCGTCGCGGCGTTGTAGTCGCTGCTGACATTAAGCGTGCCGAGCAGCGCGCCGATCAGCGACAGCGTCACCGCGCCGGCGATGGCGCCGACCGGCGAGACGACGCCGCCGAGCAGCGAGCAGCCGCCCATCACCACGGCGGCGACGCTGAGCAGCGTGAACGAACTGCCGGAATTGATGTCGCTCGCCGTGTTGATCGCCGTCAGCGACAGGCCGGCGGCCGCGGCGAACAGCCCAGCGATGAGATAGCGCATCAGCGCGTAGCGTGTTGGCGACCAGCCCGAGCGGATCATTGCCGTCGGATTGTTGCCGAAACCCCGCAGCACCACGCCGAGTGGCAACCTGTCGATCGTCAAGACCACCAGGGCGACAGCCGCGATGAGGATGATGGATGTCGGCAGGAAGTCGAGCGACCAGCCGAACAGCGCCGTAAGCCATTCAGGGCTGGCGCCACCTGGCGTCGGCTGCAGCGCATAGCCCAGCCCCACCCAGATGAAGGAGGCGCCGAGCGTGACGACGATGGCCGGGATCTTGCGTGCCTGGATCAATCCGCCGAGCCCGGCATACACAGCCACCGCCGCCAACAGCGCCAACGCCCCAAGCCACGGCTGATCGTATAGCAGCGTGGCGCTGAGCACGCTGACCAGGCCGGCGAAGGCGCCGACGCCGAGGTCGATTTCGCTGCCGCCCACGATGAACATCTGCGCCGCCGTCACCATCACCAGCGACAGCGCCGGCATCAAAAGCAGGTCGAGGCCGAAGATCGAGGCGACCGCGGGATTGGCCGTGATCATCACCGCCAGCACGGCGGCAAGGCCGATGAAGGGGGCAGCGTTCACCAGCCGGCGGGCAAGCCCCGCCGCGCCGGCCGTGCGGTGCGTCGTGTCGGCGCGCTTGTCGACTTGATGAACGAAAGACGCCCCAACGACAGCCGCTTCAGTGATCGCCTCGCCGCTCAGTTCCTTGACTATCCGTCCGCCGGCAAAGACCAGCACACGGTCGCAGGCCAGCAGTTCGGCATCCTCGGTGGTGTGCCAGACGAGGGTCCGCCCGCTGCGCGCGATGTCGTTGCAGAGCCGGTAGAAATCCTGCTTGGTGGCGATGTCGACGCCGCGCGTCGGATCATCGAGCAGGATGATCGGCGTATCGGCGACGAGCGCGCGGGCAACCAGCGCCTTTTGCTGGTTGCCGCCGCTCAGCTCCAGAATGTTGGACCCAAAGCGGCTTTCGTCGAGCCGCAGCCGGCCGGCGGCGTCGCCCGCGGCCGTACGGTTGAGCCGGTCCGAGACCAGGCCCAGCGACGGACGACGCGCAAGGCTGCCGATGGAGATGTTGCCCAGCACGCTCCACAGCGGGAACACGCCTTCCTTCTGGCGGTCGCCGGCGATGAAGCCGGCTTCACCGGTCCGGGTGACGGGCCCATCCTTTCCAGGCTTGAAAATGGCATGCAGCAGATCTTTCTGGCCGCTGCCCTCGAGCCCCGCCAGTCCGACGATCTCGCCGCGCGCGATCTCGACGTCGCGGCCAAGTTCGGATGTCAGCGCTCCGGACAGCCGGACCACGGCATCTCCGGCGCCGGCGACGGCGGCGCCATGCTGATGGACCGGATTGGCGTCACCGCCCATGAGCTGCACCAAGCGGTCGATCGACGTGTCCGCGACGTCACCTCGCCAGGAGGTGCGGCCATTGCGCAGCACCACCACCTGCGTGGCGATGTCGATGATTTCCTTCAGCTTGTGGCTGATGAAGATGAAAGCGAGGCCAGCCTTGGCTCGCTCGCGGATGAAGGCCCGCAACTGCTTGGAGCGATCCAGATCGAGCGAGGAGGTCGGCTCGTCGAGAACGATGAGCCTGACGCCCGGCGTGGCGGCGGCGCGCGCGATCTCGACCATCTGCCGTTCAGCGATGGACAGATGGCCGACGTCGGCATCCACATCGATGCCGTTGCCGGGAAAGACGGCATCCAGCGCCGAGCGCGCGCGGGTTCTGTAAAGCCTACGCCAGCCCGGCCGGCTCGCCGCGTCCGCCGGCGTTTCGAGGAAGAAGTTCTCGGCGACGGACAGGTTGGTGCACAGGGACAGTTCCTGGTGCACCATGCGGATGCCGCGCCGTTGCGCTTCCGCCGTGTCGTAAGTTACGAAGCCTATCGTCTGGCCGGCGAAGGAGATCGAGCCCAGCGTCGGCCACATGGCGCCGCAGAGAATGCGCATCAGCGTCGATTTGCCGGCGCCGTTGCCGCCAACGAGGCCGATAATCTCGCCGGCCGAAACGGCGAGGTCGATCTCGGCGTTCGCCAGCGTCGGCCCGAAGCTCTTGGTGATCTGTGAAAGCGCGACGATTTCCTGCCGGAGCGACATGGCGGGCGCCATTGCGACCGCGCTCTTCTGATCGGCAACGGCAAGGTGGGACATTCGTCCTCCGTTTCTTCGCGGCAAAGAATCGGGCGCCGTTCGGCGCCCGACCCATTGCTGGTCGCGTTACTTGCTCAACAGGTTCTGCTTGACCCAGTCGAGCGAATAGCTGGGGCTGATGATCTGGCCGCCCGGCAGCTTGGCGTATTCCTTGAGATTGCTCGCATCGACGGTTGCCACCGGCATGATCATCATCTTGGGCGCCTTGGCGCCCTTGAGCAGGGAGAGGCCGAGCCAGAAAGCGGCGCCGCCAATGCCTGGCGTCGTGTTCATGGAGACGGTCTGGTAGCCGTTCTTGGCGTTCTCGTCGGCCCACCACTTGACGAAGTCGGTACCGCCGCCGCCCTCGATGATCGGCATCTTGTCCTTGTACTCGCCGCCATACTGGACGAAGGCCTGGGCGATGCCGACATCGTCACTGCCGCCCTGGCCGAGCACCGCATCGACATGCGGCAGCGAGGGCAGCACATTGGCGATCGCCGCTTGCGCCACCGAGGCGGTCGCCTGACCGTAGACTGTCGCGACCACCTTGATGTCCGGATACTTTGCCAGGACCGACTGCTGCGCGTTGAACATGTCATTGTCGGGCGCCGAGCCCTTGACGCCACGAACCTGGATGACGTTGCCCTTGCCGCCGAGCATCTTGAACACTGCTTCGGCCTGGGTCGCCTTGTAGCCCTTGAAGTCGAAATTGAGCTGGTAGTTGCAGGGTGCAGAGGCGACTGAATCGAAGGAGACGACGATGATGCCGGCCTTGCAGGCTTTTTCGATGATACCGTTGACCGCGGTTTCCGAGGCAGCGTCGACGGCGAGCACGTCGACCTTCTTGAGGATCAGTTCGGCGATCTGACTGTTCTGCTGCGCCACCGAACCATCGCCGTTCATGACGATGTAATCGTCGATCTGCCCGGCCGCCTTCGCTTCCTTGGCCGAGGCTTCGAACGCTTCCACCATCTGGTGGCGCCAGGTGTTGCCGTAATAGGCATTGGTCAGCGCGATGACCGGTTTGTCCGACGACGCCATTGCTGGCAGCGTCACAACACTGATCAGCGCGGCGCTGGCCAGCGCCGCCATGATTGAACGTTTCATTGTATCTCCTCCCAGAAAGACCATAGGACGTAGCGCATCTGCTGAGGATCACGCCATGTCAGGTACATATTATACCAGCATACCAAATACACAAGCGCTTTGCTGCCTGCTGGGGTCGCAGGCTGTCGGACGGGTGCCTCATCTGACGACGGCCTTTTCGTCGCAGATGCAACGATCAATTGCGTCTTTCGCAGCTTGGATCATGGCTGCAAATCCGGCTTCCAACTTTTTGCCCTAGGTATTCGCGGCGCGCCGAGATAGCATATGTGCCAGATGGGATGTGCGATGGCAGAAGTCTCGATACGCCGTGCGGACTTCATGATGGTCCTCGCCTATGCGTCGGACCTTGCTACAGGCCATTCTCGCGACTTCGCACTGAAATCATGTGTGCTTGCAATGCGGATCGCCCAGCTTGCGGGCCTTCCCGAACACGTTCGGCGCAATGCGTACCACCAGTCGATGCTGCGCTATGTCGGCTGCAACGCCGACACGGACCTTCTGGCCGCCACCTTCGGTGATGAGATCGCGCTCCGCCAGGATCTCGTCGGCCTCGACATGGGCAATCGTGCGGAACTGGGCAGGGTCTTCGTACAGGCATTCAAGCGGTTCTACTACGATCTCGAGCCTGACGCGCAGGGAAAGGCGATCGAGGCTGCGATGTCGCAGGCGCTCGCTGTGGCCCGCCCGGTGCTCACCGCGCATTGCGAGGTCGCCCAGAGGATTGGCGAGCGGCTTGGCCTGTCCGAGGATATCCGGCGCAACCTTGGCCAGATCTATGAACGCTGGGACGGCAAGGGTCTGCCGCACGGGCTAAGCGGCGAGGATGTCTTGCCGGCCGTGCGACTGATCACATTGGCGCAGGACGTAGTTGCGCTCAGCGACGCGGCCGGGATCGATGCGATGGCCGAAACCATCGCCAGCCGCGGCGATGGTCCATACGAAGCGGACTTGGCCCGCCTCGTCGCCGCCAACGCTGCCGTGCTCATGGAGGGCATCGGCGCGACGGTCGACCGCGAAACGATTTTGGCGCTGGAACCCGATCCGCCGGTGATGTTGGACGAGGCGGCTTGCGATGAGGCGTTCCTCGCCATTGCCGACATGATTGACATGCGCATGCCGTTCACGCAGGGCCATTCGCGCATGGTGTCGGAACTGGCCGTGGGGGCGGGGAAACGGATCGGGCTGCCCGATCCCGACGTACGCGCGCTGCGCTGGTCTGGCTGCATCCACGATATCGGCGAGCTCGTCGTGCCGGTGGCGACCTGGATGCGCAACGGTCCGCTGTCGGTGCGCGAGCGCGACGCGGCGCAGCTACACGCTTATTACGGTGAGCGGGCGCTGGCTTCCTTCGGCCACGACGGCGATGCGATGGGTGCGCTCGTGCTGCGCCATCACGAACGCCTGGACGGTTCGGGATATCACCGCAAGGTCGGTGGCTTCGACCTGTCGCCGGCAGCACGGATCCTCGCCGCCGCCGAAGCTTTCCAGACATCGCGGGAGGAACGTCCGCACCGCAAGGCGCTGTCCAGCGAGGCGGCGGCGACGCAGTTGCGCGGGGCTGTTCGCGACGGTTGTGTCTGCCCCGACGCCGCCGAGGCCGTATTGTCCTTCGCCGGGCAACAGTCGCGCCGGATTGTGCCGCGGGCGCTGGCCGGCATGACGCCGCGCGAAATCGAGGTACTGCGCCTGATCGCCGCCGGCCTGACCGCCAAGGAGACGGCTCGCAAGCTCGATATCTCTCCCAAGACCGCCGACCACCACATCCAGAGCGTCTACGCCAAGATCGGCGTGGCCACCCGCGCCGCCGCCGCGCTCTATGCAGTCGAGCATGGCCTTGTCCGGCCGGGCGAAACGCCGGCATAGGGAATCCACCCCATGTGCGCCCGCTCGGGCGCGCGCATCGTGATCCTGTCGACGGACCAATCGTGGCCGCGACCGACAGGAGGAAATCCGATGCTTCTCGCAACGACCAAGGTGGCGGACGTCGACCACTTCATGCGTATCTTTTCGACCAAGGGCGCCGACAAGCGCCGGCTGCACGGCTCGAACGGTGCGACCGTATTCCGCGACCCCAGCGAGCCCGACCGCGTCTGGGCGATCTTCGACTGGGACGCCGAGGGCTGGAAGAACTTCGTTTCGGATCCTGAAGTGCCCGCGATCCTGCAGGAAGCCGGTCATGTCGGCAAACCGCAGGCGGCATTGCTGCTCGGCCACTACGAGGCCTGACGTCCACGCTGTGCGCCGCCTGCCGTCGGCGGCGGCGCGCCCGACAATCGCCAGAAGAACAAACCCCAGAATTGGAGAAATCAGATGGACCCGAAACCTATCAAGATCGGCCTCATCGCTGAACTTACCGGCCCATTGTCTTTCATGGGCATCGCCAACGCCAACCTCACCACCATCCTCGTCGACGATATCAACGCCCGGGGCGGCCTCCTCGGCCGGCCGGTGGAACTCGTCATCGAGGATGGAGAGACGATCGACGGCGTCGCCAAGGCAAAGGCCGCGAAACTGGTCGACGCCGACAAGGTCGATGTGGTCATCGGCGGCATCTACAGTTCGACCCGCCTGGCCATCAAGAGCGAGGCGGTCAGCCGGGGCAGGACGCTCTACATCTATACCGAACAGTATGAGGGGCAGGAAAACGATCCGCTGATATTCTGCACTGGCCCCGTCCCGGCACAGCAGGTCGAGCCGCTGATCCCATGGCTGATGAAGACCACAGGAGCGAAAAAGTTCTACCTGCCGTCCGCGGACTACATCTGGCCGCATTTGTTGAATGAAGCCGCGAGCCGGTTGGTGCGCGCCAATGGTGGCGAGATCGTCGGCGAAGAATATTTTCCGTTGGACACCGTCGATTTTCGGCGGACGGTGCAGCAAATTATGGCTAGCGGCACGGAGGTCGTGTTCAATACCATCGTTCCGCCGGGCCTAACGCCATTCTTCGACGAACTGCACAAGGCCGGTTTCGGCAAGCGCGGCGGCAAGATCGTCTGCACCTATTTCGACGAGAACTTCTTCAATCTCGTGCCTTCCGAGCAGATCGAGGGCCTTTACAGTTGTCTCGACTACTACCAGGAGATCGACGATCAGTTTGGACGCGAGCTCTTGCGCCGCTACGATGGTCGCTTCCCCGGCGGCGCGATGTTGACCGCGGGCAGCGGCTGCACCGGGCATTACCGGGCGATCAAGATGTGGGAAGCTGCGGTAAGGGAAGCCGGGACGGTTGAGCGCGACGCGGTCATCAGGGCGCTCGATCACGCTCGGCTCAATGAGGGACCGGGCGGCCCGGCGGAGATGGTTCCCGGCCAGCACCATGTTCGCATGAACATGTACATCGCGCAGGCGCATGGCAGTCGCTTCCGGGTCGTAAAGAACTTGGGTCCAATAGACCCCAACGAGCGCATGCTTACCGACGAATTTCAACTGACCAACGTGGGGTGAACTGCGCGGACCCCGATCACTGCGCTTCCAATCGGCGGCTGCGGCAAGGCGCCATCGTCATCCATAGGATGCGTCAAAGGCATTGATGCAAGCCACGCCAGGCCATGGGACGCTGCTTGTGGATGCCGAGGTGGTGACTGTCCCGACAAGAATCTCGGCTTGGAACGCTGCAGGAAGGTGGCCCCGGAACGAGCGGCTAAGCCGCGACAGATTTGGGTGATCTGCTTCTTCCCGGATCATGAAGGCTGATTGAGTGACCGCGCGTTGTCGCGGTCACGTCATCGGCGATGCATCCGGGCAGCATGCTCACGTTCTGAGGGTTGCCCGTGACTATGACGGCTGCCGGCATTCTACCGCGGCAACTTGGCGCCTCGCTTGCGCCGTACCAGCACCAGCGTCGCATCGTCCGGATCAGCGGTGACCGTAAAGCCCATCTCGCGCTCGAGCTCGATGGCTGCACGGTTTTCCCGATTTTCGATCGATTCGATCGATTCCAGACCATGGTCATCCGCATAGCGCGCGATGTGGCCGAGCAATTCCCAACTGACCCCCAAATGTTTGCGATCGTCGCGAATGCAGACTGCGACCTCGCCACGCCGGTCAGCCGGATCACTGGCGAGCGTCGCCACCGCGATCAACATTCCTCCCGGTGCGAACGCCAGGAAATTATGGATATGGGCGTCGTCGGAACGGGTCATCGCAACCAGCCGTTCGTGCGAAACCTCGCGCACGGCGCCGAGAAAGCGGAAACGCAGATCTTCAGGCGTCACATGGGTGAAAAACTCTGCCAATGCTGGCTCGTCTTCAGGTCGTGCGGTCCGCACTTCAAAGCAGAATCCGGTGTGAGTGGTCAGGGTCTTGCTCATCGTCATCTGATCCATATTTGGGCCTTTTTTGGGCGTCGTTGCCCGGTGTCGCTAGGGTGATGTGGGCGCTATTCGCCCATGTCCAGGAGCACGTCCTGTTTAAGGATCTCGAGGCTGCGTAGGCCGAGCAGCCGAATAACCCCCTTGTCCTTCAGACGGGTGAAGACCCGCGAGACCGTCTCGATCGTGAGCCCGAGGTAATCGCCGATATCCATCCGAGACATCGGCAGTTCGACCTGGCGCAATCCACCCTGGCGTTCGGCCATGTCGACAAGGAAGGCCGCCACGCGTTCTATGGCGTTCTGGCGGCCAAGCACCAGCAGATGTTCCTGCGCTCTGATCAGGCCCTTGAGGGCCAGTGGCAGCAACTGTCGGGACATGTCGGCGGCCCCGGCAATCCGCAAGACACGGACACCCGTCGCATTGATCGCCTCGGCGAAGAAATGGTGGGTCGCGTCGGCTTCGAAGCCGAATGTCTCACCAGCCAGATGGAAGGCGCTGATCTGCCGTCGACCGTCAGCCAGCAGGCGGTACACGCGCACGGCGCCGAATTCGACGTGATAAAGAGGTCCGGCCTTTTCGCCTTGGGCGTAGATCTCCGTACCGGCCGGAAAGAAGCTGACTGGCTGCGCCCAACCCTCATCGAGGAGGGCAAAAGGGCTCTGCGTCACTGGCACGTCAATGTGGGCGATCTGTTGAGCATACATGGCTGCGTTCCCGGTTGATCCGTGACAACAGCAATCGCGCGAATTGGGATCTGGCGAAATTCGGTTATGTCCCTAAGGGAAACTACGTACGGGGCACACGCCCGCAACAACGCGGGCACCCTACCGGAGGAGCCCGGCACGCCAAGCCTCGCAGGAAGATGATGACTTGTGGTGGGAGACCCAATTCCAGCCGTCAAATGCAGAGCTTCGCGTCATGGAATTGCTTCCTTTGCCAAGGGGAATGCAGAAATTCACGCAGCCAGCCGGCGACGACCGAAGGCAGCCGAGCGCCTGCCGTTTGTGCGCGTCGGCCTTTGAGGCGATCGTGCGACAGGCTTGCGCCAGATCAAAACGCTGCGTCAACGCATCGCCTATGCATTGATGATGAAAGCGCTACCCAAATCTGGAACCTTCATGTTTGCCTTGGCGCTTTCTTGTGCGACGTCGGCACGGGCGGATGACGATCTGCAGATCGCGCGCGGCAAGGAGATTGTGCAGACGAACTGTGCTCGTTGTCATGCGGTCGGCCTGACGGACAAGAGTACGCATCCAGATGCTCCCCCATTCCGCTCATTGTCCAGCCGCTACCCGATAGAGGATCTGGAGGAGGCGCTCGGCGAGGGGATTTCGACCGGCCATCCCGATATGCCGGAGTTTGTCGCCACCCCCACTCAGATCGACGGCATCATTGCCTATATCAAAAGCCTCGATCGAACTGACAGGTGACGTCCGCCTTGGTTTCAGAGACCGCATACCGGCTCAGATTTCGAACCAGGTGCCTTTCCGGCCATTGACGATCTCGACGGCATCCTCGAGCCGACCGATGGCCGAAGACTTGCCGGTCGCCTGAGCGAATTCGATCGCGGCGTCGATCTTGGGTCCCATTGAGCCGGCTGCGTAATCGCGCCCCGATATCTCCGTTGCCCTGACGCGGCGCAACGCGCGCGCGTCCGGGGTGCCATAGCCGAGATAAACCGCATCGACGTCAGTCAACATGAGCAGCATGTCGGCTTTCAATTGCCATGCCAGAAGAGAACTCGCCAGATCCTTGTCGATGACCGCTTCCACGCCGCGGAGGCTGCCGTCGTCTCGCCCGATCACCGGCACCCCGCCACCGCCGGTGCAGATCACGATGACATCGTGATCAACCAGATAAGAAATGACCGAGGCCTCCAGGATCTCAAGCGGCCGCGGCGAGGGCACGACTCGCCGCCACTTGCCGCCGTCGGGTGCGATCGCCCAGCCGTTCAGCGAGGCAAGGTGTCGAGCCGTCTCCTCATTGTAGACGGGGCCTATCGGTTTCGTGGGATGGGAAAACCCAGGATCGCCGGGGTCGACTCTGACCTGAGTCAGCAAGGTCGCGAACAACCTGTTCTTCACGAGGTTGCCGAGTTCCTGTTCGATCATGTAGCCGATCATGCCGGCGCTCTCGGCGCCGAGGACATCAAGCGGGAAGGAGCCGCCGTCCGAGGCCGCGGCGGACTGGAGTGCAAGCAGCCCGACCTGGGGGCCGTTGCCATGCGTGATGACGATCGAATGGCCTTCGCCGATCAATGCTGCCAACGCCGATGCGGCCCGCCTGACATTGTGGCGTTGGTTGTCGGCTGTCATCGGCTCGCCACGCCGCAACAGCGCGTTTCCGCCCAAGGCAACGACGATGCGCATCTTAGCTGCCGATGGTGGCGACGAGCAGGGCCTTGATCGTGTGCATGCGATTTTCGGCCTGGTCGAAGACGATGGACGCAGCCGAGTCGAACACCTCGTCGGTGACCTCCATGCAGTCGATGCCGTATTCCTTCGCAACGAAGGCGCCGATCTCCGTATCGGTATCGTGGAACGCCGGCAGGCAATGCATGAATTTGACGTGCGGATTGCCGGCGGCAGCCATGACCTCGCTCGTGACGCGGTAGGGCGTCAAAAGGCGGATACGTTCGGTCCAGCCGGATTTGTCCTCGCCCATCGACATCCAGACATCGGTGTAAATGAAATCAGCATCCTGGACGCAGCCCGTCACATCCTCGTCGAGGCGGAAACGGCCGCCGCTGCGCTCCGCCAGGTCGCGAACATGGGCGCAGAATTCCTCGTCCGGCCAGAGCTCTTTCGGTGAAGCGATGCGCATGTCTATGCCGACCTTGGCTGCTCCAAGTGCCAGCGACAGCGCAACGTTGTCACGACCCTCGCCGACGAAGGTGACGGTCACATCCGACAGGTGCTTGTGCGTGAATTCGCGCATGGTCATGAAATCGGCGAGGATTTGTGTCGGATGCGCCTCGTCGGTAAGACCATTGTAGACCGGCACGCCGGCATGCGCGGCAAGCAGTTCTGCCTGGTGCTGGCCAAAGCCGCGATATTCGATTGCGTCGTACATGCGGCCGAGCACGCGGGCGGTGTCCTTCATCGATTCCTTGTGGCCGATATGGCTGCCGCTGGGGCCGAAGTAAGTGACGTGGGCACCCTGGTCATAGGCAGCTACCTCGAACCCTGTGCGCGTGCGCGTCGAATCCTTCTCGAAGATCAGCGCGATATTTTTTCTGACCAGACGCGGAATCTCATGTCCGGCGAGCTTGGCCGCCTTGAGATCTGCCGCCAGCTTCAGAAGAAAGCGGATTTCTTCTGCCGTGAGATCGTCCAGGGTCAGGACGGAGCGGCCATGAAGATTGATCGACATAGGATTTCCTTCGGGTCAAATCGGATCGCGGACAATCGGACAGGTCATGCAGTGCCCGCCGCCGCGGCCACGGCTGAGTTCGGCGCCTTCGACCGTGATCACTTCAATTCCGGCACGGCGCAGCAGCGTGTTGGTGTAGACGTTGCGGTCGTAGCCGATGACTACGCCGGGCTCGACCGCAACGACATTATTGCCGTCATCCCATTGTTCGCGCTCGGCCTCGTAGCGGTCGCCGCCAGTGGCGATGATGCGCAACGCCTTCAGTCCAAGAGCTTCGGCAACCACAGCCGTGAACGGTTTTGTCTCATCGGTGACCTCTACCGACACCTCGCCGTCGCCCGGCCGCAGCGAGAATGTGCGCAGCCGGTCGACCACCGGCGGATACAGGGTGACAAGATCGCGCTCGCAGAAGGTGAAGACGGTGTCGAGATGCATGAAACTGCGGTCGCGGGGCATTAGTGCGGCAATCACGCGGGTGGCTTCGCCGGCAGCGAACAGGTTGCGCGCGAGATCGCCTACCGCTTGCGGCGTGGTCCGCTCGCCCATGCCAACGAGAACCGTTCCGCCCCCGATCGGCATGACATCGCCGCCTTCGAGGCTGGTGCCGGTGCCGAGGTCTGGCGACACGAAAGGTATGCCGCTATCGCGAAAGCGGGGATGGAAGCGGTAGACGGCTTCGACATTGGCCGCTTCCGGGCGCCGCGCGGGCCAGTACATGGGATTGACCGACACTGAGCCGTAAATCCAGCAGGAGCTGTCGCGGGTGAACAACTGGTTGGGCAAAGGCGGCAGCACGAAATCCTGGGGCGCGAGTGTCCTTCCGGTCAGCCCTTTGGGTTCGAAAGGAAGCTCCGCCCGGGCAATGCCGCCCACAAGGTAAGACGACAATTGCTCCGACGGCATCTCTTTGAGCCATCCGCGCATTTCATCGACCATGTCGAGCCCGACGACGCCGGGATGGACCCGGTGGTCGAGAAGCCAGTCGCGGGCCTTGGCCAGGCTCATTGTCTCAGCCAGGAGCTCCCCGAAGGAATGCACCAGCACGCCGCGTTCGCGCAATGCATCGACGAACATATCGTGCTCCTGGCGCGCCCGCTTGACCCACAGCACATCGTCGAACAGCAGCGCCTTGCAGTTCTCCGGTGTGAGCCTGCGCAGGCTGAGGTCCGGACGATGGACCATCACCTCGCGCAGCCGACCGACCTCGGAGTGGACGCCCAGTTTCATCATCTCGCAAATCCTCTCACAGCGCGCTGACCGCGCCGGTCCACATCTCGTAGACGGCAAGGATGGCGACAGCGACGAGGGTTCCGGCGATTGCTGCCTCGGCAGGGTGAAAGACCCGCTGATTGGTTTCGCGGCGCGCCCAGACATAGAAGATGATGCCGGGTGCATAGAGGATCGCGCACATGAACAGGTACGCCGGCCCCGCCGCGTAGACGAGCCACAGCCCGTAGACCGTCGCCAGCAATCCCGCAAAAAGCGGACCGGCGCGCTGCTCGCCGCTCGCGTAGCTCTCTCCCGTCAACGCGAGCTTGGCCGCGTAGGCTCCGGAAAAGATGTAAGGAACCAGGATCGCGGCCGACGCGATGTAGAACAGCGCCTGGTAGGTGCTTTGGGCGAACAGCGTGATTACCAGAAAGGCCTGGACGAGCAGATTGGTGATCAGAAGCGAGGTCGACGGCACGCCGCGCTCGCTTTCATGGCCGAAGAATTTGGGCATCGTGCCATCCTTGGCGGCGACATGCGGGATTTCGGCGGCCAGCAGCGTCCAGCTGAGGAAGGCGCCCACCACGGACACGACAAGCGCGACGTTGATCAGGATGGCCCCCCAGGGGCCGACAACCGCCTCCAGCACACCCGCCATTGATGGGTTCTTCAGCGCGGCGAGTTCGGGTTGGCTTAGGATGCCAAGCGACAGCAACGACACCAGGGCATAGAGAGCGAGGCAAGTGAAGAAGCCGAGTACTGTCGCCGTGGCGATATCCTTGCGGCGTTCGGCCCGACCGGAGAAGACGCTGGCGCCCTCGATGCCGATGAAGACCCACAACGTCACCAGCATCGTGCTCTTCACCTGCGCGGTGACTGAGCCGAGACTGACGTTGCCGAGACCTGTGAAGTCGAGGGACCAGACCTGCAGTTTGAACGCGACGGCCGCCACCCCGACGAACAGGACGATCGGCGCGATCTTCGCCACCGTGACGATGAGGTTCACGACCGCGGCCTGCCGGATGCCGGCGAGAACCAGGATGTGGATCAGCCATAGCAGGATCGATGCGCCGAGCACCGCCTGCCAGGTGTTTCCATCACCGAAGGCTGGAAAGAAATAGGACAGAGCGCTGAACACGATCACCGCGTAGGAAACGTTGCCAACCCAGGCGCTGATCCAGTAGCCCCAGGCGCTGTTGAAGCCGATGAAGGGGCCGAAGCCGGCCTTGGCATAAGCATAGGGACCGGCGTCGAGCTCGGGCTTGCGGGTCGCCAGCGATTGATAGACGAACACCAGCGCCAGCATGCCGACCGCGGTGATCGCCCAACCGATCAGGATTGCGAGGGGCCCAGCACCAGCCGCCATGTTCTGCGGCAAGCTGAACACACCGGAGCCAACCATCGAACCAATGACCAGTGCGGTCAGAGCACCTAGACGAAGCCTTGCTGGCGCCGCGGTCGAGACTTTCCGAGCAGTGATGTTGATATCAGCCGTAGTCATGATGCTCTCCCCAATTTGAAGGCTCTGATGGGAGGCAATAGACAGCAAGCCAGGACTGGCCGCTTTGACGCGGGTCAATAAGCGTTTGCTGAAAAAGGGTGGCGTCGATGTTCCGGTTTCTGGGTCGTTGCACCGCTTCGCCCGTGTCACATCGCGCGCTGCCAGGGCCATGCCGAACGGGGAACGAACCGACTTGCGCTGCCGAAATCGTGCGGGCGCAAATCGGTTTTGGTTTATTGATAGGTCGTCAGGCGATGTCGGCCGGCTCAGCTCTGCGTTTTCGTCCGGTGATCATTGCGCGTACAAGGTTTTCGCGATGGCGAAAGCTTGCCAGCGCGACGCCGCCTATATGGAAAAGGACCAGCACGAGCAGACCATGTGCGCTGAGGCTGTGCGCCGTTTCGACCCACGACACGCCGAAATAGGCGTCTGTCGTCATCAGCCAACCGGTCAATGCGGTTGAACCCATCGCCGCGATCAACGCGACCACCATTGCGCCGCCGGCCGGGTTGTGGCCGATGTAGCGGGCTTCGCGACCGAGCAGCAGCGCCCAAAGATAGCGCAGCACCGTCGCCGGATCACGCACGAACTGCGAGAAGCGCGCATATGGCGTGCCCAGGACGCCCCATAAGAGCCGCGTCACGATCAGACCGGCAGCGGCGTAGCCGGCCCAATGGTGAATGTCCTCCGAAGAATGGGAGGTGAGCCAGGCCGTGATGAAGCTGAGCACCAGCGCCCAGTGAAAGCCCCGCACGACTCGATCCCAGACGCGCACCATCTCCGTTGATGGTTGCGCGTCCGCCGCTATTGAAACGGCCCGATCAGTTTTCGCCGGCTTCGGCATTGTCGAGCTTTTCAAGGGTCTCGGCATTGTAAGCCAGATTGACTTTCTTGCCGGCCTTGTCGACGGCGTAGACTTCATAGCAACCCTTTTCCACCTTGATCTGGCGGACGGTGAGACCTTCGCCGGCCAATTGCGCCTCGAGCGTCGTCTTGGGTTTGAACTGTGATTTCGGGGCGGTGCTGCAGCTGCCGCCAGCAGCGAGCGCCGGTCCCGCAATCATGCCGGCGAGAGCGGCGAGGACGAGTGTGCGATACATGATGGCTCCATTCGGGAGGTTGGGCGCGGATCTTGCGCCTCGAGGGTGGATTTCGACCGTTTCGGTCAGACGGCGGTAGGACCGTCATTGGTGGGAGATAGCCAATTCAACCTGACAACTGGCTGACAGCGGCATCGACCCTGTCGATCGGCTTGCCGCCGGTTGGTTGGATCTGGCGCAAGGACGGTGGGTGACGACGCCGGCAGGATGATGGCTCGGATACGCGCCAAAGCAGGCTGCCTCTCAGGGGGTCACTGTTCCCCGCCTCATCCTTGGTCGCCTGTTTTCTCTGTCAGCGTGTTGTCAGCCTGGCTGTCCTAGCCGAGCACCGCGACCAGAATGATTCTCCAAAACCATCGTTTGCGGGGTCGCCGCATGCGAACAGGAGCTTTTTAAACATGCAGCTTTTCAAGTCCGGACTGGTCTTGGTCCTCTTAACCGCGTCGGCGCCCGCCTTTGCCAACACGACCGTGAATGTCAAACTATGGGACAAGGACGGAACCGTGAACACCGACGCCAAAATGGGAATGGGCATGCCTGCAAACATGAGCATGGCAAGCATGAGGATTAAGCTGGACCAGACCGTTGTACCGGCAGGTGAGGTCACCTTCCAAGTTTTTAATACCTCCAAGGACACTGTCCATGAGATGATCGTTGTGCCGGTCACGGATGCCAAGAAAACGGCGTTGCCATACGTGCCAAATGAAAATCGTGTCAACGAGGATGCCGCGGGCCATCTCGGCGAGGTGTCCGAACTTGATCCGGGCAAGATCGGATCGCTGACACTAGACCTCAAGCCGGGCAGCTATGCCGTCTTCTGCAATATCCCCGGTCATTTCATGAATGGAATGTGGGCGACAATCCTGGTCAAGTAGTATCTGGGCTGACAACGGAGCCCGCCACGCCAATAGGCGCGGCGGGCTCTGTTTCTTGGTCCGCCCTCTGTCGGCGCTGCCTGATCGCTTGTAGCGTTGGCGTCACGGCCTCTCGACGCGTGCAACCTGATATGTATGCATGGTGCCATTGCGCTCGATCGACACATACTCGCCGGTCACAAATCGTTCGTCGCCCAGATGAAAGCCGATCTCGTCGTCCCGATCTCCTTCGGCGTAGTCAAAGAACCACTGTCCGCCAGGCTTGCGGCGGAGCCGGCCGATCAGGTCGGCCTCCCCGGTGCGAAACCGGCGAACACGGCAAGCCGCCTTGTGCGTTTTCCACTCTTCCGCATCGAGCCGGCCTTCGCCGGTTACGGGAGCGAGCACGTCATAGCCCTCCTCGCGGTCGCCTTCCGGATGGCCTTTCTCGCGCGCGAGAAGCAGCCGGACATTGCGGAATTTCGGGGTAAGGTCCTTCAAATCGGTCATGGAGAACTCCTTTCAGGGAGTTCCATAGAACGGGGGCAGGCATTGGCCCTTGATCCGCATCAAAGGAGGCTCGAGAACCGCGCTTCCATCAAAGGCTGGTCAACAGCATGGCGCAGACGCCCACGGTCGCGGCGCTCAGGGTTGCGCCGGCCAATGACAACCAGAACCTGATTGGACCGGCGGAAATTGCGAGCAGCAGGCGGCCAATCGCATTTGCCGCCAGAGCCACCAGCACCGCCTGGCCCACCGTGCCCACAGGGACCGACTGTTTGACGAGGCGCAACGCGCCGAGCACCGAGACATCGACATCGAACGTGGCTGCAAATGCCGAACTCGCCAGAAGGCCGCGCCCGCCGAATTGACCGGCCAGCGCGGCACTTGCGGTCGCGACGACGGCAAAGAGCAAGGCGAAGAGCAGCAACGGGCCTAGCTCGAATGGATTGCGCGCGATCGTGTCGCCTTCGCGATTCCCGCTGTCGCGAGCCACAAGCAATATGCCGAAGACAGCGAAGGCGAGCGCCGCGGCAATCGCCGGGACGCCGACCGAAACGAACACGCTTGGCTCGATGAGCAGAACCACGAAGCAAACGCGCAGCACCGAAACCATTGCCGCGAGCGATGCCGCGCCTGCGAGCGGCAGGGGATTGCTTGCCGATGCGGCGTTGCGGGCCAGCGCCACGGTTACGGCGGTGGAAGAGACCAGTGCACCGGCAAGCGAACTGACGAGCAGACCGCGCTTGGCGCCAAGCACGCGGACAGCGACATAGCCGGCGAACGATATCGAGGCCATCAGCACCGTGAGAAACCAGACCTCCCAGGGGTTGAAACCGCTCCAGGGATCCAACGTTCGGTTCGGCAGCAAGGGCAGCACGATTGCCGTCATCACCGCCAGGATCAGCGCCGATCGCAGCTCGATCCAAGTCAGTTGCCGCAGGAGGCCGTGCAAGATTTCTCTACTGGCAAGAATTGCAGCCAACGCCGCTCCACCGGCCGCCGCTGCTGTGTAATTGCCTGCTACGGAAAGCGCGCCAAGTGCGAAAACACCGAGACCGGCGATCACGCTCGTGACGCTGAAATCCTCGTCATGGGCAGCCTCGCGCGCCTTGTACCAGGCGAAGATCGCGGCGAATGCGATAAACCCGCCGACCAGAACCGACACCGTATTGAGCGCTTCGGCGAGTGCGGCCAGAATCCCACCGAGCAGGCCGGATATGCCAAAAGTGCGAATGCCGGCTGTACGGCTGCGATCGGGTGCATCCCGCTCTCGCCAGCCGCGCTCCAGTCCGACGAGCAGGCCAATGGCCAGCGCCAGTCCGAGCCGGGCAATGAGCGGATCCATGGTAAGGCGGCTTCAGGCGGCGACCGTCGGCAAGCGGTCGCGAACCCACCTGACGATCTGGCTTGCCGTCATTGCGCCGGATGCGCGCGCGATTTCACGCCCGCCATGAAAGAGGATCATCGTCGGGATGCCGCGAATGCCGAGCCTTGCCGCCACAGCCTGTTCGTTGTCGGAATTGAGCTTGATCAGGCGAACAAGCGGCTCCAGGTCGTTCGCCGCCGCCTCATATGCCGGCGCCATCATCTTGCACGGACCACACCATGGTGCCCAGACGTCGACGACAACGGGGATACTGCTGCGTGCGATCTGCCGATCGAACATCTCGGCGTCAACATCCTGGGGGTGCCCAGAAAACAATCTGGTCCCGCACTTTCCGCATTTGGCCTCTCCGGGAGCGCGGCCCGGCGGCAGGCGGTTGACACCGCCGCATTTGCTGCAAACCACCAGATTCTGCTGTGCCATGACCATTCCCCGATTTTCGGTCGCCTACTATGCGCGCCCGAGACGTCCATCGCCAAGGGTGCGCAGCGCGTTGAGAATAACCGCCACGTCTATCCCTTCCTGAAGCAATGCGCCTGCCACCGGCGTTATCTGCCCCATGGCCGCCGCGACCATCGCTGCGGCAGAGAGCGCGAGCCCGACGACGATGCTTTGCAGAGCGATCGCGCGCGTGCGTTGGGCTATCCGCACCGCCTCGGCCACAGGCTGCAGCCGGTCGGCGAGAACAATTACATCCGCAGCCTCGGAAGAGGCCGTCGCCCCCCGCGCGCCCATGGCTATGCCGACCGTCGCTGCGGCGAGCGCGGGTGCATCGTTGATGCCATCGCCGACCATCATTGTTGGGGCCGTCGTCTTCTCGGCCTCGACCGTCGCGACTTTGTCTGCGGGAACAGCATCGGCGACGATGACATCCAGATCCAGCATGGAGGAAATACGCATTGCCGCCGCACCATCGTCACCTGTCAGCATGACCATGCGGGTGATGCCGGCCGAGCGCAGGCTGGCAAGCGCGCCGTGCGCATCGGCGCGCAGTGCATCGCCGAAGGTGAAAACGCCGGCAAGATGTTTTCCGAGCGTAACAAAAACCCTCAACACCGGCACGTCCCGATACCGATCTTCGCCGTTTTTCGCCCAGTTGGGCAGGGGTTTGTCGGCGAACACGAAAGCCCGCGATCCCGCCGCGATCGACATGTTCTCGACGCGCCCTTTCAGGCCCGCACCGCGATGCTCGCGGACATCATGTGGATGAGAAAGCACCAGCTGCCTGCCGCGCGCCGCCCGGATGATCGAGTCGGCAAGCACATGGTGCGAGGCCTGTTCCAAGGATGCCAGAAGCCGCAGCAGATGATCGGTGCCGCAGCCAGGTGCCGCTTCGATCTCGATGAGCTCGGCACCACCGATGGTCAACGTACCGGTCTTGTCGAAGATCGCGGTCCGAACCTGCGCAAGGGCCTCCAGCGCGGTCGAGCCTTTCATCAGGATGCCAGCGCGCGCGGCGCGCGACACACCGCCGATGAAGGCAACGGGGGCAGCGAGAATGAGTGGGCAGGGCGTTGCGACGACCAGCACGGCAAGCGCCCGGATCGGATCATCGGAGATGAACCACGCGATGCCGGCAACAAGCAAGGTGGCCGGCAACAGGAACAGAGCGAAACGGTCGGCCATGCGAATAAAGGGCGCTTTGACGGTCTGCGCCGCCGCAACCATGCGCACGATCGCGGCATATGTGCTCTGGTCCGCCAGGGCAGAAGCCCGCATGCTGAAGGCTTCGCCCGCATTTACCGTGCCGCTACGAAGCGTCTCGCCGGCGCTGCGCAGCACCGGCAATGGCTCGCCAGAGACCGCCGACTCGTCGAGCGAGGCCGAAGCATCGAGCAGTATACCGTCGACGGGAAGCAGTTCGCCGGCACGCACCAGGAGAGCGTCACCGACAGCGACTTCTCCGATGGGGATTATTTCTGTCCCATGTGTCGACTTGCGATGTGCGACACGCGGCGACCGGTCGGTGAGGGCCTTGAGGTTCCGTTCCGCGCGGCCGCGGGCGAAGTCCTCAAGCACGGTCCCGCCTGCATACATGATAGCGACTACCACCGCCGCCAGGGGTTGCCCGAGCAGCAGGGCGGCGGACATCGACACCAGCGCAATCGCATCGACACCGAAGCGGCCGATCCAGAAATCGCGCAGGATGGAGATGGCGAGAGCCGCGACCACGGGCAAGGTCGCCACCGTCCAGATCGTGCTGGCTTCAAGCGGGCCGAGCCCGGTTCGCCACGCTCCGATCCCAATGGCCAGACCCAGGATGGCAATGACCAGCAATGCGCGTCGCAGGGTGGACTCGTTCATGCGATGCCTTCCGATTTGATCGATGCTCGTCAATTATCGCCAGCGCTGACGAGGCGCGCCGAACTCGGCAAAAGCTAATAGCGAGACCCGGAGAGCGCCTTGATCCAACGCAACGAACGGGCAAGATCGGCGGGCGATCATCGCTGTGCATCGGTGCGCGAAGGCTCCGTCGGTCGTTTCGGGACATCAGGGCTTGGCCGCTTGGGCATAGCATTGCCGACTGGCGATCTGGCAATATTTCGGGTTGACCGGCCGGATCTCGCCCTCGAAGGCAGCGCTGACGATGTTGTCGAGACCTTGCTGTCATCGTCACTCAGCCTGAGACAATAATTCCCGGCATGGTGCGCGACCTGGCTGAAAAGGGCACGCGGGCGGCGGTAGTGCGGACCGACTTGCAGGGGCACGGGCTGGGTTGGGAATTGCTCAGCCAATCAGGAGGCTGTGCGAAGGACTTCGGAGGCATTGCGGTCGCAAAATCCCTTCAATTCGGCAACGATGTCCACGAGCTTTCGATCGGAGTCGATCTTGCACCAGCTGGCGTGGCTGGGCTTGCGCTCCACGTGTGTGGGATTGCGCTCCAATTGGCGCGACAGGATATCGACCGTGGCGTCCGATGGACCGCCTCTGCGTTGACTTATCCGCCGCCAAAGGACGAGTGGATCCGCCTCCAGCCAGAAACCGGAGAACGCGATACCTCGATCTCGCGCTGCCTTTTCAATCCGCTCACGATCGGCCGGTCTGTCGAAAACCGCATCAGCTACTACCGAGCCGCCCTCGGAGAGGATGAGGCCGGCGCGCCATGCCATCTCGTTGTAGACCCGTTCGGACACCTCGGGTCGATAGGCCTTGTCCGGCAGCCTGGTCTCGGCCGCCACGCCGTGCATTGCCTTGCGGATGCGGTCGCTTTCGATAATACGTGCGCCGGGCGGCGCTCCGACATAGGCAGCGAGCGCCTCGGCAATCGTCGTCTTACCGGAACCACTGAGGCCGCCGATGGCAACGAGCCGAGGTTCGGTCTCCTGGAGAAATGTCAGGGCCAGTTCGAAATAGGATCTCGCCTCGGCAGTCAGCTTTTCGCTGTCGGCGTTGCCTTGCTCAACCTGCGTTGCGGTGACATGGGCGCGCACGGCAGCCCGCACGGCCATGAAGAAGGGCAGCAGGATGAAACCGTCCTCATCGTCGGCTTCGTCGAGGTAACGGTTCATCACGAGATTGGCGAGCTCTGGGAACCCGCGATGCCAAAGGTCCATCAACAAGAAGGCGAGGTCGTACAGGACATCGATGCTGGCGATCTGGTCATTGAATTCGATGCAATCGAAGAGGCGAGGCT
The DNA here is from genome assembly GCF_000472705.1 of Mesorhizobium erdmanii USDA 3471. Lineage (GTDB taxonomy): Bacteria > Pseudomonadota > Alphaproteobacteria > Rhizobiales > Rhizobiaceae > Mesorhizobium > Mesorhizobium erdmanii. The sequence continues at coordinate 4,468 of NZ_AXAE01000037.1, read as the reverse complement.
CGCCATCGAAAAGGCAGATGTTGCGCAGGTGCAGATCGCCATGGCACCGGCGGATCTTGCCCGCGGCCTCCCGGCTGTCCAGCAATCCGGCATGCCGAGCAAGCGCGGTGCGGAAGGCTCCGGCAAACGTCTCAATCTCCCGTTTCGTAAAGACATGACTGGTGCCAAAGCCGGCTTCGTTGATGTCGAGCACGCCCATCAAGTTGAACGAGCCGGTGCCATTGTGGACCTCCGGCGCCGAGCGGTGATATCCAACGATCATCCGCGCGACGGCGGTCATCAGCGCCGGCGTCAATTCTCCTGCGGTGGCCATACGGTCGAGAAGCTTCGACTGGTCGAAGCGGACCATCTCGATCGCCGCGTCGAGCATTTGGCCGGTACCGTCAAAAGTCAGTTTGTCGTCGTCTTCCCGCGTGATGCGGCGCACCCTCAGATAAAGGCCGGGAGCGGTTTTCGAGTTGAGTTCCACCTCTTTCTCGCAAGCGGCCAGCCTCAGTGCCGGCGTCGAGAAATCGACATAGGGCAGCTTGACCGCCCGCTTCATTTTGTAGGCGCGTTCGCCAGTCAGAAAAATGCGCGAGATATGGGTTTCGATCGCTTCTACCGGTCCGGTCGTGCCATGTGAGGCAGGATCAAGCAGGAATGCGGTAACGCGTTGTTGGTCGTCAACAACCATGGCCGGCCTCCTCAATGCCTGGGTCTTGCGGAGACTGTTTGCACCATTCGCTGTCATTGCTGGAGCGTCTCGACATATCCGGCAAGATCATGGATCCGTTCCCTTGTGACGATTTCGCCTGCGTTTGGGCCGTATTTCTTCACGTCGCCAGGCAGGAACTGGCTGCCCCACACCGGCATGTCGCGCTCGCCGTGCGCCGGCACCATGGCGCGGCCGTCGATCAGGGCATAAACGCGCCAGTAAGGAAATTCGCCGCCATTGCGCCTTGAAAGGCGCGTCAGGTCGCTCGGCCGCTTCAACAACTCGTCCCCCAACGGACCATCGCCCTTGCCTTCGGGACCGTGGCAAACGGCGCAGGAGTTCATGTATTCGGCCTTGCCGTCGCCGAGTTCCTGGGCGCTGGCCGCGTTGCAGGCCAATCCTGCCAGAGCCAATGTGATCAGGAATCTCATATGTATTTCCCCGATTGTTCGGCTGAAATCTAAAGCCCTGGTTCGGCGGTGCGTTGATGCGGATCAAATGCCCTTGCGGTAACGACGCTTGATCCAGCGCAATGAACGCATCTGGCGGCCTCGCTAATGGCTGGAACCACGACTGGCCTTCATAGAAATCAGGAGTTGCCGCCGGCCGGGTCACCAAGTCGATGCTTGCGGGCCAATCGCTGCCGGTCTTGATGGCGCGATAGCAATTCAACGTCAAAGAGGACAGGGCCGGTGCAGATTGCGCCGGCCCTTTCCTTTTCTCGCAAGACTTGACGGGGCGACTACTCGCTTGCTTCTCGTCCGGACACTTGCTCGATCAGTATCCGAAAGAAAACGTGCGGCGCACTATCGGCTGTGGGAGGAAGAACCGGCTTGAGTGCACCGGGTTCCCACCAGTCGGTGTGCTTGCTCAAGACCGACCAGGCATGATCCCGCTGAAGCTTGTGGCCGATCCTGTCAGGCAGTTCCTCGTATCGGCCGTCGGCAATGACGCTCTTCCATCCTCGCCCCTGGCCATGTTCATCGACCTGGACGGACACCAGCGGATTGGCCCGCATCCATTCGATCTTCTTGCCCGGCATTGAAAACGCGTAAAGATGAGCATCCGAATGGGCGAAGTAGAAGGGCACGACGTAGGGCTGCCCGTCCTTTGCACATGCCAGGCGGCCCACGCGAGTGGCCGTGAGCAATTTGGTACATTCCAAAGCAGAAAGGGTGCGGATCTGCATCAGAGCGATCTCCTGTTTTTCAAGGCTTTTGAACTACGCTTGTACAGCTGGGCAGCCTCGTCCATAGCGCAGAGAACGTCGTTGTCAGAGAGCTGCGGGAATCGCAGATAGTGATGGCCCAAGGCACGGAACTGTCCTGGCTGACTAAGGCAGACCACACGGTCCGCTTCCTGCTCTAGCGCGGCGACCGTCTCTTGCGGTGAAACGGGAACTGCCACGACGATCTCCCGCGGTGACCGGCGCTTGACGGCGCGGATCGCGATTTTCATTGTCGTACCGGTCGCAGCGCCGTCATCGACGATTATCGCGGTCTTTCCAGCAATCGACATCGGTTTGGCCTTCCCTCGATAGACAGCGCGCCGGCGTTCAAGTTCTGGACGCTCGTTTGCGATCAAGACGCGTAGCTCGCCTTCGCCGAGTGCGTAGGTCTCGACGATCTCTCGGTTTAAGACGACTTCGCCAGGGTCGCCATCGACGATTGCAGCAACAGCCAATTCGGGATTACCCGGGGCGCCGACTTTGCGAACGATTAGCAGATCAAGAGGGGCGTGGAGGGCTTTGGCCACTTCCACTGCGACTGGCACGCCGCCACGCGGCAATGCCAGCACGATGGGTTGATGCAGTTGAAGCCTGCTCAGTTCCAGCCCAAGCTTCACTCCAGCGTCATCGCGGTCGCGGAACATCGGTCAATCCACCGGCCACAGTTTTCGAAGCGACTTCTTCATCGAGTTTCCAACCTGCACGATCTCACCATGCGAAATGTGATGGTCGAGAAGATTGAACACGGCACTGATCGCGACATCGAAATCGACATCGTCATCATAGCCGAAACTGTTTCTGACGCTGATGATGAAATCGCGCTTCGTGCGCTCATGCACAGGCATCGATGGGTTCCAGCCTTCGAAATAGATGCCGCGAACCAAAACGGGCAGTTGCGCCGCAAGATCGGCCATTTCCGTTGGCGACAGCCAATCGCGCACCGTGTGCAGGACTGACCTCAAGAGACGACAGGCACTCGGCTCGCTCCAGTAGAGGTCCTTGGCGAGCTCCTTGACCCATTGTTGCGCCTGCTGGCCAGCGTGTGTGAAGTTACCAAAGGACGTGTGGGACATGTGGCCCATGGCGATGCTCCTCGAAGATTTGACTCCATCCTCGGGCATCGGGAAGCTTTGGGCATTGAGCAGGATCAAATCGTCCAAAAGTGCCCCTCCCGATTGGTTTTCCACCGCCGCCTCGATCAACTCGAGGAACCGACCAGCGGCTGGCCAAGGGGACGACGACCGCTTGAGCGGGTGGTGGGTTTCAGCCGCCTGACTTGGGTACCAGCAGAGGCACGATCCGGTCGCTCTTGGCCACGGGCGGACGGCCGGCGGAGCCGTAGGGGATGCCGAGCGCATCCCATGTCTCGACCAGCGCGTCCTGCAATCCCGCGATCAACGCGTCGGAATGGAACGGCGTCGGCGTGATGCGCAGCCGCTCGGTGCCGCGCGGCACGGTCGGATAATTGATCGGCTGGATGTAGATGCCGTGCACGCCAAGCAGCCGGTCGCTCGCCATCTTGCAAAGCTCGGGGTCGCCGACCAGCACCGGCACGATATGGGTTGGCGACTCCATCACCGGCAGGCCGACGGCCGAAAGGATCTGCTTGGTCCGGCTCGCCTGCTGCTGCTGCGCGTCGCGCTCGGCCTGCGATTGCTTGAGATGACGGATCGAGGCGGTGGTGGCGGCGGCGATCGCCGGCGGCAGCGCCGTGGTGAAGATGAAGCCCGGCGCATAGGAGCGAACCGCGTCGATCACCGCGCTGGTGCCGGTGATGTAGCCGCCCAGCGTGCCGAACGCCTTGGCCAGCGTACCCTGGATGATGTCGATGCGGTCGGCCAGGCCCTCGCGCTCGGTGATGCCGCCACCGCGTGGGCCGTACATGCCCACGGCATGGACCTCGTCGATATAGGTCATGGCGTTGTAGCGTTCGGCGAGCTCGACGATCTCTCTGATCGGTGCGATGTCGCCGTCCATCGAATAGACGCTTTCGAAGACGACCAGCTTGGCGCGTTCGCGTCCCGCCGCCTGCAACAGGCTTTCCAGATGCGCGATGTCATTGTGGCGGAAGATCTTCTTCTCGGCGCCCGAGCGCCGCACGCCTTCTATCATCGAGGCATGGTTCAACTCGTCCGAGATGATCAGGCAGTTGGGCAAAAGCCGCGCAATGGTCGAGATCGAGGCTTCGTTGGAGACGAAGCCGGAGGTGAAGACCAGTGCCGCTTCCTTGCCGTGCAGGTCGGCAAGCTCATGCTCGAGCTCGACCAGCGGGTTGGAGGTGCCCGAAATATTGCGGGTGCCGCCGGCGCCCGAACCCATTTTGCCGGCCGCGTTCTGGAACGCGGCGATGACATCGGGGTGCTGGCCCATGCCGAGATAATCGTTGGAGCACCAGACGGTGATTTCCTCGGCGCGGCCATTGGAACGCCATATGGCGCGCGGAAACTTCCCCGCTATACGCTCGAGGTCGGCGAAGACACGATAGCGACGCTCCGCATGGAGCTGGTCGATCGCTTCTTCGAAGAACCGCTGGTAGTTCATGT